>NZ_JAHVKE010000002.1 GCF_019800885.1 Maritalea mobilis
TGTCAGACCCCCAGCCGCCGATCAGCACATCGTCGCCCGCCCCGCCACGCAGCAGGTTGCCATTGCCACCCGTCGCATTCAACGTGTCAGAGCCGGTGCCACCCTCCAGCGTGTCGGTCCCGTTGCCGCCTTCCAGCGTGTCGTTGCCGTCGCCGCCACCGATGCTGTCATCGCCATCACCGCCATTGGCGAAGTCATCACCGCCGGCGAGAAACACCGAGTCGTTGCCGCCGCCAAGGGTGAGCGAATCGGTCCCGTTGAACGCGAACGGGACACCATCCTCGCTAAGAAAGCCCTCGGGGATGATATCGTCGTTCGACGACCCGTTATACGTCCAGTTCACGGCGCTGAAGAACGCCTCGAGCGCGCCCAGCGATCCGCCAAGCTCTGCGAAGGCCGCAGCAGACAGTTGCGCGGCATCGATCGTGCCGGAGAAGCTGCCCACGAATGTGCCGTTGATCGTGACGTTGACATTGGTGACCGTGCCACCGTTCAGGTAGGTGCCGAACGCGTCGGTGCCGTAGGTCAGGCCGGTGCCCGTGACCGTGTAGACAATCGTTTGTCCATCGCCGACGGAGATGCTCGTGAACCCGGTCGAGGACTGCCCACTTTGGATCTCTGCCTCCATTACGAGGTCCGAGAGCGCCCCCTCAATATCCTGCAACGCGAGACCGGCCGCCTGACCGGCAGCGGAAATGTCCACGGTGATCGCATTGGGGGTCGTCGGCAATTCCCCTTCGAAATAGATGTACCCCTCCAGCGCGCTGACATTGGAGATGCCCGTGAAGGTCAGGCTGTTGCCCGCGCTGAAGTTCAGGACGACATCCCCATTCACCACCGTGGCACCGGCCAACAAGCTGGCAATGCTGCCGCCCCAGATGGCCGGGTTGATGAGGACAAGATCTTCCGAGGTGAAGTCTTCGATGGTGTCCGCACCACTGCTGTAGATGAAATGGTCCGAATCCGCACCGCCCCAGAGGTAGTCGTTGCCGGCACCGCCTTCGAGGATATCCTCTCCGTCGTAGGCGTAGATACGGTCGTCGCCCCGCCCAGTGATGATGTGGTTTCCGAGGAGGTTGCCGTCGATGATGTCGTCGCCATCTCCGGTGGCAATGTTTTCGAACGCACTGGGCGTAACGACTTGCGCCACCCATGCCGCATCAAAATAGATCGAGTTGAACAAGCTGAGATCGACCCAGACATCCTGCGTCACGGCGACGAAATTCAGCCAATCCGTGCCGCCGTTGTTGTCCGAGATATTGAAACGGTCACTCTCCACGGCCTCGTAATCGGCGAAATCGTCGGTGAAGTGGTGAACGTCGTCATTGGTGAAGTCCGACCCGAAGAAGGTCAGCTCGAAATCGTAGAACGTGCCATCGTCAGCTGAGGGGAAAGTATCCTCGATCTCGAGGGTCCAGATGCCTTCACTGCTCATGCCGATCGCGGCGTTCACGGCAAAGGTGTAGCCGAAAAGGTCGGCGCTGCTGCCATTGTTCTCGTTCAGGACAAATTCGGTCCCGTCGGGCGCGATCAAGGTGATCGTCAGGTCGTCCATCCAAGTATGCGTCGCATCGACGTAGACATAAATCGTCTCGATCGAAATCGCATCATTCGCGGAGACCTCGAGCTCATCATAGATGATCGACGACCCGTCGATGGTCTGGTTGGTCGTTGCACTTGTGTGGACGGACGTCACCTCGTTGGCCGACACCTGCGGATTATCGAAGAATTCCGACCACATCTCGGCCATGCGAACGGCAGCAAAGGCATCGACCATGCCGTAGCCGTAGTTGATATGATAGCTGAGGCCGCCACCGTTCCAGTTGGACGCGCCGTTGGAGAACCATGATCCATCTTCAAAGCCGGCGGCGCCGCTGCCGAAGGACGACCCTGTGTGGCTGGCCGACAGGGCAAGGATCTGTTGCACATCACGCCAACCGAGGTTCGGGTTGGCCTCCAGCATCAGGGCGACAACCCCGGAAACAACGGGCGTCGCGGCAGATGTCCCGCCGAACGTGTTAGTGTAATCGTCACTGCCAGAACCGGTCCAGTCATACCCATTGCCGGTGCCCAGAAGATCAGTGGTCACCGCGGCCGCTGGCGCGGCAATCAACAGGTTGACACCCCAGTTGGAATACTCGGCCGTGAAGCCATCGGACTCTGTGGCAGCGACCGTGATGATCTGGCGCACGACGTTGAGACCATCGTTCTGTGAACTGGGGTGACCCGTGACGCCGTACTGCACGCCGCTGCCAGCGTCATTGCCGGCGGCCTTGACCATGATCGTGCCAAGTCCACCACGCCCGTTTTCGGCGGCACTGGCCAAGGCGTTCGCCTCGTCCACCAACCCAAAGACCGCGTTCTGAATGTCGGCATAGCTGGAATCAAAAGTATACCCGAACCCGAAGGTCCCCCAGCTATTCGACACGACGTCATAATTTTCCATGTCGTAGAGCGCCTGGACCATCGCCGCCGATCCGGCGTTCTGGATGTCCACCAGGTAATCGACGCCTGTGATCGTCGCGCCCCAAGCGACACCGATCCCGCCTTCGTCGTTATTCCCTGCTGCAATAATGCCTGCGCAGGCGGTCCCATGACCGTCGTCGAAATCGCCGATAATTCCGTCATTGAAGTCGTTGGGATCGCCATCGTCGTAAGGCAGTTCCAGCGTCTCATCGTAGTTATCCGCGAGATCCGCGTGATTCTGCTGAACCCCGTCGTCATAGACCGCGACGACGACGCCATCGCCGCTGTACTCTGCCCAGATCGTTTCGATGTCGCCGATCAGGTTGAAATGCCATTGCTGGGAATAAAGCGGATTGTCGGTATAGCTCATCGAAAGACCCGTCGCTCAAATCAGGTGCAGGTGCGGGATAGCCCTGCATCGTCGGCAAAAATACCAAGAAGGACCCACGAAACAAGCTTCCATTGTTCAAACCTATAGAAAGCTCGGACGAATCCTTCGCCAGCGGCCGCGCCTTGTGCCTCAGCCGGGCCAACGGTATCCCGGTTGCGATCAAACTGGGAAGGATGCTCCATGGTTGACGCAACGCCGACACCCCCGCGCCCCGTCGTCCTGTGTATCCTCGACGGTTGGGGGATCGGACCGACCGAAGCGGACAATGCCCCGCATCTGGCAAAGACCCCGAACTTCGACCGGATTCACCAAGCCTGCCCCCATGCGACGCTGACCACCCATGGCCGCGCCGTGGGCCTGCCCGACGGGCAGATGGGCAACTCGGAGGTCGGGCACATGAATATCGGCGCCGGTCGCGTCGTGATGATGGACCTCGTGCGCATCGACGCTGCCATCGAGGATGGCAGTTTCACCAAGGAACACGCCTTGGTCGAATTCATCGCGGCTTTGAAGAAAACCGGCGGCACGGCGCATCTGTTCGGGCTGGTTTCGGACGGGGGCGTGCACAGCCAGTACACCCACATGACCGAGGCCGCGCGGGTCATCGCAGCGGCGGGTGTACCGGTGCGCATTCACGCCATCACCGATGGCCGCGACGTGGCGCCGAAATCGGCCACCAGCTTCATCGAGGATATCCAGTCGAACAGCCCCGAAGGTGTGCGCATCGCCACCGTGATCGGGCGCTATTTCGCCATGGACCGCGACAAGCGCTGGGACCGGGTCGAACGGGCCTTCAACGCGATGGTGCGCGGCAAGGGGGCCGAGGGCACGCTGCACGTTTCAGGCGACGCAACCGACGCCGTGGCCGAAGCCTATGACCGGGGCGAGACGGACGAGTTCATCCAGCCGACCGTGGTGGGCGACTACGCCGGGATGGCGGATGGGGACGGGGTGTTCTGCCTCAACTTTCGGGCCGACCGTGCGCGCGAGATCCTCGCCGCCATCGGCGACCCGGAGTTCGACGGGTTCGACACGGGCGAGCGACCGGACCTCGCGGGCAAACTGGGGATGGTCGACTATTCCAAAAGCCATGATCGCTACATGACCACGGTCTTTCCCAAGCAGGAGATCGTGAACACGCTGGCCGAATGGGTGTCGCAGCACGGGCTCAAGCAGTTCCACATCGCCGAGACCGAAAAATACCCCCATGTCACCTTCTTCCTGAACGGCGGCAAGGAACCTCCCGAAAAGGGCGAGGACCGCTACATGGCGCAGTCGCCCAAGGTGGCGACCTATGACCTGCAACCCGAGATGTCCGCAGGTGAAGTGACCGACCACCTGATCGAGGCGATCGAGGGCGACTACGACCTGATCGTGGTGAACTTCGCCAATCCCGACATGGTCGGCCATACCGGCGACCTTGATGCCGCCATCGCCGCCTGCGAGGTCGTCGATAAGGGCCTCGGGCGGGCGCTGGCGGCGTTGGAGAAGGTCGGCGGCGTGATGATCGTCACCGCCGATCACGGCAATTGCGAGACTATGGTCGACCCTGTAACGGGCGGGCCGCACACGGCGCACACGCTGAACCCGGTTCCGGTGATCCTTGTCGGCGGGCCGGAGGGGGCCAGGCTTCGCGAAGGCGGCAAGCTGGCCGATCTTGCGCCGACGCTTCTGCAACTGATGCGGTTGGAGCAGCCCAAGGAAATGACCGGGGAGAGCCTCTTGGCATGAGGGCATGGGCACGGATCATCGCGGTGGCCTGTGCGCTCGGCATCGCCGGTCCGGCCCCCGCCCAGACCGATGCCGCGCAGACAGCCGCCCGCGCCGCCGAGATGCTGGAGGCCGCCGGGCAATCCCTGTCCGAGGCCGAGGGCGCGCGGGACCGGGTCGAGGCCCTGACCCAGACTGTCCGCGCCTATGAGGAGGGCCTGCTGGCCCTGCGCGATGGCCTGCGCGAGGCCGCCTTGCGGGAACGCACCATCCTGCTGGTCTTCGAAGCGGAGCGCGATCGCCTGGCCCGCCTTCTGGCCGTTCTGCAATCCATCGAGGCGGCCCCCGCCCCCCTGCTCCTGCTGCACCCGGAAGGTCCGCTTGGCACGGCCCGTTCCGGCATGATCGTGTCCGAGGTAACGCCCGCCGTCGCGGACGAGGCGATGGCGCTGCGCGCGCAACTGGAGGAACTGGCAGTGCTGCGCGCGTTGCAGGAAAACGCCCTCGCGCAGCTTACCGAAGGGCTGCAAGGGGCACAGGCCGCGCGAGCCGAGCTGTCGCAGGCCATCGCCGACCGGCGCGACCTGCCGGCGCGCTTCGCCCTGGATGCCGACGCGATGCGGCAGATCCTCGAAAACGTCGATTCGCTGACCAGCTTTGCCGAGATTCTCGCCGCGGATCCGGTCGCGGCCTCGGCCGATCTGCCGGATTTCACGCAAGCGCAGGGCGCGTTGCCCGCCCCTGCCCTGGGTGCGCTTCTTCGACGCTACAACGAAACGGATGCGGCGGGCGTCCGCCGCCCGGGGATCGTGCTGGCCACCCACCCCCGCGCCCTCGTGACCGCGCCCTGGCCTGCGTCGATCCGCTATGCCGGCCCTCTGCTGGACTATGGAAATGTCGTTATCCTTGAACCGGATACGAATTACCTTCTGATTCTCGCTGGTTTGGGGGACCTCTACGTGACGGCCGGGCAACTGGTGGCGGGCGATACGGCCCTTGGACTCATGCCGGGGCCTGTGGCCACTGGCGGGGAATTGATCGTCTCCGATGCGGAAGGCGGTGGTGCCGGCCTCTCGGAAACGCTTTATATAGAGTTGAGAGAGGGCGGCAGTCCGGTTGACCCGGGCGAGTGGTTCCTAATCGAATGACGGCGCGCGCCACGCGCGGAGCAGAACGAACGAAAGACGTACAAGGACGCACACCCATGAACAAGCTGATCTACGCAGCCATCGGAGGCATCGCCGGGGGCGTCCTCCTGTCCACGCAGGTCGCAGGACCGCTCCTGGCGCAGGAAGAGGCGCGCAACGCCTCGGTCTATCAACAGCTCGACCTGTTCGGCGACGTGTTCGAACGCATCCGCGCCAACTATGTCGAAGAGGTGGACGAAGCCGCGCTGATCGAGGCCGCGATCAACGGCATGCTGACCTCGCTCGATCCGCATTCCAGCTACCTGCCGCCGCGCGATTTCGACGCGATGCAAACGCAGACCCGCGGCGAATTCGGCGGCCTCGGGATCGAGGTGACGCAGGAAGACGGGTTCGTCCGCGTCATCACGCCCATGGACGACACCCCCGCGATGGAGGCCGGCGTCGAAGCCGGCGACTTCATCACCCATGTGGATGGCGAGGCCTTGTTGGGGCTGACGCTGGAACAGGCCGTCGACCTGATGCGCGGCCCGGTCGGGTCCGAGATCGTCATCACCATCGTGCGCGAGGGCGAAGATGAACCCTTCGACGTGACCATCGTGCGCGACCGGATCCAGCTGACCGCCGTGCGCCACCGCCTCGAAGGCCGCACCGCGATCCTGCGGGTCTCGACCTTCAACGATCAGACCTTCCCGAACCTCGTCGAAGGCCTCGAGGAAATGATCGCCGAGGTTGGCGGGCTCGAAAACCTGAACGGGGTCGTGCTCGACCTTCGCAACAACCCCGGCGGCCTGCTCAGCCAGGCGATCCGCGTGTCCGATGCCTTCCTCGAACAGGGCGAGATCGTCTCGACCCGCGGGCGCGAGGTTGCCGATGGCGAGCGTTACAACGCCACCGCCGGTGACCTGATCGAAGGCCTGCCCATGGTCGTTCTGGTCAATGGCGGCTCGGCCTCGGCCAGCGAGATCGTGGCAGGCGCACTTCAGGATCATCGCCGCGCGGTGATCGTGGGCACCAACACCTTCGGCAAGGGCTCGGTCCAGTCGGTGATGCCGCTGCCGGGCAACGGCGCCATGCGTCTGACCACGTCGCTTTACTACACGCCGTCGGGCCGCTCGATCCAGGCGCTTGGCGTGGCGCCCGACATCATCGTCGAACAGCGCGACCCGGTGGAGATGGCCGAGGACGAGGCCGACCGCCCCGCCCGCACCGAAGCCTCTCTGCGCGGCGCGCTGGAAAACTCGACCCTGACCGAGGATGAGTTGCGCCAGCGCGAACTGGAGCGTGAAGAAGCCGAAGCCACCGCGCGCCTGCGGAACGAGGATTACCAGCTGGCCTATGCCATCGATATCCTGACCGGTCTGAACGCGCTCGGTCCGAACCCGCAGTAAGCGCATGACGCCGGACGAGATCGCGGCCCTGCCCTATCGCCCCTGTGTGGGCGTGGTGCTGACGGACGGGCAGGGCCGTGTCTTTGCCGGGCAACGCGCCGACATGGACACCCCCGCCTGGCAGATGCCGCAGGGCGGGATCGACAAGGGCGAAACCCCGGTCAAGGCGGCCCTGCGCGAATTGCGCGAGGAGACCGGTGTAAAGCGAAAGCATGTCACCGTTCTGGGTGAAACCGCCGACTGGCTGCCCTACGATCTGCCGCCCGAGGTTTTGCCCTATCGCGGCAAGTATCGCGGCCAGAGCCAGAAATGGGTGCTGATGCGGCTGGATGCCGGGGATGACGTCATCGACCTGACCCACGAGGATGTCGAGTTTTCCGAGTGGCGCTGGATGACGGGGGAGGACCTCCTGACCCTGATCGTGCCGTTTAAGCGCGATATCTACGAGGCCGTTCTGACCGAATTCGATCTGATCTGAGCGCCCTTACCCCGCCTCGTACAGTTCAAGCGGCAGGCCATCCGGGTCTCGGAAAAAGGTAAAGGCGCGCCCCGTCAGCGCATCCATGCGGATGGCTTCAACCGCCACGCCTTTTGCCTCAAGGGCGCTCTTGGCCGCCGCCACATCCGCCACGGCAAAGGCAAGATGGCGCAAACCCTGCGCCTCGGGGCCTGTTGCCCGCACCGGCGGATCGGGGAAAGAGAACAGCTCGACCTGGCCGCCATCCGGCAGGGCAAGGTCAAGTTTCCACGAGTGGCGTGCGGCGCGGTACGTCTCGGCAAGGATGCGTAGCCCGAGAACGTCGGTATAGAACGCCCGGGACCGTTCATAATCCGAACAGATGATCGCCGCGTGATGGATCGAGAGAAGCATAGGCACCTTCCACGGCCAGAGAATGACGGCCCTTTGACGTGGTGCCCGATTGGGCCTTGGTTGCCAAGCACCCGGCCCCACAAGATGCCGGTAGCAAGAGCGGCGACAAGCGACTCCAAATGAGAACAAAAGGTGAATATACTAACCGGCACCATGGGATTCGCCGAGCTTAGCATCACCTCGAACTTCACCTTTCTTAGGGGCGGATCGCACCCCGAGGAATACGCGCGGCGTGCCGCCCTGCTGGGGATCGAAGCCATCGCGATCGCCGATGAAAACTCGGTCGCGGGCGTGGTGCGGGCGTGGTCCGAGCTGCGCAAGATCGAGGAAGAGATCGCCGACGCCAAATCCGCCCGCGCCGACCCGATCGGCCCGCCAAAACCCGCGCATCTGCCAGACCCGCCGCGCGCGCCCATCGACCATGTGCCGCGCCTCTTGCCCGCCGCCTGCCTGACGCTGGCCGAGGGGGTGCGCCTGACCGCGCTGCCCCGCGACCGCACCGGCTGGGCCAGCCTGTGCCGCCTGCTGTCGGTGGGCAAGCTGCGCGCAGAAAAGGGTGGGTGCCTTTTGCATGTCGATGACCTGCTGGGGCAGGCGCGCGGGTTGGAACTCTTGCTGCACGCGCCCGACCGCGCCACCCCCGACTGGCAGCGCCCGGCGGATCGCCTGGTGCGCGGCCTCGGCCCGCAGATGAGCCTGCTGATGGCGCCCCGCTATGACGGGCTGGACGACGCGCGCTTAGACGCGGCGGCGCGGCTGGCAGATCGGCTGGGCCTGCCCACCGTCGCCTCGGCCCGGCCCCTGATGCATCACGGATCGCGGCGGCGGCTGACCGATGTGCTGACCTGCATTCGCGAGGGGCTACGCGTCGAGGATCTGGGCACCGCCGCGCAGGCCAATGCCGAACAGCGCCTGCGTGGCGAGGTCGAGATGCGCCGCCTTTTCGCCGGGCACGAGGACGCGGTCGCACGCACGACCCAGATCGCCGCGCGCCTGCAGTTCGACATCGCCAGCCTGCGCTACGAATACCCCTCGGAAATCGCCGATGGCGAAACCGCAGCCCAGCGCCTGACCCGGCTGGCGCAGGAGGGGCTGGAATGGCGCTATCCCCAGGGCATCCCCGAGCGTGCGCAAAAGCAGCTACAGCACGAGCTGCGCCTGATCGCCAAGCTGAACTACGAACCCTATTTCCTGACCGTCCATGATATCGTCGCCTTCGCCCGGTCGCGCGGCATCCTCTGTCAGGGGCGCGGGTCGGCGGCGAACTCGATCACCTGCTACGCGCTTGGCGTGACCAGTGTCTCACCCGAGATCGGCACCATGGTGTTTGAACGCTTCGTCTCCGAGGCGCGGAACGAGCCGCCCGATATCGACGTCGATTTTGAACATGAACGACGCGAAGAGGTGATCCAGCACATCTACGAACGCTATGGCCGCCACCGCGCGGGCCTGTGCGCCACCGTCATCCACTATCGCGGCAAACGCGCCGTGCGCGAGGTGGGCCGCGCCATGGGGCTGAGCGAGGATGTGCTTTCGGCGCTCTCCAGCCAGATCTGGGGGTCATGGTCGAAAACCGGACCCGAGATGGACCGCATGCGCGAAATCGGCCTCGACCCCGACAGCCCGCGCCTGAAACAGACCATCCGCCTGATCGAGGAAATCATCGGCTTTCCCCGCCACCTGTCCCAGCATGTCGGCGGTTTCGTCATCACTGAAGGCCGCCTTGATGAACTGGTCCCCATCGAGAACGCCACGATGGAGGACCGCACCGTCATCTGCTGGGACAAGGATGACATCGACGCGCTCGGCATCCTCAAGGTCGATGTGCTGGCGCTTGGGATGCTGACCTGCGTGCGCAAGGCGTTCGACCTGTTGGCGATGCACCACCAGGCCGATTACACGCTGGCGACCCTCCCGCCCGAGGATCCGGCGGTCTATGACATGCTGTGCCGCGCCGACAGTCTGGGCGTCTTCCAGGTGGAAAGCCGGGCGCAGATGAATTTCCTGCCGCGCATGCGGCCGCGCTGTTTCTACGACCTCGTGATCCAGGTCGCGATCATCCGCCCCGGTCCCATCCAGGGCGACATGGTCCACCCCTTCATCCGCCGCCGCAACGGCGAGGAAGAAGTCAGCTTTCCCTCGGACGACCTCGGACGCGTGCTGGGCAAGACCCTCGGCGTGCCGCTGTTCCAGGAACAGGCGATGCAGATCGCGATCACCGGCGCGGGCTTCACCGCCGAAGAGGCCGACCGCCTGCGCCGGTCACTCGCCACCTTCAAGAAGCACGGCAATGTCAGCGAATTTCGCACCCGGTTCCTGCGCGGGATGCGGGCCAATGGCTATGACGACGCATTCGCCGAACGCTGCTTTTCCCAGATCGAGGGTTTCGGCAGCTACGGCTTTCCCGAAAGCCACGCCGCCAGTTTTGCCCTGTTGGTCTATGCCAGCGCGTGGCTGAAACGGCATCACCCCGGCATCTTCGCCTGCGCGCTGCTCAACAGCCAGCCCATGGGCTTCTACGCCCCTGCCCAGATCGTGCGCGACGCCCGCGAACACGGGGTGGAGGTGCGGCCCATCTGCGTGAACCGCTCCCACTGGGACAACGTGATGGAACGGACCGAGACGGGCGAGTTGGCGCTGCGGCTAGGGTTCCGGCAGATCAAGTCGATGCGCGAGGAAGAGGCCGATTGGCTGACCGCCGCACGCGGCAACGGCTACACCTCGGTCGAGGATGTCTGGCGCCGCGCGGGGCTGGAGGCGCGGTTTCTCACCATCCTGTCCGAGGCCGACGCCTTCGCCGCGCTCGGGCTGGATCGGCGGCAGGCGCTGTGGGCCGCCCGCGCGCTGACACCCAAGCGTGAATTGCCGCTGTTCGCGGGCGATCTGGATGGTGAAGGGATCGTGGAGCCTGCCGCCCATCTGCCAAAGATGACCGAGGGCGAAGAGGTGGTGGAAGATTACGTCGCCATGCGCCTGACCTTGCGCAGCCACCCCGTGGCGCTGATCCGCGACCGCCTCAGCCCACGGATCGATCGGCGTTTGCTGAAAGGGCCGCCACAGACCGGCGTCTTGCCGCCGCAGCCGCGCCCGACCCGTTGAACAGGGTCAAAGGCCGAACTTGTCGCGCGCCTGTCCGACGCCCTTCATCACGCGCACCAACTCCTCGCTGATGCCGCCCTCGCTCAAGGCATGGCCCGCGTTGCGGATCATGTGCAACCGGCCTGAAGGCCACCCCGACGTCAGACGATGCGCCGACAAGGGCGGGCAGATCATGTCGTAGCGCCCCTGCACCACGGTGCCGGGGATATGCGCGATCCGGTGAAGGTCGCGCAGGATCTGGCCGTCTTCCTCGAGGAAGCCCTTGTTGGCGAAGTAATGGTTTTCCAGCCGGGCGAAGGCGCGGGCATAATCGGCCGGGCTTTCGCCCCCCATCCCGTCGCTTTCCATCGAGGCCAGCGCGTTTTCCCACGCCGCCCAGGCCCGGGCATAGCGCGTCTCGGTCATCAGGTCGCCGCAGAAGAGACGCCGGTTATAGGCCGCGATCAGGTCGCCGCGCTCTTCCTCGGGGATCGGGGTCACGAAGCGCGACCACTGGTCCGGCCAGAATTGCCCGGCCCCGCCCCCGTAGAACCAATCCAGTTCGCGCTGCATCGACAGGAACACGCCGCGCAGGGCGAGATAGCCCACGCGTTCGGGATGCGCCTCGGCATAGATCAGGGCGAGTGTCGCGCCCCAGCTGCCGCCGAAAACCGCCCACCGCTCGATCCCCAGCGTGTTCCGGATCCGCTCGATATCGTCGACAAGGTGCCAGGTCGTGTTGCTGCGGACCGTGGCATGGGGCCGCGACCGCCCGCAGCCGCGCTGGTCGAACAGGATGATCCGCCAATCCTTGGGATCGAAATAGCGCCGCATGGCCGGGCTGCACCCGCCGCCCGGACCGCCATGCAACACCACGACAGGTGCGCCCTTGGGGTTGCCGCACTGCTCCACGTAAATGTGATGCCCATCGCCAACATCGAGCATCCGTTGGTCAAACGGGTCGATCGGGGGGAAAAGATGCGCGGCTGCGCGCTTTTGGCCGGAGAACTTGTCCATCGGCTTCCTATATAGATCCTCAAGACACTGGCACCACCACACTCGCAGGAAGACGGGGGGATGTCCATGAACACCGCCACGCAAACTGTCGACACCGTCGACGCATCCGAAATCGCCAAGTTCGAGGCCATGGCCGCCGAATGGTGGGATCCGCACGGCAAGTTCAAGCCGCTGCACGAGATGAACCCCGTCCGGCTGGACTACATCACGACGCAGATCGCCGCCGAGTTCGGGCGCGACCTGACGGCGGACAAGCCGTTCGAGGGGCTGCGCCTTCTGGATATCGGCTGTGGCGGCGGGTTGCTGTCGGAACCAATGGCGCGTCTGGGAGCGACGGTGATCGGCGCCGATGCAGCCGAGCGCAACATCCCCGTGGCCAAGATCCACGCCGAGCAATCGGGGCTCGAGATCGACTATCGCCACACCACCGCCGAGGCGCTGGCCGCGGCGGGCGAGCAATTCGATGTCGTGCTGAACATGGAAGTGGTCGAACACGTGGCCGACCCCCTGGCCTACCTGACCGCCTGCCGCCAGCTGTTGAAGCCCGGCGGGCTGATGGTCTGCTCGACGCTCAACCGCAACCCCAAAAGCTTTGCCATGGCAATCGTGGGCGCGGAATACATCATGCGCTGGCTGCCCAAGGGGACGCATGAATGGTCGAAGTTCATCACGCCCGATGAACTTTATGACCTGATCCGCAACGCGGGCCTCGACCCGGTCGATCGCAAGGGGTTCGTCTTCAACCCGATCGCGTGGAGCTGGTCGATCTCGGACCGGGACCTGTCGGTGAACTACGTCACCGCCTCGATCAAACCGGCCTAACCCTCGTCGCTTTCCAGCCGCAGGCGCAGCTCCCGAATCACGGGAAGCGTCTGCCGCACGCGGTCCGATCCGATTTCGCGCACCGTGTCGGCAAGGATCGGGGCGATGGCGGCGATAGCCGCGTCGCGGGCGCGTTTGCCCGAGGGGCTGATCGAGATCATCTTGCGCCGCGCATCGTCCCAATCGGGGCGCACGTGGATATGCCCCGCCCATTCCAGACGGTTCAGCGTGTTGGTCATCGCGCCGCGCGTGACGTGGAAAACCCGGGCCAGTTGGGCGGGGGATTTCTCTTCGCTCGACCGCGCAAGATGGTTCAGCACCGAGAAATGACTCAGCTCCATGCCCTTGGGCAAGGCACGGGACAGCCGGTTGCGCGCCAGCTGGTCCGCCATGAACATCTCGCTGAAAAGGGCAACCGAAAGCGGGTCGTCGGAACCGGTCATTCCGGGATTAGAACGGCTTGAGGGGCGTTGGCGCAAGAGGGCGGGTGGTCGCGCCAGCCCGTCACGCGCCGTTCAGCAGGGAGTCAAGCTTGCCGTCCCGATCCAGCGCCGCCATGTCGTCATAGCCGCCGACATGGGTGTCGCCGATGAAGATCTGCGGCACCGTGTGGCGGCCATTGGCGCGTTGCAGCATCTCCTGGCGTTTCGACGGGTCCCGCATGACGTCGTACTCGACAAAGCTTTGGCCCTTGCTCTGCAAAAGCCGTTTCGCCGCGTGGCAAAAGCCGCAAAACGGCGAGGTATACATCTCGATGGTCGACATGGGCCGGGACTTTCCTGCTGTACTGGTGTTGACCCAACCTAAGTATCCATCCCGACGCGGGCCAGAGCGATCACGCGAATTTCTGTGGCGCCCGCGCCTCGGCAGGCTTCGGTCGCCGCGGCGAATGTCGCGCCCGAGGTCATGACGTCATCGACAAGCACCACCGGGCGACCAGCCAAGATCGCACCGTATTTCGGGTGTGGCCGAATCGCATCGGACAGGTTGCGAAACCGCGCATCGCGGTCGCGCCCATCCTGGCTTGGCGTGGCGCGTGCGCGGACAAGGGCCTGCGGCGCGACCTCGGCCCCCGTCACCCGGCCCATCGCCTGCACCAGAAGCGCGGACTGGTTGAACCGTCGTTGCGCAAGACGCCGCCAATGCAGCGGGATAGGCACCAGAACGGGGGCGCCCGCCAACAGGTCGGCCCCGGCACGCGCCAGCCAGGGCCCGGCGGCCCGCGCCACCTCGGCCCGGTCGCCATGTTTGAGGCCAAGCACCAGTTTGCGTCCGACCCCGTCATAGGCCATGACCGCCCGCCCTGCGGCCCAAGGCCGCGCGATCCGGTGGCATTCGTCGCAGACCAGCCTCTCGCCCTCGGCGCTCTGGCCGGGCAAGCCGGTGCCGCAAAGGTCACAGGCCGCGCCAAGAATGAAGGGCGTTTCGGCCCAGCACGACCCGCAGATCGCGAAATCGCTGTCGACGTGTGCGCCGCAATTCAAGCATTCCGGCGGAAAAACCGCATGCAGCATCGTTTGCAATCTCACCTTCGCCCCCTAAGTTGCGATGGGTCAGTGAACAGGACCCAGACTTGATGACCCCGACCACCCCACAGCCTCGTCTCGTGGATGCCGCTGCCCTTGCGCGGCACCGCGCCCGTGCGCGGCTGGATCGGGCCGGGTTCCTGCATGACGAGGCCCGGTTCGAGCTGCAGGAGAGGCTCATCGACGTTAACAGAAGGTTTACGTCGCCCGCGATCGTGACGCCGTTCCCGCAAATATGGGCCGATCTGCTCCCGAATGCCCGTGTGGTCGCGGATGCCGAGACACTCGATCTCGACGCGGGCGCGCATGATCTCGTGGTGCATGCCATGGGGCTGCACTGGGCCGATGACCCGGTTGGCCAGATCGTGCAATGCCGTCGCGCCCTGCGCCCTGATGGCCTGTTCCTCGCCACGTGTTTCGGCGGAGAGACCCTTTCGGAACTGCGCCAAACGCTGGCCGAGGCAGAGATCGCCACCATGGGCGGGCTGTCTCCCCGCGTCGCGCCGATGGCCGAGATCCGCGACATGGGGTCGCTGCTGCAACGCGCGGGCCTCGCCCTGCCGGTAGCGGATCGGGTGAAAAAGACCGTGACCTATCCCGACGCGTTCGCCCTGATGCGCGACCTGCGAGACATGGGCGAGACCAACGCCCTGGCCGACCGGCACCGCCGCACGATGCCGAAAAGCCTTTTCGCGCATATGGCTGCGCTATATGCCGACCGCTTCGGGACACCCGATGGGCGGATCACCGCGACCTTCGATCTCGCCTTCCTGACCGCTTGGGCCCCGCATGACAGCCAGCAGAAACCCCTGCGACCCGGCGCCGCCCAATCGCGGTTGGCGGACGCGTTGAACACCACCGAATTTGACGAAGCGGCCATTCCGGCCCTAGACGGACCAGATGACTGAGGCTTGCCACAGATGAACATGATGAAGCAGATGCCCGATTTGACAACGCCTTCCGACCACGCGCCCTCCGATCACCCCAAGGTGACCTTCGGCAAGGTAGGGATTCTGCTGGCCAATCTCGGCACGCCCGACAACTACGACTACTGGTCGATGCGCCGCTATCTGAACGAGTTCCTCTCGGACAAGCGCGTCATCGACTACAGCCCGTGGATCTGGCAGCCGCTTCTGCAGCTCATCATCCTGACCAAGCGGCCCTTCAGCTCGGGCGCGGCCTACAAGTCGATCTGGAACGAGGACAAGGGCGAAAGCCCCCTTATGACGATCACCAAGGATCAGACCGCCAAGATGAAGGCCCTGATGGAGGCGCGTTACGGCGACCAGGTCGTGGTCGATTTCTGCATGCGCTACGGCAACCCCTCGACCAAGTCCAAGGTCGATGAACTGGTTGCCCAGGGCTGCACCAAGATCCTGTTCTTCCCGCTCTATCCGCAATACGCGGGCGCAACCTCGGCCACGGCGTGTGACGAATTCTTCCGCGCGCTGCAGAACATCAAGTGGCAGCCCATCGCGCGTACTGTCGAACCGTATTTCGAGAACCCCCTCTACATCGAAGCCCTCGCGCAATCCATCGAGCGGGCTTACGGCGAGTTGGAGAAGCGGCCCGATATCCTTGTCTGCTCCTACCACGGGGTGCCGCGCCGCTACCTGATGGAGGGCGACCCGTACCATTGCCAGTGCCAGAAAACGACGCGCTTGCTGAAGGAACGCCTTGGCTGGGACGACACCGAGATCACGACGACGTTCCAGTCGCGCTTTGGCCCCGAGGAATGGTTGAAGCCCTACACCGTGGAAGAGGTCGCGCGCCTTGCCGAGGAAGATGGCAAGAAGAACATCGCCGTCTGCGCACCCGCCTTCTCGGCCGACTGCATCGAAACGCTCGAAGAGATCAACGAAGAGATCAAGGAAAGCTTCGAAGAGGCCGGCGGTGAAGAGTTCACCTACATCCCGTGCCTCAACGACGACGACGCACACATGAAGGCGCTGGCCGCCGTGGTCGAAGAAAACCTTAAAGGGTGGCTGGACTGATCAGGCGGCCTTGACCGCAGAAACAGGGCGACCGGTATACAGCTGGTCGCCCACCTTGACCTGAACGAAGCCGTTGTTCAGGCGTTTCACGAATATCCCCTGGATCGTGACGCAACTTCCAAGCGCGATCGTAGCAAACACAGCGTTGTCCCCCGTTTGTGTTTCCCAAGACTACTCGGCAAAGTTTAAAAAGCACTGCTAAATTGTTCGCAAGCACGCAAAAAGCGACCAAATTGCAGGCAATCGGCGAAAATCCGCGAAATCCTGTTCAGAGCCAGTCGCGCAAAAGCGGGATCAGGGGGATGTCGGCAGCCGGCATCGGGTAGTCCCGCAATTCACTCGCCCGCGCCCAGGCCAGTGTCTGCCCCTCCTGCGCACGCGGTATACCGGTCCACTTGCGGCAGGCAAACAGCGGCATGAGCAGGTGAAAATCGTCGTAGCTGTGGCTGGCGAAGGTTAGTGGCGCAAGGCAGCTGTCCCACGTCTCGATGCCCAGTTCCTCGTGCAATTCGCGCACCAGCGCCGCCTCGGGCGTTTCACCGGGTTCGACCTTGCCGCCCGGAAACTCCCACAGGCCCGCCATGGACTTCCCCTCGGGCCGCTGCGCCAGAAGCACGCGGTTATCACGGTCGATCAGGGCGACGGCAGAGACGAGAATGGTCTTCACGACCGGTAATCCGCGTTGATCTCGATGTAGCGATTGGTCAGGTCGCAGGTCCAGACGGTCGCTTCGCCGCGCCCAAGGCCCAGATCGACCGAGATGAGTAGCTCCTGCCCGGTCATGTAGCTCGCGCCATCCTCTTCCCGGTAGCTTTCGGCAACCCAGCCGTTTTCCGCGACCAGGATATCGCCGAAGCGGATCGACAGAAGGTCGCGGTCGGCCACGGCCCCCGATTTGCCGACGGCCATCACGATGCGGCCCCAGTTCGGGTCCTCACCGGCCACGGCAGTTTTCACCAGGGGCGAATTCGCGATGGACCGCGCCACCTTGTCGGCGTCCCGCGCGGTCTTGGCACCGGTCACCCGCACTTCGACCAGTTTCGTCGCCCCCTCGCCATCGCGCACGATCTGAAGGGCGAGGTCTTTCATCACCTCCTCGATCGCGGTGGCCAGGATCTTGCCCTCGGCACTGCGCCCCGAGGACAGCGGCACGTTGCCGGCCTTACCCGTGGCGGCCAGCAGCACCGTGTCCGAGGTCGAGGTGTCGCTATCCACCGTAATCGCGTTGAAGCTGCGCTTGGTCGCGGCGCTCAGGATGGCTTGCAGCCCATCCTGCGTGACGGCTGCATCGGTAAAGATGTAGCCCAGCATCGTCGCCATATCCGGCGCGATCATGCCCGAGCCCTTGGCGAAGCCCATCACCTTCACCGCAACGCCGCCGATTTCGACCTCGGCCATCGCGCCCTTGGGGAAGGTGTCGGTGGTCATGATCGCACGCGCGGCATCCTCGGCGGCATCCGGCGACAGACCCTGCACCAGCCCCGGCAGGGCGTCGGTGATCTTTTCGGCTGGCAGCGGCTCACCGATCACGCCGGTGGACGAGGTGAACACATGCCCGACCGGTACCTTCAGCGCCGAGGCGGCGGCTTGTGCGATCACGGCCACATCGCTGGCCCCGCGCTGCCCGGTAAAGGTGTTGGCATTGCCGGAATTCACCACGATAGCGAAGCCGCCCTTGGGCGTATCGCCCAACATCTCGAGCTTGTCCTGGCAGTCGAGAACGGCCGCAGAGCGCGTGGCGGATCGGGTAAAGACCCCGGCCAACGTGCTGCCCGGTGCGATCTCGGCCAGCATCACGTCGGTGCGATCCTTGTAGCGGACCCCGGCCTGCGCGGTGGCAAAGCGCACACCGTCGATCACGGGCAGGTCCGGGAAACGGTCGGGCGCGAGCGGGGAGACAAGGGGTTTGGGCTTGGCCGCGACCTCGGCCTCTTCGGCCTTGGTCTCTTTCGCGGCTTTCTTCTTGGACTTGTCCTTGGCCTTCTTGCCGGACGTGTCCTTGGATTTGCCCTTGGCCTTCTTGTCGCCCTTTGCCATCGCGCCCGTCCGTGAATGGGTTACTCGGAGATCAAGTCAGTATCCGCGATCACCGCCGGGTCAACCTCGATCTCGGGGCGCTCGATCTCGGCCGCGTCCATCAGTTCGGCAACGCGGGCATCGACACGGGCGCGGCGCATGCCTTCCAGCAGCTCGCCCCGCACCTCTTCCAGCGCCGGCGGCTCCTGCTCGCGGGTGTCGGTCAGCAGGACGACATGCCAGCCGAATTGCGTCTCGACCGGGGGCGACACCTCGTTGACCTCCAGCGCGAGAACGGCGGTCTCGAACTCGGGCACCATCATCCCTTCGGTGAACCAGCCCAGCGCACCGCCGTTCGGGCCCGACGGGCCGATCGAATGCTCGGCGGCGAGTTCTGCGAAATCCGCACCCTCGGCCAATTCGTCGATCAGGGCCTGCGCGGCTTCTTCGCTTTCCACGAGGATGTGGCTGGCGTTGTATTCGGTCACCGGCTCGGCCTGTGCGAATTGCTCGTCATAGGCGGCCTGGATCTCTTCGTCGGTGATCTCGGCCATGGCGACCTCGTCAAGGAACATCGACGCCAGGATCGCGCGGCGCTCATTGGCCAGGCTCAGTTCCATCGCGGCGGTCATGTTGTCGTCGGCGACATCGGCCAGCACCTGCTGCTGCACCAGCTGTTCCAGCATGCCGTCGAACAGGACCTCGGCCGGAAGCTGCTGGTATTGCTCGGGCAGCATCGAGCGCATGGCGATCAGGTGACCGACCGTAATGTCGGAGCCGTTCACCGTGGCCAGAACGGTATCCGCCGTCACTTCATCCTGGGCAAAGGCGGGCAGGGCAAGAAGGGCCGACAGCGCGGCACTGGCAAAAAGCGATTTCATGAAAGACTTCCCTTGGCTGGACGGCCGGGGTGAATGGCCCCTTTGGCCGCGTTGACACTCATGTGGCCGCCCCTTATGTCCCTTGCGGGTTTCGCATCGGGGCCTTGGCCGTCTTGCCGCCGTTGATAGACCGCCGCGATGGGTCGAACAACCCGGATGCCCCACACGATGATTTGAGATGATCCGGGCCGCGCGAGCCCCGCGCGCCCGCAGGAAAAAGGCGTTGCGCATGCTGGGTTTCGGTACGATCGCGAAAAAGGTTTTCGGCACCCCGAATGACCGCAAGGTCAAGGCAGTCCGCCCCCTTGTCGCCCGCATCAACGAGCTTGAGCCCGAGTTCGAGAAACTCACCGACACCGAGATCGTCGCCAAGACCGCCGAGTTGCGCACCCGCGCCGCGAATGGCGAAAGCCTTGACGACCTGCTGCCCGAAGCCTTCGCCAACTGCCGCGAGGGGGCCCGCCGCGCGCTTGGCCTGCGCGCCTTCGACGTACAGCTGATCGGCGGCATCTTCCTGCACCAGGGCAACATCGCCGAGATGAAAACCGGTGAAGGCAAAACGCTGGTCGCGACCTTCCCGGCCTATCTGAACGCCTTGACCGGCAAGGGCGTGCATATCGTCACCGTCAACGACTACCTCGCCAAGCGCGACTCGGAATGGATGGGCAAGGTCTTTACCGCGCTCGGCATGACCACCGGCGTCGTCTACCCGCGCCAGCCCGACGATGAAAAACGCGCCGCCTATCGCGCCGACATTACCTATGCCACCAACAACGAGCTTGGCTTCGACTACCTGCGCGACAACATGCGCGGCAGCCTCGAAGAAATGGCGCAGCGCGGGCACAACTTCGCCGTCGTGGACGAGGTCGACTCGATCCTGATCGACGAGGCGCGGACGCCCCTGATCATCTCGGGTCCGTCGCAGGATCGCTCGGACCTCTATGTCGCGATCGACAAGATTATCCCCGACATCCGGGAAGAGCACTACACGCTGGACGAAAAGCAGCGCAACGCAACCTTCACCGACGAAGGCAACGAGTTCCTCGAAGACAAGCTGCACGAGGTCGGCCTGCTGCCCGAAGGGCAAAGCCTTTATGACCCCGAGTCGACCACCATCGTTCACCACGTCACCAACGCACTGCGCGCGCACAAGCTGTTCCTAAAGGATCAGCAATACATCGTGCGCGGCGGCGAGGTTGTGCTGGTCGATGAATTCACCGGCCGCATGATGCCGGGCCGTCGCCTGTCGGACGGGTTGCATCAGGCCATCGAGGCCAAGGAAGGCTGCAAGATCCAGCCCGAGAACGTGACGATGGCCAGCGTCACCTTCCAGAACTACTTCCGCCTCTACAACAAGCTGGCGGGCATGACCGGCACCGCCGCGACCGAGGCCGAGGAATTCATGTCGATCTACGGGCTTGGCGTGGTCGAGATCCCCACGAACAAGCCCATCGCCCGGATCGACGAGGATGACGCGGTCTACCGCACCGCCAAGGAAAAATACGAGGCCATCGTCGAGGCGATCCGCGACGCCCATGGCCGCGGCCAGCCGGTTCTGGTCGGCACCACGTCGATCGAGAAGTCGGAAATGCTCAGCCAGATGCTGACCAAGGCGAACCTGCCCCATAACGTGCTCAACGCCCGCCAGCACGAGCAGGAGGCGCAGATCGTCGCCGATGCCGGCAAGCTGGGCGCGATCACCATCGCCACCAACATGGCCGGTCGCGGGACCGACATCAAACTGGGCGGCAATGTCGACTTCAAGATCATGGAGGCGCTCGAGGCCGACCCCGACGCCCACCCCGACGAGGTGCGCGCCCGGATCGAGGCCGAGCATGCCACCGAAGAGCAAAAGGTGAAGGATGCGGGCGGCCTTTACGTCCTCGCCACCGAACGCCACGAAAGCCGCCGCATCGACAACCAGTTGCGCGGGCGGTCCGGCCGTCAGGGCGACCCGGGCAAATCCTCGTTCTTCCTGTCGCTGGAAGACGACCTGATGCGTATCTTCGGCTCGGAACGGCTGGACAAGATGCTGACCACCCTCGGCCTGCAAGAGGGCGAGGCGATCGTGCACCCCTGGGTGAACAAGTCGCTGGAACGCGCGCAGGCCAAGGTCGAGGGCCGCAACTTCGACATCCGCAAGCAGCTGCTCAAGTTCGACGACGTGATGAACGACCAGCGCAAGGTCATCTTCGGCCAGCGCTACGAGATCATGGGCGCCGAGGACATTGCCGAGATCGCCCGTGACATGCGCCACCAGGTGATCGAGGACATGGTCGACACCCACATGCCGCCCCGCTCCTACGCCGACCAGTGGGAAGCCGAGGAGATGCAGCAGGCCGCCAAGGACACGCTCGGCATCGACGTTCCGGTGACGGACTGGGCCGCCGAGGATGGCGTCGATCAGGAAGTCATCCGCGAGCGTCTGGAAAAGGCCGCCGACGAATACATGGCCTCCAAAGCCGCGCAGTTCGGCCCCGAGCAGATGCGCAACATCGAGAAACAGGTTCTGCTGCAGACCATCGACCAGAAATGGCGCGATCACCTGCTGACGCTGGAACACCTGCGCTCCGTCGTGGGCTTCCGCGGTTACGCCCAGCGCGACCCGCTGAACGAATACAAGACCGAGGCGTTCCAGCTTTTCGAAATCATGCTCGACGGTCTGCGCGCCGACGTGACCCAGAAACTGTCGCGCATCCAGCCGCTGACCCCGGAACAGCAGGAACAACTGATCCGCCAGCTTCAGGCGCAGCAGAAACAGCAACAGGAACAAGCTGAAAAGGCCGGCGCCGCCGCGTCCGAAGCCGCGTCCGGAACGCCCGCCACCGGCGACGGCGCGCCCTTGGTCGAAGGGTTCGACGAGAACGACCCCGCGACCTGGGGCAACCCCGGCCGGAACGACGCCTGCCCCTGCGGGTCGGGCAAGAAGTTCAAGCATTGCCACGGGCGTCTGGCCTGAGTCTGCTTTCGTCGGGGGCCGTGTGCCGCGGCCGGTCCCCAAACAAGGAGGGGCGATAGGTGATTTCGCATCCCCACAAGACGATCTTCGTTCACATTCCGAAATGCGGCGGGCAAAGCATCGAATCCTGTTTTCTCGAGGATCTGGGCCTCGACTGGGAGAGTCGCGCGCCGCTCTTGTTGCGCCCGAACAAGAACCCGCGAAACGGGCCGCCACGCCTCGCCCATCTTTGTGCGCGCGAGTACATCCAATACTGGTATGCGACGCCCGAAATGTTCGCGAGCTACTACACATTCGCCCTGTTGCGCGATCCCGTGGACCGCGCCTTGTCCATATACAACTACCTCGCCCCGAAAAGGTACGGGCGCCGGATCTCCTTCGACCGTTTCCTGGGAACATGGTTGCCCGAGCAACTTGGCAAGGCGGGCCGCGCCGAGACGCGCGGGCGCAAGTTCTACTTCGTGCGTCCGCAGGTCGATTTCGTCCTCGATGCGAACGGAGAGGTCATGGTCCAGGATCTGATCCTGCTGGATCGCCTGGCCGACCACTACCCCCGGATCGCTGCAAAGGCCGGGCTGCGGTCGCCCCTCGGGCACCAAAACAAGTCGACGAAAACCGTGACGCGCAAGGATCTGACCCCGGCCCATCACGACGCGATCCGGGAAATGTACGCGGCGGATTTCGACTTGATCGCCCGGCAGGTTCAGCAGAATTCCACGCCCGATCACGGCTGACGCACGGCGGAAAAACGCGGGGCCTCGTGTCCGATATCCGCAAAACCGCCCCGATTGTTTCCTGATTTTCGCCCATTTCCGGGGTGACCCTCTTCGCCAATCGAAGCGAGCGAAAGGTCACGTCATGCCCAGTTCCCTCATCATGCGCGTTTCCGCGGTGGCCCTCGGCCTTGCTGGCGGCGGCGTTTATGCGGCATCGCAAGGCCTGCTCCCGATCCCTTCCGGCGGCGCCGACGCGCCTCAACCCATCGCATCGGCTGCCGGTGATCTCTTGCCGCCTGCATCCGCCGCGCCGGCAACAGCCGCCGCTGCCGCCACGGACGCCCCGCTTCCCTTGTCCCTTGCCGTGGCGATGGCCCCCGAAATGTCCGAGCCGCAGGTCGACCCCGTTGTCGAGGTCGCCCTGACCGAAGAGGCCGCGGCCCCCGACCTGCCGGGCCTCGCCGCGATGGGCGACGGTCCCACGCCCGATGCCGCGCCGGCGCAAATCCCGGACCCGGCCGCCGCAACGCCCGAGGGCCCGCAACTGTCGCCGCTTGGCCTGCCCTGCGGCTTGAGCGTCGATGCAACGGCACAGCCCGCCGCGATGGTGGCGCTCGATATCCTGTCGCCCTGTCAACCCGACACCAGCGTCACGGTCGAACATTCCGGCCTGACGATCACCGCGCGGACGGATGCCCTGGGTCTTCTGACGCTGGACATCCCGGCCTTCGAGACGCCCGCCTTCTTCACCGTGCGCATGGGTGATGGGACGGAAAACTCTCTGCTCGTGCCGCTGGCCGACCTGCGCGAGTATGACCGCATCGGCGTGTCCTGGGCAGGCCATGCCGCGCTCAGCCTGCACGCGATGGAATTCGGCGCGCGCTTCGGCGAAGAAGGGCATGTCTGGGCCGAAACGCCCCGCACACCTGCCGCCGCGCTTGACGGCACCGGTGGCTTCCTGACGCAACTGGGCGACCCCACGATGGACGATCCGATGCTTGCGCAGGTCTATACGCTGCCGCGCGACACGCTGTCCGAGGGCGACTCCGTCCGCCTGTCTCTGGATGCCGAGATCACCGAGGCCAATTGCGGCGACCCCGCCGAGGCCCGCACCCTGCGCGCCGAGGCCGCGGGCCGGGTCGAGGTGACGCCGCTGACTTTCACCCATCCCGGTTGCGACGCGGTGGGCGACTTTCTTGTGTTGCAAAATCTGCTGGGGGACGTGAGACTCGCCTCCAATTGAGGCCCTGCGCAGTTTCACAGATCCATGATCCGGTATGTCGGGGCGGCAGTCATCGCCGCCCTTTTCCTGTTGTCCCATCCCTCGCCGGCGATCGCGCAGGATGTCGAACTGCGCTCGCTCGATGGATCGGTCACGCTGGAAGGCAACCTGATCTCCTATGACGGCGCCTATTACCGGATCGAAACAGAATTCGGCCCGATGACTGTGTCGGCGCAGGGCGTGTCCTGTGCCGGCCCCGGCTGTCCCGACCTGACGACCTTTGTCGCCGAGGCGCGCATCGCGGGCGCAGCCACAGTGGCCGAGGGGTTGATGCCCGAGTTGCTGCAAGGGTTTGCCGAAGCGCAAGGTATGGCGCTGCGCCAGACCGAGGGCGCGGACGGCACGCAGATCTTTACCCTGTCCCGGAGAGACGGCAGCCCCGCCGCACGCTTTCACCTCACCCCCGGCACCACCGACGCAGGGTTTCTGGCGCTGCTGAATGGCGAGACGGATATCGCGCTGGCCCTGCGCGAACCCAACGCCGCCGAGCGCCGCGCGGCCGAGGCCGCCGCCCCGGATGACCCGGCGCTTGAGCGGCGCGTGCGCGTTCTGGCGTTGGACGCGCTGGTGCCCGTCGTATCGCCCGAGAACCCGGTGGACGCGATCTCGCTGCCGGACCTCGCCCGTCTTTTCGGCGGGGAGGTCACGAACTGGTCCGAGCTTGGGGGCCCGGACGCACCGGTTGCCCTGCATCTTCTGTCGCCGGGGCTGGGCCTGGCGCAGGGCTTCGCCGACCGCGTTCTTGTCGCATCCGACTCTGGCCTGTCCGAAGAGGTCACGCGCCATGACAGCGGCGCGGCCTTGGCGGCCGCCGTGGCGAATGACCCCTATGCCGTGGGCATCATGCCCCGATCTTCGCGCGGCCTGGCGCGATCCCTGCCGCTGAGGGGGGCTTGCGGGTTCTCGCAACTGGCGACGCCCGACGCCGTGAAGGCCGAGGATTACCCGCTGACCGCGCCGGTTTACCTGTACCTCGCGCCGCGCCGCCTGCCGCAACTGGTGCGCCAGTTCCTCGATTTCACCCGCTCCGAGACCGCCGAGCGGATGGTCCAATCCGCCGGATACGTGAACCAGAGCCTGACGCGCACCCCGCTGGCGTGGCAGGGCGCGCGGCTGGCCAATGCGATTGCCGGGGCGGGCGAGGACGTGACACTCGCCGATCTGCAAACCCTCGTCGCGCGGCTGGACGGGGCCGAGCGGCTGTCGCCGACCTTCCGCTTCGGGGATGGCACCGCCGAGTTGGATACCCAGTCGCGCGCCTCGGTCCTGCGATTGGCCGCCGCGATCGAGCGCGGCGCTTTTGACGGGCGGCGCCTGATCTTCGTGGGTTTCTCGGACAGTGCGGGCGCGGCAGCCGTCAACCGCCGCCTGTCGCTCAGGCGTGCCGAAACGGTCCGCGAGGCGGTGATCGCCGCGGCCGAGGCCGTGGACCCGGGCCGGGTCGAGATGATCGTCGAGGCCTTTGGGGAGGCGATGCCGATGGCCTGTGACGACACAGATTGGGGCCGCGCGGTGAACCGGCGTGTCGAGGTCTGGCTGGAATAGCGCCTGCAGGGTGTTTTGGCCGGGTTGGGTGAGATGCTCGCAATGGGCCGCGCCCTGCCGCATCACAGATACCCTTCTGCCCGAAAGCTGAGTTCGCGCGCCTTGCCGATCACAAGGTGGTCATGGATCACGAGGCCCAACACCTCGGCCGCGTCCCGGATGGCATAGGTCATGTCGATATCGGCCTGGCTGGGCGTAGGATCGCCCGAGGGGTGGTTGTGTACGAGGATCAGCGCCGAGGCGTTCAGTTCCAGCGCGCGCTTGACCACCTCGCGCGGGTAGACGGGGACATGATCGACCGTGCCGTCGGCCTGCGCCTCGTCCGCGATCAGCACGTTCTTGCGGTCGAGGTAGAGCACGCGGAACTGTTCGAGGTCGCGATGCGCCATCGCGGTCTGGCAGTATTCCAGCAGCGCGTCCCACGAGGACAGGATGGGCTTTTTCAGCACCTTGGCGCGGGCCATGCGGTGCCCCACGGCTTGCATCAGCTTCAATTCGAACACGACGCGGTCGCCGACGCCCACGACCTCTTTCAACCGGGCCTCGGGCGCGGCGAGGACGTGGTTGATATCGCCGAACCGCTTCAGCAGCGCCTTGGCGAGCGGTTTCGTATCCCCACGCGGGATGGCGCGGTAAAGGATCATCTCCAGCAATTCGTAATCGGGCACGGCATCTGCCCCGCCCTCGGTAAACCGCTGGCGCAGGCGGTCGCGATGCTTGTGACGGTGAAGCTCCGCCCCTCTGGACGGGCCGCCCGCCAGCGCGCGGGCGGTCGGGGCCGGGTTCGAAACGACGGGCGCAGTCGTCACGAAACGCGGAGAGACTTCGTCAAAGGAAAAGCTCGGCTGAGTCGGCATGACATTTGACATGCCGACACTGTGCCATGCGCTGGTTAATATCCGGTTACCGGATCAGGCCCAGGTGGGATGAAATTTATTCGCGGGCGAGAGGGTGAAGATCTCGTATCCCGTCGCCGTCACGCCGATGGAATGTTCGAACTGGGCCGACAGGCTCTTGTCGCGGGTCACCGCCGTCCAGTCATCGGCCAGCACCTTGGTCTCGGGGCGGCCAAGGTTCACCATCGGCTCGATGGTGAAGAACATGCCCTCTTCCAGAACCGGGCCGGTGCCGGGGCGACCGTAATGCAGCACGTTGGGCGGCGCGTGGAACACCTGCCCCAGCCCATGACCGCAGAAATCGCGCACGACCGACATGCGGTGGCCTTCGACGAAGGTCTGGATGGCATGGCCGATATCGCCGAAGGTGTTGCCGGGCTTGACCGCTTCGATCCCCTTGAACAGCGCGTCATGGGTCACCTGCACGAGGCGTTCGGCCTTACGCCCCAGCGTGCCCGCCACATACATGCGCGAGGTGTCCCCGAACCAGCCATCGACGATCACGGTGACGTCGATGTTCAGGATATCGCCATCCTTGAGCACCTTGGTGCCCGGGATGCCGTGGCACACCACGTGGTTCACGCTGATGCAGGAGGCGTGCTTGTACCCGCGATAGCCGATGGTGGCCGATTTGGCCCCGGCCTCGTCCACCATGCGCTCGATTTCCGCGTCCAGCGCAGCCGTGGTCACGCCCGGTTCGACCATGGGCGCGATCCGGTCGAGGATGTCCGCCGCCAGCCGACCGGCCTTGTGCATGCCCGCGAAATCGGCGGGCTCGTGTATGCGAATGCCGTCCTTGGTCAGACGGCCCTTGAAATCGTCCAAGACAAGCCTCCTGTGCTTGTGCGGAATTTATGCCTTTCGGCGCCGGTTTTCCAGCCGGGGCGGGCCGGACAGGTCAGCGCAGCGCTTGCGGCCCCTCGTCGATGGGCAGCGGCCCGGACAGCGACACGCCATGGCGGTCGATCCGCGTGGCGTGGCAGAGCATTTCCACCCCCGCGTCACGCGCCGCGTCGAAACCCGCCGCATAGGCCGGGTCAAGATCGGCGGCAAGGCGAAACCGGGCACAATCCGTGCGCTGGATGACGTAGAGCATGACGGCACGTCCCCCGGCCTGCGCAATGCGCGACAGCTCGCCCAGGTGCTTGGTGCCCCGCGCGGTGACGCAATCGGGGAACTCGGCCCAGTCGCCGTCGCGGCGCAGATGCACGTTCTTGACCTCGACATAGGCGTCGGGACGGCCGGGGGCGCTTAGCAGGAAATCGATGCGGCTTCTCTCGCCGTATTTCTGTTCGGGGCGGATCGTCTCGTAGCCCGTCAGCGCCGGGATGCGCCCCTCGGCCAGCGCCTCGCCCACGATGCGGTTGGGCAGACCTGCGTCGATGCCCGCAAGGTGCCCGCCGTCCAGTTCGACCAGCCGCCAGCCGTAGTTCAGCTTTTTCTTCGGGTCGTCATTCGGTTCGACCCAGATGCGGCTACCCGGGGCGTTCAGACCCATCATCGAGCCGGGATTGGGGCAATGGGCCGTCGCCTCGGTCCCGTCCTCCAGCACGATGTCGGCGAGGAAGCGTTTGTAGCGACGGATCAGCCGTGCGGGCACGAGAGGGGTTTGAAAGCGCATGGGCCCGCCCCTATACCGATTGGGACGTTTTCCTCAAGCGTGGAGCCTGCCCATGACATCCCCAACCGCCGCGATGCTTGTGATCGGGGACGAGATCCTGTCGGGGCGCACCCGCGACGCGAACATGTATCACCTCGCCCGGGCGCTGACCGATCACGGCATCCCGCTCTGCGAAGCGCGGGTGATCGCGGACGATCACGCGACCATCGTGGCAACGGTGAAGGCGTTGGCGGGCCGCTACGACCACCTGTTCACCTCGGGCGGGATCGGGCCGACCCATGACGACATCACCGCCGAAGCCGTGGCCGAGGCGATGGGCGCCCCGATCGGCATCCGCGACGACGCGCGCGCGATCCTTCAGGCGCATTACGACGCCCGTGGGCAGGAGTTGAACGAGGCCCGGTTGCGCATGGCGCGGATCCCCGACGGCGCGACCCTGATCGACAACCCGATTTCCGCCGCGCCGGGGTTCACCCTTGGCAATGTCCACGTGATGGCCGGCGTCCCGTCGATCTTCGAGGCGATGCTGGCGGGGGTGTTGCCCACGCTGACAGGTGGCGCGCCGGTCCTGTCGCAAAGCCTGATGGTGCGGCAGGGCGAGGGGGACATCGCGGCAAGGCTGGGCCAGCTGGCCGAGGATCACCCCGAGGTTTCCATCGGGTCCTACCCATTCATCCGCGACGGGGTGCACGGGTCGAACATTGTCGTGCGCAGCCAGGACGGGCAGGCGGTGGATGCCGTGATGCAGGAGCTTTCCGCCCTGTTCGGAGAGACGCGGTGAGCGTGGCCCTGCCGCCCGAGCGGCTGGCGCGCGTCATCGCCGAGACATGGCCGCCCGAGCGGGTCGAGGCCGTGGGGCCGTTCAAGGTGGCGCATGGCGGCGGGGGCGGCAACCGCGTGTCCGCCGCGCGCTTGGCGGACGCGACCTCGGACGGATCGGAGGTGACGCCCGCACAGATCGCCGTCGTGGCCGACGCGCAGCGCGCCATCGGGCAGGAAGCGCTGTTCATGGTGCCGGGACACCAGACCGGCCTTGATGCCGTGCTAGAGGCCGAGGGCTACACCACCCGCGACGAGACCGTCGCCCTTGCCATCGCCGCGGGCGAGATGGCCGCGCCGCCGCCGCGCGTCACCTGTTTCGACATCTGGCCGCCCCTCGCCGTGCAGGAGGAGATCTGGGCCGAGGGGGGCATCGGCCCCTCGCGTCTGGCCGTGATGCACCGGGCCGATGGTGCCAAGACCAGCCTTTTCGGGCGCATTGGCGACCGGCCCGCGGGCACGGCCTTTGTGGCCATCTCGGACGGCGTCGCCATGCTGCACGCGCTGGAGGTTCTGCCCCGCGCGCGGCGGCAGGGGTTGGCCGGACACATGATGCGGGCGGCGGCGCATTGGGCCGCCGAGCAGGGCGCGGAGACCTTCGCCGTTCTTGTCACGCGCAAGAATTCGCCGGCCCTGGGGCTTTACGCTTCCTTGGGGATGAATCCTGTGGGACAGTACCACTATCGAGTGAAAAGCGGCGAGACAGCCTGAAAATGATCACCCTTGGCCGCAGAAAACGCGGCCTTTGCGCCCCCCTGAGCCTGATGTGCGCCGCGGTGTTTTGCGCCGGGGCAGCGTCTGCGCTCGACCTCGATCTGCCGCCGGGGGCGGAGCTGGTGGCGACCGATCCGGCCACGCCGGGGGATCACGCCATTGCGACGGGGCCTTTCGCGGACGGGCAGGTGCCCACGGACCTGGCCCAGGGTGTCGTCCAGGGCTTCACCTGGCATGTGCCGAATGCCGCCACCGATAGCAGCGCGCAACTGGCCACTGCCCTGGCTGAACAGCTTGAGGCGCAGGGCTACCGCATCACCTTTGCCTGCGCGGACCGGGCCTGCGGCGGGTTCGATTTCCGCAACGCGATCTCGGTCGGCGAGGCCCCCACGATGCACGTGGATTTGGGCGATTTCCGCTATATCGCCGCGGATCGCGATGGCGACGATGGGGCGCGCGACCGCGTGGCCGTGGTGGTCTCGCGCGGCGGGCAAACGGCCTACCTGCACCTGACCCTTGTCACCCCGGCCGACCAGACCGCCGCGCCGGTTACAGGCTCCAGCCGCGCGCCGGAGGCGAGCGCGCCCACGGCCCCTGCGGCGGAGGATTTGGGGTTGATCGACCGCCTGCTGATCCACGGCTCGGCCCCGCTGGATGACCTGAGTTTCCAGACGGGCGCGTCGGAATTGTCGGGGGCGGATTATGCCTCGCTTGCCGAGCTGGCCCGGTTTCTGGCCGGTGACCCGACACGGCAGATCGTCCTTGTCGGGCACACGGACGCGCAAGGGTCGCTGGAGGGCAACATCGCACTGAGCGAGGCGCGGGCCGAGGCCGTGCGCGGCCACCTGATCGACCGCCTTGGCGTGTCGCCCGAACAGGTCAGCGCCGCGGGGATCGGCTTTCTCGCGCCGCGCGCCGCCAATGACACGGACGAAGGCCGCGAGGCGAACCGGCGGGTTGAGGTCGTGCTGACGACCCCGGGCTAAGGCGGTTTCCTACGCATCAGAAAAAATCCCCCGGGATGGATCGGCCATCACCGGGGGAATAGTCGGCGCGCTGCATGACGCAGGCGCTGGCACGAAGGGTAATACGGCGGGCGGGCTTACCAGTCGGTCGGCCCCTTGTCCTTGAAGGCCGTCACAAGGAAATCGATGAAGGATCGCACCTTGGGCTGGATGAACCGGCCCGGCGGATAGACGGCGTAGATCCCCTGCACATCCACCGGCAGATCGGGGATCACATCTTCGAGCAGACCCTCGCGCATGGGCTCCGCGTAAAGGAAGCTGGGCAAGTAGGCGATGCCAAGGCCGCCGACCGCGGCGTTCAGCAGGGATTGACCGTCGTTCACCGTCAGCCAGCCACCGGTGCGCACCTGGCGCTGCTCGCCCGAGGGCGCGGTGATCTTCCAGACATTGCTGGACGACGAGTTCGAGTAATGCAGCAGCTTGTGTTCGTTCAGATCGTCGATTTTCTCGGGGCGGCCGTAGCGCGCGAAATACTCGGGCGAGGCGATCATGCGGCGGGTGGTTTCGCAGATCTTGCGCGCGCGCAGGCTGCTGTCTTCCAGCTCGCCCACGCGGATCGCCATGTCGAACCCTTCCGAGATCAACTCGACATAGCGGTTGTTCAGCACCATGTTCACGGTGATCTCGGGGTATTCGTTCAGGAACTTGCCGAGGATCGGTGAGACATGGTTCACCCCGAAATCGGTCGCGATGGAGACGCGCAGCGTGCCCGAGGGCGCCGATTGCATTGCGGTGACAAGCGCGTCTGCCTCTCCGGCATCGTTGAGGACACGGCGCGCCCGGTCGTAATAGGCTAGGCCAATTTCCGTGGGGCTGACCCGCCGTGTCGTGCGGTTCAAAAGGCGCGCGCCAAGACGTGCTTCGAGGCTCGAAACGTGTTTCGAGACCGCGGATTTCGAAATGCCCAGCTTTCGGGCGGCATCCGTGAAGCCGCCCTGATCCACGACCGTGGCGAAGGCTTCCATTTCCGTCAAACGATCCATGATGCGTTACACCTGCATACTTGCTGCTCAGGATGCACATTGATCGTGAAATGGGGCGCGATTGGGGTCACGCCTTGTTCAAAGACGGGAAATTGCGCGGATCGTTCGTGACCGCGCAACAGCATTCGAGGCAGTTCGCCTTGTTCCCACCGGGGCGTCCGCTAGGGTGGCCGCGATCGACCGAAGGAGCCCCGATATGGATCACGCCACCGCCCGCGCCGAGCTTGCCGCCGCCTTTCGCCTGACCGCGCGCGAGAACATGCACGAGGGGATCGCCAACCATTTCTCGCTGGCGGTGAACGGCGACGGGACCGAGTTCCTGATCAACCCGAAGAAGCATTTCAGCCGGATGCGCGCCTCGGACCTTTGGGTGATCGACGCCAACGACCCCGACAGCGCGAAAGGCCCCGATGCGCCCGACCCGACGGCCTGGGGCCTGCATGCCAGCCTGCATCGCCATGTGCCCCATGCCCGCTGCGCCATGCATGTGCATTCGACCTATGCCACGGTTCTCGCCAGCCTCGCCGACAGTCGCCTGCCGCCGATCGACCAGTCCTCGGCCATTTTCTACAACCGGCAGGTGGTGGACGAGGCCTATGGCGGCCTTGCGCTGGAAGAAGAAGGCACGCGCTGTGCCCGCCTGTTCCAGGACCCGAGCGTGCGCACGATGATCATGGGCAACCACGGCGTCCTGGTGATCGGCGAGACCGTCGCCGAGACCTTCATGCGCATGTACTATTTCGAGCGCGCGGCGCGGACCTACATCCTTGCCCTGCAAACCGGCCGCCCCTTGCGGGAGCTTTCGCCCGACGTGGCCGAGCTGACCGCGCAGCAGCAGGAGGGCGACACGAAGGCCGAGGCCGAATTCCTTGCCGGGATGCGCGCCATGCTGGATGCCGAGGAACCCGACTACGCGCAGTGATGGCTCAGGCGTTGCGGGCGTGCAGGATGCGCCCGATCAGGTTCAGCAGAAGTTGCGCCGCCAGGATCGCGGTCGTACCCGTGCGGTCGTAATCCGGCGCAACTTCGACCAGATCGACACCGACGATGCGGTTGCGCCTGGCCAGGATCGCCAGCAGTTCCAGAACCTCGTAATAGAGGAACCCGCCATGGCTGGGCGTGCCCGTGCCCGGTGCGATGGACGGATCGAATCCGTCGATATCTATGGTCAGGTAGAGGTCCACACCCTCCGGCACCCGCTTGGCAACGGCCTCGACCCCCAGCTTGCGGATCTGACGCACCGACAGGATGTCGGACCCCATCGCGCGAGCGGCGTCATACCCCTCTTTCGCGGTGGACGAGACGTTGCGAATGCCGAACTGGCTTAGCCCCGTGACGTGGTCCTGTTCCGCCGCGCGGCGCATCGGGTTGCCATGCCCGTGCCGGACGCCATGCCGCTCATCCACGAAATCGAGATGCGCGTCGATCTGCACGATATGGATCGGCCCATGGTCGTCGAAGGCGCGAATGCAGGGGATATTGATCGAATGATCGCCCCCCAGCACCACGGGCAAAGCGCCCGCAGCGCGGATCGCACGCACTGCGGCCTCGATATTCGCGTGGCTACCCTCGGTATCGGTATGGACGATATCGGCATCGCCCATATCGACGATCCGCGTCCCCGGCCCGAGATAGGTGACATCATCCTCGTGGTCATAGGCCCCGGCATGGCCAAAGGCGAAGAGCGTCGAGGCCTCGCGGATCGCGCGGGGCCCAAAGCGCGCGCCGGACCGCCATTGCGTGCCGAAATCGAACGGGGCGCCAAGAATGGCGACATCGGCCTGAAGCCCCTCCCAATCGGGCTGGTAGGGGTATTTGCCGAAAGTGGCGATGCCGACAAAGGGCAGGTTCAGGCGGCCGGACTCGTATCCATGTGTCATGGGGCAAACCCTGCGGGCGGATCGGCGCGCTGACAAGCGATTGTCGCGCCGACGCCTTTGTTTGCGCCGCACTTGCCGCTATCGTGCCCGCACAAGAGGGCAAAGAGCCCCCGGCAGGCAGGCGAGATGGCGAAACGAACCCGCAGGAAAACCGTGACCCCGCGCGTGTCGCGGACAAGGCGAGCAGCGCGTTGGCTGCGGCGCTGGTTGGCGCGTGCCATGCTGGCCTCGGTCGCTGTGATCCTCGCCTGGGTCGGGCTTTATGCCGTCATGCCCCCGCCCACGACGCCCTACATCTTCACCGAGTCGCGGCGGCTTGGGGGCGCGGAATACGCGTGGGTCCCGATGGAAGAGATTTCGGAAAACCTGCAACGCGCTGCCGTCGCCGCCGAGGATGCGAATTTCTGCCTGCATTGGGGCTTCGACATGGACGCGATCCGCGCGGCCATCGACGAAGGGGCAGCGCGCGGCGGCTCCACCATCAGCCAGCAGGTCGTGAAGAACGCGTTTCTCTGGCACGGGCGATCCTGGCTGCGCAAAGCGCTCGAGGCTGTGATCACCCCGGTGATGGAGGCCCTCTGGCCCAAGCGCCGGGTGCTGGAGGTCTATCTGAACGTGGCCGAGTTCGCGCCCGGTGTCTTCGGGGCCGAGGCCGCTGCCCGGCATCATTTCGGCATCTCCGCCGCCGATCTCTCACCACGGCAGGCCGCGCTTTTGGCCGCCGTCCTGCCCAACCCGGCCGAGCGCGATGCCTCCGCCCCCTCGGCCTGGGTCGAGCGGAGAGCCGCCGCCATTCGCGACGGGGCGGCGACGATCCGCGCCGATGGGCGCGACGCGTGCTTTGCGAATTGAAAAACCGTGCGGATTTCTGCAAAGACGATGGGCAATCCCAACCCGGTTTCCCGAGCAATCATGGTTCGCCTTTATCACTTCGCCCTCTCGCCCTTCTGCCGGAAGGTGCGTCTTGTCCTGGCTGAAAAGAAGATCGACGTTGAACTGGTCGAGGAAAAATACTGGGAACCCAAGACCGAGTTCCTGCGCCGCAACCCGGCGGGCAAGGTGCCCATCCTCAAGATCGACGGCATGAACCTGTCCGAGTCGCAGGCCATCTGCGAATACATCGAGGAGACACATCCCGAACCGGCCCTGATGCCCAGCGCGCCCGCCGAACGCGCCGAGGTGCGGCGGCTGGTGGCGTGGTTCGATGACAAGTTCCACCACGAGGTGACGAAAAACCTCGTCTACGAGCGCGTGAACAAGAAGATCATGCGCGGCGGCTACCCGGATGGGCGCGCGGTCAAGGCGGGGGCAGCGAACATCAAGTTCCACCTGAGCTACATGGAATGGCTTCTGGATCATCGCCGCTGGCTGGCGGGGGACCGCATGACGCTGGCCGATTTCACGGCCGCGGCGCACCTGTCCTGCCTCGACTACATCTCGGACGTGGACTGGAACCTGTCGCCCGCGGTCAAGGACTGGTACGCGACGATGAAATCGCGCCCGGCCTTCCGGTCGATCCTGGCCGACCAGATCTCGGGCTTCATCCAACCGCCGCATTACGCGAATCTCGACTTTTGACCGATCTGAAGACCGCCCTGCAGACCGAGGCCCGCGCGGCGGGCTTCGCACGGATGGGCGTGTGCCGGCCCGACGCCATCCCGCAGGCCGCCGGCCGCTTGGCGGAGTTCGTGGCCAAGGGGCGGCACGGGCAGATGGGCTGGATGGCCGAGCGGATGCACTGGCGCGGCGATCCGACGGCGCTCTGGCCCGAGGCGCGCTCGGTCATCATGCTGGCCGAGCCCTACACGCCCGAAAGCGACCCGTTGGAGGCCATCACGCGCCACGACCGCGCGACCATCAGCGTTTACGCGCAGAACCGCGACTACCATGACCTTGTGAAAAAGCGCCTCAAGCGCGTCGGCCGCTGGCTGCTGGACCAGGCGCCGGGACACGAGATCAAGGTCTTCGTCGACACCGCGCCGGTGATGGAAAAGCCCTTGGCCCAAGCCGCTGGCCTGGGCTGGCAGGGCAAACACACGAACCTTCTGTCGCGGGATCTGGGCAACTGGTTCTTTCTTGGCGCGATCTTCACCACCGTCGAGATCGCGCCCGACCCGCCCGAGCGGGAGCATTGCGGAAGCTGCACCGCCTGCCTCGACATCTGCCCGACGCGCGCCTTCCCCGCGCCGTTCCAACTCGATGCGCGGCGCTGCATTTCCTACCTGACGATCGAGCACAAAGGCCCGGTCGACCCCGAGCTGCGCCCCGGCCTCGGCAACCGGATCTATGGCTGCGACGATTGTCTTGCTGCCTGCCCGTGGAACAAGTTCGCGGTCGAGGCGACCGAAATGCGCTACGCCGCGCGGCCCGATTTCCTGTCGCCCCGGCTGGAGGAGTTGGCCGGGCTGGACGACGCCGGTTTTCGCGCGATGTTCTCCGGCAGTCCGATCAAGCGGATCGGGCGGGACCGTTTCGTGCGGAACGTGCTGTATGCCATCGGGAATTCGGGCGAGGCCCGGTTGCGTCCGGTGGCGCAGGGTTTGATGAATGACCCCGACCCGGCCGTGGCGGACGCGGCCCGGTGGGCAGTGGAGAGATTGCAATGCGCCTGATCGTATTCGGCCTGGGATATTCCGCAAAGGCGCTGCTGCGCCTTCTGCCCGACGATACGCGGGTGTTTGCAACCACGCGCTCACAGGAGACGCTCGATCAGTGGCGCGGCACGTCGATCCTCGGCGCGCTTTTTCCCGGCGAGGAAGACAAGATCGCCGCCGAACTGGCCGAGGCCACGCATGTGCTGGTGTCGATTCCCCCGGTCGAGGGCGAGGATATCGTGGTCGCGCGCATGCGCGACGCGCTGGTCGAAGCCGCGCCGCGATTGGACTGGGTCGGCTACCTGTCGACGACCGGCGTCTACGGCGACCATGATGGCGGATGGGTCGACGAATCGACGCCGCTGACGGGGTCCACAAGGCGCGGACAGGCCCGGATCGCCGCCGAAACGGCGTGGATGGACCTGTACCGCGACCATGGCCTGCCGCTTCATATCTTCCGGCTGGCGGGCATCTACGGACCGGGGCGCGGCCCCTTCGCCAAGGTGCGCAACGGCACGGCGCGGCGCATCATCAAGGAGGGGCAGGTCTTCAGCCGCACCCATGTCGAGGATATCGCGCAGGTGCTGCTGGCCTCGATTCACCGGCCCAATCCCGGCGCGGCCTATAATGTCTGCGACGATGACCCGGCGCCGCCGCAGGATGTCATCGCCCATGCCGCCGAACTGCTGGGCCTGCCGGTGCCCGAAGCCATCCCCTTCGACGAGGCCGAGCTTGGCCCGATGGCGCGCAGTTTTTACGCCGAGAGCAAGCGCGTGCGGAACGACCGTATCAAGGACGAGTTGGGCGTGCGCCTGCGTTACCCGACCTACCGCGAGGGGCTGGCCGCGCTGCTTTCTGCCGAGACGGACGGCAACCTCTAGCCGCGCACCGCGCCGCCGTGTATTTCCGCGATAGTTCCCGTCAGGAAGGTTCCGGCCATGCGCGCCCTTTTGATCCTCTGCCTCGGCCTGTTTCTTGCGCTTGGCGCGGGATGCTCGCGGTTCATGGAGTATGACGGCCCCGAGGTGACGCGGGTCGAGGTGCATAAATCCGAGCGGTTCCTGGTGCTCTATCACCACGAGGAAATCCTTGAGGCGATGCCGATCGAGCTGGGTTTCGCACCCGAAGGGCACAAGGCGCAGGAAGGCGACGGGCGCACGCCCGAAGGCGAATACGTCATCGACCGGCGCAACCCCGACAGCGAATACTACCTGTCCATCGGCATCAGCTATCCCAACGCGGACGACATCGCCGCCGCCGAAGAGGCCGGCGTCAGCCCCGGGGGCGATATCTTCATCCATGGCACGCCACGGGAATTCCGCGGCGACGAGGATTGGACGGCGGGCTGCATCGCGGTGACGAATCGCGAAATGCGGCGCATCTACGCCATGGTCGAAGACGGCACGCCGATCATCATTCATCCGTAATTCCCCCGGTTCCGGTCATCACGACCCACCAGCCCATGCCGACCGCGTCGACATGAAGGGCCAGCCCCGCATCCTCGGCCACCGGGTCGAGCAGAACCGCGGCGGTATCGGGCTCCGCCAGCCAGTCGGACAGGATGGCGCCCGCCCCGGAGGTCGAGCGCGCCACGACCTCACCCAACAGGCGCCCGGCATATCCAGTTCGGGCGGCGCGCTGGGTCGGCAGGCTGCCATCGGTGCCGCGATGCCCGGTCTGGCCCTGTCCAGATAGATCGCGCGCATGGGCCAGCGCGGCGCAGTCGAGCGTTGGCGAAAGGGTGAGATTCGGCAGATCAGCCGCGCTGCGGCGCGCATTGAGCGCGGAAAGCAAGGAAAGCCGCTGGCGGCTCGCATCATCGCGCGCCCGAGGGGCGGCCCCAAGGTATGGGGCGGTCTGGGGATGGGCACCGGACAGCCCGCAAGATCCGAGCGCCGGAAGAATCGCAGCACTCGCCATGAGGACCTGTCAGCGTGTCATGCGCCAAGGATTTAAGGCAAAATCCTTTAGATTTCGTAAATGATCGGGTCGGGTTGGTCGCCCGCCCCGGAAAAGCCCGTGGCATAAATGTCGCAGCCGGCCAGCGCTTGTCGCAGGGGCAATGCAACCCAATCGCTCCGGCCACGTTGCACCTCTATGTGTGAACCATGGCTTCGGTCTGAGTCGATTCCGTTCGTCAGGACCCGCATGTGTTGCCAATATGACGACACGTTCGGAATCCTGCTGCGCGCGAATTTCAAGCGGCGTTGCAATCGTAAGGCATTGCTGCTTAAACACGGATACGAGGTACAGTCTTGGGTGCCCTGAACCTGTGCATGTCGCGCAAAAAGGGGCGTATCTTGGAGGATACTATGAAGAAACTCGCTCTCGCTGCTGCTCTGTCGGTCGTCGCCACTGGTGCGTTCGCCGGCGGCTACGTTGAACCGACCGTTGTTGAGCCCGTCGTGATCGTTGAAGACACGTCCAGCTCGGCAGGCGGCATCATCGTTCCGGTGATCGCTCTGATCCTGATCGCAGCTGCTCTGCACCACAACTGATCCCAACGGATCAGACGTGATTGGAAAGGCGGGTCGCTTCGGCGGGCCGCCTTTTCTCTTTTCAGGATCGTGCAGATGCACGGCGTCCCCATGAAAAAGCCGCCCCTCGCAGGGCGGCTTTTCGCTGTCTGGGTGGATATTGTCAGATGCCGGTTTCGGCCTCGATCTCGGCCTTGGACTTGCGGCCGCGTTCGGTGGCAGATTTCAACTGCCCGCAGGCGGCCATGATATCTTCGCCGCGCGGGGTGCGGATCGGGCTGGCGTAGCCGGCCTTGTAGATGATGTCGGCGAATTTCTCGATCCGGTCCCAGTCCGAGCGCTGGTAGGGCGCGCCGGGCCATTCGTTGAAGGGGATCAGGTTGATCTTGGCCGGAATGCCCGCGATCAGCTTGACCAGGCGGCGCGCATCCTCGTCGCTGTCGTTCACATCCTTCAGCATCACGTATTCGAAGGTGATCCGCTCGGAATTGGATGCCTTGGGATACTCGCGCAGCGCCTCCAGCAGCTTCTTGATTCGCCACTTCTTGTTGATCGGCACGAGGACATCGCGCACCTCGTCCGTCGTGGCGTGGAAGGACACGGCCAGCATGCAGCCGATCTCTTCGGCGGTCTTGGCGATCGCGGGTACGACGCCCGAAGTGGACAGCGTGATGCGGCGGCGGGAAATGGCGATGCCTTCGCCGTCCATCGCGATCTTCATCGCGTCGCGCACGTTCTCGAAATTGTAGAGCGGCTCACCCATGCCCATCAGCACGATGTTCGAGATCAGGCGCGGGCGTTCGCCCGAGCCCTCCCCGGGGCGGGGCCATTCATCGAGGTCGTCGCGGGCCACCATGACCTGGCCGATCACCTCGCCCGCGGTCAGGTTGCGGACCAGTTTCTGCGTGCCGGTGTGGCAGAAGGTGCAGGTCAGCGTGCAGCCCACTTGCGACGAGATACACAGCGTGCCGCGATCTTCCTCGGGGATGTAGACAACCTCGACCTCGTGGCCGCCGGCGATGCGCATCAGGTATTTGCGCGTGCCATCCAGGCTGACCTGTTTCGAGACGATCTCGGGCACCGCGATGGTGAAATGCTCATCGAGCTGCGCGCGATAGTCCTTGGACAGGTTCGTCATTGCGCCGAACTCGCGCGCGCCCTTCTGGTAGATCCATTGCCAGATCTGCCCGGTGCGCATGCGCGCCTGTTTCTCGGGGGTGCCTGCGGCGATCAGGGCATCGCGCAGCCCCTCGCGGGTCAGGCCCACGAGGTTCAGTTTGCCGCCCTCGGGCAGCTTGCGCGGAATGGTCAGAACATCCTGCGTGACAGGGGCGCTGGCGGTCATCGGTCAGAATCCTCGGATAAGGTCGAGGGTCACATATAGAGGCCGCCGCGTTTTCGCAAACCCGAGCTTAGCCCGAACAGCGCGCCTCGGCATCCTCGACGGCGGCGGTGAAACCCATGAGCGAGAAGGTGTCCTGGGTCTGGGTGCCCCGGCTGGAGCGCGCGGTCAGGACGGCGTCGGCGCCGCGCTTCATCGCGGTGATGATGCGCTGGTCATCCTGCGGGGACGCGGCCCAGGCCATTTCACCATCGGTGAACAGCTCGAAGGTCGAATCGCCGATCTGCATCGTGACGGTGGAGCCGTCGGCAAAGGGGTAGCCACCGGTGAACGAAACCTCGCCCAGACGATCCTGGCCGGGCCAGAAGCTGACGAACATCAGGATCTCGCCGCGGCGCACCGAGACTTCGCGCCCGTCGCGGGTGTTCAGGGTCTCGCGCGGGGTGGACACGACCCAGCACTGGGTCGGATCGTCTTCGACGAAAACGCTCCAATCCGTCTCGGCAGCCACACGGTTCGAGGATTCTTCTTCTTGCGCCAGTGCCGCCCCGCCAAACGTAAGCGCCGCCGCCGCAACCATGCCGACAATGGTATTCTTCATGACCACGAGAGCCTCCAGCCCCTTCTCTGCCTCTGGCGCGCGCAAGGTTTTTGGTTCAGGACTAACCCGGTCACGCGCCTTATCCACAGGATGAACATAGGGGATTGCGCGGATTTGAGAAAGACCCGGCGGCGGAAATTCGCCGTTCTGTGAACGCCAGCTGACAAGAGGGACACGCGCATGATGGAACGAGCCAATACGGACGCCGCGGAACTGGTGGAAATCTGGCGCGGGCCGTTCCACGAAGGCACCCATCGCGGCCATGTCGCGATCTGGCATCACGACACCGGGTTGGTGGCCAGTTGGGGCGATGCAGAGGCCGTGATCCTGCCGCGCAGCGCCTGCAAGATGATCCAGGCCTTGCCGCTGCTCGAAAGCGGTGCGGCGCGCGAGGCGGGCCTGAGCGAACGGCAGCTTGCTCTGGCCTGCGCCTCGCACCAGGGGGCGGCGGTGCATCGCGGCATGGTCGAAGACTGGCTGGGCGATCTGGGGTTGGGCGAGGGCGCGCTGCGCTGCGGCTGCCAGTGGCCCAACGACATCGAAGAACGCGACCGCCTGATTCGCGCCCATGACGGGCCGAACCAGATGCACAACAACTGCTCGGGCAAGCATTCCGGCTTTCTGACAGTGGCCAAGCATCTGAAGGCCGGGCCGGAATACCTTGAGATCGACCACCCCGTTCAGGTCGCCGTGCGCACCGCCTTCGAAGAGGTGACGGGCGAGGACAGTCCCGGTTACGGCATCGACGGGTGCTCGGCCCCGAATTTCGCGACGCGGCTCAAGGCCTTTGCCAAGGCGCTTGCGGCCTATGCGGCGGCGGGCGCGGGCGGCGGGGTGCGCGACGAGGCGATGGTGACTCTGCGCACGGCGATGGCCGCCCACCCCGAACTGGTCGCGGGCGAAGGGCGCGCCTGTACCCGGCTGATGCAGGCGATGGGCGGGCGTGCCACCATCAAGACCGGGGCCGAGGCGGTCTTTGCCGCCATCATCCCCGAGCGGCGCATGGGCGTCGCGGTCAAGATCGAGGATGGCGGCACACGCGCCTCGGAGGCCGTGATCACGCAAATCCTGATCGCGATGGGCGTACTGGACCCCGAACACCCCGAGGCCGTGGCCTTTGCGCACGGGCCGATCCGCAACTGGCGGGGCATCGAAACCGGCTTCATCAAGGTCAGTGACGATCTTGCGCGCTGGCGGCCCTAGGGCGGCGTGACCGGGGTGCAGCCCGGCGGCAGGTGCGCGGCGATGTTGGACAGCAGCACCTCTTTCCTGAGCGGCTTGGTCATGTAGCCGTCGAGACCGCTGGCAAGGATGCGCTGGCGGTCTTCGTCGAGGGCATGGGCCGTCATGGCGATGATCGGGACGGGCCGGGCGCCCCGGCTTGCCTCGATCTCGCGAATGCGCCTGGTTGCCTCGGTCCCGTCCATGCCGGGCATGGAGATGTCGGTGAGAATCAGGTCAGGCGGGTCCGATTGATACGCGGCCACAAGCGCGGCCCCGTCATTCACCATCGTCAGGTCCAGATCGCAGGTTTTCAGCAGGGCGCGCAGGACCATCTGGTTGGTCTTGTTATCCTCGGCCGCAAGCACGCGGAGGCGGCGGTTTGGCACTGGTGCTTGGATCGAAGTCTCGGGCGAAGGGGCCATCGTGAGCATGGCCGCGAGATCGCCCAATGAGATCGACGCCTCGAGCGGGGTCAGCCAGTCAGGCAGAGCGGGCGTGGGTCCGGTCACGAGGCACGCGGTCAGGCCCGACATGCCCGCCGCTTGCAGGGCAGCCCGTGTTTTGGGCGGATCGCCGGGCGGCTGCGTCCAGATGAATGCCGATGCACCGGCGCATTCGTCAGCGGGCGGCAGGGATGACACGTGGTGCATGTCGGCCCTGAGCCGCGCCAGCTTTGCGCCGATTGCATGCGCAACCTCTCCACCGTCGCCGACGAGGTAGACGGGGCCGGTTCCGTCGGGCAGAGGCGGCACCGGGTCGCCGACCGCCTTGGGGTCGACATCGAAACTGATGCGGAACCCGAAGGCAGAGCCTTGGCAAAGGGTCGAGTCCAGCCACATCTCGCCCCCCATCATCTTCACCAGCCGGTAAGAGATCGCGAGGCCAAGGCCCGTGCCGTCATGGCGGCGGTTGGCCTGATCCTCGACCTGGTTGAATTCTCCGAACACGTGCTTCTGCATGTCGGGCGCGATGCCGATGCCGGTATCCTCGACCACCACGCGCAGGGTCAGATGACTGGGGCTGGTTCCGGCGGGCGGTGGCGGGTCGCCCACGACGCGCACGATCACATGCCCGGCCTCGGTGAACTTCACCGCGTTACCGATCAGGTTCGTCAGCACCTGCCGCACGCGCCCGCGATCCCCGATGATGCGGTCGGGCAGGAACAGGTCATAGTCGAGCCGAAGATCCAGATCGCGCCCCGCGATCGTGGGGCGCAGCAGGCGGAAGATCTCGTAGATCATCGCGGGCAGGTCGAAGGCGTCACGATGCAGCACCATCTTGCCCGCCTCGATCTTCGAGTAGTCGAGAATGTCGTTGATGATCACGAGAAGCGCCTCGCCGGAATTGCGAATCGTCTCGGCGTAAAGCGCCTGCTCCTCGGTCAGACCGGTTTCGCGCAGCATCTCGGCCATCGAGACGACGCCGTTCATCGGTGTCCGGATTTCGTGGCTCATATTGGCGAGGAAGGCCGATTTCGCGCGGCTGGCGGCAAGGGCGGCATCGCGCGCCTCGCGCAGGGCCTGCTCGCGTTCAATGGTGCGCGTGATGTCGAGGCCAAGGCAAACCGTGTCGCCCTGCGGCGTGCGCTTGTCGATCAGGCGGATGAAGGTGCCGTTGAAAAGCCGGATATCCTCTTGCGGAATCGGGGCGCTTTCCCACCGCGCCAGCATCCGGTCGATCCAGTCATCCGGCCCCTCGCCCTGCAAATCAACGATCCCCTCATCGGTCGCGATGCGCAGGATCGCCTCGTAGGAGGCGCCGGGCGCGACATCGGTCATCCCGTCGAACGGGGCCAGCCATGCCGGGTTGGCAATGACGAGCCGGCAATCGGCGTCGAAAATGGCGAATCCATCCTCGGCGGCGGTCAGGGCATCCCACAGCCGCCGCTCGGCCAGAACGGCGCGGTCAGTGGCGATATCAAGCGCGGCAGCGGCCTCTTCGCTTTGGCCGCGCAAGGCGGCGTTTTCCTCGCGCTGCTCGATGATCTGGTGAGACAGGGCGTGCGCGTGTTCGGCCAGCTTGCGGTTGGCGGAATACAGTTCCTCGGACCGCAGGGCGAGCAGGCGCTCGGCCTGAAGGCGCGCCCGGCGTTCCTGCGCGAGCCTGTCATCAATGCCGCCAAACCCCATCGCTCTTCCGTCAGTCGCCCCTGCACGCGCGGGCAGCATGGCGCGGACAGGCTGAAGAATCGGTTAAGGGGTAAGGATGTCCTGACCCTGACCGGGCGAATCGTGGACTCGGGGATCACCGCTATGGCACGCTGAGCCTTATTTGATTGCGTTTCCCGCGAGGATCATATGCGAGCCCTTGTTGCCCTGCTGTTTGGTGCGGGGCTGATCGCGCCGCTTTCCGCCACCGCCCAAGAGGTCGTTCCCGACCGCTACCTGTCGATTGCGCGCGACGTGGATCTGCCCGGAAACGACCTTCGCCCGCTGTTCGACACGACGCTGGAGGCCTGTTCAGCCGCCTGCCGCGCCGACCCCGATTGCGTCGCCTTCACCTTCAACAGCCGCAACGACAGCTGCTTTCCGAAATCCGCCGCAGGCGATAGCGAAGACTATAGCGGTGCGTTCTCGGGGGTATTCCGTCCCACAGATGCGGGCGTTTTGGCGCGGTTGGAGGACCGGATCGGGCAGCTTAGCTTCCTGCGGGAAAGCGATTTCGAGCTTGCCCGCGAGCAGGCGCTGGACATGGCGCGGGCGCATTACGGCGGGGCGTTTCCGGCCAGCGATTGGCGCGACGTGTCGCAGCGTGAGGAGGCGGATGGCAACCTTGTCGGCGCGATGCGCCTGATGGGGGCCGGGATCACGCGCGGGGATCTTGCCGCCGACTGGACCGATTACGCGCGGCTTCTTCTGGCCATCGAAACGGAGGATCGCGGCCGCCAGCGGGAATACCGCCGCGCGGCCCTGCGCGCCGCCACCAATGCCGCGCTGCGGGCTGCACCGGGCGAGGACCTGGCCCGCGCCGCGACGATTCTTGCGCAATCGCTGGAAGAGCAAGGTCGCGGGCGCGACGCCATCCCGGCCCTGCGCCTTGCCATCGCCGAGGCCCCCACCCCCGCGCGGGAAGAGGCGCTGGACCGGGTCCTTGGGCTTTACGGGTTTCGCGTCACCGACACCCGGGTCGAGGCCGAGGCCGAGTTTCCGCGCATCTGCGCCATCTTCTCGGAACCGCTGGCACCGGGCGGCGTGCTGTTTGACGATTTCCTGCAAACGACCGAGGACGGATTGGCCGTCGAGGCCGAGGACCGGCAATTCTGCATCACCGGGGTCAGCCACGGCTCGCGCTATGAATTCACCCTGCGCGCGGACCTTCCCGCCGCGTCGGGCGAGGTTCTGCGCGCGCCGGTGACCTTGCGCCAATACGTGCGCGACCGGCAGCCGAGCGTCCGTTTCGCGGGCCGCGCCTATATCCTGCCGGCCAGCGCGGGGGGCACCATTCCACTGGTCGCGGTGAATACCGATCTTGTCGACCTGCGACTTTACCACGTGTCCGACCGCAACATCCTGCGCACCTTGCAGACCCAGTATTTCGGGCGTCCGCTGGCCGATTGGGAACTGACCCGTTTCGCCGAGGAGATCGGGGAAGAGATCTGGCAAGGCGAGGCCGAGGTCGCGATGGAACAGAACCGCTCGGTCACCACGCGCCTGCCCATCGGGGAGGTGCTGGACGGGCGCGAACCGGGTCTTTACGCGCTGGAGGCCTCTGTCGGCGGAGCGGGGACGCGCTCGGACAGCGCGACGCAGTGGTTCCTTGTCAGCGACCTTGGCGTCACCACCTTGCTCGGGGCCGACGGGGTGCATGTGATCGTGCGATCGCTGGAAACGGCAGGCCCACGCGCGGGCGTGTCCGTCTCGCTGGTGTCGGCCTCGAACCGGTTGCTGGGCGAGGTCACGACCGATGCCGATGGTTATGCGCATTTCGACGCCGGGCTGGCCCGCGGAGAGGCGGGCGCAGCACCGGCCATGGTCAGCCTGCGCGACGGGGAAAGCGACTTCGCCTTCCTCAGTCTGCGCGAGGCCGAGTTCGACCTGAGTGACCGCGGCGTCGAGGGGCGCGAACCCGCCGGCGCGATCGACCTTTTCCTGACGACCGAGCGTGGCGCTTACCGCGCGGGCGAGACGATCCATGCGACCGCGCTGGCGCGCGACGGCCGGGCCGGGGCAGTGACGGACCTGCCGCTGACCGCGATCCTGAACCGGGCGGATGGCGTGGAATATGCCCGCCAGTTGATCGAAGAGGTCGGCGGCGGGGGCTATGTCTTCGATTTCGATCTGGGCGCGGACGTGCCGCGCGGGACGTGGCGCCTATCCGTGCATGCCGACCCTGATGATGCGCCGCTCTCCTCCACCAGCCTGCTGGTCGAGGATTTCCTGCCCGAACGGATCGACGTCGCCCTCGGCATGGACGAGGGGCCATTCACCCCGGGCGACCGGCCGCGCCTGTCCGTGCAGGCCGATTACCTGTTCGGCGCGCCCGCCAGCGACCTCGAGGTCACGGGTCGCGCCGCCCTGCGCCCCACCCGCCGCACCGAGGACTTTCCCGGCCACCTCTTCGGGCGTCATGACGACCAGCCCAATGCCGAATTCCCGACGCTCTCCACCACCACGACGGGCGATGACGGATCGGCGGCGTTGCGCGTCCCGATCCCTGCCCTGTCAGGTGCCCCGCAGCCCTCGCGCCTGACGGTCACTGCCCAAGTTGCCGAAGCCTCCGGGCGTCCGGTCGAACGGAGCCTGACACGCGTGGTCCTGCCCGACACGGCGATGATCGGGATCCGGCCGCTATTCGACTCGACCCTGCCCGAGGAGGCCGAAGCCGAGTTCGACCTGATCGCGGTCGGCGCCGACGCCCTGCCCGTCCGCTGGGTCCTGAACCGGGTCGAGCGGCGCTACCAATGGTATCGCCAGAACGGCAACTGGACGTGGGAGCCGATCACCACGCGCAGCCGGATCGCGACGGGCGAAACCACGCTTGGCGACACGCCCGAGCGCCTGGCCCTGCCCGTCGATTGGGGCAGCTACGAGTTGCGCGTGGAAAGCGATGCCAGCGGCTATGCCGTCACGTCGGTTGGCTTCGACGCCGGCTGGTACGGGGCCGAGGGGGCCACCGACACGCCCGATGTCCTCGAGGTATCGCTCGATGCCGAAAGCTACAGCGCGGGCGACACCGCGACGCTGCGCATCGTGCCACGGCAGGGCGGCGTGGCGCTGGTGCAGGTCATGTCGAACCGACTGATCGACATGCAGATCGTCGAACTGGGCGACGACCCGACCGAGGTGACCTTGCCCGTGACCGAGGACTGGGGGGCCGGGGCCTATGTCACCGCCTCTCTGATCCGGCCCATCGGCGCGGTCTCTGGCCCGGTGCCGACGCGCGCCATGGGTCTGGTCCATGCCGCTGTCGATCCCGGCGCACGCGCCCTGGACGTCACGCTGGAGACGCCCGAAGAGGCCCGCCCACGCCAGCCGCTGGAGGTCGCGCTGCGCGTCGATGGCGCGGTCGAGGGCGAAACCGTCCATGCCACCATCGCGGCGGTCGACCTGGGGATCCTGAACCTGACCGGCTTCGACAGCCCCGATCCGCAAGGCCACTATTTCGGCCAGCGGCGGTTGGGTATGGAGATCCGCGACGTCTATGGCCGCCTGATCGACAGCCGCGACGGGGCCGAGGGGCGCATCCGGCAAGGTGGTGACGCGGGCGCCGGGATGCGGATGCAAGCCCCGCCACCCACGCAGAAGTTGGTGGCTGAGTTTTCCGGCCCGCTGACGGTGGGCGCGGATGGTCTTGCGCGCGCCAGCTTCGACATGCCCGCCTTCAACGGCACCGTCCGGCTGATGGCCGTCGCGTGGTCCGAGACGGGCGTGGGGCAGGCCGAGGCGGAGGTCATCCTGCGTGACCCGGTGGTGGTGCAGGCCAGCCTGCCGCGATTCCTCGCCCCCGGGGACAGCGCGCGGATGCTGCTGGAACTGGCCCATGCCGAGGGCGCGACGGGCGAGATGCAACTGGCCATCGAGACGGATGGCGGCGTGCGCATCGGCGAGGTGCCGGGTGCAGTGACCTTGGGTGAGGGCGAAACGCAGCGCGTTTCCCTTCCGATCGAAGCCACCGGAGCCACCGGCGTTCAGGAGATCCGCGTCGCGCTGACCACGCCGGATGGTATCGAATTGATGCAAGAGCTGATGCTGCCCGTGCAGGTGAACGACCCGGAGGTCGCGGAAACCAGCCGCGTCACCCTTTCGCCCGGCCAGAGCTTCCTTCTGGATGCCGCCGCCTTCACCGGTTTCCGCGAAGGCGTGGGGCGGGTGACGGTTGCGGCAGGTCCGCTGGCACGGTTCGACGCGGCGGGCCTTCTGACCATGCTGGACCGCTATCCCTATGGCTGTACCGAGCAGGTGACGAGCGGGGCACTGCCACTTCTCTACCTGTCCTCGGTCGCCGAGGCGTTGGACCTTGGCACGGCCGAAAACCTCGGGCTGCGGATCGCCGATGCCATCGGGCGGGTTCTGACCAACCAGTCGGCGAATGGCGGGTTCGGATTGTGGCGCGCCGGGTCGGGTGACCTGTGGCTCGATGCCTATGTCACCGATTTCCTCAGCCGCGCGCGGGCGCAGGGGCACCGCGTTCCGGCGCAGGCGTTTCAATCGGCGCTCGACAACCTTGCCAACCAGGTCGCCGCCCATCCCGATTTCGAGGAGGGCGGGCAGGGCCTGGCCTATGCGCTGATGGTTCTGGCGCGCGAGGGGCAGGCCAGCATGGGCGACTTGCGTTACTATGCCGACGTGAAGGCCGACAGTTTCGCCACGCCGCTGGCCTTGGGTCAGTTGGGGGCGGCGCTGGCGATGTATGGCGACCAGCCGCGCGCCGATGCGATGTTCCGCGCGGGCTATGCCCTGTTGCAGGACCTTGAGCGCGAGGGCGAAGGCCAGGTCTGGCGCGCCGATTACGGCAGCGACCGGCGCGATGCGGCGGGCCTGCTGGCGCTGGCGGCGGCGGCCGGGTCCGAAGCGGTGCCGTTCCCTGCCCTGTCGGAGTCGCTGGCCACCGTAAACCGGCCCGTTTCAACGCAAGAGGCGGTGTGGAGCCTGCTGGCCGCGCATGCGCTGATCGACGACCCGAGCGCCGGTGGCCTGCGCATCGACGGCGAGGTGGTGAACGGCCCGCTGGTCGAGGTGATGCAGGCTGGCGATGCCGCCCGCACCCTCGAAAACGCGGGCGACCGCGACGAGGTTCTGACCATCACGCGCTTCGGCGTGCCCGAGGGCGCGACCGAGGCCTTCGGCAACGGGTTCCGCATCAGCCGCAGCTACCTCACGCTGGAGGGTCAGCCGGTTGACCCGGCGCAGGTCGCGCAAGGCACCCGCATGGTCGCGGTCCTGACGGTGACGCCAACCAGCGGCACCCGTGAAGGCCGCTTGATCGTGAACGATCCGCTGCCGGCGGGGTTCGAGATCGACAACCCGAACCTTCTGCAATCGGGCGACCTTGCGGCGGTGCAGGGGCTGGACCTGTTCCTTGGGACCGAGATGGCGGAGTTCCGGCAGGACCGCTTCCTTGCCGCCGTCGACAGGCGCGGCGATGCCGGGCAGTTCCGCCTGGCCTATATCGTGCGCGCGGTCACCCCCGGTGACTTCCACCACCCCGCGGCCAGCGTCGAGGACATGTACCGCCCGCAATACCGCGCGCAGACCGCCTCGGGCCGGGTCGTGATCGCAAGCGAATGATCAAACGGGTCATCACCACGCTTCTGGTCGCGCTGCTACTGGCGGCGGGTGCGGGCGCGTGGTGGCTGGATCGTTGGATCGACGCCACCGAGATCCCGCCACTGGTGCTGGAAACCGGGGGCGAGGTGCTGGACCGCGACAACCGCCTGCTGCGCGCCTACACGGTCGAGGACGGGCGCTGGCGCCTGCCGGTCAGCTATGGCGCGGTGGACCGCGATTTCGTCGAGATGCTGGTCGCCTACGAAGATCGCCGGTTCTGGAGCCATTCCGGCGTCGATCTGCGGGCCTTTGGCCGCGCGGCGTGGCAGGCCGTGACCTCGGGGCGGATCGTGTCAGGGGGATCGACCCTGACCATGCAGGTGGCGCGCCTGTTGGAGGACTCAGGCACTGGGGCGCTGGACGGCAAGATCCGGCAGATCCGTCTGGCCTTGGCGTTGGAGCGGGTTTTGTCGAAGGAAGAGATCCTGACGCTCTATTTCCACCTCGCCCCCTATGGCGGGAATATCGAGGGGATCCGCGCCGCGACGCTGACATGGTTCGGGGTGGAACCCAACCGTCTGACCGCCGCGCAATCGGCGCTGCTTGTGGCCCTGCCGCAAGCGCCCGCGTCCCGACGCCCCGACCGCTTCCCCGAGAATGCCCGCATCGCGCGCGACCGGGTGCTGGACCGCGCCGTGCGCTTTACCTCGCTGACCGAAGCCGAGATCGCCTGGGCGCGTGAAGAAGCCATCCCGACCGAACGCCGCCCCTTTCCCGCCTTCGCCGCGCACCTGGCCGACCGCGCCGTCGCCGAGCGGCCCACGCAAGGCACCCATCGCCTGACCCTCGATGCCGGGCTACAGGCCCGGATGGAGGACCTCGCCCTGCGGGCCATCGAGGGGCGCGGCCCGCGTATAAGCGCGGCGATCATGGTGATGGACCACCGAACCGGGGCGCTGTTGGCCTCGGTCGGGTCACCCGACTACACGGATGTGACGCGCGAAGGCTTCGTCGACATGACAACCGCCGTGCGCTCGCCCGGATCGACGTTGAAGCCGCTGATCTACGGGCTGGCCTTCGACGAGGGGCTGCTGCATCCCGAAAGCCTGATCTCGGATCGGCCCATCGATTTCGGCGGCTACGCGCCCCGGAATTTCGACAACGCGTTCCGGGGCGAGGTCTCGGCCGCCGAGGCGCTGCAATTGTCGTTGAACATCCCTGCCGTGACCCTCCTGCACGAGATCGGGCCAGCGCAGATGCTGGCCGCCATGCGCCGCGCCGGGATGGAGATCGAATTGCCCGTGGGAGAGCAGCCGGGCCTGGCCATCGCCCTGGGGGGGATCGGCACGCGGATGGAAGACCTGATGCGCCTTTACGCGGCCATCGCGCGCGGCGGGGTCGAGGTGCCCTGGCACTGGCGGCAGGGCGATACGGCCACCGAGGGGCAGCGCGTGATCGGCCCTGTCGCGTCGTGGTATCTCGGCGACGTGCTGGGCGATGTCCCGCCCCCGGCGAGCGCCCCGCGCAACGGCCTGGCCTTCAAGACCGGCACCAGCTACGGGCATCGCGACGCCTGGGCCTTCGGGTTCGACGGGCGGCACGTGGTGGGGATCTGGATGGGGCGGGCCGATGGCGCCTCGGTTCCCGGGGCGTTCGGCGCGGACCTTTCGGCACCGCTTCTGTTCGAGGCCTTCGCGCGGATCGACGGCGATCTGGCCCCGCGCGCCGGTGCGCCCGAGGGGGCATTGACCCTTTCGCACGGGCAGCTTCCGGCGCCGTTGCGCCGGTTCACACCCGCCCATGACGCCGTCCCCGAGGCAGACGGCCCCGAGATCGCCTTTCCCCCGGAGGGCGCCGTTTTGGCCTGGCAACCCGACCTGCCCGTCACCGCGCGCGTGGCCGACGGGACGCCCCCCTTTACATGGCTGTGGAATGGCGCACCCGTCGCGTCGGGCCTGCATGACCGCGAGTTCGCCCTCGACCGGCCCGGCCTGGGCTTTGGCGAATTGATGGTGATCGACGCGGAGGGCCGCGCCGGACGCCGCGCGATCGAGATCGCGGCGCCCTAGTCCCGATCAGGCTCAGATACGCTCGATGGCGAGCGCGATACCCTGCCCGCCGCCGATGCACATGGTGATCAGCGCCTTGGAGCCACCGATACGCTCCAACTCGTAAAGCGCCTTGACGGTGATGATCGCGCCCGTCGCACCCACAGGGTGCCCCAGCGCGATGGCCCCGCCATTCGGGTTCACCTTGGCGGGGTCGAGGCCGAGGCCCTTGTTCACCGCCAGCGCCTGTGCGGCGAAGGCCTCGTTCGACTCGATCACGTCGAAATCGGTGATGGAAAGGCCCGTCCTGGCCAGCAGGTTCTCGACCGCGGGAACCGGGCCGATCCCCATGACCTCGGGGCGCACCCCGGCATGGGCATAGCCGATCACGCGGGCGCGCGGCGTCAGGCCCGCCTTTTCCGCCGCATCCGCGCGGGCCAGAACCAGCGCCGCCGCGCCGTCATTGATGCCCGAGGCATTGCCCGCCGTCACCGTGCCGTCCTTCTGGAAGACGGTACGCAGACCGGCCAGCGCCTCGGCGGTCGTGGCCTTGGGGTGTTCATCCGTGTCGAAAGGCACGAGGTCGCGCTTCACCTTCACCTCGACCGGCACGATCTGGTCCTTGAAGCGGGCTTCGGCGATGGCCTTTGCGGCGCGCTTCTGGCTTTCGAGGGCAAAGGCGTCCTGCGCTTCTCGGGTGATAGCGTGTTCCTTGGCGACATTCTCGGCGGTCACGCCCATGTGGCCGGTGCCGAAGGGGCAGTTCAACGCGCCCAGCATCATGTCTTTCGCGCCCACATCGCCCATTTTCTGGCCCCAGCGGGCATCGGGCATGATGTAGGGGGCGCGGCTCATGCTTTCGGCGCCACCGGCAAGGCCGAACGCGGCATCGCCCATGGCCAGCGACTGGATGACCGAGACGATGGCCTGCGCGCCCGACCCGCATAGACGGTTCACGTTCATCGCGGGCGTCGTGTCGGGGATACCCGCCTGCATCGCGGCGACACGGCTGAGATACATGTCGCGCGGCTCGGTGTTGATGACATGGCCGAAGGTGACGTGGCCAATCTGGCCGCCCTCGACGCCCGCACGCTCCAGCGCGGCCTTCGTGGCGACCGTGCCCAGGTCGATCGGCGCAACGCCCGCAAGCGAGCCGCCAAAGGTGCCGATGGCCGTCCGCGCACCGGATAGAATGACGATATCGTCCATGAGATCCCTCCCCCGTCTCAGGTAAGTCACGTTGGCTCTGGTTAAGCCAAAGGGGAAGGCGAGGGTAAAGAGCGACGTTGCGTTTTACGCGGCGTCGCCCTCGTCGGGATCATGCTCCATCAAGCGTTCCAACCCGGCGAGGAATGCGTCGGCATCAGGGCCGAGACGCGACTTCAGCTCGCGTTCAAACGCGTGCGCCTGCTGCGCAAGGGCGTGGAAGATGGATTTGCCTTCGCCGGTCAGCTCCAGCTCGACCAGGCGGCGGTCGGACTGACTGACCGTCTTGGTGACAAGACCGGCGGCCTCAAGCCGGGCCGCTGCGCGCGAGACCTTGGACTTGTCCATATCGACGCGCCGGTGGATCTCGCGGACGGAGACCGATGCTTCCTCGTTGAGATGCGCGAGCACCCGCCACTCGGACCGGCTCAGCCCGTATTTGGACCGGCAGCTATCAGCGTATTCACGGCTGACCCGACCAGCCAGAACGGCAAGGCGATAGGGAAGGAAATCGTCGAGGCGAAACGACAGGGACATGGCAAGTGACTACTCTTTGCGAACTGTAACTGTCTTACGTAAAACGATGAATTTGGCAAGGTAGAGTTCAAGAGAAGGGCGCCCGGCGGAAGGCCGGACGCCCTTTTTGTTGCTATGTCCGGCTCAGGCGGCGTCGAATTGTAGCGGACGGATCTGCTGGAACATGCCGGTGTCGCGCAGCGCGACAAGGGCCGGTTCAGGCGGCTGTTCGTCGAGGTAGAGAAGCGCGATGGCCTCCTCGCCCGCGCCCGAGCGACCGAGCGTAAAGTTCGCGATGTTCACGCTGTTCTCACCCAGCGTGCGGCCCAATGTCCCGATGATGCCCGGCACGTCCTTGTTGGTCGTGTAAAGCATGTGCTCGCCGATCTCGGCATCGATGTTGATGCCCTTGATCTGGATGAAGCGCGGCTTGCCATCGGAGAACACCGTACCCGCAATCGAACGATCCTTGACGGCCGTTTTCACATGCAGGCGGATATAGCCGTCGAACACGCCGGTCTTGTCCTGCGTGGTGGTCGAAATCTCGATCCCGCGCTCGCGGGCGATCACCGGTGCGGACACCATGTTCACGCCCGGGTTGGACGGCTTCATCAGGCCCGCGATGGCAGCGCAGTTCAACGCCTGCAGGTTCATGTCCTTGACCAGGCCGTTATAGGTGATCTCGATTTCCTCGATCGCCTCTTCGGTCAGTTGGCCGACAAAAGCGCCCAGGTGCTCGGCCAGCTTGACCCAGGGGCCCATGATCGCTGCTTCCTCGGCCGTGACGGACGGCATGTTCAGCGCGTTCGTGACGGCCCCGGTCAGAAGGTAGTCCGACATCTGCTCGGCCACCTGGAGGGCGACGTTTTCCTGCGCCTCGGTGGTGGCGGCGCCAAGGTGGGGCGTGACCACGACATTGGGCAGGTTGAACAGCGGGTTCTCGGTGGCGGGTTCTTCCTTGAACACGTCAAAGGCCGCACCGGCGACGTGACCGTCCTTGATCAGCTGCGCCAGCGCCGCTTCGTCGACCAGACCGCCACGGGCGCAGTTGACGATGCGCACGCCTTTCTTGGTCTTCTTGAGGTTCTCTTCCGACAGGATATTCGCCGTCTTCTCGGTGAAGGGCACGTGCAGCGTGATGAAATCGGCGCGGGCCAGCAGTTCGTCGAGCTCGACCTTGGTCACGCCCATGGACTTGGCGCGTTCCTCGGACAGGAAGGGGTCGTAGGCCACGACCTTCATCTTCAGCCCAAGCGCCCGGTTGCAGACGATGGAGCCGATGTTGCCAGCCCCGATGACACCAAGGGTCTTGCCGGTCAGTTCCACGCCCATGAAGCGGGATTTTTCCCACTTGCCGGCATGGGTCGAGGCGTTGGCCTCGGGGATCTGGCGGGCCACGGCGAACATCATCGCGATGGCGTGTTCGGCGGTGGTGATGGAGTTGCCGAAGGGCGTGTTCATCACGATGATGCCCTTCTTCGACGCCTCGGGAATATCGACATTGTCGACCCCGATCCCGGCCCGGCCGACGACCTTGAGATTGGTGGCAGCGGCGATGATCTTTTCGGTCACCTTGGTGGCCGAGCGGATCGCCAGACCGTCATAATCTCCGATGACTTCAAGGAGCTTGTCCTTGTCCTTGCCGATGGAGGGATCGAAGGTCACGTCGATGCCACGGTCACGGAAAATTTGCACGGCAGTTTCGGAGAGCTTGTCGCTCACGAGCACTTTGGGGGCCATGTCAGGCACTCCTCATTCAAGAAATTCAGGGGGTCACAGGGCGTGCACATGCCGTACACACCCTGTACATACGCATATCCGTCAGGCGGCTTGAGCCTGCGCCTCGATCTCGGCGTGGAAGGCCCAGTCGAGCCACGGCAGCATCGCCTCGATATCGGCGGTTTCCACCGTCGCACCGCACCAGATCCGCAGACCGGCGGGGGCATCGCGATAGGCGCCGATATCCAGCGCCACGCCCTCGGCCTCCAGCCGCTTGGCGACGGCCTTGGCAAAAGCGGCGCCATCCGTGATCCGGTCATCGGTGAACTTGAGGCAGACCGACGTGTTCGACCGCGTCGCCGGATCCTCGGCGAGGTTGTCGATCCAGTCGCGCTCGGCGCAGAAATCGAAGATGGCCTGCGCGTTGGCATCGGCCCGCGCCATCAGGGCAGGCAGGCCGCCGATGGCCTGCGCCCAGTCCAGCGCGAGCAGGTAATCCTCGACCGCCAGCATGGAGGGGGTGTTGATCGTCTCGCCCACGAAGATGCCTTCGATCAGCTTGCCACCCTTGGTCAGGCGGAAAATCTTGGGCAGGGGCCATGCGGGGGTGTAGCTTTCCAGACGCTCCACCGCGCGGGGGCTGAGGATCAGCATGCCGTGCGCCGCTTCGCCGCCCATCACCTTCTGCCAGGAGAAGGTCGTCACATCCAGCTTGTCCCAGGGCAGGTCCTGCGCAAACGCGGCAGAGGTCGCGTCGCAGATCGTCAGGCCCTCACGGTCGGCCGGGATCAGGTCGCCATTCGGGACGCGAACGCCCGAGGTGGTGCCGTTCCAGGTAAAGACGACATCGGTGTTGAAATCGACCTCGGCGAAATCGACGATCTGGCCGTACTCGGCGGTCTTCACCTCAGCCTGGATCTTGAGCTGCTTGACTGCGTCGGTGACCCAGCCCGCGCCAAAGCTTTCCCAGGCGACCATCGTCGCGGGGCGCGCGCCCAGCAGCGACCACATGGCCATCTCGACCGCGCCGGTGTCCGAGGCGGGCACGATGCCGATGCGGTAATCGGCGGGCACGCCGAGAACCTCGCGCGTCATTTCGATCGCGGCTTTCAGCTTGTCCTTGCCGATCTTGGCGCGGTGCGAGCGGCCCAGCGCGGCGCCAGACAGTTTATCGAGGGAAAAAACGGGGGGTTTGGCACAGGGGCCAGAGGAAAAACGCGGATTGGCCGGCCGCGTGGCCGGTTGGTCGATAGTCATGATCTGATACCCTCTCAGATATACGCCCCTCGTTGGGGAGGGGTGTCCCGCCGCCGCACATACGGGGGACCGTCAGGGCCGACAAGCCGGAAAATGCGACCAAAGCGTCGCAACCGGGCATTCTGGAGACGAGAAATGAAACGCCGAAGCGCAGAGCGTTTTGCGCAAAATCAAGGGTAACACCCTGATTCCATGGGTTTCGTCAGGTCAGCAAAACAAGGGGATTGGGCGGTTCGCTCAACGTTTCACGCGGCGTTTTGTCCATCGGAATTGACAATACACTTGCGCGAGTAGATCAAGCCGTCCTAAACTTATGATTGAATTCCTCGCGAATGAAAGGATTGCGGCGTGAAGGATCAAGCCCAATTCCTGCTTTTCGATCTCTGCGAGTACCTGCCATTCCAGATGTCCGTCATCTCTGGCCGCGTGTTCCAGCAAGTCGTGGAAGATGCAGGTCTACAAGTGCCCGAGTGGCGGATCATGATGGCACTGCCGTCGAACCAGCCCTGTTCGTCCCAGGATCTGTGCATCCTGACGGCGATGGATGCCGCGCGGGTCAGCCGCGCCCAGCGCCGGTTGGAAGAGTTGCAGATGATCTCGGTCATCCGCGATACGGAAGATCGGCGGCGTCTGGTCGTGAAATTGTCGGACAAGGGCTCGGACGAGGTGAATCGCCTGCGCATCCTGGCCCGCGATGCGGAAAGCAGCATGCTCGATTCGCTCGGCCCGGAAGATCGCGCGCAATTGAAGACCGCGATCAGCGGCCTTTACGATCAGCTCTGATCCAACAGCAACCTCGTCAACGTCCCGTCGGGTGATTCCAGCCCGGCGATGATGGTGAAGTGATTGTCACCGGGCAGATGCACCGCCTGCGTGTCGACGCCCAGCCCCGTCCAGATATTCGCCAGAAGATCATTCTGGCGCAGGAACTCGGGCCGTTCCTCGGACCCGACCGCGCAGGTCAGGCGCAGGCCCGGGCGCGGGGTCAACAGGGCGGGGCTTTCTGCTGCGGCCTCCTCGGCGTCGAGGCGGAGGGTGTCATTCATCGCCGTGCGCCGCAGGGGGCGAAGGTCATGCACCCCGGAGATCGACAGGATATGCGCGATCCGGTCCGCGACCGGGTCAGGCAGAACCCCCGGACATCCCATGCGGCTGACCAGATGGCCGCCGGCGGAATGGCCGGTCAGGAAAATGGGACCGTCGGGAACGGCCTTTGCCGCCGCGATGACGGCATGGGCGATCTCTTGCGTGATCTCGGAAATTCGGGCCTCGGGGGCGAGCGTGTAGGTGACGTTCGCCACGGCATAGCCAGCGGCCAACGGCCCGGCGGCGAGATGGGCAAAGGCGCGGCCTTCGAACTTGTGCCAATAGCCGCCGTGGACGATCACACACAGACCCTGTGGGGCGGTTTCGGGTCGATACAGGTCGAGGAACTGGCGGTCGCCGGACCCGTAGTTAAGGACCTCCTCAAAATGCTTGGCGCGGAAGGCTGCGGCGCGAGTCGCCCACCCCGCGACCAAGTCATCGGCCCCGGGGATGTAGGCCCCGTTCTGATAGGCATCGTCCCAATCGGTGATCTGCATGATGTGATCCTCCCTCTGGCATCTGGCTAGCCCGAGGGCGGTTTGCTAGCAAGACGCAGGCAAACGGAGCGCATCATGGGCAAGTGGCAATTCTGGGTCGATCGTGGCGGCACCTTCACCGATCTGGTCGGACGGCGACCCGATGGCACGCTGGTGACGACCAAACTCCTCAGCGAGAACCCCGAGCACTATGCCGATGCCGCCGTCGAAGGGGTCCGCCGCCTGATGGAGGGGTCCGACGCCCCGATCGAGGCGGTCAAGATGGGCACGACCGTCGCCACGAATGCCCTGCTGGAGCGCAAAGGCGCGCGCGTTCTACTGCTGATCACCGAGGGGTTTCGGGACCTTCTGCGCATCGGCACGCAGGCGCGGCCACGCCTGTTCGATCTGAACATCCAGTTGCCGTCGCTGCTTTATGAGCAGGGGACCGAGGTGCCCGAACGGCTGGATGCCGAGGGCGGGGTCTTGACCCCCCTGGACGAAGACGCCGTGCGCGCGGCGCTGACCAAGGCCTATGACGATGGCATCCGCGCCGTCGCCATCGCCTTCATGCATTCCTACCTGAACCCTGCGCACGAGATCCGCGCCGCCGAGATCGCCCGCGAGGTGGGGTTTACCCAGGTCACCCCCAGCCACGAGGCCAGCCGCCTGATCAAGCTGGTCGGGCGCGGCGATACGGCGGTGGTCGATGCCTATCTCTCACCGATCCTGCGGCGCTATGTCGACCAGGTGGCCGATGCGCTGGACCTCGGGCGGGGCGGCTGCGAGCACCTGTTCTTCATGCAATCGAATGGCGGGCTGACCGATGCGCGGCTGTTCCAGGGGCGTGACGCGATCCTCTCGGGGCCCGCGGGCGGCGTTGTCGGCATGGTGCGCACCGGGCAGGCGGCAGGGTTCGACAAGCTGATCGGCTTCGACATGGGCGGCACCTCGACCGACGTGTGCCATTTCGCGGGCGAATACGAGCGCAGCTTCGAAACCGAGGTCGCGGGCGTGCGGATGCGCGCGCCGATGATGCATATCCACACGGTCGCGGCGGGGGGCGGATCGATCCTGTCCTATCGCGACGGGCGGTTGCAAGTAGGCCCCGAAAGCGCAGGCGCCGACCCCGGCCCGGCCTGCTACCGGCGCGGCGGGCCCCTGACCGTGACCGATTGCAACGTGATGCTGGGCAAGCTGTCACCCCGGCACTTTCCCGCCGTGTTCGGGCCGAATGCGGATCAGCCGCTGGATGCCGATATCGTGCGCGAGAAATTCGCGGCCCTGGCCAAGGACATTGGGGATGGCCGATCTCCCGAAGAGGTCGCCGAGGGGTTCCTGCGCATCGCGGTCGAGAACATGGCCAACGCGATCAAGAAGATCAGCGTGCAGCGCGGCTATGACGTGACGAAATACGCGCTGGCGAGTTTCGGCGGCGCGGGCGGGCAACATGCCTGCCTCGTCGCGGATGCGCTGGGCATGACGACTGTCATGCTCCATCCCTATGCCGGGGTCCTGTCGGCCTATGGGATGGGCTTGGCCGATATACGCGCGCTGCGCGAAGCGCAGTTCGATGAAGGTTTGGATAGGGTCGAACAGGCGGAACAGAGACTATCCGAGATGGCGGACCAGGCCCGCGCCGAGGTGGCGGAACAGGGTATCGGGACTGACCAGATCAGGATCGAGAAACGCGCCCATCTGCGCTATGCAGGGTCGCTCCAGGCCCTGGCCGTCCCCTTTGGCAGCACCGACGATTTGCGGTCCGCCTTCGAAAACGCGCATCGCGCGCGGTACGGTTTTGCCGCGCCCGAACGGGACCTCGTTTTCGAAATGCTGGAGGTAGAGGCAATCGGGTCGACCGATGCGCCAGACGCCCCGTTGCCGTCCACAAAGAAAGACCCTGCACCGCGCGATACGCTCTCTGTCCACCTTTCCGGGGTGCAGCATGACACGCCCCTTTACGCCCGAGACGACCTGCCTGTCGGCGCAACGGTGGCCGGACCTGCCGTGATCACGGAGGCGACCGGCACCAACATGATCGAACCGGGCTGGCGGGCGCGGGTCGATGAGCTGGGCAACCTCTTGCTGGAACGAATAGAAGCGAAGGCGACCGAACACGCCTTGGGGACCGAGGCCGACCCGGTGATGCTGGAGGTTTTCAACAACCTTTTCATGAACATCGCGGAGCAGATGGGCGCGACCCTGCAAAACACGGCCTATTCGGTGAACATCAAGGAACGGCTCGATTTCTCCTGCGCGCTGTTCGATTCCGATGGCAACCTTGTGGCGAACGCCCCGCATGTGCCGGTGCACCTTGGCTCCATGTCCGAGGCGGTGCGCACCGTTGCGCGCCTGAACGCCGGACAGATTGCCAAGGGCGACGCATATATGCTGAACGCCCCCTTCAACGGCGGCACGCACCTGCCGGATGTGACCGTGATCACACCCGTTTTCGACACGGCCGGGAAAAAGATCGTCTTCTGGGTCGGCAGCCGGGGCCACCATGCCGATATCGGCGGCAAGACCCCTGGATCCGCCCCGCCCGACTCGACCCGGATCGAGGAGGAAGGCGTCGTCATCGACAATTTCAAGCTGGTGGAAAATGGGCGCCTGCGTGAGACCGAGACACGGGCGCTGCTGGCCTCGGGCCGCTATCCCTGCCGCAACATCGACCAGAACATGGCCGATCTGGAGGCGCAGGTGGCCGCCAACGCGACCGGCATCCGCGAGGTGCAGAACATGGTCGAAACCTTCGGGTTAGACACTGTTCTGGCCTATATGCGCCACGTGCAGGACAATGCCGAGGCCAGCGTGCGCCGCGTGATCGGGTCGCTGAAAGACGGGGCCTGCACCTATCCGCTGGACGATGGCAGCGAGATCAAGGTCGATATCCGCGTCGATCAGGCGGCCGGCCGGGCGGTGATCGACTTCACCGGCACCTCGCCGCAGCATCGCAACAACTACAACGCGCCCAAGGCCATCGCGACGGCGGCGGTGCTCTATGTCTTCCGTACGCTGGTCGGCCGCGAGATCCCGTTGAACGAAGGGTGCCTGAAACCTCTGGAGATCATCCTGCCCGAGGGGAGCATGATCAACCCGGTCCACCCCGCCGCCGTCATCGCGGGCAACACCGAGGTCAGCCAGGCGATCACCGAATGCCTCTATGGCGCGCTAGATGTGATCGCGGGCAGCCAAGGCACGATGAACAACTTCATCTGGGGCAATGACCGCATCCAGAATTACGAAACCATCGCGGGCGGCGCGGGGGCCGGGCCGGGATTCGACGGCGCCTCCTGCGTGCAGGTGCACATGACGAATACCCGCGCGACCGATCCCGAGATCCTGGAGACCCGCTTTCCAGTGAGGGTGGAGCGCATGGCCCATCGGAACGGGTCGGGTGGCATCGGCGCATGGACCGGTGGAGAGGGGATGCACCGGGTGCTGCGCTTCCTCGACCCCATGACGATCACGACGCTCTGTTCACACCGCGAGGTGCCTGTTCCGGGGCGCGCGGGCGGTGGCGATGGGGCTGTCGGGGAAAACTGGGTTCTTCGGGCCGATGGTACGCGCGAACGCCTTGCCGGAAATGCCGAGGTCGAGTTGGGCATCGGCGATGCGATCGAAATGCTGACCCCCGGTGGTGGGGGCTGGGGCCAGCCCAAATGACCCGAAAACACAGCCTTCCGGGGCACGGAACGGTCAAGATCGTCTGACAGGACACACGGCGAGTCCTGTCAGAAACCTGTGACATTTCGGTTTCGGGAACCGAAGTGCCGCGTTCAACCCTTGCTTGAACGTCCCGGCGCGCGTATCCGGGGACTCGCTTCGGTCCGGGCGGCGCAAACCGTTCGGGTAAAAGGGAACGCGGTGTAATCCCGCGACTGCCCCCGCAACTGTAAGCGGCGAGTGTGGACGGCATATGCCACTGGGACACCCCGGGAAGGCCCGTTTCACGCAATGACCCGCGAAGTCAGGAGACCTGCCGAAGTGATCACCCTGTCCGGGCGCGGGTGGCGCCATGGGCAACGGACCCTTCCGTAGTGGTGACGCATTTGCGCCGTTCACGGGAGGGCTGCGGAGTCCCTCTTAGAACATTTCGAAGTTCATGAGCCTTTCTGTGGCTCAAATATAGGGACTAGGCATGAAACCTACCTCCATCGCCCTGATATCCTCGATTTTCCTGCCGACGGCCGCTTCAGCACAAGCGGTCTTCGAGCTGGATGAGATTGTCTTCACCACCGAGTTTGGCGAGACCACGATCGAAGAAAGCGGGACCAGTCTTTCTGTCGTCACGCGTGAAGAACTCGAACAAACGGGTGAGACACGGATCATCGACTATATCGCACGGCTTCCCGGTGTGGATGTTCGTGCGCGCGGGCCGCTGGGCAGCGCCACTTCTGTCACCATTCGCGGGGCTGGGCAGAACTATGTGCGGGTGCTTGTTGACGGGATCGACGTGACCGATCTGTCCACCCCGCAGGTCGCCTTTGACTTTGGCAGCCTCACCACGTCGGATATTTCTCGCATTGAATTGCTGCGCGGCGGGCAATCTGCAATCTACGGGTCCGAAGCCGTCGGCGGTGTGATCAACATTACCACACGACGCGCCGAGGAAGAGGGTGTGACCCAGTTCCTCGACGTCGAGGCGGGCAGCTACAACACATTGCGCGGGAGCTATGGCGTGGCTGCCGATCTGGGTGCCATGGACTACGCTCTTACATTCACCCACACCCAGAGCGATGGTTTCTCGGCAGCCGATGAGAACGATGGAAACACGGAAGAAGACGGGTTCGAGTCCGACCGTCTCAGTTTCGCTCTGGGGTATGACCTGGCCAACGGCGGCCGGATCGGTTTGAACGGCTTCGTCGAGGATGCGCGCATTGAATTCGATGAGCAGTTTCCCATTGGCGACGGGAACACCGATGAAGTGTCTTACAACGAGTCCTTTGGTCTGCGGGCCTATCTCGAACTGCCCACAGGTCCGATCGATAGCACCTTCGCCCTTACCTATTACGAGATAGAGCGAGACGTGCGCGGTTCGTCGGGCGGCTTTGGGGCAAACAACGTGTACTCCGGCGAGCGTCTGGGCATCAGTTATCTGGGGGCCATGCAAATCTCTCCGTCAGTCGATATGCGGTTCGGGGTCGATGCAACGCAAGAAACATTCACCCAAGCTGGAGATTACGGTCCGGCAGACGGCGAAAGCGAAACCGTAGGCGTATTCACAGAGGTTGCATGGTCCCCGAGTGCCGACTTCGATCTGTCGGCCACTTTGCGCTATGATGAACACTCGCGCTTTGGTGGCCTGACATCTGGTCGTATCGCCGCATCCTGGCGCCCCGCAGAGGACTGGATCATTCGCAGTTCGGCGGCCCACAGCTTCCGCGCGCCATCGCTTTATGAGCTGTTCGGCCCGTTTGGCGATCCAACCCTGCAGCCGGAAGAAAGCCGATCGGTAGACTTGGGTCTTGAACGCCGTTTCGGCGCGGATGCCTTCGCTCGCATCACGCTGTTCTACAATGAAACGACAAACCTGATCGACTTTCCTTTCCCTTACGCCCAAGTGGCGGGAACGGTAACCCGGAGTGGTGCTGAGGTCGAGTTCGGGACCCCTATTTGGTCGTCTTGGCGTCTTGATGGTAGCTATACCTACACAACGGGCGACAACCCCAACACGCTGACCCCGGGCAACTCATGGAACCTTGAATTCCCCGAGCACGATCTATCCGTGACCCTGACCGGCGATCTGACTGAACGTTTGTCGGCGGCCTTCACAGCACAGTCGGTTTGGGACCGGCCCACCTTGTCGGACTACACGACAGCCAGCGCGACCTTCTCTTATGCAATCGCTGACGAAGTCGAGGCTTATTTGCGCGTAGAGAACCTGTTCGACGAAGAATACCAATTGGTCCGGAGTTACGGCACCAGCGACAGGGCGTTCTACATTGGCCTGCGCTCGCGCTTCTGATCGGCTGAAACACCTTCTGGTGGCGGCGGGGATGACCCTCGCCGCCACTACATCGGCATGGGCGGACGCCCCCACCCGAGTCGTGTCGATGAACCTGTGCACCGACCAGTTGGCGATGATGCTGGCCGCGCCGGGGCAGTTGATCTCGGTCAGCCAGGTCGCGGTCGATCCGCTGACCTCTCCGATGGCCGAGGAAGCGGCCGCTTACGACATCAACTTCGGTAGCGCGGAAGAGATCTATCTGCTCGACCCCGACCTCGTTCTGGCCGGCGTCTATTCCGACCCGGCGACCGTGGACATGCTGCGCCGTCTCGGGGTGCGGGTGGAACAGATCGCGATCACGCAGCACCTTGTCGACGTGCCGGATCGCCTGCGCGAGGTTGGGGCGCTTCTTGGCCAGGAAGAACGGGCAGAGACCCTGATTGCCGCGTTCGAGACGGATCTTGCGCGGCTGACGCATGCCGCGACCGGCCCCCGCGCGGCCTTCTACTTTCCCAACGGCTATACGCTTGGCTCCGAAACGCTGTCGCACGAGATTCTCACAACAGCCGGGTTCACCCATATCGCCGAGGAACTCGGGCGCAGCACATCGGGTCGGCTGGCACTGGAATTGCTCGCCATGGCCGCGCCGGAGCTGGTGATCGGCAGCACGCCCTATGCGGGCGCCTCGCGGTCGGAAGAGATCTTGCGCCACCCCGCGCTGCAAGCGGTGATCGCGGCAGGCCGAGGCACGGTCAGCGGGCCGGATTGGGTCTGCGGCACGCCCCATGTCATCAATGCCCTCGAAAACCTGACCCGCCTGCGGACCGAGATGGGGGCAGCGCAATGACCCGGCGGATCTTCATGCCCGGTCTTGTGGCGCTGGTCCTCGTGCTGTTCGCCCTCTCGCTTCTGATCGGGCCGGCAGGGTTCGGCCTTGGCGATTCGCTGCGGGCATTGATCGGCGGGCAGGGTGATGCGGTCACGCTGGTCATGCGGGAAATACGCCTGCCCCGCGCCATCCTTGCCGTCATGGTCGGCGTATCGCTGGGCCTGTCAGGTGCAGCCTTGCAAGGCTACCTGCGCAACCCGTTGGCGGAACCGGGCCTGATCGGCGTATCGGGGTCGGCGGCGCTGGGCGCGGTGATCGCGCTGCAAACGGGGTTTGCCGCGCTCTTCGCCCTTGCCTTGCCGCTGGCGGCCCTGATCGGGGCGTTGATCGCGGTGATGCTGATCCTGCTGTTGGCCGGCCCACGCGGCGGGTCGATCACGCTGATCCTGGCCGGCATCGCGATTTCGGCCCTTGCGGGGGCGTTGACCTCGCTTGCGCTGAACCTGTCACCCAACCCTTTCGCGGTCAGTGAAACGGTGTTCTGGATGCTTGGATCGCTGTCGGATCGCTCCTTTGTGCATGTCTGGATCGCGCTGCCGTTCATGGCCGTGGGCTGGCTGCTCCTGTCGCTGACGGGCCGGGGCCTGGAGGCGCTGACGCTGGGCGAGGACGCCGCGCAGGCGATGGGGATCGACCTGCGGCTGCTGCGCCTGTCGGTGGTGCTGGGCACGGCGGCCAGCGTCGGCGCGGCCACCGCCGTGGCCGGTGCCATCGGGTTCGTCGGGCTAGTCGTGCCGCACATCCTGCGGCCCTTCGTGGGCGCACGTCCGGGCCGGTTGCTTTGGGCCTCGGCCCTGGGCGGTGCGGCGATGGTTCTGGCGGCCGATATCGCGGTGCGGCTGGTTCTGCCCGACCGCGACCTCAAGCTGGGGGTCCTGATGGCCATCGTGGGGGCGCCGCTGTTCCTGCACCTGATCTACAAGACCCGGAGGGCGATGGCATGACCCTCCTGTCACTCGAAAACCTGACGGTGATGCGCAGGTCTTGCCCCGTGGTCGACACGGCCAGCCTGACCATCGACAAGGGCGAGGTCGTCGGCCTGATCGGGCCGAACGGCGCAGGCAAGACGACCCTTCTGCGCGCGGCCTTGGGGCTTTTGCCGTTTAAGGGCATCTCGTCCCTTGCCCGGATGACACCGCGCGACCGCGCCAAGGCCGCCGCCTGGATGCCACAAGCGCGCGAGATCGCGTGGCCTGTGGCGGTCGAGACGCTGGTGATGCTGGGGCGCGTGCCCTACCTGTCGGGCGGTCAGAAACCGGGCGAGGCCGACCACGACGCGGTTCGGCGCGCCATCGCTGATATGGGCCTGACAGGGTTCGAGGAACGCGCCGCAACCGACCTGTCGGGCGGAGAGCAGGCCCGCGTGTTGATTGCACGGACGCTGGCGCAGGACTGCCCCCTGATCCTCGCGGACGAGCCGATCGCCGGGCTGGACCCCGGCCACCAGATCGCCACGCTGAACCTGTTCCGCAGCATCGCGGCGCAGGGCAAATCGGTTCTCGTCTCCCTGCACGATCTGGGCTTGGCCGCGCGGCATTGCACGCGGCTGATCCTGATGCACCAGGGCCGGATCGTGGCCGATGGGGCGCCTGCGCCCGTTCTGACGCCGGACAACCTGCACGACGTTTTCGGCATCTCGGCCCATGTTCAGGACGGCCCCGATGGCATGATCTTCCAACCGCTCGAGGTGATGCGATGATCGCCGTCACGCTTGACCGTCCCTGGCTGATCGCCGATCTGGGCCAACCGCTGCGCCTGCTCAGCTTCGCGCCGCACCGTCCGGGGTTCGTCTCGGCCAGTCGCGTCCTTTGGCGCGAGGTTCGCAACGCGGACCTGACCCGCGAGTTCGACGCGATTTCCTGGCTCGGCCACGAGATGAGCGCGCGCGGGGATGATGACGCTATCGGGATGCTGACCTCTCGCAATATCGGCCAGAATCATCTCGAATCCGCGGTTTCGGGTCGAATCTCGGCCTCTTGCCTTGCAACCGTTGGCCTTACAAATGCCGAGCGCGTGGGGCATCGCCTGCCCGCGCTGGCCGGGGCCTATGGCACCATCAATCTGTTGGCCGTCACGGATGCCCCCTTGTCGGACACGGCCATGATCGAAGCGATGACCATCGCGGCCGAGGCGCGGACCGCCGCTGTGATCACACATGGCCCCGACCTGCCAACAGGGCGCGCGACAGGCACCGGGACCGATTGCATCGTGCTTGGCTGCCCCGGCGGGTCCACCGCCTATGCCGGACTTCACACCGATGTGGGCGAAGCCCTGGGCCGCGCGGTTTACAACGCTGTGGCCAAGGGCACGCGCGAGTGGATGGAAACGAGGGGCGCTTGATGGCATTTTGCGACCGGGAGACGATGATATGACAGACCTGATCGCCAATGGCGGCGTCGTCCTTTGGATCATCGCCGCACTTTCCGTCGTGACCGTCGCGCTGATCCTGTGGAAGGTCTGGCGCCTGTCGCTGTCGGGGGCGTGGTCAGGCGGGCGCGTGACCACAGAGGCGATTTCGCACTGGCAGGCCGGAGAGGTCGACGCCGCGATGGCGATATTGTCGGGGCGAAACTCGATCCGGGCGCGGCTGGCCTTGGCGGCGATGTCCTCCCGTCTGGATGCGGGCCTGTCTGACGCCGCCGCGCGCGAAGACACCGCAAGGCAGGCGCGGTGCCTTCTGGCGCAACTGCGCGTCGGATTGCGGCCCCTTGACCTGATCGTGACGATTGCGCCGCTTCTGGGTCTGCTCGGCACTGTTCTGGGCATGATCGCGGCCTTCCAGGCCTTGCAGGAGGCCGGTGTGCGCGCCGATCCCGCCACCCTGGCCGGTGGAATATGGGAGGCCCTTCTGACCACGGCCGCGGGGATGGGGGTCGCCATCCCGGCCTCCATGGCGCTGACTTGGTTCGATTCCGTGGCCGACCGCCTGCAGGGCGAGATGGAGGATGACGCGACCCGGATCTTCACGCGGGGGCCTGCGGCGTGAGTTTCACCTTCGACACCCCGCGCGCCCGCCGACGCCCCAGCCTGACCCCTATGGTCGACGTGGTGTTCCTGCTGCTGGTGTTCTTCATGCTGGCCTCGCGCTTCGGGCAAGAGGCCGAGATCACGCTATCGCCGCCCTCGGGCAGCGCAGGGTCAACGACGTGGGACGGCCCCCCGCGCCTGATCGAGATCGGCCCCGATACCCTGCGCCTGAATGGCAGCACCACCGCCTTGACCGATCTGGCCGATGGGATCTCGGCCCTTGTCTCGGGACCAGAGGACCCGATCGTCCTGATGCCGGTCGAAGGGAGCGATCTGCAACGCCTGCTCGATGTCGCCGCCGCCTTGCGCGCTGCCGGGTTCGAATCGCTTATTCTGGTGGACGCGCCATGAATTTCGCTCAGGGCACAAAACGGCGCGCGATGCAGGACCGGGCTATCGTTCCGATGATCAACGTGGTCTTCCTGCTGCTTGTGTTCTTCCTGATGACCGCCAGCCTGACCCCGCCCGCCCCGTTCGAGATAGACCCGGTCGAGGCTGAAGGCGTCTTGACCGACCCACCGCCGGACACGTTGCACATCGCCGCCGATGGGCACCTTGCCTATGAGACGGCCCGCGGCGACGCGGTGTTTGGCGCCTTGGCCAATCGCGATGCGGACCGCCCCTTGCCGATCCGGGCGGATTCGGGCCTGCCCGCATCTGAACTCGCCGCCCTCCTGCCTCGGCTGGCCGAGATCGGGATTGCCGACATCCGGCTTGTGACGGTGCAGCCATGAGGGGCGGCACTGAAATCCTCGCCTTTCTTGGCCTTTCAGCGGCGCTTCATGCAGGCGTTGCCTATTGGGTGCCCGGGGATTTCGGTGGCGCAGGGCAAGGGGCTGGCGGCCAGGATATCGTCTCGCTTCAGGCGAGCCCGGCGGCGCTCTCGACCCTTGTGCGCGAGTGGCGCGATGCGCCCGAGGTGTCGAACGTCAGCGCGTTACAGCCGCCGCAAGTTACCCCCGACCGGCCCATCGCGCCGAACAGCGATGTGGCACCCGTGCAGCACATGCCAACGTCCCTGTCGACACCGGTCTTGGAAACGGCGCCGCAGCGCCCGGCGGCTGTTCCGGCACCGCCCGCCCGGATGCAGGCCATGACCGAATTCGACGGTCCCACCCTGCCCACCATTCCCAGCCTCGCGCCGCCGCCCACGGCAGACGGCGATGCCCCCGGTCGCATGGTCCGGCCCACCCTGACCGCACCCGATCTGACGGCCAGCCCGACCGTCGACGCCACCGCGCCGGAGCCACCGGACTCGCCCCTTGCCGCGCGCAGCTCGCCCCGCCCGACGGCACGGCCCGAGCGGCCCGAGGCAGCGGCCAGTCCACCACGCACGCCCACACCGGCGCGCGTGGCCGGCGGCAGCGGCGGAGGGGCGACCCAAGGCGCGGCCACCCAACCCGCGCCACAGCCCAGTCTTTCGGCAGGGGAACGTCAGAGCCTGATTGCGTCGTGGGGCGCTCAGATCCAAAGGCGCATCGAACGCAGCCGGCCCCGCGTGCGCGGCACGGGACAGGTGGTGTTGCGCCTGACGATCACGCGGGGCGGGCAACTGGCCGGTGTCGGCATAGCGCGGCCCTCCGGTGATCCGGCCATCGACCGGGCCGCCGTTCAGGCCGTGCAACGTGCCGGGCGCTTCCCCGCGGCCCCCGATGGCCTGACCGATCCGAGTTACGGATTCTCTCTGCCCGTGACATTCCGCTAAGGGCTGTTCGGGGCTGATCCGGCTGCTATGTCGGACAGCATGGTAAACAGCTTTCTGAATATCGAGTCCGTCTCGAAAAGTTATCCCGGATCGGATGGGCCGGTCTCCGTCCTGCGCGGCGTGGACCTGAGCCTTGCCGCCGGAGAGACCCTCGCCCTGACAGGCGAAAGCGGGTCGGGCAAAAGCACGCTTTTGCACCTCGCCGCCGCGCTGGATGCGCCCGATAGTGGCTCGATCCGGCTTGATGGGGTCGAATTTGCCGGACTGGGGGACTCGGACCGTGCAGCGCTTCGGCGCGAGAAGATCGGCCTCGTCTTTCAGCAGTTCAACCTTGTTCCGTCCCTGACCGTCGCCGCCAATATCAGCCTGCAAGCGCGGCTCGCGGGTCGCCATGATGCCGATCTGAGCGCCCGCCTTGTCGAGCGGCTGGGGCTCAACGCGGTGGTCGACCGCTACCCCGAACAGCTTTCCGGCGGGCAACAACAGCGCGTGGCCATTGCCCGCGCATTGGCGGCGCGCCCTGCCCTGATCCTGGCGGACGAGCCGACGGGCAACCTCGATGAAGCGACCGGCGATACCGTTCTGTCCCTTCTGCTGGATCTGGTGGCCGAGACCAATGCAGGCCTTCTGATGGTGACCCATTCCACCCGCCTGGCCGACCGCCTGTCGCGTCGGGTTCACCTGTCGCAAGGCCGGATCGCGATGCCTGCGTCGGCGGCCTGACCATGCTCTATTCTGCATTACAGAGCCTGTTTTCCCATTGGCGCCGACAGCCCGGTCAATTGGCCATGCTGGTGCTGGGCCTTGCGCTGGCCACAGCGCTTTGGTCCGGGGTGCAGGCGATAAATGCCGAGGCGCGCGCAAGCTATGACCGGGCCGCGCAAACCCTGGGTCAGGACAGCCTTCCGCGCCTGTCGCGCGCCGATGGGCAACCCGTGCCCCTGTCCGATTACATCGCGCTGCGGCGGGCCGGTTACCTCGTCTCCCCTGTCATCGCGGGCGAGGTGCGCAGCACGAACGCCCGCCTGCGCATTCAAGGCATCGACCCCCTGACCGCACCCGAAGCCGCCCAAGGCCCGGCATTGGACGGAGGCCTGGATCTTGCAGCCTTCTTCACCGCGCCGGGCCTTTTGCTGGTGTCACCGGGCACGGCTGCTGGCCCCCTCCCGCCCGATCTGCCGCGACTGGTCGAGGCCGATGGCATCCCGCCCAACGCCGCGTTGACCGATATTTCGACCGCCGCGCGCCTGACGGGCCAGACCGATCCCTCTTTCCTGTTGGTCGCGCCCGAACAGCCGCGCGGCCTGCCGCCCCTGTCCGAGGCGACGGACCTGGTCCTCAGCCAACCGCAAGAAACCAGCGATATCGCGCGTCTGACCGACAGTTTTCACCTCAACCTGACGGCCTTTGGCCTTTTGTCCTTTGCCGTGGGTCTGTTCATCGTCCATGCCGCGATTGGCTTAGCGTTCGAACAAAGGCGCGCGAGTTTCAGGACGCTTCGCGCCCTCGGCCTGCCCTTGCGGAGCCTTCTGACCGCGCTGGCCTTGGAAATCTCGACGATTGCGGTGCTATCGGGACTGGCCGGGATCGCGCTTGGCTACGCGATCGCCGCCGCGCTGATGCCGGGCGTCGCGGGAACGCTGCGCGGCCTTTACGGCGCAACCGTCCCCGGCACGCTCAGCTTCGATCCGGTTTGGGCGATTTCGGCGCTTGTGATCACACTCTTGGGCGCGGCGGCCGCGACAGCGCAGGCCATGCTCAGAACCGCGCGCATGCCGCTCCTGTCCCCGGCGCAACCGCGCGCATGGGCCCAGGCCGCGGGTCGGACGATCCGAAGCCAAGGCATCGCCGCGCTGGTCCTGTTCATCGCTTCGGGTTTGATCCTGCAGTTCGGGCACGGCCTTGTCGCGGGATTTGCCGTCCTCGCGACCCTGCTGGTCGGCGCTGCCCTGATGCTGCCCGTTTTCTTGACTGTTCTGCTGAACAGGGTCGAAAAATTGACCCGAGCGCCCTTTCTGCAATGGGTCATGGCGGATACTCGACAGCAGATCCCGGGCCTGTCGTTGGCCTTGATGGCCCTGCTTCTGGCCCTGGCCGCGAATATCGGTGTTTCGACCATGGTCGGATCGTTTCGCGGCACGTTCCTTGGCTGGCTGGACCAGCGCCTCGCCGCCGAGCTCTATGTCGGCGCCCGTGACGAGGAACAGGCCATCGCGCTTGCCGAATGGCTGGCCCCCCGGTCCGAGGCCGTTCTTCCGATCATTTCCACCGATGTCCGGCTTCTGGACCTGCCCGGCGAGGTGTTCGGCATGGCCGACCATGCCACCTATCGCGACAACTGGCCCCTTCTGTCGGCCACGCCGGACGCGTGGGACAGGTTGTTCGCCGGTGAAGCCGTCTTGATCAACGAACAGCTTTTCCGGCGCGAGGCCTTGGCGCTTGGGCAGGAAATTGTGATCACGGATGATCTGACCCTGCCCATCGCGGGCGTTTATTCCGACTACGGCAACCCATCGGGGCAAGCAATCATCGGTTTCGATCTGTTCCGGGCGCTTTTCCCGGATGCGCCGCTGACCCGCTTTGCCGTGCGGGTTCCAACCGAGGACGCCCCGGACCTCGCCTCTGCCATACGGGAAACATTCGACGTCCCGACCGAGCTTGTCCGCAATCAGGCCCAGATCAAACGGTTTTCGATCGAGGTGTTCGAGCAGACCTTCCGCGTGACCGGCGCGTTGAACGTGCTGACGCTCGGCGTTGCGGGGCTTGCGCTATTGACCAGCCTGCTGACGCTCGCCTCCCTGCGCCTGCCGCAACTGGCGCCGGTCTGGGCCATCGGCACGCCGCGCAAGGTGTTGGCACGCACGGAACTGGCGCGCAGTATCTTGCTGGCCGCCCTGACATGGGCGTTGTCCCTGCCCGTCGGCCTTGCCCTAGCGTGGGTCTTGCTGGCCGTGGTGAATGTCGAGGCGTTCGGCTGGCGCCTGCCGATGCAGGTTTTCCCCGCGGATTGGGTCAAATTGCTGGGGTTGTCCCTGGTCGCGGCGGTGCTTGCCGCCTCCCTGCCGTCGCTTCGGCTTGCCCGCACACCCCCCGCCCGACTTCTCCAAGTCTTCTCGCAGGAGCGCTGATGTTTCGTTTCCTCCTCGCTCTCCTTCTTTCTGCCAGCCCCGCGCTTTCTCAGGGGTTCGCCGGGCTGGGCACCACGGCGGAAGGGTTCGCCGTACCACAGCCCGACCCCGTGTTCGACTTCCCAAGCGATCACGGCCCCCATCCCGCGTATCGCATCGAATGGTGGTACCTGACCGCGACCCTGAGCGGGGCCGATGGACGGGACTACGGTGCGCAATGGACCCTGTTTCGCAGCGCGCTGGCCCCCGAGACGTCGCAGGGGTGGGAGGCCCCTCAGCTTTTCATGGGGCATGCCGCCGTCACGACAGCCGACGCCCATTACAGCGCCGAACGCCTTGCGCGCGGCGGCATCGGACAGGCCGGCGCCACGGCAGAGCCATTCGAGGCCTGGATCGACGATTGGGCCATGACCTCGACCGCCGCCGAGGGGGCAGATGCCTATTCCGCCCTGTCCCTTACGGCGCGCGGAGACGTGTTTTCCTACGCGATGGAGCTTCAGGCGACCGGCCCGCTCGTCTTCCACGGGCAGGATGGCTATTCCGTCAAATCCGCCGAAGGCCAGGCGAGCTATTACTATTCCCAGCCGTTTTACGAGGTGACGGGCATTCTTGACCTGCCGGATGGGCCGGTCGAGGTCACCGGCACCGCTTGGCTGGACCGGGAATGGTCGTCTCAGCCGCTTTCCGAGACGCAGGAAGGCTGGGATTGGTTCTCACTCCAATTCGCAGATGGCGCGCGGTTGATGGGCTTCGGCCTGCGCGAGACGGGGGGCAGTGTCTATACCTCGGCAACCTGGATCGAGCCGGATGGCGCGACAGTGGCCTATCCCGATGGCGCGCTGCGGCTGACCCCGCTGGCCAGTGTCGACGTCGCGGGCCGAACGGTGCCCGTGGAATGGCGCGTGGAACTGCCCGATCGCGAGCTCGACATAACGACGCGGGCGTTGAACCCGCAAAGCTGGATGGACACCAGTTTCGCCTATTGGGAAGGGCCGATCTTTTTCACCGGCTCCCATGACGGGCGCGGCTACCTAGAGATGACCGGATATGAATGACTATAGTCTAAATGGCTTTTTAGACACTGTTTGGAGCCATCTATCGCGCGGTGTCGCCGACCGAAAACACCCCGCCCGGCACCCGACCTTGGCCACGATCGGGCCGGATGGGCCAGAGCTTCGCACGCTCGTCCTGCGGGGGGCCGATCGTGCGGACGCGACCCTCGACCTGCATACCGATGCGGCCTCCCCCAAATATGCGCAGATCAAGGCCGATCCCCGCGTCGCGCTTCATGTCTGGGTGCCCAAGGCGCGCCTTCAGATCCGGATGCGGGGCCGGGCCGAGATGCGGCAAGGCGACCGGGACGTGTTCGACCGTCTCCCGCCCGAGGCGCAGGCGAATTACGGCGGCCCGGCCCCCGGCACGCCCGGCAACAAGCCGGACGGCACCCAAGGCGACCCCGCCCGCTTTGCCCTGATCCGTATTCATCTGGCCGAAATCGACGCCCTGTCCCTTGGCGACACGCATCAGCGCGCCCTGTTCACCGCGACTAACGGATGGGGCGGCGCTTGGATCGCGCCCTAGGCACGAAGACGGTCACAAGGACGGGTCGAACATCGGGAAACTGACGCCCAGCGCCCAACCCAGGACAAGGCCCAGCCCCAGCCCCATCGCCAGAACCGACCCGGTGCGCCGCCCGACCCAGCCGCCCATCAGGCCGAAACTGGCGTAGAACAGGCCGATCACCGGCAGGATGATGATGAGGAAGAAAAGACGCTCGAAATCGAGCGCGACAGCGATGCCCAGCGACACAAGGAACGCCAGCCGCGCCACCCAGCGCCGCCAGAGCGCCGCGCGCCCTGCCTCCAGAAGAACGGCATCGGCGATCATCGCAAGCACCGCACCCGGCAGGATAAGCGCCATGACCGGCAACCGCCCCGCGACAGGCACGAAACTGGCCACGTAACGATCCATCACGCCCCCGAAAGCCAGCAACCCGTAAGCGGCCAGCGCAAAGCCCCAGATCCAGCCTGACCGCGCGGGGAAACCCTTGGCCCAGGCCGCGCCGATCAGGACCAAAGCGCCGTAAAGGGCCAGGTGAAGCGCCAGGTAATCGGCCACCAGTACGGGCAGCACCTGCGTTTCGAACAGGGCCAGGACCAGCGGCGTCACCACAGCCGGCACAACGGCCAAGGCCCAGAACTGGCCACGGGTCGGTGACCATGGCGCGTGACCAACCGGCAAGAGGCGGGCCAGGGGACGGGCCAGCAGCACGATGCCGAACAGGGTTAGCAGGATGGGCCAACCTATCGCGGCGACGGGCCCGGCGCTGTCTCGGTCAAAAGTCTCGTCCAGCCACGCCCGCGTCTCTCGCAAGGCAACCGGCGAATACAGCACGCTTACATGCTCGACCCTTGGGGCGGCCACCGCGCGCCGTGCGAACCCCTCGCCGGGGGTGCCGACCGTCTGCCCTTCCTCGGCGCCGATCTCGGCCATCACGCGGCGGGCTTCCTCGCGCAGCATCCCTTCCCACGCGCCGTTGAGCAGCAGCAGGTTCTGCGGCTGATCCTCGGTGACCGCCTCGCTGAACACCGAGATGCCGACAATCGCCTCGACGCGGTCATCGCTGATCCCCTGCCGGATGATGATGTCCGAGGCCATGGAGTGCCCGACCAGCGCCACGCGCGGCTCTGCGCCGGGCAGATCCAGCATCGCATCCGTCACGCGCCCGATCTCGGCCATCAGAAGTTGCGTCGTGCCATCGACCGAGGTCACGTCGCCCGACATCGGCACGGGGTTCCGTCCGTGCCCCTCCAGATCGAAACTGGCGGTGATGTAGCCAGCCTGCGCCAGCGTCAGCTGGTAGGCCGCCATCAACTGCCGAGACCCGGCAAACCCATGCGCGATGATGACGACCGGGGCCTCGGCGCCCGGGCGTTGCATCACGGTGACGGGCGTCGTGCCGACCGCGGTATGGGTGATGTCCAACCCCGAACGCGGGCGTTCCAGCAGGAACAGCCCCGCCACAACGCAAACCAGCGCCAGGATTGCCGTCAGCGCGTGCCGTTTCACTCCACCGCTCCCGTGTTGCTTTGGTCGCAACCTAACCCGCAGGGCAACGCTTGCCACTGGCCCTTTGTCGCGCTGCGTGCTTTACGCTCGATTCAATTCTCGCAACCGTTTTGGCCCGATGCATACCGTCACCCTGATCACCAATTCCGCCATGTACCTCGACCCCGAACTGGTCACGACCCTGCGCAACGCGATGGGGGGCGGCGATGCGGTCTGGCTGAACCCGAACCATGCCGCCGAGTTCGAGGTTGCGCGCCTGCCCAAGAACATCGGCTCGGTCTGGGACAGCCTGCAATCCGAGGGCGTAGACATGGTCGCGCAGAAGACCGAGGGACGGCGCAAATCCATGCTGCTGGCTGACATGGATTCGACCATGATCCAGCAGGAATGCATCAACGAACTGGCCGCCGAAGCCGGCGTTGGCGACCGCGTGGCCGACATCACCGCGCGCGCGATGAATGGTGAGCTGGATTTCGAAGAGGCGCTTCTGGAACGTGTCGGCCTGTTGAAAGGTCTACCAGCCTCCGTGATTTCGGACGTGCTGGAAAAACGCATCACGCTGATGCCGGGCGGCAAGACCCTGATCGCCACGATGAAGGCGCATGGCGGTCACGCCGCGCTGGTGTCTGGCGGGTTCACCGCCTTCACGACGGCCGTCGCGGAATGGCTCGGCTTCGACGAACACCGCGCCAATACGCTGTTGGCGGAGGATGGCGTGCTGACCGGTGACGTGGCGCGCCCGATCCTTGGACGTGAGGCCAAGGTTCAGGCCCTGCACGAGATCACCGAACGGCTTGGCCTGTCCCCCAGGGACGTGATCGCCGTGGGCGACGGCGCCAATGACCTCGGGATGCTCGGACTGGCCGGAACGGGGGTCGCGCTGCATGCCAAACCGGCGGTGCAGGCACAGGCGCCGCATCGGCTGAACCACGGCGATCTGACCGCGCTTCTGTATCTGCAAGGCTATTCAGTGGACGAGTTCGTCACCGCCTGACCCGGTTCAGGCGGCCAGAAGCGCCGCTTCGAACCGGCGAACCTGCGGACGGGCCAGCGGGGCCGCGCGCAAGGCTTCGGCGACACTGGGATAGCGGTCTTTCAGGGCCGCACGCAGATCGCGCTCATGCCGGGAAAGCCCGCTATCGGGCAGGTAGCTTTCCGACCAGACGCCGCCCGCCTTGATGATCTCGTGCCGTGCGAACAGCAGGTGGAAATACGTCTCGGTCGGTTTCGGTTCGGGCCGAATGGTTGTGCCGTTCACAAGATGCTTAGCCGCGACCAGAACCTCGTCGGCGCCGTAGTAAAGCTGCGCTTCCCAACCGCCGATGAACATGCGGTGTTGGGGCGAGACCAACAACGCCTCGTCATTCCCGATGGCGCCCCGCGCGAACCGGATCGGCGCGTGTTCGGCACTGGCGTCCACCCTTGTCTGGCCCAGCCAGAGAAGCGGTTGCATCCCGTGATCCAGGGTTTCGATCAGGTCGCCGGGGCACAAACCCTCGACCGGCACGGGCCCACGCGCGGTTTGAACCCGTGTTCCCCGTGTCAGGCAGGGCGGCCCAAGCTCGCCCACCGGCATGTTGGTGTCCTGCGTGACGTAGGACGCGGTGCGGAAACTCGCCGTCTCCAGAATCGTGCCGTCATTCGGGGTGAAAACGGCGCGTCCGTCCGCAAGGTAAAAGGTCGTTCCCTCGATCCATAGCGTGACACCATCAATACGAACGCGGATCTGGTCGCCCTGCCACACCGCGGTGACGTCGCTGCCATCAATGGAATCGCCGCTGGGACCGTCGATCAACCCGTCCTCGTTCACATCCACGATTGCGAACACCTGCGGGGTCAAGATCGTCCCGAAGCCTGGCGGATTGGCGGGATCGATGATGAAGAACTGATCGTAATAGGTGTCAGCCATCTTGCGCTCTGCCCTTGCGATTGAGAGCAAAGCTGTCCCTGAAAACGGGCGGTATTCAGGAACAATTAGGGTAAACGCAGGACAATCGTTCCGATTCGAAAACAATCGACGCAGAGGGGCTGCGTAGGAAAACTTCTTATATTTTTCATATAATTGGAAAAGGCCCCGGTCGTTCTGATCGGGGCCTTTTCAACGCTTTGTGGCGGCATTTCGACCGTTGGCGGATTACTCCGCCGGAACCGCGCCGGCCTCGATTCCCAGCGGGTGGGCCAGCTTGTCCAGCATCTCTTTCGGGCAGACCTGGACGAAGTTCTTCAGCTCGATCTCCCAGTGCTGGAGGATATCGGCGGCCTTGCGGCTGCGGGTTTCCTTCAGATGGCTTTCGATCAGCCCGCGAAGCTGCTGCTCCCAGTGCTCGACCGTCACGGGGCAGGTCACCAGCGTTTCAAGGTTCATGTTGACGCCGGCTTGCCCCTCGGGATCGTAGAGATAGGCCATGCCGCCGGTCATGCCAGCCCCGAAATTGGCCCCGATGGACCCGAGGATGACGGCCACGCCACCAGTCATGTACTCGCACCCGTTCGAGCCACAGCCCTCGACCACGACCTTCGCGCCCGAGTTCCGAACAGCGAAACGTTCCCCGGCCCGGCCCGCGGCGAAGAGGTATCCATCGGTCGCGCCATAAAGCACCGTATTGCCGATGATAACGTTTTCGTCGGCCTTGAGCGGGCTGACCTGCGGCGGTTTCACCACGATGATGCCGCCCGACAGGCCCTTGCCGACATAGTCGTTGGCGTCGCCCGACACTTCCAGCTTCAAGCCGGGCGCGGCGAAGGCCCCCAGCGACTGGCCAGCCGACCCTTCCAGCTTGACCGTCAGGTGATCGGGCTGGAGCGAGTTCCGCATCCCGAAATTCTTGACGATATGGCTGGAGGTGCGGGTGCCGATGGTCCGCAGCGTGTTCTGCACCGCGTAGCTGAGCTGCATCTTTTCCCCGTCTTCGAGGAACCGATGCCCGTCCTTCACGATCTGGGCGTCCAGCGTGTCCGGCACGGCGTTGCGCGGCTTGTAGCGGTCATAAACGATGCGATCCGCGCCATCGACGGTGATGAGCATCGGGTTCAGATCCAGATCGTCCAGATGCGCGGCGCCACGGCTGACCTGCGTCAGAAGGTCGGCACGCCCGATCACGTCATCGAGGCTGCGCGCCCCGATGGAGGCGAGGATTTCCCGCACTTCCTGCGCGTAGAAGGTGATGAGGTTGACCACCTTATCCGCATTGCCCGTGAATTTCTCACGCAGCTTGGGGTCCTGCGTGCAGACACCGACGGGGCAGGTGTTCGACTGGCACTGGCGCACCATGATGCAGCCCATCGCGATCAGGGCCGCGGTGCCGATGCCGTATTCCTCGGCCCCCATCATCGCGGCCATCACGATGTCGCGCCCGGTGCGCAGGCCGCCATCGGTGCGCAGCGTCACGCGATCGCGCAGCTTGTTCATCGCCAGGACCTGGTGCGCTTCGGTCAGGCCCATTTCCCACGGCAGACCCGCATACTTGATCGAGGTCGCGGGCGACGCGCCCGTGCCGCCATTGTGACCCGAGATCAGGATCACGTCCGCCTTGGCCTTGGCGACACCGGCAGCAATCGTGCCAACGCCCGAGGACGCCACCAGCTTCACCGTCACCTTGCAGCGCGGGTTGATCTGCTTGAGGTCGTAGATCAGCTGCGCAAGGTCCTCGATCGAGTAGATGTCGTGGTGCGGCGGGGGCGAGATCAGCGTCACACCCTTGGTCGAGTGCCGCAGCCGCGCGATCAGGTCGGTGACCTTCATGCCGGGCAACTGGCCGCCCTCGCCGGGCTTGGCGCCCTGGGCGACCTTGATTTCAAGCTCTTCGCAGTGGTTCAGGTACTCGGCGGTCACGCCGAACCGACCCGAGGCCACCTGCTTGATCTTGGCCGACGGGTTATCGCCATTGGGCTCCGGCACGAAATGCGCCGGGTCTTCGCCGCCCTCACCGGAATCCGACTTAGCGCCGATGCGGTTCATGGCGACGTTCAGCGTCTTGTGTGCCTCGGGCGACAGCGCGCCCAGCGACATACCCGGCGTCACGAACCGCTTGCGGATCGAGGTGATGCTTTCGACTTCGTCGATATTGATCGGCTCACCGAGCGGCTTGATGTCGAGCAGATCCCGCAGGTGAATCGGCGGGTTGCTTTGCATCTTCTTCGAATACTGCTTCCACAACTCGTAGGAGGCGCGGTTACAGGCCATCTGCATCATGTGCATGGTCTGCGCTTCCCAGGCGTGCTTCTCGCCCGAGCGGCGTGCCTTGTAGAAGCCGCCGATGGGCAGCGGCAGCACGTCCGCGCCACCCTGCCAGCCCTTGGCATGCACTTCCTCGACCTTCTTTTGCAGGCCGCTGACGCCGATGCCCGAAATGCGGCTCAGCATGCCCGGGAAATACTCGTTCACCATCGCGCGGCTCAGGCCCACGGCCTCGAAGTTCAGACCACCGCGATAGGACGAGATGACGGAGATCCCCATCTTGGACATGATCTTGAGCAGGCCCGCGTCGATGGCCGCGCGGTAGCGCGCCATGGCTTCGGTCAGGGTGCCTTCGATCAGCCCGCGATTGATCCGGTCGGCGATGCTGTCCTGCGCGAGATAGGCGTTCACCGTGGTCGCGCCGCAGCCGACAAGAACCGCGAAGTAATGCGGGTCGATGCATTCAGCCGAGCGGATGTTGAGCGAACAGAAGGTGCGCAGGCCCTTCTGCGTCAGCCAGCTATGCACCGCGCTGGTCGCAAGAATCATGGGCATCGGCACGCGATCTTCGCCCTGGAACCGGTCGGTCAGCACGATATGGCCTGCACCCGAGCGCACGGCATCCTCCGCCTCTTGCCGGATGCGGGAAAGGTTGTCGCGCAGCGCCCCCTGTTTGCCACCGGCAGGGAAGGTGCAGTCGATGGTGACGAGCGAGTCGCCGAAATACTTCACCATCTCGTCGAACTGCGCGTTCGCGACGAAGGGGCTGTCCAGCACCAGGATCTCGGTCTGGCTGCTGTCTTCGTCCAGCACGTTCTTGAGGTTGCCGAAGCGGGTCTTGAGGCTCATCACCCGGTATTCGCGCAAGCTGTCGATCGGCGGGTTCGTCACCTGGCTGAAGTTCTGGCGGAAATAGTGGCTCAGCGGGCGATACATGCTCGACAGCACGGCCGCGGGCGTGTCGTCGCCCATCGAGGCGATGGCCTCTTTCCCGTCCTCGGCCATGGGCGCAAGGATCTGTTCCAGTTCTTCCATCGAGTAGCCGGCGGCGACCTGCCGCTTACGCAGATCGGTGCCGTCGAAGATCGCCGTTTCGGTCACGTCGCGGGTTTCGATGGCCAGATCGGTGATCTTGCCGACCCATTCGCCGAAGGGGCGGCTGGCGGCCAGCGCATCCTTGATCTCGGTGTCGTGGAACAGCTTCTGCTCGGCCATGTCGACGGCGATCATCTGGCCGGGACCGAGCGCACCCTTCTCGACGACGGTGGCCTCGTTGATCGGCACCATGCCGGCCTCGGACCCTGCGATAAGCATGCCGTCCCCCGTCACGACATAGCGCATCGGACGCAGGCCGTTCCGGTCAAGCCCGGCGCAGACCCAACGCCCATCGGTCATGGCCAGCGCAGCGGGACCGTCCCACGGCTCCATCACCGAGTTGCAGTAGGAATACATGTCCTGCCACGCCTGCGGCAGTTCGCTGGCCGTCTGGCTCCAGGCCTCGGGGATCAGCATCGTCTTGGCCATCGGCGCGGACCGGCCAGCGCGCACCAGAACCTCGAACACCGCATCCAGCGCGGCGGAGTCGGACGCGCCCTGCGCGATGATCGGTTTGATATCCTCGGCCATCTCGCCGAAATACGCGGAGGAGAGCCGGATCTCGTGGCTCTTCATCCAGTTGACGTTGCCCTTCAGCGTGTTGATCTCGCCGTTATGGGCCAACATGCGGAACGGCTGCGCCAGCCACCATTGCGGGAAGGTGTTGGTCGAATAGCGCTGGTGGTAGATCGCGAAGGCGGACTCGAACCGCTCGTCCTTGAGATCGGGATAGAACTCGGCCACGTCCTGGGCCAGCATCATGCCCTTGTAGATGACCGAGCGGCAGGACAGCGAGCAGATATACAGCTCCTTCACGCCTGCACCGGCGGCGGCCTTCTCGATCCGGCGGCGGATGACGTAAAGCTCGCGTTCGAAGGTTTCCTCGTCCACGCCCTTGGAGTTCGAGATGATGATCTGCTCGATCTCGGGGCGGGTCGCGTTGGCCTTTTCGCCCAGCACGCTGATATCGACCGGCACGTGCCGCCAGCCATAGATGTAATAGCCCATCCGCAGCACTTCGGATTCGACGATCGTGCGGCAGGTTTCCTGCGCCCCGAAATCGTTGCGCGGCAAGAAGACCTGGCCGACGGCCATCAGCTCGTTCATGCGCGGCTCATGGCCCGTGCGGCGCACCTGGTCGTAGAAGAAATGCACCGGGATCTGCACGTGGATGCCCGCGCCGTCGCCGGTCTTGCCGTCGGCGTCAACCGCCCCGCGGTGCCAGATCGCCTTGAGCGCGCTGATGCCGTTTTCCACGACCGCACGGGTGGGTTGGCCATCGAGGGACACGACAAGGCCCACGCCACAGGACGAATGCTCGTCCTCTTCGCGGAACATGCCGTTCTCGGCCATCCATTCACGCTTGGCTGCCTCGGACTGGGCCCAGGTGGCGTCATACTTCGTCATGGTCATGCTCCTTCACTGGAGGGCGCGTAAAGCGCCAAGGTCTCGTCCTCCGTCAGGCGTTCATGCGCGCCCGCGAAGGAATAACTGTCGGGTTTGCGGTCGATGAAGATCTCCCGCGTCAACGCCAACCCGTTGGCGTCATCGAGGATACCGAGCGGCACCTCGTAATTCCCGGCCCCGTCGACACCCTTGTCGAACCGGTACCACAGCGGCGAGCCGCACTCTGCGCAGCGGCTGCGCGAGGCCCAGCCGCTGGTGCGACGGGTCACGATGGGGGCGCCCTCGGCCACGCTCATGTCGGCCTGTTCGACCGTCACGCCCAGCATCGGTCCACCCAGCCAGCGGTTGCACTGCCCGCAATGGCAGATGCCGAAGCCACCCAGCTTGGCCGCGGTGAACCGGACGGCCCCGCATAGGCACTGGCCGGACGCGCTCATCCGCGGTACTCCGGCAGGTGCGGCAGACCACTCATCATGTCGCCGCAATCGTAGATCGGCTCCATCGACAGGAAACCGCGTTCGCCCGGCTCGGCGAATTCCATCGGGCTGTAATTGCCTTCGAAGGTTTCGCCATCGGGCCGCGTCGTCGTTTCGATCCCGCCGAAAAACAGGCCCCAGCCTTCGTGCACGAACTGGTTGCCCTCGGTCCGGCGGGGGCCTTCGGCCGTGTCGTACTGGTAGGCGAATTCCGTCACCAGAAGCTCGCGGCCATCGACATCCAGGGTTTCGCCGGTCAGCCGGTCAAAGCCGGTATAGTCGCGCTGGAACGTGCCGAGCGTGTTTTCCTCGCGGATCGAGAAGACCATCGAGTCGCTGCCCGTGGCCAGCAGCTCGGACAGGCTGGCCGGGTCTTCCTCGGGTTCGATCAGGGTGTCGTTGCTGCCGCCGCGCAGGTCCCAGCTGCGCAGCCAGCGAAACTCGGAATCCGTGAAGCTGAGGTAGAAGGCGCCATCCTGGTCCAGCGTGGCGCGCCATTGCGTGCCCTCGGGGTCGGCGTCGCAACGCCAGTGGTGCGACACCATGCAGGACCGCGATTGCACGGTCAGGAAGGCTTCGCAGCCCTCGGGCACCTGGAACAGGCGGCCGCCATCCTGTGCAACGGCGGGCGTAGCCAGCACGGCGACCAGCAGCGCGGCCAGGCTTGTAGCGTGTCCATTGCCCATGATGACGTCCGTCCTTGGTGCGGTGGCGGGTGAAAACGTGAAAACGAGAGCGGGTGCCCTGCCCGATCGCGAAACCTGCAATCGGGCAAAGCGGGTCAGGTCACTCGGCGGCGACGTCGGTCGCGGACGCCATGACCTTGTCGAGGATCGCATCGGCCGCTTCGCGCCCGTCGCGGATGGCCCAGACAACGAGGGATGCGCCGCGCACGATGTCACCCACGGCATAGACATTCTCGATCTGGGTCTCGTGGGTGCGGAAATCGGCCTTGACGGTGCCCCAACGGGTCACTTCCAGCTCGGGCACGTTCCAAAGGCTCGGCAGATCCTCGGGTTCGAAGCCCAGCGCCTTGATGACGAGGTCCGCGTCTTCGACATAGTCGGCCCCTTCGATCACCTCGGGGCTTTGGCGGCCCGTGGCGTCCGGCGCGCCAAGACGCATCTTCTGCACCATCACGCCTTCGACCGCGTCGCCGCCGGTGAAGCCCTTGGGGGCCGACAGCCAAACAAACTCGACGCCTTCTTCCTCGGCATTCTGCACTTCGCGCTGCGAGCCGGGCATGTTGGCGCGGTCGCGGCGGTAAAGGCACTTCACGCTGGTCGCGCCCTGGCGGATCGCGGTGCGCACGCAGTCCATCGCCGTGTCGCCACCGCCGATGACGACGACGCGCTTGCCCTCGGCGTTCAACTCGCCCGACTCGAACTCGGCCACCGTGTCGCCAAAGCCGATGCGGTTGCTGGCGGTGAGGTAGTCGATGGCGCGCACGATGCCCTTGGCGCCGACACCCGGCGCAGGCAGGTCGCGCGACTTGTAGACGCCGGTCGCGATCAGAACGAAGTCATGCTGTTCGCGCAACTCGTCGAAGGTGATGTCTTCGCCGACATTACAGTTCAGCACGAATTTCACGCCGCCCTCTTCCAGCTGGGCGTTGCGGCGCATGACCACATCTTTTTCCAGCTTGAAGCCCGGGATGCCGTAAACCATCAGGCCCCCGGCGCGGTCGTAGCGGTCATAGACCGTCACTTGCAGGCCGGCGCGGCGCAGGCGGTCAGCGGCGGCAAGGCCACCGGGACCCGCGCCAATGATGGCGACCGATTCCGCGCGCTCCTCGGCGGGTTTGATCGGCTTGACCCAACCTTCTTCCCACGCGGTGTCGGTGATGAATTTCTCGACCGAGCCGATGGTGACGGTGCCGTGACCCGACTGTTCGATCACGCAATTGCCTTCGCACAGGCGATCCTGCGGACAGATGCGGCCACAGATCTCGGGGAAGGTATTGGTGGCCTGGCTGACCTCGTACGCCTCTTGCAGGCGTCCCTCGGCGGTCAGCTTGAGCCAGTCGGGGATGTTATTGTGCAGCGGACAATGCGACTGGCAGTAGGGCACCCCGCACTGGGAACAGCGCCCAGCCTGCTGGCGTGCCTTTTCCATCGCATATTCGCCGTAAATTTCCTTGAAGTCCTCGCGACGCTGGTCCGCGTCACGCTTTTCCGGCATCTCTTTTTCGATGCTGACGAACTTCAACATGGGTTGTTTGGCCAAGGATCTTCTCCCATCTTGCTCGCGCCCCTATACCGGGGGTCTTGCGGGATAAAAAGACAGCTATGCTGACCTATATACAGTTTTCTGAAAGGTCTCGGGGTAAATTTTTTCCGCACTGCGGAATTTTAGGTCAAAACACTTTACCTTAGTAGGAATTATAAAATTAGTATCAATATCTTAACATTCCGTTACCTGGACCGGAGAAAATCCACGTGAGCTTGTTTTATTTGTTTCTCGTGGCCTTGATCCAGGGTTTGACCGAGTTCCTTCCGATCTCGTCCTCGGGTCACCTGATCCTCTTGCCGAATCTTTCGGGGCAAGCGGACCAGGGGCAGGTGATCGACGTTGCGGTACATGCCGGGACGCTTGGGGCCGTGATCCTGTACTTCTGGCACGACGTCCGCCTTGCGCTGTCCGGGGTGCCACACCTTCTGACAGGCCGGATCGACACGCCCGGCTCGAAACTGGCCTTTCTGCTTCTGATATCGACCATCCCGGTGATCCTTTGCGGGCTGGTTCTGCACCTGACGGGCCTAAGCGATGCGATGCGCTCGGTGGCTGTGATCGGGTGGGCCATGCTGATCTTCGGCCTGGTCCTTTACTGGGCCGACCAGAAAGGCGCCGACGTGAAACAGGCCGAGGCATGGACCCTGCGTGACGCGATCGTCATGGGCCTGTGGCAGGCCGTTGCGCTGATCCCCGGCACGTCGCGGTCGGGTATCGCCATCACCGCCGGACGCATGCTGGGTTACACGCGCGAGGATGCCGCGCGGATCGCCATGCTGATGTCGATCCCGACGATCACGGCCTCGGCCATCCTGCTGGGGGGTGAGGTCATCGCCACGGCCGATGCGCAGGCCGCGCGGGATGGCGCGATTGCCGCCGCGCTGGCCTTTGTCTCGGCCCTCGCGGCGCTGGCCTTCATGATGCGGCTGCTGCGCAGCGTCAGCTTCACGCCATACGTGATCTACCGGGTGATCCTCGGCGCGATCCTGTTGTGGATCGCCTATACCTAGATGTCTTCCTCGGCGAGGTGCTGCGCGCTTTCCTTGATCTTGGCGTATTGCCCCGACGGACGATACGGCCAGAGGTAATCGTCAAGCACGGCGTCCATGCCGGTCGGATCGATGCCCAACTCGTCCAGGCCCTTGCAGCCCGAGCAGATGACGTTGTCATGGCGCAGGTTGCGCACCTGGTCACGGGTCAGAAGCGAATTGTGGATCAGCCCGCCGGTCAGGGTCTGCACCGCGTCCAGCACCGTCCCCATGATCCCGGCGATCCAGAACGGCACGTTCAAGATCAGGCGGCGGCGGCGAATGACGGTCAGCATCTGCTCCATCAACTGGCGGAAGGTTCTGACGTCGGGGCCGCCCAGCTCGTAGGTTCCCGGCTCGACCTCGCCCAGCACGCTCTTGACAGCGACCTGCGCAACATCATCGACATAGACCGGCTGGAACCGGGTCGACCCACCCACCACGGGCAGGATGTAGCCCGTGCGGGTCATCTTGGCGAAACGGTTGAAGAACTCATCCTCGGGTCCGAAGATAATCGACGGGCGCAGGATGATCGCGCCGGGGAACGCCTCAAGCACAGCCGCCTCGCCCAGCGCCTTGGTGCGGGCGTATTTGCTGCTGCTTTCGCTGTTCGCGCCGATGGCCGACATCTGCACAAGTGTTTTCACCGATTCCTCGGCGGCGATCCGCGCCACGCGGCCCGCGCCCTCGTGCTGGACGGTGTCGAACTTGTTCTTGCCGCGCTCCGACAGGATGCCGACGCAATTGACGACTGCATCGGCGCCGTGGATCGCGGCACGAACGCTGTCATCATCGCGAATATTGGCGAAGATCGGTTCGACCTGCCCGACCACGCCATAGGTGCGAACGAAATTCGCCTCGGTGGGGCGCCGCACGGCCACGCGCACGCGCCACCCCTCACGCGCCATCCTGCGGGCGATGTAACGCCCGACAAAGCCCGAACCGCCGAAAATCGTGACGAGTTTCGTCATGGGAAGCATCCTTTGGTCGTCCTTGCCTGCGTGATAGGCACAGAAGGTGTGTCCCACAAGGCGCAAATCGTCTCAAATCACCTGCGGCATGCCGCCGAATACAATTTCGTTTCTCCATTATCACTGGCCAGTGCGCGGGGAACGACCTATTCCTTAAGATATGATCGCTGCCCCCAGATCCCTTCTTTCACTCGTCCTTGTCGCCGGTATGGCGTTGCCGGCCGCGGCGCAGGATGTCGACTTGCGGATCTCGCCAGCCGACGAGGATTTGCGCGATCGCCTGCGCGCGGCCTCGCTTCTGTTGCAGGAACCGCCGGAAGGGGGACGCAGCGCGCAGGATATTCTTGCCGCCGCACGGGCCGATTACGCGCGCCTGACCGCGGCGCTCTATGACAGAGGGCATTTCTCGCCGGTGGTGAACATCCTGCTGGACGGGCGCGAGGCGGCGGCCATTTCGCCCTTTGCCGTTCCGGGGCGGGTTGGGCAGGTCGTGATCAATGTCAGCCCCGGACCGGATTATGCCTTCGGCGTCGCCGAGATCGGGCCGCTGGCCCGCAACAGCGACCTGATTCCCGAGTTTGCGCCGGGTGCGTCGGCCAGCACCTCGGTCCTGCGCGATGCGACGGGCGCGGCGATAGACGGCTGGCGCGAGCGCGGGCATGCCACCGCCGATGTCGCCGGGCAGCAGATCACCGCGCGGCACCGCGAGGCGGAGCTTGACGCGCGGATCACGCTCGACCCCGGCCCGGTCATCACCTTCGGCACGCTCATCCCGCAGGGATATGAGCGGATGCGGCCCGAACGGATCGTGGAGATTGCCGGCCTGCCCAGCGGTCTGACCTATTCGCCCGCCGAACTGGCCCGCGCCGAGGAACGCCTGCGCGACACCGGGGTCTTTGCCGCCGTCGCCCTGGAAGAGACCGAGCCGACCGCAAACGATGTCATGGATATCGACGCGGTCGTGTCGGAATCGCCGCTGCGCCGGATCGGCTTCGGCGCCGAGATTTCAACCGATGAAGGCGCGCGGCTGACGGCCTATTGGCTGCATCGCAACCTCTTTGGCGGGGCGGAACGTCTGCGCTTCGACGCCGCGATCACCGGGATCGGCCAGGAGGAGATCTCGACCGACGCGATCGAGGGCATCGACCTGGAGTTCTCGGGCCGCTATTCGCGCCCGGCCACGTTCACGCCCGACACGACCGCCTATTTCGAATTCGAGCTGTTCCAACTGCGCGAACCCAGCTTCACCCTGACCGGGGCCGGGATCGAGGCCGGGGTCGAGCATGTGTTCAGCAACCGGCTTGAAGGGTCGCTTGGCCTCGGGCTGCTGGGGGTGCGCATCGACGGACCCTTCGGCGAGTTCGACATCGGCTATGCGCTGTTGCCCGCAGAACTGACTTGGGACAACCGCGACGACCCGCTCGATCCGGCCGATGGCGTATTCGTCAGCGCCACGACCACCCCCTTCCTGTCCTTCCAGGGGTCTGGCGGCGCACGCTACACCCTGGATGCGCGCGGCTACCTGGGCTTTGGCGAGAATGACCGCACGCGGCTGGCGGCACGGGCGCAACTGGGCGGGGTGTTCAGCGACGATATCGACGATATCCCACCTGACTTCCTGTTCTACTCGGGCGGCTCAGGCACGGTACGCGGCCAGGAGTACCAGTCGCTTGGCGCGACCTATGGCGGCATCGAGTCCGGTGGGCGCGGCTTCGCCGGCCTGTCCACGGAACTTCGGCAAGATATCGGCGACACGAATTTCGGGATTGTCGCCTTTGCCGATATGGGCCTGATCTCGTCCGATGCCGCGTTTCAGGATGACAGCGACTGGCACGCAGGGGCGGGGCTTGGCCTGCGCTATGCAACGCCGTTCGGCCCGATCCGGGTCGATCTGGCCACCCCAGTGCGTGGCGGCGGCGTGGGCGAAGACATCTACCTTTATATCGGCATCGGGCAGGCCTTCTGATGCTGAAGCGGGTCCTGATCCTTCTGGCGCTGGCGCTGCTGCCCGCGCAGGCCGTCGCGCAGGATGACGCCGACGATGACCGTGGGCGCATCGTTCGCTTCCTCGAAGAGCAACTGTCCGATGGCGCGCGGCAGATCCGCATCGACGGGTTTCGCGGTGCGCTGTCCTCGACCGCCGAACTGGACCGCCTGTCCATTGCGGACGCGCAGGGCGAGTGGCTGATCCTCGAAAACGCGCGGCTTGTCTGGACGCGAACCGCGCTTTTCAGCCGGGAATTGCAGGTCGACGAGTTGACCGCCGAGCGGCTGACCATCTTGCGCACGCCCGAAACTGGCGAAGAAGACGCGATCGATCTGCCGCCCGCCGAGGCGCAGCCCTTTGCCTTGCCCGAACTGCCCATCCGCATCGCCATCGACCAGATGGCCATTGACGAGATCGACCTCGACCCGTCGATCATCGGGGTCGGGGGGCGGTTTTCCATCTCAGGGTCCGCCCGACTGGCCGATGGTGACGGGCAGGCGGATATCGAACTGGTGCGGCTGGACGGACCCGGGGACACTTTCGATCTGACGGCGAGCTACGCCAACGAAACGGAACTTCTGTCCGTCGATCTTCTGCTGACGGAAGAGGCCGGGGGGCTGGCATCGGAACTTCTGAACCTGCCGGGGCGCCCCTCGCTTCGGTTCGAGGTGAGCGGCGAAGGCCCGATCGACGATTTCACCGCCGAGATCACGCTCGACACGGATGGCGCGCGCCGGGTGGAGGGCATGGTCACCAGCATGGGGCAGGAGAGCGGCGATCACGTCATCGCCGTCGATCTGGGTGGCGATCTGACACCGATGATGCCCGTCGAGTATCACGCCTTTTTCGGCGAGGACACGAGCCTTGCCGCCTTGGTGCGCCTCCATGCCGATGGCGCGATTTCGCTTGAAAACATGGACCTCGCCTCGCGGTCTTTGGAACTGGTCGGTTCGGTCGAGCTTGACCCCGCGCGGCGCCCGCTGATCATCAACCTGACCGGCACCTTGGCCGATCCGGCCGGTTCCGGCCCGGTGCGCCTGCCTGTGGGCGCGGAAGCTCGCCTGCGCCGGGCCACGCTGGCGCTGAATTTCGATGCCTCCGACAGTGACGCGTTCGTGCTCGACGCCGATGTCTCGGCCTTCGAGATGGACGACCTCGATATCCGCCGGATCACCCTGTCCTCGAACGGGACGATCACGCCCAGCGCCAGCGGTATCGGGGCCGTCGCCGCCACGGTCACGGCAAATGTCGAAGGGCTGGAGCATCGCGATCCCGGCCTTGCGCAGGCCATGGGCGACGCCATCGCGTTCCGTAGCCAGGTCTCGTGGACCCAAGGCGCGGCGATCCTGATTTCTGGCCTGTCGCTGTCGGCGGGCGACGATCTGGTGGCCGGGGGCGGCGCGACGATCCAACCGGGCGAAGGGCGGATCGACACCGCGCTTGACCTTGCGTTTCGCGCGGCCGACCTTGCGCGCTTTTCCGCGGTGTCCGGGCAGGATTTGACTGGCGGGATCGAGGCAAGCCTGACCGGCCGGGTCGAGCCGCTTTCGGGCGCTTTCGATATTGTTCTGGATGGCACGGGCAACAGCCTTGGCTTCGGCGCGGGGCTGCCGCCCGAACTTTTTGCCGGGGACACGGTGCTGAGCGTCCACGCGATCCGCGATACCGCCGGTCTGCGACTGGAGCAGCTGGCCCTCGACAATGGCGAGATCACGGCCTCGGGCAGTGGGGCGCTGGATTCGTCCGGTGGCCGGTTCGAGACCGATCTGCGCCTGCGGAACGTGGGCTTGTTCACCGATGCGTTGAGTGGACCGGTCAGCGCCGACGCCAACCTGACCCGTCGCGGCACGGCCCCATGGCAGATCAATGTCGCAGCAGAGGGGCCCGGCGGAATCCGCGCCGGGGTTACCGGCGGTGTCGGCCTGCCGGACGGCAGTGTCGATCTGCAGGCGCAGGGCAGTCTGCCGCTGGCGCTGGCCAACCGGTTCATCCGGCCGCGATCGATCAACGGGACGCTCAACTTCGACCTCGCGCTGCGCGGTCAGCCGGGACTGTCCGCCTTGTCCGGCACGCTGACGGCGTCCGGCGCGCGGGCCTCGCTGCCGACGTTGCAGGCGGCGGTGGAGGATCTGAACCTGTCCGCCAACCTGTCGGGCGGGCGCGTCACGCTGAACGGCGGCGGGCGCCTGAATACCGGTGGCCAGATCTCGACTCAGGGCAGCATCAACCTGGTCGGGGCCGGGATGCCCGCCGATATCAGCATCACCGTGGACCAGGCGCGCCTGGTCGATCCCGAGCTGTACGAGGCGCGAATCTCCCGCGCGGACCTGAATATCTCGGGCGGGCTGACCGGGTATCTCCAGGTGGCAGGACGGGTCGATTTGGGCGAGACGGAGCTGCGCGTGCCGGAAACCGGTCTTGGCGGGGCGGCGCCGATCCCGCCCATTCGCCATGTCAACGAAACTGCGGCGGAACGCCAGACACGCCGCAATGCCGGTCTGCTGCGCACGGCGGATGCCGGAAGCGCGGGGGCGGGTGTCGGCCTGGACCTGACGATCAGCGCACCGGGGCGCGTCTACCTGCGCGGGCGCGGGATCGATGCAGAGTTCGGCGGCGAGATTCGGCTGAACGGAACCAGCGCGCAGGTGATCCCGTCCGGGCAGTTCAACCTGATCCGCGGGCGTCTTTCGATCCTTGGCACGCGGCTGGACTTCACCGAGGGCAGTGCGACCCTGCAGGGCAGTTTCGACCCCTATCTCGACCTGGCCGCCGAAAGCCGCGCTGGCGGCTACACCATCACGATCTCGGTCGATGGACCCGCATCGTCGCCAGAGATCACCTTTGGGTCCGATCCTTCGTTGCCGGAAGACGAAGTTCTGGCCCGGTTGCTCTTTGGACGGTCCGTATCGTCGCTCTCGCCGGTGCAGTTGCTGCAACTGGCCGACGCGGCATCGTCGCTGGCGGGCGGCAGCACGAATAACGGTTTCCTCGCCAATCTGCGCTCGGGGCTTGGCCTCGACGACCTCGACCTGCAGACCGATGAAGAGGGCAACGCCGCCGTGCGTGCCGGGCGCTACCTGTCGGACAATATCTACACCGATGTGACCGTGAACGCGGACGGCGAAGCGGACCTTTCGCTCAACATCGACCTGACTCCGGATATCACCGCACGGGGCAGTTTTTCCTCCGATGGCAGCAGCTCGGTCGGCGTGTTTTACGAGCGCGACTACTGACCTCGGATCAGCGGTTAGAAAATCCTCTCAAGGCTTGTTGACACGCCCCCGGAGCCGCTATATCAGCCGCTTCCACGACACCGGCCCAGGTGGCGGAATTGGTAGACGCGCTAGCTTCAGGTGCTAGTGTCCGTATGGACGTGGAGGTTCGAGTCCTCTCCTGGGCACCATCCCCTTCCGGGGTCCGCATCACGGGCCAGCCACGCAGGAAAGGGATAGGGCGTGACCATCCATCTTTACCGAAACGATCTTCCCGACGGGTTGGACCTTGGCCCGGTCGTGGCCATCGATTGCGAAACGATGGGCCTGATCCCGCAACGCGACCGGCTGTGCCTTGTGCAGATGTCTTCGGGCGATGGGAACGCGCACCTGGTCCAGATCGACAAGGGCCAGACCGAAGCGCCGAATCTCTGCCGGATGCTGACCGATCCGGATGTGCTGAAACTGTTCCATTTCGGGCGCTTCGACATCGCGGCGATGTACAACGCCTTCGGTGCGCTGGCCGCCCCGGTCTACTGCACCAAGATCGCGTCCAAGCTGATCCGCACCTATACCGACCGTCACGGGCTGAAAAACCTGCTTCAAGAGCTGTTGGATATCGATATCTCGAAACAGCAGCAGACCTCGGACTGGGGTGCAGCCGAACTGACCGAGGCGCAAAAGGCTTACGCCGCCTCGGACGTGCTTTACCTGCATCGTCTGCGCGAGGCCCTGAACAAGCGACTGGACCGCGAGGACCGGATGGAGATCGCGCAGGCCTGTTTCGAGTTCCTGCCGACGCGCGCCAAGCTGGACCTCGCAGGCTGGCCCGAGATCGACATTTTCGCGCACTGAAAGATCACGCAGCATGGCAAGCGGCAGTCGCTACAGCACGGTGGTGATGGGTCTGAAACTGACCCTGCCGCTGGCTGCGCTGGCGCTGTTGTCGACGCTGTTCCTGTTCTCGAACCCGCCCGACCCCGAGCAAGCGATTCCTTACGCCGAGGTCGATGTCGAAGAACTCGCCCGGGAACAGCGCCTGACCCAGCCGCGCTTTGCGGGTGTTCTCGAAGATGGGCGCGAACTGACGCTGGTGGCCGATGCCGCGACGCCTAGTTTCGACGCCGACCGCACCCGCACCGAGGCCATCGCGACCGAGAACGTCTCGGGCCGCATGGCGCTGCCCGATGGCGATGTGCTGACGCTGGACGCGGCCAGCGGGTATATCGACCTTGCCGGGCAGGTGGCCGACCTGTTCGGCGGCGTCACGGCCACGACCGAGCTTGGGTACCGCTTGGTGACCGAGGAAATCCATGTCCTGCTGGCCCAGACTGGCCTGAGCACGGACACGGATGTCGAAATCACCGGACCTGGGATTACCCTGACCGCAGGTGCAATGGAGGTGACCGGACCGTCGGAAGGTGCGGTTGTCAGTTTCACCGGCGGTGTCCGGCTGCTATATCAGCCGGAGAATTAAGGAGCGCGAAATGCGCAAGCTATTGATCTGTGGGTTTTTGGGCCTGTGCCTTGCGGCCGGGCTGCCGGGGACGACACTCGCCCAGGTGGAGGTCGGTTTTGGCGGGGTGGCCTATGATCCCGACCAGCCGGTCGAGGTGACGGCCGATGGGCTGACGCTGGACCAGACGACCGGAGAGGCCGTGTTCTCGGGCAATGTCCTGGTGGTGCAGGGTGATCTGCGGATGGCCGCAGGGCAGGTACGCATCCTCTATTCCGACCAGACCGGACGCAACGAGGTGCGTGAGGTCGTGGCCACCGGCGGCGTGCTGGTGACGCGGGGGGCAGACGCCGCCGAAGGCAGCGAAGCGCGCTACGATGTCGAAACCGCCATGCTGACGATGCGCGGCAATGTCCTGGTCACCCAGGGCACAACAGCGGTGGCCGGGGACCGAATGGTCGTGAACATGCGCACCGGGAACGGATCAGTCGATGGACGCGTGCGCACGGTCCTGGATACCGGCGGATCGGAATGAGCGAGCGGCTGCACCTTTCCGTCACTGACGGTGGGGCGACCGGCCTGCGCGTCGATCGCCTGCGCAAAAGCTACAAGCGCCGCCTCGTGATCCGCGATGTCTCGCTGGAGCTGAACCGGGGCGAGGTCGTGGCACTTCTGGGCCCGAACGGATCGGGCAAGACCACGTCGTTTTACTGCATCGCGGGCCTGATCACACCCGACGGCGGGACGGTCACCATCGACGGGCAGGATGTGACGCTGTTTCCGATGTATCGTCGGGCCCGCGCCGGGATCGGCTACCTGCCACAGGAAATGTCGATCTTTCGCGGCCTCTCCGTCGAAGACAACATCATGGCCATTCTCGAAATCGTCGAGAAGAAGCGCGCCCGCCGCAAGGAGCGGTTGGAAGAGCTGCTGACCGAGTTCTCCATCGAGCATCTGCGCCGCGCGCCTGCCCTGTCGCTCTCGGGCGGGGAGCGGCGCCGAGCCGAGATCGCGCGTTGCCTTGCCTCGAACCCGCGCTTCGTTCTGCTGGATGAACCCTTTGCCGGGGTCGATCCGATTGCGGTCGGCGACATCCGCCATCTGGTCGGAGAGCTCAAGACACGCGGGATCGGGGTTCTGATCACGGATCACAACGTGCGCGAGACGCTGGAGATCGTGGATCGCGCCTACATCCTGCATGACGGCGCCATCATCATGTCGGGCACCGCCGACGAGGTCGTGCGCGACGAAACCGTTCGCCGCGTCTACCTTGGCGAGACCTTCAGCATCGGGTGAAAAGAGCCGCCCGCGTTCTGCTTTGGATTGACACGGACCCCAGACTCACGGCCAAATATCAGCGATGACCGCGCTCGCTTCATCCCTTTCCGAACGCTGGACTTCGCGCCGCATTGCGCACCGAAGACGTGCAGGAAAGAACCCCGGACAAGTCAAAAACACCTTGCGCAGGGTTGCAGTCGTCCCCGGCTGAGTCCATTCCTGCGCCACTAAATCGGGAGACATCATGCGTTATCAAATCAGCGGTAAGCAAATCGACATCGGCGATGCCTTGCAGACCCATGTGAAGGACAGCCTGAATGCTGTGGTCGAGAAATACGCCGAGCGGCCCACGGACGCGACGGTGATCTTTTCGAAATCCGGCGCTGAATTCGTCTGCGAAGCGACGGTTCACCTTTCGACCGGCCTGACCGCCTCGGCCAAGGGCCTTGCGCATGAAATCTACGCCGCTTTCGAGAAGACGGCGGACAAGATGGAAAAACAGTTACGCCGTTACAAGCGTCGCCTGAAGGACCATCACCGCGAGCGGACCCAGCCCATTGATGTCATGCAGGCGCCCACGTATATCCTCGCCTCGTCCGAAGCGCATGACGAAGATGCCGAACCGGAAACGCTGCAGCCGATCATCGTGGCCGAGATGGAAACCAAGATCCCGTCTCTGTCGGTCGGCGAAGCCGTGATGCAGATGGAAATTGCCGGTGCGCCGCTGTTGGTGTTCCGCAACGAGAAACATGACAAGGTGAACGTCGTCTATCGCCGCGACGACGGCAACGTAGGCTGGATCGACCCCAGCCTCTGAGACCCACCGAAGTTTTTGCGCCGCCCCCACCGTGAAACGGTCCGGGGCGGTTGCTGCAAAGGGATACAGGCATGGACCTTTCGCAACTGCTCAAGCCGCACGCGGTGAAAGTCGTGAGCGACGTGTCGAGCAAGAAACGCTTGCTGCAAAGCATCGCAGACCTTGCCGAAGGTCTGATCGGGCTGAAATCGTCGTCCATCTTCGACGCGCTGCAAGAGCGTGAGAGCCTCGGCCCGACCGGCGTTGGCCATGGCGTGGCCCTGCCCCATGCGCGCCTTCATGACCTGACCGAGGTTCAGGGTGCGTTCCTGAAACTGGAGCGTCCGATCGATTTCGATTCGGCGGACAAGCAGCCGGTCGACCTGATCTTCGCGCTGTTCGCGCCCAGCGATACGGGCGTCGATCACCTCAAGGCGCTGGCGCTTGTCTCGCGCACGCTGCGGGACGCGGCCCTGTGTGCCAAGCTGCGGGCCAATTCCGACCCTGCCACGCTGCACACGCTGCTGACCGACGCACAGGCAAGCCAGGCCGCCTGATCGCTCAACGCCGATTCCAGCGCGGAAATCCGAAGTTCAGGTAATCGCGGCGATAGACCTCGATCACCGCTTTCTCGATCTTGCCGTCATAGATCGCATCCAGCGCGACCGGACCGGGCAACGCCTCGGCCCCGACATCGGGAACATCCTGCACACCTGCGGCACGCGCCAGCATGGGAAGCATCGTCGCCATGTCATCCTCGTGCACCGTGGCCTGCGGCAGGGCAACGGTGCTCATGCCCTGCAACAGGCCGGTCTGGCTGGCCCAAGCGTTGTCCACGCGAATGCTGGTCTGGCCCGCGAGGTTGCCCTTGAGGAATCCAAGGAATACCGCAAACGCCTCTTTCTGGTGTTCAGCCGTCCAGCTGTCATCCGGGGCCTGGTTGGGAATGGGCAGGTTGTAATGCTGGCGCAGGATCTTGCGCGGGTCGGCATAGATCGGGCGGTCATTCGGCAGGATGAACCGGTTGAACACGACATGCGCCCGAAGCACCGGGTGGCGCAGGACCGTGAAACTGCGATAGCCCGGATGCGCCTTCATCCACGCGCGCAGGTCCTTCTGGCTCATCTTGCGCAGCAGGTTGTCCCGCCCCACGCCGCCGATCTTTCCCATCCAGTCGAGGACGGCAGTCTCGGGTGCGCCCTTGATCGGCATGAACAAAAGCCCCGCGTCGGGGTGCGCGACGAAGCCCGGCACGCCCGCCTGCCGGGGCGGTTCGTAATCAGGCGCGCGGTCAAGGCCGAACCGGTCGAGGTTCTGAAGCTCGGCGACCATCTCGTCGTAATTCTCGACCTTGTCGCGCAGATCGCTGGGGTTTTGCTTCTTCAGCTTCTGAGAGGTCTTCTCGACCTCCGCCGCCGAGCCGAGGTAACGCGCCAACCCGTTCAGGATCTCGGGATCATTGATATCTTCATAGCGGATATGAAACGCCGTCTGGCCGGAGACCTGTAACCCGTGCCGCAGCCTGTCCTGAAACGGGATGAGCGCATCGAGCAGATCGTCAAACTCGCCCGCGTCGAAGCGGATCTTGGCCGTCTTCGCGTTCTTCATGTCGGTCAGACGCCACTGGCCGGTTTCGCTGGCGATCTTGCGGCTGACATAGCTTTCCAAGGGATTGCGCGTCAGGATGACCTTGGCGATCCGCGGGTTGGGCAGAACGGCTTCGACCACCCGGTCATCATGATCGTGAAACAGGCGAAAACCGGCGATCCCGTCCGTGGCCTCGATCATGCGGTTCAGAAGGCCAAGGGGGTCTTTCTCGCGCCGCTCCATGTCGTAGCCGAACAGCTCGAACCGGTTGTGATGCCCGAGGAAGGTGGGGTTATAGACCTCGCCATAACAGGTGATATCGGGAAACGCGTTCAGCGAATCTTCGAGGTAATTCGACCCGGTCCGCATTTCCGCGAAAAGAACGAAGGCATCGAAGGGTCGGGTCATCGCTTACTGCACCAGGTAGGGCCGGCTGCCATCGCCGGTTTGCATGGGCGGGCCATAGCCCTCTTGCGGGAAATCCCCGACGACGAAGGGGTTCATTCCCTGGTTCTTGAGACTTTGCAGGAACTGCGGGAACCCGCGCAGATCGCGCATGCGCGGCGCCTCGGTCAGCCGTTGAAGGGGCGCCCCCTCCATCGCGTCGAGGATGCCTTGCAGGTTTTCCATCGGATCCTCGATGAACTCGGCCAGCGTCCAGATCCGGATGTCGGCCCGCGCGCCGCGTTCGCGCAGGGTTTCGATGAATTTCGCCTCGCGCCGCTGCAGCCGCGCGGCCTCGGCCCGGATATCGGCGAAGTTGCGATTGGCCGAGAACAGCCGCACCGCCCAGGCCCCCGTAATCACCGAGATCTGCGCGTTGGCATCGTTGGCCATGAAGGCGCCGTGCTGCTGCGTGTCCTGCGGGCCGAACATGAAGACCTGCCGCTCGCCCCGCGTGTTCCAGATCAGGTTTTTCAGGAACGCTTCGGGGTTGTAATCGCGTAGTTTCGGATCGGCTGACAGGCAGCCGGCATAGACATCGCCGCCGCCTGCGAACCGCGCCTTTTGCGGCGCGAAGAGGTTGCCGTGAACCGTCGTGCCCAGACGCCGCGACAGCCAGCCTTCGAAATCATCGAACAGGTCATTGAACCCGTGAAACATCGAATAGGGCGCGGCGGTGCGCCCGTTTTCCCAGCCCTCGTTGGGAAAGCGGCTGTGCATGTAAAGGCCGGAGCGACCCCGCGTGCGCCGCTCCAGCGCCTTGGAAAACACCCGGTCGATCTTGCCCGGTGCGGGTTCGGCCATGCGTTCGCCCGTGTGATCGGCGCTCAGGAAGGTGGCGTAAAGACGGGTCGCCTTGGGCCAGATCTTGCGCGCGATGAAACAGTCCGACCGGCGCAGCAGGTGCAGGTGATCGTCGTAGAAGACATGCGGCTTGCCCTGAAAGTCGAACTTGGACAGCGTCAGGGACCGGCTTTCGATATTGCGCGCGTAATTGCGGGCCAGCGTCTGGTAGTAGCTTTCGTCGGGAATCCAGACGAGCTTGAAATACCGCTCCAACTCTCTGCGCCGCGGGTCTTCGAGGATCGCGGACAGGGTCTGGCGGGTCAGGCACCACCACTGGCTGCCCAGATGGGGCACGATCCCCTCGGGGATGCGGCGGCGGAACCCGACCTTGCGCTGCAACTCGACATAACGGTCGAAAAAGTGCCGGTTGCGTTTCCACGAGAAGGGAAAGCGGAACTGGAACCGCTCTTCGTTCAGGCCGCCGACCGTCCAATCGACGTCTCGAATGGTGACGCTTTCGATGAAATCGGTGTTGGGCCGCGCCGACAGGTAGGCGCGCAGATCGTCGACGGGGCGCAGCGGCAGGCACGATCCCGAGGCGAGGTAGACATGCCGGACGCCCGGAAACTCCCTCAGTATCATCTCGCTGGCGGTCTGGCTCGCCTCGACCAGGGACCAGGTGCCCCATTCGCAGCGATGGCGCTTGCAAAATCGGACATTCTCCAGGTCGGCCAGGTCCTTGCGGAATTCATCGTAGCGCTCGCGCCCGACGGATTTATCGACGTGGATGACAACGGGGCAGTCGCGCTCGGCCCAATGGCGGGCCACTTGCGCCGCCCGGTGCAGCGCCGTGTGGCAGAGCATGACGAACCCCAGCGTGCTCATGCCCAGTTGCCCTTCGACATGAGGCCAAGGATCTCGAGCTGGCGCCAGTTGATGTATTTCTCGGACCAGCGCGTCCAGAAATCGGGGTTCTCGTTCAACCCGTCATGATAGGCGCGATACTCGGCACTGGCGGCGTAGTGCTGGCGCCGCTCCAACTCCTCGGCGGCTTTCTCGGTGAAGATATCAAGGAACTTGGCATGGAGCAGCACGCCCGAGGTCTTCTCCCCGCCCCATTCGTCGTACACGAGGTTCAGCCCGCGCGGCAAAAGCATGTGGGTCGAACTGGCATAGGCGTAGGACCGATGCCACTTCACTAGCGGGATCTTGTTGAGCGCGGGCGCGCGGGCGGGCAGATCCTTGAAGAAGGCACGGGCGCGCGGGCCGCCTTGAATCCAGAGGTTTCCGTAAGTCCAGTTCCGCTCGATCGTGTAGTTGCCGGAGTCGAACCAACAGGCAATCTCGAACGGGTTCTGCCCCTCGGCATAGGGCTGCGCCGTGATCGCGCCCTTGGGATACATATCCAGAAGCATCGTCCCGAAGCTCTTGATCGAGGACGCGCCCAGCCAATCGGTCAGCGCGGGGATCGGCCGGGTATCCGAGAACGGGTAGACCAGGAATTCATCCGGATCGACGGTCAGGCACCAATGCCCATGCCCGTAAAGCCGCAGCAGGCGGTTGATCCAGTCCATCCCGAAGCGGGCCCGCTTGTAGCTGGCATCCGTGGTCCAGACCGAACAATCGGGCTGCTGAGCCAGGTATTCCCGCGTGCCATCATCGCTGTCATTGTCGACGAAGAAGAAATGCGAGACGCCCCGGTCACGGTAATAGGACAGGAAATATTTCAGCCGCACCCGTTCGTTTCTCAGCGTGCAGAAACACAGGATGTCTTTCGGGCGGATGGCGTCGGTGCGGTCGGCGACAGGCAACAGGGAACGGCTCTTCCGCCAGGCACGGACGAGGTATTTTCGGCGCTCAAGGCGCAAGGCATAGCGTCTTGCCGCCTTCATCCCTTTCCTTCCCGCTCAATCCCTCCGTGCCGCTGCAAAAGCCCGGAGACTGTTTCGAAATGATCCTGCCATCGGGGCAGTTCGGCATAGGACCCGTCCGGCCCTGCCAATATGCCTGCTATTCGTTGTTTAATCGTTTCCGCCCAAGAATAGGCATCGTTCGGGGGCAGGTAAACGGCTTGCGCGCCAAGGACTTCGTGCAAGACCGGAAGATCGGCGCAGATCGGCAACGCCCCATGCGCGAGGGCTTCGAACGGCGGCAGGCCAAACCCCTCAGCCAGCGAGGGGTAAAGCAGCGCACTGGACCGAGAGAGATGCCACGACAGTTGCGCATCCGGCAGGGGGCCGTGCAGATGGATATGGCTGCCGAATAGCGGGTGGGCCCGGATCGCGGCCTCGATCTCTGCGCCGCGCCAGCCCGGGGCGCCGATGATGTGGAGATGCGGCAGCTCTGCCGGGCCGTCGCTATCGGCCAGCAAGTTCCACGCGTCGAGGATGACCGTGTGGTTCTTGCGGGGATCGAGCGTGCCGATCATCACGAACCGCGCGGGGTCGCGGTCTTGCCCAGCAGAGGGATGGAACGGCGTCACGCCCAGATGAGCCACCTCGATCGCGGGGTGGTCCGTGCCGTCATCCCAAAGCGCGGAAAGCCGGTTTGCGGTATCGCGTGAATTGCAGATCACGAGGTCGCTATAGGTCCGCGCGGCCGACAGTTTGCGCGAAAAGGTTTCGGCCTGCCCGGTCGGCACCAGCTGCGCATGCGACAGCGGAATGATGTCATGGATCAGCACGGCAACGCCTACGCCCGCGGATTTCAACGGCAGTAGGGTCTGTTCCATCAGGTTCGCGTGGCCGGTATTCAGGTACACTGTTTCGCCCTTGAGCTGCCTGCCAAGCATTCGGGGCAAGCCCCAATGCGGGCAACGGTCGACCGCGAAGGGGCGCAAGCTGGCCTCGGCCCGGTGACGCGGGCGTGCGCCCCGCCCGGTGATCCGGGACCACGTATCGGCCTGGTCCAGTGGCTTTTGTCCCGTGGCCAGATGAGCAAGCGCCCGACCACCCTCACGGCCAAGCAGAAGGTAGCCCCGCGTCGTGCGGCAAAAGAAACGACATGCGCCATCCGATGCCAGAAGATGGTCGAGATACGCCATCTCGACGCGATCGATGCCGGTCAAGGCACCGCGTCCCACCCGCGTCAGCAGGCGCGTCACGTCCAACCAGATCTCGCCCGGTCCACCGGACAGGGCTGTCACTGTGCGGCTGTCCGGGCCGAGATCACGTCGGTCAGATACTCGGAGAATTCATCGCGCAAGTCTTCGCGCGCCAAGCCAAAGGCAACCGTCGCCTGCAGGAAACCGGCCTTCGATCCGCAATCGAACCGCTGCCCGCGGAAGCGGAAACCATAGACATTGTCGCCGTCTTCGATCTCGCGCGCGATGGCGTCGGTCAACTGGATCTCTCCGCCGGCGCCGGTCTTGATCCGGTTCAGATGGCCCATCACGTCCGGGCGCAGGATGTACCGCCCGATCACCGCGAGGTTCGAGGGGGCGGTGCCAGGCTCGGGCTTTTCGACCATCGCGTTCACCGACACCACGCTGCCCATATCCTCTTTCACATCGAGGATACCGTAGGCGTGCGTCTTGTCGTCGGGCACTTCCATCGCGGCGACCATGTTGCCGCCAAGCTCTTCATAGGCTTCGACCATCTGCTGAAGACAGGGCGTTTCCGCCGCGATCACGTCATCGGGCAGGATCACCGCGAAGGGTTCGTTCGACAAAAGGCGCCGCGCGCACCAAACGGCATGGCCGAGGCCCAGTGCCTTGTGCTGCCGGATGTAAGCGATCGCGCCGGATTCCATGTTGGTCGTCTTCAGCGCAGAGAGGAGGTCATCCTTACCCTTTTTTCGAAGAGCGCTTTCCAGTTCAGGCGCCTGATCGAAATAGTCTTCGAGTGCGCTTTTCCCGCGGCTGGTGACAAAGATGAATTCCTTGATCCCGGCGGCGCGCGCCTCGTCAATGGCATATTGGATCAAGGGGCGGTCGACCAAGGTCATGATCTCTTTCGGAATCGACTTGGTCGCTGGCAAGAATCGCGTACCCAAACCGGCCACGGGGAAGATTGCCTTTGTAACTTTCCGTTTCATAATAGCCCCTTATGGATCACCGCCGTTCGGCGCTTGAGCACTCTCTACATGAATAACGTTACTGAATCGTTGCTAAGTTCGAAACAATGAAATCAGTCAATCATGGCCTCTTTCGGTGCGGATGCGGGCCAATTCTGTGTCCAGCCGCGTTTGAAACCGCCAGGCTTGCACACGCGGGTCATCCCGGTCCGATGGGCCGAACAAACCGCCCGTCTGTTCCCACCATCCGCCTTCGGTGAAAGTGACCTTGTGTTTGCGGGGGGTCGGCTCGAACAGGAACAGGCTCACTCTCTGACCGCTGGCCACCAGACCCGCCGCTTCCCGCCTCAGGCGCGATGCCTGGTGCCGCCAGCCCGACAGGATCGACCAGCCTGCGGCCGGCGTGTCGCGCAAAGGCTGAAACGGCAGATTGACCGGAGTAACCTGCGGATGCGCGGTGCGCCTTTGACGCCCGTCTTCGAGACCGGCATGAAGGCTCTCCATCAACTCCCGCATCGCACGCGCATCGATCTTTCGTCGCCGGGCAAGCAGCAAAAGACGCCGGCGCTGATCCGTAACAAGCTGGTCAATCTGAGCCTCAATTTCATCTTCGCCCGCATGCTTGCGCAGGAACACGGCGGTCGAGGCGCCGATATCATGCAAGGTCAGCGGAACGCGATCTTCGCTGCGGCGCGCGCTGGCGGCAAAGCCGTGATGCACGATCATGTCCGCAGTCCAGGCCGATTGCAGGCCAGCCTCGGCCATGCGAACGGCAAAGTCCGTGTCGTCGAGAAAGAAGGCGAAGGCCGGATCGAACCCGCCGATCTGGTCGAACACGGACCGGCGCATCGCCATGTTCGTGCCATGCAGCTTGCGCACGACCCCGTCGGCGTCCGACACATCGCGATCACGGCCTGTCCGGTCGGCACCGATTTCGCCCCATTGCAGGCTGATCCCGTTGCGGCCGATCACGGGGCCGGTCATCGCGTCGATCATGGGCTGTTCGGCAAAGGCCGCCTTGACCCGCGTGGCCCATGTCGGGGCAGGCACGGCATCGTCATCGACAAAGGCCACCACGTCGCCCGCGGCAAGCGCAACACCATCGTTGCGGGCGGTCGAAATGTTTTCGCCTTGCTGCAGGGCGGTCTTCAACTGCGCATGAAAGGGCAGTCTGGAGATGGCAGATAACCCGTCGGGATCGGCCACGACGACGACCTCGACATCGCCCGCGTCCTGCTGATGCAATCCCAGCAAGCACCGGCACAGCGCGGCGGGGCGACCATGGCTGACCACCACCACGCTGAGCCGGGGTGCGGCCATCACGGCAGCCCCATCTCCGACAGCATCGATTCGATGCGGGGGATATCCTCGGGGTTGTTGAGTTCCCAGAACTTGCGCCCGCGGGCTTCGACCTCGACGCAGCGGACCTTGTGACCGGCTTCGAGGAAGCGAAGCTGCTCCAGGCCTTCCAGCGTTTCCAAAGGCCCTACCGACCAGTCGGGATAGGCATGCAGCGCCCAGGGGCGGTAGGCATAGACCCCGACATGGTGGAACACAGGCGTTTCGGCGTCGGGCGCATAGTCTTGCGCGGTATAGGGAATGACCTCTTTCGAGAAGTAGAGCGCATGCTTTTCGCTGTCGCACACCGCCGTCGTTCCCCCGACGCGCCCTGCCGCGCGATCCGCCTTCAGCGCGGCCAAGGTCTCTCCGTCGCAGCGCAGGATCGGCGTGGCCAGCGCCGCCTGGCTGTCGGACCGCAACCCTTCGATGAGCGCCACGAGAAACCAGGGCGGGGTAAGGGGCGCGTCACCCTGAAGGTTGACCACCATCTCGACGCCGTCGCCCAGAAGGCCCAGCGCCTCGGCGCAGCGTTCCGTTCCGTTTCGGCACGTGTCCAAGGTCATCAGAACATCCGCGCCAAACGCCTTTGCGGCCTCGGCGATACGATCATCGTCGGTGGCGACATATATCGCGTCGAACTGATCGACCTCGCAGGCGGCACGCCAGCTTCTTTCGATCAGGCTGCGCGCCTCGCCTGTCGCGCCGCGCAACTCGGCCAGGGGTTTTCCGGGATAGCGCGTCGAGGCAAAGCGCGCCGGGATGACACAAACGACGCTCATGCCGGTTTCAGATCGACGCCCGGGGCGTAGGCGATGAAGAACACGTTGGCGAACCCGTCCTTGCCATAGGTGAAGGGGGCGTGATCGTCGAAGCGGACCATCTGGCCACCGGCCCCGCGCAACACCGCGTCCCCGGCGGCGGTGTCCCATTCCATCGTGCGGCCAAGCCGGGGGTAAAGATCAGCCTCCCCGGTGGCGACGAGGCAGAATTTCAGAGACGAACCCGCGCTTTTCATGTCGGCGCAGGCGTATTTGCCGATATAGGCATCCGTCGCGGCATCGCGGTGGGACTTCGACGCAACGACCCGCAGCGCGCCATTTTCGGGCTGCGACACGTGGATCTCGGTGGTGGGTCCGGGGGTTTCCAGATCGAAATCGCCGGTTTCCTCGACGCTTTGACCATCCGGACGCGTGTAGAACAGCCGCTCCTTCGCAGGGGCATAGACCACGCCGAAAACAGGGGTGCCGTTTTCGACCAGCGCGATATTGACGGTGAAATCGCCACGGCGCTGGATGAATTCCTTGGTGCCGTCCAGCGGATCGACGATCAGGAACCGGTCGGCGGTCTGGTCGTGGCTGTCGGCCTGCTCTTCGGTGACGAGGGCGATATCGGGAAAGGCGGCGCGCAGATGTTCGGAAATGATCGCATCGGCTGCTTCGTCGGCGGCGGTGACCGGGCTATCGTCCGATTTGGCGCGGACGTCGAAATCATCGGCCTCGTAGATCTCCATGATCTTGCGGCCACCCTCAATCGCGGCGCGCCGCAACACTTTCATCAATTCTTCATTGTCCAAAGCGCCAGCCCCTTGCGTCTGATTGATCCTAAATCTGCCCCGGTTTATCGTTTCCGAAACACGAAACGGCAAGAGAAGCTCTGCGACCGGGTCACATAATCGCCCAATTGAGACGTCAAGACGCGACCCAAACCAGTTCGAGGCCGAGCGGAATGTTCCAGACCACGAAACCGACGTCCACCTGGGCGCTTTTCTTCAATTTCCTCGGGGTGACCTATCACGCCTCGGTCCGTCGCGTGCGCCAGACCCATGGCAACGCGATGGTCGCGATCGGGCTGAGCATCATGCAAAGCCTTTTGTTCGTCGCTGCGTTCTATTTCATGTTCAACCTCCTCGGGACCCGCACGATGGCGATCCGCGGGGATTTCATGCTCTACCTGCTGACGGGGATTTTCCTGTATCTCTCCCACATCCAGGCGGTGACGGCGATCATGCGCACCGATGGGCCGACCTCGTCCATGATGCAGCACGCGCCGATGAACACGCTCGTCTCGATCCTCTCCGCGGCGCTGTCCACGCTATACGTCAAGACGATCAGCCTTTTGGTGATCCTTTTCTGCCTGCACACCCTGGTGTCACCGATCGAACTGCATGACTGGGCGGGCGCGTTCATGATGTTCTTGCTGGCCTGGGGATCCGGCTGCGCGGTGGGCTTGATCCTGCTGGCGCTGAAACCCTGGGCCCCGGATGTCGTCGCCATCCTCCAGCTGATCTATGTCCGCGCCAACATGATCGCCTCGGGCAAGATGTTCGTCGCCAACATGATGCCCAGCTTCATGGTCAGCATGTTCGACTGGAACCCGCTGTTTCACATCATCGACCAGGCCCGCGGCTTCACCTTCGTGAATTATTTCCCGCATTACACCAATTGGCAGTACCCGCTTTACGCGACCTTGGTGCTGATCCTCTTGGGCACCTTGGGCGATTTCTACACGCGCAAGCATGCCTCGGTCAGCTGGGACGCCAAGCGTTAATCCACCACCCGAAGCGTCAGGTTGATCCGGCCACCTTGCGGCAAGAGGGTGGAACTGCCCGGCTTGACCCGATCGATGCCGTGATAGGCCAGCCGCGACGCCCCGGACAGAACAGCCACGTCGCCCGAGCGGAGCCAGATCGATTTCGTCGGCCCGCCGCGCGTGGTCTGGCCGACCCGGAACAAGGCCTCATCCCCGAGAGAGATCGAGACCACCGGCATGTCGAAATCGGCCTCGTCCCGGTCCTGGTGCAGCCCCATACGCGCGGCCTCATCGTAGAAATTGACAAGGCAGCACTGCGGCGGGCGATCCACCCCGGATACCTCCCGCCAGACCCGCAGGGCGATGGACGGGATCGGCGGCCACGCCATCCCCTGCGGATGCTGGCGCTCGTAGCGGTAGCCGCGGCGGTCCGAAACCCAGCCATAGTCGCCGGCCGAGGTCATCCGCACCGACATTTGCTTGCCCCGGGCCGTGACAGGATGAAACAGCGGCGCCGCCTGCACCACGCGTCGCAGATCCTCGACCAGTGCGACCTGGTCCGCCCGGTTCAGCAAGCCGGGCAGAACCCTCACGCCGTTCAGATCGATCTCGCTCATGTATGAATCTCGTCTTTCACATAACGTGCAACGCTTGCAGGGGTATGGACCCCTACTTATATAGCGACCGAAACCGGCTCGGCGTGCAATCGGGTCGGCAACATTCCACGTCAGAAGTGGCGGCTCGGGGGCCGCGATCGGACCCGCCCCGCCCGTTCGCTTGAAGAAAGGGACCAGACAACCATGGCCAAAGTGATCGGTATCGACCTCGGCACCACCAACTCCTGTGTCGCTATCATGGATGGTAGCCAGCCCAAGGTCATCGAAAACTCCGAAGGGGCGCGCACGACGCCCTCGATCGTCGCCTACACCGACGATGAACGCCTCGTCGGCCAGCCGGCCAAACGCCAGGCGGTGACGAACCCCGAAAACACCATCTTCGCCGTCAAGCGCCTGATCGGCCGCCGTCTTGGCGACGCCGAGGTCGAGAAGGACAAGGGTCTTGTCCCCTACAAGATCGTCGATGGTGGCAACGGCGACGCCTGGGTCGAGGTGAATGGCGAGAAATACAGCCCCTCGCAGATCTCGGCGCAGATCCTCGGCAAGATGAAGGAAACCGCCGAAAGCTATCTTGGCGAGGATGTGACGCAAGCCGTCATCACGGTTCCCGCCTATTTCAACGACGCCCAGCGCCAGGCCACCAAGGACGCCGGCAAGATCGCCGGTCTGGAAGTGCTGCGCATCATCAACGAGCCGACGGCGGCCGCACTGGCCTACGGTCTCGACAAGAAGGACAGCAAGACGATCGCGGTTTATGACCTTGGCGGCGGCACCTTCGACATCACCATTCTGGAAATCGACGACGGCCTGTTCGAGGTGAAGTCGACCAACGGGGACACGTTCCTTGGCGGCGAAGACTTCGACATGCGGATCGTCAATTACCTGGCGCAAGAGTTCAAGAAAGAGCATTCAGTCGACCTGACCCAGGACAAGATGGCCCTGCAGCGCCTGAAAGAGGCGGCGGAAAAGGCCAAGATCGAACTGTCCAGCTCCAGCCAGACCGAGATCAACCAGCCCTTCATCTCGATGGGGTCCAACGGTCAGCCGCTGCACATGGTCATGAAGCTGACCCGCGCCAAGCTGGAAAGCCTCGTTGGCGACCTGATCAAGCAGTCGCTCAAGCCCTGCCAGGCCGCTCTGAAAGATGCCGGTCTGTCGAAAGGCGAGATTGACGAGGTGGTTCTGGTCGGCGGCATGACCCGCATGCCCAAGGTGGTGGAGGAAGTGACCAACTTCTTCGGGAAAGAGCCGCACAAGGGTGTGAACCCTGACGAGGTCGTGGCCCTGGGCGCCGCCATCCAGGCCGGTGTTCTGCAAGGTGACGTGAAGGACGTTGTCCTGCTCGACGTGACGCCGCTGTCGCTGGGTATCGAAACGCTGGGTGGTGTCTTCACCCGCCTGATCGACCGCAACACGACGATCCCGACCAAGAAGGCGCAGATCTTCTCGACCGCCGAGGACAACCAGAACGCCGTGACCATCCGCGTCTTCCAGGGTGAGCGCGAGATGGCGGCCGACAACAAGATGCTCGGTCAGTTCAACCTCGAGAACATCCCGCCCGCCCCGCGCGGCGTGCCGCAGATCGAGGTGACCTTCGACATCGACGCCAACGGCATCGTGTCGGTCGGCGCCAAGGACAAGGGCACCGGCAAGGAGCAGAAGATCACCATCCAGGCATCGGGTGGTCTGTCGGACGAGGATATCGACCGCATGGTGCGCGAGGCCGAGGAAAACGCCGAGGCCGACAAGGAGCGCAAGGAACTGGTCGAAACCACGAACCAGGCCGAAAGCCTGATTCACTCGACCGAGAAATCGCTTGAGGAGCATGGTGAAAAGGTCGATCCGACCACGGTCGAAGCGATCGAACTGGCCATCAAGAACCTCAAGGAACAACTTGAGACCGGCGAAGTCAGCAAGATCAAGGGCGGCATCCAGAACGTGACCGAAGCCTCGATGAAGCTGGGTGAAGCCATCTACAAGGCGCAACAGGAAGAGGCCGAGGCCGGCGAGGCATCGGACGAAGACGAAGCGCGCCCCGTGGATGACGACATCGTGGACGCCGATTTCGAAGATCTCGACGACGATCGCAAGCGGTCGTGATCTCGTAACGTGATCCGTGCCGAGGCCGGTCCGGGAAACCGGGTCGGCCCCTGCATTTCCGGAGGAACGGAAAACCCATGGCAAAGCGCGATTACTACGAGGTTCTTGGGGTCGAGCGCGGCGCGTCCGCGGACGAGATCAAGAAGGGCTATCGCAAGAAAGCGAAAGAGCTTCACCCCGACCGCAACTCGGACAACCCCGATGCCGAGGCCCAGTTCAAGGAAGTGAACGAGGCCTATGATGTGCTGAAGGATCCCGAGAAGAAGGCGGCCTATGACCGGTTCGGTCACGCGGCCTTCGATGGCGGCATGGCGGGTGGTCCTCGCGCCGGGGGATATGGCGGCGGCCCAGGCCAGGGCGATTTCGCCAGCGCCTTTTCCGACGTGTTCGAAGATCTGTTCGGCGATTTCATGGGCGGCCAACGGGGGCCCGGGGGCGGACGTCGCAGCCGGGCGACGCGTGGCTCCGACCTGCGGTACAACCTGCGGATCAGCCTCGAAGAGGCCTATTCGGGCCTGCAAAAGCAGATCACCGTGCCCAGCTCCGTGCCCTGTTCCTCCTGTAGCGGAACCGGATCGGACGGCGGATCGGAGCCTGTGACCTGTCCCACCTGTTCGGGGATGGGCAAGGTCCGCGCGCAGCAGGGCTTCTTCACCGTCGAGCGCACCTGCCCGACCTGCTCGGGTGCTGGCCAGATCGTCAAGAACCCCTGCTCGGCCTGCGGTGGCGCTGGGCGCGTGCAGAAAGACCGCGCACTCAGCGTGAACATCCCCGCCGGCGTCGAAACCGGCACCCGCATCCGCCTGTCGGGTGAAGGTGAGGCCGGGTTGCGCGGTGGGCCGGCCGGCGATCTCTACATCTTTATCGAGGTCGAAGATCATCCGCTGTTCCAGCGCGATGGCATGGACCTGTTCTGCCGCGTGCCGGTCTCGATGGTCGCGGCGGCGCTAGGGGGCGAGGTCGAAGTGCCCACCATCGACGGCGGCCGCAGCCGGGTGAAAGTGCCCGAGGGCAGCCAGTCGGGCCGCCAGATGCGCCTGCGCAGCAAGGGCATGCCTGCCCTGCGCGGGTCGGGCAGCGGCGACATGTATATCGAGCTGGCGGTCGAGACACCCGTCAAACTGACCAGCGAACAGAAGGCCCTGCTGCGCCAGTTCGAGGAGAGCTTTTCCCAGTCGAACAACCCCAACGCGTCGGGCTTTTTCGACAAGGTCAAGAAATTCTGGGACGACTTGGCAAGCTGACCCAACTAGACCGCGAACAGGCCCCCGTTTTCGGGGGCCTTTTTCATGGGTTCCTTGCCAGCGACCTTGAGAAAACGTGACTGGATGGCCGCCCTGACGCCAGTTAACCTTGGATCGCGCAAACAGGGATAAGTTTCATGAAGCTTTCAAGTGCTTTGACGCTTGCGGTTGCCGTCGCCATCGGAACCGCCGCCGTCGCGCATCAGGGCGTAGAAAACCCGGCTGTCCTTGCCCGGATGAACAACATGACCGACATGGGAGACAGCGTTGAAACGCTGGTGAACATGGTGCGGGGAACCACCACGTTCGACCGGGCCCAGGCAAACCAGGCCTTGCAGGACCTTCGGATCCAGTCTTCCGAGATCGTGCCGCTGTTCCAGAACCGCGAGGATGACCCCGCCTCGGAAGCCTTGGACACGATCTGGCTGAACTTCGATGATTTCGTCAACCGGGCCAACCGTCTGGAGATCGCCGCAGGTGAACTGGCCGGAGGTATCGAAACCCTCGGCGATGTGCGCCCTGCGCTTCAGAGCATCGGGGAAACATGCTCGGGGTGCCATGATATCTACAGGCAGGAGTGACATGCGCATGACAAGGTTTTCACGGCCGGCCTTGGTGGCCGCATTGTGTGTTTCGGCCCTATCCGCCCATGCCGGGCACGAGTTGCTGGACCGGGATGTCGAGAATGGGCAGGCGCTTTATGCCGATCACTGCGCGTCCTGCCACGGGGCGAACCTCGAAGGGCAGGAGAACTGGCGTTTTCCCGGACCGGACGGCGTTTTGCCCGCCCCTCCGCATGATGAAACGGGGCACACCTGGCACCACGATAATGTCTTGCTGTTCGACTACACGCGCCTTGGCGGTCAGGGCGCGCTTGCCCAGCGCGGGATTACGGATTTTCGAAGCGGGATGCCCGCCTTCGAGGGCACGCTGACCGACGAGGAAATCTGGGAAGTTCTGGCCTATATCCGGTCGACCTGGCCGGATCGCGTGCAGGAGATGCAGGCAATGCGAAACCCGCCGCACTGACGCGGCGGGCCGATCCCTCGATCAGCGGTTTCGCCCGATCTCGCAGGCCGCCATCACCGCCATGTTCAGGATGTCGTTCGCCGTGGAAACGGTCGCACAGATCTGAATCGGGCTTTGCAAGCCGGTCAGGATCGGGCCGATCACCGTGGCCCCCGCCATTTCCTGCATCAGTTTCACACTGATGCTGGCCGAATGGCGGGCAGGTACGACCAGCACATTCGCGGGGCCGGACAGGCGGCAGAACGGGTATTGCGCCATGACCTTGGGGTTCAGGGCCACATCGACGGTCATTTCGCCATCATATTCGAAATCCACGCCACGCTGGTCCAGAACGGCCGGGGCGCGGTGCATCTTGTCGGCCCGTTCGCTGACCGGGTGACCGAAGGTCGAGAAGCTGACGAAGGCCACGCGCGGTTCGATCCCCAGCTCGCGCGCCACATGCGCCCCACGCTCGGCGATCAGGGCGAGGTCCTCGTTGTCGGGCCATTCGTTGACCAGCGTATCGCCGATCAGAACGATCTTTCCCTTGTGCAGCAGGACGGTGATGCCCACCGCGCCATCCTCGGCGCCGGCATCGAAGACCTTGCCGATCAGCTCCAGCACATGCGCCGATTTCCGCGTTGCCCCGGTGACCAGCGCGTCGCCGTGACCATGGGCCAGCATCAGGGCCGAGAACACATGACGGTCCCGTGCGGCCAGCTTGTGAATATCGTGATGGTCGAAGCCCTTGCGCTGCAGCCGCTGGTACAGGAACGACTTGTAGCTATCGAGATGGCGGGTGTTGGCGGCGTTCACGACCTCCAACTCGCGCACGGCATCGCCCAGACCGGCGCTTTCCAGCTTTTCCTTCACATCGGCTTCGCGCCCGACGACCAGCGCCTTGCCCAAGCCGTTGCGCTGATAGGCGACAGCGGCGCGCAAGACGCGGACATCGTCGCCCTCGGCAAAGATCATGCGGGCCTGGGCATTCTTGGCGCGGGCATAGATGCCCTGCAGGATCGAACTTGTCGGGTCCATCCGCGCGCGCAGACCGTCGGCATATCCATCGAGATCCACGATCGGGCGGCGCGATACGCCCGTGTCCATCCCGGCCCGCGCAACAGCGGGGGGCACCGTGTAGATCAGGCGCGGATCGAAGGGTGTGGGGATGATGTAGTCGCGCCCGAAGCTCAGCTTGCGACCATAGGCCATAGCCACCTCGTCCGGCACGTCCTCGCGCGCGAGAGCGGCGAGCGCTTCGGCACAGGCGATCTTCATCTCGTCATTGATGGCGCGGGCGTGAATATCCAGCGCCCCACGGAACAGATACGGGAAGCCGAGGACGTTGTTCACCTGGTTCGGGTAATCGGACCGCCCGGTGGCGACGATGGCATCGACACGCACCTCGTGCGCCTCTTCCGGCGTGATCTCGGGGTCCGGGTTCGCCATGGCGAAAATGACCGGGTTGTCGGCCATGGATTTCACCATGTCCTGCGTCACCGCCCCCTTCACCGACACGCCCAGGAACACGTCGGCCCCTTCCATCGCCTCTTCCAGCGTGCGCATGTCGGTGGCGACGGCATGGGCCGATTTCCACTGGTTCATGCCGGCCGTACGGCCCTGGTAGATCACGCCCTTCGTGTCGCAGACGATGCAGTTTTCATGCCGCGCGCCCATGGCTTTCAGCAGCTCGATACAGGCGATCCCGGCGGCCCCGGCCCCGTTCAGGACGATCCGGCAATCCTCGATCTTCTTGCCCGACAGATGCAGCGCGTTGATCAGGCCAGCGGCGCAGATGACCGCCGTGCCGTGCTGGTCGTCGTGGAAGACGGGGATATCCATCTTCTCCTTCAACGCCTGCTCGATGATGAAGCATTCCGGCGCCTTGATGTCTTCGAGGTTCACACCGCCGAAGCTCGGGCCCATCAGCTGCACGGCCTTGATGAACTCGTCCGGGTCCTCGGTATCCAGCTCGATATCGATGGCGTTGACGTCGGCGAAGCGTTTGAAAAGCACCGCCTTGCCCTCCATCACCGGTTTGGAAGCGAGCGCGCCGAGATTGCCAAGGCCCAGAACCGCCGTCCCGTTCGAGATGACCGCGACCATGTTGCCCTTGGTCGTGTAATCATAGGCGGTTTCAGGGTTTTCCGCGATCACCTCGCAGGGGACGGCCACACCGGGCGAATAGGCAAGGCTCAGGTCGCGCTGCGTGGTCATCGGGGTCGATGCCAGGACCTCGATCTTCCCCGGCGTCGGCTCCAGGTGATAGGCAAGCGCCTCGTCCCGCGTGATACGTGTTTTCTCGGCCATGCCTCGCCCCTCCCTTTGCGCGTCGTCACGTCTTAGCGGGCAGAAAAAGCGACGACAATGACGGCTTTGCCGCTTCAATCCCGTCGCGCGCTTGCGTAGTGTCATCCGGCCAAAACGGGGGATAGGCATGACCGCACACGTCACGCCGATGATGGCGCAGTATCTGGAGATCAAGGCGCAACATGCCGATGCGCTGTTGTTCTACCGGATGGGCGATTTCTACGAGATGTTCTTCGAGGATGCGGTCGCCGCAGCCGAGGCGCTGGATATCGCGCTGACCAAACGCGGCAAGCATGATGGCGACGATATCCCGATGTGCGGCGTCCCGGTCCACAGCGCCGAAAGTTACCTGCTGACGCTGATCCGCAAAGGGTTTCGCGTCGCCATTTGCGAGCAGATGGAGGACCCCGCCGAGGCGAAGAAACGCGGTGGCTCCAAGGCCGTTGTCCGGCGCGAGGTCGTGCGGCTGGTCACCCCCGGCACGCTGACCGAGGACAGCCTGCTGGATGCGCGGCGGCACAATTTCCTGGCCGCCTATGCCGAGGTTCGCGGCGAAGGCGCCCTGGCTTGGGCCGATATTTCCACGGGCGATTTCCGCGTTCTGCCCTGCCCGCCCGTCCGGCTTGGCCCGGAACTTGCGCGGCTGGCCCCGCGCGAGGTGCTGGTTCAGGACAGTATGGAGGTGGCCCGGCAAGACGCCGTCGCCGAAATGGGGGCCGCCGTCACGCCCCTTTCGCCCGGCAGTTTCGACTCTCAATCGGCGGAAAAACGGCTTCAGGATCTGTTCGCCGTCGGAACGCTGGAGGCGTTCGGCGCCTTTTCCCGCGCCGAGCTGGGCGCCATGGGGGCGTTGATCGACTATCTCGATCTGACCCAGAAAGGCAGCTTGCCCCTACTGCGCGCACCCCGGCAGCAAACCAGCAGTGGCATCCTGCAACTCGACGCCGCCACGCGCCGGAACCTCGAACTGACCCATGCGCTGTCGGGTGGGCGGGCGAACAGCCTGTTATCGGTGCTCGATCGAACGCTGACCGCAGGTGGCGGGCGTCTTTTGGAACGTCGCCTGTCTGGCCCTTCGACCGACCTCGACACCATCCGCGCACGGCACGACGCCGTGTCGTTTTTCGTCTCTGAAACGCAGGTTAGAGACGATCAGGATGCCCTGATGCGCCAGATCCCCGACCTTGACCGGGCCTTGTCGCGGCTTGCCCTCGACCGTGGCGGCCCGCGCGATCTGGCCGCGATCCGCGATGGGTTGGCCGGTGCCTTGCGACTGGCAGATCGCCTTGACGGCATCGAATTGCCGCCCCTGCTGGCCGAGGCGCGCGAGGGTCTGCTCGGCCATGATGATCTGCGCGACCAGTTGGACGCAGCCCTGGTTGCGGAACCGCCCGTTCAACTGCGCGATGGCGGGCTGATCGCGGGGGGCTACGATGCCGAATTGGACGAGGCGCGCAAACTGCGGGACGAAGGGCGCGGTGTCATCGCCGGGATGCAAGCCGAGTATATCGAGGCGACCGGTGTCAAGTCCCTGAAGATCAAGCACAATAACGTACTGGGCTATTTCATCGAAACGACGGCGACCCACGCAGAAAAGATGCTGGCACCGCCCCTTTCGGAACGCTTCATTCATCGCCAGACCACCGCGAATGCGGTTCGGTTTACCACGGTGGACCTGTCCGAGTTGGAGACGCGCATCCTGAACGCGGGCAACCGGGCATTGGAGATCGAACGCGCCTTGTTCCAGTCCCTGCGGGACGCCGTGCTAGAGGGTCATGACCGCATCGGCGTCGCCGCCCGCGCCTTGGCCGAGCTGGATCTGGCCGCCGCGCTGGCTCGCCGCGCCCGAGAGGGCGACTGGACCAAGCCGGAGATGACCGATGACCGGTCCTTCGTGATCACAGGCGGACGGCATCCGGTTGTCGAAGCTGCACTCTCGAAATCCGGCACACCCTTCGTCGCCAATGGCTGCGCGCTATCGCCGGACAAGGACGGGGCCGCGATCACCCTTCTGACCGGCCCCAACATGGCGGGTAAATCGACATGGTTGCGCCAGAATGCCCTGATCGCGATTCTGGCTCAAATGGGCAGTTTCGTGCCTGCCGACAGCGCAAAAATCGGACTGGTGAGCCAGGTTTTCAGCCGCGTCGGCGCCTCGGACGATCTGGCGCGCGGGCGTTCGACCTTCATGGTGGAAATGGTCGAAACAGCCACCATTCTCAACCAGGCCGACGACCGCGCGCTTGTCATCCTCGACGAGATCGGGCGCGGCACGGCGACCTATGACGGCCTGTCCATCGCCTGGGCCACGCTGGAACATCTGCACGAGGTCAATCGTTGCCGCGCGCTTTTCGCAACCCACTACCACGAGATGACCTCGCTGTCGGCCAAACTGGATGGCCTGACCAACGCGACGATGGCCGTGAAGGAATGGGATGGTGAAATCATCTTCCTGCACGAGGTGCGGCCCGGGGCGGCGGATCGATCCTACGGGGTGCAGGTTGCGAAACTGGCGGGGCTGCCGGCCCAGGTGATTGAGCGCGCGCAGATCGTTCTGGATGCCTTGGAACAGGGCGAACGCGAAGGCCCCGAGCGCAGCACGCTGATCGACGATCTGCCGCTGTTCTCGGCGACACCGCCCAAGCCGGCCGCGCGTCCCGTGAAACCATCCGAGGTCGAGGACCGCCTGCGCGCCACCCATCCCGACGAGATGACGGCGCGCGAGGCGTTGAACCTGATCTATGACCTGAAATCGATGCTGGGCGACTGATCAACCGGGGTTGGACGACACGCCAACCTGCGCCGGACGCAAAAGGCGGTCGTGCAGCAAGAAGCCCTCGGCCATGACCTGGATGATCTCGCCCGCTTTCGTTTCCGGCACCGGGGCCTCGAACATGGCCTGGTGCATCTGCGGATCGAAGGTGTCACCAACCTCGGGGGCGACGGGCGTGACGCCGTGCTTCGAGAAGATGTTGATCAACTCGCGCATCGTCAGCTCGACGCCTTCGATCACGCCGCCCGCGATGTTGCGCTCTTCCTCGCTGGCGGCATCGATGGCGCGCTTGAGGTTGTCGTAAACCGGCAAAAGATCCCGCGCCAGGCGCGAGCCGCCGTAATGCTCGGCTTCGCGGCGGTCCCGCTCGGCGCGCTTGCGGCTGTTCTCGGCATCGGCCAGCGCGCGCAGCATGCGATCGCGCAGCTCGTCGCGTTCAGCCCGCAAAAGCTCAAGCTCGACCTCCGGATCAGCCGCGTCGACCTCGGGCGCCTCTTCTTCCGCAGCAGGCGCTTGCTCTTCCTCGAATTGGTCCTGTTTCGGCTCTGCCATCTTACCCTCTCAAGACCGGTCGGAAATCAATCGACCGACCAGTTGCGCTGTGTAGTCCACGATCGGGACGATACGGCCATAGTTCAGCCGGGTCGGGCCAATGACGCCGACCGCGCCCACGATCTTTCGATCAGCGTTCATATATGGAGAGACGACCAGACTGGAACCCGAAAGTGAAAACAACTTGTTCTCGGAGCCGATGAAAATGCGCACACCATCGCCGCCTTCGGTCAGTTCAAGGAATTCCGCGATGTCGCGCTTGCGTTCAAGGTCGTCGAACAGCTGGCGGATGCGGTCGAGGTCTTCGGCCTCGGACGAATCTTCCAACAGATTGGACCGTCCGCGCACGATCAACCGCTCGGTCCGGTCGCCGTCATTTTCCCAAACCGCCAGGCCGCTTTGGATCAGGCTATCGGCCAGTGTGTCGATCTCGCGTTTGCGGGTTTCGACTTCGCGGTCCATCAAGGCCCTGAGCGACGAGATCGTCTGTCCCGCCAGCCGCGCATTCAGGAAATTCGCGGCCTCGCGCATCGAACTTGGCGTAGAGCCGGGCGGCGGCGCGAACAGCCGGTTCTCGACATGACCATCGGAAAAGACCAGGACGACCAAGGCCTGCTCGGGCGACAATGACACGAACTCGATATGCTGGATCGGCGCCTCGTGTTTGGGCGACAGGACAAGGCTGGCCCCGCGTGTCGCCACCGACAACGCACTGCCCACCCGATCGAGCAGGCCCGATACATCCGCCGCGTTCGACCCCAGCGTTTCATCGAGCGACGCCTTTTCCTGGGCGCTCAGATCGCCGACTTCCAAGAATCCGTCGACGAACATCCGTAAGCCAAGCTGCGTCGGAACCCGACCGGCCGAGACGTGCGGACTGCCAAGCAAACCGAGGTATTCGAGATCCTGCATGACGTTGCGCACCGTCGCGGCCGAGACCTTTTCCGACAGCGTCCGCGTCAAGGTTCGAGAGCCCACCGGCGACCCGGTCTCAAGGTATCCCTCGACCACACGCCGAAAGACCTCACGCGACCGATCGTTGAGTTCTTCAAGGATATCCGACTGTTCCGCCATTCCGTCCAATGACCTCACCAAGGCATCCTGCCACGACCGCCATTCGGGGTTGCCCGGTGTGTCATGGCAGATTATCCCGCAACGGGAAATCAGGAGAAATCTATGCGTCCTTCCGGCCGAAACCTAGACGAAATGCGTTCAATTTCCATCGAGACGGGGGTCATGCGCCATGCCGAGGGATCATGCCTGATCCGGTGCGGCGATACCCATGTCCTGTGCAGCGCCTCGCTGGAAGAACGCGTGCCGCCCTTCCTGCGCAACTCTGGCCAGGGCTGGGTCACGGCGGAATACGGAATGCTGCCGCGCGCAACCCACACCCGGGGCCGGCGCGAGGCTGCTGCCGGCAAACAATCCGGTCGCACGCAGGAAATCCAGCGCCTGATCGGCCGCGCCTTGCGCGCCGGGGTGGATCGTCAGGCGCTTGGCGAACGGCAAATCACGGTCGATTGCGATGTCATCCAGGCCGATGGCGGCACGCGCTGCGCCTCGATCACCGGCGGCTGGGTGGCCCTGCGCCTGGCGGTGAACAAGCTGCTCAAGGCGGGCGATATCACCAGCGACCCGATCATCGACCATATCGCGGCGGTGTCTTGCGGCGTCTACGCTGGCCAACCGGTCCTTGATCTCGACTATGCCGAGGATTCCGAGGCCGGAACTGACAGCAATTTCGTCATGACGGGCAACCGCACGCTGATCGAGGTTCAGGCCAGCGCTGAAGGGGCGGCCTTCACCCGCGGTCAGTTCGAGGAAATGTTCAGCCTTGCCGAAAAAGGGGTGGCAGAACTGGTCGCCGCGCAGAAAGCGGCGGTCGCCTGATGCGCCGCTTCGACGGAACAAAACTGCTGGTCGCCACGCATAACCAGGGCAAGCTGGAAGAAATCGCGCATTTGCTGGCCGATTACGGGATCACCGTGACCTCGGCCAAGGATCACGATCTTCCGGAACCCGAGGAAACCGGCACCACGTTCGTCGAAAACGCCCGCATCAAGGCCCATGCGGCGGCCAAGGCAACGGGACTGCCCGCCTTGGCCGATGATTCCGGCATCGAGATTGACGGCTTGGGCGGTGCGCCCGGTGTCTACACGGCCGATTGGGCCGAAACGCCGAACGGGCGCGATTTCGTCATGGCGATGCAGAAAACCCATGACGAACTGGAAAAGGTTAACGCCCCCCACCCCCGCACGGCGCGGTTTTGCTGCACGCTGGTCCTTGCCTGGCCCGACGGTCATGACGAGGTGTTCCCCGGCGTGATGGAAGGTCAGGTGGTTTGGCCGATGCGGGGCGATCAGGGCCATGGGTATGACCCGATCTTCCAACCCAAAGGCTACGACATCACCTTTGGCGAGATGGACCGCTGGGAAAAGAACCGCATCAGCCATCGCGCCGACGCGTTCCGCAAGCTGGTGAAGGCGTTTGAGCCGGCCTGATTGGGAAGAAGGCGGCTTCGGCCTCTATATCCATTGGCCGTTTTGCCAGGCCAAATGCCCGTATTGCGATTTCAACAGCCATGTCGTCGCCCAGATCGACCAGGATCGCTGGAAACGCGCCTATCTTTCCGAGGTTGAACGGCTCGCCGCTGAATTACCGGGCCGGACGCTGCAAAGCGTGTTCTTCGGCGGCGGGACGCCCTCGCTCATGGCGCCTGAAACGGTCGCTGCCGTGGTCGATTCAATCCGCAAAGCTTGGCCCGTTGCCAATGACATCGAGATCACGCTGGAAGCGAACCCTACCTCTGTCGAGGCAGGCCGCTTTCGCGGCTATCGGGATGCCGGGATAAACCGTGTCTCCATGGGTATTCAGGCGCTGAATGATGACGATTTGCGACGGCTTGGGCGGCTGCACAGCGTGGCCGAGGCCCGCACCGCCTTCGACACTGCGAGGGACGTTTTCGATCGGGTCAGCTTCGACCTGATCTACGCGCGCCAACATCAAACCGTTGGAGATTGGCGCGCAGAACTCACCGAGGCGCTGTCGATGGCCGCCGATCACCTCTCGCTCTATCAGCTGACCATCGAACCCGGCACCGCCTTTGGCGACCGGTTCGCGAACGGCGGGCTGAAGGGGTTGCCAGACGACGACCTCGGCGCCGACATGTATGCGCTGACGCAAGACCTTTGCGATAAAGCGGGTCTACCGGCTTACGAGGTGTCCAACCACGCTGGCGACATGGCGCAGTCGCGTCACAACCTGATCTATTGGCGCGCGGGCGATTGGGGCGGGATCGGACCCGGCGCACATGGTCGCCATACGATCGGGACGCAGCGATTTGCCACGGAAACCGCCCTTTCGCCCATGGAATGGCTCTTGCACGTGGAAAAGCAGGGATCGGGTGAGAGTGCCCGAACGGAGGTTTCGCCGGAAGACCAGGGCACGGAGTATCTCATGATGGGGTTGCGCCTTGCCGAAGGGATCGACCTGGCGCGGTATCAACGCATGACCGGGGATGCGTTCGATACGACACGCCTCAAGCCATTGATCGAAGACGGTTTTCTTGAAATCGAAGGCTCTCGTCTCAGGACGACCAATGCCGGCCGCCCCCTGCTCAACGCGATTCTCAGGGATTTGATCGTGTAATCAATGACTTGTCGCTGAAAGCAGGCGCATGAGGTCGTCAAGCTGGGCCAAGTCCTTGTAATTGATGGAAATTTTTCCCGATCCCTTGGCCTCGTCGTGATCGATAGCCACCTTCATGCCCAAGGCCGCGCCCAGATCGGACTCAAGCGCGCGGGTATCGGCATCTTTCGACGGTGCCGTGTGGCGTTGCTTGGGCGTTGAGGGCCCCTCGGCCGCTTTCTTGGCCAGTTTCTCGACCTCACGAACAGACAAACCCTTGGAAACAGCCGTGCGCGCCAAACCGACAGGGTCATCCGTGGTGATCAACGCCCGGGCATGACCCGCAGACAGCCGTCCATCCCGCAGCATGTCCTGCACTTCATCGGGCAGTTGAAGAAGCCGCATCAGGTTCGCAACGTGACTGCGGCTCTTGCCCATTGCGGTCGCTAACTGCTCTTGCGTATGCCCGAACCGATCCATCAACTGACGATAGCCCTGCGCCTCTTCCACGGCGTTCAGATCCGCACGCTGGATATTCTCGATGATCGCGACTTCCAAGACTTCCGTATCGTCGAAATCCCGCACGATGGCCGGCAATTCATGCAGTTGCGCCCGCTGCGCCGCACGCCAGCGGCGTTCACCGGCCACGATCTGAAATCTCTGCGCATCACTCGGGTCAACGCGCAAGATCAGCGGCTGGATCACACCTTTTTCCCGGATCGAAGAGGCGAGTTCATCCAGCGCTTCCTCCGAGAAGGCGCGACGGGGTTGATCCGGATTTGGCACGATTCGATCAATCGGAATAACCCGTTCGGCACGCGGCGTTGCGCCGTCGGATGCCGTTTCAGCAGACGGTTCTGCCGTTTCGTCCGATTGGATATCCGCCATCAGCGCCGACAGGCCGCGGCCCAATCCCTTGCGGTCCCGTTTCTGTGCCATCACGCCTGCTCCTGTTCTGCCGCGTTGCGCGCCATCAGTTCCTCGGCCAAGGCGATATAGGCCTGGCTGCCTTTAGAGGTTGGATCATAGTCGATCACCGGAAGCGCAAAAGACGGCGCCTCGGACACCCGCACGTTGCGCGGCACACAGGTCTTGTAGACCAACTCGCCCAGGGTTTCGCGCGCGTCTGCCTCCACCTGCCGCGAGAGGTTGTTGCGCAGGTCATACATCGTCAGGACGATGCCCTCGATGCGGAGTTCGGGGTTCGCCGTCTCGCGCACCTCGCGCACGGTCAGCATCAGTTGCGATAAGCCTTCCAGCGCGAAGAATTCCGATTGCAGCGGCACCAGAACCGCATCCGCCGCGACCAGGGCATTCACAGTCAGCAAACTCAACGAGGGCGGGCAATCGATGAGAACGAAATCATACATCCGCGCGTCCGGGCCGCGCAGCGCCTCTTTCAAAAGGAAGACGCGGTTTCCCTGCGACACAAGCTCCACATCTGTGGAGCTTAGGTCGGTCGTCGCAGGCGCAATCGAAAGGTTTTCAACGTCGGTCGGCTTAATCACCTGCGCCAAAGGCGCGTCGTCCAACAACAGGTCGTAAGTGGTCAGATCTCGCGCTGACGGTTCGATGCCCAACCCCGTAGACGCGTTCCCCTGCGGATCGATGTCCACGATCAAAACGCGCTTATCCATCCGCGCCAAGGCTGCGCCAAGGTTGATCGCCGTCGTCGTCTTGCCCACGCCCCCCTTCTGATTGGTGATCGCCAGGATTCGCGGCTGCGTCAGGTCAGGCATGGGCGATATGTCCTATCCGAAGGATGGCGGCGTCGGCCGCTGTGACCGACGGGATGATCTCGACCTCCATTTGCCAGCGGGCCCGGGCGCTTTCAAGCTCCTCCAGGTGGGACGCGCCCTTTTGGAAAACGCAAACCCCGTCCTTGGCCAAATGGCGGTCGGCAAAGCCCAGCAATTGATCAAGCGGCGCGAGGGCGCGCGCCGACAGCACGGCGGCATCCTGCGGCGGCACATCTTCGATTCGGCGGCTGAAGACGTGGATCGGCACATCGCACTGTCGGGCAACCTCGCGCAGGAAGCTGCATTTCCTGATATCGCTTTCGACGAAGGAAAAGGACAGGTCCGGCGCCTTCTCGGCCGCGATCAACGCGCAGACCAGACCGGGAAAACCGCCGCCGCTTCCGATATCCACCCAGCGACCCGAGGAGACTTGAGCAGCATCGAACACCTGCGCCGAATCGAGGAAATGCCGATGCCACGCATGGGCGAGCGTTGCGGGCGCGACAAGGTTGATGGCTTTCTGCCACTTCACCAGCGCCGCGTGATAGAGGGTCAGCCGCTCCTGTGTTTCACGTGAAACATCGCGGAAGAGCTGATCCCGCGCCTCTTCATCCGTCATGCGCTGCGCCTTTCGGCCTGGCGCAGTTTGGTCAGGATCAGCGCAAGCGCCGCCGGCGTCATTCCGTCGATCCGCCCCGCCTGCCCCAGCGTCGCCGGTCGAATACGCGCCAGCTTTCCGCGGAGCTCGGTCGACAGCCCTGTAACCTCTTCGTAAACGAACTCGGCCGGGATCTTTTGGGCCTCATCCCGTCGCAAGGCCTCTGCATCGCGATGCTGCCGTTCGACATAGGTCGCATAAAGCGCTTCGATCTCAAGTTGCTCGCGTATCCCATCCTCGACCTCGGCCAAGCCGGGCACCACTGGGTCAAGATGCGCGATCTCGATATCCGGGAAAGACAGAAGCTGAAACGCGCTGCGCTTTTGCCCGTCCTGGTTCACACGCAAACCCGCCGCCTTCGCTTCGCTGGGAGTCACGAGCGTGCCCATCATCATCTCGCGCGCGGCTGACAGACGATCCATCTTTTCTTCGAACGCTGCACGCCGGTCATCACCCACCAGCCCAAGCGCAATGGCCTTCGGCGTCAGGCGTTGATCGGCATTATCCGCCCGCAACGACAAGCGGTACTCCGCGCGCGAGGTGAACATGCGGTACGGCTCAGACACGCCGCGCGTTACCAGGTCGTCAATCAGCACGCCGATATACCCTTCGTCGCGGGCAAACCCCACGGGCTCCAAATCTTTCGCTAAGTGCGCGGCGTTCAGGCCAGCCACCAAACCTTGCGCGGCGGCCTCTTCGTAGCCGGTGGTGCCGTTGATCTGACCGGCAAGGAACAGCCCCGGCAAGTCTTTCAACTGCAGGTGCGAATCGAGCGAGCGGGGATCCACGTAATCATATTCGATCGCGTAACCCGGTTGCAGAATCTCGGCATTCTCAAGCCCTTCGATGGAATGGACGTAATCAGCCTGCACATCGATGGGAAGCGAAGTCGAAATCCCATTGGGATAGACGACATCGCTGTCCAAACCCTCCGGTTCGAGAAAAATCTGGTGCGATGCCTTGTCGGCAAACCGCACGATCTTGTCTTCGATCGAGGGGCAGTACCGCGGGCCAACCCCCTCGATATGCCCGCCATACATGGCCGACCGGTCGAGATTGGCGCGGATGATGTCGTGCGTTTTGTCGTTCGTATGCGTAATGCCGCACGCAATCTGGCGAACCGATGGCGCCGTAGACATGAAGGAAAACAGGAACGGGTCCTCGTCCGCCGGCTGCATGTCCAGCCCATCCCAAGCGATGGTTTTGCTATTCAATCGCGGCGGCGTGCCGGTTTTCAAACGACCGAGCGGCAATCCAAGCGCGTCCAATCGTTCGGCCAGCTTGACCGACGGCTTGTCGCCCATCCGCCCGCCTTCATGCTTCTGGTCGCCGATATGAATGACGCCGCGCAGGAAGGTTCCTGTCGTCAAAACAACGGCGCGGGCCGAAATATGGCTGCCGTCAGCCAGTTCAACCCCTGCAATGCGCGTGCCCTCCACGACCAGATCCGCCACCTCCCCTTCGATGATTTCGAGATTCGGCTGTTGGGTCACAAGCTCCATGATCGCAGCACGATACAGCGCGCGATCCGATTGCGTCCGCGGCCCGCGCACCGCGGGCCCCTTACGGCGGTTCAAAAGGCGGAACTGGATGCCAGACCGGTCAGCGGCCAAACCCATGACCCCGCCCAATGCATCGATCTCGCGGACAAGATGCCCTTTTCCAAGACCGCCAATCGCGGGGTTGCACGACATCACCCCTATTCCGTCGCGGCGCAGGGTAACCAGCGCGGTGCGCGCACCGGAGCGGGCGGCGGTATGCGCAGCTTCTACGCCAGCATGGCCGCCCCCAATAACAACGACGTCAAAATCGGCATGTTTCACGTGAAACACTCCTATTTCCCGATGCAAAAGCGCGAAAAGATCTCTCCGAGGATGGCCTCTACATCGACGCGCCCGATCAACGAGTCAAGCGCGGCCACCGCAGATCGCAAATGTTCGGCGGAAATTTCCGGTGCGTCCGAGTTTGCGTCCAGGTGCGCCGAAGCAAGTTCGAGCTCCTGACATGCCCGTTGCAACGCATGGCGATGCCGCGCCGTCGTCGCTGTGCCGACCTTTTCCGCCTGCTCCGCAAGAATTGCTCCGACCCGTTCCAACAGGTCGTCAATCCCCGCCCCCGTCACGGTTGAAATCCCATCTGCGCCTGTAAGATCAACCTTCGACGCAACCCTGATGTCATCGGCCTGCACCAGATCGGCCCCCTCCTCCGACCCATCCGGCGCAACCAGCAGAACACGCAGATCGGCGGCGCGCGCCCTCTCCATCGCGCGCGCAACACCGATCTTTTCCACCGCGTCTTCGGTCTCTCGCAGGCCAGCGGTATCCAGAAAGGTGACCGGCAGCCCGTGCAAATCCACCCGAACTTCGATCACGTCCCGCGTCGTCCCCGCCACATCCGAAGTAATCGCAACCTCGCGCCCCGCGATCCAGTTCAATAGGCTGGATTTTCCGGCATTCGGCGCCCCGAGAATAGCGACCTCGAACCCGTCTCGAACCCGTTCGGCGACCTCTGAACCCGCAATCTCTCGCAACAGGCTGTCTCGCGTACGACCGATCAACTCGCGGACTTCCGGCGTCACATCGACCGGCACCTCTTCATCGGCAAAATCAATCGTCGCTTCGATCAGGGCCGCTGCCCGCAACAGATCGTTCCGCCAGGTCTCGCTGACCTCGCGCAAGCCGCCATCGTAAAGACGCATGGCCTGCTTTCGCTGCGCCTCTGTTTCGGCTTCGATCAACTCGCTCAGCCCCTCAACCTGCGCAAGGTCGAGCGTATCGTTCATCAGCGCGCGCCGGGTGAATTCACCCGCTTCCGCAGGCCGCGCCAAGCCGGTTGCAAGGATGGCCGCCTCAGCGGACTGGATCACCGCGCGGCTTCCGTGAAGCTGCAATTCAACGACATCTTCGCCGGTGAAGCTGTTCGGCCCGGCAAAGACCAGCACCAGCGCCTCGTCCAGCAAAACCCCATCGTGCGAGCGGACGGATCGCAAGCCGAACCGCCCGGCCATCGGCAAGGTGCCGACCAGCTGACGTCCAACCTCGAACGCCTCGTTTCCGGAAATGCGGATCACGGCCACGCCGGATTTTCCCCGGGCCGTGGCCAGGGCGAAAATCGTGCTCATGGCCGACTCCCCTGGATCAGGTGTTCATCGAGTCGAAGAACTCGGAATTTGTCTTCGTCTGTTTCAACTTGGACAACAGGAACTCGATCGCATCCGTCGTGCCCATCGGGTTCAGGATCCGCCGCAGAACAAAGGTTTTCTGCAGATCGCCCTTGTCGACCAGCAGGTCCTCTTTCCGCGTGCCGGATTTGAGGATGTCCATCGCCGGGTACACCCGCTTGTCGGCCACCTTGCGGTCCAGCACGATTTCCGAGTTACCGGTGCCCTTGAATTCTTCGAAGATGACCTCGTCCATCCGGCTGCCGGTATCGATCAGCGCCGTGGCGATGATGGTCAGCGACCCACCCTCTTCGATATTCCGCGCGGCACCGAAGAACCGCTTCGGGCGTTGCAGGGCGTTGGCATCCACACCGCCAGTCAGAACCTTGCCCGAGGACGGCACGACCGTGTTGAACGCACGACCCAGGCGGGTAATCGAATCGAGCAGGATCACAACGTCACGCTTGTGTTCGACCAGCCGCTTGGCCTTTTCGATCACCATATCGGAAACGGCCACGTGCCGCGTTGCAGGTTCGTCGAAGGTCGAGGAAATCACCTCCCCCTTCACCGACCGCTGCATGTCGGTCACTTCCTCGGGCCGTTCATCGATCAGCAGAACGATCAGGTAGCATTCGGGGTGATTGGTCTCGATCGAATGCGCGATATTCTGCAACAGAACCGTCTTACCCGTCCGCGGCGGCGCGACGATCAAGGCACGCTGGCCTTTCCCGATGGGTGCAACCAGGTCGATGATCCGGGCGGACCGATCCTTGATCGTCGGATCTTCGATTTCCATCTTCAGCCGCTCGTTCGGATAAAGCGGCGTGAGGTTGTCGAAGGCGATCTTGTGCTTGGCCTTCTGTGGCTCTCCGAAATTGATCTTCGACACATCGGTCAGCGCGAAATAACGCTCGTTCTCGCGCGGAGCAGCGATCACGCCTTCAACGGTATCGCCGGTGCGCAGACTGTGCTGACGGATCATGTCCGGCGACACATAGATATCGTCAGGGCCCGGCAGATAGTTCGCTTCGGGGCTGCGCAGGAAGCCGAACCCGTCCTGCAAGACTTCCAAAACCCCGTCACCCGCGATTTCCCAGCCTTCATCGGCCCGTTCGCGCAGGATCTCGAACATCATGTCGCCTTTGCGCATGGTCGAGGCGTTCTCGATCTCCAGCTCTTCTGCCATGGACAGAAGGTCTTTGGGGGATTTCGCTTTCAGGTCTGCCAGGCGCAGGATGTTTTCACTCATGGGAAGGATCACCATTCGTCTGCACACGTGCCGCCAGGTTGCGGGGCACGGGGACGGTCATGTTCTATGGAATATCCACCATCGGACGATGGCTTGGCTGTTCAGCTATGGGGTTCCTGCTCGAAAGTCAATTCCCGGCGCTGATCGCCCTCTTCTTAAATAAAAAGAAAGAATTTTAAAGTAAGTAGAAGGTTGTAGGACCGGTGATAAGCCGAAAAACTCGCTTTCGAACCGTTCATACACACGCCAACTCGAGCACTGAATACTATCGCTTCGCGTCTGTAGAAACGCGGGAGAACTCAAATTATGAATGTTTATCAATTGGTTATGGAACATCCGGCTTTGCATCAAGCTGTGGAAAAATTCCGGAAATACTTGGATGACTGCGATCTCCCCAACCGTCTTGAACAAACCCTGTCCCCGGGGAAAAACACTGGTATCAGACCGGAGGACCGGGCAGAAAACAGCACCAGGCGCCGTTCTGTCCCCTCTGTCCTTTTTCATCCCCGGCCCTGCTCCGGTGGTTTTCAACACATCTGTCCCAAGGAGTTTTCGTCACATGGCTGACCTTGTACTCGCCTCGGGGTCCGAGATCCGCCGCCAGATGCTCGAAAATGCCGGGGTCAGCGTCGATGTCCGCCCGGTTCGAATCGATGAAGTCGGGATTCGTTCCGCGCTAGAGGCCGAAGGCGCGACGCCGCGCGATGTGGCCGATACCCTGGCTGAATTCAAAGCCCGCAAGGCGGTCGAAAAGTTCGCATCGCCCTGTGTGCTGGCCAGTGACCAGGTGCTGGAGCTCAAGGGCCGCATTTTCGGCAAGGCCGACACCCGCGAAGAGGCCGCTGCGCATCTGGCCGAGTTGAGCGGCCGTCAACATCGCCTCCTGTCCGCAGCCGTGATCTACGAGGATGGCGCACCCGTTTGGCGCCACGTGGGCGAAGTCCGCATGACAATGCACCCCCTCACCGCAGAGCAGATCGACCGCTATCTCGACCGCGCCTGGCCCGAGGTGTCGTCGTCCGTTGGCGCGTACCAGGCCGAAAAACTTGGCGCACAGCTCTTCTCGCGCATGGACGGTGATTGGTTCTCCGTGCTTGGATTGCCCCTGTTAGAGCTTCTGTCGTTCCTGAGACTGAAAGGTTGGATCAGCTGATGGCCCGTCCGAAAATCCCGCTTGCCGGTGTCATCGGCGACCCCGTTGCCCATAGCCTCTCGCCCCGGCTGCACGGCCATTGGCTGTCGCGCTACGGATTGCGCGGCCATTACGTTCCGCTCGAAGTCAACCATGCCGATCTGGCCGAGGTTCTGCGCACCCTCCCTCGGATGGGGTTCGTGGGTGTGAACGTGACCATCCCGCACAAGGAACATGTGCTGACGCTAGCCGATTCCGTGACCGACCGCGCCGCGCTGATCGGGGCGGCAAATACGCTGACCTTCACCGCCGCTGGCGGTATTCAGGCCGACAACACCGATGGCATGGGATTTCTGGGTAGCATCCGGCAAAGCCTGCCGGGATGGACGGCCTCTGCCGGTCCGGCGCTTGTGCTGGGCAGCGGGGGCGCCGCCAAGGCGATCGTCTGGGCGCTCCTCTCGGATGGTGCGCCGGTGGTTTACGTGGCCAACCGGACGAGGGCCCGCGCCGATGCGTTGAAGGATCAATTCGGCGCGCGAGTCTCTCCCGTGGATTGGACGATGATCCCCGATCTGGTCGGCGATGCGTCCCTGATCGTGAACACGACCTCGCTGGGAATGGATGGCCAGCCGCCCCTGACGATCGACCTGTCGCGCTTGCGGCCGCCGACCGTCGTTTCCGACATTGTCTACGCGCCCTTGCGAACCGCCCTTTTGGAAGAGGCCGCTTCCCGCGGATGCGAGACGGTGGATGGCTTGGGTATGCTTTTGCACCAGGCCGTGCCCGGTTTTGAGCGTTGGTTCAGCTATACCCCGTTGGTCGATGACGACTTGAGGGCAGCGGTGCTTGGCGCATGACCGTCAAACTTGGCCTGACAGGCTCCATCGGGATGGGAAAATCCACCACCGCGCAGATGTTCCGAGACCTCGGTATCCCGGTTTGGGACGCTGACGCCGCGGTTCATCGTCTCTACAGCACGGGCGGGGCAGCCGTTGCCCCCCTATCCGGCCTTGTGCCGGCTGCCGTGGTTAGGGGCGAAGTTGACCGAACCGTTCTGAAAACCGAGATCAAAAAAGACCCTGAACTGCTGAACAGGATCGAAAAAATCGTTCACCCCCTCGTCGCCGAGGATCGTAAATCATTCCTCGAGGCGCATAAGGCTGACAACTTGGTGGTGCTGGACATCCCTCTTCTGTTCGAGACCGGCGGCCAGGGGATGGTCGATGCCGTGGTCGTGGTCAGCACGGATGAAGCAGAGCAGCGACGGCGCGTGCTCGACCGTCCCGGCATGACGGCGGAGCAATTTGAAACCATCCGCGCCCGGCAGATGCCGGACGCGGAAAAACGCGCGCGCGCGGATCACGTCATTCGCACCGATACGCTTGAAGACGCTCGTGCAGCCGTGGCAGATATTGTGTCGAAGTATTCTGGAGACACTAATGCGTGAGATCGTCCTCGACACCGAGACGACCGGCCTTGACCCGTTCGACAATCCCCGCCACCGGATCGTCGAGATCGGGGCCGTCGAATTGTGGAACCAGGTCCCCACGGGGCAGACCTATCACCAATACATCAACCCTGAACGTGACATGCCGCAGGAAGCCTTCGATGTTCACGGGCTTGGCGATGAATTCCTGTCTGACAAACCTGTTTTCAAGCTGATCGCGCAAGAGTTTCGCGACTTCGTCGGCGATGCGAAGATGGTCATTCATAACGCCAGTTTCGACATGCGTTTTCTCAACGCCGAACTGGAATGGGCGGGTTTGCCGACCCTCCCCTCGGAACAGGCGATCGACACGTTGCTTATCGCGCGCAAACGTTTTCCTGGCTCTCCGGCCTCGCTGGACGCGCTGTGCCGCCGCTTCGGGATCGACAATTCCATGCGTGAAAAGCATGGCGCGCTGCTCGACTCCGAAATCCTGGCTGAAGTGTACCTGGAGTTGACGGGCGGCAAGCAACCGGACTTTGCCCTTGCGCCGACCGAGCGCCGCCAAAAGCAAAGCGCCACGGATGAAACGTGGCGCCCGCGTCCGCGTCCAACGCCCCTGCCCTCGAAAGTCACCGAGGAAGAGCGTGTGGCCCACGCGGAATTTATCGAGGAACTGGGCGAAGCGGCCATTTGGGCCCGCTTCGCCTAGATCCTGTCGTCAGGCGTCGGCTTTCTGCTGCGCCGCTTGGCGCTGGGCCAGTTGCTGACGGTAGAGCGCCACGAAATCCATCTGGTCGAGGTTCAGCGGCGGGAAGCCACCGTCGCGCGTGACGTCGGAGACGATCCGGCGCACGAAGGGGAACAGCATCCGCGGGCATTCGATCAGCAGGAAGGGGTGCAGCTGTTCTTCGGCCACGTTCTCGATGCTGAAGATGCCGCCATACTCGATTTCCAGCAGGAAGATCGGCTCGGGCGTGTCGCCCTTCGTCTTGCTTTCGATCTTCAGCTTCATGATGACGTCGTACTGGTTCTCGGTGGAGCGCTTGCGCGCGTCCATGGCGACCTGAACCTGGATGTCGGGCTGAAGCTGCGACTGGGTCGATTTCTGCGCGGCGATGTTCTCGAACGACAGATCGCGCACGAACTGGCCGAGAATCTGCATCTTCGGCAGGGTCGGTTGTTGTTGCGCGCCGTTGCTTTGCGCGGGGGCCGCGCCGGTTTCGTCTTGGGCCATGTCAGCCTCCTTCAAATCGTGTTTGACGCTGATCTATCAGGCGCGAACGAAAGCCTCAATGCTGTGTCCAACCGGACGGCCCGGAGCGTGGCGGAGTATCCTCAACCGTGTAGTCACCATCGATCACGTCATCGCGGGTCTCTTGCCAGCCGCGTTCGGTGCGAACCATCGACTGCACCTCGATCCGTTTTCGCAATTCGCGCAGGACGAGGTTGCGGAATCCCGGGATGAGCAGGGCAAAACCGACCGCGTCCGTGAAAAACCCCGGCGTCAGCAGAAGTGCGCCGGAAAACAGGATCATCGCGCCATGGGCCAACGGTTCGGTGGGGTCGCGCAACTCATCGAAGCTGTTGCGCAAGCCCTGCAAGGCCTGCGCCCCTTGCGACCGAACCAGAGCCGTCCCGGCAATCGCGGTCAACACCACGATCAACAGGGTCGGTCCAAGCCCGATCAATCCACCGACCTGTATGAACAGGGCGATCTCGATCAGGGGAACCGCAAGGAAGAGTAAAAATAGCCACATTGGTCTTGCTCCGCTCGACTGCGCGTCTTTGACACCCGGTATTCGGGGCCCGAAGATGGACTTGACCCACCCCGTACCTTACATATGTGCCTTGCGATCCTCGATGTAAGACCGCCGACCGCCGCGAAAGGTACCCGAGCATGAACTCCTCTCTCCTGTCCCTGCTGGTTCTCGCAGGAATCGCGATCTTCCTGATCCTGCGTTTGCGAAGTGTTCTGGGCACTCGGGAGGGGTTTGAGAAACCACCGGCCCGTCCGCAACCCATGGCACGCGAGCCGCGCCGTGATTTCGAAGTGATCGAAGGCGGACCCGACAACGACATCATCGACCATGTGGAAGATGGCAGCGACGCCGCCAAGGCACTGGCCGCGATGAAACTGGCCGAGCCGGGCTTCAGCGTGCAGGAGTTCCTGCACGGCGCGCGTGGCGCATACGAGATGATCCTGATGGCCTTCGAACGGGGCGATGTGGATGACCTGCGCCCGTTCTTGGCCGATGATGTGCTCGAAACCTTTGAAACCGTGATCCGTCAGCGCGAAGAACAGGGGCTGCACATCGAGGCCGAGTTTGTCGGCGTTCGCGAGCTGGCCTTGCAGGATGCGACCTACGATCGGGGCACGCAGGAAGCCGAGATCACCGTGCGGTTCGTGGGCGAATTGACCTCGGTCGTGAAAAACGCCGCGGGCGAGACGATTGAAGGCGATCCGGGCGAAATCAAGCGGCAGCGCGATGTCTGGACCTTCGCGCGGACCATGGGCCGGGATGACCCGAACTGGGTTCTGGTGGCCACCGACGGATGATCCATGGGGTGGCGCGGCGGTTTTCTGGCCACGATCTTTGCGCTGGTCCTGTATCCGGGGTCAGCGGTGGCTGACGAACCGGTCCGCTTGCTGCAATTCTCCGATCTCGATGGATGGGCCGAGGATGATCACGCCGCGGCCCTTTCCACGTTCCTGTCCACCTGCCGCGATATCGACGGCGAGGACTGGGCACCGATTTGCGCCATGGCGGAAACGAGCAGCGACGCGCGCACCTTTTTCGAATTGCTGTTCCGCCCGGTTCTGATCGGGGGTGATACGCCCGCGCTGTTCACCGGCTACTTCGAGCCGGAGTTGGAAGGATCGATGCGGCGCACGGCGCGGTATCGCTATCCCGTGTACCGCATGCCGCCCGAAGTCACCGGACAATGGCTCAGCCGCGAAGAAATCGAGGAAAGCGGCGTTCTGGAAGGACGCGGCCTTGAGATCGCGTGGGTCGATGACCCGGTGGAGTTGTTTTTCCTTCAGATCCAGGGTTCTGGTCGTATCCGGATGAGCGATGGCCGCGTGATCCGCGTAGGCTATGGTGGGCGCAACGGGCACGAATACAGGTCCATTGGGCGCGAACTGGTCCGCCGCGGGATCTACGAGGCGCACCAGGTCTCGGCGCAGGTGATCCAGAACTGGGTGCGACGCAATCCCGCCGCTGGGCGGGAGTTGATGCACCACAACCCATCCTACGTGTTTTTCCGCGAGGTCGAGATCGAAGACCCGTCTCTTGGCCCGCTCGGGGCGATGAACCGCTCGATCACGCCGCTGAGGACAATCGCGGTCGATCCCCGTTACACGCCACTTGGCGCGCCGGTCTGGATCGAGAAGGATGGCGAAGGTCCGATGCGTCGCCTGATGGTTGCCCAAGATACCGGTGGTGCAATCCGCGGTGCACAGCGCGCCGATATCTTTTTCGGCTTCGGGGATGACGCGGGAGAGGCGGCGGGCACGATCCGCGATCCGGGGCGGATGATCGTTCTGCTTCCCATCGAAGAGGCGCATCGCCGCGTCCCAGATGCCTGACCGATGCGGCGCAAGGGAAAAAAGGGTCTATCCCCCGAGGAGCGAGAGCTTTGGGCACGGGTGGCGCGCACGACAAAGCCGATGCATACGCGCAAGCCGACGGGTGAGCGTTCGGCTGATCCCGACAAGCCCAAGCCAGTGACGACCCCGCAACCCGACGCCGCGTCGCGCCTGCGCGCCTTCATGATCGGGGAAAAGGTTCATACGCCGACCCACGTCACGCATCATCCTGGCGATGACCTGTCGAACCGGATCGCATCGGCCCCCGTGCGGATGGATCATGGAACGCATCGCAAGATGCTGCGCGGCAAGTTGAAGCCCGAGGCGCGCATCGACCTGCACGGCATGACCTTGGCGCAGGCCCATCCGGCGCTGGTTCATTTCATCATCGACAGTTTCGATGCCGGTCACAGGCTGGTGCTGGTGATTACCGGCAAAGGCCGTGGTGGCGAGGGCGATAGCGGCGACGGGCCGATCCCGATCCGGCGCGGTGTCTTGCGGCAGCAGGTTCCCGGCTGGCTCCATGCGCCACCGCTGGGCGCCATGGTTCTCGATATCCGTGAGGCGCACCAACGGCACGGCGGAAGCGGGGCCTATTACGTCTATCTCAAGCGGCGCGGTTAGGGCAGAAGCTCCTGCGGCGCGAGGATAATCTGGGTCGCGTTGCTGACCGTCAGAATCGTCCCTTGGAACAGGTCGAGTTGCTGCGTCGGGTCGTTTTCAAGCGACGAATTGACCAAGCTCACCTGGCTGAGCAGTTCCACCATCGCGGGCGAGGATGCTGCGGTGAAATGGTTCATCGTGTCATTCTCGCCACCGCGGAACTGCGACACATCGATCAGGGTCACGTCAAATTCAGAAACATCGTCGGCGGTGCCCAGGGTGCCCAGGCGATTGCGCTGCCCGGTGATCAGCGCCGACAATTGCAGCGCCCTGTCACGCCGCGAGGTGAAGATGAAGAAGGGTTGCGGCAGGTCCCCGATCCGACGGGCCTGTGTGCGGAACACGTTGATATCCACATCGGGTGACAACAGGATCACGCCCGCGATCCGGTCCAGAACGTCGCGTCGATTGCCGATGCTGAGCTGGCGTAAGACCTCCATCGTCATGCTGGATCCCAGCGAATGGGCAACAAGGACCAGTTCGGCCCCGGGGATGGAGGTGATTTCGGTAATCACCTGTTCCAGACCGTCGCGCGCAAAGAGGACGCTGTCGCGGTCATAGGCATATCCCAGGACGCTCCCGGCGCTGGACCACGCGTAATGCACCGGGACCACAGGAATATCGTAGTCGTGCCGGATCTGGGCCGTGCGATACAGCCCATCGGCAAAGGTCGTGTTGTAGCCATGCACGAACAGCATGACTTCACGCTGGTTGGCGGGACGTCGTGCCAGTTCGGCCGCGATGGCCGAGCGGAAATTAGACCTGTTTCCCAACCGATCCGCCGAAGTTGTAAGGAACTCCGTAGCCGGATCGGGCGTGCCACTGCGGCCCGGCTCGACCGCGCCAAGCTCTCGCTCAGGCGGGACGCTGACGTCAAAGCGCAGGTAGTCCAGCCCTTCGAGGCGTTGATTGGTAAACTCACCGTCGAGGTATTCGCGGGTGCTGGCGACGAAGACCAGTTCGTTATCCCCGATGCCAGCAAATTCGGGCACCAATTGCACGACGGAACGGCCCGCGCACCCAACAAGGACGACGCAAAGCGAGATAACGATAAACAACTGCCGCCGCATGGCCCTACCCTAGCACAAACCTACAACACGTAACGGCTAAGATCGGTACTGCGCGTCAATTCGCCAAGGTTCTCTTCCACGAAATTTGCGTCGACCGTGATCGTCTCGCCACCTCGATCCGGCGCGGTGAAGCTAAGCTCTTCGAAAACGCGTTCCATGACGGTGTAGAGCCGCCGAGCGCCGATGTTTTCGACCGTGTCGTTCACCTGTGCCGCGATCCGGGCGAGCGCCGCAATCCCGTCATCCGAGAAGGTCACGGTGACCTCTTCGGTTTGCATCAGGGCCGAATATTGCCGCGTCAGGGCGTTATCGGTTTCCGTCAGGATGCGCACGAAATCCTCTTCCGTAAGCCCACGCAGGTTCACCCGGATCGGCAGGCGGCCCTGAAGTTCGGGCAACAGGTCCGAGGGTTTCGCGATGTGGAACGCGCCCGAGGCGATGAAGAGAATATGGTCGGTTTTCACCGGGCCGTGCTTGGTGGACACGGTCGTGCCCTCGATCAGCGGAAGAAGGTCGCGTTGCACGCCTTCGCGGCTGACATCGCCGCCGCGCACGTCTTGGCGGGCCGCGACCTTGTCGATCTCGTCGATGAAGACGATGCCGTTCTGTTCAACGGCGCGCACGGCCTCCTTGGTGACGGCCTCCTGGTCCAGCAGCTTGTCGGCCTCTTCCTCGATCAGGGTGTCATAGCTGGCGGCGACGGTCATGCGGCGTTTCACGGTCCGGCCACCGAAGGCTTTGCCGAAGATATCGCCAAGGTTCATCATGCCGCCGGCCCCGCCCATGCCGGGCTGGCCGGGGATTTCGAACATCGGCATCGGGTTGGAATTCTCGGCGACCTCAAGCTCGATGATCGTGTCGTCCAACTCGCCGCTGCGCAGCTTCTTGCGGAACATTTCGCGCGTTTGCTCGCGTGCATCCGTCCCGGCGAGTGCCTCGATCACACGGTCTTCGGCGGCCTCGTGGGCCTTGGCCTTGACCTCTTCGCGCATGTATTCGCGGACCATGATCTGCGCGGCATCGACAAGGTCACGGATGATCTGTTCCACGTCGCGGCCGACATACCCGACTTCGGTGTATTTCGTGGCCTCGACCTTGATGAAGGGCGCGCGGGCCAGCTTGGCGAGGCGGCGCGAGATCTCGGTCTTGCCGACGCCGGTGGGGCCGATCATCAGGATGTTCTTGGGGTACACCTCGTCGCGCAGGTCATCGCCCAATTGTTTGCGCCGCCAGCGGTTGCGCAAGGCCACGGCGACAGCGCGCTTGGCGTCCTTCTGGCCGATGATGAAGCGGTCCAGTTCGGACACGATTTCGCGGGGGGTCAGGTCGGTCACGATCTCTGCTCCTCAGGGGTCGGAATGGTCCAGGGTGGGAGGCCGGTCTTGCCCGGAAAGGCGGGTAGGCCGCGCATCAGGGCGCCGCGCAGGGCCTCCCATTGCGCGCCCAGAAAGACGAGGCCGGCACCCAGTAACAGGATGACGAAAAAGGCGTTGCCCTCGATCACCGTGATGGAGAGCGCCACGATGTAGCCCACGCCGGACACGAGGAAGGACCGGCGGTCGATGATGATGGCGAAAAGAGCCATGAGCGCAACGAAGGCGACAAGGACAAGCCGCGCCGTAAGGCTGCCTTGCTCGAACAGGGTCAGTGCGACGGTGTTCACGATGGCCGGAGCCGCGATGACATGCAGCCAGAACCCCGAGGCCGCGCGCCGGGTGACGCGATGCGGGTCGCTCATGTCGAACCTCAGGGCAACGATCAGGCCGACGATGCCCAGAAGGATCGTGAGCAGCGCAAAGGGACCATCGGCGGAGAGAAGGAAGATATCCTGCGGCGACGACGGCACCGCGCCGCCCATCGTGGCCAGCCCGAAGGCGACGCCAAAGACGCTGAGCGCGATCAATGCGACTGTGAAGGGCACTCGGAAGAAATAGTAATAGAGCGACAGCATGACCCCCGCGCAAGCGGCGGCGATGGTGATGGTGCCCTGAAACTGCGCGTCCATCGCGGCGGCTACGGACAGCCCGAATTGCCCGGCCGAGATGCCGAACATGATGGCTAGTGCGATCGAGGGGGCGACCATGCGGCGCGTGAGCGTGAAGTACCGCGCAAGCAGCGCGATCAGGCCAAAGGCGATCCCGGAATAGAGCATCCCCAGCAGATAGCCGCTGTTGATCGATAGAAGGCTGAGACCCGTCACCCCCATCCAGCCCGCGAACAGGATGACGAGGCCCACGACGATAAAGATCTCGTTGAAGCCTTTGAACAGTTCGAACGGTTCATCGAGGCCGCTTCGCCGTGCCCGCGCACCCGCGCGTTCCTCGGACAGGACAATCACCCCCGCGGCCTGAGCTTCGGTCAGCATGCCGGACGCCACCGCGGCGCGCAGGTCGTCGCGGGTGATCTCGGTCATTTGCCGATCCGCTCCACGGTCAGGTTGCCGTTGGTGTAGACACAGATATCGGCGGCGATGCCCATGGCCTTGCGCGCGATGGTTTCGGCGTCGGCATCGGTGTCGATCAGCGCGCGCGCGGCGGCCAGCGCATAGTTGCCGCCCGACCCGATGGCCGCGATCCCGTATTCCGGTTCCAGAACGTCACCCGCGCCGGTGATGACGTACAACTCGCTGCCATCGGTCACGATCAGCATGGCTTCGAGTTTCTGAAGGTACTTGTCGGTGCGCCAGTCCTTGGCAAGTTCCACGCTGGCGCGTTGCAGCTGTCCCGGCGTCGCCTCCAGCTTGGATTCCAGCCGTTCCAGAAGCGTGAAGGCATCGGCGGTCGACCCGGCGAACCCGGCGACAACGTCATAGCCACCGGGGCTGAGGCGGCGCACCTTGCGCGCCGTGCCCTTGATGACCGTCTGTCCAAGGCTGACCTGCCCATCGCCTGCGACGACGACCTCGTCACCCTTGCGGATGCCGACGATGGTGGTGCCATGCCAACCGGGAAACTCATTCTCTGCCATGGGGCCTCCGTTTCTTTGGGCCTATATGGAGAGGGGAACCCCGAGGGACAACCGCAGGCGCCCCGTCAGTTGCCCAGACCGCCGGGCCATCGGCGGCGGCGCGGCACGCGGACGGCCAGCATCGGCATCAGCCACGGGCCGCGGAACCGGTCGAGGTCCAGCGCCTCGTGCACGCCGACGGTTTCCTCTCCGTTGATTTTCGTTTGCACCGCCGAGCGGTTGTAGAAGGGGGCATCCAGCATCGGCTTGACCTGCCGCGGGGTGTAGCCGTGATCGGCCCGGGTTTCGCGGCGGACCTGCCAGAAGGGGCGGGGCAGGGTGGCCTTGGGCGGCATCTCGATAGGGCGGGGCGTGCCATCCTCGCCAAACCCGATGGCCACGGCCAGATCCGACCCGTCCCGGCGCGTGGCGTCGTAGAAACAGGCCGCGCCGTCGGACAGGGGAAACCGCCCCCAGGTCCAGTAGTTGAAATCGGCCTCCAGCGCGCGGGTGCCGAAATTCGCATCGAAATAGCCATGTCCCGACCATGTCCAGCCGGGCCGGTTCAACTGCACCTCGATATCCGCCTTGGGGGCGAAGGGCCGCCAGATATGCGTGCCGCAATCGGTCAGGGGCAACTCAACGCTGGTCAGGGCCGAGGGCCGCACGATGACCCGGCCCTGCAATTTCTGGGCGTGGGGCGTCGACAGCTCGTCGATCTCGACAATCAGCTTGTCGTCCTCCCACACCATCGCCGAGGGGCCGATCTGAAGCCGGTCGCGCGACAGGCCAAGCGCCTCGGAGCCGCGATCGGTCATCGTCCAGCGCCCGCCGCGCCCATAGGTCACGACATTGAGGCAACAGTGGTTTGCCGGGTCCTTGCGGCCCGACCAGCGATACCAGGGCGAAAAGACCGAGCCTATGAAGCCGATGATCGAGATGGCGCGTTCGCCATCGTCGCTGATCCCGTCGAGATACCACCACGCGTAGCCGTCGCTGGGGACGTCGATGTCGAAGCAAGGTCGCTCAAGATCGTCTCGGCCGCGTGCTTGCCGGAGAGGCAGGCCATCGGGATGCCCGCCCCCGGATGCGTTCCGCCCCCGCACAGGTACAGCCCCGGAAGGGCCGTCCGCGCGGTCGGCCGCTGGAACGTCGCCATCATTCCATGCGGGCTCCGCCCGTAGAGGGAACCGTCCGACCCCGGAAAGGCCTTCGCGAAGCGGGCCGGCGTCGTCAGCTTGGACAGGTCGGGCCTCGGGGAAAAGGTCAGACCCATCCTCGCCAAGGTCTCGAACGTATGTGTTCGGCATTGGTGCTCCTCCTCCGCCGTGGCCTGGTGGCCCGCGGGGCCGTTCATGATGATCTCGAACCGTTCCGGCCCGCTTGGGCGGGTATCCCCGCCGCGATCCTGTGCGCAGATATAGAGTGTCGCATCGCGCGGCATCTGACCCTTCGCGATATCGCCGAATTCGACGCGCGGGTCTTCGCAGAAGAAGACGTTGTGATGGGTCAGCTCCACGCCATAGGGTTCGGCCGCGAAGCCCCAGACAAAGGCCGACAGGCTACGCGGGGTTGTCGCGGTCGCTGGCAAAAGGTTGCGGACCGCCGGGCCGAGCAACCCGTCGCTCAGCGCCTTCGGATCGCCGTTGAACAGGATCATATCCGCCGTCAGCTTGCGCCCATCCGACAGGTGGACGGCATGGGCGCGCGACCCCTGTCTCTCGATCCGTTCGGCACGCACACCGAAGCTGAAGCGCGCGCCGCGATCCTTCGCAAGGCGATAGACGGCCTGCGCCAGGGCGCTCGTTCCACCCTCGATGCTCCAGACGCCACGCGCCTCGGAATGCCAGATCAGCCCGAGGACGGCAGGGCTTTGATAAGGGGAGCCGCCGACATAGGTGGCGTAGCGTCCGAACAACTGCTGCAAGCGCGGGTCGCTGAATTGCAGCGCAAGACTGCGGGCCAGGTTCAGCCCGGGGGCCATCGCGGGGATCAGGCCCGGGTGTTTCATGACATGCGCGGTGAGCGGGCCAAGGCGCGGGGCAGGGGACTCCATGATGGGGGCTTCGAACGCCTCGAACAGGCGGCGGGCCTTGTCGGTGAAGCGCCTGAACTCACCTTCGGCCTTTGCACCGGCAAAGTCGCGAACGGCCTTGGCGCTTAAATCCGGGTCGTGATGCAGGTCGAGCGTTGATCCATCCCGCCACCAATGGCGGGCAAGGATCGTGTCGGGTTGAAGCGTGACATGCTGATCCAGCCGCTCCCCGACGCTTTCGAAAAGCTCTTCGAAAACATGCCGCATCGTCATGACGGTAGGGCCGATATCGATCGGCCCGGCGACCGAGTCGCGCGTGCGCATCTTGCCGCCGGGACCCTGGCCCATATCGACAAGCTCGACCGCGAGGCCCGCATGGGCCAGCCGCAGCGCAGCCGACAGCCCGCCGATGCCGGCGCCGATCACGATGGCGGTTGGAATTCGGTCGGATCGTTCGGCCAAGAAAGCCTCCGAGGAAAGTGTCAGTTATTGTTGACAGCTTGGATGAATATGTCCAGTCTAATTTACACCAGACATGTTCATTATAGAATCGAGCCTTACGGGGGAGCCATGCCGCTGAATCACAGGATCGAGCAGGCCATTACCGCCGCCATCGCCACGGCGCAGGGCGCCGACCGCGCCGCACCTCCGAAACTGGCCTCGGCCCTCGATTACGCCGTCACCCCGGGTGGGGCGCGCATTCGCCCGACGATCTGCCTGTCGGTCGCCATGGCCTGTGGCGATGACAAGCCCGCCATCTCCGACGCCGCCGCGACCGCGATTGAACTCATCCACTGCGCCAGCCTCGTCCATGACGACATGCCGTGTTTCGACAATGCTGCGACACGCCGGGGCAAGCCGACCGTTCATCTCGCCTATTCCGAGCCGCTGGCGCTTTTGACCGGCGATTCGCTGATCATCGCGGCGTTCGACGTTCTGGCCCGCGCCGCCGACACCGACCCCGCCCGTGCCATCAAGCTGATCCGCATCCTTGCCGAGTCGACCGGCATGCCCGGTGGCATCTGCGCCGGCCAGGGCTGGGAGAGCGAGGACAAGATCGACCTTTCCGCCTATCACAAGGCCAAGACCGGCGCGCTGTTCACCGCCGCGACCCGCATGGGCGCCGCCGCCGCCGGGGAAGAGCATGACGCCTGGACCGAGCTTGGCGCCCGGATCGGCGAAGCGTTCCAGGTGGCCGACGATTTGCGCGACGCGCTCTACGATGAAGAGACGCTCGGCAAGCCCGCGATGCAGGACGAGATCAATGGCCGTCCGAACGCGGTGTCCGAGCTTGGCGTCAGGGGTGCGATCCGGCGGTTGGAAGATATCCTGTCCGGGGCGATCGCCTCGATCCCGTCCTGTCCCGGCGAAGCGGCGTTGTGCGAAATGGTGCGCAAGACGGCCGAACGCCTGACCCCGGTCGTGCCCGCCCGACAAACGGTGTGAGACCATGGCAGCCGCGGACCAGACGAACCTGTCGCGGCCACGCCTGAGCGACCGCGTCTACGGCTGGCGCATGGCGCTGCTGCGTTCCCGGAAATTCCACAAATGGGCGGCCCGGACGCCTTTTGCCGCGCGGGTCGCGCGCAAGGATGGCGAGGCGTTGTTCGACCTCGTGGCCGGGTTCATTCACGCACAGGTCCTGCAGGCTTTCGTGGCACTTGAGCTCCCCTCGCATTTGGCTGCCGCGCCGCGGACGGTCGAAGATCTCGCCCTGCGGACCGAGGTACCGGTCGAACGTATGCGCGTGCTGTGCCAGGCGGCCACGTCACTCGGCCTGATGAAGCGCACCCGGAATGGCCGCTACGCGCTGGGCCGGCTGGGTGCGGCCCTGCCGGGCATTCCGGGGCTGGCGCAGATGATCCTGCACCATGACGTACTTTATCGCGATCTAGCTGACCCGGTTGCGTTTTTCCGCGACGGGTCGACGACCGAGCTGGCCGATTTCTGGCCCTACGTCTTCGGTGCCACCGGCCCGCTCGACCCCGATACGGCGCAGACCTATTCCGACCTTATGGCCGAAAGTCAGACCCTCGTCGCGGAAGAGGCGTTGCGCCATCTCGATCTGTCAGACGTGGACACGCTTCTGGATGTCGGCGGCGGAACGGGGGCGTTTCTCACGGCTGTGGGCCTCGCCTATCCCAAGCTCAACCTGCACCTCTTCGATCTGCCGGTTGTCGCCGAGGGGGCGCGCACCCGGTTCGAACAAAATGGTCTGACTGGTCGCACCCAGATCACGGGCGGCAGCTTTCGCTCCGATCCGCTTCCGCAGGGCGCGGATGCCATCAGCCTGATCCGTGTTCTGTACGATCATTCCGACGAAACCGTCCGAAACCTTCTGAGCAAAGTGCATGAGACCTTGCCCGAGGGCGGTCGTGTCATCGTCGCCGAGCCGATGTCAGGCGGCGCGCAGCCCGAACGCGCGGGCGACGCCTATTTCGCGATCTATTGCATGGCGATGCGCACGGGCCGCGCCCGTAGCGCGCAGGAAATCGCGCAACTCCTTGAGGATGCAGGATTTTCAGAAGCCAAACCGCATCGGACCTCGCGCCCGTTCATCACCGGGCTTGTCACGGCCAGGAAGCTGTAAAGAAAGCCTGACGCCTATGTCCATTCTCATTGACAATACAGAGTGTCAGGTTAAACTTACACCTACCAAATCACTAGCTCGGGGATTCTCTGCCCGCATGCTGGTGAACGACCAAAGGGGAATGCAGAGTTGAACACCACCGCCGTCATTCTCGAAGGTCCCAAGACCCTCGGACTCGGTCAGGTCACATTGACCGACCCGGGTGTTGACGACCTGGTGGTCGACGTGTGCCACTCGGGCATCTCCACCGGAACCGAGAAGCTTTTCTGGTCCGGGCAGATGCCGCCGTTCCCCGGTATGGGCTACCCTCTCGTCCCCGGCTACGAGGCTGCGGGCGAGGTGGTCGAGGCCGGCGCGAACACGAATTTCAAACCCGGTGACACCGTCTTTGTTCCTGGCGCGAATTGCTACGGCGATGTGCGCGGGCTGTTCGGTGGCGCATCGAACCGGCTGGTGACGCCGGCGGAGCGCGTTGTGAAGATCGACGCCGGCATGGGCCCGGAAGGTGCGCTGCTTGCGCTTGCCGCCACGGCGCGCCACGCGGTGGCCGGTCTCGATACGACGCTGCCCGACCTGATCGTGGGTCACGGTGTTTTCGGACGCCTGCTTGCGCGGCTGACCTTGGCCGCAGGCGGCAAGGCGCCCACCGTCTGGGAAATCGACGCCGACCGCGCCAAGGGCGCAACCGGCTACCAGGTCATCCACCCCGACGAGGATGAGCGCCGCGACTACCGTTGCATCTACGATGCGTCGGGCGTGTCCAGCCTGCTCGACACCTTGGTCGGTCGTCTCGCCAAGGGCGGCGAGATCGTCCTGGCCGGGTTCTACCCCGAGCCGCTGCAATTTTCGTTCCCGCCCGCGTTCCTGCGCGAGGCGCGGTTCCGCATCGCCGCTGAATGGACGCGCGATGACCTTGTCGCCACGCGCGACCTCATTACCCACGGGGCCCTGAGCCTTTCGGATCTTATCACGCATTCCGTGCCCGCGAGTGAGGCCGAGAACGCTTACCAGACGGCGTTCGAAGACCCGGCCTGCCTCAAGATGATCCTCAACTGGGAGAACGCCGCATGACCCTCGATGTACCCAACCTCAAAGACTATGACGCGAGGCTGAAGGACGAGGCGGCGGAACCCACGCTGGAAGTCCCGCAATCCGAGCCGACGAAGAAGACCCAGATCATCGCGATCTACGGCAAGGGCGGCATCGGCAAGTCTTTCACGCTCGCCAATCTCAGCCACATGATGGCCGAGCAGGGCAAACGCGTTCTGCTGATCGGCTGCGACCCGAAATCGGACACGACCAGCCTTCTGTTCGGCGGCAAGGCCTGCCCGACGATCATCGAAACCTCGACGCAGAAGAAACTGGCGGGCGAGGAAGTGCAGATCGGCGATGTCTGCTTCAAGCGCGGCGGTGTCTTCGCGATGGAGCTTGGCGGTCCCGAGGTTGGCCGCGGCTGCGGCGGTCGGGGCATCATCCACGGCTTTGAGCTGTTGGAAAAGCTGGGCTTCCACGATTGGGATTTCGACTACGTCCTGCTCGACTTCCTGGGCGACGTGGTCTGCGGCGGTTTCGGCCTGCCGATCGCGCGCGACATGGCGCAGAAGGTGATCCTGGTCGGCTCGAATGACCTGCAATCGCTGTATGTGGCCAACAATGTCTGCTCGGCGGTGGAATACTTCCGCAAGCTGGGCGGCAATGTCGGCGTCGCGGGCCTGGTCATCAACAAGGATGATGGCTCGGGCGAGGCGCAGGCCTTTGCCAAGGCCGTGGACATCCCCGTGCTGGCGTCGATCCCGCAGGATGACGACCTGCGCAAGAAATCCGCGAATTACCAGATCGTCGGCACCGCCGAGAGTCATTGGGGCGACTTGTTCGCCGCGCTGGGCGAAAACGTCGCCAAGGCGCCGCCGATGCGCCCGACCGCGCTTAGCCAGGACGAACTTCTGGCCCTGTTCGACGGGTCCGACACCGGTGCCGGTGTCGTTCTGGAACCCGCCACTGACGAAGACATGCGCGGCAAGGATGCCACGCCGAAGAAATCCCTCGAAGTCGTTTACGACGAGGCCTGAGACCATGACGGACGAGATCAGATACGACGACGCCGACACGGCCGAGATCATCCGGGGCGAATCCCGCGATGACCGCGCCGCTGCGGCGGTCCCGTCTCTGCCTCAGGGGGACGGGATGGGCTGCCACGCTGGTGCGGCCGAAATGGAAAAAGCCGCCCGCATGGCCGGCAAATCCGAAATCCTCGATCAGTATGCTGCCGACTATCCGCAAGGCCCGCATGACAAGCCGCAGTCGATGTGCCCGGCTTTCGGCAGCCTGCGCGTCGGTCTGCGGATGCGCCGTGTGGCGACGATCCTGTCCGGGTCGGCCTGCTGCGTCTACGGGCTGACCTTCGTGTCGCATTTCTACGGGGCCCGCCGCTCGGTCGGCTACGTCCCGTTCAATTCCGAGACGCTGGTCACCGGGAAACTCTTCGAAGACATCCGCGATGCCGTGCACGAGATGGCCGATCCCGAGCGTTACGACGCCATCGTGATCACCAATCTTTGCGTGCCCACCGCATCGGGTGTGCCGCTCCGGCTGTTGCCGGACGAAATCAACGGGGTTCGGATCGTCGGCATCGACGTTCCGGGCTTTGGGGTGCCGACCCATGCCGAGGCCAAGGATGTCCTCGCGGGATCGATGCTCAACTATGCCCGACAGGAGGTGGAGGCCGGCCCAGTGCAAGCCCCTGTCTCGGGTAAATCAGACCGTCCGACAGTTACGCTGTTGGGCGAAATGTTCCCTGCGGATCCGATAGGAGTCGGAGGGATGCTCGCGCCACTCGGTCTGGCGGCAGGTCCGGTCGTTCCCTGCCGTGAGTGGCGCGAGCTCTATGCCGCGCTGGATAGCGAGGTGGTGGCCGCGATCCACCCCTTCTACACCAGCGCCATCCGCGAGTTTCAGGCCGCCGGCCGCACCATCGTGGGTTCTGCCCCGGTCGGGCATGACGGCACCGCAGCCTGGCTTGCCGCGATCGGGGAGGCCTATGGCGTCGCCGCCGACAAGGTCGCCGCCGCCCAAAACGCGTTCCTGCCCGCGATCAAGGGCGCGCTCTCTGCCGCGCCGATCAAGGGCACGATCACGCTCTCGGGTTACGAGGGCAGCGAATTGCTGGTCGCACGACTGCTGATCGAAAGCGGGGCCGAGGTTCCTTACGTTGGAACCGCCTGCCCGAAAACGCCGTGGTCCGCGCCTGATGTCGAATGGCTCGAGTCCAGGGGCGTCAAGATCAAGTTCCGCGCCAGCCTCGAAGACGACTGCGCCGCGATGGAGGCGATCCAGCCGGACCTGGCCATCGGCACGACCCCGGTCGTCCAGAAGGGCAAGGAACTGGGTATTCCCAGCCTCTACTTCACCAACCTGATTTCCGCCCGTCCGCTGATGGGTCCGGCCGGTGCCGGGTCGCTCGGGCAGGTCGTGAACGCCGCCATGGCGAACAAGGCGCGCATGGATCACATGCGCGAATTCTTCGAGGGCGTGGGCGAGGGTGACACCGCCGGGATCTGGGAAGGCTCCCCGAACCTGCGGCCCGACTACCGTGCCCAGCATCAGAAGAAGCTGGATAAACTCGCCCGTGCGGCCAAAGCGCAGGAGATGATCTGATGCTCATTCAAGATCATGATCGCGCTGGAGGCTACTGGGGTTCGGTCTATGCCTTTACGGCGGTGAAGGGCCTTCAGGTCATCATTGACGGCCCTGTCGGCTGTGAAAACCTGCCAGTGACATCGGTCCTGCATTATACCGATGGCCTGCCGCCGCATGAGCTGCCCATCGTGACCACCGGCCTGGGCGAGGAAGAGCTTGGCCGCGACGGCACCGAGGGCGCCATGAAGCGGGCCTGGGACGTTCTGGACCCGGCCCTGCCAAGTGTCGTTGTCACCGGGTCGATTGCCGAAATGATCGGCGGTGGCGTCACGCCCATGGGCACGAACATCCAACGGTTCCTGCCGCGCACCATCGACGAAGACCAATGGGAAAGCGCCGATCGCGCGATGACCTGGATCTTCACCGAGTTCGGCATGACCAAGGGCCGGATGCCCCCGGAAAAGAAACGCGAAGAGGGGGCCGCCCCGCGCGTGAACATCCTCGGGCCGATGTACGGCACGTTCAACATGCCGTCCGACCTGCACGAGATCCGCCGCCTGGTCGAAGGGATCGGCTGCGAGGTCAACATGGTGATGCCGCTGGGCAGCCACCTGGCCGAGATGCGGAACCTCGTGAATGCCGACGTGAACATCGTGATGTATCGCGAGTTCGGTCGCGGCTTGGCCGAGGTGCTCGGCAAGCCCTACCTGCAAGCGCCCATCGGCGTGGACAGCACGACCAAGTTCCTGCGCAAGCTGGGCGAGTTGACGGGCCTCGACCCCGAACCCTTCATCGAGCGCGAGAAGCACTCGACGATCAAGCCGATCTGGGATCTTTGGCGCTCGGTCACGCAGGACTTCTTCGCCACGGCCAGCTTCGGCATTGTCGCGAACGAAACCTACGCGCGCGGCGTGCGCAACTTCCTCGAAAACGACATGGGCCTGCCTTGTGCCTTCGCCGTGGCGCGTTGCGCCGGGAAGAAGACCGACAACGAGCAGGTCCGCGCCATGATCAGCCAGAAGCGCCCATTGGTGCTGATGGGGTCGATCAACGAGAAGATGTACCTCGCCGAGATGAGCGCGGGGCATGGGCCGAAACCGGCCTTCATTCCCGCCAGCTTCCCGGGCGCCGCGATCCGCAGGGCTACCGGAACGCCCTTCATGGGCTACGCGGGCGCGACCTACCTGATCCAGGAGGTCTGCAACGGCCTGTTCGACGCGCTTTTCCACATCCTGCCTCTCGGCAGCGAGATGGACAGCGCCGAGGCGACGCCGACGACACTCCGCCGCGATTTCCCGTGGGACGAGGACGCGCAGGCGCTTCTCGACCGGATCGTGGCCGAACACCCCATTCTGACGCGCATTTCCGCGGCCAAGACGCTGCGCGATGCGGCCGAGAAGGCCGCGCTGGCCAGCGGTGCCGAGCGTGTCCAACGCAATACGGTCGAGGCGCTTGCGCCCGCCGGCTTCGAGTTCACCGAGGGAGACCACAATGACTGACATGACCTCGAACACTCCCGGTACGCGGCACAAGCCGCCCAAAACGGAGTTCATGATCTACTTCGCGATCATCTTCGTGGCGACGTTGCCTCTCGCGCTCCTGACTTGGGCGCTGGCCGCGATCCGCACCGGAAGCATGACCGACAAAGGGCCGATCAAACGCGCCTGGAGCCAGGCGCGGATCATCACACCGATGATCTTTACGGCCTGAAGAATACTGCCAAACCTGCCGTTCAGAGCCGCTTCAGACCCGGCTGGCAGAGCAAGGCACCACGACAAACTCGGCGTGACGACCGGAGCCGAGACTGAGTTCATTCGAGACGTAGCCATGCTGCGGTTCGGATGGAATGCCGGCAGGGCAATGAGGCCTTGTCGGGGCCCGGCCGCGGGGTTCGCGGCATCAGTCTAACGTTCCGGAGGAAAGTTTATGGCTGACAATACCGACCTGTCCTTCACGGGTCTGACCGACGAGCAGGCCCAGGAGCTGCATTCGGTGTATATGAGCGGGCTCTGGCTGTTTGCGGCCGTTGCCGTCGTCGCCCATATCGCCACGTACATCTGGGCCCCCTGGTTCTAAGGAAGGAGCGACAACATGGCTAAGTTCTACAAGATCTGGCTCATCTTCGACCCGCGCCGCGTGTTCGTGGCCCAGGGTGTGTTCCTGTTCCTTCTGGCTGTGATGATTCACCTCGCGGTGCTCTCGTCCGGCCTGAACTGGATGGAAAATGCCGCCGCATCGGCGGGCTTCGGCGGCTGATCGCCGGACCCGTCCCGTGTTTGCGGGAGTCTGACAAATGCCGCGGGCGGGTTTACGCCCGCCCGTGGCGATCCGACGAAAAAACTGACGGCTGACCGTAACGGGGACACGCCGCCACACGCGGAGACAGACGCATGGCTTTGCTAAGCTTCGAGAAAAAGTATCGCGTCCGCGGAGGGACGCTGATCGGCGGCGATCTGTTCGACTTCTGGGTGGGCCCTTTCTACGTGGGGTTCTTTGGGGTCACGACAGCATTTTTCGCCGTTCTGGGAACGGTTCTGATCCTTTGGGGGGCGGCCATGCAAGGCACGTTCAACCCCTGGACGATCAACATCGCACCCCCTGACCTGAGTTATGGTCTCGGGATGGCGCCTTTGATGGAAGGCGGCCTGTGGCAGATCATCACGATCTGCGCCACCGGCGCATTCATCAGCTGGGCCCTTCGCGAGGTCGAAATCTGCCGCAAGCTGGGGATCGGGTATCACGTACCCTTTGCCTTCGCTTTCGCCATCCTTGCCTATGTGACGCTGGTGATCTTCCGCCCGCTTCTGATGGGTGCCTGGGGCCACGGATTCCCGTACGGGATCTTCAGCCACCTCGATTGGGTGTCGAATGTCGGCTACGCTTACCTGCACTTCCACTACAACCCGGCTCACATGCTGGCGGTGACGTTGTTCTTCACCACCACGCTGGCGCTCGCGCTGCACGGTGGCCTGATCCTGTCGGCAGCCAACCCCGAAAAGGGTGAGGAGATGAAGACGCCGGATCACGAGGATACCTTCTTCCGTGATTTCATCGGCTATTCGATCGGCACGCTGGGTATCCACCGTCTCGGCCTGCTTCTGGCCATTGCGGCGGTGTTCTGGAGCGCGGTCTGCATCATCATTTCCGGCCCGGTCTGGACGTCCGGCTGGCCCGAGTGGTGGAACTGGTGGCTCGACCTGCCGATCTGGCCCGAACCGAGTGTCGTCTATGACAGCACCGGCATGGCCACCATCGGCACCGAAGCCTCCGCCACCGTGATTGGGGGAGAGTGAATCATGGCCTACTTCGAATACCAGAACATCTTCACCCAGGTGCAGGTTCAGGGCGAGCCCGAGATGGGCATGGAGCTCAAGGAGAACGTGCTGGGTGGGGGCCGCACCAAGGGTGCGACGCATTCCAGCCTGCTCGGCTGGCTGGGCAATGCACAGCTTGGCCCGATCTACCTGGGCTGGGCCGGCATCACCAGCCTCGCCACCGGCTTTGCGTGGTTCTTCATCGTCGGCTTCAACATGCTGGCGCAGGTGGGATGGTCCATCCCCGAGTTCCTGCGTCAACTGTTTTGGCTGGCGCTGGAACCGCCGGGACCGGAATGGGGCCTCAGCTTCCCGCCTCTCAATGACGGGGGCTGGTACATCATCGCGAGCTTCTTCCTGCTCGTCTCGGTGATGGCCTGGTGGGTGCGCACCTATCTGCTGGCTGTCCAGCACAAGATGGGCAAGCACATCGCATGGGCCTTCCTGGCCGCGATCTGGCTGTTCCTCGTCCTTGGCCTGTTCCGTCCCATCCTGATGGGATCCTGGAGCGAGGCGGTGCCCTACGGCATCTTCCCGCACCTCGACTGGACCACGGCCTTCTCGATCCGCTACGGGAACCTCTACTACAACCCGTTCCACGCGCTTTCGATCGCATTCCTCTACGGCTCTGTCCTGCTCTTCGCGATGCATGGCGGCACCATCATGGCCGTGACCCGCTTCGGCGGCGACCGGGAGTTGGAGCAGATCGTCGACCGTGGCACGGCCTCCGAGCGGGCGGCGCTGTTCTGGCGCTGGACGATGGGCTTCAATGCCACGATGGAAGGCATTCACCGTTGGGCCTGGTGGTTCGCGGTCCTGACCCCCATCACGGGTGGTATTGGCATCCTTCTCACCGGGACCGTCGTGGACAACTGGTTCATCTGGGCCCAGGAACACAACTTCGCCCCCGAACATCTGGGCGCCTATGGCTACGAAGCCTACGGGTCGTACAGTGACTTCGGCGGCATCGCCCCGACAGGAGAGTGAGCCATGTTACCCAAGTGGTTTAGCAACTGGGACCGGGAGAATCCCACCAATATCTTCGGCCCCGCCATCGCGGTCGGTGTCGCAGGATCGGCGGTGTTCGTGGCGGCGATGCTCGTCACCTGGGGTCAACCCTTCGCAACAGACAGCATGCAGACCGGCCCCCGTGGGTCCGGTATGCACGTGGCCGAATTCCTCACGGATCTGGAGGCCGGCGATCCAACGGTGGCGGGGTTCTTTACCTCGGAACCGGTGGTCCCAGCTGAAGGCGCCGAGACGGCCGGTGCTGCCATCGATGGGGCCGAACCGTTGTTGGCTGATCTTTCGGTCGACAACTACAACCGGCTGATCGAAGCCATGCGGAGCTGGACGGGCATTCCCGATCTGCTGGAGCCGGGTCTGGAGAACTACCAGACCACGGTCGCCCGGCGGATGATCCAGATGACCCAGAACATCAACCAGAACTGGGCGGCACACGTTCAGGTGAACGCAGAGGTGGGTGTGACCTGTTACACCTGCCACCGCGGGCAGCCCGTGCCGAACAACATCTGGTACCGGGTCAGCCCCGTGAACGAAAGCGTCGCGGGCTGGAGCGCCAACCAGAACCGTGTGACGATGGTGTCGAACTTCACGTCGTTGCCTTCCGACTACCTCGAGCATTACCTGCTCGAGAATGACGAAGGCAGCTACAACATCATCGGTGTTCACGATCTGGCCAGCCGCGTGCAGCAGCAGCCGGGCGACCCGCTGATCCAGCAGGCCGAACGGACCTACGCGTTCATGAACTACATCTCGAACTCGTTGGGTGTGAACTGTACCTTCTGCCACAACACGCGGGCGTTCTACGATGCCGCGCAGGTGACCCCGCAATGGGCCACCGCGACCCTCGGGATCGCCATGGTTCAGGAAATCATCGCGGATTACCTGCTGCCCTTGCAGGAGGTTCTGCCGGAAGAGCGCCTTGGCCCGGTCTACGCCGACATGCCTCTGGCAGCCTGTCGCACCTGTCACCAGGGCGAACAGCAGCCGCTCAATGGCCTGAACGTGATCCGCAACTGGCCCGAGCTGGCTGTCCTTGACGGCGAGCCGGACTACTCGGCCTTCGAGTGAGCCATGCGGGCCGCGGCCCATAGCAGGATTGACCGCGGGCGGGATGCCCCGCCCGCGGATCGCAAGGACCCTTACGTCCCTTCGTGAGGTTAACTGGACCGCGGGCGGGATTCAGACCCTGTCCGCGGCTTTTTCGTCTCTGACGAGCAGGTTCGGGAGGACCTGAAGAATGACCGACAGACCGCAAACCCCCGTTCTCGACCGAGTGACCTATCCCGCCGATCTGCGGCGGCTGAGCGACCCCGAATTGAAACAATGCGCCGACGAATTGCGCGCCGAGGTGATCTCGGCCGTGTCGGAAACCGGCGGGCACCTTGGATCGTCCCTTGGCGTTGTCGAACTGACCGTGGCGATCCATGCCGTGTTCAACACGCCCTATGACAAACTGATCTGGGACGTTGGCCATCAGTGTTATCCGCACAAGATCGTCACCGGACGCCGTGACCGGATCCGGACCCTGCGCCAGAAAGGCGGCCTGTCCGGCTTCACGAAGCGCGCCGAAAGCGACTACGATCCGTTCGGCGCGGCCCATAGCTCCACCAGCATTTCCGCCGCCCTGGGTTTCACCATGGCGCGTGAACTTGGCGAGGCGACGGGCGACGCGATCGCGGTGATCGGCGATGGCTCGATCAGTGCCGGCATGGCCTACGAGGCGCTCAACAACGCGGGCGATTATGGTCGTCGCCTGTTCGTGATCCTGAACGACAACGAGATGTCGATCGCCCCGCCAACCGGCGCGATGTCGCGCTACCTGTCGAACCTTGCGACCAATTCGCCCCTCGCGGCGTTGAAGGATATTGCCGACGGGGTCGCACAACACCTGCCGGAGCCGCTACGCCAAGGGGCGGAACGGGCGCGCGAGTTGGTGACGGGCCATTCGAAATCCGCCACGCTCTTCGAGCACCTGGGCTTCACTTATCTGGGGCCGGTCAACGGGCATGACATGGGCGAGTTGTTGTCCGTGCTGCGCGCCGCAAAGGCGCGGGCCACCGGGCCGGTTCTGATCCACGCGGTGACCGTGAAGGGCAAAGGCTACGCGCCCGCCGAAGGGGCCGACGATTGCTACCACGGGGTCGCGAAATTCGATGTCGCCACGGGCGCGCAGAAAAAGTCGAAACCCAACGCCCCCAGCTACACGGGCGTCTTTGGAAAGACCCTGACACGCATGGCAGAGACTGATTTACGCATCGTGGGCGTGACGGCAGCCATGCCGGGGGGCACTGGCCTCAACGTCCTGCAAAAGGCGATGCCCGGGCGTGTGTTTGATGTGGGTATTGCCGAGCAACACGCCGTGACGTTCTGCGGCGGCCTGGCGGCTGGCGGTCTGAAACCGTTCTGCGCGATCTATTCCAGCTTCCTGCAGCGCGGGTATGACCAGATCGTGCACGATGTGGCGCTGCAGAACCTGCCGGTGCGTTTCATGATCGACCGGGCGGGCCTGGTGGGGGCCGATGGCCCGACCCATGCCGGCGCGTTCGACATCAGTTTTCTCGCCGCCCTGCCCAACATGACGGTGATGGCCTGCGCCGACGAGGCGGAACTGGTCCACATGATGGCGACGGCTGCGGCCCATGATGACGGGCCGATCGCCTTGCGGTATCCGCGCGGCGAGGGCGTGGGTGTGGACATGCCCGAGACTGGCGAAGTCCTGGAAATCGGCAAGGGTCGCGTCATTCAGGAAGGCCACGATGTCGCGATCCTGTCCTTTGGCGCCCACCTGTCCGAGGCGCGCGAAGCCGCCAAGGAACTGGAGGCCAAGGGCCTGTCCGTGACGGTTGCCGACGCACGCTTCGCCAAGCCGCTTGACACCGACCTGATCGACCGGCTGGTTGCGGGCCACACGGCGCTGGTGACCGTAGAACAGGGCTCCGTCCTCGGGTTCGGGGGGCTGGTTCTGCATCATCTGGCGGCGACAGGGCAACTCGATGGACGGTGCCAGGTACGAACCATGCACCTGCCCGATCGCTTCATCGAGCAGGCGAGCCCCGCCGACATGTATGCCGATGCGGGGCTTACGGCGGCGGATATCGCGGGCACGGCCCTGCAGGCGATGGGCGTGTCGGTCGCAATCTTCGCGGGGCAAGCCTCGGCCTGAGTGCGCCGTTTCGAGATATGAAAAAGGCCGCCCAAGGCGGCCTTTTTTGTTGGATTAATAAGCGGTTTCAGACCGGGTCGGCCGCAGTGAAGATCTTGGTCGCGTGATCCCGCAGGTAGATCTGCAACCACGGGGTAAAGCCCTCGGGCTTGCGCGTGACCTCTTCGGCCAGCGTGTCCAGCGGGTGCCAGATCGTGTCCATCACCTCGTCGGGGTTGGGCTTGGGCTCCACGCCACTGGGCAGTTCGCCCACGAAAATATCGACGACCTCATGCTCGATCAGGCCCCCGCCAACATCGGCCCGGTATTCGACCGTATCGCGATACTCCAAAGTCACATCGGTCAGGCCAAGTTCTTCGGCCAAACGACGACCGGCGCAATCGAGGCTGTCTTCCCCCCAGAACGGGTGCGTGCAGCAGGTATTCGCCCAAAGCCCGGGCGTGTGATACTTGCCCATCGCCCGACGTTGCAGGAGCACGCGCCCCTCGCGCATGAGGAAGACGGAAATCGCCTTGTGCCGCAGGCCCTTCACATGGGCTTCGAGCTTTTCGACGGGGGTCAGGCGGCCATCCACCCAGGTGGGGATTTCGATCGTCATATGCGTGTCGCCGGGACAATGCCGGCCAGATGAGACAGGTTCTTCAGCCCGATCTTGATATGCGCCATCGGCCGGGCCTTGACCAATTCCTTGTTCATATAGGCCTCGAAGGTCAATTGTTGAACATCGATGTCGTGGCAGAGGCTGACGAAACGTTCGCGCCGTTCGTCGGATTTGTAATAGGCGTCCTGCATCGCGCCGAGCACCTTGAAGACGTTCTTATGCTCGCGCATGAACAGCTTTCGGGCGAGTTTCAGGTCGCGGATCAGGCCGGTTTGCAGCTTGGCGGCGGCGGCCGTTGCGGCGCAGCGTCCACCCGCCATCGCGTAGTAGATCCCTTCGCCCGACGAGGGGGCGACAACGCCGGCGGCATCGCCGGCCAGGACCACGTCACGCCCGTTGTCCCACTCATCCAGCGGCTTCAGCGGAATCGGTGCGCCCTCGCGCCGGATGGTCTTGCAATCCTGCAGGCCGGCGGCCACGCGCAGGTCCGCGGTGGCCTTTTTGACGTCGACGGATTTGACCATCGAGCCCATGCCGACGCTGGCGGATTTCCCGTGCGGAAAGACCCAGCCGTAGAAATCGGGGCTGATGCGCCCGTCATAGATCACGTCGCAACGGGCCGGGTCGTAGTCGCCGACAGGGCCGGGGGCTTCGATGATCTCGTGATAGGCGATGACGTAGGGGATCTTGTCGCCGCCCTTGACCTCGGTGCGGGCGACATTGGACCGTGCGCCGTCGGCGCCGATCACGATCTTGCAGGTCAGGGCCCGATCCTCGCCCGTGGCCTTGTCGCGGTAATGGACATGGGTGCCATCGGCATCGCGCGTGATGCGGGTGTAGGTGCCAGTGACGCGTTCGGCCCCGGCCTCGGCGGCGCGGACACGCAGGAACTCGTCGAAATGTTCGCGATCCACCATGCCGACAAAGCCGTTCTCGATGGGAATGTCGACCTTGCGACCCGACGGAGAGATCATGCGCGCCGTGGTGATCTTGGCAACGAGCTGTTCGTCGGGAATGTGGAAATCGCGGATCAGGCGTGGGGGAATCGCCCCGCCACAGGGTTTGATCCGTCCATCCCGGTCGAGAAGGGCCACCTTGTGCCCGGAACGCGCCAGATCTTCCGCGGCGGTCGCGCCAGACGGCCCGCCCCCCACAACGACAACATCGTAGAGCATGGTCATTCTCCCGGAACGGCGACCCCGTTCGGGGTCATGGCAGGGTGACGCTCCATCACGCGCAGGGCCATGTAGGCCGACGCGATGTAGAGGAGCGCTTCGAAAAGGAATACGGCCCCGAAGGCGGTGGGGTCGGCCATGAAGCCGCGCATGACATCGACCATCGCGGCCCCGGCCAGCCCGCCAAAGCCAGCGGCGATCGCCTGTGCCGCACCCCAAAGGCCCATGCGGGTGCCTTCACGGGCGCTGCGGCCTTCACCGGCCAGCGCCATCATCGAGCCGATGGCCGCCACGGCGAACATGCCGTTGAAAAAGCCCATCAGGACCACGGCAGGCATCAACGGCGCCTCCGGCCCGATCTGGCCGAGCATGGTGATCAATCCAAGCGCGCCGGCCGAGCCGATGCAGCCGGCGATCACCCAGGCCTTGAGCGAGCCGAAGCGCAGCGCGGTGCCCGCGACGCCGACAAGAACCATGCCAAGGAACACGCCGCCATTCTGCGCACCCGAAAGAGAGGTGGATTGGCCGGGCGTGAACTCGAAAACGAGGCCGGAATAGGGTTCGAGGATCAACTCCTGCATGAAATAGGCGGTCATGCTGAGGAAGACGAAAATGGTGAAATGGCGGGCCTTCCGTTCGGCCCAGACCTCTTTCATACCCTCGATGAACGGGGCAGCCTCAGGCTCGGCCCGGGCGACGACGGTCCGTTCAATGCCCCAGACGGCCAGGCAGGTTACGACGAAGGCAAGCCCGGTCACAGTGGCGACAACCTGCATCAGGCGCATCGGCGTGTACGGATCGAGGAACTGGCCCGAGACACCGGCGGTTACGGCGATGCCCACGATCATCATCAGCCAGGTGATCGTGGCGGCAGCCGGGCGGCGGTGGTCGGCGGTCGCGGTCGCCAAAAGCGCCAGAAGCGATGTGCCCGAGGCGCCGACGCCGACACCGATGGCGGCATAGGCGAGGATCGACGTGATCAGCCCGAGGGTGAAATTGCTGTCCATCAGCACGACGCCATAGGCGGCCGACAGACCGCCAATCGCCAGGATTCCCATGCCCCCGATGATCCAACGCGTGCGATGCCCGCCCGTGTCGGACTTGTAGCCCCACTGCGGTCGCGTGATCTGGATGCTGTAATGCAGGGCCACCAGCAGGCCGGGCAGAACGGCGGGTAGCGCCAGTTCCACCACCATAAGCCGGTTCAGGGTCGATGTCGTCAGAACGACAATGGCCCCGAGCGCCATCTGCACGAGGCCAAGCCGAACGATTTGCAACCAGGAAAGCGTCATGGCCAGGCCTCCAGGCTTCTGATGGCGAAGGCCGTGATCATCATGCCGGAGACGTATAGCGTGACACCGGTGCCGTTATACCACGGGGCCTTGCCCTTCGGGTCCTTCAGGAGAACCCGCATCGCGTAAAATTGCAGAAGCAGCGAAACGATGATCGCAACCGCATACCACGGGCGATCCCACGAGAAGAGGAGCGCGATGACGATCATCTGCGGCACGGTCATGACGACGCAGGCCAGTTTCGCCGCACGCTCGGGGCCCATCGTCACGGGCAACGAGTTCACGCCCATCTGACGGTCGCCTTCGAGCGCCTTGAAATCGTTGAGTGTCATGATGCCATGCGCGCCGATCCCATAGAGCAGCGCGACGATCACCACGGGCCATGCAGGGGCCCCCGCAGACAGAACTGCCGCGCCGGTGAACCAGGGCAGCGACTCGTAGGACAGGCCGACAAGGCCCGGTCCCCACCAGCCGGATTTCTTGAGGCGGACAGGCTCGGCTGAATAGGCCCAGGCGGCCAGAACGGCGACGACCGTCGCGCCCCATCCCCACGGGCCGAGCGCCAAGCCAATGACCAGGGCCAGCGCGGACATGAATAGCGCGATCCAAAGGCCCCAACGGCCCGGAATGCGTCCCGATGGGATCGGACGGTGAGGTTCGTTGATCGCGTCCACGTGGCGGTCGCACCAGTCATTCGCGGCCTGGCTCATGCCGCAGACGACGGGACCGGCGAGGAAGACGCCCAGGCCAAGGGCCAACCAATGCCCCGAGGGGGCAACACCCGCACTGATAGCGCCGCACAGATAGGCCCACATGGGCGGGAACCACGTGATGGGTTTCAGCAGGGTGAGAACCGCCTTCGGCTCCGGCAGTTTTCGCGGCTGAGTCTGGCTGAGGTCGGTCGTTACACTCATGACTGTCAGGATAAGTTGACAGTATGCGACTCGGCAAGTGTAAAATGAACTAGACGCATTATGTCTCAGGCGCGTTCCAACAAGCCTGAGACCGGCACTGCGTCCTCGCAGGCCGGCCAAGAAATAGAGTCGGGAAGGATCAGTTGCCGTTCTTGTGCAGCAGACCGTATTTCCGCAGCTTCACGTAAAGCGACTGCCGCGACAGGCCCAGCATCTCGGCTGCGGCGACGCGGTTGTTGTCCGTCAGTTCCACGGCCGTTTCGATGCACATCTTCTCGACCACATCGGTGGTGGCCGCGACGATATCCTTCAGCGGGGCGGAGCCCACCAGGTCCATCACGTTGCGCATCGCGTCATCGGACATGGGGGCAGGGCCTGACGGCGCGGGCGCGCCGGGCTCGCGGATCACTTCCATGCGCGAGGTGTCGCGGATCACGAAGGCGAACCCGGTCATACCGGCGCCTGCCAGATGCGTCGCGGACATCTCGATGGACAGCTGGCTGCCATAGGCGCCTTCAAAGCGCGTCGAATAGAGGCGCATGGTGCCATTCCGGGCCGCATTGTCGATCAGAACCTTCAAGTCGACACTGCCCCGCGCAAGGTAGTCGCCAAGCGACCGGCCCTTCACGTCCCCAAGATGCCCTGCATCGCACAGCCCGAGGAATGCCTCGTTCGCCGACCGGATCACGCCGTGACTGTCGGTGACGACCACCGCATCGGGACCGTCGCGGTAAAGGCTTGTCAGCGTCTGGGAAAGCTCGGCCGCGACGGTTTCCTGGCTTCCAGCGGCCTCAAGCCGGCAGAGCAAGGTCTTGTCGCCAGCCGCGCGGAAGACGGTCGGGTAGATCTCGACCTCGGCCTTGCCGCGCCGCGTGGTTACCGTGACGGCGGCGGCGGCTTCGTCACCAGCTGTCAGAACCAGCCCTTCAAGGAACTCGCCCCGCCGCTTGCCCTCGAATTCCTGCGTGAAGGCGGACCCGGTCAAGGCATCCGCCTCGGCCCCGAGGATCTGGGCCGCGGCCTCGTTCAGGTCGAGAATTCGGCCCGATGAGACATCGACCAGCACGAGGGCATCGCGCACAGCCTCCATGATGACCCGGTAGCGGGTCTCGTAATCACGGTGGCTTTCATAATCCTTCTCAAGCGCAAGCTGCGCTTTCACGAGACGATGCTGAAGCTCGGCAATCGGGCGAAGATCGCGCCCCAACATCAGGATGATGTCGGGATTGCCCGTCTTGTGCATCGTGTAGCGGATCGGGAATTCCCAATTCGCGTTGTCGTAATGGTTGACCTCGATCGCGTCGACCTTGGTCTTCTGGCCCTCGCGATAGGCGGCAAGCTGAGTTTCAAGCTTGCCCAGGCTGTCCTCGGCCATGAATTCGCGAATGTCGCGGTCTTTCCAATGGTCGAGACGCCCCAATGTGGGGTTCAAAGGGTTGGTGATGACTGATTTGACCGTGCCCTGGGTATCAATAACGATGGCAAGATCTGCCGCCGTGGTGACAATCTCGTTGAACTGCTCCGGGCCGATGGGCGGCGACGAAGGCTGATCCCAGAACTCTGATCCACGTGTGTTCATCAGCATTTTCTATCCCGGCACGGAGGAAAACCGCTCATCTGTCTATGTCTGCATCCACCTCTAAAAGGGTGCAGTTCCCTTTCGTTTCAAGTCCGCAAAGGCCCAGGGCCGTCACCATATCCGGTGCGACATGGTCCACACCCGTGAGGGACCTCAGGTCGAAATCGGCTTCCAGGATGGAGCCGCCAAGAACAATCGGGATCACGCACGTCGTATTAAGCCGCACTGTGTCTACGATTTCTCTTGTTGTTGCAAGCGTTCTGCGCCCGGCAGCCGTGATACCCAGCATGGCATAGTGCCCGAAACGCACACTGTCCGCGATCTGGCGCGGATGCTTGTCGAGGGCGATATCGACCACGTAGCCCAAGCGCCGCAACTGATCCGCTGCGACGAATATCCCGAGCGTGTGATGTTCCGGGCGGGGAACGACCAAAAGGATGCGTGGTGCCTTTGCCCTTGGTGTCCGGGGGCGTTGCTCTTCACCGGCGCGGCCACCTTGTGCATAGATCACGTTTTGCCAGGCCTGGTCCTTGGCGCCGAGGGCGCGCACGGTCTCCTGCAGGCGGGCGGAGCCGATGGTGACCTCGGCGAAACTGATTTCGTCATCGGCCCAACGCTGACCAAGGCAGCGGGCAATATCGGGCACGACGCGGTCGATGATGTCGCGCAGGCTTACCCCGTTTTGCCTCAGGCGCATGAGCACGAGGTGGCGCGCGTCGTCATGCTCGTCGAGAAACGCGTCGCACAGAACGCGCAACCGTTGGGCCGACAGGTCGCTGGGGGCGGTTTTGCGGGATGCCATGAGGCGGATGGCCTGGCGGGCGAGGCTGCGGACCCCGACCTCCTGCGCGCTGCGACGGTCCTGCAGGCGCGGATCATGCGTCATCCCGGTGGTTGTCCGGGACGGCATATTGCCATGGTCATCCATCATGATTTCACCAGCCACGGCGCGCATTCGCACCAATCCGGGTACTCGGAAACGCGGACATCCGCGAATTGACTACCCCGGAAAGTTTCCAACATCGCAAGCCACCTGTCAAAGGAAATTGACACAGCAACTCGTTTAGCGATCATCCTTGCCGCTTTCCCATACTCAATTGGGCAAAGAAATCAATAAAACAAGGGAGATGCTTTGCCACCTGCTGGCTTTTGCCGCATGGGAAAACCCGCCTCGAAAGTGTAAGTTTTGGTTGACACTATCGGGCTTACAGCCCTACCTTTCCCAGACAGACCAAGGGAATCGACGGGAAATGCCGAGCGACACGTTCACCCATGCTCCGTCAAGGCAGCTTTACACACCAGAAGAACGCGCGCGACGCGATGCCACGGTATGGACGACCGTGCAGGGGGTGCTCGCGCCCCTGCAATTCCTGGTGTTTCTGGTGTCATTGGCGCTTGTTGTCCGCTTCATGATCACGGGGGCGGGGTATGACCTCGCCACGGCGTCGATCGTCCTGAAAACCCTGGTTCTGCTGACCATCATGGTGACCGGCGCGATCTGGGAGAAGGTCGTGTTCGGCCAATACCTCTTTGCGCCGGCCTTCTTCTGGGAAGACGTGTTCAGCTTTGCAGTGATCGCGCTGCACCTGACCTATGTCTGGGCGCTCTTCGCGGGTTGGCCCCATGACACCCAGATGTGGATCGCATTGGCCGCCTATGCCGCCTATGTCGTGAACGCCGCGCAATTCCTGTGGAAACTCCGCATGGCGCGGCTGGAGTCGGAGGGTCGCCTGTGAACCAACCGACCAACATTTCTGGTGCCACCTGCCGCGACGCACCCATTCTGAAGGAGCGTGGTCAGCGCGAGGTGTTCTGCGGCCTGACCGGGATCATCTGGCTGCACCGCAAGATGCAGGACGCCTTCTTCCTTGTCGTCGGCAGCCGCACCTGCGCGCATCTTCTGCAATCGGCCGCGGGCGTCATGATTTTCGCCGAGCCGCGATTCGGAACCGCCGTTCTGGAAGAGGGCGACCTTGCCGGGATGGCCGACGCGCATGAGGAACTGGATCGCGAGGTCGATCGCCTTCTGTCGCGCCGCCCCGATATCAAGCAGCTTTTCCTCGTTGGCTCTTGCCCGTCCGAGGTGATCAAGCTGGACCTGCACCGCGCGGCCGAACGGCTGACGGTCAAGCATGCGCCGCATGTGCGGGTGCTGAACTATTCCGGTAGCGGGATCGAGACGACCTTCACGCAGGGCGAAGATGCCTGCCTCGCCTCGATGGTGCCGGTCCTGCCCGAGACGGACGAGCGTGAACTGCTGCTGGTCGGCGCGCTGCCCGACGTGGTCGAGGATCAGGCCGTCGATCTGCTGACCAAGATGGGCATCGGCCCGATCCGCGTCCTGCCCGCGCACCGCTCGGCCGAAGCGCCGGGTGTTGGCCCGAACACGGTCTATGCCTGCCTCCAGCCGTTCCTCGGCGATACGTCCGCTGCATTGGATCGCCGCGGCGCGCGAATGATCCAGGCCCCGTTCCCCTTCGGCGAAGAGGGCACGACGCTGTGGCTTCGTGCGATTGCCGACGAATTCGGCGTCGATGACGAAACCTTTGCCCACGTCACGGATGCGCCGCGCGCCCGGGCCCGCACCGCCATCGCCAACGCCGCGAAGGCCCTGCAAGGCAAGACCATCTTCTTCATGCCCGACAGCCAGCTGGAAATTCCGCTGGCCCGGTTCCTGACCCGCGAATGCGGGATGGAGGCGATCGAGATCGGCCAGCCCTACATCCACAAGGGCCTTGTCGGCCCCGACATGGACCTGATCCCGGCCGGCCCCACGATTTCCGAAGGGCAGGACGTGGACAAGCAACTCGACCGCGTGCGCGCCGCGCGGCCCGACCTGACGGTCTGCGGTCTTGGCCTCGCCAATCCGCTGGAGGCCGAGGGCCTGACGACCAAGTGGGCCATCGAACTGGTCTTCACGCCGGTGCATTTCTACGAGCAGGCAGGCGATCTGGCCGGTCTGTTCAGCCGCCCCGTGCGGCGCCGTGAGCTTCTGAAACTGGAGGCAGCGGAATGAAACTGACCGTCTGGACATATGAAGGCCCGCCGCATGTTGGCGCCATGCGCGTTGCCACCGCGATGAAGGGTCTGCATTACGTGCTGCACGCCCCGCAGGGCGACACCTATGCCGACCTGCTTTTCACCATGATCGAGCGGCGCAACCACCGCCCGCCGGTCAGCTACACGACCTTTGAGGGGCGCGACCTCGGCACCGATACGGCCAGCATCTTCCGCGAAACCTGCCGCGATGCCTATGACCGGTATCAGCCGCAAGCGATGATCGTCGGCGCATCCTGCACGGCCGAACTGATCCAGGACGACCCGGGCGGCCTGGCCGAGGCGATGGATATCCCCGTCCCGGTCGTCGCGCTGGAACTGCCCAGCTACCAGCGCAAGGAAAACTTCGGCTCGGACGAAACCTTCTACCAGATCGTGCGCGCCCTGGCGCAGCCGATGGAGCGCACGCAGGAGATCACCGCGAACCTCATCGGGCCGCTCGCGCTGGGCTTCCGCCACCGCGACGATATCGAAGAGGTGAAAGGCCTGCTTTACGAAATGGGGATCGGCGTGAATGTCGTGGCCCCGTTCGATGCAACGCCCGAGGATATCGCCAAGCTGGGGCAGGCGCATTTCAACGTTCTGATGTACCCCGAACACGCGGAAACCGCTGCGCGGCACCTCGAACGCACCTGCAGCCAGCCCTATACCAAGACGGTTCCGATCGGTGTCGGCGCGACCCATGATTTCGTGGCTGAAGTGGCCCAAATCTGCGCTGTAGAGCCGAAAAAAGACCTTAGCCGCCTGCGCCAGCCGTGGTGGTCCAAGTCGGTCGACTCGACCTACCTGACCGGCAAGCGTGTGTTCCTGTTCGGCGACGCGACCCATGTGAAGACCGCCGCCCGCATCGCGCGGGATGAGATGGGCTTCGAGGTGGTGGGCCTTGGGTGCTACAACCGCGAATTTGCCCGCGATATCCGCAAACTGGCCAAGGATTACGGCGTCGAGGCGCTGATCACCGACGATTACCTCGAGGTCGAGAAAGCCATCGAGGATCTGGCCCCCGAGATGATCCTCGGCACGCAGATGGAACGCCATATCGGCAAGCGGCTCGGAATCCCCTGCGCCGTCATCTCGGCCCCTGTTCACGTGCAGGATTTCCCCGCGCGCTACTCGCCCCAGATGGGCTGGGAAGGCGCGAACGTGATCTTCGACACCTGGATCCACCCGCTGGTGATGGGTCTGGAAGAACACCTGCTGCACATGTTCCGCGAGGATTTCGAATTCCATGACGAAGCCGGGGCCAGCCACCATGGCGGCCACGCGCCCAAGCCGATCGCCGAGGCGCCCGCGCCCGAGCCCGTTGCGGCCCAGCCCGAGGCCCCGGTGGAAACCGGCGGCGACGTGATGGTCTGGCTCGCCGACGCGGAACGCGAGTTGAAAAAAATCCCCTTCTTCGTGCGCGGCAAGGCCAAGCGCAACACCGAGAAATTCGCCGCCGAACGCGGTGTCTCGGAGATCAGTATCGACACTTTGTATGAGGCTAAGGCACACTTTGCGCGGTGACAGTGACAATATCCCCGGCTACCGGGTCGTGATCGTCACGCTGGATGCCCACGCGGCTGGCCCCGCTGCCCGTGTGAGCGAACGCCTGGGTAAGGAATTCCCGGGCCTCAACGTCTCGGTCCACGCCAGCGCCGAATGGGCGGAAAACCCCGAAGCGCTGGAAGAGGCGAAGATCGCCATCAAGCATGGCGATATCATCGTCGCCAACCTGCTTTTCATCGAGGAACATATCCGCGCGATCCTGCCGGACCTCGAAGCGCGCCGCGATCATTGCGACGCCATGATCGGCATCATCTCGGCCAAGGAAATCGTCCAGCTGACCCGGATGGGCGACCTGGACATGACCAAGCCCGCCAGCGGGCCGATGAAGCTGTTGAAAAAGCTTCGCGGCTCCAAGGAAGGCAGCAACGGCGCGCCAAGCGGGTCGGGCGAAAAGCAGATGAAGATGCTGCGCCGCCTGCCGAAGATCCTGAAATTCATTCCAGGCAAGGCGCAGGACGTTCGGGCCTGGTTCCTGACCATGCAGTATTGGTTGGGCGGATCGGACGACAACGTCGAACAGATGGTGCGCTTCCTTGTCGGGCGCTACGCCACCGACCGCGCCTTTGCCGGGGCCGAGGCCGCTGCGCCCATCGATTACCCCGAGGTTGGTCTTTACCACCCCGATCTGCCGGGGCACCGCATCACGACCGACCCGGCCGACCTGCCGCAGCCGGAGAACCCGGTGGGCACCGTCGGTTTGCTGATGATGCGCTCCTACATCCTGGCCAGTGATACGGCGCATTACGATGCCGTGATCCGCAAGATGCAGAAAGCGGGCCTTGCCGTGCTTCCGGCCTTTGCCGGCGGTCTCGACGGGCGCCCCGCTATGTCCGCCTATTTCGACAAGGGCCGCATCGACGCCCTGGTGTCCCTGACGGGGTTCAGCCTGATCGGCGGTCCCGCCTATAACGACAGCGAGGCCGCAGTCGCAGTTCTGAAAGAGCTCGACGTGCCCTACATCGCCGCGCACCCCATCGAGTTCCAGACGCTGGGCCAGTGGTCGTCGTCGAATGGCGGTCTTGGCCCGGTCGAGACCACGATGCTGGTGGCCCTGCCCGAGATCGACGGCGCGACCAACCCCACCGTGTTCGGTGGGCGGCATGGCGTGGATGGCTGCCAAGGCTGTTCGATTGCCTGTGCTTGCAAGTCCGATACGAGGGCGATGGCCCCCTGCACCGAGCGGATCACCTCGCTGGTCGAGAAAACACGCCGCCTGGCCGTGCTGCGCCGCAAGGAAAACGCAGAGAAGAAGGTCGGCATCGTCCTGTTCGGGTTCCCGCCGAATGCCGGGGCCATCGGGACCGCCGCTTACCTCAGCGTCTTTGAAAGCCTGCACAACACGCTCAAGCAGATGAAAGCCGACGGTTACGACGTGGAGGTTCCCGCTACCGTCGATGACCTGCGTCGCGCGGTCCTGGAAGGCAACGCCAAGCAATACGGGCAGGAGGCGAATGTCGCCGCCCATGTCGATGCCGACACCATCGTCCGCAACACGCCCCCGCTGAAAGCCATCGAGAGCGTCTGGGGCCCCGCCCCGGGCAAGATCCAGTCGGACGGGCGCGGCGTTTTCGTTCTTGGCGCACAGCTTGGCAAGGTTTTCGTGGGTGTTCAGCCGACCTTCGGCTACGAGGGCGACCCGATGCGCCTGTTGTTCGAACATGGTTTCGCGCCGACCCATGCCTTCACCACCTTCTACCTGTGGCTTCGGAATACGTTTGGTGCGGATGTCCTGCTGCATTTCGGCATGCATGGCGCGCTGGAATTCATGCCGGGCAAGCAAGCCGGTCTTGGCGCACGCGACTGGCCCGACCGCCTGATCGGCGAAATGCCGAACGTCTATCTTTACGCCTCGAACAACCCGTCCGAGGCGACGCTGGCCAAGCGCCGCTCGAACGCGGTGACGATCACGCACCTGACCCCGCCGCTGGCAGCCTCGGGCCTCTACAAGGGCCTTTCGGAACTGAAAGACAGCCTGACGCGCTGGCGTGCGCTGTCGCCCGATGCGCATGAGCGTGCCGAATTGGCCGAGTTGATCGAAGCGCAGGCCGAGGCCGTGGACCTGACGGAACGCGACCCGGACAAGCTGTGGCTGACGCTGCTGGAAACCGAGGATGCGCTGATCCCCGATGGCCTGCATATCGTGGGCCAACCCATCGCCGAGGCCGAGTTGCAGGAGCACCTGCGCGTCATGGCCGAAACAGACCCTGAAACGCGGAAAAGGGTCGAACATCTGCTCCGGCAGGAGACCGAACTGCGTGCCCTGATGCGGGCCCTGTCGGGACGCTATATCGAGCCTGTTCCGGGCGGCGACCTGATCCGCTCGCCCGAGGTGCTGCCCACGGGCCGCAACATCCACGCCTTCGATCCGTTCCGCATGCCCACTGCCTTTGCCTTGCAGGATGGCGCGAAACAGGCGCAGCGCCTGATCGAGGCGGCGGGCGAGATGCCCCGCTCGGTCGCGCTGGTTCTGTGGGGGTCCGACAACATCAAGTCCGATGGCGGGCCGATCAGCCAGGCCTTGGCCCTGATGGGCGCGAAGCCGCGGTTTGATGGCTATGGCCGCCTGTGTGGCGCCGACCTGATCCCGCTCGAAGAGCTGGGTCGCCCCCGCATCGACGTTGTGATGACGCTCTCGGGCATTTTCCGTGACCTGCTGCCCTTGCAGACCCGGATGCTGGCCGAAGCCGCCTACAAGGCCGCCACGGCCGAAGAACCGATTGAGATGAACTTCGTGCGCGCCCATGCGCTCGATTACATGCAGAAGATGGGCGTCGGCATCGAAGAGGCTGCGCTGCGCGTCTTCTCCAACGCCGAGGGGGCCTATGGCTCCAACGTCAACGCGCTGATCGATAGCGGCGCTTGGGGCGAGGAAGACGAACTTGCCGATGCCTACGAGGCGCGCAAGAGCTTCGCTTACGGCATGGACGGCAAGGCGCGGAAGAACGCGGGCTTGCTTCAGACCGCGTTGAAAGACGTCGATCTGGCCTATCAGAACCTTGAATCGGTCGAATTGGGCGTCACCACGGTGGACCACTATTTCGACACGCTCGGCGGCATTTCCCGCGCGGTGAAACGCGCCAAGGGCGGGGCCGAGGCCCCGGTCTTCATCGGCGACCAGACCCGTGGCGAGGGCAAGGTGCGCACGCTGCAGGATCAGGTGGCGCTCGAAACCCGTTCGCGCAGCCTGAACCCCAAGTGGTTCGAAGGTCTGCTGAAGCACGGCCACGAAGGTGTCCGCCAGATCGAGGCGCAGGTGACGAACACGCTGGGCTGGTCGGCGACCACGGGCCAGGTCGATCCCTGGGTCTATCAGCGCCTCAGCGAAACCTTCGTGCTCGACGAAGAGATGCGCCGCCGCTTGGCGGAACTGAACCCTCAGGCCTCGGTCCGCATGGCGAACCGCCTGCTTGAAGCGTTCGAACGCAATTACTGGCAACCCGACGAGGCTACGCTCGCCGCCCTTCAGGCCGGCGCGGACGAGCTCGAGGATACCCTCGAAGGTCTCACCCCCGGAATGGCCGCGGAATGAAAGAGGAGACGACCGGATGAGCCCCCTCGATACAAAGAACCCCCCCGCCGCTCGCGCCAATGCGCGCGAGGCAGAGGGTCTTGCCAAACGCGGCCTTGGCGCGCCGCCCGTCCTGAACAAGGGCGAAGATGGCGAAGGCTCGGTGCAGGTGCACCAGGACGCCAGCATGAAGATCGAGGGCGCAACCGTCTTCTCGGTCTACGGCAAGGGCGGCATCGGCAAATCGACGACCAGTTCCAACCTGTCCGCGGCGTTTTCCAAGCTGGGCAAGCGCGTGCTGCAGATCGGCTGCGACCCCAAGCATGACAGCACCTTCACCCTGACCGGCCATTTGCAGCCCACGGTGATCGACATCCTGAAAGAGGTCGACTTCCACGCCGAGGAGCTGCGCCCCGAGGATTTCATGACCGAGGGCTATAACGGCGTCATGTGCATCGAGGCCGGTGGCCCGCCCGCGGGTACCGGTTGTGGCGGCTATGTCGTGGGCCAGACCGTCAAGCTGCTGAAGCAGCACCACCTGCTGGAAGATACCGATGTGGTCATCTTCGACGTTCTGGGCGACGTGGTCTGCGGTGGCTTCGCCGCGCCGCTGCAGCATGCCGACCGCGCCGTGATCGTCACGGCCAACGATTTCGACAGCATCTACGCCATGAACCGGATCATCGCCGCCGTTCAGGCCAAGTCGAAGAACTACAACGTGCGCCTGGCCGGTTGCGTCGCCAACCGCTCGCGCGAGACGGACGAGGTCGATCGCTACTGCAACGAGGTCGGCTTCAAGCGCATCGCGCATATGCCCGATGTCGATGCCATCCGCCGGTCGCGCCTCAAGAAGAAGACGTTGTTCGAAATGCCGGATGACGAGGACATCGTGCAGTGCCGCGCCGAATACATCCGTCTGGCAGAGTTGCTGTACGCGGGCACCGACCCGCTTGCGCCGGCGCCGATGGAAGATCGCGATATCTTCGAGTTGCTGGGGTTCGATTGATGGTTGCGACGCCGACATATGGCGCCACGCGCGACCGGGTCGAACACTATTTCGACCGCACCGCGACCCAGACATGGGAGCGGTTGACCTCTGACGCGCCGGTCTCCGGCATCCGTCAGACGGTGCGCGAAGGGCGCGACCGGATGCGCGCGATCATGCTGTCGCGCCTGCCCGACGATCTGACCGGCAAGCGCGTCCTCGACGCTGGCTGCGGCACCGGCGCCATGACCGAGGAACTGGCCCGTCGCGGGGCCGAGGTGGTCGCCATCGACATCTCGCCCGCACTGGTCGAAATCGCGGCCAAGCGCCTGCCGGCAGACCTGGCCGATCAGGTGACCTTTACCTCGGGCGACATGCTGTCGGCCGATCTGGGGTCCTTCGACCATGTCATGGCGATGGACTCGATGATCTACTACACCGCCGACGATCTGGGGCAGGCGCTGGCCAGCCTGTGCCCCCGCGTCCGGTCTTCCATCGTTTTCACGGTTGCCCCGCGCACGCCGTTCCTGATGGCGTTCTTTGGCGTTGGAAAACTTTTCCCGCGGTCCGACCGGTCGCCCACCATGATCCCCCATGCGCCCGCCAAACTGGCTCGCATGGCAGCACGGCACGGCGCCACGGGCACGATGACCGAGGTGGAGCGCGTCAGCCGCGGCTTCTACATTTCCACCTGCCTGGAGTATGCAAGATGAGTGCGCTGAAACGCATGTCCATCAAGTATCTCCCCTTCGCGGATGCCGCGTCGGACGACTTGCCGCTGAGCCAGCTCTTGCGGCTTTCGTTGTTCCAAGTGTCTGTCGGCATGGCGGGCGTGATGTTGCTGGGCACGCTCAACCGCGTCATGATCGTCGAATTGCAGGTGCCTGCTTTCCTCGTGGCGATCATGGTGGCGCTGCCGGTGCTGATCGCACCGTTCCGAGCGCTGCTTGGGTTCAAGTCGGACACCTACAAATCCGCCATCGGGTGGAAGCGGATCCCCTATCTCTGGTTCGGAACGCTCTGGCAGTTCGGCGGCCTTGCCGTCATGCCTGCCGCGCTGCTGGTCCTGTCGGGCGATACGGCGAATGTCGCCTATGACATCCCGTGGGCCGGAGAGATCCTTGCCGGGATTGCTTTCGTCATGACCGGCCTTGGCATGCACATGACCCAGACGGCCGGTCTGGCGCTGGCCGCCGACCGGGCGACGGATGAGACGCGCCCGCGCGTCGTGGCACTGCTGTACGTGATGCTGCTGGCGGGCATGGCAGTGTCCTCCATCGTCATCGGTTTCATGCTGCGTGACTTCAACGGTCTCGAACTGATTCAGGTGGTGCAGGGCACGGCCGTTGCCACGCTTGTCCTGAACGTGATCGCCCTTTGGAAGCAGGAGCGCGTGCGCCCCATGACCAAGGCCGAGCGCGCGGCGCAAGGCCCGACCTTCCGCGATGCCTGGGCCGATTACGCATCGGGCGGCAGTGCGGGGCGGCTTCTGGCCGTGGTCTTCATCGGCACGATGGCCTTCAACATGCAGGACGTTCTGCTGGAGCCCTACGGGGGCCAGATCCTCGGCCTGTCGGTGTCTTCGACCACGCTGCTGACCGCCACTTGGGCCATCGGGGCGCTTGTCGGATTCGCGCTGGCGGCCAAATGGCTGGCGGGCGGCATCAACCCCTACCGCATGGCCGGACGCGGCGTGCTGGCCGGTGTCGCGGCCTTCACCGCCGTCATTTTCGCGAACCCGATGGGGTCGACGGGGCTTTTCTTCTTCGGGGCCAGCCTGATCGGTTTCGGCGGCGGCCTGTTCTCGGTCGCGACGCTGACCGCCGCCATGACCATGCCCACCTCGGGCACGGCCGGGCGCGGCCTTGCGCTGGGCGCCTGGGGGGCCGCGCAGGCCACAGCCGCCGGCATCTCGACCGCCATTGGCGGCGGGGTGCGCGACACGATCAACCAGATCGCCACCACCGGCGGTTTGGGAGAGGCGCTCAACGACCCGGCGACCGGTTACTCGGTCGTCTACCACTTCGAGATTCTACTGCTTTTCGCAACGCTCGTGGCGCTAGGACCGCTGGTTCGGACCGTCACGAATACCGCCCGCGGGGAGGCCGGCAAGATCGGGCTCGCCGACCTGCCCACTTGAACCGCCGAAAGGAAAGGAAAGTCCAATGGAAGCTGTATTCTTCGGCAACTTCGATCTGGCGAGCCTGTCGATCTGGCTCTTCTGGATCTTCTTCGCTCTGCTGATCTACTATCTGCAGACGGAAAACATGCGCGAGGGTTACCCCCTCGAAAACGAGGACGGCACCGCCGCCCCCAACCAGGGTCCGTTCCCCGTTCCCAACGCCAAGACCTTCATCCTGCCGCACGGCCGCGGTGAGGTCGTGATGCCGTCGCCCGAGAACGAGGCGGCCCACCGTCGCGAGAACCTCGCGATGGAGCGGACCGCAGCGGTCAATGGCTTCCCGTACGAACCCACCGGCGACCCGATGGTCGATGGGGTTGGACCGGCAGCTTGGGCCCCGCGCGCCGACGTGCCGGAACTCGACGGGCATGGGCATCCCAAGATCGTCCCGATGGGGCAGACCGAGTCCTATCGCGTGTCGGCCGGCTTCGATCCGCGCGGCCTGCCGCTTGTGGCCGGTGATGGCGAAACCGTCGGCACCGTCACCGACATGTGGGTCGACGCACCCGAAAGCCTCGTTCGTTACCTCGAAATCGAGCTCGACGAAGCCCATGGTGGCGGCAACCGCCTGATCCCGATCCAGTTCTGCCGGATCTGGCCGAGCAAGGTGAAGGTCTACGCCGTCTACGGCAAACACTTCGCCAATGTGCCGGTCACCAAGTCGCCCAACCAGGTGACCAAGCTCGAGGAAGAGAAGATCTCGACCTACTACGGCGGCGGCACCCTCTACGCCTCGCAAGACCGGGTCGATCCGCTGCTCTGACGCGGCGGACGACATCCAACGACCGGAAGGAGAAAACCCCATGTCCCACGACGACTTTCAGACCGAGCCCGTCCGTGGTCTTCCCGAGAACCTGCCCGAGGGGGAACGCATCCTCTGGCAGGGCCAACCCGACTGGTGGGCGCTGACGAAAGAGTCCCTCAGCTTCTGGTGGGTCGCGGGGTATTTCTTCTTCCTGTTCGCCTGGCGCACCATCAGCGGGGCCGCCACCGAAAGCTGGATCGACAGCGCAACGGCGGCCTCGTTCTTTCTTGTTCTGGGCGGCTTTGTCTGCCTGCTCCTGATCGTCATGGGCCTGATCCAGGCCAAGACGACGATGTACACGGTCACCAACAAGCGCGTGGCGATGCGCATCGGCGCGGCGCTGACCGTGACGCTGAACCTGCCCTTCCGCCAGGTCGTGAACGCAAGTCTGGGCCTGCGCCGCGATGGCACCGGCACGATTGCGCTGGAACTGACCGAGGAGAGCGGGTTCCGCCCCTCCTACCTGAACACCTGGCCCCATGTGCGCCCCTGGAAAATGAAGAATACGCAGCCCGCGCTGCGCTGCATTCCCGAGGCGAAGAAGGTGGCCGAGATCCTGTCCGAGGCCGCTGCCACGGCAGTGTCCCACCCGGTGGTCGAGGTGACCTCCAACACCCAGCACGCGGCGGGCCACGGCCCTGTCGCGGCCGAGTAAGGGGGACTGATCCATGGCAACGACCCAAGCCCGTGAAGAAGGCAAACTCGTCAAGCGCGATAAGGAGATGGTGCCCACCATCCTGGTGCGCGCGATGTTCATCCTCTGTCTGTGCGTATTGCTGATCGTCACCTACGCGCGGCTGACCGATCGTCCGCTGGAGGCGACACCGCCGCCTGTCAGCGAAGTGCCGGTCGTGCAGGAGCGCGTCATCCGCATCTTCGGGCAGATGGACGGGTCCGCGCGCGTGCTGGACGGGGACGGCAATGTCATTACCAGCCTGAGCGCCGAAGAAGGGGGCTTTGTCGCTGGTATCTATCGCGTGCTGGAACGCGAACGCGGGGCCGTTGGCCTCAATGCATCCGAGCCGATCCGGCTGGTGCGCTTTTCAGACGGGCGCATCGGGGTTCGTGATGACTACACCGATTTCCGGGCCGAACTTGTCGGTTTCGGGGCGGATAATGAGGCGGTCTTTGCCCGCCTCCTGGAGGAATGACCGATGGGACTCTTGACCCGAGACTATGAGACCGTGCCCTGCGTGGTCGAAGTCAGCCACTGCTTCGACAGCCTGCATGCGCATGTGAAATTCCTGAACGGCGCCACGATCAATCCGGGCGACGAGGTGCAGGTCAAGGGCCCGCCCGTGATGGCCCCCTATGGTGAAGTCGTTCGTGAAGAGCGCATGGCCCGCATCACGCGCGCGTCGAAACTCGAACAGCTCTGGACCCGCGCCACCGGCGATTTCGAGTTCATGGAGCTGTGTGAATTCAGCTTTTCCGAAGAGGTGACGGTATGAAGGATCTTGCTCATTCCGCCGACGCCTCGACCGTCGAAGAGGCCATGGCCGCCCAGAACTATGAAAAGGCCATCGTCGATAGCGAGGGCGCGACCGCGCTGGCGATGCAGAACACCCTTCTGACGCCGCGATTCTACACCACCGATTTCGACGAACTGGATGCGATCGACGTCTCTCCCGTCCGCGAGGATTGGGACAAGCTGATCGACCAGATGCAATCGGACCCGAACAAGGGCCATTTCAAGAAGAACGAGGACTGGGACCATATCGACTGGGACGGGATGGAGCCCAAGCTGAAGGCCGAGTTCATCGATTTTCTGGTCTCGTCCTGCACGGCCGAGTTTTCGGGCTGCGTCCTCTACAAGGAGATGAAGCGCCGCGGCAACAACGAGGACATCGTCACGCTGTTCCAGCTGATGGCCCGCGACGAGGCGCGCCATGCCGGCTTCATCAACGATGCCCTGCGCGAGGCGGGGATCGCCGTGAACCTCGGCTTCCTGACGCAGAAGAAGAAGTACACCTACTTCCGGCCCAAGTTCATCTACTACGCCACCTACCTGTCGGAAAAGATCGGCTACGCCCGTTACATCACGATCTACCGCCATCTTGAGGCGAACCCCGAGCTTCGGTTCCACCCGATCTTCAAGTGGTTCAAGGAGTGGTGCAACGACGAGTTCAGCCATGGCGAGGCCTTCGCCCTTCTGATGAAGACCGACCCCAAGCTGACCAGCGGCATCAACGTGCTGTGGATCAAGTTCTTCCTGACGGCGGTCTATTCCACCATGTATGTCCGTGACCACCAGCGTCCGGCCTTCCACAAGGCACTGGGGGTCGACCCCGACTGGTACGCACATGAGGTCTTCACCAAGACCTCGGAAATCTCCAAGCAGGTCTTCCCGATCACGCTGGATATCGAGCATCCGCGCTGGGAAAAGGGCCTGAAGGCACTGCAACGGGCCAATGTGGATATCGCCGAGGCCAAGGAAAGCGGCAACATCTTCAAGCGCGTGGGCGCAATGGCCCGCGCGGCCACGGCCTTTGTCAGCCTCTACACCATTCCGGCGATCAAGCACCACGTGCCGGAATCCACCCGTCTGGAGCCCGCCTACTGATGCTCAGCTCTCCCTGGATCGCGGGCCTTGTTGCCCTCTTCCTCTGGTGGTTCTCCACCGGGGTGATCCTACTCGCGGTCCGGCGCGCGGACCGCGAGGGCGCGCACGCGCGGCTCTGGTGTGTTCTGATGAACTTGCCGTTCCTCGTCCTGGGCGGGGCGGGCTACATCGACACGCTGAACGACTCCAGTGTTGCCGGGGTCTACGTGGCCTTTCTGGCCGCACTGGCGCTTTGGGGCTGGGTGGAACTGGCCTTCCTCACCGGGGTGATCACCGGCCCGGTGCGAGTGCCGATGCAGGACGGTCTGCCGGAATGGGAGCGGTTTATCCGCGCCTGGGGTACGATCGCCTATCACGAAATGCTGCTTGCGGCGCTGTTCGTGGCGATGATCGTGCTGTCCCTCGGGGCCGAGAACCAGTTCGGCCTCTGGACCTTTGGCGTCCTTTTCGTCGCCCGGATCAGCGCGAAGCTGAACCTCTACCTGGGCGTGCGCAAGATCAACGTCGAGTTCATCCCCGAACCCTTGAACCATCTTCCCAGCCATTTCCGCACCGCGCGGATGAACTGGCTGTTCCCGATCTCGATCACGGGCCTGAGCTTTGCCGCGGCCTGCTGGCTGGAGCGGATCTGGGCCTCGGACGGGGCGGCCGACATCGTCGGTTTCGCCCTGCTGACCGCCCTGACGGTCCTGGCGCTCCTTGAACACTGGTTCATGGTCCTGCCTTTGCCGGACGAGAAACTTTGGCGCTGGATGCTTCCCGAGCGCCCAACACCAACCCAAGCGATACTACAGAGCGAGGACGCCCGATGAGTTTTGATGCACTTTTCCAGGCCCAGCTGGAGCAACTGAAAGATGAGGGCAACTACCGCATCTTCGCCGAGCTTGAGCGCCAATGCGGAACCTTTCCCAAGGTCGTGAACCACCACGACGAGGGCAAGCGCGACGTGACGGTCTGGTGTTCGAACGACTATCTTGGCATGGGCCAGAACCCAAAGGTTGTGCAGGCCATGGTCGATGCGGTGCGCAGCTGCGGCACCGGGGCCGGCGGCACGCGCAACATCTCGGGCAATGCCTGGCATCACAAGCGTCTGGAAGAAGAGTTGGCCGACCTCCACAACAAGGAAGCCGCCCTGCTCTTCACCTCTGGCTACGTGTCGAACTGGGCCGCCTTGTCGACCCTCGGTGCGCGCCTGCCCAACGCGGTGATCCTGTCGGACGAGCTGAACCACGCGTCGATGATCGAAGGCATCCGTCATTCCCGCGCCCAAAAGGTCATCTGGAAGCATAACGACCCCGAAGACCTGGATCGCAAGCTGGCCGCGCTGCCCGCGAACGCGACCAAGATCGTCGCGTTCGAGTCGGTCTATTCGATGGATGGCGACATCGCACCCATCGCCGAGATCCTCGACGTCTGCGAAAAGCACGGCGCAATGAGCTATATCGACGAGGTTCACGCCGTCGGCATGTACGGCCCACGCGGCGGCGGTGTGGCTGAACGCGAAGGCCTGATGGATCGCATCACCCTGATCGAAGGCACGCTTGGCAAGGCCTATGGCTGCGTTGGCGGTTACATTACCGGCAGCCACGCACTGGTCGATTTCATCCGCTCTTTCGCCAGCGGCTTCATCTTCACGACGGCCCTTCCGCCCGCCGTCGCGGCCGCCGCAACGGCCTCGATCCGGCATCTCAAGGAAAGCTCCTACGAGCGCGACATGCAGAAACGCCAGGTTTCCCGCCTGCGCGCCCGGCTGGATGCCGAGGGCATTCCCCATGTGGACAACCCCAGCCACATCATCCCGGTGATGGTGAAGGACCCGGTCAAGTGCCGCATGCTGTCGGACATCCTGATGGACCAGTTCGGAATCTACGTGCAGCCGATCAACTACCCGACCGTGCCCAAGGGAACCGAGCGCCTGCGCTTCACGCCGGGTCCGCTCCATACCGACGAGGATATCGAATACCTCGTCATGGCGCTGAAAACCCTCTGGAAGCAGTGCGCCATCTCTCACGCGGTTGCTTGACGCGGCCAAGAGTCACGGAAACTTGACGAAAAGGGCTGGACCCTAGTGGTCCAGTCCTAGTTATATGCCCCGGGACCGTTTCAGAAGGGAGACCTAAATGACCCGCAAGATTCTCCTCGCCGCAGCCGCGACCATGCTGACTGCACCGATGGCTTTTGCCGAAGCTCACGGCGCATCGGGTGATCCGGAAGCCGGCGAAGCTGCTTTCCGTCAGTGTGTCGCCTGCCACGTCGTGGTGAATGACGAAGGCGAAACCCTGGCCGGCCGCAACGCGCGCGTTGGGCCGAACCTCTATGGTGTTGCCGGCGAAACCTTCGGCAGCGTCGAAGACTTCCGCTGGTCGCCCGGGCTGGAGGCTCTGAACGAGGCAGGCATCACGATCACCGAAGAGACCTTCACCGCTTACGTGATGGATCCGACTGGCTATATCCGTGAGGCAACCGGCAACAACAGCCTGCGCGGCGCAATGACCTTCCGCGTCCGCTCGGAAGAAGACGCGCTGAACCTGTATGCCTACCTGGCATCGCTTCAGGCTGAATAATCAGGCCAATCAATATGTTTTGAATGGGGCGGTCCGGTTCGGGCCGCCCTTTTCTTTTTGCCTGTCAATCTGCCGCTGCGGGTTCCGCGAAGGTCAGGATTTCCCTTGCAACAGCCTCGGGCGCTTCTTCCTGTGCGATATGCCCGACGTCGGACAAGACGTGCAGCTTGGCGTGGGGCATGGCGCGTGCGGCGCGTTCCGCGACGGCGACCGACACCGCTTGATCATCCTCGCCATGGACGAACAGGGTCGGGCACTGGATCTGGCCCAGTGACCGGCTCAACTCATCCAGCGACCATTGCGCCATCATGGCCATGGTCCCATCGACATGAGAGCGGCGTTTGATCAAGCGCTGATAAAGGGCAAGCGCCTCATCATCCAGCTCGGTTCCGGTTGCGCCGATCAGGCTGCGAACTTGCGATGGCGATCCGCTGCTGAGCAGAAAGCCGGTCAGCGGGTTCAGCGCCATGACCCGGGCCATGATCGGGAACAACCAACTCGCCGGACCGCGGAAGTTTTCCAGCGCACCGTTCACGACAACCACTCTGTCGGGCTTGGCGATGCCGAGTCGAACCATTTCCAGCGCGATGGCGCCCCCAGCGGAGTGTCCGACGATGATCCTGGGGGTCGCGCCGAGGTGATCCAGTAGCGCGCCAAGATCACGGGCCACATCGGGAAGGCGCGCCCGCCCGCGCGGGCTGCGGGTGAAGCCGTGACCGGGCAGATCAGGCACTATCATGCGCAATCGCGACTGTAGGAAGGGCACGATACGATGCCAGCTATGGGCAGATGCACCCGCCCCATGCAGGAAAAGCGCGTCTTGCCCGGTTCCGAAATCCTGCACATGCCACCGATGCGGAGAGACGGGCACGATGCTGCTGGCCTCGTGAAAAGGCCAGTCGGTCGGCGGGTAGTCTGCGGTCATGCCGGATCCAGCGCGGTCTCGACAGCGGCTGACACGGCCTTGGCGTCGGCGCGGGGCAGGGGCAGGTAGGGCACGCCCATGTCAAGCGCGAGGGCATCGAGGCCGCGCGTGGGCCGCAAACCGGTGTCGATGACAAGCCCCGGCATGCCCCTTGCGCGCAGGGCACGGGCCATCAGCGTCGCGTCCTCGGCCGCCTGTGCGCGGTTGGCAGTACCGGTCAGGTCCACGTTGGCGCGGCCGTCGGTCAGCAGCGCAACCGAGGGCGTCAGACCCTTGCTGCGCGCCAGTTCCGCAAGATCGAGTGCGGCCTTGAGACCCGAGGCGAGCGGCGTGCCACCCCCGCCGGGCAGCTGCGCCAGCCTGCGCTTGGTTTGAACCAGCGACCGGGTCGGAGGCAGCAGAACCTCGGCCCCGTCCCCGCGGAAGGCGACCAGGGCGACGTGATCGCGCCGCGAATAGGCCTCGGCCAACAAGAGCTCGATCGCGCCCTTGGTTTCGGCCAGGCGTGCGAGTGCAGAGGACCCGGAGGCATCGACCACGAAGATGATCGCGCGGTCGGATTTTTCCTCGAACTGGCGGATACGGATATCGGACATCCGGACGTGAATGCGATCGGGAATCCCCGTCGCCCGGCGGCGCAGGGGCTGCCACGGCGCCGCAGCCCGGAGTGTCGCCACGAGATCCACCCGCGCCTCGCCGCCCATGCGACCAGCGCGCGATGGCATGGGTCGCCCGCGCCGGTTGCCCTTTTTCGATGCGCCAGAGCCACTGGCCCCCGGCGCGTTGCGCGCCGCGCGGCCCGCTTCCAGCCGGGCAAGCAGGTCCGATGGCATCATGGCCTTCGCCGCCTCCAACAGGATTTCGGTTGGAAGGGGCGGCGTTTCGTCCTCGTCGCTGGCTTCGTCCGGTGTGTCGTCTGGCGTGTCTGGTTCGGGTGGGTCTTCGGGCTCCTCGGCCTCCTCCGGCGGCGCTTCGGGGAATTGCGTCGCACGCGGGGCGAGGACCAATTCAATGGCCGTGATCAGGTCGGGTTCGTCCACCTCGATTTCGCCGGACAAGGCGGCCGAGGCGCGCGCCACGGCCAGTGCCTGCAACGGCGCCCTGAGGGACAAAACACCAAGGCGCATGGCCACCTCGGCCAGTTCCGAGATCGCCGTTTCGGGAACGGTCACGTCGGGCAGAAGGCGCCGTGCTTCGACAAGGGCATCCGTGTCGATGGCCAGATCGGGCGCATCGGATAGTCTTTGATCCGTCAGATCGAGATGAATCGCGAGCCGATCCGCCAGCGCTTGCGGAATGCGCTCTTCGGGGCCGGCCCCCTCATCGAGGGCAACCAAGGACAACCCGCGCCGGTCGTCCAATGCCCCGGCAAGCCGGGCGGCCAGACCCGATTTCGCGCGTTCGGCCATGGGCAGGATCAACAGCCCCGGCTCTTCGAGCAAACCGCGTGTTTTCGTCAGCGTGCCGCTGTCCAGCGTTGCGGCGAGGTCGACACTCCCGAACAGCGCATCGTCCCCGATATTGGGATGCAGGCGGCGCGTGTTTCGACCCCGCACCGCAAGGTCGAGACCTTGCATGAACCGGTCGCGAACAGGCCCGACACGGGCACGCAGCCAGATCCCGCCCAATGCAGCGGGGTCGAGCGCAAAGCAGGCCAGCGCAAGGTTGGCCCGTTGCCAGCGCTCCTCGCCGGCGCTCACGCCAGCACCTCCTCCACCGTGCGGGTGACCCGCGTGGTGGTCCCGGCCTCGTCCAGCGGATCGCGGCGCAACCGGTGGCGCAGGGCGCTGGGCGCCACACGGCGCACATGGTCACGGGTAACGGCCGGATCGCCCTCGAACGCGGCGAGGGCGCGTGCGGCGCGCAGAAGGGTCAATTCACCCCGCAACCCGTCCGAGCCAAGCGCAATGCAAAGCTCGGCACAATCGCGCAGGATGCTGTCATCGGCATCGACGCGGGCCAGCGCGTCGCGCGCGGTGACGATCTGGGCGCGCAGGGTCATGTCGGCGTCATGCCAGTCGGCAAGGAAGGCCGCCTGGTCGCGGTCATAGGCGTCGCGGCGGCGGATGACGTCGATGCGCGTGTCGATATCCTTGGGGCTTTCGACCTCGACCGACAGGCCGAAACGATCGAGAAGCTGCGGCCGCAATTCACCTTCCTCGGGGTTGCCCGAGCCGACGAGGACGAAGCGCGCCGCGTGGCGGATCGACAGACCTTCGCGTTCGACAACGTTCTGGCCGGATTGCGCCACGTCCAGAAGCAGGTCGACAAGGTGATCCTCCAGCAGATTGACCTCGTCGATATAGAGATACCCGCGGTTCGCCTTGGCCAGCAGGCCCGGCTCGAACGCTTTTTCGCCCTGTGTCAGGGCCTTTTCGATATCGAGCGCGCCGACGACCCGGTCCTCGGTCGCGCCGAGGGGCAGGTCCACGACGGGCGTCGGCTTTTCGACGATGGAATGGTCATGCACCTGCGCCCATTCGGGCACATCCGTTTCGACCGCGGAATTCACCGGGCATCCGGCCACTGCCTTGATCGGCGGAAGCAGGGCGGCAAGGCCCCGCACGGCGGTCGATTTGCCAGTGCCACGGTCCCCGAAGACGAGGACACCGCCGATACCGGGGTCGATTGCTGTGAGGATCATGGCCAGTTTCATGTCGTCCTGGCCAACGATGGCGGAGAACGGGAAAGGTCCCGTCGTCGCGGGTTCGGTCATTCTGCGGCTACCTCGATCGGGTCTGGTGTGGCGGTTTTCGGTTTCTCGGTCAGGGAAGGGGTCTGACCCTCCCACTCGCCTTCTACGGCATCGACACGGAACCGGGCGTAAAGTTCTTCCTTGAACCATTGGCCGTCGCGGACGGCCTTGATGGCGCGGGCGTGCGGCCCGTCATGGCGGGCAAATTCGGCCATGGTCTTTTTATCGGGCCAGATCGAGAACGTGACCTGTTGCACCCAAGGCACCTCGCCGATGCCGATCTTGAACATGACGTTCGGATCCTTGCCGACGACCTTCGAAATATCGGGCACCTGACCCCAGAACTTGAGGGCGACCTTGGGTTTCACGGTCGCGCGGGTCAGGGCGGCGATTGGTTCGCCGACCTCGATATCCTGCGGCTGGAACGGTTCCTTCCCGCCCCATTTCCCGCGCGCGCTGGCGGGGGTCAGGAAGATGGTGATCGTCTCATCCGCCATCTCGCGATAGCGGCGGAACACCTGTTGCCCGTGCATGGCGCGCCGTGCGGCGTCATGATCCGGCCATGTTGCCAGGATCGCGTAGACGGCGGTGTTGGGAATCGGGGTGAACCCCTCTCCCGAGCCGGAGCCGCAGAGTTTGAAGGTTTGAATGTCCGGGATCGCTTTCAGTGCGAATCTGGCAGTGGCCATCTGACCAAAAGCCCATAGCCGCGCTGCGACGGACCCGAAGCGAAAAAGGCTCAACGTTACGGATTGCATGGCCGATCTCTCTATGTGTCAACTTATCCTGACACATATGTCGCGGCATGAAAAGAATATTCAATTGCTCGAAGCCTTGGCAAATCCGCGCAGTATCGCATATTGTAAATCTGACTAGACAGTATGAGGCCGAGGCCATGAGCGACCACTCTTCTCCCTCCGTCCCGTCGCGGGCCATTGTCATTGGTGCCGGTTTGGGTGGCCTTTCGGCTGCGATGCGGCTGGGCGCCAAGGGCTATGAAGTCACCGTCGTCGACCGGTTGGACCGCCCCGGCGGGCGCGGTTCGTCCATCACTCAGAACGGGCATCGATTCGACCTGGGCCCGACCATCGTGACCGTGCCGCAGGTCTTCCGCCAGCTTTGGCAGGAATGCGGGCGCGACTTCGACAAGGACGTCGATCTGCGCCCCGTCGATCCCTATTACGAGATCCGCTGGGACGATGGCAGCCACTTTGCCGTGCGCCAGGATGAGGAGGCCATGATCGAAGAGGTGCGCCGCCTCTCACCCTCCGACGTGCCGGGCTACAAGAAGTTCCTCAAGGATAGCGAGGCGCGGTACCTGTTTGGGTTCGAAGGGCTTGGCCGCCGCCCTATGAACAAGCTGATGGACCTGATCAAGGAGCTTCCGGGTTTCGTCCGGCTTCGTGCAGACCGCTCCGTTTATGGCCATGCCGCCGCCCGCGTGCGCGATCCGCGCTTGCGCATGGCGCTGAGTTTTCATCCGCTTTTCATCGGCGGTGATCCGGTCAACGTGACATCGATGTATATTCTCGTCAGCCACCTCGAAAAGGAATTCGGGGTGCATTACGCCATGGGTGGCGTGCAGGCGATGGCCGACGCGATGGCGAACGTCATCCGCGACCAGGGCGGCCAAATCCTGCAAGAGGCTGAGGTGGACGAGATCACGACTCAGGGCGACCGCGCCACGGGTGTGATCCTGAAGGACGGGCGCTCTCTCACGGCGGATATCGTGGTGTCGAACGCCGATCCCGGCACGACCTACGAGAAACTTCTGCGCAAACGCACCAAGAAACGCTGGACGCCCATGCGCCTGAACCGCTCGCGTTGGTCGATGGGCCTGTTCGTCTGGTACTTTGGCACGCGCGGCACGCGCGAGATGTGGCCCGATATCGGCCATCACACCATCCTCAACAGCCCGCGCTACAAGGGCCTGCTGCACGACATCTTCATCAAGCAGAAGCTGGCCGATGACATGTCGGTCTACCTGCACCGGCCCACGGTCACCGACCCGAGCGCGGCACCCGAAGGCGATGACACCTTCTACCTGCTGTCGCCCGTGCCCAACCTGCACGGTGAGAACGCGGTAAACTGGCAAGAGACTTGCGAATCCTATCGCCAGAACGTTGCCAGCGTGCTCGACCGCAAACTGATCCCCGGTTTTGAAGAGCGTCTTTCGGCCAGCGAGATCTTCACACCCGAGACCTTTGGCACGCGCTACCTGGCGCCGCACGGATCGGGGTTCAGCCTTGAACCGCGCATTTTCCAATCGGCATGGTTCCGTCCACACAACACCTCGGAAGAGTTGGAAAACCTCTTCCTCGTGGGCGCGGGCACCCATCCCGGTGCCGGTATCCCGTCGGTCGTGACATCGTCCGAGGTGCTGACACAGTTGGTGCCGGATGCGCCGCGGCCGATCAGCCGCCCCTTGAAGGTCGCGGCCGAATGATCGATCCGGCCGATCTCGACCATTGCCGAGAGGCGATTCGCGAAGGCTCCTACTCCTTCCATGCCGCGTCCAAGCTTTTGCCGGCCTCGGTGCGCGATCCGGCCCTGGCGCTTTACGCCTTCTGCCGCCTTGCCGATGACGAGGTCGATTTCGGCGAGCATAAGCCCGCCGCGGTGCTGGACCTTCGCGACCGTCTCGATCTGGCCTATGCGGGCACGCCCCGGAATGCGCCGGCCGATCGGGCCTTCGCGGCCATCATCGAAGAATTCGACATGCCCCGCGCCTTGCCCGAGGCGCTTCTCGAAGGGCTGGCTTGGGACGGGATCGAACGGCGCTATGCCACCCTGTCCGAGGTGCGGAGCTATTCCGCCCGCGTTGCCGCCGCCGTGGGGGCGATGATGTGCGTCCTGATGCGGGTGCGGGATGAACACGCACTATCGCGGGCCTGCGACCTTGGCGTTGCGATGCAACTGACGAATATCGCCCGCGATGTCGGCGAGGACGCGCGCGCAGGCCGGCTGTACCTGCCGACCGAATGGCTGGACGAGATCGGTCTGGATGAGGACGCCTTCTTTGCCGATCCGCAGCCCACGCCGCAAATCCGGTCCATGGTCAAGCGCCTGCTGGCCGAGGCCAACCGCCTCTATCACCGTTCCGAGCCCGGGATAGGCCGCCTGCCCTTGGCCGCACGCCCCGGCATATTCGCCGCGCGCCACTGCTACGACGCCATTGGCCGCAAGCTTGCCCGGCGCGGGTACGATTCGATCTCTCAAAGGGTCTGCACGACAGGACGTCACAAGATGAGCTTGCTGGGCCTTTCGGTCATGCGTGCCGCCTGGGTGTCGGTCATGCCGGAAAGCGCCGTGGTCTATGCCAGGCCCTTGCCCGAGGTTGCTTTCCTTGTCGAAGCAGCGGCCCATCCAGACCCGCGCCCAGTGGTTCGTGGTGAAGGAATCCTGAGTGTTTTTAGACAGTTGGAGGCTCGCGACCGCGCCGAGCAGGAAGCAGAACGTTTGACGCGCGCGACGGCCTGACCGAGCAATTCGTCGTTCCGTACTGGAACGCATCACCGTGAAAGCCTAAGTGAAGCTCATGGATTGGTCTGTCTTCATTCTGTTTCTCGCCGCCTGTTGCGCGGCTGCCGCGACCGGGTCGATGTTTCCGCCGGGTCGTTGGTATCGCGACCTGTCCAAGCCCGACTGGACGCCGCCCAACTGGCTGTTCCCGATCGCCTGGACGTTGCTCTATCTTGGGTCGGCCTATGCCGCGACGCGCATTGCGGTGATGGAAAACAACGCCCACGCCATGGGGTTCTGGGCGATGCAGATCGCGCTCAATACCCTTTGGACGCCGGTCTTTTTCGGACTGCGCCGGTTGAAGGCGGGCGCCGTGGTCATCGCGATGTTGTGGGGGGCCGTGGTGGGCACCATGGTTAGTTTCTTTATGATGGACTGGATCGCGGGGCTTCTTTTCGTGCCCTACGTGATCTGGGTCAGCTACGCGGGCGTCCTGAACCTGTCGATCGTGCTCCGCAACCCGAACACCGTTCCAGCGGCCTGACCACAGGACCATATCAAAAGAAAAGGGCGCCTCTCTGGGCGCCCTCTTTGTTTCTGCGATTGGCCGCGATCAGGCGAGCGTGCGCTCCACCTCTTCGCGTTCGAAGATCTCGATGACGTCGCCGGGGCGGATGTCGTCGTAGTTCTCGAAGGCCATGCCGCATTCCTGGCCGGACTGGACTTCCTTGACCTCGTCCTTGAAGCGCTTGAGCGTCTTCAGCGTACCTTCATGGATCACCACGTCGTCGCGCAGCAGGCGCACACCGGCAGACCGGCGCGCCACCCCTTCGGTCACGAGACAGCCAGCGACGTTGCCGACGCCCGAGACGCGGAACACTTCCTTGATCTGGGCATACCCGATGAAGTTCTCGCGGATCTCGGCACCGAGCAGGCCCGATGCGGCGGCTTTGACGTCGTCCACGAGGTCGTAGATCACCGAGTAGTAGCGGATCTCGACTCCCTTCTGGTTGGCGGCGCTGCGCGCAGGCGCATTGGCCCGGACGTTGAAACCGATAACCGGCGTTCCCGAAGCTTCGGCCAAGCCGATGTCGCTTTCGGTGATCGCGCCCACACCGTAGTGGATGACGCGCACGCGGACCTCGTCGTTGCCGATCTTTTCGAGCGCCTGAACAATGGCCTCGGCCGAACCTTGCACGTCGGCCTTCACCACGATGGGCAGCTCGGCCACGTTCTCGTCGGCCTTGGCCTTGGCCAAGAGCTGATCCAGCGTGGTCGCAGCACCGGCGGCGGCGCGTTTGTCCTTGGCAGCCTGTTCGCGATACTCGGCGATTTCGCGGGCCTGTGCCTCGGTCTCGACGACGTTGAGAACGTCACCGGCCTCGGGCGTGCCATTGAGGCCCAGGACCTCGACCGGCACCGACGGGCCAGCTTCGGACACGCGGTCGCCCTTGTCGTTCATCAACGCGCGCACCTTGCCCCACTGTTCGCCGACGACGAAGACGTCGCCCTGGCGCAGCGTGCCCTTCTGCACAAGGACGGTCGCAACGGGGCCGCGGCCCACGTCGAGCTGCGCCTCGATCACCGCACCTTCGGCGGGGCGGTCGGGGTTGGCTTTCAGTTCCAGGATCTCGGCCTGGAGCGCGATGGCTTCGAGCAGTTCCGGCAGGCCTTGGCCCGTCATGGCCGAAACCTCGACATCCTGCACGTCACCGGAAAGCGCCTCGACGATCACCTCATGCTGAAGGAGGTCGGTACGCACCTTCTGCACATCGGCCGCCGGCTTATCGACCTTGTTGATCGCCACGATCATCGGAACGTTGGCGGCCTTGGCGTGATTGATGGCCTCGACCGTCTGCGGCATGACCTGGTCATCTGCCGCGACAACCAGCACGACGATATCCGTCACTTGCGCACCACGGGCCCGCATGGACGTAAACGCGGCGTGGCCCGGCGTATCGAGGAAGGTCAACACGGCACCCGATTCGGTCGTCACCTGGTAGGCGCCGATATGCTGGGTGATGCCCCCGGCCTCGCCCGAGACGACATTCGCCTGACGGATCTTGTCGAGGAGCGAGGTCTTGCCGTGGTCGACATGGCCCATGATCGTGATGACCGGCGGACGCGGCTGAAGATCTTCTTCCTTGTCCTCGACCTGATCGATGACGTCCTCGACGTCGGCGTCCGAAACGCGAACGATCTTGTGGCCGAACTCTTCGACGATCAGTTCCGCCGTGTCGGCGTCGATCGATTGGTTCTGCGTGACCATCATGCCCATCTGCATGAGCGATTTCACGACATCCGCAGCGCGTTCTGCCATCCGGTTGGCCAGTTCCGACACCACGATGGTTTCGGGCACCTGCACGTCACGCACGATCTTCTCGCGCGGCTCGGACCCGCCCATAGCCTTTTGGCGGGCGCGTTCCTGCTTGCGCTTCATGGCGGCAAGGCTGCGCTGACGGCCGCCTTCGCCACCCGAAAGGGCCTGGTTTACCGTAAGCTTGCCCGAGCGGCGGCCACCACGGTCGCCACCTTTGCCACGGCCGCTACGGTCGTCATCTTCCTTGCGGCGCGCGGGCTGCGGGGCGGGCTTGCTGGCACCGCGCGGCTGTTTGTCAGCCTGCGGGGCCTCGGCCGGCGACGGCGCGGCGGGCTCGGCCGGGGCGTTCTTGCGGGCCTCGGCCTCTTCGCGGCGGCGCTTTTCTTCTTCTTCCTTCGCGCGGATGGCCTCTTCGCGTTCCCGTTCCTCGCGTTCCTTGGCCTCGGCCTCGGCGCGGCGGCGGGCGCGCTCTTCCTCGCGCTCTTTCTCTTGCTGCTTGCGGCGCTCTTCTTCCTCGGCCTCGCGGGCCTTAGCGGCCTGCAAAGCCCTCAGGCGGCGCTCAAGCTCGGCGTCGTTAACCGTCTTGCTGCCCTTGTTCCCCTCGGCGTTCTGCGCTGCGGCGCTCTGCTGCCCGGGCTTGGGCATGACCACGCGCTTGCGCTTGGTCTCGACGACCACGCTCTTCGTGCGCCCGCGCGAGAAGCTCTGGTTCACGCGGCCCGAGCGTGCACCGCCCGAAAGTCCAAGGGGTTTTTTTCCGTCCTGATCGCTCATGCGTTCCGTTCGTCCTTCTCGGCGGTCACTCCGCCGTCTGCCTTGCGCAGTCCCTGTAGTTTCGCGGCACCCTCTACTACACGAGGAGCCAGACCACCAGCGGCAAGCGCGCCATGTATCACACTTTGGCGTCCGAATGCCAAACCCAATTCCCGGGCGGTCAGGACGCTGAAATACCGGGCGCCCGTGGGCGTCCAGAGTTTGCTTTTTCCACGCTCCGAGCCATCGCTGGCCTGAAGCAGAACGGCGACCTTTTTCGTGGCCAGCCAGTCCTTCACCTTCTCGAAACCGGCGACCGCCTCGCCGGCCTTGCGGCTGAGGGCGACAAGGTCGGTCAGGCGACGGGCAAGGCCCGCCTCGATGCCGTCGATCAGCCCGTCCGGCACATTCACTTGCTGCCGTGCAGCACGCGAGAACAGGTTTTTCGCCACGGCCTTTTCCAGGGCCGCGCGATCGGCGCTGACCCAGATGCCCCGACCCGGCAGCTTTTCCAGCAGGTCTGGGGCCAGTTGACCGTCGGGTCCGACGACAAAGCGGATCAGGCCGTGTTTCGGCGCCACCTCTCCGGTGACGATGCAGCGCCGTTCCGGCCCGTCCGTTTCCTTTTTGCGGCCACCGCGAGGCATCCGCGCGACCTCCGGTCCGGGCCCTTAGGCCCGGGCCTCCTCGGTTTCGGCGTCACCCTCGGCTTCGGCGGCCTCGGCGGCGGCCTGTGCCTCCAGCTCTTCGATGGTGACCCAGCCAAGTTGCAGGCGGGCGGTCATCACCATGTTCTGGGCTTCTTCAAGGGACACGTCGAAGGCCTCGAGCAGACCCTCGTCCTTGACGCGTTCGCCATTGATGGTGGTCCAGCCGCCGGCAAGTTCCCAGTCGGCGCAGGTGGCGAAATCTTCCAGAGTCTTCACGCCGTCTTCGCCAAGTGCAACCAGCATTTGGGGTGTCAGGCCGTCGAATTCAACAAGGCTGTCCTCGACACCCAGTTCACGGGCCTTTTCGAGGGCTTTCTTGTTCTGCTCTTCAAGGTAGTCGCGGGCGCGGGCCTGAAGTTCCTCGGCGGTCGCCTCGTCGACGCCGTCGATCACCAGGAGTTCATCCAACTCGACATAGGCGACCTCTTCCAGCGAGGTGAAGCCTTCGGCGACCAGCAGCTGCGCGAAGAATTCGTCGAGATCCAGCGTGTCCATGAACAGCTTGGTGCGTTCCTCGAACTCGGCCTGGCGGCGCTTGGATTCTTCTTCCTCGGTTAGGATGTCGATGTCGAGCCCCGTCAGTTGCGAGGCAAGGCGCACGTTCTGACCGCGGCGGCCAATGGCCAGCGACAGCTGCTCGTCGGGCACCACGACCTCGATACGCTCGGCATCCTCGTCGAGGACGACCTTGGTCACCTCGGCCGGTTGCAGCGCGTTCACGAGGAAGGTCGGCATGTCCTCGGACCACGGGATGATGTCGATCTTCTCGCCCTGAAGCTCGTTCACGACGGCCTGCACGCGGCTGCCGCGCATACCGACGCAGGCGCCGACCGGGTCGATGCCGTTGTCATAGGAGATGACGGCGATCTTGGCGCGCGAACCGGGGTCACGGGCCACGGCCTTGATCTCGATGATGCCGTCGTAGATTTCCGGCACTTCCATCTTGAACAGTTCGGCCATGAATTCCGGCGCGGTACGGCTGAGGAAGACCTGCGGGCCGCGCGTCTCGCGGCGGACATCCTTGATGTAGCAGCGGATGCGGTCGCCGTTGCGATAGGCCTCGCGGCCGATCTTCTCGTTGCGGCGCAGGATGCCTTCGCCACGGCCGATATCGACGATGACGTTGCCGTATTCCTCGCGCTTGACGGTGCCGTTGATGATCGTGCCGGCGCGGTCCTTGAATTCCTCGTACTGGCGGTCGCGTTCGGCTTCGCGGACCTTTTGCAGGATGACCTGCTTGGCCGATTGCGCGGCGATCCGGCCCATCTCGACCGGCGGCACCTCGTCGACGATGACGTCGCCGACCTTGGGATCGTCGAGATAGGGTTTCGCCTGTTCGACGGTCAGCTCGGCCTTTTCGTTCTCGACCTCGTCATCCTCGACCACGGTGCGGATGCGGGTGAAGGTGGCCTTGCCGGTCTTGCGGTCGATCGACACGCGGATATCCAGATCGGCGCCGTAGCGCGACTTGGCGGCGCGGGCGAGGCTTTCTTCCATCGCCTCGATCACGAGGCTGGGGTCGATCATCTTTTCGCGCGCGACGGCCTCGGCCGTTTGCAAGAGTTCAAGCTGGTTTGCCGAAGTAATGGCCATGGGTCTCAGTCCTCCGCCTTGGAAGCCCCTTCGCCGGGCTCTTCCACGATCTCGTCAAATTGGGTTTCGTCGATGATGCCGGCCTCTTTACGGCTCTTCAGCATCTCCTTGATCAGGTCGTCGGTCAGCACGAGCTTGGCATCCGACAGCCAGTCGTAATGCAGGCCGATGGTGACGGGCTCGGCATTCTTTCCCTCGCCGTCGATATTGATGAGCACCTCGTCGCCCTCGACCCCGGCCAGCACGCCTTTGAACCGTCGGCGTCCGTCGATCATGTCGGTCGTCTCGATCTTGGCCTCGTACCCCTCGAAGGTCTCGAAATCCTTGAGGCGGGTCAGGGGCCGGTCGATGCCGGGCGAGGAGACTTCGAGCGTGTAGGCGTCTTCCAGCGGGTCCTCGACATCGAGAACGGCGGAGATCGCGTTGGAAATCTCGGCGCAATCATCGACCTCGATGCCGCCTTCGGGGCGTTCGGCCATGATCTGAAGCGTCTTGGTGTTTCCGCCCTGCAGGCGGATGCGCACGACCTCGAAGCCGAGCCCCTCGATCACGGGGATCAGGATTTCGGCCATGCGGCGGTCGATTGCGGTTTTGGCGATAAGGTCGGTCATGCCGTCCATGGTAGGTTTCAAACACAAAAAAACGGGCGCGCGGCCCGTTGCTCTTTCCCGGTGGAGCCTGCCGGTTTGGACCCGACGGCACCGCTGTTGAAGGCCATATAGGCGGAATCTCCGGGGCGCGCAAGATAGATGCGCGCCGGGCCGGTCAGCCGCAGGAAATCCGCATGATCATGCCGTCCGGTCCGTAGACGAAATTGATACGGTTCGGCAGGTGATCCATCGTGATCATGGCATTGAAGGCGTGGATGCGCACCGGCCCCTCGAATTCCAAGGCTTCGGCTTCCTGGTAAGGCTGGCCGAGCAGGTACTCGTATTGGGCGGCGCCGCACGTATCAGGACCTTGGTCCCGGCTGGGGCGTTCGGTCATTCCGTCGCTTCCTCCGTTGGCAAAGGCCATGACGGGCATGCAGACCGCGAGGGCGATAGCGAGGGGGCGAGTCATGGTTTCCTCCGTTGATTCAATTGTCAGATTGGCACAAGGTCGGAACAAAACAACCCCAAGGGAGGGAGTGGACCATGCGCACACGCGCCGCCGTCGCACTGGAAGCGGGAAAGCCGCTGGAAATCATGGACGTGAACCTCGAAGGCCCCAAGGCGGGCGAGGTTCTGGTTGAAATCAAGGCGACAGGCCTGTGTCACACCGACGATTTCACCTTGTCCGGCGCGGACCCCGAGGGGTTGTTCCCGGCGATCCTCGGCCATGAAGGCGCAGGCGTCGTGCTGGAGGTGGGCGAGGGCGTGACCAGCGTGAAGCCGGGCGATCACGTCATCCCGCTTTACACCCCGGAATGCCGGGAATGCGAATACTGCCTGAACCCCAAGACGAACCTCTGCCAGGCGATCCGCTCGACCCAAGGCCAGGGCCTGATGCCGGACGGGACCAGCCGGTTCTCGATGCTCGATGGCACACCGATCCTGCATTACATGGGCTGTTCGACCTTTTCCAACCACACGGTCCTGCCCGAGATCGCGGTTGCCAAGATCCATCCGGACGCGCCCTTCGACAAGGTTTGCTACATAGGGTGCGGGGTGACGACGGGGATCGGGGCGGTGATCAACACCGCCAAGGTGGAAATCGGCAGCCGCGCGATCGTCTTCGGCCTTGGCGGGATCGGCTTGAACGTGATCCAGGGCCTGCGGATGGCCGGTGCCGACCAGATCGTCGGCGTGGACCTGAACCCGGACAAGGCGGTGATGGCCAAGCGTTTCGGCATGACCGATTTCGTGAACCCGACCGAGGTCGAGGGCGACCTGGTCGCCTACCTTGTCGACCTGACCAAGGGCGGGGCGGATTATACCTTCGACGCGACGGGCAACGTGCAGGTGATGCGCGCGGCACTCGAGTCGGCGCACAAGGGCTGGGGCGAGTCGATCATCATCGGCGTGGCGCCGGCGGGCGCCGAGATCAGCACGCGGCCCTTCCAGCTTGTCACCGGCCGCAGCTGGCGCGGCACGGCATTCGGCGGTGCGCGCGGTCGCACGGACGTGCCGAAAATCGTCGACTGGTACATGGAAGGGAAGATCGAGATCGACCCGATGATCACCCACACCATGCCATTGGAAGATATCAACAAGGGTTTTGAACTGATGCACTCGGGCGAGTCGATCCGCTCGGTCGTGATTTATTAAGGGAAGAATTCCCCGGTCCGGTCGAACCGGGCCCCAACAGGAGGACTGACAAGATGAATTTCAAGAAGATGGCGGCAGCGGGTGCCCTGGTGATCGGGGTAAGCGGCATGGCGCAAGCCGAAGGGTGGACCGTGACCGATTTCTCGTCGCTGCCGGACCGCGAAACCTGCATGAACTACGCCGAGACCACGATCGGCACCTACCGGTCGCGCTTTGGCGCTGACGGGTTCACCGGTCGGTCGGAATGGACCTTGGGCGGATATGACCTGCGCGGTGAAGTGATCGACGCTCTGTTCATCTGCGCCGACGAATCCGGCCTCGTGGCGCCGTTCCTCGTTGTCTACAACGTCGATGACGACTCGAACGCTCGGGAAACAATCGCGGATCGTCTGGGCGATATCTGGGACGAGGTCGTGGCCGGGAACGGTGTTCCGTCGGGCAGCACGGGCGGCACGATCGGCGGCGGTGGTACGAAGTAATCCACAATGACAAGCGCGCTTCGAATTCGCCGCGCCACCCCAGACGCCAATGAACAGGACAGGTCGGCCTTGGTTGACCTCCTCCTGCCCGTATTCCGGGCCGGCGATACCTACACGGTCGACCCGAAGATCGACGCGGATGGTGCCGTCGCCCTCTGGTGCGCGCCAGGAAAGACGGTGTTCCTAGTCGAGGATGGCGCCGGGACCGTTCTGGGGACCTATTACATCCGTCCCAACCATCCGGGCGGCGGCGCGCATGTCTGCAACTGTGGCTATGTCACGGCGAGGCAATCGCAGGGCAAGGGCGTGGCGCGGGCGATGCTCTCCCATTCCATCGAGACAGCGCGCGAGATGGGCTACCGCGCGATGCAGTACAATTTCGTCGTGTCCACCAATGCCCGCGCGATCAAGACGTGGCAGCACGCCGGGTTCGAGGTGGTCGGGCGATTGCCGGGGGCGTTCCATCATCCGACCGAGGGCTATGTCGATGCCCTGGTCATGATGCTGGACCTGACCGATGGAGACTGAGAGTCCCTTTTCGATCATTGGCGAGGCGTTCAGCGCGATCGGCGCGCTTGTGATCGGCGGGAGTTATACGTCCGACGAAGCCGAGGAACTGGCACACCTGATCGCCGGTCAAACCCCGTGCCCCGAAGAAACCGCTGCCACCGGCGAGGCCAAGTAGCCGCGCCATGCCCAAGGCATGCCAACCTCGCCGAAGGCGGGTGGCTCGCCGGATGCATCCGTGCGAGGCTGTGCGTGAAAAACAGGAGACGACATGGCCAATGACACCCCGCTTCTTGCGGTCCTGATCGATGCCGACAACACCAGCCACAAGCACGCCAAGGCGATCTTCGACGAGATCGCCGGGTTCGGCGAGGCAAGTGTTCGGCGCATCTACGGCGACTTCAGCTCGTCGCACATGAAGGGCTGGTCGAATGTGCAGGCCGAGTTCGGGATCGTGCCGCATCACCAGCCGGCCAATACCGTGGGCAAGAACGCAAGCGACATCGCGCTGGTCATCGACGCGATGGACCTGATGCATTCTGGCCGGTTCGACGGGTTTGTCCTCGTCAGTTCCGACAGCGATTTCACGCGACTGGCCAGCCGGATCCGCGAGCAAGGGCTGGATGTCTTTGGCATTGGCCAGAAGAAAACGCCCGATGCCTTCCGTAAAGCCTGCAAGCGGTTCATCTTTGTCGAGAACATCCTCGGGTCGGAGGGTGGCGATCCGAAAACAGACGACAAGCAAGCGGGCGACAAGCGCCCGATCAGCGAGGCGCGGGATCTGATCCACCGGGCGATGGAGGGGATCGGGCAGGAAGACGACTGGTATTCGCTGGGACAGCTTGGCCAGTACATGACCAGCGCCAACCCGGATTTCGACACGCGGACCTATGGAAAGCGCAAGCTGAGCGACCTTGTCGAAGCGATCAGGACGCTGGAGGTCAAACGCGGACAGGGCAACCAATTGCTTGTGCGCCGGATCGACTAGGGCGCGATCTCGCCGAAGGCCCCACCGGGGTTGCCGGGCTCCATCCGGATCAGGCGCGACTCCGCGACGGCCGCCTGCCTGTGGCGCACTGCCTTGCGATAGGCGGGGTCGCGCAGCATCGACACGAAGGCGTTGACGTTGGGATATTCGGCGATGAAGGCAAGGTCCCAGAGCTTTTCCCGGGGCCCGATCAACATCAGTTCGGGGCGCCCGATCCAGACTTGCCGTCCGCCCAATCGTTGGAAGATGGGCGCGCTTTCCCGGGCATAGGCACGATAGGCTTCGGCCCCTGAACACTCGGTTCCATCATCATAGGCGGCGCGCTCGCGAAACTTGAGCAGGTTCAGCATGTGAACCGGCCCTTCGCGCTGCATTTCGCGGAAGGTGGCGAAACTCTCGCGTGTCGGGTCGATATACCGGGCCATGCCTAGCGACGCTGATAACGGGCGAGAAAGGTCTTGCAGGCCTCGTTCGCGATGAAATCGACATCGGCTTCGGTGACATCGGTTTGCACCCCGAAAACCCTTTTCAGCATCAGGTCCGTGCGGCACAGCTGCGCCAACTGGTCGGCGGCAAGCAGGCTGTCGTCGATATCCAGCATCTTCTGTGCGGCCGGGCTTTCGAGATATTGCGCTATTTTTCGATTCCAGCGATTTGGCCCGCTTTCGTAGAAGGCACGCCCCAGTTCGGGAAAGCGCTGGGCTTCGGCCACGCAAATCCTGAAGATGTCTTGCCCGACATCGGACAGGACAAGGCCGACCAAGGTCTTGCAGATCAGGCGCAAGGCATCGGGCACGGGTATGTCGCAGCCGGTGATGGCAAACTCGATCTCCGATTGCTGGTCGCATTCGGCCTGTAGCACGGCGATGAAAAGCTGCTGCTTGTCGGGGAAATAGCTGTAGAGCGTGGCCTTGGAAACGCCGGCGTCGCGGGCGATGGCGTCGACGCTGGCCCCTTCGAAGCCTTCGCGCATGAAGACAGTGCGGGCGCCTTCGACGACCTGATCGAACTTGCGGCCCTTCTTGACCTTCAGGTCAGCGTTCATGCTGGCGCCCCGTCCCCGATCCTTCCGCGTCCCCGAAGACAAGCGTAAACCAGTCAGTTCAGTTCAGGCAAGGATGACGGCGCGCGACGGTCGCCGCGCACCATGTCATCTGGTCAACCGTCATTGGCGCGCCGGATCGCTTCGGCCACAGGGATTGTCCCGCGCTGATCGACCGGGATTTCGGCACGCCGCTCCAACCGGGTGACGCTTGGGGACGCGTCATGGCCAATGTGGCTTGTCAGGATGCGCGGACCACTGTGAATCCCGCAAACTGACCAAACGGTTCAGTTTGAAAACTCCTCTTCTGTCGCATCGCTGGACAGTCCGCGCGGCGTGGCGTAGCCGAAAAGGCATGGTTGAGATCTTCCTCAAGACATTGCCGTTCTTCGCCCTGATCGGATTGGGGTTTCAGGCCTGTCGCACCGGGTTCTTCACGGCCGAGGCGGCGGCTTACCTGACCAAGTTCGTGTTCTACTTCGCCTTGTCGGCGATGCTGTTCCGCTTTGCCGCGAATCTGTCGCTCGCCGAGATTTTCGACTGGTGGTTCGTGGCGGCCTACCTGTGGGGGTGTTTCATCGTCTACCTGTTGGCCACGGCGGTCGCGATGCTCAGGCGCAGGCCGATCACCGAAGCAGCCGTCGAGGCTCAATGCGCGGTGATCGGGAATACCGGTTTTCTGGGCGTGCCGATGCTGGTCGTCCTGATGGGTGAGGCGGCGGCGGGACCCGTTTTGATGGTGCTGACGCTGGACCTCGTGGTGTTTTCCAGCCTGATCGTCATTCTTGTCACCGGCAGCCGCGAGGGCCGCGTGCGCTTGTCGACGCTGAAGTCGGTCGGGATGGGCCTGCTGAAAAACCCGATGATCGTGTCCATCGTGCTAGGGCTGGCCTGGTCGTCGAGCGGATGGGATGTGCCCGGTCCCGTGAACGAGTTTCTCGGCATTCTTGGCGCGGCAGCGACCCCCGGGGCGCTTTTTGCAATCGGGGCTTCTCTGGCCGGGAAATCGGCCGAGCGCCTGTCGGTCGCCGGGTGGCTCAGCTTCTGCAAACTTGTCCTGCACCCGGCCGCTGTCGCGTTCGCCGCGTTGGTCCTGTTCCCGGTCGCAACCTTCGACGCGGCGGTGATGATTGCCGCGGCATCGCTGCCGGTCGCCGGGAATGTCTACATTCTGGCACAGCATTACGGTGTCGCGCCGCAGCGGGTGTCGACGGCCATTCTGGTGTCAACGACGATCTCGATCCTGACAGTCTCGGTCATTATCGGTTGGGTGTCGCAGATGGCGGGGATCACCTTGGGCGGTTGAGCAGGCAGGCCACCCGCGTTACGCCTTGGCGCAAGCAATGTATGGAAGGGGTGCCCCTGATGGAGACGATCTCGGAAAATCGCTGTTTCGGAGGTACGCAGGGCGTTTACAGCCACGCGTCGGATGCCACCGGCACCGATATGACATTCGGGCTGTTCATGCCGGCCGAGGCCGAAGATGGCCCGGTGCCGGTGCTCTGGTTCCTGTCGGGCCTGACCTGCACCCACGAGAACGCGATGACGAAGGCGGGTGCGCAGATGTGGGCAGCCGAACAGGGGATCGCGCTGGTCTTTCCAGATACGTCGCCCCGCGGCGCGGGCGTGCCGAATGACGAGGCGTACGACCTCGGGCAAGGCGCCGGGTTCTACGTCAACGCCACGCAGGACCCGTGGGCCGAGCATTTCCAGATGTGGGACTACGTGACCGAGGAGCTTCCGCGCGCGCTGTTCGATCGCTTTGCCCTGGACGAAGCGCGGCAGGGCATCACCGGGCACTCGATGGGCGGGCACGGTGCCCTGACCATCGCGATGAGTTTCCCGGAGCGTTTTGCCAGCGTCTCGGCCTTCGCTCCGATCTGCAACCCGATGGAAAGCGATTGGGGCCGCAAGCAGTTCACCGCGTATCTGGGCGAGAATACGGCCCTGTGGGAGGCGCATGACGCCACTGTCCTGATGCGCGAAAAGGGGTTTCCCGGTCCGGTCCTGATCGATACCGGCACGGCGGACCAGTTCGGCGACCTGCTCAAGACCGAGGCCCTGGCCGAGGCCATCGCAGCGCGTCGGCAGCACGCGACCCTGCGGCTTCAGCCCGGCTATGACCACAGCTATTTCTTCATTTCGACCTTCATGGAGGATCACGTCGCCTTCCATGCCGAGGCGCTTTACGGGGTGACCGAATGAAACCCGAAGCCGTGATCTTCGACATCGGCAACGTGCTGATCGAATGGCAACCCGAACGGTATTACGACCGGGTCTACGGTGAAGACCGTCGAAAGGCCCTGTTCAACGAGGTCGATCTGCACTGGATGAATGAACGAGTGGATCGGGGCGAGCCGTTTCGCGACGTGATCTATGAAACGGCGGAGACCTATCCCCATTGGCGGGCCGAGATCCGCGATTGGCACGACAATTGGATCGAGCTGGCCACGCCGGTCATCGACCATTCCGTCACCCTCATGCGGCGGCTGCGGGCCAAGGGCGTGCCGGTCCACTGCCTGACGAATTTCGGGGTGGAAAGCTACGCCTATGCGCAAACCCAGTTCGATTTCCTTAACGAGTTCGATATCGAATTCGTCTCGGGCCGGATGCAGGTGACGAAACCGGATCCGAGGATCTACGAGTTGGTGGAAGAAGGTGTTGGCGTCGCGCCCGGTGCCATTCTTTTCGCCGATGACCGCGACGCGAACATCGCCGCCGCCGAGGCGCGCGGATGGCAGGCGCATCTGTTCGATGGGCCGTCGGGCTGGGCCGACAGGCTGGTCGCCGCCGACCTGCTGACCGAGGAGGAGGCCAAGCCATGAGCATCGCGATGATCGGGCCCGAGGCCGAAGAAAAGCTTGACTGGATCGCCCTGACCGATGCGATCGAGGCGGGGCATGCCCTGCCCAGGGCCGAGATCGGGGATACGTTCCTCTATCGCGGCAAGGACACGCTGCTGAGCCGCGCGGCCTGGATCGACGGGTTGGGAAGCCTTGTGAAAACGGCGACGATCCATCCGGGCAATCCGGCGCGCGGCAAGCCGATGGTGAATGGCGGGGTGAACCTTTACGACGACGAAACCGGCGAGTTGTCGGCGATCGTGGATTTCCACCTCGTCACCAAGTGGAAAACAGCGGGTGACAGCCTGCTGGCCGCGCGCAAGCTGGCGCGAAAGGATAGCGAGACGATCCTGATCGTGGGCGCCGGCACCGTCGGCCGATCCCTGCGCGAGGCCTATGGCGCGCTGTTTCCAAAGGCATCTTTCATCGTTTGGAACCGTTCGCCCGAACCGGCGGCGCAACTGGCCGAGCATTACGGGCATACGACCCCGATGACCGACCTGCGCGCCGCCGTGGCCGAGGCGGATATCGTCACCTGTGCCACGATGACGGACCGTCCCCTGATCGAGGGGGCGTGGCTGAAACCGGGCCAACACCTGGACCTGATCGGCGCCTACCGCCCTGACATGCGTGAGGCCGATGACGAGGTGCTGGAACGTGCGCGGATCTTCCTCGACAGCCGCGATACCGTTCTGGGCCATATCGGCGAATTGAAGATCCCGCTGGAGCAGGGCGTCGTTTCGGAAACCGACGTTGTGGCCGACTACTACGATCTGCCGGGTGGGGATTTTGCGCGGCAGGGCGAAGACGAGATCACGCTGTTCAAGAACGGTGGCGGCGCGCATCTGGACCTGATGGTCGCGCGCTACATCCTGAACGCGGTGCAAGGCGGCTGAGCGGTTTCCCCTGCTGACGCAGGCGACCCGTGCGAGGGGGTTTCACCCCCTCGCGCTCCCCCAGCATATTTTCAGGATAAAGATTTGGGTCAGGTGGCCACGGCGACGCGGTTGCGGTCTTGAAGCGGCGTTTCGCGGATCGGCAGGTGGACAATCGCGCTCAATGCCCCGACGGCCACGCCAATCCACCAGACGGCGGTGTAGTCGCCGTAGAGGTCGTACATCCAGCCCCCCAGCCAGACACCGAGGAAGCCGCCAAGCTGGTGGCTGAAAAAGACGATGCCATAAAGCGTCCCCATGTAACGCAGCCCGTAGATATAGGCGACGAGCCCTGAGGTCAGCGGCACGGTGGCCAGCCACAGCGCGCCCATGACGATGGAAAAGACGATGACCGTTGCGGGCGTTATGGGGAGCAGGATGAAGATGCCGGCCGCCAGCGTGCGCCCCACATAGATCAGGGTCAGAAGGTATTTCCTTGGAAAGCGATTGCCGAGCCAGCCTGCGGTGATCGTACCGGCGATATTCGCCAACCCGATCAGCGCAATCGCAAGCGCGCCAAGGCCCGATGTCGTCGTCACGCCGAGACCTGCCAGGATGCCGGTCGGGTCGATCGGGCCGCAAAGCTCGGTCACGAAGGCGGGGAAGTGGGCGGTGATGAAGGCCAGTTGGTAGCCGCAGGAAAAGAAGCCGACGAAGATGAGCGTGAAGGATGGATCCCGGAAAGCCTTGCCGAGGATTTCGCCCATGCTCTCCTCCAGCTCGGCCTTCGAGGCGGCCTCTGGTGCGCGCAGCAGCGGCAGGGCAAAGAGCGACGCGAGCACCATTCCTGCGAAGATGAGGAAGACGGTTTGCCAGGGGAAAAGACCCAACAGGGTTTCGGCGAGGGGGGCGCCCACGATCTGGCCGGCCGAACCTGCGGCCGTGGCGATGCCAAGCGCCACGGAGCGGTGCTCGTCCGAGGCGGCCCGTCCGACAACGGCCAAAATGACGCCGAAGCCTGTTCCGGCGATGCCGAACCCGACAAAAATTTCCAGAAGCTGGTGCTGTCCGGGCGTGACGGCCATGGACGACAGGACCAGGCCCACGGCATAGGTCAACGCGCCGAGGATGATCGCCCGACGGTCGCCGAACCGTTCCGCGATGGCCCCGAAGATCGGCTGCCCAATACCCCAGGCAAGGTTTTGGATCGCGATGGCGAGGCTGAACTCGGCCCTCAACCAGCCGAATTCATCGGCGATCGGGATCTGGAACACCCCGAAACTGGCGCGGATGGCAAAGCTGATCAGGATGATGATCGAGCCACCGATAAGCACGGGGGTGAAAAGCGGGGATTTGGTCATCAACCCTGTCCTTGTTCGCAGGGTGCAAGATTGCGGGCGTGGCAGGCACCGTCAATCCACAAAGCGTGCTGGCGCACATCAGCATCGATGATCGCACCGCTGGCGCCGGACGACATCGCGCGCTAGGAACCGACGCATGGGACAACACCTGCAAGCTATCTACGATACGCGCGTCGCCGAAGGGCTTCTGCGCCCCGATCCGGCACAGCGCGCGGCGTTGCTGCGGCTTGAGGAACTGCGCGAGCGGCTGGAGGCCCCGCAACGCAAAGGGTTGCTGTCTCGTTTCAAACGGGCCGAACCCGCCGGGAAACAGGGCCTGTACCTTTGGGGCGGGGTTGGCCGTGGCAAGTCCATGCTGATGGACCTGTTCTACGCGCATGTCGGCATCAAGGAACGCCGCCGGGTGCATTTCCATGCCTTCATGCAAGAGGTGCAGGCCGCCCTGCACGAAGCGCGCAAGACCGGCGTGGACGATGCGATCAAGCCGGTCGCCGACGCGATTGCCAAGGATCTTCGCCTGCTGTGTTTCGACGAGATGCAGATCACGGATATCGCGGATGCGATGATCGTTGGACGGTTATTTGAAAAGCTGTTCGATGCTGGCGTCGTGGTGGTGACAACGTCGAACAGGCATCCGACCGACCTCTACAAGGATGGGCTGAACCGGCAGTTATTCCTGCCGTTCATCGAGTTGCTGCAATCCCGTCTTGAGGTCGACCAATTGGACGCAATGGCCGACTACAGGCAGGATCGCTTGGCTGGTGAGCCGGTCTATTTCTGCCCGCTGGGCGCCGAGGCCACGAAAAAGGTCGATGCAATCTGGCGCGACCTGACCGAGGGGCGCGAGGAAGAGCTCTGCCTGGAGGTGAAGGGACGCGAGGTGCATGTGCCCCGGTACTGGGCGGGCATGGCGCGGGCCTCGTTCTGGGATCTGTGCGGTCAGCCATTGGGCCCGGCGGATTACCTGGCGCTCGTGGGCGCGGTAAAGCTGTTGGTGCTGGAAGGCATTCCGCGGTTGGACGCCAGCAAGTTCAACGAGGCAAAGCGCTTCGTTACCCTTATCGATGCGCTCTACGAGGGGCATGTCCGGCTGATCGCGACGGCCGAGGACGAGCCGGAGCGCCTGTATCTCGAAGGGGCGGGGAGTTTCGAGTTCGAACGCACCGCAAGCCGTTTGCGCGAGATGCAGGGCGCCGATTGGGGCGCCGGGCGCGATCAGCCCTGAAACTTACGCAGGCGGCGTTCCGTTTCTTGTGCATGATCTGTTGACCCGGGTCAGGCGCTTGCTACCCTTTCGACAACCTTTTTGCAGGAGTTTTCCGATGCCGAGCTTTTCCCCGCAGTCCCGTGCCGCGCTCCTTGCGCTTCCCCTGATGCTTCTGGCCGCGCAGGCGGGTGCGCACACCGGAGAGGGGATCAATACCGGCTTTGCCAGCGGCTTCTGGCACCCGATCCTCGGCTGGGATCATGTCGTTGCCATGGTCGCCGTTGGCCTGTGGGGCGCGTTCCTGGGATCGCCATCCATCTGGATCCTTCCGGTCGTCTTCCCGCTGGTGATGGCCGTGGGTGGCGCGATGGGCGTGGTGGGCATGCCCCTGCCTGCCGTTGAAACCGGTATCGCGCTGTCGGGTGTCATCCTCGGCCTTCTGATCGCCTTTGCCGTGCGCGCGCCGATCTGGGTGGCGGCGGTCATCGTCGGCGTCTTTGCAATCTTCCACGGACACGCGCATGGGACCGAGTTGCCAGAGGCCTTCAGCCCCTACGGCTACGCCGTCGGCTTCGTCGTCGGAACGGGTCTTTTGCACATGATCGGGATCGCATTCGGCTTTCTCACCAAGTCCGAGATCGGCAAGACCGCTGTGCGCGGCGCCGGCGGTGTGATCGCCCTGGTCGGCGCGGCGTTTCTGTTCGGACTTGCCTGAGGGCGCGTCTTGAAACGGATCGGGATTGCGGCGACCGCGCTGATCGGCGCGGGTCCTGCCGCCGCGCACAGCTTTGATACCGGGGCGGATGCCTATAACCAGGTGGTCGAGGGCACAGGCGTTGTCCTGACCGATCCGGGCTTGCTCATCCCGATCCTCGCGCTGGGCATATTGCTCAGCCTCTGGGACGCGGAGGGTTTGCCGCGCGCCTGGCCATTCTACCTGCTAGGGCAGATCGCGGGCGTGATCGTGGCCTCTGTCGTTGGGCCATGGATCACGACCGTGTTCATCGCGCTGGGCATCGTGATCGCAGCACTCGCAGCCCTGCTGCCGCGCCCGACCAAGACCTTGGCAATCGGCCTCGCGGCATTGACCGGGGTGGGGGCCCTGGCCGTGGGTCTCGAAGGGCATGGCTTGTTCGAGCTGTCGGTTTTCATCCATCTCGGGCTGATCCTTGGGGTCAACATCGCGGTGGCCTTGCCCGCCGGGGCAGCCCGCGTCGCGCTGGATAAGGTTGCGGCCCCTTGGATGCGGATCGGCTGGAGGGTGGCAGCCTCGTGGCTTGGGGCGATCCTGGTCCTGTATCTCGCCTTCGAGATGACTGGCGGCCTTAGCTGAGCGGGACGACCGACTGGCAGGACATCTCGGTGTCCATACCGAAGACAGGCAAGGGCGTATCGGGATCGATGGAACTGGCCGCGATCCAGACATTGTCGATGCAGACATCTTGTGCCCAGTTGCCGCCGTTGAAGCCGAACCCGTCCGGCCCGCAATCATTCACCTCGCCATTGGCGTTCCACGCCTGGTAACTTTGTTCGAGGAAGTGACCGCCCATCGGGAATTCGAGGTTGGTCGTGTCGAAGAACAGGGTCCAGGTCGTCTCGGTCGTGCGCTGGCGCATGTTCCAAGCGCCGATTGGCACCCCGTCATGATAGCCTTGAATGAAGAAGGCGCTGACATCCTGTTGGGTGATGATCCCGGTGTTCAGCAGGTTGTCCGGCACCTCGATGATCCCTTCCATCGTATAGCCCGAGTTTCCGACCCAGCAGAACTGGAACCGGGCGGCGTGGGCTGGAAGGGCGGCCAATGCGATGGCAAGGGCGGTGAAAGTCGTTCGGCGCATGGATGCAGAGTGTGGACCCGCTGCACGAATGGTCAAGGGGCGGCGGATGCCGCCGCCGATCAGGTCGCGCGTTCGTGTTCGCCCGCGTTGACTGACAGCGTGGCAGGGTCTTCGTTGCAACGGCGGAACGGAGGAACGGCCAAAGCACCGCGACCCCGTCGCAAAGACCGCTACCCGTTCTCTTTCAACACGTTTCCAGCAAGGTAAAGAGAACCGCAGATCAAGATGCGCGCTTCGGGCGTTTCGCCTGTGATGGCGGCAAGCGCGTCTTCGACAGACGCGGCCTCGACCGCTGTAAGACCCGCTTCTCGCGCGGCGGCGGCGGTTTCTTCGGCCGAAAGTGTTGCGGTAGCATCAGGGATCGGAACGGCCTGAAGCCCCGCCACCTGCCCCTTGAAATGTTCCAGGTACCCCGCCGGGTCCTTGGTGTTGAGCATGCCGCAGATCAGGTAGGTGGGCCGATCCTGCAAGTTGGCCAAATGCGCCGCGATGGCGCGGCCTGCATGCGGGTTATGCCCGCCGTCCAGCCACAGTTCTGCCTGCTGCGCCGCATCGACCAGCGGGCCATGGCGCAGGCGCTGCATCCGCGCGGGCCACGTCACGTTGCGCATTGCCGCCTCGCAGGCACCCTCGTCCATGCCGAGTGCGCGCAGGGCGGCCAGCGCGATGCCCGCATTCTCGACCTGATGCGCGCCGGGAAGCGCGGGGAGCGGCAAGTCCAGCAGGCCGGTTTCGTCCTGGAACACCAGCCGCCCGCGTTCCTCCCAGACATGCCAGTGCTGCCCATGCGCCAGGAGGGGGGCACCGAGGCGCACGGCGCGGTCCTCGATCACCTCCAGCGCGTCATCCTGCTGCCGCCCGACGATGCACGGTACTCCGCGCTTGATGATGCCCGCCTTTTCCGCAGCGATCTCGGACAAGGTTTCGCCAAGAAACTGCTGATGGTCCATATCCACGGGCGTGATGACGGTCAGGCACGGCGCGTCGATCACGTTGGTCGCATCGAGCCGCCCGCCAAGGCCGACCTCCAGCAAGGTGTAGTCGGCCGGTGTGCGCGCGAAGGCCAGGATCGCGGCTGCGGTGGTGATCTCGAAATACGTTATGGGGTCCGGGCCGTTGGCAACGAGGCATTCGTCGAGGATTGCCGAGAGTGCATCTTCTTCTATCAGATCTCCCGCCAGCCGAATGCGTTCGTGAAACCGCGCCAGATGCGGCGAGGTATAGGCGTGGACAGTCTTGCCAGCCCCTTCGAGGCCCGCACGGATCATTGCCTGGGTCGATCCCTTACCGTTCGTTCCCGCGATATGGATCACCGGCGGCATCTCACGCTCGGGGTGGCCGAGCGCGGCAAGGATGCGCCACATCCGGTCGAGCGTGAGGTCGATCACCTTGGGGTGGAGCGACATCATCCGGTCAAGGAGGATGTCGGATGTCGCGCTGCTCACGAGGTCTGTTCGCTATCCTGATCCGGCGTCGGCGCCGGTGTGGGAGGTTCGGGTGACACCTCGGGCGGCGGCGGCAGATCCGCCAGGATCGCGGGCGGCAAGCCCATCAGCATCCGCGTGATGGTGATGAGTTCTTCGCGCATATCCTTGCGTGGGGTCACGCGGTCCAGCATGCCGTGATCCAGCAGGTACTCCGCCCGTTGGAACCCCTCGGGGAGTTTCTCGCGGATCGTCTGTTCGATCACGCGTGGCCCGGCAAAGCAGATCAGTGCGTTGGGCTCGGCGATATGAACGTCACCCAGCATGGCGTAGCTGGCGGTCACCCCACCCGTCGTCGGGTGCGTCAGCACCACGATATAGGGCAGGTTATTTTCCTTGAGCATCTGCACGGCGACCGTGGTGCGCGGCATCTGCATCAGCGACAGGATACCCTCCTGCATGCGCGCGCCCCCGGCGGCAGAGAACAGGATCAGTGGGCGTTTCAGCATCACGGCACGTTCGGCGGCGGCGATGATCGCATTGCCCACATACATGCCCATGGACCCGCCCATGAAGCTGAAATCCTGCGCGACCGCGACGATAGGAGTGCGCCCGATCTCGCCCTCGGCGACCAGCATCGCCTCGGCCTCGCCCGTCTGTTTCTGGGCCGCCTTCAAGCGGTCCGGGTACTTTTTCTGATCGCGGAACTTGAGCGGATCATCGATGGGCTGCGGCACCTCGACCTCGGTGAAGATGCCCGCGTCGAACAGCGCCGTGAACCGGTCGCGCGGCGTGAGCGCCATGTGATGCCCGCAATTCGTGCAGACGTTCAGGTTGTCGCTCAACTCGCGGTGAAACAGCATCGTGCCGCATTCATCACACTTGGACCACAGGTTCTCGGGCATCTCGCGACGCGAGAAGATCGAATTGATCCGGGGGCGGACGTAGTTGGTGATCCAGTTCATGCGCGCTCTCAGGACGGGTCTGACGGTTCGCGCCCGAGATAGGCCTCGCAGGCGGGAAATGCAATCATGCGCGGTGACGTCCGGTCAGGCGCGGACGCGCTTCACGACCAGCCGGATGACCAGCCAGATTGCAACCGTGATGCCGATATCCAGAAGGATCAGGGGGGCCATGTCAGGCGAGGCCGGATCGACCGGCATCGTGTAAAGCGCAAGGCCTGACAGCGGCCCGTCGCTGGCCACGAACAGGATCGCGGCACAGTTATTGGCGAAATGAAGCCCCCACGCGGCCCCTATATTCCCGGTCACGGCGGTCAGATCGGCGGCAAGCAAGGCGAACACGCCAGTGGCGGCCACGATGAACCACGTGTTTTCGCCCATCAGGTCGGGTTGGTAATGCGCCAAACCAAAGAGAACGGCCGGCAAGACCATCCAGATCACGGGCGAGCGGAAGCGCGCGGCCAGTTGCTGCTGAACATAGCCGCGAAACAGCAGCTCCTCCGCCCCGGTTTGCACGAACACACCCACCAAGGCGAGCGGCAGGAAACTGGCCCAGAGGGACAGGTCGAGATTTGGCGTGGGCGTTGCGCCCTCGGGGCTGGGGATCAGAAGGGTCGCGCCGTAGACAACGGCACAGACCACGGCCCCGATCGCGAAATGGGTTGAGAGCCGCGGAAATGGCCCGCCGAACAGGGACAGGGCCGGGCGTCTGTGAAGCAGTTTCGCCGCTGCCATCGGCCCCAGGGCCATCCCGATGAAGGTCGCCAGCAACAGAAGCGTGCTGGTCGGGCCGTTCGCCAGGGACATCGAGGCCATCCAGCGTTGCGCGCCCTCCGGGCCGCTCGTGATCAGAAGGATTCCGAAAATCAGCAGGATCCCGGCAAAATAGATTGCCCCGGCCAAGAGCAGGCCGACGAACAATCGCCATAGCTGGGGACGCGCCCGTGCGGGCGCCACGAATTCCGCGTGGGCGGGATACTGCATCGGCCTGCCTGCCTTTTGTTGTTGCAAACACCCTACTCCGCATCGGGGGGCGCGGCAATCATGCGTAGGCCCTGTTGGCCTAACGTTCTTGTGTCGCCGCAGGCCGCCGTCTATTCCGGAGCAAAGCCCGGCCAACCCTCGCCGGGACGCAAGCCTGTAAGCGGAAGGGAGCCAGCGATGTTGAAGGGCAAGGTGGACAAGTCGAAATTGCCAAGCCGCCACGTGACGGAAGGTCCGTCGCGCGCGCCGCACCGGTCGTATTTCTATGCAATGGGCATCTCCGAGGAAGAGATTCACCAGCCTTTCGTCGGCGTCGCGACCTGCTGGAACGAGGCCGCGCCCTGTAACATCGCGCTGAACCGACAGGCACAGTCGGTGAAGCTGGGCGTGAAGCATGCCAACGGCACCCCGCGCGAGTTCACGACGATCACCGTCACCGACGGCATCGCCATGGGCCATGAAGGGATGCGCTCGTCGCTTGCCTCGCGCGATGCCATCGCCGATACGGTCGAGCTGACCATGCGTGGCCATTGCTACGACGCCATTGTCGGCCTTGCCGGGTGCGACAAGTCGCTGCCGGGCATGATGATGGCGATGGTGCGCCTGAATGTGCCATCGGTCTTCATCTACGGCGGGTCCATCCTTCCGGGCCGTCTGGAAGGCAAGGACGTGACCGTGCAGGACGTGTTCGAAGCCGTCGGTCAGCACCAGGCGGGCAACATGTCGGACGAGATGTTGGCCGTGATCGAGCGCGTGGCTTGCCCCAGCGCGGGCGCTTGCGGCGGCCAGTTCACCGCCAACACCATGGCCTGCGTCTCCGAGGCGATCGGCCTGGCGCTGCCGAATTCTTCCGGCGCGCCCGCTCCCTATGAATCGCGCGACCAATACGGGGTCGCCTCGGGCGAGGCGGTGATGAACCTCTTGGAGAAGAACATCCGCGCCCGTGACATCGTCACCCGCAAATCGCTGGAAAACGCCGCGCGCGTCGTGGCCTGCACCGGCGGCTCGACGAATGCCGGCCTGCACCTGCCCGCCATCGCGCACGAGGCCGGGATCGACTTCGACCTGTTCGACGTCTGCGAGATCTTCAAGGACACGCCGTATTTCGTCGATATGAAGCCGGGCGGCCAATACGTCGCCAAGGACCTCTACGAAGCGGGCGGCGTGCCCGTCGTCATGAAGGAACTGCGCAAGGCGGGCCTCATCCACGAAGATTGCATCACCGCCACCGGCCGCAGCATGGGCGAGGAACTCGACCTCATCACGCGCGAAGCGGACGGCAAGGTCATCTATTCGGCTGCAACGCCGATCACGCCCACCGGTGGCGTCGTGGGCCTGAAAGGCAACCTTGCCCCCGAAGGCGCCATCGTGAAGGTCGCTGGCATGGCCGCAGAGAACCAGGTGTTCACCGGTCCGGCCCGCGTCTTCGAATGTGAAGAAGACGCCTTCGAAGCCGTGAAGGCGCGCAACTACGAGGAAGGCGAGGTCATCGTCATTCGCAACGAAGGGCCCAAGGGTGGCCCCGGCATGCGGGAAATGCTGGCCACGACCGCTGCCCTCTCGGGGCAGGGTATGGGCAAGAAGGTGGCTCTGATCACCGATGGCCGTTTCTCGGGCGCAACGCGTGGCTTCTGCGTGGGCCATGTCGGCCCCGAGGCCGCCGTGGGTGGGCCGATCGGCCTGCTTCAGGATGGCGACATGATCACGATTGACGCGATCAACGGCGAGTTGTCCGTCGCTCTGTCCGACAAGGAGCTGGAGGAGCGCCGCGCCAACTGGTCCGGCCCGCGTGAAACGATCTACGCCACCGGCGCGCTTTGGAAATACGCCCAGTTGGTCGGGAATGCCCGTCTCGGCGCAGTCACCCATCCCGGTGGCAAAGAAGAGAAGCATGTCTACGCCGATCTTTGATCCGCGGATTCGCCCCGCCGCGCTTGGCTTGTTCTGCCTTGCGCTGGCGGGGTGCGTCGGCGGCTTGGGGGCCTCGGCCCCGCGCGAGGCGATCGTCACCCAATCGGCGATCATCGTCACCGGCCCCGAGGGGTTTTGCGTCGATGAAACGGCGACGCGCGATGATGGCGCGACGGCCTTCGTTCTTTTGGGCAACTGCGCGGCGATCTCAAGCTCCCGCCGCGCGGATCAACCATCGGTCCCGGCGGTTCTGACGGCAGCTATCTCTGCGCCGTCCGACGAGGGCGCGATTGCCGACAGCCTCGGGGAACTCGACGCCTTCTTCCGGTCGGAACAGGGGCTCGCGCTGCTCAGCCGGTCGCAAGACCCTGAAACGGTCACGGTTCTCGACACCCGGATCGAGGGGGACATGTTCCTGCTGCACGCAAGCGACGTCAGCGCCGGATCGGTCGAGGGTGTGCAGCGCGATTACTGGCGCGCCTATCTCGACCTGGGTCAGCGGATTACCACGCTTTCCGTTCTGGCGCTTGAGGATCGCGAGGTCAGCGAGGCGGAAAGCCTTGCGACCTTGCGCGCCTTTGCCGGCGCAGTTCAGGCGGCCAATGCCGGCCTGGGTGACACCGCCCCCATTGTCGCGCCTGCCGTTCCGGTCGAGGCGGTCCAGCCGCCCCCAAGCGGTGGTCTGTTCAATGTTGGCCTGTTCCGGCGAATATTCGGTTAACGTCTTTTGAAGTTCGCCGTTATATTCGACGCGGACGGGACAGTGTTAGGTTTGAGGAACGAGTGTTCATGGGGGATCAAAAGCCAGGCATTCTGGAACGGTTTGGCCGGAGTGACCGGCTGAAACGATGGCAGCGCGCGATGGACGCGCCCAGTGGCGTGCCCGGTTCGGCCCTTGTCGAAATGAATGTCGAGATGCGCGAAATGCGCGACAGGTTGGACGACCTTTCATCGCGTGCGCGGAATGAATTGTTGTCACGAGTCCGGCCCAGTGACGGGATCGAGCAGTCTGACCAGTGCGATTGGGCCATGCGCCCGGCCCCCTGGCGTGTCGAAATGCGCCCGCGCGGCCTGGTCGGCGTGCCGTCTCCGACGCATCTGCCGGGTGACGTGACCCTGTTTCACGACGCGGCGCATTCAGACCTCAGCCTACGGCAAGACCGCGCGCCAGCCTGGATTGACGGCGCCATTTTCGGCCTCGTGCTGGAGGTCTACCGGTTTGACGGATCCTTCGTGTCGCTGGTTCAGGATCTTCCCGCTGAAGCGGTCGAGGGTTTGACCCTGAACCATTTCATCACGGTCGATCTTCGGATCGAACGGGAACAACCTGTCGAACTTTATGCCCGGCTGAATGTGCAGCACGGTCCGAATGTCGAACAACTGGTGCGACAGATCGAGATCCGCGAAGGGCGCGGACAGGCGGAATTCGATCTCGCCTATTCCAAGATCAACGAGCAACGAATCGAAAAAGCGTGGCTCGACCTCATTATCGAAAGTCCCGAGATGACGCGTATCGCGCTGTGGGACATGGTGGTTTTGCGCGCGCCGCGCGCCGATGTCTAAGTCGTCCCTCGCGGGGCAGAAGGGTGATGACAGTGCGGGAAAGACTGCAGCAGGTTCGGATCACGTCTGGCGTTTACGAAGGGATCTTCGAAGGGCCGTTGGAGACAGGGATCGAAGCGGTTCATAACGGCAAGGTTGTTGGTCTTGCTCGCATGGTCGCGATGCCGGACCAACCTGGGGCCACCCGTGTCACGATCGATCTGCCCGCAGATGTCCTGTCGGACGGCGTGCAGGTGGTTGCCTTGCGCAGCACCACCAGCGGCGAGATTCTCGACCGGATAACGCTCATGGCAGGCACTGGCCTCGATGAAGATATCCGTGGCGAAGTGGCCCTGCTCCGCGACGAGATCGAGCTTTTGAAAACGGCGTTCCGGCGCCATGTGTCCGCGGCACAGGATTGACCTGCTCGTTGGGCGACCCTTAGGTTGACCCAACCCACGCATCGGACCTGCCCGTTGGAAAACGGAGCCTCAAGATGACCGACTCTCACGAAAACGAGCACGCCGCCGAGCGTTCCCGCAGCCGGCCGCCCTTTTCCGGACGCGCGGCGGCGCTCTTCGGTGTGTCGCTTTCCGTTCTTGTGGCCGCGCTTAGCGGCATCGCGATGTACATCGCGCCGCAAGGTCGGCTGGCAAGCGCAATCGACTGGCATTGGGTGGGCCTGACGCGCGGGCAATGGGAAACCCTGCATACCACGACCAGCCTGTTGTTCGTCGGCTTCGTGGTCTGGCACTTCTGGGTTCACATCGCGGTATACAAAACGCTCCTCTTCGGCTCGGCCACGCGCAAGGGACACACGGTCGAAGTCCTGATCGCGGTCGCTGCCGTCGCCATTGTCGTGGTCACATCCGTTCTCGATTTGCCGCCTGCATCCTGGATCGAAGCCCTTGGCGGAATGTTCAAGCGCGAGTTTTGGGGAGAGGCGATCGGCTCTCATTAAAAGGCCCGGATGCCCGTGACGCCGCGTAGGGGATGACAGACGGCTCTCCGCGCGATTACCTGCCGGGCGGGAGGAACCGCCAATGCCTGAAACGCTTTATCCGCACATGCTGGCCCCGCTTGACCTGGGTTTTGTCACCCTGAAGAATCGCGTGCTCATGGGGTCCATGCACACGGGCCTTGAAGAGACGAAGGATTGGCCGCGCGTGGCCACATTCTACGCGGAACGGGCGCGCGGCGGGGCTGGCCTGATCGTGACAGGCGGCATGGCCCCCAACAAGGAAGGCGGCGTGTTTCCCGGCGCGGCGGGGCTGTTCACCGAGCAGGACATCGCGAACCATCGGATCGTGACCGATGCCGTGCATGACGCTGGCGGGCGTATCGCGATGCAGATCCTGCATGCCGGCCGTTATGCCTATTCGCCCGATTGCGTGGCCCCCAGCGCGATCAAGTCGCCGATCTCCCCCTTCCCGCCGAAGGAATTGGACGAAGAGGGCATCGAGAAACAGATCGCCGATATCGTCACGGCGGCTGTCCGCGCCCGAGAGGCTGGATATGACGGGGTCGAGATCATGGGCTCCGAAGGGTATTTCCTCAACCAGTTCCTCGTCACCCACACCAACAAACGGACCGACCGTTGGGGTGGACCCTACGAGAACCGGATGCGTTTGCCGGTCGAGGTGGTGCGCCGCGCGCGCGAGGCGGTTGGCCCGGATTTCATCATCATCTTCCGCCTGAGCATGATCGACCTTGTTCCCGGCGGATCGACACATGCCGAGGTCGTTCAACTTGCCAAAGCGATCGAAGAGGCGGGTGCCACGATCCTGAATACCGGTATCGGCTGGCACGAGGCGCGCATTCCCACCATCGCGACAAGCGTGCCGCGCAAGGCCTTCGCCTGGGTGACAAAAAAGCTGATGGGCAAGGTTGGTATCCCGATCATCACCTCCAACCGCATCAATATGCCGGATGTCGCGGAGGAGGTTCTGGCCGAGGGCTGCGCCGACATGGTGTCGATGGCGCGCCCGTTCCTCGCCGATCCCGATTTCGTGGCCAAGGCCGCCGCAGGCCGCGCGAATGAAATCGCGCCCTGCATCGCCTGCAACCAGGCGTGCCTTGATCATACTTTCTCGGGCAAGTTGACGTCCTGCCTCGTGAATCCGCGCGCCTGTCATGAAACGGAGTTGCAGATCCGCCCGACAGATGAGCCCAAAAGAGTGGCGATTGTCGGGGCCGGGGCGGCCGGTGTCGCGGCGGCCCTGACCGCGGCCGAGCGCGGCCATGCGGTGACCCTGTTCGACAAGGCCGACCGGGTGGGTGGGCAACTGAACATGGCCCGTGAAATCCCGGGCAAGGAAGAGTTCCACGGCCTCGTCCATTGGTTCGAAACGATGATCGACCGTCGCGGCATCGACCTGCGGTTGTCGACGGCACCGTCGCCCGATGACCTGCGTGACTTCGACGAGGTGATCGTGGCGACCGGGGTCAACCCGCGTAACCCGGAGATCCCCGGTCAGGACGGGCCGAACGTGCTGTCCTATATTGATGTCTTGGCGGGCAAGGCACCCGTCGGGACGCGCGTGGCCATCATCGGTGCCGGCGGGATCGGGTTTGATGTGGCCGAGTACCTTGTCGAGGGCGATGAAAGTCCGACCGAGAACCCCGAGCTGTGGCGCAAGGAATGGGGTGTATCGGACCCCGAGGAACATCGCGGCGGCCTTGCCCCGGATGGTGCGCACCCCGCGCCAGCGGCGCGACAGGTCGTGCTTCTGCAACGAAAACCGGAAAAGCCTGGAAAGAGGTTAGGCAAAACGACTGGCTGGATCCATCGCGCCAGCCTCAAGATGAAGAACGTCAAGATGATGCCGGGCGTGAACTACGAAAAGATCGATGCGGACGGCTTGCATGTCAGCTTTGGCCCGGACCACGTGAACCCGACCCTGATCGAGGTCGATACCATCGTGCTCTGCGCCGGGCAGGTCGTCGAGCGCAGCCTTGCCGATGCGCTGGATGCAGAAGGGATTGCCTGCCATGTCATCGGTGGGGCCGATGTGGCGGCCGAACTCGATGCCAAGCGCGCCATCGATCAGGGCACACGCCTCGCCGCCTCTCTTTGATTTTTTTCGGCGGATGTGAAACTCCGGCCGCGCCTCCCTCGTGGTTCCTGTCAGCTCGGCCAAAAAGGCCGGGAAAACAGTCCAATCTTGGAGGCTAAGATGTTCAAGAAGTTGCTGATGATCAGCGCGATGCCGATGATCCCGGTTCTGTTCACCCAAGCGGTTTATGGCGAAGCCCATTCCGGCGGTCCGACCCTGACCGGCTACGCCTTGGCGAATGACGGTGCATCCGTGGTCGTCATGCCCGATCTGGCGGATCCGGCCACCGCCATGTCGCAGGACCTGGATAACGCAGTTGCTGCCATCGCTTACCGTCCCGTGACCGGTGATTTGCTCGGCTTCGGCGCAGGCATGATCTACACGATCGACCCGATGACGGGTATGATGTCGGATCTGAGCGCGTCCTTCATGGATGACGCCATGATCGACGATGACGCAATGGTCGGGTTCGATTTCAACAACGCGATCGACGCCGTGCGCGCGGTTTCGACGGCGGGTGACAACCTTGTCTATTTCCCGGACGGGTTCGGCGACAATGATGAGCGCGCGAATTCGGTGCGCCGTTTCACGACGCTGGCCTATGAAGACGGCGACGCGAACGCTGGCACAACGCCGATGGTCTTCGCCAACGCCTACACCAACGCGATCAACGGCATGACTGCGTCCGAGACCTTTCAATACGCCCTCGATGCCGAGACCGACTCGTTGGTCAGTCTTGCCAACAACGCCGGCATGCTGGCGACCATTGCCGAGGTGACGGTGGACGGGATGGCTGTCGATCTGGCACCGATGGGCGGCTTCGACATCGCCTCGCCCGCCGAGGGAGAGAACATGGCCTATGCGATCCTTCAGATGGAAGGCGCCGAGACCGCGGGCCTTTATTCGATCGACCTGGAAAGTGGCGCAGCCGAGATGTTGGCCGATCTGGGCATGGGCGGTGTGACCGGGTTCGCCGTGGCGGTCGCGGGCCAATAACCCAGCAACGGCAAACGGGCGCCAGCGGCGCCCGTTGATCTGATCCGTCATTACGGGTGGCCGGGCAATCCGGCTGCCCGTTCACTCAGGTCACTTCCCGCCCAGGCGCCGGTTCCGCGCAGCGAGGAGCTTCAGGCGAAGCGCATTGAGCTGGATGAACCCCTGCGCGTCCTTCTGGTCGTAGGCGCCGGCGTCTTCCTCGAAGGTCACATGTGCTTCGGAATACAGGCTGTGATCCGACCAGCGCGCCACGGTGCGCGCGGAGCCCTTGAACAGCATCAGTTTGACCGTGCCGGTGACGTGTTCCTGGCTCTTGTCGATCAGGGCCTGGAGCATTTCGCGCTCGGGGCTGAACCAGAAGCCGTTATAGATCAGCTCCGCGTAGCGCGGCATGATCGAGTCTTTCAGGTGGCCGGCACCACTATCGAGCGTGATCTGCTCGATCCCACGATGTGCCTCCAAAAGGATATCGCCGCCCGGTGTTTCGTAGATGCCGCGCGATTTCATGCCGACAAACCGGTTTTCAACGAAATCCAGTCGTCCGATGCCATGCTTCTTGCCGTAGGCGTTCAGCGTGGTCAGGATCGTCGCGGGCGACATCGCCTCGCCATTGATCGCGACCGCGTCACCCTTTTCGAAACTGATCTCGATGTATTCCGGCTCGTCCGGGGCGGTCACCGGATCATCCGTGCGCTGGTAAACGTAATCCGGTGCCATCTCGGCCGGGTCTTCCAGCACTTTCCCCTCGGACGAGGTGTGCAGCAGGTTCGCGTCGACCGAGAAGGGCGCTTCCCCGCGCTTGTCCTTGGCGATCGGGATCTGGTTCTTCTCGGCGAAGTCGAGCAGACGCGTGCGGCTGGTCAGGTCCCATTCGCGCCACGGGGCGATCACCTTGATCTCGGGGTTCAACGCATAGGCCGCCAGTTCGAACCGGACCTGGTCATTGCCCTTGCCAGTCGCGCCGTGGCTGACGGCATCCGCGCCGGTTTCCTCGGCGATCTCGACCAGCCGCTTGGAGATCAGCGGCCGTGCGATCGAGGTGCCCAGCAGGTACAGCCCCTCGTAGACTGCGTTTGCCCGGAACATGGGGAAGACGAAATCGCGGACGAATTCCTCGCGCAGGTCCTCGATATAAATCTCGCTGACGCCCAGCATCTCGGCTTTCTTGCGCGCCGGCTCAAGCTCTTCGCCCTGGCCGAGGTCGGCGGTGAAGGTCACCACCTCGCAGCCATACTCGGTTTGCAACCATTTCAGGATGATCGAGGTGTCGAGACCGCCGGAATAGGCAAGCACGACCTTCTTGGGTGCGGACATGGGAGGGCTCCGTCAGGCTTTCGTCATTGACCGACGGGGCGATACCGGGTTTTCAGGGGCGGGGCAAGGTGAGTGGAGGTCGAGATGGACTATGGGTATCAGTTGCTGCGCCACGCCGTGCGGCAGGTCTTCGGCAATCTCGGGCAGGCCGCGCAGTTGACGCTGCTGTTGGCCATGGCCCCCACGATCTTTCTGGCCGTGACGAACACCGACCTGATGACAGGCGGGCCCGGTTTCGACCCCTCCAACCCGAATGCCCAGCAAATGCCCGAGGTCAATTGGCTGCTGGCGCTGGTCGGCGCGATCCTGAGCGTCGTCGCCTGGGTCTGGGCAGCGGTGGCATGGCATCGGTTCGTCTTGCTCGAGGAATATGCGAACGGCCCCATCCCGTCGTGGCACGGCTCCAGCAACGGGCGCTATTTCATTCGTGCTTTGCAGGTGGGCCTGATCCTTGTGGGGGCGATGATCGCGATGACGATCATCATCGGCCTCGTCGTGATGATCCTGCCCGGTTTCGGGGCCGGTTTGATCCTCGGGATCGGTCTGATCATCGGGATCAGCTGGGTGGGCACGCGTGTGGGCCTTGTCCTTCCGGCCGCAGCCATCGACGCTCCGCTGTCCATCGGCGAAAGCTGGCAGGTAACGGGGCCCGTTTCGGGCCAGATCCTGTTGCCGATCATCGTGATCGCGTTGGTTGGCGGGTTGTTGTCGCAAGCGGTGCTGGTTCTCTTCGGAGTCGGGATCGTGGCCGTTCTCGTGTCCGCCGTGATTTCGTGGCTGCAACTTCTCGTGAACCTTGCCTTGATGACCACGCTTTATGGCAACCTCGTCGAGGGTCGGCAGCTACACTGAGTCTGGACAGCGCGCCCGCGTTGGGGCACGCCCGTGACATGACCCAGTTTTCCGATGCCGCCCGCGCCGCCACCGAGGCCCTGCGCGACCTGTTTCCGCCCACGCCGCTTCAGCGCAACGCGCATCTGAGCGAGCGTTTCGGGGCCGATATCTGGCTCAAGCGCGAAGATCTGAGCCCCGTCCGATCCTACAAGATCCGGGGCGCGTTCAACGCCATGCGCAAGGTGTTGGCCGCGACGCCCGAGAAACGCAAATTCGTCTGTGCCAGTGCGGGCAACCATGCGCAGGGCGTCGCCTTTGTCTGTGCGCATTTCGGGGTCGAGGGCACGATCTTCATGCCGGTGACGACGCCCGAGCAGAAGATCATGAAGACCCGGCGTTTCGGCGGGGATGCCGTCACCATCGAGTTGGTCGGCGATTTCTTCGACGACACGCTGGCGGCGGCCAAGGCCCATTGCGAGTCGACCGGCGCGCATTTCCTGTCGCCCTTCGATGACCCCGACGTGATCGAGGGGCAGGCATCTGTCGCCGTCGAGTTGCTGGACGACATGGGGGACGCGCCGGACCGGTTGATCCTGCCTGTGGGCGGGGGTGGCCTGTCTGCCGGGATGATTTCGTATTTCAACGCGGTTGGCGCCCGGACCAAGTTCACGCTGGTCGAGCCGGTGGGTGGACCAAGCCTGACGGCAGCCCTGCGGATTGGCGCGCCGCAGACCATCCCGATCACCGATACATTCGTGGACGGGGCCGCCGTTGCACGCATCGGGGACCGCACGTTCGACGTGTTGAAATCGGTTGCGCCCGCCGATGTCCTTCTGGCGCCCGAGAATCGTATCTGCGTAACGATACAAGAGATGCTGAACGGCGAAGGGATCGTGCTAGAGCCTGCCGGCGCACTGGCCGTCGATGTGTTGGATGATGTGCGCGACCAGATCGCCGGGCAGACGGTCGTCTGCGTGACCTCGGGCGGCAATTTCGATTTCGAGCGCCTCCCCGAGGTCAAGGAACGCGCCATGAATTGGCAGGGCGTGAAGAAATACTTCATCCTGCGCTTGCCGCAGCGGCCCGGCGCATTGCGTGATTTCCTCGACCTTCTGGGCGCCGACGACAACATCACCCGGTTCGAATACCTCAAGAAGAACAGCCGCAATTTCGGCTCGGTCCTGATCGGCATCGAAACCGGCGACGCAGCGAACTTCCCCGTCTTGTTCGAACGGGTGAACGCCCGCGGATTCGCTTTCCGCGATGTTACAGATGACGAGGTTCTGGCCGATTTCCTGATCTGAATCGGCTACGCCGCCGCGATCTGTGACGGCATTCGGGTTTCCAGTTCCGCAAGTGATTGAAGAAAGACGGCTTTGACGTCTTCGATATCTGCTGTGAATCCGGCGTCACAGGTTTCTTCGGCGCGGGCGCAGGCCTCGACCATCGCTAATAGACCCATGTTCGCTGCGCTTCCCTTCAGAAAGTGGAAATCCGCTGCGGTCTCCGACCCCGGTGTAAAACGATCAAGGGTGTCTTGTATCTCGGTGACGAACATCATTGCGATGTCGTCGAAGCTTTCCGGACCGATATCTTCGCGCAGGGTCGCGAGGCGGCCCCAATCAATCAAACTCATCAATATCTCCTTCCCCACGCTTGGGACAGTATCAGGCGTAGGTTGAGGAATTCTTAAACGCGGATGCCGCGATGTTGCGATTTCGAGCGTTTACCGGGCCTTAAGATCGCCCGGCCTAGGATGCGTCAATGTCTGCCAGTTGGTCGCACAAGTGAGGGGCGATGTATCCCGAAATTTCGGAACGGACTTATGCCAATGCCTTTCCCGTCCCGCCGCTGGCAGACGGGGTGGGCGGCACGATTCTTGTTCTCGACGACAGCGCCGCGCAAAGGGGAATGCTTTGTGCCTTGCTGAAGCGATGGGGCATGGAGCCTTGGTCATCGGGCGATCCGGCCGAGGCGTTGGACCTTGCCCGCGACGCGCGCGTCGGGATGGTCATTTGCGACTGGATGATGCCTGGCATGACGGGTCCGGAATTCTGCCGCCGCCTGCGGGCCTCGGGGCGCGAGGGGTATGCCTATGTCATCCTGCTGACGTCGAAATCGGCGGAGGATGCTTTGGCCGAAGGTCTGGCCGCAGGTGCCGATGATTTCCTCAGCAAACCGCTCCACCCTTCCGAATTGCGCGCGCGCCTGAATGCCGGTGCGAGAATCGTCGCGATGCAGCGCGCCCTTGTGGACAAAAACCATCAACTCGGCCGCGCCTTGTCCGAGATCCAGACGCTTTACGACGCCATCGATGTCGACCTCGAGGAAGCGCGCCGCTTGCAGCTGTCCTTTCTGCCGGACACGAGCCGGAGCTTGCCGGGTGTGGACTTGTCGCTTTGGCTGGAGTCGTCGGGCCATGTCGGGGGCGACATGGTTGGTTGGTTCGAGGCATCTCGCGGCATGATCGGTGTCCACAGCATCGACGTGTCCGGCCACGGCGTGGCCTCTGCGATGATCGGGGCACGGGTCGCCGGTATGCTCTCGGGTCGGGCCCCCGAGCAGAACATCGCATTGTCCGGCTTGGGCGGCGGCGTATTTCGCGCCCTTCCACCGGATTTTGTCGCAACGCGGCTGAACGCGCTGATGCTCGAGGAACTGACCGGCGATCGTTATCTCACGCTGGTTCTGGGGATGTTGGATGTGATGACCGGGCAGTTCAGCTTCGTGCAGGCGGGCCATCCCCACCCGATCCTCATTCGCGCCGATGGCAGCGTTCAGACCTTGGGCAAAGGCGGTCTGCCGATCGGTCTGGTGCGGGATGCAACCTATCAGGTCGATCGCGAACGCCTGATGCCGGGCGACCGGCTGATTTTCTACACCGATGGCCTGACCGAATGCAGCGCGCCCGATGGGACCATGCTGGGCGAAGCGGGGCTGATCGAGTTGAGCCGCAAGCACCGCAGGGCAACAGGCGCGGAATTCCTGGAATGTCTCAAATCGGATCTGCGGGCCTTTGCCACCGCGCCCGGGTTCGAGGATGACGCCTCTGCGCTCGTGCTCGACTATCATGGTCCGCCGACCTAGCGGCGTTGACCACGGATTTGCAGCCATTGCGCTACGAAATGCCGATCGCCGGAGACGTCCAGTTCGGACAGGGCGACAGTCCACGGCAGGAAAACCGCGCTGTGCCCGGGTTCGGTCGGCGGTGAATGCCTGCGACCCAATCGGGCGACATAGACATGGCACTGCTTGTGCGCGTGGTAGCCGTATTCCGGCATGAAAGTGTACCGGTGGAACATCCCCAATCGACGCGGTGCGGCAATGGAATACCCGGTTTCTTCACGCACTTCCCGTGCAAGGGCGACCAAGGGCGCTTCGCCAGGATCGATCCCGCCGCCGGGCAGTTGCAGTTCCGCGCGAGGTTCTTCCTGGAACGTGGCCAGAAGTCCGTCGCCAGCATCGATGATGGCATAAACACCGGGCCGCGGCGCAAAGCGGATCTCCCGATCAGGGACAGGTCCGAATCGACGGTTCATGGGGGTCCTCCTGTGTCATGCGTCTTCTTGCCAGCCCGGACGCATCAGCGAAAGCACCACCCTCGCCAAGCCTGTTCGCTTGGGCTATGGGACGCCCATGAAACAGGATGTCTCCGACATGATCCGCGCCACCGCTCGGCGCGTTTTGCAGACCGAGGGTCGCGCCGTCACCGCGATGGCCGACAGCCTTCCAGAAGATTTCGCCGATGCGGTGCAGGCCGTGCTCGATACGAAGGGGCGCGTCATCCTATCGGGTATTGGGAAATCCGGTCACATCGCCCGCAAAATCAGCTCGACCTTCGCGTCAACGGGCACACCATCTGCCTTCGTCCACCCCGCCGAGGCCAGCCACGGCGATCTGGGAATGGTCACACCGGGGGATCTGGCGATCCTCATCTCGAATTCGGGCGAAACCTCGGAGCTGCGGGATATCGTGGCCCATGTCACCCGGTTTTCCATCCCGTTGATCGCGATTTCAGGCCGGGCCGGGTCCACGCTCATGCAGGCAGCGGATTTCAAATTGCTTTTGCCGCCCGAGCCCGAAGCCTGCAGCCTCGGCATGGCGCCTACCACATCGACCACCCTGACGCTGGCTCTGGGTGATGCCCTGGCCGTCGCCGTTATGGAGCGCCGCGGTTTTCTTGCCGAGCAATTCCATACCTTTCACCCGGGCGGAAAGCTGGGGGCGCAATTGGCGAAGGTTTCGCAGTTGATGCACGGGACCGAACGGCTCCCGCTTGTTCCGGCGACCGAGTCCATGGCCGAAACGCTGGTGGTGATGAGCGAAAAAGGCTTTGGAATCGCTGGCGTAACGGAGTCCGAAAAACTGGCCGGTGTCATTTCGGACGGTGACCTTCGGCGCAATATTTCCAATCTTATGGATCGGTCCGCCGGTGAGGTCGCAACGCAGAATCCGCGCTGCATTGGGCCTGATATGCTTGCCTCCGAAGCATTGGCCATGATGTCGGAAAACAAGATCACGGCCCTTTTCGTTGTCGATTCCGACAGGCGCCCCCTCGGTATCCTCCATCTCCACGACTGCCTGCGCGCCGGATTGCTTTGAAGACCTGGCCTTGGCGGCGGACAACAAAACGCCCCGCCTGAAAGACAGGCGAGGCGTTTGCGGAAGCGTTAGATTAGCACCACGGACTTAGTTGTCGGCTTCGGCGCGGATGCGAGCGATCGTGTCGGCTGCATAGGCGGGTTCGCTCGGGAACACCGTGACAGTGTCGGTGCTGATACGGTCAGAGGGCGTGTCCGCACTGCTGTTTGCGATTTCAACAGCGGTACGAAGTGCACTGTTTTCGCCAATCTTGACCTGCGCGCCACGTTGGACGTTGTTGATGCGCTCGGCGTTGGTGTCGACGCTTTCGTTGTAAATTTCGATCGCGGTCGAGAGGGCTTCGCTTTGGTCTTGCGCGAAGGCCGGAGCGGCGACGGCGGCGATGATGGCGGTAGCGATGACGGTGCGTTTCATTTTCAATCTCCTTTGCAACGGGCCTCGTTGATCAAGACCGCGTTTCTCACGTTGGTGACGGTATCGTCCGTCGGTGGAGATGAATTGATGGCTTCCGGGCCCTGTTTCAACACACGCTGGAAGGAACTATTCGTTATTTTGGTGCGAAAATGAACATATTGGGCGAACCCGCGCACCAAGCGCACGGCCGCGTGTAAAACAGTCGCGCGGCCGTGATGACTGGTTCAATTTTTCGTTTGGTTACGGAACGTTATCTTCCGACGCCAACATAGGCCTCGAACCCGGCGCGCTTGGCGTCGCGCGGGGAATAGATGTTTCTCAGGTCCGCCATGCGGGCGGTGGTCATCTTCTTGGCCATCTTCTTGAGATCGAGGGCGCGGAACTCGTTCCACTCTGTCAGCAGGACCACGACATCGGCCTTGTTCGCCGCCTTGTAGGGGTCGTCCATCCACTGCACACCCGGCAGCAGGTCTTCGCCTTCGCGCTGACCCTGGGGATCTACAACACGAACCTTCGCCCCGCCGCCAACCAGTGACGGCACAATCGTCAGGCTGGGGGCATCGCGCATGTCGTCGGTGTTGGGTTTGAAGGTGACGCCCAAGACTGCAATCGTCTTGCCGTTGAACGACCCGTCACACAGGTCGCGCAGCTTCTCGATCATCCGGTGCTTCACGTCCTCGTTCACACGAATGACCGTCTCGGTGATCTGCATGGGAACGGAATGATCCTGCCCGATCCGGGCCAGTGCGCTGGTGTCCTTGGGGAAGCACGACCCGCCATAGCCCGGCCCGGCATGCAGGAACTTGTTGCCGATCCGATTGTCGAGGCCCATGCCCTTGGACACTTCCTTGACGTCTGCGCCGACACGTTCGCACAGGGCGGCGATTTCGTTGATGAAGGTGATCTTCGTGGCAAGGAAGGCATTGGCGGCGTATTTGATCATCTCTGCCGACTCGAGGTCGGTCGTGATGATCGGGAACTCACGCAGGAACAGCGGGCGGTAGATCTCGGCCATGACCTCGCTGGCGCGTTCGCTTTGCACCCCGACGACGACACGGTCCGGGCGCATGAAGTCGTCGATGGCCGCCCCTTCGCGCAGGAATTCGGGGTTCGAGGCGACGTCGAATTCTGCCTCGGGGTTGGCCTTGGCGACGACTTGCTTGACCTTGCGGTTCGTGCCGACGGGAACGGTCGATTTCGTCACGATCACCGCATAGCCGGTCAGGGCCTTGGCGACCTCTTCGGCGGCGGCCATCACGTAGGTCAGGTCGGCATGGCCATCGCCGCGCCGCGTGGGCGTGCCCACGGCGATGAACACGGCATCGGCCCCGTCCACGGCAGTGGCCAGATCGGTGGTGAAGGAGAGGCGCCCGGCCTCGACGTTCTTCTCCATCAAGGTGTCCAGACCCGGCTCGAAGATCGGGACCTGGCCCGCGTTCAGCATCTCGATCTTGCGCGGATCCTTGTCGACGCAGATCACGTCATGTCCGAAATCCGAAAAACAAACACCAGAAACGAGCCCAACGTAGCCCGTGCCGATCATGGTGATCTTCATGAAATCCTCCTAACGATTTCCAAATCCGGTTGCCCCGTGGTCAAACCAATCCACGAAAAGCGATGCCTTGTTCAGGGTGTGAAACCTACCAGTTGCAGAGTGTCCTAAGCGGCTCGATCGCCGTTTCGAGGCCTTCGATGGAAAAGCTCGCGTTGAGGGTTCTTCCGGTGAAGGATGTGGCGCTGACCAACAGCCTTTCATGTTCGAACAGGCCGCGGATCAGCGGGATGGCCTCGGCCCCGGTGAAAAGACCAAGCGCACGGTTGTTCGCGGATACGTCGGCCTCGAGCGATACCGGCGCTTCGTCATCGATCTTGTAAATCAGTGTGCCGTAGTCGCCGACATCGGACATGAAGTTCTCGCCGAACCTCACTTCGAACTGGGTCGTGTTCTCGAGACAGGACAGGACCAATTCGGCCGGCGCGGAGCGTGCGAAGATGCCGGGCAGATCCTGGAAGGATAGCGACGACATGACCAAGGCGTTCTGGCTGCCCACCGGCGGAACGACCTCGACGATCTCCCAGGGGCCGGCCTCCGAGAAGGTCTCGATACATTCGACGCCGATCGTACCCTCATTGCAAAAGGGTAGGTCATCGTACGCAAGCGCGGCGGTGGGGAGGGTGAGCAAAGTCGCAAGAAGGGAAGAGATTGATAAAAAACTACGCATAATCATTGGTCTCCACATGGAAGCTCTTGTCCAAATCTTTTGATACGCTGGATACACCACGGCAACTTGCCGGAACAGAAAAACATACGCCACCCAAGGCCAACCGGATCTTTTCAATAAACGCGGCCCAACCACGGACCAAGGCCGCGGCACATGCCAGACACGTCACGCGATTCGGGCCTCAAGAGACTCCATTCTGGGCAAAACTTGGGCGCTCGGTGAAAAAAAAGGCAGAACTTGGGCATATCTTGGGCCGAATTTGTCCGTCAACACCAATGATAGGTTGTATTTTCCGGCATGTTGCGATGGTCGTATGCTATGCCATAGTGGGGGCAACCTTTTTAATCGTTCATTTCTCGGGAAGGCACACCATTCAGTCGCACTTTCCGATGCTGCGAGGCTGCCATGAAATATTCTAATGAAGTCAGTAACTTTTCTAGTATCGGTGGTCGTGCCGAAATCGGCATGGCCGGAGATGGGGTGCTGCGTCAGAGGGTGTTGAGCCCGTCAGAGCGCCGTCATCATCCCATCCATCTGCCGCGTAACGACTTGGGGTATCGTGTTCTGTCGAGATCGTTCGATCTGCTCGTCGGAACGGTTGCACTTGTCTTGCTTTTGCCACTTTTCGCCGTCTTTGCGGTGCTCATTAAACTGAGTAGCCCGGGCCCGGTCTTTTTTCGACAGGACCGCTACGGCTTGAACGGTGACCTGTTCAAAATCTACAAATTCCGCACGATGCGCACCGATCAGTGCGACGTCAGCGGGGTTGCGCAGACCACCAAGAACGATCCGAGGGTGACGAAGATCGGGCGTTTGTTGCGGAAAACCAGCTTCGATGAGCTGCCGCAGATCTTCAACATTCTGAAGGGAGAGATGTCGGTTGTCGGTCCGCGCCCGCATGTTCCCGGGATGCTTGCCAACGGAATGCTCTACGAGGAGTTCGATCCGCGCTACATGGCCCGACACGTGGTAAAGCCGGGGCTTACGGGCCTTGCCCAGGTGAACGGGTTCAGGGGGGAAACCTCGACCGCACATGCTGCGCGCAAGCGGCTCGACTACGATTTGGAGTACATCCGGCGGCAGTCTCTGCTTTTGGATGTGAAGATCACGGCACAGACCTTCTGGAAAGAGTTTTTCCGGGGATCCGGATACTGACCCGGCCTTCAGAGGTTTCCAACACAGGTGACGGATACCAGCCGAAGCAGGTGTTTTCGGGGGATGTCAGGTAATGGCCGACAGCACGAAGTAGATGGCGCCGCAGCTGATCGCGGCAGAGCTCCAGAACATAAGGTTTCGCGCAATGAGCACCGAGCGGTCAGCTCCCTCCCATTCGGGGCGTTTTGACCCGGAGTCGTCGTTGAACAGTTCTGCTTCGATTATGTTTTGGTTCTCATACATCTTCTGTTCTTTCCCCTACCCTTTTCGCACCTCGTACATCCTCTCAGTAACGCCTCCGAGTTAACGAAAGGTTGATAAGGAGGATGCTATAGATGGAAAACGGCAGCAATGTGGCATCCTGGATGAGGCTTAAACGTGATGTTTGAAGGGGTAAAAATATTGAAATACAATGACTTATGGTCGATTTTGAAAGGCAAGAAATTGCCGGTTTTCCTATTCCTGACGCCAATGATGACGCCCTAATGCCCGTTTTGATGACTGTTTCCGCTACGGAAACAATATCTTTCCTTCAGGATTTTGACGCCGATTCGCAAACAGCAGGCGGCCAAAATCTTGCTCCCGGAGCTTTTCCGCTCTGGCATGCCGAGCCCCAAGCTTTGACCGTTTCCAAATGCGAAACACTATTTTCCCAGATTTGCGACGCCTTGCCCGCGCCTACCGATTGCGCGACGCTTCACCCGTGGCTGTCCCCATCCGGCGATGACGCGCTGATAACGGAAGGAACCCCGACATGAAGGTCTGCGTCATTGGTTTACGTGGCATTCCGGACGTTTCCGGCGGGATCGAGACGCATTGCGAAAACCTCTACGATCGGATGAAGCGCGAACGCCCCGATCTGGACATCGTCGTTTTCGGACGAAAGCCCTATATCGGCGACATTCCTTATCGCACCAGCGTGGGCATCGAGGTTGTGCCGGCCTATGCCATGCGCAACACCTATCTCGAAACGCTGTCGAATAGCCTTGTGGCAATCCTGCGCGCCCGGTTCTCGCAACATGCGGACTGCGTCCACATCCATGCGATCGGCCCAGGCCTTCTGGCCCCGTTGGCCCGTCTCCTTGGGATGCCGGTCATCCTGACACATCACGGTGACGATTTCCGACGCGACAAGTGGAACGCCTTTGCCCGGTCGGTTTTGCGCCTGGGCGAACGGATCGGCGTCGCGAGTGCCTGCCGCACGATCGCGGTGTCGCCAACACTGGCCGAGCGTTTGCGCCGGGACTATCCCGCGAAGGCCGAACAGATCGATTATATCCCCAATGGTGCCGATCACATCGTCGGACGTGCCTTGGCTGCTAACGGCCCCTCGACCCTGAGCGAATTCGGATTGGAACCCGAAGGCTACATGATGACGGTTGGTCGCCTGGTGCCGGAGAAAGGCTTTGCCGATCTGATCCGCGCGCACAAGAAATCTGGCATACGCACGCCGCTGGTGATCGTGGGCGGCCACAGCAATTCGGATCATGACCGGATGTTGAGCGAAATTGCGCACCCCGAGGTCATCCTCACCGGCGCTTTGCCCCAGGCCAAGGTGGCGCAGCTTCTGGCCAATGCGAAGATGTTCATCCTTCCGTCGCATCACGAGGGGCTACCCATCGCGGCGCTTGAGGCCTGGGCCCTTGGTGCACCCCTATTGCTGAGCGATATTCAACCCAATCTCGATCTCGGCCTTTCGCCCGAGCATTATTTCCCGGTCAGAGATGTTGATGCGTTGGCATCGCGCTTGGCGGATGATGCAGATGACATTCCCGCGCAGCCGCTGGATCCTGCGTTCAACTGGACGTCAATTGCCCATCAAACAGTCGAGATTTACAATCAGTCCCATGAAAACGACCGTGTCCAGCTCGACACCCCGTGATGCCTTGGGCGCAGGGGTAGGGGCGGTTTTGAACCGCCGCACTGTGCTGTTCGGTCTTATGGCCTCTGCGGCTGCACTGCCGGGGCCGGTGCGGGCACAGCCTACTGACGACGCGGTGCATGTGTCGTTAAGAGCAAGTGGCGAAGCAGATGGTCGCGACTGGAACAACGCCCTGCCGTTGTCCCGCCTGAACCGGTTGGCAGCATCGGCGCGCCCGGGCCAATCCATTTTCGTAGGCTTGCCCGAGGAGGAAACACCGCACCCATGGTCGGGACAGCAACTGCGTTGGGCAGTTTCCGGCACGCCGACCGAGGCCGTGTCGCTTCACTTCGGCGTGTTGCGCGAGGGAGAGGCGTTTCACCAGCCCGACCATGCCGGTGAGGCCCCTGTCTTTCAGATGATCGGCAACGAGACCAGACCGGGAGAGCGACCGGACGTTGGCGGCGCCCCCTTTGTCGTGTTTCAGGAGAACAGCTCGAACCTAAACATCTCCGGGCCGTCCTATCTTCGATCCGGCGGAAATGGTTTCTTCAATCTCGACACCGGCGGCGAGATCCAGAACCTTTCCTTTGCCGATATTCACGCGGTCAATGTGGGCCGCGTCATCGAAACCGAGCAGGGGACATCGGTGCGTGGCCTCTTGGTCGAACGCTGTTCCGCGCTCGGCATGATCCGCGGGTTTGCCCGTTTTCATGATCTGTTCGAGGCCGAGTTCCGTGATCTCGACCTGGATGCCGACTTCGTGGACGGTGGTGGTGGTGCCGTCTGTCAGATCATCAGCGTCAAAAGCGGTGCCGACCTGTCCTTCCGGAACCTGCGCCTTGAAAAGGCGGTCAACAGCCTTGCGGCCGAGGAGCGCGGCTCGACCTATATCCAGGGGGATGGCCTTGTCCTTGAGGAGGAGACCCGGAATGTCCGCATCGAGGATTGCTATGCGGCGGACATGGGCGACGGCGGGTTCGACCTGAAATCCGAGCATGTCTACATGGCGAACTGCCGGACAGAGCGTTGCAAGCTTGGCATCCGTATCTGGAGCCATCATCCAGACAATCTGATCGAGAATTGCGTGATGTCCGAACCTGTCACGCGCCCCCATAACGATGGATCGTGCCTGTGGGTGGCCGGCAATCTGACGGCCCGGAACTGTTCGCTGATTTCGGCGGGGGACATGTCACCGATCCGGTTCGGCGCTGGGGCCGATGGAACGCCGGATTCTCATCTCAGGATCGAAGGCGGCGAGATTTCCTATGACGAGCGTGAAAGGCTTGTCACCGGGACGGCCGGGACCCTCGAACTGGAGAACGTTCTGGTGAACGGTGTGGAAACCAGCGGGCGGTTTCATTGGACGGGACGGCGATTGCGCCGTCGTTGATAAAGACGCTTACAGCGACTGCCAGCTGTCTTTCGCATATCCAAATTGTTCGAAATCCGTCTCGTAGAAGCGGTAGATTTTTTCCGCTGCATCCTCGGATATCGTTGTGACGGATTTGATCGAGGGGTTCTTTCTTGGAACTTCTGCATCCAATGCGATGCCCGTCAGTTCAGCCAGCTTCGCACGCAGGGTATCGAGACCGTCCTCCAGCTTGAAAACCTCTGTTCCGTCGATCAGGAACTCGTGCTGGGGCCGGATGTGGTTGGAATGCATGTAAGGGTCACGGGCGAAACCGGCGAAGGCCGTGCTGAGCCACCGATCGAAGGACGGTTTCGGGAGGATCCGATTTTTCAGCCTCGGTCGGGTGATGCGATAGTTATATTCACTCAGGATGCGTGCATACGGGTTGCGGGTGACGCAAAAGCTGTAGTCGAAGAATCCCGGCGCGAATAGCGTGTCCAGAAGGGCCCCATGGAAGTGTTGCGGAACGCAAGGAAACGCTTTCGGGCGGTGCTTCTGATACAAGCTCTGTTCGGACAGAGAGGTCAACCAAGCGTTGATGGATGTCCCCCCAGATTTGGGTATGTGGATAAAGAGGATCCGTTTCTCACCAATATGGAATGCGGGCATCGCGGTCTTCCTCAGTTTTTCGCGCGGCGACGACGAATTCGGTTGAGAACCTGCTCTTTCAAGATCTCTCCCTCGCGGCCAAACATCTTTGGCGCGAAGGTGAACAGCAAAAGATAAACGACGAAGAACTCGGAGAACAGGATCACGAGCATCCAGAGGTTCCCCAAGCCGACAGGCGCAAGCACCATCTTGGACGCGACAAGCAACGCGGTGAAAGCAAGTCCGAGGATGATGTAGCCAAACAAGCGCCGAAGGCTGTCGCGGCCGCTGACGTTGATGAAATGCCTGACAAGGAAAAGGCCGGAGAAATAACAAAAGGCGATGGCCAGCGACACGCCCACGGCAACGCCTTCAAGGTCGAACTGTTGCCCGATCAAGGCACCTAGAATGACGGCGAGTGCGTGGCTCCATTGCCAAAGCGCGGCGATGTAGACCCTTCCCGCAGCTCGCAAGATGGAGCCGACGAACTTGTACCCGGTTCTGAAGAGCAGCACCGAGATCAGGATCTGAAAGGGCAGCACCGCGCGTTCCCATTGCGGCCCCAGAAGAGTCAGGACGATTTCGGGGCCGGCCACAACCAAAAGCGCGGTCAGGGGAATCTGCGTCATCGCCGTCAGGGCGAGCGCCCGGTTCAGCGCGCGCTCAAGCCGTGAACGGTCGTCCTGAATGGTGGCGAGGGTTGGAAACAGAACCTGGTCGCCCATGCGGCCCACCAGTTGGGCACCTTGCTGAAGCAGCAGGTATGATCTGGAATAGTAGCCAAGCGCCTCGGCCCCGAGCCAGCGGCCCACGACGAAGAAATCGGCGTTCTGTGAAGCGTAGTTGCCGATCTGGGTCAGCGTGACGCCAAGACCAAAGCGGATCATGGTCACAAAGGTCGACCATTTGAAGCCAATGGCGATCCCGTCCCAGGCAAGGCGCAGAAACAGCACGGTCGACAGGAGTGTCTGGGCGAGTTGTGCCCAAACAAGCGCCCATGGACCGAAATCCAGAAACGCCAGCACAATCGCCACAATGGCGTAGCCGAACAGATAACTGGACAAGCGTATGACGGCCAGTTCGGGGAACCGCATTTTGCGTTGCAGTAGCGCCTCGCTGACAAGTCCGGCCCCCTTGATGACGAACAGAAGGGAAAACACCTGAACGATGATCTTCAGGTCGGGCATCCGGTACAGATCAGCGATCTGGCCGGCGAGGAAAAAGAACGCGACCGTCATCAGGATGCCGGAGGCCAGGGTCGTGGTGAACCCGGTCGCAATATGGTCGTCGGTCAGGGTCTTGACCTGAATGATCGAGGGGGCAACGCCGATCCGCCCCATGACTTCGGCAAGGGCGACCACCGTCAAGGCGGCACTGACAACGCCGAACTCCTCCGGAAGAAGCAACCGCGCAAGGATCAGTACCACGACGATTTTCAGGACCGCTTCCGCGCTACCGCCCGCGAACATCCAAAAGAAATTCTTGAGGGTGCGGCCCGTCAATTCCTCTTTTGGCGGCTTTGGCGGCGACCCCTGAGAGCTCGGCAAATCTTCCTCCGATCTGCTCATCGGTCGCGCTCCATGGTCACCGTTTCGAATTGATCACTGGCGAAAAATATTTCAGAAACAATCAATTGCTGTCTTGCAGCATACTCGGACAGTTTTGCGTTGTGTCCTGCATCAAGTCAACAAATCCTCGGCTGTTCTAACCGCGCTGTGACCAAACACGCGCATCGCGGCAATCGCGGAAGACTTCACCAAAAGTACGACCGGTCCGATCTCGGCGTTGAGACGCATCCATGGGCGGTCTGCGCAGCAGTCTTATCCAGCCCATATGCCTGCCATTGGTATGACCGGCCTACTGTGCCTTTTGTACGCCGGACAGCGAGTTTTGACTTTGAAACGCCGACCAGTCCGCTGTCAGGGCGGGCGAAAACGACGCGGCTTGCGCTCTGATCTCAGCCCGTTCTTCTGCAAGTGACTCTCCGCGAGAGTAGAGCCATTTCTTGATCTGGGTGTGCTTTAACAGCGAAACGACTTTATGCGCACCGTGACGCCGAAGACGAGTCAACGTGCCCTGAACCATGCGCGCCAGGAAAAGGTTACGCGGTACCTTCGCCGAATTGACCTGCTGATCGGTCAGTGACGCCGGGGGCGGGCGGTATTCAAGATCCAGGATCTGGCAGAGCTCGCGGCAAAAGCTTTCAGGATCGTCACGCAACAGCTTGTATGACATCAGGTGAAAACGGCCTGCCCCGAACGCGGCCTCCCAACGCGGGGCGTGTTGGGCGTAAAGACCAGCTTCGATTATGTCTGGATAGGTTTCTGCCATCTCTTTCAAACTCGACCGCGGGGCACCCCTTTGCCGGTAGTGAAAAAAATGGGACACGGCGCGGTCGAACGGGTCGCGAACCGTGCAGATGATCTTGGCATCGGGCACATGCGTTTTGACGCGTACGCAAGCAATGGGTTTGTGGAACAGCGAAGGCGCCACTTCGACGCGCAGACGTGTGTCGGTCTCGGGCGGAAACAACCCCGTGTACCAGTCAAACCCGCGCTCGTAGACCTTGTCGAAAAAGAAGGTCTCCTTCATCGCTGACGGCAAAGCGACGTCGCCGCGCCATTCGAGATACGCGTGTATCCACGTTGTGCCCGACTTCGTCGGCCCAACGAACAACGCGAAAGGCGGGGTGATGGCCATGTCAGCCGATCCTTCTTACCTGTTCGGTGTCATACAGCGGTTTCGTATTCATCCAACTCCTGCTGCGAGACTCCATTCATCAGGGTTCCCAAGAGCTTCGGTGGGAAGATGGCCGCGCGTCGCAACTCCTTGGCGAGGGAGTCCGATCGCGTGACGCCCCAGTCGGCAATAGCCACGTAGCCAAGCACCACATCGCTGAATCCGGCAGCATCGGACGAATGAGCTAGCGGTGATATGTCGAGGACCACGTTGTCGAACTTGTCGGTCAGTGCATGCAGCAGCGACTTGAGCTTCGCTTGGTCGAACACACCCGGATCGACGGTGGCTTCCTTGTCCATCGAACGGTTGGGCATGAAATAGAGCGATGTCCGCTCATCGTACCAGAAGGCTTCGTTCGACTCGATCGACGACGTGGCCGCGGTAAGTTCCGCGAGGCCGAAATGCGCCGCGGGGCTGATACACTCCGTCAAGTAAAGGCCAGTCCAGTCCATGTCGATCAGCAGCGTGCGCCCGCCACCGACCGCGAGCATTTCGGCGTAGTTTGCGGCTGCAACGGACCGGCCTTGGCTTGGACGGTCGGAAATGAACCCGATACACTTCGGGTAAAGCGCTTTGTCCCCTGCCATAAGGGAGCGCATGTTTTCGGCTTCGACATTCACGCGGCGGATCGCTTCGGAATATGCCGAGAGAGGGGACGAGATCGTGGCATAGATCTGGGGCGCGGTTTTCGTGAGCGAAACCCTGTTTTCCGGCAGCGCAATCACCTCGTGAGAGTAGTTGATCCGACGGTTGGGCACGCTGATTGCCGGCAAACGTCGTTGCGCGCTGTTCTCCTGGTCCTCGTCTTCGTCGGACGTGGCGGCTGGCAAGAGCCCCAGGACTGGCGCGCGCGCGCTCTTGGCAAGTTGCGAGGTGGTGCGAATGCTTCCATCCATCGACTCGCGCAGGAACGCCCCGCCGGCCCCGAGCGATATCCCCACGAGGAACGCAAGCAGTCCCAGTTCCCTGAGGCTTGCGCCGTCGGGGTATTCTGGAGGGAGCGCGGTTTCGATGATGGTCGCCTCGGTCGAGGGGAAGCTTTGCTGTTGAACGACCTCCAGGTAGCTTTGAAGATATCGTTCATTGAGTTCACGGTAGATCCGCGCCTCGCCCTCAAGCGAGCGTAGTTCGACATCGATCGCGTTCGTGACGCTCCCGCCGCTGGAGTCGCGTGCTTCGTCAAAGATGGCCTGCGCGGTTTGTACATTTGTCTCGGCCTCGGTCGCGCGGGCCTCCGCGTTTTGCAGCAATCCGTTCATGACAGCCGCGCCCGCCGCTTCGAGCGACTCGACCCGATCGGTCAGGCTCTCGACCTGCGCCCGGTCGGTTGGCGACGCCTGAAGCGCCAGGGCAAGCTCGGCCCGCACCGCGTCTGCCTCTTCGATGAGGGTTTGCAACGCGTCTGACTCGAGGCTCGACGGCACGCCCCTCAGCCCGCGGCCACTCTCGACCAATGCCCGGAGCCGCAAGACATCTGTCTGAGCGCGCGCGCGTTCCGCCAGTGCGTTCTGCAACTCTTGCCGGGCCCGCTGCAAGCTTGCGGCCGTTTCCGAGGCATCCAGCGCATCACCACCCCCGCCGCTCATCCGTTCCATGCGCTGCTCGACTTCCAGCGCCCGGACGTTCAACTCTGCCATGCGCTCGTCGAACCACTCGGCGGCCCGCTGCGCGGTTTCCTGGCGCACGCCAAGGCGGTTGTCGATGTAAGTCTGCGCGACCGCGTTCACGATCTCGGCCGCCAGTTCCGGGGAACTGGCGGTGTATTGAAGCCGGATGACCAGGGTCTGCGCGTTGCGCGTGACGCGAAGGTTGTCGCCCAGTCTTTCCACGGCCATTTGAAACCGCTCGGCCGGTGTGGTTTCAGGCGGTTCCTCAGCGAACATCGGGAATACGCGGTCTCTCAGCCGTCGAATGCCTTGGGCGAGGTCGGTGGTGGCAGGTGCCATGAACTCTTCGTTTTCGCCGAGTTCCAGTCGATCCACCGCGCGCGACAGCAGGTAAGGCGATCGCATGACCTGCATCTGGCTTTCCACAGCAGGGTTGCTGAGGCTCAGGTCGGAGAAAATCTCATCTCGGCCAAACGGGTTGATGACCTGTTCGTCCAGCAGGATGCGTGTCGAGGCCGAGTAGACCGTTGGGGTCAGGCGGTCCAGGACCACGGTGGCGGCGACGCAGATTGCACATACGATGGCAATGAAAAACCGATGCCGACGCAGCAGACGCCGGACCGATCTGAAATCGAAGAGGGGCGCAGATGAAGAGCGGCCAAATTCGCGCCCGTCATCACCGCCAATCATGAGCGTCGGAACCTGGCGAAAACCACTTTGTTTCGCGCCAGAATTATTATTGTTCATTCAACCTCTCCTTGGGGCCAGGCATAGGTCGACCGGCCCCGGAAACATCACTGCCAGAAAATCGCGACATGAATACGCATACCAATACAGTTTAACCTGAAGTGGAACTACTGCCCCAAGCGTGCAAAGTCCCTTTCAGTTTCGGAGACTAACATTCACGACATCGCCGGGTAACAGCAGGGTTTCCGGCCGTGCCTCGATCTCTTGGGATTGCCCACCGATTTGGCGGAAAATGATGATGCGCGGAACGGTCGTGGGCGTTTCGTCAAGGGCCATGGTGGTTGGGACTGCCGAACTCAGCTCGATCCGGACCCGCAACTGAGCCACTTGTTGAGACAGCTCCTGCAAACGCGCCTGAATTTCAAGCGCGCGCTCACGCATGGCCTGGTTCCGTTCGAGGACCAGTTCACGACGCGAGGCTTCCGCTTCCAATCGCTCGGCCTGCACATCTCCGAGCCGCTCGATCGCTTGCAGATACAGGCGGCGCGTCGTTGTCAGCAATTCACTCGACACGATGCGCCGCGCGACGAGTCCTTCGACACGCTCAACCTCGGCGGCCTCGGTTTCTGCGATTTCGGTCATGGTCTCTTCATGACGAAGCGCCGCGATGACCCGCGCTTCTGCCTCTTGCACGGAAGTGTCGAGAAAGGTGATTTCTTCGCTCAGGATGTCTCCTGACGTCTGGACCTGGCTACGCGCAAGCGCGATCGCCTCCTCGATTAGATCGGCAGGCGCATTGAGCGCCTCGAGGTCGGACAGGTCCAGTTCATCGCTACCTGCGAGGATGGCCTCATGCACCGCCATTTCCGCAAGCAGTCCGATTAGATCGGCCATCAGAACCCTTGGGTGGTTCCGCAGTTCTGATCCTGAAATCGACCCTTGATCTGCAATCGCAAGCCCGGATGCTGCGGCAATCCCCTGGCGCACCGTCATGCCAATCTGGAAAGACTGTTGCCCTGGGCTGTTGATCGCACCGTCAAAATAGACGGGACGATACTCCACGACGTCGATCAGCACTTCCTCGGGCTCGATCGAGACCAGGAGGTATTCACCATTCACGCGTTCCCGATACACCGCGCCGGTCATCAAGCTGGGGATCTGTTCCCGCAATTCGTTGATGGTTTGGCCGCTCACATTGAGTTCCCCGAGAAGCGGAAGGTGGACGGCGCCATCAATGCCGACCTGCACTTGCCTGTCATATGTGGGGTTGGCCAAGAAAGTGACGCTCAGCCTGTCGCCGGGGCCGATAAGATAGCGCTCCTGCGCCATTGCGGCCGTGCCAACCAAGAGCCACAAGGCGAAGCCTGCGTAAAATCCTCGGGCCATCATACGGGCTAGTGTCATAGTCCTACGTCCTTAAATTACATCAAGAGACCGTTGCATGATTCGGTCGGTATCTTAACGGAGAATTTCTAGTCTATCGCGCGGCAGGCCTCTCCTGTCATCGAAGCGATCAGGGCGAGATAGGCTTTGGTGACGGCGTCATGCCCGAAATCCGCGGCTCGGGCCGATGCCTTCGAGGCGTAGCGCTCCCGCGTGGCAGGGTCCCCTAGCAGTTTGATCGCCTCCGCCATGGCCGTGCGATCTTCCATCGGCACCAGTAATCCGCATGCCCCATCGGGCCAGGGGGCATGACGCGCAGGCACACTGTCCAGGACTTCTGCGGGGCCCGAGGGGCAGTCCGTCGCGACCACGGGGCATCCGACAGACATCGCTTCGATAAGAGTGTTCGGGAAGCCCTCGGCGCGCGAGGCGGAGACCAGAGCGCGTGCGCGGGCCATGATCGGATAGGGATTTTCTACGAAACCCGCAAAAAGCACCCGGTCCGCAACCCTGAGCTGCGTGGCCTTTTCCCTCAGTTCCTCCAGCTCAGGTCCCTGACCGAGCAGCACCAGCGACGACACGGTTCCTGACTGCGCGAATGCATCAATGAGCAGGCTGAAATTCTTGTTGGGCACCAGCCGGCCAACGCCAAGAAAATAGTCCTCGGGCAGATCGATTGCAGGCGGCTGTTGGGCCAGGGTCTTCAGGCGTTCGGCATCAATCGGGTTCCCGATGACCGACATGCGCGATCTTGGCACATCGAAGCGTCCGGCCAGATCGTCCGCAACGCCGCCGCTGACCGGTATGACATGGTCAGCTTTCGAATAGGTGCGCTTCGTGATCCAAGCCAACAAGGGCTCTGCGCGGGACCCGGCAATATGGCTGGATGTGTTCACGCGCTCGCTGATGATGGTCTTGTGGCCGAAACGGTAGGCAAGCAGGACATTGATGACATTGGCGCGCGCAAGAAAGCTGATGCAGACCTCTGGGTGCGGGCCGTTTGACGACCAATAGCGATGAAGCTGGAGCAGGCTGCGTGCCATCTTCTGCTTGCCATCCAGGGTGGTGATCTTGAGGCCGTCCGGCAGCGTTTGCTTCCGGGGAAGATCGTCCAGCAGGATCAGTTCGATTTCGCAATCATCCAAGTGCGGCAGCAAATGCCCAAGCAGGTTTGCCATCGCTCGCTCGGCGCCCCCGCCCTCCATCGAATTGATGAGGAATGCCACGCGCGTGCCCGGCGCGATGCGCGGCATCGCAGAGGTGTCGGGTCCAAGACTACGATCAGTTTTCATGCACATTCGATCGATAAATCATGGAAGGGTAGCGAGAGGGGTAAGGGTAGGGGTGTGTCGCAAACCGATGTGTCAGAAGCTCTCCATCCGGTGCGTCGCGCAGCTTTGCAAATGCCGCGACCAGAAGCACCCAATAGATGCTGTTGTGCTCCAGGAGGAATGAGCCGGCCACGTTCCCGATCAGGGAAAAGAGGACCAAGGTCAGCGCAAGTGCGGAAAGTTCGGGTTTGGCGTCGCGCATCAGGTTTCCGAACGCCTTGGCCCCCAGCCATGCCATGAAAAACAGTGTCAGGCCGACGCCGATATAGCCGACATCCACCAACAGATCGAGAAAGCCGTTGTGCGCGTGCCCGACATCTGCCCCGGTCAAGGCTGTAAGCCGCGGGCCGATGATGATCCAACCGGCGCCGTATCCACCGCCCGCGACACTTGTGCCGCCAAGAGCGACAATGACCCCCTCCCAAATGACGGTTCGGCCCGTGAGGGTCGCGTCCCGCCCAAGGAGGTGCAGCGTATATTCAAAGATGAGTTGCGCCGAAACCGCCGAAGTCACCGCAACGGGGAGGGCCATGAGGATCAACAGGGAACGTCCCGCGGGCGACATGCGCCGCATGGCAAGAAGCAGCGCGATGCCAACGGGAACCGTCGCGGCGAGCAGCACGGCCTGCGATGAGTTGGATCGCAACACCATCAGTCCCGCGATTGCGAATATTGGCAGCATGAGCCAACGGCCATATCGGCCGCCGGTGCCGAAAACGAACCCCAAGATCAGGATCGATGCGGTCAGCGAGATCACGCGGCCAAAGTCGTTCTTGTGACCGAAAAGCCCCCGCCAACTGCCGGCATGATGTGCCGCTATCTCGTCGTAGGCTTGATGGATGCCCTTTGCCGGGTTGAGCAGTATGTTGGCAAAATTGGCCAGCACGATCACCGCCGATGCCATGACCGCAAGGTGAAACAGTTGTTTCGGCGAAAAGCGGAAGGCGAGCCAGAACGCAAAGGCCGTGGTCAGCCCGAGGCTGCCGACACGGCGCAAGGTCAGGTCCGGGGCAGCCGTCCAGGCCAGGGTGGCAAGTGCGAACAACACGGGCAGGATCGACGCCCAGTAGACTGTGAAAATGCGCGCGATTGATCCCTTGATGGTCAGCAGGGCGATGCCACCGAAAAGGCCGAGCGACGCACCAAGGATTTGCACCATCGGGGCCGTTTCCGAGCCTTCCGGTGTCAGGGTCGACGTCAGCGACCCGGACATGAAGAACAATCCGAACATCGCGATGGCGTATTCTATGGTGCGCAAGGGGTTCTTCATTCCCAAGCTCTCGCTAGAAAGGCGTCAGCAACCTCGGACATCTGGTATCGTTTAGCAATGCGCGCGATCCGTTCGGATTGCAGTTCAAGAGATCCCGCATCTTGGGTGTCGATCACCATGCGAATGGCCGTTGCCATGGCCGCGGGGTTCCCAATCGGTGTGATGCGGTCAGGAAATTCCCGGCCGAGGATCTCCCGCGCGCCGCCGCCGAGGCAATCCGTCGAGATCGAAGGGATGCCCGCCGCGACCGCTTCGATCAACGCATTCGGGAAACCCTCGGTCACGGAACTCATGAGGAAGAGATCGGCGGCCACGAGATAGCTGAACCGATCCATGCGGAACCCGAGGAAATCGACGCGATCTTCTATGCCGAGCTCTCTGGCCAGGTCTTCGAGGTTCTGCCGTTCTGGACCTTCGCCAAGAACAACAAGGCGCAGATCATCGCCGGACTGAGCAACGGCACGGAGCATTGTTGCGTAGTCCTTTTGTGGCATCAAACGTCCGATGGCGATGGCCGTGGGCTTTCCATCGTGAAACCAGGGGTGGTCGGGCGGCGCGGCGCGCGCCTCGTCCAACTGCGCCGAGTCGGGAGCCGCATTATGGATGACGCCGGTCGCCTCCGCGGATAGGCCAGCGACCTCGGCTATATCTCGGGTCACCAGATCGGTGTTTCCGATCACGGCATGTGCTTTGGGATACAGTTTCCGAACAAGTGCATTCATCGCGACGCGCCGCAGCGGGTCCATCTCGCGCAACAAGGCCGTGTACTGGTTCCGTTCGCACACGATGACCCGCGTTCCCGTTCGCGCAACACGGGCGGCGATCAAGGCCGCGATGTTCGTGCGGGTTAGCGCCGAGATCAGGGTCGGTGCCCGCGTCGCCTTCAGGTGCGCGACCAGCTTTGGCAGGCAGAGAATGGCCTTGCGACCGCCAAGAACATGGAGGCCAACCTCCTTCGAAAGCAGCTCTTTGACCGGCCCGTTGTCATTGTTCACGACAAGGTGGACCGGAATACCCCGCGATGCGATGTGGTTCGCCAGTCGGACAAAAAAACGCTCTGCTCCGCCCCCCTCGAACGAGGGCAGGTAGAAATGGATCACCCGGCTCTCAACGCCCCGAGCGGCACGATGCATCCTGGTTTCAGATAGATGCGTGTGGGCCTTGTTCATGTGTCCCCGAAAAATCTTTCATCAAATCGGCAGGTGTCTTGCGACGCTGTTTTCCCGCATCCCCCTTAAAATGCGGCAGAATGGGGCCATCCGTCCATCCATCGACCTGCACAATGATCGAATTGCGCCGGCCATACCTGGCCTGATGGTTTTTTCGGCACTTCTTGACCGTTGTGCCGAAAACTCTCGTACAGACACGCAAGGCAGGCCGGAACGGTGGCAAGAGAACATGAAATAAAGGTGGTTTGGATATGGTGGCTTTCAGGTCATTGTATGAGAAGCTACTTGCACCCTGACACGAGCGCGTTTTGGTCGCTGTTGTAAAGTCACAAGTCGTTGCCACCAACCTCACGTGCCCTGGCATGCGGCTTTGTCCAACGCCAACATCCTGGCAATACCTCATCTGGAGGCGTGATCGATCAAGCCATCCCCGATCAGTATGCTTCGCGGTCCCTTTGACGCGACCGTGACCCACACCTTGTGATCCATGTGTTGGAAGACAAGCAGCTTAGGGACGGCGCTTTTCGACAGTCTGGTGACTCCACGTCTCCGCCTAGAGGAACGGAGCCGATTCGGTAAAAGCCTTGCAGACCTGTCAGCCCGGGTCCGTTATCCGGCCGCGGCTTTTGTCAGCGGTTGCTCACACTCTGCTTCGGCATTCTCGCTTGCCGGTTTGGGCACACGCCAAGCCGATGTGTCGAACCCGTAAGCATCGTCTAGCTTTGAAAAATCCTCGAAGAACAGGTCATAGAAATAAGTGTTCGCCTCCTCTCGGATGCGCTCCCGCTTTTCTTTGGCCGGAGGCGGGCCGTAGACAGCGCGCCTGACTGCTGGCTGTCGCACCGCGTTGACCAACCAATGCACCCCGGCAAGGCGCAGAGTGCGCGCGCTTCGCCGGGCGATTTTGGCGAGGAACCGCACCCGGGGGTCGCCATCCTCGTTTATCCGGGCATAGAGAACATCGTCACTTGGCTGAACTTCTGGTAGGTCCAGCACTTTGCAGATGCTGGACACGTAGCCCGACGGGCTGTCGTTCAGATCGTGATAATTGAGCAGCTTGATCTGATCACGCCCCAGCGCTTCGGCCCACCAGTTCAGGTTTCGATAGTACAATCCATTTTCGATCATGGCCGGGTGGTGTTCGGCCATCCAGCGAAAGCCTCGGTCGGGCTCACCGCCTTTGAGGTAGTGGAAGTAGTGCGCGATGGCCCGATCGATCGGATTGCGCAGGGTCGCGATAATGGTCACGTCCGGGAGATCCTTCGCGACCCGTTCGATAGCCTCCGGTTTGTCCAACAGCGACGGCGCGACTTCGACGCATATCTTGTGATCGCTCGAACGCTCACCGAAGGTGCCCGAGTACCAGTCCCAGCCCTTGTGGTAGAGCTTGTCGAAGAAAAAGGTCTCCTTGCCGAGCGCAACCGGAAGTTGCACATCGCCACGGCTTCGCAGGTAGTTGTCGATCCAAGTGGTACCGCTTTTATGCGGGCCTACGAAGATGAAATCAGGTTTCAAATCTGGGTCTCCAAATGCTTGTCCGAGGAAAAATAGCGTTCCTCGCAGCGAGCGTCACAAAATCTTATTAAAAAATTCACATGTCGTCTACTTGAGTGTCATGTTGGGCGAGTCGCGCCCCACGCTTGATGCGTGGACTTTGCGACTCCAATGGATTGACGACATCCGGGGAACGACCTGGTCTGGCAACGCATGTTGCGACCAAGGCCGCGCCGCGACGGATGGGCGGCGGTCGCGCTTACGGGTGCGTCATCCAACCCGTCTTGGCATGGGCTGCGCGGCACAAGAGTGCTGATCCGACGGAAATTGAGCCATCCAAGGCCCGATGGTTGCGTTGTGAGTTCATCGCCTCGATAAATCCTAAGCTGTTACGGAATAAGATTTCTGTTCACCATATCGAAATGAATCGTTTTCATTCTGGAAACAAAAAATTACTATCGAGTTAATGGAATGACTTTTTCCAACGCGGAAACGGGACGGTAGCCGCGGCCTCTCAAGCCAGAGTTCTTTTTGTTTTCTATACAGTTACTTGCGCCGTTTTCATTGGGGGCGCTTTTTTCCTGGGAGCCATCTCATGGAAAGCCATGATCCACAAATGAATCGGAATGTTTCGCGAATCATGTAACGGTTAACGCATTATTAACGGAGCGACCTTTGATGACGAAAAAAGTTACCAAAGCAATTTTCCCGGTGGCTGGCTTGGGAACGCGTTTCCTGCCAGCCACCAAATCCATTCCCAAGGAAATCATGACCCTCGTCGATCGGCCGTTGATCCAGTATGCCATCGACGAAGCGCGCGCTGCCGGTATCGAGGAGTTCATCTTCGTGACCAGCCGCGGCAAGAGCGCGCTCGAGGATTACTTCGACCACTCGCCCGAGCTTGCCCAGACGCTCCGCAAGAAAGGCAAGACCGAGCTGCTGGAAACGCTCAAGTCGACCAACATGGACTCGGGTGCGATTGCCTATATCCGGCAACACCAGGCCAAGGGTCTGGGTCATGCCGTTTGGTGTGCCCGCAGGCTTCTGTCCGACGAGCCATTCGCGGTCATTCTGCCCGATGACATCATCCGCGGCGAGACGCCTTGTCTCAAGCAGATGATCGAAGCGCATCGGGAAACAGGCGGGTCGATCGTTGCGGCGATGGAAGTGCCGCCTGAAAAGACTTCGTCCTATGGTGTGCTCGATATTCAGGAGGACATGGGGCATGTCGTGTCCGTGAAGGGGCTTGTCGAAAAACCCGACGCGGATGTGGCGCCGTCAAACCTTGCCGTGATCGGGCGCTATGTCCTGTCGCCCGACGTGATGAAGAACCTCGGGAAGACATCGACCGGCGTCGGTGGCGAGATTCAATTGACCGATGCCATCGCCCGCGAGATCGACGAGGGCCGTCCGGTCTATGGCTACCGCTTCCGCGGGACGCGGTTCGACTGTGGCTCCAAGATCGGGTTTCTCATGGCCACGGTAGCGGTTGCGCTGGAGCGCGATGACCTCTCGGGCGAATTCACCGAATTCCTCGAGGACGTCATGCAAGTGTCGCTCGACCTGGCTCGGGTGAAAGCAAGCTGATTTCGCCGGCGCGTCCTGTGCGCCGACGCATAATGCGCGTGCCCCGAATGGGATCGGATCGATACTCTCGGCCCATGTTTTCTGCGCGGCGCGACGAGGGCTGTTCGCGGCGGGCTGGTTTCCGGGTTTGTCGGAGCAAGCTCAAGAACCCTCGGAGCAGGCCATTTGCGGCGCGCGCTATCGGTTAGCCTTGCAGGCGCGTTCCGAATTCGACTCGCCCAGGCACCCTGCGACTTATTCCCGGTGGGCAAACCGCGCGTAGCAGGGATCAAATCTTGGTTGGCTTCATGATCAGCCCAAATTTTAGGCAGGCGGCGCCGGCGGCAGTTCAAGGGGGATGCTGCGCCGGTCGATGGCTGCTCAAGGTCCAAATTGGTTCGGGAATCGCTGCCGCCGTTGTACGGTGGAGTAAGATTTTTCTTAAGCCATTTTCTGGTGGGTGCATATGGCTGGCGCTGCAAGGGATATGCGTGATGTACAGGCATCCCTTCGATGGTGGGCGATCTACACCTCGGTCACCGTTGCCGTGTGGTACATGGCACTCTCCATGCCTCGTCCGGCCTCTTCTGAGCTCTTCTTCACTACGATCGGCATCGTTGCCAGTTGGCGCTACGCCTGGTGGACCATCCATCAGGTCCGCTCGCGCATTTTTCTCAAGCGCGTCTTTCCAAGGTTGAGAGCGGCTGCAGAGCGGAACGCGACCCCGCTCCAGCATCTCTATGCCGTGGTTTTATCTTACAACATCGACGAGGACGTGTTCGTGAAATGCTACACGTCGCTCATCGATGCGGCCGTCCAAAGCGGCGTGCCGACCACCATCGTGGCCTCGATTACGACGGACAGGGACCGGCGGCTTTTGTATCGGGTGTATACGGCCGCCGGGTGCCCCGATAGCGTTGAGATCGTTGCCCAATTCCAAAAGGGGGACGGTAAGCGCTCGGCAATCGGGGAAGGGCTGCGCGTCGTGGCGCGTGATGCCCCGCCGGACCGCTCTGTCACGATCCTGATGGATGGCGACACGGTGCTGGGCGATGGCGCGATCGCGCGCGTCTTGCCCTTCTTTGCCGCGGACCCCGGGCTTGCCGCGGCGACGACGAACAATGATGCGATCGTCCAGGGCACCTACCTCACGAAGAACTGGTATATCCTTCGGCTGGCGCAGCGGCATACCCTGATGGCCTCGATGGCCTTGTCGAAAACGCTACTTGTCCTGACCGGGCGATGCTCTTTCTTTCGCACCGATATCGCCACGTCCCGCGAGTTCATCGCGCAGGTCGAGGATGACCGGATCTGGCACTGGCGTCTGGGCGAGATCAAGTTCCTGACTGGCGACGACAAAAGCACCTGGTTCCACGTGCTCAAGACCCGTGGAAAGATGCTCTATGTTCCCGACGTGGTGACCTACGGGCTGGAAGAGCTTCCGCCGCCCGGCCGGTTCTTTCCGGCCTCGACCAAGCTGATGCATCGCTGGTTCGGGAACATGCTGCGCGCGAATGGCCGGGCGATCGCGTTAGGCGCCCCGAGGCTTGGCTTCTTCGTCTGGTGGGCCCTCGTGGATCAGCGTGTTTCCATCTGGTCCTCGCTGGCGGGCCCGGTTGCAACGGTTCTGCTCGCGATCTTCCTCTCGCCGGTCTTCATTGTCTACTATTTCGCCTGGGCCATCTTCACGCGCACCGTGATGAGCCTTGCGGCTGCGTCGAATTACGGCCGGATCTCCCCGATCTGGCCGTTTCTCATGTATTACAACCAGATCTGGGGCGCGATGATGAAGAGCAAACTGCTCTTTCATCTCGACCGCCAGAGTTGGACGCGGCAATCCATCCAGCGGGACGGCTCTGGTCGGGCCGCGAAAGCGCTCAGCGGCACGCTTCTGCATGCCGCTGCGCTCTCGGTCTTCATTGTCGGAATAGGATTGTTCACCGGGCAACTCAGCGCCGCCAGCGAAGCGGCGCGTTTTGATGCCCTGAGAGCTTTGGGATTTCATGCGCCGAACGGCGCGACAGGCAGCATTACCAGGTTGGCGGAATGACATTAGAGACGAAACAGCACCAAGCGCCGGATCACAAAGGCATCCAGACCATCAAGCGCAGTTCAACACTGTACCACGCGATACAGCTGCCTTTCTTCGTTGTGCTCAACGATGTGATCCTCGATGGCCATTCCCTGTCGCTGGAAGAATTCGACGCTCACCACGCGCCGTCGTGGCAGCGCGAGGGCGATGAATTTGCGATTGATGTCGGCACCAGGACCGAAGTCCGGCTCAGGATTTCCTTGTACGGGTTCGTGTGTGAGGTGACCGTGCTCGCCGAGGTGATCGAGATTATCGAAGACCGGGAAGACCGGGTCATTCGCTTCGCTTTCCGCGACATGTCGCGTCAAACGCGCGAGGCGTTGCGCCGAATTTCGCGAAGCTACCACGCCGGGTATGTCGCAAGCCCCAGCGACCTGTTGGAAAACCAGGATCCTCAGACACTGAACGAAAAGAAAGATGAACCGGCCCCCGAGGATGCAAGGCTGAAATGGCGCCGCGTGGTCGGGATGGGTCTGTCTGTCGGGGTGATCGTCGGGACGTTCGCCTTCATCGGCACAGCCCTTTACGAGCGCTTCGTGCTGATCAACGCAAGTTTCGCCACCATCACGGCGCCCAAAGTCGAGATGATCAGCGCGGATATGGGGCAGGTGCGCACGCCGATCGAAGCCGTCGGGCAGATCCTTCAGAGGGATGACCCGATCTACGAGATCTCCTCGGCGGAACTGTCCAGTGAGGAAGCCTCTCTTGTGGCACAGATAGATTACCTCACCGAAATCAACGAAGAGATGCAGAACGACCCCGAGGTCTTGGCGCTGTCGCCCGCGGGCATTCCGTTCAGTTCGCCAGCCGAAGTGCGTCGGGCGCTGGCGCTGGCAGAGGGCGAATTGCGCGCCCTCCAGTTGCGGATTGCCGAGTTGCAAGGGTTCTCGCCTTGCGACTGCATGGTCAGCTGGTTTCAGGAAGATGGCGCATGGGTCGTCCCCGGGGACACGGTTGCCGTCCTCGCGCGCACCGAAAGCGAGGCGCTGCGGGTCGAGGCCCTGGTTCATGTGTCTCAGATCGAAGATGTCCATATCGGCCAGTCCGCCGTCGTGACCGACGAAGCGACGGGGCGAACCATCCCGGCCCGCGTCGAGCGGATCACACTTGATCCGCGCCAGCAGCCGCGCGTCGGATTTCCGCAGTGGCTGAGGCAGGAACCGACCGTGGCGTCGGTCATGTTGTCCATCGACGAGGCCCTTGACCCCGGGATGATCGGCCAACCCATGCAAGTCGCAATTCGCCGAACCGAGCTGTTAGGCTTTGGTCTTGCCGCAGCTGACCAATGAGCCATCTGCGCGCTTTCATATCGGCGTTCTTCGCGGTCGCTGCGGCCGTCACGGCCCAACCTGCGCGCGCGCTGACGGCCGAGGAGGCATACGCCAACTTCGTTCTCAACGATACATCCGGGTACACGGTAACCGACCCGCTTGCGGGATATTTCGACGTGGATAGCCGGCGTGACGCACTTTCCAGAACGCGCGATCCCATGCTTCTGGACTGGATCGACCATCACCGGATGGGGGAGAGTTGCCAGGCGGCCTTGGCCCTGCCCGTGCTGGATCACACGATCATCCTTCCCGGTTTCTACGTCGACAACGCCTCGTGGCGGCGCATGGTCGAGGTGTTCCTGACATTCGAGGATACGATGAGCGGGCTGGCCGCAGCCGAAGTGGTGATCGGCGACGGGTACCATGCGAATTGCATCGTTGACGTGCTGTTGAACTGGGCAAGAGCCGATGCCTTGCTGGATTTCGACTATTCGACCGAGGATAGACAGGCGTGGTATACCACTGAAAGCACAATGTTCAGCGCATCGCTCGCCCTGATGGCCGTGCGACCGGCGGTCGCCGAAAGCCGGGCTGACGACCTCCGCGAGGTGGATGCCTGGCTGTTGGAGTTAGCGCGGCGGCATTCCGGCATCTCCGGCCTTCCCGCCACGTCCTGTTGCAACAATCACCTGTACCGGCGGGCCGTCTACGCCATGTCGATCGGCATCATGACCGAAGATGAAGCGTTGTTCGGTTACGCGGTCCGGGCGTTTCTTGGCGCGCTTTGGCAGGCCGAGGATGACGGGCACCTGCCGTTCGAGATCATCCGGGGCCGCCGCGCGGTGCACTACCAGAATTTCGCGGTCATGTACCTCGTCATGATCGCCGAGATGATGGAACGGCAGGGCATTGCAGCCTACGAGATCGAAGTCGATGGCGTGAGGTTGCAGCAGTTGATCGATGTGGCGCTCGATATGTTGCTCGACCCGGTGCTGGTGCAGCGATACGGGGTTTTCGACGAACAGATCCTCCCCCACGAAGGGGATGGACAGTTCCTTGTGTGGCTCGAACCTTACTTTGCCCGTACCGGCGATCCGCGTGCTGCGGCGCTGATGGATGGTCGCAGGCCGTTCTACAATCGAAGTTTGGGCGGTTATCTCAGCCTCTACTTCATGCCGCTCTCCGACGTGCCGCCAAGTTGAAGGTCGCAACAGGCGGATCCGGCTGCAGGGCTGCGGCGATCCCGCCTTCGTTTGTGAGCCGCGACAAAAACGGGCGTTCTGCCAGCACAAGCGGCAATACGTCGATTTTCATGTCACACGATGCGAGCTTTCGTTGCCAGCGGGCACGCGCGTGCCACAGGTTCGGCACAAGAATTTCGCATTTCCAGAATATCACCCCTTTTGGCATTTCGGAGGGTGAAGATTGGCGCAAGAGATCTGGGTTTCTGCCGATGCGGCAGACGGTGGCGATGGATCGCCCGAAAATCCGTATTCCAGCATCCAGGCCGCGCTTGATGTCGCCGGCCCCGGTGCCGTGATCAAGGTCGCTGCGGGCACCTATGAAGAAAACATCGAGATTTCGGTGAGCGGCCAAGACGGCGCCCCAATCACGCTGGTGTCGGCGGATGGACCGGGCGCAGCCATCATTCGCCCGGCCGATGATACCGACTCCACGATCCAGATCGACGGCAGCGATTACATCGTGATCGATGGCTTTGAAGTGCATGGCAGCGACACGGGCGATCGGCCCGCTGTCCACATCCACGCCGTCGACGGAAATACGGACCCGGCAAGCAACATCGTCATCGCGAACAGTACGATCTTCAAGGGCGAAGGCGACGGTATCAAGGTCAGCAAATCGAGCGATATCCAGATCCTCGGCAATACCATCGAGGGTGGGTCGGGTAACGAATCCGGCATTGATTTCGTCGGCGTCGAGAACGCGGTGATCGAGGGCAACACACTGACCGACCTCAGCTATGTCGGCATCATGGTGAAAGGCGGCTCGAGCAACATCGCGATCCTGGAGAACGTGATTTCAGGCTCTGGCCACAATGCAATCGAGGTTGGAGGATACACCAACCTGGACTCCTACCCTCCGGGCTTCCTCGAAGCGGGATTGGCCTATGAGGCGACCAATGTCCTTGTGTCCGGCAACACGATTACGGATTCAGGGAACTCGGCCATCCGCCTGATCGGGGCGACCCACGTTCTGGTGGCCGACAACACGATCGGCGGCAGCGGCGCGCTCATCAAGATCGACGACTCGTCGAAGTTCCACGAGCCATGGTTCTCCGACGCGATCGGGTTCTTTGGAAACGATTTCGACCGTGACGACTGGCTTCGGGACAGGTCGGCGGAAGCCGAGTTGTTCTGGGGTGCGGATGCCCTCGGTCTTTTCGACGGGAGTTGGATGGAAGGGCTTGACCCCGAGCCGGTTCCGGACCCCATCCCTGAGCCTGAGCCTGAGCCTGAGCCTGAGCCTGAGCCTGAGCCTGAGCCTGAGCCTGAGCCTGAGCCTGAGCCTGAGCCTGAGCCTGAGCCTGAGCCTGAGCCTGAGCCTGAGCCTGAGCCCGAAAACCTGCTTGAAGGGACGGATGGTTCGGACCGTATCTACGGCTACGCCGAAAACGATGTCATCGTCGGTTACGGAGGGAGCGACAAGCTGTTTGGCGAGGGCGGTGACGACCTGCTGGACGGAGGCTCTGGCGCGGACGAGCTCTGGGGGGGCTCCGGCAACGATAGCCTGATCGGTGGTGATGGCGACGACGACCTACGCGGTGGTGCCGGGCACGATGAACTGTGGGGCATGGATGGGCGGGACGACCTGCGCGGCGGCGATGGTGACGACCTGCTTGTCGGCGGCTTGGGCGAGGATGACCTTGAGGGGAACGCCGGGAACGACTTGCTCGACGGCGGCGACGGCGATGACGAGCTCTCTGGCGGTCAGAACAACGACACGCTGTTGGGTGGCGACGGCGCCGACAAGCTGCGAGGCGACGACGGCTCGGACCAGATTTTCGGTGGAGCGGGCGAGGACGACGCACGCGGAGGTGAGGGCGACGACCTGATCATGGGCGGTCTGGGCGACGATGACCTTGAAGGTGAGGCCGGGAACGACGTGCTCGACGGCGGCGACGGCGATGACGACCTCTCCGGCGGTCGGGACAACGATACGCTGTTGGGTGGCGACGGTGCCGACAAGCTGGATGGCGACGAAGGCGCAGACCAGATTTTCGGCGGAGCGGGTAAAGACGACGCGCGCGGCGGCGATGGCGCTGACTGGGTCGATGGCGGTGATGGCGATGATCGTGTCAATGGCGAGGGTGGCGACGACACGGTGATCGGCGGCGCCGGGAACGATGAACTGCGCGGCGACAAGGGCAACGATCTCCTGATCGATGGCGAGGGCGATGATCATCTGAAGGGAGATGACGGCCAGGATACCCTGATCGCGGGTGCCGGAGCCGACATTCTTGTCGGCGGCAATGATGAAGATGTGTTCATCTTCCGGGCGGATATCGGGTTCGATCAAGATATGATCGACGACTTCGATCAGGGTGAAGACCTTGTAGTATTTGAAGGTTTCGGATCCGACCTCTCGACGTTCGGAGACCTTGATACCAATGGCAACGGTATCCTTGACGGGGCAGATGCCCTCGTGTCCGTTAATGGTGGAGATACGACCATAGATCTCTCCGCGTTCTATGGCGCGCCGTCCGGAACGCATGCGATCACGATCGGGGCGGATGACCTCATGGCATCGGATTTCGATTTCCTTGTGTGACCAGCAGCCGCTTTCGACTTCAGCGCAAGCACTCCAGATGGTCTCCTACAACGCGAAATAGCCCCCATAGTGTTGCCGGACCACACCTGTTGAGGGAATGCGCAGTTTAGCCCCAATATGTCGTGTTCTTATGAGCCTGATTTGGTATCGAGTGGGTACCTTTCAGGAGGATTGAGGCCGATGCTGAAGCAACTGTTCGTTCCTGTATCTGCGCTGGTCGTTGCCGCTACATCTGCCACTGCGCAGGACTTCGGTAACGGAGTGGGTTATATTGGTGGTGGGCTGACTTACGGAGAGGTTGTCGAGAACCGCTCTCCCGATAGCAATGTCTCCTACATGCCTTTCTACATCGAAGGGCAATACTCCTTCCCGGTTTACGATATGGGGTTCTTCGGGGCCGAAGGGTATTTCGGCTATGCTGACTGGGACGAAAGCCAAGCGGATTTCGACGAGGATAACCCGGAACGCGAGATGCGGGTTGCGCTGCACTACTCTCATATCGTCACACCGGATCTTCGTGTCGGCGGGTTTGCCGCATATTCCCGGTCCGCGCTCGTGACCGACGATCTGCAACGGGAGCCTTATGAAACCATCTACGGCGGCATCGAGGCTCAGTACTTCTTGGGTGATGATTTCATGGTGTTCGGCCAAGCCGGGCTTGGGGATACTTTTGAGTTCCCGCCCGATCAATCAACCGGAGACCCTGAAGGGTTCCGTGACGCGCGGTTTGTTCGCGCTGGCGTGACATGGTTCCCGCTTGATAGTACGGTGATCACCTTTGAGTATGAAAGCGCTTCGGCCGACAGTTTCCTCAATGGTGGCGATGACTCGGGCAATTTCCACTCAATCGGTCTGTCTGGCGAGACTGTCCTGCCGACGGGAATTCCGCTTGAAGTCACCTATTTTGCCCGCAGGGATTTCTACGAAATCAGTGTTGGCGACGTGGATCTTTCTGACCTGACCTTTGGACTTGGCATTCGCTTCCTGTTTGGCGCCGAAACACCGCGCGACAGCTGGCAGAATGGCCGTTTGTTGACGGCGCCCAGACTGCCGGCACGTTCCGTTGATTGGCTTGAGGCCCTGGACTGATACCGGCCGCCACAATGGTTCGGAAGGACGAGGGTAAAAAACAAAAGAACCCCCGCGTTTGCGGGGGTTCTTTTTACTATTCTGCAAGTCTGCCTAGTAGGGGTCGGTAGGTACGACCTCTGCCACCGGCGCTTCGCCAAGAAGGCTGACGATGTAGTCCACACACACGTTGGCGGGATCTTCGTCCAGCAATACGGAAAGTTCCGCCTGCAATGCGGCACGATCCATCTCGTCATAGATTTCACAAAACTCGGAGCCGACTTCTTGGGATTCGCCAGGAATCGGTGAGCTGATCGCAGCGCCCAAGACAGCCAAAGCTGTAAGCGTAGAGATTTTGCGTCCCATAATTCATCCCTGCGTCAAGCCGGATCGAAATGCTTACGATCCCATGAAAAAAATTGATACCTATCCACACGTAACACCGCGACGTTACCGCCAATTTCAAAAAAATGCCATAGTTTCGACACTTTCTCGTCCGGTCGTCGAATTTGGCCAGGTTATGCAACATATAGGTGTGCTGCTATTTCGCCATACCAAATATCAACAGTACGGGACGGCGCCCTGCCATGCTGCGGGCGGTCAGAAAGTTCTTTTGATGCGGGAAAACCCTACCTGCGGCGTCGAATCGGGCTTAAAAAAGAATCATCAGAGCGCGCGCCACGAGAACTCGAAGTCGAAGACCGATTGGATCTCTTCCTTCGTCGGCATGATGCGCCGCACGCCTGTGTGGAACTCTGCCAAGTTCAGGCCGGGGTCGCCCAGAACCTGGAATTCATCCACGTCGAACTTGGGCAACCCGTCGACCTGGTTGTGGATGACATAGGGATTGCACAGGATAAGCCGCGTTGTCGCGACGCGGGAGAACGCGCTGATCTGAGCCACCTGACCGCCATCGACCATCTCGGCGATCTCGGGGTCCAGATCTTCGCGCCACGTGCTGTGATAGTCCGGCCAATTGAACAGCCCGACCTTCTCGCCATTGGCGACCCGCGCTGCAACGAAGGCGCGAAGCTCGTCTATGGCTGTTGCACCCTTCGAGAAATCGCCGACGAGGGCGCAATCCAGCTTTTCCTCCGCTGACAACGTGGGGAAGGAAATGGCAGCGGGCGGCTTCGCCTCGTCACTTTCTAACGCCAAATTGCGGGCGGCGCGCAGCAACGCCCTCAGCCTGTCTCGACGGGGACCGTATGGAAACTCCAGATGTGTTGGGTCGTCGAAGTTGGAGTCTGCCAAGGTCAAGATGATCGGCACGCCGGGTTGCACGGTTTCGACGGCGTCCTTGCCCTCCACATGTTTCAGGCGCCAGATGAGGTAATTCTCGGGATGAACCGCTGCATTGTCCCAGCCCCCGTAATCCCTGAGACGCTCGGTCGACAGCATCAGGCTGTCGCGATCGGGGCCAACGAGGGAGAAATTGGGGAACCAGCCGCCCAACAACTGCGCCTCCTTCGTCACGCAAGCGCGCTGCACGACAACGGCTGGGACGTCCTCGTCCTCAAGGGCGGTCACCTGAAGTTCGAGGCGGGCCGGGTGGGCGATGTCCGTCGGGTTCTGCACGGTCACGTAGCGGCCGGTGGCATGGGTGAGGGCGATGTTCCGGGCTTCGAATGACGGGGTCGTGGCTGGAAGGTGAACTTGCAGGAAACGCGGGTCGTCGCCAATCGCGTCCGTGATCGCCCCTCTGATGTCGGGGTCCCCGGAGTGGTCGACGATGATCACCTCGAAATGCGGCCAGCTTTGCAGACGCAGCGACTTGAGCGACAGGGGCAGGCTTGGTGACGGCGCATCTATGGGAACGATCACGCTGACAACCGACCCGGTTCGGTGGTGGCCGTCGGACCGGGTGGCGCTTTGTTGCACGGTCTGACGCAGGGACAGTACCGCGTCCGCGTCCTCTGCAAGGAAATCGGGCAGGCCGGCGTTCTTGTATGCCCTGTTGATCCAGGCCGAAAAGCCCAGGGTCCGAGGATCACCTTCGGTGGCGGTGTCGATGCCCGCCATCGCAAGGCAAAGGCCGGTATCTTTCGGAAAAATGCGCAAAAGTTCGCGAAGAAGTCCGGCTGCCTCGTCCGTGCGGCCCAGCTTCTGCAGGCAATAGGCCCTCAGAAGCGACCGTTCGCGATCGCCGTTTGGCCCCAGCTCTCCGATCCGGTCGACATTCGCGAGCGTCTCGGCGAAATCGCCATGGGTAAAATGCCATCGCGCCAGAATGCGCGCTGCCCGGTTGACCTCTGGCTCGGTCGATTTCGGGTCGTCGCGAACGGTTTCCAGCGCGTCGATGGCGTTGGCCGAGAACCCGCCCCATAGTTTCTTGTCCAATGTCGGAACGTCGCGTTCCTCGCGCGAGGCGCCTTTTGTTCCCGCGACCATCTCGAACGCTGACGGCTCCAGCCTGCGCAGCTTGCCGGCCAGAGTTTTCCACGCGCCGGTATCGCCCGTCTTGGACGGCGTTCTGCCCAGCATCCAGAACGGCTTGATCCCGTCATGGGGAAAGAACAGGGGCCGGGCCTGCATGGGGTCCGAAAGCTGCGCGCCCCCGGAACGACCGGCAGCGGCGCGCGCGGCGTAGAACAGCGGAAGAAAGCGGCCACGATCAAAGGGCTCGATCTGTTGGTATTTCCACGTCGCCTGCGCCAAAAGCGGAAGCAGCCAGTCGAAGGCTTTTGCCATTCCTCGCCCGTCCGGGCCTTCGAACGTCCAGAGCGCGTGACCGCACGCATCGGCCAGCGACGCGAGGTTCACCCAGCTTTGCAGGTTGAAGCAGCAATAATGCGCCGTCTGGGTCCGCTTCATCTCGTGTGGTTGCTGACCATCCTTGGTGAATTGTTCGAGGATGCGTTCACGACTGGTGAAGAAGGTCTTTTGCAACAGGGCCGCATCGCCGAGGAACGCCGCGATCGATCCGACCTGCAAATCGTAGCAGGTGCCGTGGTTGTTCGAGGTGTCATGTTCGGCCACCCCTTGGTCGCTGGTTTGCAGCCACTCGACATACTCTCTCAGCCACGCGCGGAACGCCTCCTTTTCAGCATCCGCAAGCTTTCCAGCCCGTTCCACGAGGCGCACGGCATCGAGGAAATAGTAGAGGTCCTTCATTTCGATGAGGCCCGACTTCGACCCGATATCCCTCATCGTCTGTGATCGGATCTGCGCATACAGCAGGTGCGGGTTCATCCGCGTCGCAGGATCCAGGAACCATGTTCGGATCAGTTGGGCCGCGTGCGCGATATAGGCCTCGCGACCCGACGCCAACCAAGCCAGGCTAAGCGTGGTGGTGTCGTCGAACAGCTGCTGTAGCCGGGTGCGGTCGTATCGTGCGCTGTCGGGTTCATAGAGGCGCGTTCCGGGAATGCGCTCGCCATCCCGGAAGATGAACGGCATCCCGTTCGAGGTCGCCGGGTTGGGCCACCAGTAGGGCGCCGGGTGATAATAGTCATGCGGGTCACCGCTGGGGGCGACCGTCGTCTTTTGCGTGACCGAGTAGGGCCCGCGTTGCAGCGCAAGTTCTGCTTCGGCCAGCAACCGGTCGCGCACGCGATGTTCGGGCGCTTTCGGGTCGGCCATGGCCAGGGCCTTCACCACCTCTTCGTCGTAGGCCACCAGGGTCGCGGGATCATAGATCAGCTGCATCGCCTCGATATCGAGGCGTTCGAGCATCTGGGAAATCGCGCTGATCCGCGCCTCGCCCCGTGATCTCAGGCCGGTGATCTTGTCGGCTTCCAACTGGGTCTGGCCTGAAAACAGCCGTGCGACCCAGCCGGTTTGTCCTGTCGTGCCGGCATCGGGCGAGCGATCGGCGCGCGGAAGGTCCCAGGCATCATCTGCCCATGCGTCCCATTTTCCCGGAATGGCCAGCCGATAGAAGAGTTCGACCTTGGGCCGGCGCCCGTAATAGAAAGCCTCGTTGAACTCTTCCTCGCTGTCGCGCCGGAAGAGGATCTGCGGTTCCTCATCAGCTTCGGGGCTGTAGTGCGGGTCCAGCAGGTCCGCATTGTCGAGCGTGCGCGACATCGGGACGGTGAAATACTTGAGGTAGGGGCGGGTCGTCACGCCCTCGACGATCGCGTCCCAGGCCGCATCGGTCAGGAAACAGTTTCCGTCCCACGGCAGGACCCATTTCGCACGGTCACGCCCGTCGCGCAGCGCCGCGTTTCGGGCCCCGTTATTGTTGATGACATAGTTGTTCTTGAAGCGCTGGGCATGCGCCTCGGCGCGCTTCTGGTCATACTCGGTCATCCGGTCATATCGGCCATGCAGGAAGAAGGCCGGGTCAGGGAAACTGCACAGGTCCCAATCCGTTTCGGCATAATCCTCCAACACGAACGGGATGTGCAGGTACGGCTGACCGTGTCGTTCCAACAGCGCGATGACCGCGGCTTCCTGGTCCGGGTCGGCAATCCTGTTCACGACCCAGCGCTTTTCGCACAGTTTCAGGGGTGGTTCGTTCTCAAGGATGAACTGGACGTTGCGAAGTGTCTGGCCAAGCTCGTGCCGGGGCGGAAGATCGTTGCCGATGATCCGGTAGAGCACGAAATTGTCTGGCTCCTGATCGAGCCCGCTGGCGCGATAGGCCGCTTGCAGCGCGATGACGTCCGTCGGCGCGGGTTTGGGCGGCGCGGGCCGGGCCTTGCGGGGGTCATAGCGGTTCTCCGGCGCCGTTTCCCGGTCGATAAGCTCTCCGTAGGTTGAAAGCCGCTGTGACAGAAAGCCTGCCTTGCTGAAATCGATGAGCATGCTCCCGCGCCATTTGCGCCAGAGGCGCTGAAAGCGTGCCTCGAACAGGGCAATCCGATCCTCGCCGCCAAAGACCGATTTCGGAAAGTACTCATAAGTCAGCCCGGCGTGACGGAAGGCGGACGTGTCGGGATTGTCGGTCAGAAACAGGGGGCGGAAGTTCCGAGCGGTGCGATAACGCCGCTGGATGCTGGCGGTTGCGCCGGCGATCTGTTCGGCGTTCAGGCCGAACAGGGCCACGAACATCACACCCACGCTGCCGATCGGCTGGGGGCTGTTGTTCCCGGTTCTCGGGGTCAGGGCCTTTCTGGGATGTGGCCAGGTGGGCCATGCGGCGGCCAGATCCTCGGGCACCAGCTCGTGGGCGCGGACGGGGGCGGGGGTGCGGGCGCTGGACCACCCGATCTCGACCACGTGCTCTTCCGACGCTTTCTCGGCCAGCTTGTAGTAGACGCCGGTCGTCTGGAAGCTGTGCGGCGATGGTTTGGCGGCGGGTGTTTTGCCCGATTTTTCTGACTTCGTCATTGGCCCAACACCATTTGCGAAAGGATGCGCGCGGCCTCGTCAGCGCCGTTTTCTGTCTCGAACTTTCGGCTGGCCTGCCTGAGGAACGCGTTGGCCCTAGCATTCAGCATTGCTTCGCAAAGCGACGGAAAGAGGTGCATCTCCTCTTCCCGAAGGTCGAACCCAAAGCCGTTGTCTTGTGCGAACTCCGCGCGCGCGCCTTGATCGTCCATCGACGGATGGCGGTTCGCGACAAAGATGGTCGGCAACCCGAAGGCCGCGACTTCGTGATAGGTGTTGTAGCCGGCCGCGGAGACGGAGAAATCGAACGCATTGAAGACCTGGCTGATCGGGAACCCCCTGAGCAGCTTCGTCCCCGGCCAGTGCGGCATGCGCACGGCCGTGTTCGTCCATTCCGCGATGACGATCTGCACACCGTCGAACCGTTGCAACTCGGTGACGATACGGTCCGTAAGATCGAGGATGTCGCGGTTCGCGCCCGCCCCGAGTTGCACCAACACCGCGGGCTTGTCGCCCGACAGGTTCAGCTTTGCGCGCGCCTCGTCGCGCGACAGCAGCTCTTCCTTGTCCAGAAGGCGGATCGGCGCGACCGAGACGCTTTCGTGCCGCCTGAGTGCGGTGGGACCGGTGTCGTATTCGGTCGCCAGTTCGCCTGGTTCGATGATGCAGTCGAAGAAGCGCGAGTTTTCCAAGTAGGGGGATGGCTTCTCGGGGCACATGCCACGCCTGACCCAGGCAAGCCGGCAGTCCCCGCGCGCCAGCGCGGCATGCACAAGGCCGGGTGTCGGGTGGTTCCCATCATAGATGACGGCGGCGGGGTCATGGCGCTCCAGCGCGTCGCCAAGCTCGTAGCGCAGCCACTCGTCCCAGTCGGCGATCTCCGCCCCGATATCCGAGTAGGACGGGCAATACTCCGCGGTGTATCCGAAGGACTCGAGCACTCCGGTAGCTTGCCCAAACCCCAGGAAAATGGGCTCGATCCCATCGCCCATGCGACGAGCGATGGCCAAAAGTCGGGTCGCGTGGCCCAAACCGACGCCATTCGAGGGCACAAAGAGAACCGTTGATTTCTTGGCTTGCGGCGCCTGCCGAGGCGCCTCGGCTGCAGGGCGTCCGATGAGGCGGGCAATGCGCCGAAGATAGGTGTCTTGCCCGAACAGCAGGGCAGCATAGCTGCGCGCCTGTTCGCGCAGGTTGTCCAGCTCATCTTCGTCTTCGAAAATCTGCTCGATCTCTGCGAGGGCGGTCTCGGGTTCGCAATACAGCACACCGGGCCCGAAATGCGGTGAAAACCGGGGCGGAAGAACGACAAGCTTACCCGAAGCCATGGCTGTTGCGATCGCGGCTTCCGGGAATTCCGGGGTCAATGCGCTGGGAAAGTACAAGAAGACGTCGAGCGGCTCCAGGAACCGTGCGACCGTCGTGTCCGCCGCGCCTAGGACTGACCAATGCTTGGTGACCTTGCTTTTGGCAACGACCTCGGATGGCGGGGGGCCGATGACGCGAAAATCAAGGGATGCATCGTTGGGATAGGTGGCGGCGATTTCTTTTGCCGTCGTCGGCCATTGAGCGCCGCCGGGGGCGCTGATCCGCCCCAGGACCCGAGTCCGCGCCGTGGGGCGGTGGTCACTTGCCGGTCGGATTGCGCGTGCGACGGAGCGCCAGTCTTCTTCCTCGATCTCGATCGGTAGCTGCAACTCGTCCAGTTTTGCGCGCACCCACCGGTTGGTCGGCGCAAGGATCATCTGTCCAACATTGAAGCTCAGCCATAGCCCCATCTGGCCCAGATTTGGCGCGCGATCCAGAACCAGAACGACCTTGTCGGCCTTGAAGCCCGCAAGGTCTTTGACGGGCTCTTTTATCAGGCCGGGGGAGTAGACGACCGCCAGTTTCGCGCGAAGCTCTGCCCCTGGCGTGAGGGGGTCGGCCAGCCCTTCGCGAATGCACAAGGAAATATCTGGAAGAATGGGTTTGCGACCGTCCGCTGGCGCAAGGTTGACCAAGCCGACGCGATACCCCTGGCTGCGCAAGGCCAGCATCTCATGGCGCAAACGCAACCCGGCATCGCTTGACCGCGCCATGTCCGCCAGCAGGACCACATCGTAATTCTGAATTTGGGCCTCGTCGGGCATTGGCGAATTGGACTTCATTCAAAGGGAAAAAATAGGCTACCTTTCAAATGGTTGCCCGAGTTCGTGCGGACGTGTCAACGAATTTGGCGTTGAACAGGGCCGCAGTTGCGCCCCTGTTCCGCATATCTTGAGCGAATTACTTCTTGGATATCGGCAGTTCTGCCGCCCTGGGCCACTGGTCGTGCGCGGGTCAGCCCCGAATGTCAGCGGCTGCGTAACGGCGGTCTTCGCACGTGGGAATGAAGCGGGATGCGTAGGAATAGTCCATCCGCAACAGGCGCCGGGATAGCCCACCGTGGGCCGCGATCCATGTCTGTACCCAGGACGGGTAGCGGTCCAGCATGTAGTTGGTGGCCCAACGGTTGAAATCGGGATTCGAGCCGTAAGCCGCGTGGAAAGTGAAGGACGCGCCCGGCATGATGCAGACGTTTTGGCGTGGAGCCGACAGGTACAGGGTGCATGCAGATTGGCATCGGCCGGAAAATTGCACCGTTGCGCCCGTGGCGCGCACTTGAGAGGCCCGCCTGGCGTAGTCGATTACGCTTCCACCATTGCCGCTGGCGACGATCACGTAGTCACGATTGAAGGTCACCCGGTCTGCTTCCGCAGGCACGCCGACTGCGAGGGTGAAACAAGCCGCAAGGGCGGCCAACAAGTGGCTTCTCATAAGCTCACCTCATTCAAGTTCGTATTGTCGACCGCTCCGCAGGGTCCCTGCACGGCCCTTCTGTGACGGAACGCTCATCATTCCGGGCGAAAACTTGGACTCACGATAGGTGTCGATTGCGCCCTCAATCAGGCGCTCCTGTGAACTCGCGGTGTCGTTTTCTGGTCGTGGATGGGGGTGGTGCGTAATTGCTATGGGTGTCGTCCACCCGCTTGCGAAGGTTTCATCATGCATTTCACGGTGCATGATACGGGCCGGTCCTTAACGTTAGGTTACTTCACCTACCGAAGGTCGGCCGTCACCAGAAGGCACATCAACAATATGCGCAGAATTGCGCGATTGTTTGCCGTCTCAGGATCGTGATTAGGCGACGTTTCGCATGCTGGCATCTGCATCGCGGCCAGCGCTATGCGCTGGTTTTGGGGTTTGACTTCGGAGCAGCCAGGGGCCGCCTTGAAACAAGCGGCTGGGTCAGACCCGGTAATAGTCGCGATACCATGCCACGAACCGTGCCACGCCATCGCGGACCTGGGTTCTGGGTCGATATCCGGTTAACGCCTGCAAAAGGCGAGCATCGGCCCACGTCGCAGGAACGTCGCCGGGTTGCATGTCCATCATGATCTTTTCGGCGGTCCGCCCGGTCGCGTCCTCGATGGCTTCGATGAACTCCAACAACGGGACGGGTTCCGAGTTGCCGATATTCACTACTCGGTAGGGTGCCACGGGCGACAGGCTGTCCCCCTCGGCGATGTCGTCGGGGGTGTCGGGCCGGACCGGGGCAGAGTCGATCAACCGCACGATCCCGTCGACCAGGTCCGTGACATAGGTGAAGTCGCGGCGCATGTCTCCGTGGTTGTAAACCTCGATCGCGTCGCCCTCGAGGATCGCCTTGGTGAACTTGAACAACGCCATGTCAGGGCGCCCCCACGGCCCGTAAACCGTGAAAAAGCGGAACATCGTGACGGGCAAGTCGTAGAGATGCGCATAGCTGTGCGCCATCGCCTCGTTAGCCTTCTTCGTCGCGGCGTAGAAGGACATCTGGGTATCTGCCTTTGCCGTCTCGGCATAGGGCATCTCGGTATTTGCGCCATAGACCGACGAGGTGGAGGCCAGCAGGCTGTGCGCTGGGGGAAAGGCCCGCATCGCCTCCAACAGGCGGAAGGTGCCGATCAGGTTGGCCTCGACATAGCTTTCCGGTGCCTCGATCGAATAGCGAACGCCGGCCTGCGCAGCGAGGTGGATCACGGCGTCGGGCCGGTGCGCGTCCATCAGGTCATGCAGGACGCCCGGCGTTTCGATCCGCTCGTTCACGGCGGAAAACCCCTGAGACTGCAAAAGCATCGACTGGCGCCGTTCTTTCAGGGCGACATCGTAGTAATCGGTCAGGGCATCCAGCCCGATGACACGCCACCCGTCTTCCAGAAGACGCACACAGAGGTGGTAGCCGATGAACCCGGCTGCGCCGGTGACAAGCGCGGTGCGCGGCTCGGTCATGCATCATCTCCGCTATGGGGGCTGTTGATCCATGCCCAGGAACTGGCGCACATCTCGTCCATGCCCTTTTCCGTTTCGAACCCGAGGATTTCGGCCGCCTTGCTGGCTTCGGCCACGTAAATCGGCACGTCGCCCGCGCGCCTGCCGACGATCTCGTAGGGCAGGTCCTTGTTTGACGCCCGTTTGTAGGCGTCGATGACCTCCAGAACGGAATACCCACGCCCGGTGCCAAGATTGACGGTGTGACCCGTATCCGTCTCGAACAGCTTTTTCAGAGACAGCAGGTGCCCACGCGCCAAATCCTCGACATGGATGTAATCGCGTACCCCGGTGCCGTCGGGGGTCTCGTAATCGTCACCGAAGACCGAGACCTTCTCCAACGCGCCGGTCGCCACGCGTGCGATGTAGGGCATCAGGTTGTTCGGGATATCCCTCGGGTCTTCGCCGATCATGGCGGATGCATGCGCGCCGGCCGGGTTGAAGTAACGCAGGATGCCGATGGCCCATCGCGGGTCGGAGGCCGAGACCCAATCCAGCACCTGTTCCGATGTGATTTTTGTCTGGCCATACGGATTCATGGCGCGGAACTCGGCGCTTTCCGGGGTCGGTGTGACGTCGGGAACGCCGTAAACGGTTGCCGATGAGGAAAAGACGAGGCGACGACATCCGGCACTGTCCATGCAGCGCAGCAGGGTTGTCAGGCCCCCAACGTTCACATCGAAATAGTCCAGCGGTCGGGCCACGCTTTCGCCCACAGCCTTGAGCGCGGCGAAATGGACGACAGCGTCGAAATTGGTCTCGTTGAACAGGTTGCCCAATGCCACGGAATCGCGCACGTCGGCCTCGATGAAGTGGACCGGCGCGCCGGTAATCATCTCCAGCCGGTTGATGACGCTGCGCCGCGCATTGGCGAAATTGTCGAGGATCGTAACGCGGTATCCGGCGTCGTGTAGCGCCAGATAGGTATGCGACCCGATATAGCCCGCCCCACCGGTCAAAAGGATGCGTCGTGCCGCCATCGAAACCACCTTGAACTTCAAATATACGCGCTAACAATCACGGAATTGCATTTGAATCAAAGTCATTGAACCGCAGTACGACAAAATAGCACCGAACAACCTGTTTCGGCTTCGGACGATTGACCCGAAGACCACGTCCGCTATCAAGGTATCGCATGGTGCCGACAAGGGGATGCGTCGACCAGATGCCCGCAGCTTCGTTCTTCCGACTGCTCACATCTCTCGTGATCGCCAGTTTTCTGGCCGCGTGCTCTGCCCTTCCGGGTGGTGCACCGGTTCAGCGCGAAATCGTCTCAGCCTCCGGAGAGGCGGAAACATCCGATTTTGCGGTCTATGCGGTGAACCGCGCCTTCCTGCCCATCGTGGCGGACTGGCCCGAAACCGGTGGCCGCGCCCATGGCTGGATTTCCGCGTCGGGTGGCGCGCGGACGCAAGTGATCGCCCCGGGTGACCGGTTGAGCGTGACGGTGTGGGACAGCATCGACGATTCGCTCATCACCAATGGCGAACCGTCGGCTTTGCTTGAATCCATTGTTGTCGCGCCGGATGGCACGATCTTTGTGCCATACCTTGGGAACACGCGCGTGGCGGGCATGACGCTGCAATTGGCGCGTGAGCACCTTCAGGACGAGATCGGCATGATCGTACCGCAGGCGCAGGTGCAGCTGACCGTCGAGGGCGGGCGCGGCAATTCCGTCGATCTTGTCGGTGGTGTCGGCGCGCCGGGGCGCTTCCCCATGCCGGACCGCAACTACACGATCCTGAACCTGATCGCAGATGGCGGTGGCGTTGCACGCGGATTGGCGAACCCGCAAGTTCGTCTGATCCGCAACGGCAATATCTACGGCACATCCGTGGACCGGCTTTTCGCGGAGCCGAACCTCGATACGCTGCTGCACGCGGGTGACCGCGTGATCGTGGAAGAAGACCGGCGGTATTTCCTGTCGCTCGGGGCTGCCGGCGACCAAAGCCAGCACGTCTTCCCGCGCGACGCGGTCACAGCGCTTGACGCCATGTCGATCATTGGCGGCGTGCAATCCAGCCGCGGAGATCCCGGCGGCATCCTTGTCCTGCGGGAATACCCCCAGTCGGCGGTGCGCCCCGACAATGCCGGGCCTGACCAGCAACGAGTGGTCTTCACGATTGATCTGACGACCGCCGACGGGCTGTTCAGCGCACGCAATTTCCAGATCAATCCGGGCGACCTCGTCCTCGTGACCGAAAGCCCCGTGACGCGCACGCAGACCATCTTCGGGCTGATCGGGTCGGCCTTCGGGCTTGTCGGTCAGACCAACGCGCTGGCCTCGAACTGATCGCGGTCAAGGCAGCGCGACGCGTCTCGCTGACGGCAAAAGGTCGTTGATCTGCTTGAGGTGCTCGGGCAGGGCGACCGTCTGGAAGTCGTAGGTCTTAACCACATGACGCCGCGCCGCTGGCCCCAGATGCGCATAGGTGCCCGGGCGTTCCAGCACGTCGGCCACCTGTTGGGCCAGTTTCTCGGGCTGGAAGAAATCGACGAGCAGCCCGGTCTTCCCATGGGTGATCGCCTCGCGCACCGGCGCGACATCGGAGGCCACGATGGTCGCGCCCATGGACATCGATTCCAGCAGCGACCACGACAGGACAAACGGCACGGTCAGGTAGATATGGCACCGGCTGACCTGGATGATCTGCTGGTATGCCTCGTAGGGGACTCGCCCGAGGAAATGCACCCGGTCCCAATCGACCCGGTCGCCAACCTCGCGCTCCATCTCGGCGCGGTAGCCTCCCTTCCGGTCGCTCGCCTTGCCGTAGGAAACCTCGTTTCCTCCTATGATGAGCGCGCGCGCGTTAGGGCGCGCTTCGAGGATGTGGGGAAGCGCCCGCATGAAGACATGGAAGCCGCGCGTCGGTTCCATGTTGCGGGCCATGTAGGTGAAGATCTCGTCCTCGCGGGTTACCGCCCGCCCCAATCGCCCGAGCGGCACAGAGGCCTTGGCGTTCGGGACCAGTTTGTCGGTGCGGATCCCGTCATGGCACACATAGATCTTGTCCCGGAAACTTTCGGGGAAGGTGTCGCGTTGCCATTGCGTGGGTGAGTGGCCTAGATCGACCGTCTGGATATTTGCGAAATTCACCGCGTTGCGGGCATGCATGATGAAGGGGGCGTGTTCGCTTGCCGGGAACTCCGGATCGAACCCGACCGATCCGCCACGCGCCAGGAAGTAGTATTCGAAAAAGCCGATGATCGGCACGTCTGGCCAAACCTCTTTCATGAAGGTCAGCTCGCCCCAGCCCACATGCCCGATGATGATGTCGGGCTTGAACCCGGCCTTGTCCAGAGCTTGCGCCGCCGTCGCCGCGCCGAAGCCCGCACCAACGCATTCCTCCCAATACTGCGTCAGGGCATAGGTGCCTTTCGGCGGCTTGTGATGCGGTTTGTAGGTGACGATCCTGGCGCCCTTGATCTTGGGCACGTCCTGCCGCTGGGTCAGAAAAACCACGTCATGCTCACCCTGCTCCACGAACCAGCGGAACAACTCGCGATACTGGCCAGGGAAATTCTGGTGAACGAATAGGATCTTCATGCTCTGCCCGGCCTGTTTGACCATTTTCGATATTGTCGTTGAACGCCACGTATCAAACAAGCCTGTGGCATGACCATGGCACCGGTTTGGGGATTGCGGGGCGCGCGCCTATATGGGAACGCAACCTCCGAAATGCGCTAGGATCAAATGCCATGACTTTGACAACCCGGATCGCCTGGGATGACACCGTGTTGCCCTTCCAACTGGACCGCTCTGACATTCGCGGTCGGGTGGCGCGGCTTGACCAGACGCTCGACCGTATCCTGACACAGCATGACTATCCCGCGCCGGTCGAGGCGCTGGTTGCCGAACTGACGTTGTTGACCGCGTTGATCGGTCAGACGATCGACCTGCGCTGGAAACTGTCACTTCAGGTGCGCGGGGATGGGCCGATCCGCCTGATCGCCACGGATTTCTACGCCCCGTCGAAAGAGGGCACGCCAGCCCAGATTCGTGGCTTTGCCAGTTATGATGCAGAGCGGCTGACTGAAGCGAGCGATGCGTTCGGCCAGATCGGCAAGGGCTACTTCGCCATCCTTCTGGATCAGGGCAAAGGATCCGCGCCCTATCAAGGGATCACGCCGATTGCAGGCGGCTCGCTCTCGTCCTGCGCGGAGACGTATTTTGCTCAATCCGAGCAACTGCCCACGCGCTTTGCCTTGGGGTATGGTCGTTCGACCGAACCCGGCCACCCTGAGGCATGGCGGGCTGGAGGCGTGATGTTGCAGCATATGCCCAAGGCCTCGCCCTTTGCGTCGTCGCCCGAGGGCGGATCGGGCGAGGGCGGATTGCTGTCCGGCGCAGACCTGCTTGAGGATGACGAGGGCGAGAACTGGAACCGCGCCAATATCCTGCTGGATACGGTCGAGGATCTCGAACTGATCGGCCCGACCGTTGCGCCGACCGACCTCCTTTTGCGGCTGTTCCACGAGGAAGGCCCCCGTGTCTATGACGCCCAACCGGTGCAATTCGGCTGCACGTGTTCGCATGCCCGGGTGCGTCAAAGCCTGTCCATCTACTCGGCCAAGGACATCGCCCACATGACAACCGAAGACGGCATCGTCACCGCCGATTGTCAGTTCTGCGGTGCGCATTACGAATTCGATCCCAAGACTTTGGGTTTCGAGGCCGAGCGTGCGCCCGAGGAAGGTGAGGATGGCCCCGATCATTGATCTCGATACGATGGTGGCGCGGTTGGCGGAGCGTCCCGCCGCGCCGTCGTCGGATTATGATCTCAACCGGGATGTCAGCTTGCCCGAGGGTCGCAAACTGCGCCCGGCGGCAGTGCTGATCCCGGTGCTGGGGGATCGCGTTATCCTGACCAAGCGGGCCTCGCATCTGAAACACCATCCCGGCCAGATCGCGCTTCCGGGCGGCAAGATTGACGCGACCGATGCCGATGCGGCCGCGGCAGCCCTGCGCGAGGCGCATGAGGAAATCGGCCTCGACCCGACCAATGTCGAGCTACTGGCCCACCTGCCGCCGCATGAAACGGTGACGAGCTATTCCGTGACCCCGATCCTTGCGCGTGTTCGCCATGCGTTTGAGGCAGTGCCGGAGGAAGGGGAAGTGGCCGAGGTTTTTCGCGTGCCTTTGTCTTTCTTGATGAACCCGGGCAGCTACCGCGTCGAGCGCCGTCGTTGGCGCGGCACGTGGCGGCATTTCTACGTCGCGCCTTGGGGGCCCTATTACACCTGGGGGGCAACTGCGCGTATCCTCAAATCCCTTGCCGATCGGGTGGCGACATGAAGTTGACCACCGATTGGCTTACCGCGCCCGCCACCCAAGCGGTGATCGACGCCATAGAAGACGGCGGCCACCGCGCATGGTTCGTGGGCGGCTCCGTGCGGAACGGACTTCTGGATCTCGATGTCTCGGATATCGACATCACCACCGATGCGCGCCCCGAACGTGTTGTCGAATTGGCGGAATCCGCCGGGATCAAGGCCGTGCCCACGGGGCTTGACCATGGGACCGTGACCCTGGTGGCCGATCACACGCCCTACGAGATCACGACGCTCCGCCGTGACGTATCGACGGACGGGCGCCGCGCGACCGTCGCCTTCACCGAACGGCTGGAGGAAGACGCCCATCGGCGCGATTTCACGATGAACGCGCTCTATGCGACTCGAGATGGTACCGTCATCGACCCGACCGGCGAAGGTTTGGCGGACCTGAACGACCGGCGCCTGCGGTTCATCGGGAATGCCCGTGATCGTATCGCCGAGGACTACCTGCGCATCCTGCGGTTCTTCCGCTTTCATGCGTGGTATGCCGACCCCACGGGCGGGATCGACCCCGAAGGTTTGGCCGCCTGCGCCGAGATGGCGAGTGGCATCGACCGTCTTTCGAAAGAACGCATCGGCGCGGAGATGAAGAAACTCCTCGCCGCGCAGGATCCGGCCCCGGCCGTCGCCGCCATGGCGACATCCGGTGTCCTGAGCCAGACCTTGCCGGGCGCGGACGCGCGGCTTTTGCCGGTACTCGTTGCGGTCGAAGGCGGCTTGGCGCCCAACGCGATCCGTCGCCTTGCCGCGCTGGGCGGCGAGGGCGTGGCCGACCGTTTGCGCCTGAGCCGGGCCGAAGCGAAAGAGCTTGAGACGCTGCGCGAGGAAATGGGCAGCGGAAAGGGGCCGGGCGAACTGGGTTACCGCCATGGCTTCGAATGTGCGCGGGATGTGCTGCTTTTGCGGGCCGCCCAGTTTGAAACCCCTCTCGGGCCGCAAGATCTGCACAGAGCGCAACTCGGTGGCCAAGCCGTTTTCCCGATCAAGGCCGCCGATCTCATGCCGGCTTTCGAAGGGCCGGAGCTTGGGCGCGAACTTGCACGGCTGGAAGCGCGCTGGATCGCGTCCGGGTTCACGCTGACCAAACAAGCGCTCTTGTCCCTCTGAGCGTGCGTCGGCTTCGCCGCCGACGGGCATATTTGAAGGATAAAGATGCATGGCGCAGGGCGCTTGACAGTCGGCCTTCGCCGGGGTCTTGGGCATCGCCATGGACCCGCTTTATGCCTTTGTCTTCCTTGGCCTGTTCACGCCTGGCCCGAACGTCATCCTGTTGACAGCCTCGGGTGCGCGGTTCGGGTTCCGCGCCAGCCTGCCGCACGTCTTGGGCGTGGCCTTGGGAGTGGGTGTGCTGGCTGCCTTTGCGGGGCTCGGCATGGGGGCGTTGATGGCTGCGCTGCCGGGCGTCGAGCAGGCACTGAAACTCGTGGCGGCGGGCTGGATTCTGTGGATGGCGTGGCGCCTGTGGCAATCGCGACCGTCCGGCGCGCCCGACGCCCGGGGAGATCGGCCCTGGAGCATCGGGCGGGCTGTCCTGTTCCAATGGGTCAACCCCAAGGTCTGGGCCGTGATCCTGAGTGCGGCGTCCGGCTATGCGGCGGGATTGTCGCCATGGGGAGAGGCGGCACGGCTTTCCACGGCATTTGCGGGCATCAACCTGTTCGTCTGCCTGTTCTGGAGCTTTGCCGGGTCGCTTCTGGGGTATCTCCTGACGACACCCGGTGCGTGGCGTGTCTTTGCCCGGGTCATGGCCATGGCATTAGCTGGTTCGGCTGTCATGGTTTTTGCCTAAGCTCTGACCTATATCTGATCTTCAGGATCGTGAGCCCCGTCAATGTTCCGCTTATTCGAAAACATGGTCGACCCCTATGTCGACTACCCGGAAACCGACGCGCCGCCGCGTCGCCTGTTCGCGTTCCTGTGGGACTACTCGCAACCCTTCAAGCGGCTCTACGCGCTGACCGCGGTGATGTCCGTGGTGGTGGCGGCCATCGAGATCGGGCTGATCTGGTACATGGGGCGCATCGTCGATCTGATGGGGCAGGGAGAGCCTGCCGCGGTTTTGGCCGATCACGGCCTGGAACTGATCCTCGCGGCGCTCTTCATCCTGTTCCTCAGGCCGATGATCCAAGGCCTCGACGTCGCGCTTCTGAACAATGCGATCTTGCCGAATTTCGGAACGCTGATCCGTTGGCGGGCGCATAAACAGGTTCTGCGCCAATCCGTTGGCTGGTTCGAGAACGATTTTGCTGGCCGGATTGCAAACCGGATCATGCAGACCCCCACCAGTGGGGGCGAGGCCGTTTTCCAGATCTTTGACGCGATCACCTTCTCGCTGGCCTACCTGATCGGGGCTGCGGTGCTGTTGGCCGGCGCCGACCCGCGCCTCGCCATCCCGCTATTTGCGTGGTTCGGCCTCTATGCGCTGCTGTTGCGCTGGACGATCCGGCGCGTTGGGCCCGCGTCAAAGGCCAGCGCGGACGCCCGGTCTGCCACTACCGGCCGCGTTGTAGACAGCTACACCAACATCCATTCGGTGAAACTCTTTGCGCATCACGAGCGTGAGATCGACTATGCCAAGGAGTCGATCGAGACCACACGCCGGACCTTTGCCGCGGAGATGCGGATCTTCACCGTGATGGACGTGGCGCTGACGGCCCTGAACGGTATCCTGATCGTGGCCGTAGTCGGCTGGGCCATCTGGCTGTGGTCCACGGGCGCGGCCAGCGTCGGTGTGGTCGCGGCGGCCACCGCGCTGACCCTCAGGCTCAACGCCATGACCGGCTGGATCATGTGGGCGGTCAGCAGCTTCTTCCGATCGCTCGGCGTGGTGGCCGAGGGGATGGAGACGATCACCGCGCCGATCACCCTGACCGACACACCCGGCGCGACGCCGCTGCGGTTCGAGAGGGGCGAGATCACCTTCGACGGGGTCAGCCACCACTACGGGCGTGGGGCCGGGGGGCTCGACAAGATATCGCTGACCATTCACCCCGGCGAGAAGGTGGGCCTGATCGGCCGGTCGGGTGCCGGCAAGTCGACTTTGGTCAAACTGCTCTTGCGGTTCTACGATGTCGAGGGTGGCCGCATCCTGATCGATGGGCAGGACATCCGGCAGGTCACGCAGGATAGCCTCCGCCACCAGATCGGCATGGTGCAGCAGGACAGTTCGTTGCTGCATCGCTCGGTGCGCGACAACATCCTTTATGGCCGTCCAGACGCGTCCGAGGACGAGATGCTGGGCGCTGCGAAACGGGCCGAGGCGCATGAGTTCATCCTCGACCTCGAAGATCCGCAGGGACGCAAAGGGTATGATGCGCATGTCGGCGAACGGGGCGTGAAACTGTCCGGCGGGCAGCGGCAGCGCGTGGCGCTGGCGCGCGTGATCCTGAAGGATGCGCCGATCCTGGTGCTGGACGAAGCCACCAGCGCGCTCGACAGCGAGGTGGAGGCCGCGATTCAGAAAACGCTCTATGGCGTGATGGAGGGCAAGACAGTCATCGCCATCGCGCACCGCCTGTCGACCATCGCGCAGATGGATCGGATCCTTGTGCTGGAAGATGGGCATGTGGCCGAGGAAGGCACACATGATCAACTCTTGGCGCGCGGGGGTCTCTATGCTGGCTTCTGGGCGCGGCAATCGGGCGGGTTCATCGGCACGGACGAGACCGAGGCAGCCGAATGACGCGTTTTGCCCCCATTCTCAATTGGCTGTCCGGTCTGATCGAACCGTTTGCCCAAGCCGAGGGGCCGCCGCCGCGCACCTTGTGGGCGTTCATCAGGTGGTGCCTTGCCGGGTCGTGGCGCATCCTGATCCTCGCCGCGGTGCTTTCGGGGCTGGCTGGCGTGCTCGAAGTGGGCGCGGCCTATTTCCTGGGCGTCGTGATCGACACCACGGTGGGGGCCGACCCGCAGGGCTATTTCGCCGCGCATTGGGTCCTGATCGTCGGGTACGCCGCGTTCTACCTGCTGCTGCGGCCGTTGTTTTTCGGGGCATCGGCGGCCTTCAACGGGATCGTCCTGCCGCCCAACCTCGCCCCGTTGATCCAGAGCCGGCTGCACCGCTGGTCGCTCGGGCACGCGGTCAGTTTCTTTGACGACGATTTCGCGGGTCGGATCGCTCAGAAACAGGCGCAGACGGCCACTGCGCTGGTCAACGTGGTGACCGAGGTCATCAACGCTGCGGCCTTTGCCATCGCGACACTGATCGGGGCGGTGGGCATGTTGGCCCTGATCGACTGGCGCATCGCCGCCGCGCTGGTCCTGTGGCTGGGCCTTTACGCGGTCATGATCCGATGGTTCATGCCGCGCATCCGCGAGCGCTCCAAGCGGCGGGCGGCTGCGCGCGCCAACGTCACGGGGCAGATCGTCGATACGATCACCAACATCAAGACGGTCAAGCTGTTCGGGCACACCAGCCACGAGGACGAGGCAGCGCTCGAAGCACTCGGCGGTTATCGCGAGGAAGCGCTGTCTTTCGGCTACCTGTCCACCGGGTTTCGCTTCGCGCTGATGACCACGGCGGGCGTGTTGCCGGTCGTGCTTGTCCTCGGCGCGGTGCTTCTGTGGCAGGTGGGCGAGGTCAGCGCGGGCCAGATCGCGGCTACCGGGGCCATCGCCATGCGCATCGCCCAGATGACGGGTTGGGTGAGTTTCACCCTCATGGCCATCTACGCCAATGTGGGCGAGGTCGAGGATGGCATGCGCACCCTGACCCCGCCGCATGGGTTGACGGATGCGCCAGGTGCCCGGCCGATGGCGTCCATCGCGGGCCAGATTGCCTATGAAGGGGTCGATTTCGCCTATGGTCGCAAGGTGGGCGGTGTCCAGGGGATCGACCTGACCATCGAGCCGGGTCAGAAGCTGGGCATCGTCGGCGCCTCGGGCGCTGGGAAATCCACGCTCGTGGCGATCCTTCTGCGCCTCTACGATGTCGAGGCCGGGCGCGTTACCGTCGACGGGATCGACATCCGCACGGTCACGCAGGACAGCCTGCGCCAGCAGATCGCCATGGTCACGCAGGAAACCGCGATGTTCAATCGCTCGGCCATGGACAACATCCGGTACGGTCGCCCCGACGCAACCGACGCCGAGGTCATCGCTGCCGCCAAGCGGGCGGAAGCGCATGCGTTCATCGAAACGCTCACCGACCATCGCGGGCGGCGCGGGTACGACGCGCATCTGGGCGAGCGGGGCGTGAAGCTGTCCGGCGGGCAGCGGCAGCGCATCGCGCTGGCCCGCGCCTTCCTCAAGGATGCGCCGGTTCTTGTGCTGGACGAAGCGACCAGCGCCCTCGACAGCGAGGTTGAGGCCGCGATCCAGAAAACCCTGCACGACGTGATGGAGGGCAAGACGGTGATCGCCATCGCCCACCGCCTGTCCACCTTGTCTGAAATGGACCGCATCATCGTGCTGGACGCTGGCCGTATCGTCGAGGACGGCACCCACCAAGACCTGCTGGCGCAGGGCGGTCTTTACGCGCGCTACTGGTCGCGCCAGTCGGGCGGGTTCATCCAGTCCGACGAGGCCGCAGCGGCCGAATAGGCTGGCGTTTCTTTGGTCTTTCCGGCAGCTTGGCGCGAGAAGCAAAGAGGCGAGGCCATGGATCTAGACGCCGTCCCAGCCGAAGAATTCGGACGCAGCCTGAAGGGGATGGGCGTCAACCTTCTGACAGGTGATGTCCGCGAACTTGCCGCGTTTCTTGTCGAGATCTTCGGTCTGACGGTGTTTCGCCTGTCCGACGATTTCGCGATCATCCGCCACGACGAAACGATCCTGCAGCTTCATGCCGATCCGACCTATGGCAGCCATCCTCTGATGTCATTGGTGCCGGAAAATCCGCCACGCGGCGCTGGCGCGCAGTTCTATCTTTTCGGTGTTGATCCCGATGCGGCCGTGGCCCGTGCCAATGCGGCCGGGCACCTCGTGATCGAGCATGTCGCGAACAAGCCCCACGGTCTGCGCGAAGCGACCATCCTTTCCCCCGAAGGCTATGCCTTTACCCCCGCCATCGCGCATGACGACTGAGCTCACCATCGACCGTCTTGGCCACCACGGCGATGGGGTCGGCAGCGGGCCAGGCGGGGCTGTGTTCGTGCCGATGGCCCTGCCGGGCGAACGCGTGGCGGGTGAGGTCGAGGGTGATCGTATGGACGGGGCAAGGATCCTGTCGCCATCCCCCGAGCGCGTGCGCCCGCCCTGTCCCCATTACCGGCAATGTGGCGGGTGTTCCCTGCAGCATGCCAGCGACCGCTTCGTCGCCGACTGGAAGGCGGAGGTGATTTCCACCGCGCTTGCCGCCCACGACCTGACGGCGCCGATGCGGCAGACCCTGACTTCGCCGCCGCGATCGCGCCGCCGCGCGACGCTGGCGGGCAAGCGCACCAAGAAGGGCGCGCTGGTGGGGTTTCATGCCCGCCGCTCGGATGTCGTCGTCCAGATCACGGATTGCCATGTGCTGACACCGGCGCTCATGGCGACTGTTCCGGTCTTGGAGGAGATCACGCGCCTTGGCGCATCACGCTCGGCCACGCTAGCCTTCGCCCTGACGGAAAGCGCGACGGGTATCGACCTCGCCGTGTCCGGGGGCAAGCCGCTCGATGGGCCGCTGCGTGCCGCCCTGCCGCAGTTCGCCAGCCATTTCACACGCCTGACCTGGGGGGATGAGCCCGTCTTCATGGACGCCGCCCCGATCCTGAAGTTTGGCCCAGCCATGGTCGGCCCGCCCGCTGGCGCGTTTCTGCAGGCCACGGAGGAGGGCGAACGCGCGCTTCTCGCCAGCGTCAAGGAGGCCACCCACGACGCCACGGTGATCGCCGATCTTTTTGCCGGTTGCGGCACCTTTGCCCTACCGCTCGCCGCCAAGGCGACGGTCCATGCCGTTGAAGGGGCCGCCGACCTGCTGACCGCGCTCGATTCCGGCGCGCGCCATGCCCAGGGTCTGCGCCCGGTCACGACCGAGACCCGCGACCTGTTTCGCCGCCCCTTGTTGCCCGAGGAACTCTCTCGCTTCGATGCCGTGGTGATTGATCCCCCCCGCGCCGGGGCCGAGGCGCAAACCCGCGAATTGGCCGAGGCACAGGTGCCCCGTATCGCCATGGTGTCCTGCAATCCCGTCACCTTCGCGCGTGATGCGGCAATGCTCGTTGCAGGGGGCTATACCATCGATTGGGTGCAACCCGTCGATCAGTTTCGGTGGAGCGCGCATGTCGAACTTGCGGCGGCGCTTCGCCTTGCCCATATCCCGGCGTAACCGCGCGAGGGATAGATGAGCGATACAACCACGAACCCCGGGTTCCGGCAGCGTTTGGCCGATTGGCTGGAGATGCCCCAGATCCGCTACACGATCATTGCCGTGATCGTGTTCAATGCCGTCATCCTCGGGCTGGAAACATCCGACACCGCGATGGAAACCGCCGGGGCGCTTATCCTGACGCTGGATCGCATCTGCCTTGCCATTTTCGTCGTGGAACTGGCAGCCAAGATGATCGCCTACGGGACGCGGTTCTTCCGGTCGGGGTGGAACCTTTTCGATTTCGTCATCGTCGGCATTGCGCTGGTTCCGGCCGCGCAGGGCCTGTCCGTCCTGCGGGCGTTGCGTATCCTGCGGGTGTTGCGCGTCATCTCTGTCGCGCCGCGCCTGCGCCGCGTGGTCGAGGGTTTCGTGACCGCGCTGCCGGGCATGGGCTCGGTGTTCCTGCTGATGGGGATCATCTTCTACATCGGGGCCGTCATGGCGACGAAGCTTTTCGGGGAAACCTTCCCCGATTGGTTCGGAACACTCGGCGCGTCGCTCTACACCTTGTTCCAGATCATGACGCTGGAGTCCTGGTCGATGGGCATCGTTCGCCCTGTCCTAGACGTCTACCCCTACGCGTGGGTGTTCTTCGTGCCCTTCATCATGATCACCACCTTTGCCGTGGTGAACCTGCTGGTCGGCCTGATCGTGAACTCGATGCAGGATGCCCATGCAGAGGAAAGCAACGCCGCGACAGACGCCTATCGCGACGAGGTGCTGGAACGGTTGCGCAAGATCGAGGAACGGCTGGACCGATAGGGCGGGAGGTATCCCGCCGCCGTTGGCGGTCGCGCCTCAGGCGCGTTTTTCCATCCGCGCCACGTCCAAGGTATCCAGGACCTTGGCCTCGATATCCTCGGCGTTCAGCTTGGCCACCGCGTACATGTCGCGCGGGCTGGCCTGGTCGATGAAGATATCCGGCAGAACCATCGAGCGATACTTGATGCCGGTGTCGAAAACGCCCTTTTCCGCCAGGAGCTGCGCGACATGGCTGCCGAAGCCGCCAACGGCGCCTTCTTCGACCGTGATCAACGCCTCATGGTGCCGCGCCAGTTGCAGGATCATCTCTTCATCCAGCGGCTTCGAGAAACGCGCGTCCGCGATGGTGGGCTTGATCCCCTTGGCCTCAAGCGCTTCGGCGGCGTCTTGAACCTCTTTCAGCCGCGCGCCGAAGTTCAGCAATGCAACCCGGTTGCCCTCGGCGATCATCCGGCCCTTGCCGATTTCGAGTGCGACGCCGCGTTCCGGCATCTCGACACCCACCCCTTCGCCACGCGGGTAGCGGAAGGCCGACGGACGATCTTCGATTTCAAGCGCGGTGCGGACCATATGTACCAGCTCCGCCTCATCGGCGGCGGCCATCACGACGAACCCCGGCAGGTTGCTGAGGAAGGCCGTGTCGTAGCTGCCGGCATGGGTCGCGCCATCGGCCCCCACCAGCCCAGCCCGGTCGATGGCAAAGCGCACGGGCAGACGCTGGATCGCGACGTCATGCACGATCTGGTCGTAGCCCCGTTGCAGGAAGGTCGAATAGATCGCGCAGAACGGCTTCAGCCCACCGGCGGCCATCCCGGCGGCAAAGGTCACGGCATGCTGTTCGGCAATGCCCACATCGAAGGTCCGCGCGGGAAAGCGCTTGCCGAACAAATCCAGACCCGTGCCATCGGGCATCGCGGCCGTGACGGCGGTAATATGCGGGTCGTCCTCGGCCTCCCGGATCAGGGCGTTGGCAAACACCTTGGTATAGCTCGGCGCGTTGGAGGGCGCTTTCTTCTGTTCGCCGGTCCGAATATCGAATTTCGCCGTGGCATGGCCGCGGTCGGGGCGATGTTCGGCATAGCCTTTGCCCTTCTTCGTGATCGCGTGGATCAGGATCGGCCCGTCGGCACGCGCCTTGACGGTGCGCAGGATGGCCAGAAGCTGCTCCATATCGTGCCCGTCGATGGGGCCGATATAGGAAAAGCCCAGTTCCTCGAAGAGCGTGCCGCCCACGGTCGCGGCCTTGAGCAGCTCCTTGGCGCGACGCGCACCCTCCTGGAAGGGTTCCGGCAAGAGGGATACCGCGCCCTTGGCGGCGGCCTTCAATTCCTGGAACGGGGCGCCAGCGTAAAGACGCGACAGGTAGGACGACATCGCACCGGTCGGGGGCGCAATGGACATCTCGTTGTCGTTCAGGATGACGATCAGGCGCTTGCCGAGGTGGCCCGCGTTGTTCATTGCCTCGTAGGCCATGCCGCCCGACAGCGCGCCATCACCGATCACGGCGATCGCGTCGCCATGTCCGGTGTCGCAATCACCGCCCAACTCGCGCGCCATGGCGAAGCCGAGCGCCGCCGAGATCGAGGTCGAGCTATGCGCCGCGCCGAACGGGTCGTAGGGCGACTCCGAGCGCTTGGTGAACCCTGACAAGCCGTCCTTCTGCCGGATGGTCTGCATCCGCTCACGGCGGCCCGTCAGGATCTTGTGCGGGTAGCACTGGTGCGAAACGTCCCAGATCAGCTTGTCGCGTGGCGTGTCGAACACGGCGTGAATCGCCACGGTCATCTCGACCACGCCGAGGCCTGCGCCGAAATGCCCGCCGGTCTGGCTGACCGACCAGATCACCTCGGCGCGCAATTCATGCGCGAGGCGGTCGAGGTCGGCATCGCTCAAGCCCTTGAGATCGGACGGGCTTTTGACGCGATCAAGGATCGGTGTATGGGGTCGCTCGCTCATCGCTGGCCTCCCGGGCCGTGAACTGTCAGGTCAGATTTACATATCGCGAGCGATAATGTAGCGCGCCAGCGCCTGCAAGTTCTGCGCCCTTTCGCCGTAGGGCGATAGTGCCGCACAGGCTTCGTCGACAAGGTCGCCTGCGCGGGCCTTGGCCCCGTCGAGGCCAAGAAGCGACACGAAGGTGGCCTTTCCCGCATCGGCATCCTTGCGCAGCGCCTTGCCAGCCTTGTCCGCGTCCCCCTCGATATCGAGGATGTCATCCGCGATCTGGAAGGCGAGGCCGATCGCGCGTGCATAGGTCAAAAGCGCCTCGGGGTCTTCCCGACCAAGGATCGCACCGGCCATCGCGGGCCATTCGATCAGGCGGCCGGTCTTGTTGCCCTGCAACTCGGTGATCTGGTCCAGCGTCAATGGGGTGCCTGCGCTTTCGGCCGCAATGTCCTGGGCCTGGCCAAGTACCATCCCCTCGGCACCGCTGGCTTGCGCCAGTGTGGCGACCAATTCGATGCGCTGCGCGGCATCGCCCGCGTCGGGGCGAGCCAGCAATTCGAACGCAAAGGTCTGGAGCGCATCGCCGACCAGGACCGCCGTCGCCTCGTCCCACTTCTTGTGTACGGTGGGCTGGCCGCGCCGCAGGTCGTCATCATCCATGCAAGGCAGGTCGTCATGCACAAGGCTGTAGGCATGCACGCATTCCACGGCCCCGGCCGCGAACAGCGATTGGGCTGGCGGCACGTCGAACAGCCCGGCGGTTTCCATCACAAGGAACCCGCGCAGGCGTTTGCCGCCGTTGGTCGCATAGCGCATCCCCTCGGAGACGCGATCATCCCCAAGGCGTGCCAGTTGATGGATCAGAAAGTCGCCAATGGCGCCTTGCGCCTCCGCCAGTGCGGTCTTGAACATCGGTCTTCAAAGCCCCTCGGCCGGCGTCGTCCCGGTGGGTTGGCCACCCGCGTCGAGGGTGATCTGTTCGACCTGTTCCTCGGCTTGCTTCAGCTTGGTTTCGCAATGCGCCTTCAAGGCCGCACCGCGCTTGTAAAGGTTGATGGACTCTTCCAACGCGACATCACCGCGATCAAGCGCCGTGACCACCTGCTCGAATTCGCGGATCGCCTCCTCGAAGCTCATCTTCTCGATCGGCTTTTCGTCGCTCATGCGCCTCGCTCCATCAATTCCGTCACATGCCCCGCGACTGACGTCGCGAGCGCAGTCAGATCATAGCCGCCTTCGAGTGTCGAGACCACGCGCCCGCCGCAAAGCTCATCGGCAAGGTCCAGCAGGGCGCGGGTGATCCAGTTGAAATCCTCGGTCGTCCAGACAAGGTTCGCAAGCGGGTCGTCGTGATGCGCATCGAACCCGGCAGAGATGATGATCAGTTCTGGCTCGAAGGCCCGGAGCGCCGGAAAGGCGCGGCGTTCGTAAGCTGCTCGCATCTCGGCCCCGCCGGAATTGGGTGGCAGCGGCAGGTTGAGGATGTTGTTGCTGGCGCCGCGTTCCCCGGCGCTGCCGGAACCGGGGTATAGAGGCATCTGGTGGGACGACACGAAAAGCGTGCGGCCCTCGTCCCAGAGAATGTCTTGCGTGCCGTTTCCGTGGTGCACGTCGAAATCAACGACCGCGACGCGCGACAGCCCGTGACGATCGAGGGCGTGTTTGGCCGCGATCGCTGCATTGCCAAAAAAGCAAAAGCCCATGGCCCGGGTCTTTTCCGCATGATGGCCGGGCGGACGGGTGGCGACAAACGCGTTGGTCGCCGCACCGGACAGGACGGCATCGACCGCCATCAGGCATCCGCCCACCCCCTTCAGCGCGGCGTCCCAACTTCCGGGCGAGGCGTGCGTGTCGGGGTCCAGGGATTTCAGGCCGCTTTCGGGCATCGCGGCTTTGACGGCGGCCACGTAGTCGGCGGGATGACCCAGCAACAGATCATCCTCGGTACACAGGGGCGCCTCGGCTCTTGTCAAGGCGTCGAAGGCCGGGTCCGACAGGGCCGAGAAAACGGCCTCAAGCCGCGCGATCTGTTCGGGATGGCCCGGCGGCATCTGGTGTGACAGGCCGGCGTGGTTTTCTACAAGAAGCGTGGTCATCTTTGCCTCAATCCGGGGCCAGCATGTAGCCCGCGCCCCGCACCGTTTGAAGGTAGCGCGGCTGCTTCGGGTTCACCTCGATCTTGCGGCGAAGGCGCGTGATCTGAACGTCCACTGCGCGTTCCTGAACCTGTTCGGCAGGCCCACCCTTGTCGCGGTTCAACAGGCCGACAAGGTCCGCGCGGCTGAAGGGTTCGTTCGGCTGCCCCGCGAAGATCCGCATCAGGGCGGCTTCGGTCGCGGTCAGGCGGACCATCTCCTGTCCATGCCACATCTCGGCGCGTTCGATGTCGTAGCGGATCGGCCCAAGTGACAGAACCTGCGGCACTTCGGTTTCATCCGGCTGGGTCGGCATCCGTCTGAGGATCGCATTGATCCTCAGCAGCAGTTCCTTCGGCTCGAACGGCTTGGGCAGGTAATCATCGGCCCCGGCTTCCAGCCCCGTGATCCTGTCGCTGGCCTCACCCTTGGCGGTGAGCAGCAGAATGGGCGTGTGGATCGTCTCACGCAGCGATTTTGTCAGACTGATGCCGTCTTCGCCCGGCATCATCACGTCGAGCACGATCAGGTCGAAATCCAGCCCGGCAAGAAGGCGCCGCGCGTGGGCCGCATCGCGGGCGACGGTCGTCATGAAGCCATTGCGGATCAGGAACTTTTGCAGGAGTCCGCGAATACGCTCGTCATCATCGACGATCAGAAGATGTGCACCGATATCGGCCATCACCCGTTATCGACCCCGTCGAGGTAGTGACGCCGCATTTCGGGGTCCATCATCTGTTCCAGCACGGCACGAAACCCCGCGACGGCCTCGGGCCCGGCATTTCTGAACGCGGCCCGCATACGGGCGCGCTGCGCTTCGGACAAATCGCGTTCCAGCGCTTTACCCTCATCCGTCAGGTAAAGGTGACGCTCGCGCTTGTCGCGGGTGCCGACCCGGCTTTCGACCAACCCGTCCTCGACGAGCGCGCGAAGCACGCGGTTCAACGACTGCTTGGTCACGCCAAGGATCGACAGAAGGTTGTTCACCGTCGTGCCGGGCGTGCGATTGATGAAGTGGATCGCCCGGTGGTGCGCCCGCCCGTAGCCGTATTCCTGGAGGATGCGGTCGGGGTCCGCCGTGAAGCCGCGATAGGCGAAGAACATCGCCTCGATCCCGCGGCGCAGTTGATCTTCGGTCAGAAACAGCAGGCTTTCCCCCCTGCTGCCCATAGCGGGGCTCGCGTTGCGCTCTGCCATCGCCTGTCCCTTCCTTGCCGGTTGCGTTCGGCTTGTTGCCATCACTTTATGTCAGCCTTGTTGACTTTCCAAGAATCAATTGATAGCCACGACCAGATTTTGCGCAACTTTATGTCCGATACGGACGAAATCTACGCAACTTTCGAAAAGAAACCGCCGGAGAGCCGGCCCATTGGCGAAGGAAGGGACCGATGGCAGGAGCTTATGACGATCGCGATGGCGTCATCTGGATGGATGGCAAACTGGTGGATTGGCGCGATGCAAACGTGCACATTCTGACCCATGCCATGCATTACGCGTCCAGCGTGTTCGAAGGCGAACGCGCCTATAACGGAAAGATCTTCGAATCCCGCCGGCACTCTGAACGCCTTGTCGCTTCGGGGCGGATGCTGGATATCGACATCCCCTGGACGATCGACGAAATCGAAGCCGCGAAATACGAGGTCATGAAGGCCAACGGCCTGACTGATGCCTATGTGCGCGCGGTCGCGTGGCGCGGGTCGGGCGAGGATATGGGGGTAAGCTCTGCCAAGAACCCGGTGCGCCTGGCCGTGGCCGCGTGGAGCTGGGGCAACTATTATGGCGATGCCAAGTTCAAGGGCGCCAAGCTGGACATTTCCAAGTGGAAGCGTCCCAGCCCTGAAACGATCCCCGTTCATGCCAAGGCTGCCGGCCTTTACATGATCTGCACCATGTCCAAGCACGCGGCCGAGGCCAAGGGATGCTCGGACGCGCTCTTCATGGATTATCGCGGCTATGTGGCCGAGGCGACCGGCGCCAACATCTTCTTCGTGAAGGATGGCGAGGTGCATACGCCCACGCCCGATTGCTTCCTGAACGGGATCACCCGGCAGACGGTCATTGGCATGCTCCAAGATCGCCAGATCAAGGTGCACGAGCGTCACATCATGCCCGAGGAGCTGGAGAGTTTTCAGCAATGCTGGCTGACGGGAACGGCGGCCGAGGTCACGCCAGTGGGCCAGATCGGAGACTACAACTTCGAAGTTGGCGAGATGGCGCGCGATATCTCGACCGCTTACGAGAACCTTGTGCGCGCCTGACAGCGGCACCTGAGCCACCACTCCGGAAAGGCCCCGAAAAGATGCGGGGCCTTTTCTTTTCGGCGCGTTTTTCTTGATTTCGGTCCGCACCACCCCCACCATCGCTTCATGGTGATGCATTTTCAGCCCACGGGCCCGCAAACCCAGCCCGAGCAGGTGGCGTTCGACCGCCGCGAGCTGGGCGTGATCCTTGGTCTCTACGGGCGCTTCGTGGCCGCAGGGGAATGGCGTGACTACGGCATTTCCCATCTGCGCGATGTGGCCGTCTTCGCGGTGTTCCGGCGCACGGCGGAACATCCGATCTACCGGATCGAGAAACGGCCGAAGTTACGCGACAAGCAGGGCCAATACTCGGTCATCGGGATGGATGGCCAGATCCTGAAGCGTGGCCATGACCTCAAAACGGTTTTGCGCGTGCTCGACCGCAAACTGATCCGCGCGGTAGAGTGATCAGCCCAGCGTGACGCGCTTTCGCGCGGTGATCGGGCCGCCGCCATTGGCTTCGATCCGGTCGGCAGCCTCTTTCAAGGGCTCGTAGGCCACGGCCATGTGATGCGCGTTGGCGTGCAGCAGCATATCGGGTCCGGCCATGAACCCGACATGCCCGCCCCAGAACACCAGGTCGCCGCGCTGCAAGGCATCATCGGTGCCGATCTCGTCTCCCAATGCTTCCTGCTGGTCACTGTCCCGCGGACAGTCCACGCCACAGGCGACCAGCGCGGTTTGCACAAGGCCCGAGCAATCGAGGCCCCAACGGCTGGACCCACCCCAGAGATACGGCGTGCCAAGGAACAGGTCGGCCACGCCGACCGGGTCCGCAAAGCGCGCCTTGATGGGCATCAGGTGCTGACGTGGAATGAAATGGCCGGTGTGGATCCGCAGGTATTCGGGGCGCTCGCCGGTCACGCGCACCATGCTGCCAAAGAACAGCGCCACATCGGGCGGCGCCTTGAGGTCGGGCTTCGGGTAAAGGTGCGTCGCCGGTGCGACGACCCAATGCGTCGCCTCTTCGGGGCCCGTCAGGGCGCCGGACAGGACCCAGCCAACCTGACCGTCCCGTTCCGCCTGCCCGAAGGAGAACCCGTCCCGCGTTTCGAGAACGAGGAAACGCTCGCCGAACAAAAGCTGGCTGACGCGGGGGCCGCGTGGTTCCTGAGAGACGTTCACGATCGGCTGTTGAACCATCATCCAGCGGCCATCGGTGTAGCGTTCGGCCTCGACCTCGCCCTTGAGCGAGCTGTGAGCGACCTCTCCGTTGCTGGCGGTGATGCGGGGATCTCTCATTGTTGCAACACCTCGGGAAGGGCTTCGTAGATCGCGCGGATGCCTTGGCCGACGCCGCCCTTGGGCCGCGCAGGCGCGGGGCTGGGTTGCCAAGCGTAGATGTCGAAATGGGCGTATTTCGTGACCGGGGCCGTAAAGCGCCGGAGGAACAGGGCCGCGGTGATCGACCCGGCCATGCCGCCCTTGGGCGCGTTGTCCAGATCGGCGATGCCCGGTTCGATCATCGCCTCGTAGGGCGCGTGGAACGGCAGTCGCCAAACCGGGTCGGCGACCGAATGTGCCGCCGAGGTCAACGCGGTCGCGAACCCATCGTCATCGGTGAAGAACGGCGCGATATCCGGGCCCACCGCAACGCGGGCCGCGCCGGTCAGCGTTGCCATCGAGATCAGCAGGTCCGGCGGCGTTTCAGCAGCAAGCGCGAGCGCATCCGCCAGGACAAGCCGCCCTTCGGCATCCGTGTTGTTGATCTCGACCGTCATGCCATTGCGTGCCGTCAGGATGTCGCCGGGGCGGAAGGCGTTGCCAGAAACGGCGTTCTCGACCGCCGGGATCAGGACGCGCAGGCGCATCTTTTCGGACCCGGACATGATCATGCGGGCAAGCCCCAGCACGTTTGCCGCGCCCCCCATGTCCTTTTTCATCAACCCCATGGAGGCGCCGGGTTTCAGGTTGAGACCACCCGTGTCGAAACACACGCCCTTGCCGACGAGCGTCACGGAAGGGCCGGTGTCGCCCCAGGTCATCTCGATCAGGCGCGGCTCCTCGTCCGAGGCGCGGCCGACCGTGTGAATGAGCGGCAGGTTCGCGTCCAGCAGGCTGTCGCCGTGGGTGGCCGTCACCTCGGCTCCGAACTCGGTGGCCAGCGCGCGAACGGCGGCTTCCAGCGCATTGGGTCCCATATCTTCGGCAGGCGTGTTCACGAGATCACGGGTCAGGGCTTCGGCAGCGGCGATGCGTTCCAGGCGCGCAGCGTCGACACCATCGGGCGGAGAAAGGCGCGCGAGTGTGGGCGATTGCGCGCGGTATTTTTCGAAACGGTACAGTGACAGCAGATAGCCGATCGCGATTTCTTGGCCCTCGGTGCCGTCTGGCAGGGATTCGATCCGGTAGTCGCCTTCTGGCAAAGCGGCGATCGCCGCCCCCGCGGCAAAGCGTTGCCGCGCGCGGTCCGAGGGGCCGCCCCGCCCGACAAGAACGGCCATCGGTTTGCCACTCTCACCCGGCAACGCGCAGGTTTGGCCAAGTGTTCCGGTGAACCCATGATGACGGGTCCAGGAGGCCGCGGCATCGGGCAGAGTGGCCAGTGTCTCTTCGCAATCCTCGGGCGCAACCAGGCGGATCGGGATCGCACCATCGACCGGTGCGGAAAAGGCAAGCGACATGAACGAACCCCACGGGAAAGACGGCGCTAACCTATCCTCTGGAAACAGCGCCGCAAGGGTCGATCAGCCGGAAAGATCTTCAAGGTCCCAAACCGCCTGGATCGAACGGTCGCCGACCCGCTCCAACCGCGCAAGCGCCGCCGAAAGAGACACGACATGGCCGGTGTCGAGGCAATCGAGCGCGTTTCGCGCCGCGCGGGCAAGGGTCGACATGCCGATCAAATCGGCATCGTCGCGCAGGTTCGTGATCACCTGTCGCAATCCACCGGCGATGCGTTTGCTGTCGGGCAAGTCGGCCAAGGCCTTTGCTATGCGGTCAAGCGCAAGCGCGACCTCCGCCTCGGCCCGGTTTTCGCCTATGCGCAAACAAAGATCCTCGAGCTTGTCCGGATTGAACCGCGCAGGTTCATCGGGCCGCAATTCTCGAACGAACGGCTTCATACCTCACTCCACTCCACCAACGGTCCCCACCGCGCGGGTGGTGATGCCACGCTTGCGTTGAAAAAACGATTGAGCGCGCGGCGAAAAGCACCTGCAATTTTCCCTGAATGCAGGCTAACACGTCCCAAGGTTGAAAAGAGGTTTGCCATGCACCGTGTGAAATCGCTGCCGAAATACCTGCTGGATCGGTACCACGACTGGATGGAGCATTCCTTTCCCGAAAGCCGCGAATGGTTTCGCAAGCTGGCCGAGGAAGGGCAAAGCCCCCGCGCGATGGTCATTGCCTGCTGCGATAGCCGCGTGGCGATCACCTCGATCTTCGGTCAGCGGACGGGCGAATTGTTCGTTCACCGCAACATTGCAAACCTCGTGCCGCCCTATACGCCGGACGGTCAGCACCACGGCACGGGCGCAGCCGTGGAATTCGCGGTCACGTCGCTGAAGGTGGAGCATATCCTTGTCATGGGGCATTCGAATTGCGGCGGGGTGCGCGGCTGCATCGATATGTGCACGGGCCACAACGAGGCGCTCTTGGAGCAGAAAAGCCTTGTTGGCCGCTGGCTCGACGTGCTGCGGCCTGGGTTCGAGCAGGTGAAGGATATCGAGGACAAGGCCATGCGCCAGACAGCGCTGGAGAAAGAGGGCATCCAGGTCAGCCTCGAAAACCTGATGGGCTATCCGTTCGTCAAGGAGGCGGTGGACGCGGGCCAGCTCACGCTGCACGGGATCTGGGCCAATATCTCGGACATGGACCTGGAAACCTTCGACGGGTCCGTCCGCCGGTTCAGCCATGGCTGATTCTTTACCTTTTGCGTGCAGCACACTAGGTCCGCTGCAATGACCTGCCGAGCGAAGAGGTTCCTATGAGTGACATGCTTGCCTTGGCCGTGGGCAACCTGCTTTCGCCGATCATCCTGTTCTTCGTGCTCGGGTTTGCCGCGGCGTTCGCGCGGTCCGACCTGTCGATCCCCGAGGCGGTTGCCAAGGGCCTGTCACTCTACCTGCTGTTTGCGATCGGGTTCAAAGGCGGGGCCAGCGTCGCGGCGCACGGGATCGACGCCACGCTGCTCTTATCGCTTGGGGCCGGGATTGTCCTGTCTTTCGCGATGCCGATCATCGCCTTCGGGCTTTTGCGGCTGATGTCCGGGCTCAGCGTGACGGATGCGGCCGCCGTCGCCGGGCATTACGGCTCGATCTCCATCGTGACTTTCGTGGCAGCGTCCTCCGTTCTGCAAGGCGCGGGCATCGCGTCCGAAGGATACATGGTCGCCGTCGCCGCCGTGATGGAAGCGCCTGCGATCCTGTCGGCGCTCTGGATCATCGCACGCTTCGGGCAATCCTCGGCTAAAATGGAAAGCGGCCTGATCCGCGAGATCCTTTTGAACGGGTCCATCGTGCTTCTTGTCGGGTCCTTCCTGATTGGCTGGATCACAGGGGATGAGGGGCTGGATATGATCGCGCCCTTCATCGTCGCGCCGTTCCAGGGTGTGCTCTGCCTGTTCCTGCTGGATATGGGTCTTGTCGCGGGGCGCGGCCTGCGCGAGGCGCGGTCGGTCCTGCGTCCGGCCCTGTTCCTCTTCGGTGTGCTCATGCCCCCCATCGGCGCAACGCTTGGCCTTGGTTTCGGCCTCCTGCTGGGTCTCAGCCCGGGGGGTGTGGTCCTACTGATGACGCTTGCGGCCTCGGCCTCTTATATCGCCGTGCCAGCCGCGATGCGCGTGGCCCTGCCCGAGGCGAACCCGTCGATCTACCTGACGCTGTCACTTGGCGTGACGTTCCCCTTCAACCTGACGCTCGGTATTCCGCTCTATCTCGCGGTTGTCCGTGCCCTGACCGGAGCTTGACCTCATGGAGACCCATCAGGCGAAACGCGTGGAAATCACGATCGAGGCGGTCATGGAAAACCGCCTGACCAAGGCGCTTCTCGACGCGGGGGTCACGGGGTTCACCATCCTGCCGGTTCTGGGCGGCTCGGGACGCTCGGGCCATTGGAGCCGCGAAGGCCAAGTCACCCGCGCGGGCGGCATGGTGTCGGTGATCTGCATCATCCGCCCCGATCGGCTCGATTCCCTGCTCGAAGCGGCCTTCTCGGTGGTGGACCGCCATATTGGGGTGGTCAGCGTCGTCGATTGCGAAGTGCTGCGCGCTGAACGGTTCTGACGCCGGGATGTTTGGCCGCCGCGCGTGGTGCGCGACGGCCCAAGCGTTTTTCGCTCAGGGACGCCAGTTCAGCATCATGCCCTCGGGCCAGCTCAGATCGACCGTCATGTGGACAACCTCGCGGGCCCCGGGTGCGACGTCGATGGTCCACGCGCTGACGCCGCGCATGTCATCGACATCTCGTTCATCCGGGCCCGGGTCGAGGGTCAATTCCATCGAGACCTCTTCCTGCTCCACGAACGGTGTCGCGTAGAGAAGGCGCACGGTCTCGGCCTCGTCCGAGGTGTTCTCGATCCCGAACTCAAGCTCGCGCAACTGCGTGTCGGAGGTCACGAAGACCCCGCGATCACCCTCGGCCAGCGACCTGTCGATCCAGACCAGTTGCAGGTGATCGAGCGGACCGAAGCCCATCTCCATCTCGGCGCCCATGGCGACCATCGGCAGCCAGTCTTCGCCGACCAGGGCGCCATCGCGATAGAAGCGCGCTTCGCCCGGCAGGATCGGCTCTCCGGTGTCGTTCTCTCCAAGGGCCATCAGAAAGGCGGTGTCGTCGTAGCGGGGCACGGCGCGGTTTTCGGTTTCCATGTCGATCACCAGTGCATCGAAGGGCAGGGTGACCTCGCCCGACGCGCCGACCGTTACCGGCTCACCATAGGCATAGCTGATCGACAGGCCGTCGACCTGCATTTGCGCCCTCGGGCGCATCTCGTCCACCATCACGCCGGCAATCACCGGGGCTGGCGCAGGCATTGCTTCGGCATCTTCGAAGCGTCCACTGCCGCGCGGCTCGATCTGGATGGGTTCCATCACCCGCACCGGATCGGGCGACAGGCCCGAGGGGGTCTGCGCCCGGTCCGGCGTCGCGGTGGAGAACGTCACCGCTACATCGCGCCAGCGGGCTTGCCCGTAGGTGGCCAGCGACACGAAACGCTCGATCTCCATCTCGCCGCTTTCGGTGTCGAGGTCGATTTCATAGCTGGGCGACCACTGCGCCTCGGGCGTCAGGTAGCTGAGCGTGATCTCGGCCTCGGTATCCTCGGCGGCGGTGACGGCGACCTCGAGCATATCGCTGCTTGTGCCAAAGGGGCGCAGACGTTGGAATGCGTCCGTTGCCGTGTGCAGGTCCGTTTGTGCATCGGCCACCGCCTCGGCCAGATCGCGGCGTGCGATCTGTGCCGACTGCAACTCGGCGGCGACGCGGGCGGACTCCGCGCCAAGCGTGGCAAGGATCTGTGGCACCAGCGCGGGGTCATCCGGCATGGCAGCGCCGCCGTCGCCGGGACGGGTCAGCGCGTTGAGATAGGCCATTTGCGCCTCGATCGCGCGCATCTCGCCGTCTGCAGCGGCCAGCGCATCCTGCGCCTCCGTTAGGGCATCGCGTGCGGCCTCGACGGCGGCGCGCGCCTCGGCCTCGGCGTCACTGTCCAGCGCGCCCTCGGCCAGGGGCATGGCCTGCGCGATCTGCGGTTGCCCGATGGCAAGCCCGTCCGGCCCCGTGACCTGCACCAGGTCGGCCGAAGCCTGATCGGGCATCGCGATCAGAAGGCGGTGCTGCCCGGCGGGGATGGTGACGGTTGCGGTCCTTTCGACGGCGGCACCGGACGCGTAGACCGTCGCGCGGGCGATATCGGCACGCAGCAGGATATCGTCGGCCAAGGCCGCGCAAGGCACACCGGCAACGAGGGCGGTGGTCAGCAACAAACGGATCATGGGAAGTGTCCTCATCTCTTCGATGAGGAGACCATCGGCCTTGCGGCGCGATCTGCCAAGATGGGGAAACCCCACCGAGAGGAAAGGGCGATGCCTTGCCGATGGCTGGAAATGCAAAAGGCCGCGTGACGTACACGCGGCCCTTCAGGGTGAGATATCAGGCGCTCAGGCCTTCTTCAGCACGCGATTGCCCAGCGTCTCGGCGATCTGCACCGCATTCAGGGCCGCGCCCTTGCGCAGGTTGTCGGAGACGCACCACAGGTTGATGCCGTTCTCGATGGTCGAGTCCTGACGGATGCGGCTGATGAAGGTGGCGTAATCGCCAACGCATTCGACCGGCGTGACGTATCCGCCATCTTCGCGCTTGTCGACGACGAGGATACCCGGTGCTTCCCGCAGGATGTCGCGCGCCTCGTCCTCATCGAGGAAATCCTCGAACTCGATGTTGATCGCCTCGGAATGGCCAACGAAGACAGGCACGCGGACGCAGGTGGCTGTGACCTTGATCTTCGGGTCGACGATCTTTTTCGTCTCGGCGACCATCTTCCATTCTTCCTTGGTCGACCCGTCTTCCATGAACTTGTCGATATGGGGAATGACGTTGAAGGCGATCTGCTTGGGGTAGACGTTCGGCTCTTTCTCCTGACCGGGGACATACATGCCCTTGGTCTGGTCCCACAGCTCGTCCATGGCTTCCTTGCCGCTGCCCGAAACCGATTGGTAGGTCGACACCACGACGCGCTTGATCCGCGCGCGGTCATGCAGCGGCTTCAGCGCCACGACCATCTGCGCGGTCGAGCAGTTGGGGTTCGCGATGATGTTCTTCTTGGCGTAGCCATCGACCGCCTCGGGGTTCACCTCGGGCACGACCAGCGGCACGTCGGGATCGTAGCGGTAGAGCGACGAGTTATCGATCACGACGCAGCCGGCCTTGGCGGCCTTGGGCGCGTATTTCTCGGTCGCCTCGGACCCGATCGCGAAAAGCGCGATATCCCAGCCCTTGAAATCGAACGTATCGAGATCCTGGGTGGTGAGTGTCTTGTCGCCAAAGCTGCATTCAGTGCCGAGCGAGCGACGCGAGGCAAGTGCCGCGATCTCGTCAACGGGGAACTGGCGCTCGGCCAGGATGTTCAGCATTTCGCGACCCACATTGCCCGTGGCGCCGGCGACGACGACTTTGTAACCCATGGTCCTTGACCCTTTCGGATGATGGATGGGCGGCACATAGAGGAAGCGCCGCGCAAGGAAAAGGGGTGCCATGCTTGACAGGAGCGTCGCGAACGATCATGTGACCTGCATGTCGCTGCACTGCCGCGTGAGCAGTCGGTCGCCGGGCCAAGCCCCGACCTGACAGCGACAGGCATATTCTCACAGGTCCCCATCACGCAGGGTTCTGACGATCGCGCCGATGAGCGGCCCGGTCGCACCCTCGCCCCGCTGCACGGTCTTCGTGCGGCCCATGACCCATGGCGCCCCTGTCGGGCTGCCTGAAAGGTAAACACTTGTTCGATTTCGATATGCTCGGGCTGAAGCCCGTGCTTCTCTCGGCCCTCAAGAAACAGGGCTTCGACACCCCCACCCCGATCCAGAACCAGGCGATCCCGCTGGCGATGGAAGGGCACGACATTCTTGGCCTTGCCCAGACGGGCACCGGCAAGACGATGGCCTTTGGCCTGCCGCTGGTGGAACACCTGCTGGATCAGCCGGGAAAACCCGCCCCCAAGACCGCCAAGGCGCTGATCCTTGCGCCGACGCGGGAACTGGTGAACCAGATCGCCGACAGCCTGCGCCTGTTGACCCATGATACACCGCTCAAGGTCACGACCGTGGTCGGCGGCCAGTCCATCGGCCGCCAGATCAGCGTCCTGTCGCGCGGCACCGACATTCTTGTCGCCACGCCCGGCCGCCTCATCGACCTGATGGATCGGGGCGCGGTCAGCCTGCGCACCGTGCAGCACCTCGTGCTGGACGAGGCGGACCAGATGCTGGACCTTGGCTTCATCCACGCGCTGCGCAAGATCGCGCCGCAACTGGGCACGCCGCGCCAGACCATGCTGTTCTCGGCCACCATGCCCAAGCAGATGGAAGAGCTGTCGGGAGCCTATCTCGACAATCCGCGCCGGGTGCAGGTCGCCCCGCCGGGCAAGGCCGCCGACAAGATCACGCAGTCGATCCATTTCGTGGATAAGCCGGGCAAACCGGGCAAGCTGCGTGAGATCCTGTCGCGCGACGAGGATGCCCTGACGCTGGTCTTCGCCCGCACCAAGCATGGCGCGGAAAAGCTGATGAAGGGGTTGGTGGCCGACGGGTTCAACGCCGCCTCGATCCACGGCAACAAGAGCCAGGGGCAGCGCGACCGCGCCATCAAGGCATTCCGCGCAGGTGAGATCACGACCCTGGTCGCCACCGACGTCGCCGCGCGCGGCATCGACATTCCCGGCGTCGCCTATGTCGTGAACTATGACCTGCCCGAGGTGCCGGACAACTACGTGCACCGGATCGGCCGCACGGCCCGTGCCGGTCGCGAAGGGGAGGCGATCGCCTTCTGCGCGGCGGAAGAGGTGGATCTCCTGCACCAGATCGAAAAGCTGATGAAGATCGAGATCCCGGTGGCCTCGGGCGACCGCCCCGAACCGGTCAAGTCCGACAAGCCGCGTCGTCGCGGTGGCGGTGGCGGTGGTGGCCGCAATCGCAAGGGCCCAGGCCAGGGAAAAGGCAACGGGCAGCGCTTTGACAAGCCCGCACAGGGAACCGGCAAACCCCGCCGTCAACGGCGTCGCCGGGCCGCCTGAACCGAACCCAAAGGGGCGCTGTCAGCGCCCCTTTTCTTATCCAGTGCTGTCGCGGGAAAAGAGGTAGACGCTCAGACCCAGCAGGATGACGAGGCCGAACAGGGCAAAGAGGTGCCCATAGGCCGCGTTGGCCCCGCTATGGCTGACAAGCCCCGCATAGACCGGCCCCGATGCGAACTGCATCACTCCGGCCCCTCCCATGCCGAACAGGTTCAACAGCGTCACGCCGCGCCCTGTCAGATGCGGCGGGCAAAAGCTCCGGCCATGGCTGATGACGATGGGGTAGGATGCGCCCAGCAGGCCGATCACGGCAAACACGGCGACGGCGCCCCACAGCCCCGATGGCGGCAGAATCCAGAACGACAGGCATAGTAACGCCACGCCGAGATTGCCGATCAGGATCGGCCATTTTCGACTGTGAAAGATCCTGTCGGCAGGTCCATAGAGGAAATTTCCCAGAACCATGGCCAGACCCATGACAAGGGTCGCGGTGCCGATCTGGTCGAGCGCCGCCCCATGGATATCCGCGATATAGGGGCTGATCCACAGACCGCGCAGGCCTGCCGCCGGGGCGTAGCAGACGAACATCATGATCAGGATGGGCCACATCGCCGGCATGCGCAGCAGGTCGAGCAGCGATCCTTTCGCCTCGCCCTCGGGCTTTTTCGGATCGCGGACGAGCAGGGCAATGGCCAACGCGATCAGCAGGGTGAAAACGGCGAAACCGCCCACCGTCTCGCGCCACCCGAAACTCTCGATAGCCCAAGCCAGGGGCGCCGTGGACAAGATGTTGCCCAGTGAACTGACCCCCACGGTCACGCCGGCCAAAGTGCCGAAGATCGCGGCAGAAAACTCGCGCGCGAAGATGTAATAGGTTGACATGAGCACCGGGGCGCAGCCGATCCCGATCAGGATCATGGCAAGCGTGATCGCGCCGGGCCCCTGTGCCATGGCGAAAAGGGTGGCACCCCCGGCGCCCCCAAGGGCAAACAGGATCGAGGCCGTGCGGCGCGGCCCGATATGGTCGAGGGCCCACCCGACCGGCAATTGCATCAACGCGAACGCAGCGAACCACAGACCCGAAGCGCGCGCCAAGTCGCCCGTGGTCGTCCCGATATCCTGTGCCAGGACCGGGGCCAGAACCGCAAGGAACGCGCGGTAAAACTGGCTCAGCATGTAGGCGACGATCAAGAACGCGATCCCGGCGCGCATGTCTGCCTCTCCCTCCCTCTTCTCGTCCGGTTGTGCCTGCCCAGTGCATCGATCACAACGCGAAAGGCATGGTGCCGATAGGAAAGCCCTATCTCTGACAAAATTTATCAGTCTTTATTGACGGCGCGCCGATTCTCGGTTTTGAAGGCGCCACATCCGACAAAAATGGTCGGGAAATTGAACAGGACCCGCGAGGAAATATCATGACCAGAACGATTGCCGCCCTTCTGGGGACGACCATCGCTGCCTCTACCCTGACTGCTGCACAGGCGCAGGAACTCAACCTGTATTCGTCGCGCCACTACGACACCGACGAACGCCTGTACTCCGATTTCGAGGAACTGACCGGCATCACGATCAACCGGATCGAGGGCAATGCCGATGAGCTGATCGCGCGCCTTGCGGCCGAGGGGGAGAACAGCCCCGCCGACGTGTTCCTGACGGTCGACACATCGCGCCTTGCCCGCGCGCAGGAAATGGGCCTGCTTCAACCGGTCGAGTCCGAGATCCTCGAAGAGCGTATCCCCGCCAACATCCAGGCCGAGGACAACACGTGGTTCGGCTTCTCGCAGCGCGCGCGGATCATCTTCCATGCGGCCGGTCTCGAGAATCCGCCGCAGACGTATCTGGAACTCGCCGATCCCGCCTACGAAGGCATGATTTGCATCCGGTCTTCGACCAACACCTACAACCAGACTCTCCTGGCCTCGATCATCGAGAACCACGGCGAAGACGCCGCACGCGAATGGGCCGCAGGTATCGTGGCGAACATGGCGCGCGACCCGCAGGGCGGCGACACCGACCAGCTGCGCGGGATCGTGTCCGGTGAATGCGAGATCGCCGTGTCCAACAGCTACTATTTCGCGCGCGCGATTCGCACCGAGGTCGAAGGTGTCTCCGGCAGCATCGAGATGATCGACTGGGTCTGGCCTGATCAAGGCGGGAACGGCGCCCACATGAACCTGTCCGGTGGCGGTGTCGCGGCCCACGCGCCGCACCCCGAGGCGGCGGTGGCCTTCCTCGAATACCTCGCCAGCGACCAGGCACAGCAGTATTTCAGCGCCGGCAATGACGAATTCCCGGCCGTCGAAGGTGTCGAGCTGGCCGAGTCGGTCGCAGCGCTCGGTGAATTCGAAGCAGATGACGTGAACCTCTCTGCCGTAGCCCAGAACCTTGGCCTCGCGCAGCAGATCTTCAACGAGGTCGGCTGGGAGTGACCTCTTCCCCGCTTCCGGCTTTCAACGGGCGTCCCATCCGGGGCGCCCGTTTCGGTTTGCAGGGGATCATTCGGCGGCTTGCGCGTCCGGGGCCGGGATGAACCGCCGGCCGGTTCTGGATTCCCGCCCCAGGCCCCAGCACAGCACGGCGACCGGCAAGAGGCCGACAGCAGCGATCACAAGGCTGGGCACTGCGGCTTGGGCCAGCCGTTCATCGGCGGCCAGCCGGTGCGCCTGTACTGCCAGCGTGTCGAAGTTGAACGGCCGCATGATCAGCGTCGCGGGCAGTTCCTTCATCACGTCGACGAAGACGATCAGCAGCGCGGTCAGGATGGACGGGCGCAGGATCGGCAGGTGAACGCCACGCAGCATGGATCGGGGCGTGCGCCCCAATGTACGGGCCACGGCGTCGATATTGGGATTGATGGTGGCCAGTCCCGCGTCATAGGCCGACAGCGCCGCTGCCATGAAGCGCACCATGTAGGCCGCTACCAAAAGCCAGATCGACCCGGTGATCAAAAGCCCGGTGTCGATGCCGAAGCGTGCCTCCATGAAGGCATCGAGCGCATTGTCGAAGGCAGCGAAGGGCACAAGCAGGCCGACCGCGATCACGCCACCCGGAACGGCATATCCCAGCCCGCCCAGGCGCACGGCCAGCCGAGAAGCGGGCGTCGGGCGCAGCCGGGCGTTGAACCCCAGGACGATCGCGGCGCCGACCGTCAGCAGCGCGGCGATAGTAGCCAGCGTGAGCGAATTGCGCAGGAAACCAAGGTAGCGCTCGGTGAAGAGCAATTGGCCCGAATCCCACGCCATGCTCACCAACAGGACGACCGGCAGAAGGAATCCGAAAAACACCGGGACCATGCAGACCGCCCATGCGGCCCATGCCCGTCCGCCCGACAGGTGCACCGGCTGCATCGCCTCGAACCGCCGGCCCGCGCCGTGGTGGCGCTGGTTCTTGCGCTGCGCCCGTTCCAGCACGGCGAGCGTTAGCGCGACAACAAGCAGGCAAAGCGCCAGCTGCGCCGCAGCACCCCGGTCGAAGAAAGAGAACCAGCTTTGGTAAATCCCCGTCGCGAAGGTCTGCACGCCGAAATAGGACACGGTGCCATAATCGGCGAGGGTCTCCATCAGGGCGAGCAGGACGCCACCTGCGATGGACGGGCGCGCGATCGGCAAGGAAACGCGTAGGAACGCCCCCCACGGCCCTTGGCCAAGGGTGCGTGCCGCGATGTAGGCGGTCGCCGATTGCTGCATGAAAGCGGCGCGAACCAGCAGGTAGACATACGGGTACAGCACGAGGGTCAGCATCGCCGCCGCCCCGCCGAGCGAGCGGATCTCCGGGAACCAGTAATCGCGCGGTCCCCAGCCGGTCAGGTCCCGCAATGTGGTCTGCACAAGGCCCGGGTGGTCGAGGAAATCCGTATAGGCATAGGCCAGAACATAGGCCGGAAAGGCCAGCGGCAGCGCAAGCGCGACTTCGATCACCCTATGGCCGGGAAATCGGGTCGCGGTGACCAGCCATGCCGTTGCGGTCCCGATCACGCCTGTGCCAACCCCGACCAGCAGGATCAGCAAGGCCGTCGTGCCCGTGTAGCGCCACAGCACCGTGTCGGCGAGGCGCGAGACCGTGTCGAACCCGCCTGTGACCGCCGCCAGAACGACCGCCGCCATCGGCAACAGGCAGATGCCCGCGGCAATCCATGCCAGCGTGCCCAGCAAGCCGGGCGAGGTGAATGCCGTCTTTCGGATCATTCCGGCTGTCCTGCCGTTGGGGGTAAACCTTGTCGAGCGTTTTTGTCGGGGATTGCGCCAAATTGCAATGAGGTGACGGGTCGGCGCAGATCACGTTCCGAAGACAGTGGCCGCCAGGTTCTCAGTCCACGCCCGAGGGGCGTCGCCCTCGGCGATCCCGAGGCAGGCCAAGGCGCGATTGACCCGCTCCACGGGGGGACGAGAGGGCGCGAAGGCGTCGCGCAGCGCATCCTCGGCCGGGTCATCCAGGCTGATGCGGGTCTCGACGCGCCTGGACACCAGAGCAATCCAAGCCGCAATCGCGCGTGTCGCGGCGGGTGCCGCGAACCCGTGGTGACGCAGGACGGGCAAAACCCGCAAGGGCAGTTTGAGCGAACCATCCATCGCGATCTGGTCGAGGCGATGGCGCACCCCGGGAACCGAGAAGCGATCGACCAGATCGCGACCATGCTGGTCGAGGGCGCCTTGGTCGAACTGAGGCAAGAGCGGTGCGGCCTCTCGCCAAAAGGCGCGGATCAGGGCCGCCAAGCCGACGTCGGCGATCGCCTCATGCACGTAGGTGTGCCCGGCAAGCAGGCCCGCATAGGCCAAGGTCGAATGCGCGCCGTTCAACATCAGAAGTTTGCGCGCCTCGTATGGCGCGACATCTGGCACGAAGCGTGCCCCGCATGTGTCCCAAGCCGGTCGGTCTGCTGCGAAACGGTCGGCGATGATCCAATCGGTGAAGGCCTCTGTCAGGACCGGGGCGGCGTCCTTGCGCCCGGTTACCGCTGCAATGCGGTTTCGGGTGTCCTCCGTGGTGGCAGGGGTGATGCGATCGACCATCGAGTCGGGGAAGCTGTACAAGGACAGGATCTTGGGGTCCTGTCCGGCCGCCGCGAGGTAGGACCCAACAGCCGCCTGTAGCTTGCGCCCATTGCCCGAGAGGTTGTCGCAGGACAGAATGGTCAGTGGCCCGGATCGGTTCGAGGCGCGCTGCCGGAGGCCGCCCGCCAGCAATCCAATGGCCGTGACAGGCGCCTCTGACCCGAGATCCCGCTGAATGGCGGTATCGTCCAGAGCAAGCCTTCCATCGGGGCCAAGGTGATAGCCTTTCTCTGTCACGGTCAGGGTCACGACCTGAACATCAGGGTCTGCTATCTCTTCGATCACGGCGGCCGGGTCTTCGGCGGCGACCAGCAGGCGATCATGCACGGCGATCCGTTCGACCTGCAGGCCCTCGGGTGACAGGATGCCAAGGTCATAGGCAAAACCGGCTGGCGACAGGGCATCTCGAAGGGCGGAGGTGCGCATGGACACGCCGGTGATTTTCCAGTCGCCCGGGGCGTGCGCAGTATACCAGGCTTGGTGGGCCCGGTGGAAATTCCCGAATCCCAGGTGAAGGATGCGCGGCATCAGCCCTCCAACCGGTAGGCGTCGATGGCAAGGTCGCGGGCCAGAAGACGCGCGATGTGCGCGGAATCGGCGGGGCGCAGAAGGCCGCGCTCCTCTTGGTCGGCAAGGTGCAGGGCAACGCCCCGCCGCCACAGGTCGTGACGCGCCGGGATCGACAGGAAAGCGCGGGTGTCATCGTTGAACCCGGCAAGGTTCAGATAACCTGCCGTTTCCACCACCTGGTCGAAATAGCGGCGGATGCCGTTCAGGCTGTCGTGGAACCACCACGGCGGACCAAGGCGCAAGGACGGCCAATGCCCCACCATTGGCGCGAGTTGGCGCGCATAGCTGGCCTCGTCCAACGTGAAAAGGATCAGGCGGAGGCGCGGATCGTTTCCGACACGGGTCAACAGCGCATCGAGGCCCGTGACCCAATCGACGGGCGAGGGGATGTCCGCCCCCATGTCCGGGCCGAAGCGCTTCAGAAGCAGGGTATTGGTTGAACGGGTGGAGCCGACATGAAGCTGCATCACCATGCCGTCTTCGGCCGACATTTGCGCCATCTCGGTCAGCATGTGGCCGTAGAACCGCGCGGCCTCGGTCGGGGTAAGGGTGCCACGCGGCGCCTTCGCGTAAAGCCCCTCGACGTCCTCCTCCGACAGCCACCGGGTCATCAGGACCGGCACGTCATGATCCGTGGCGGTCGCTCCACGCGCACGAAACGCCTCGCGCCGGGCTGCGAGTGCGTTCAGGAAGCCGGTGAAACTGGTGGTGTCGATCCCGGTCATCTCGCCCAGTTTAATCAGGTTGGCGGCGTGCCCGGGCCTCGCCGGGTTCAGCAAATCGTCCGGGCGGAAGGTCGGTATGATCCGACCGGTCCACCCGGAGGCGGCAATCGCATCGTGATCGCCAAGGTCGGACAGGGCCGAGTCGGTCGTCGCCAGGCATTCGATCCCGAAGCTGTCGAACAGGGCCCGAGGCCGATTGGCCGGATCCTCAAGCCATCCCGCGATGTGATCGTGCACGGCATCCGCCGTTTCGGGCGACAGATCCACAGGCACCCCGATGACCGTGTAGAGGGTATGTTCCAGCCATCCGCGCGTCGGCGTGCCAAGGAATGCATCCCAATGCCGGGCAAAGCGCCGAAACACGGCACGGCTGTCGACACTCCCCGGTGGTGTACCGATGCCCAGGTCTTCCAAACGCTCCCCGAGAGAATAGAGCATCCGGAACAGGTAATGATCCGGGGTGACAAGCAGTGCGGCAGGATCGGGAAAGGCGCTGGCTTTCGCCCACCAGGACGGGTCGCAATGCCCATGGGGCGAGATGATCGGCAGGTCGGCAATGGCCTCGAAAATCGCAGCCGCCCGGGATGGCAGCACAGGCAGGCGCGGCTGCGGGGCGTTCATTCGAAATAGTCCCGATGCTCGGATTTCAGGGACTCCAGAACACCAAGAACGCCGCGCAGATGGGGCGTCAGGATCCTTTGCGCGCGTCCCAGGTTGGCCTTTCGCAGCGCGTTGGCGATGCGGCCATGTTCGTCGGCCAGCTGGCGCAAATGTTCGGTGTCGTTCAGGCGCAGGGCGCGCAGACGGTCGAGCGCGGTTTTCTCGCGCGAGACCAGTGTTTCGATCCTTGGCATGTTCGTGGCGGAGGCGATGGTCGCATGAAAGGCGTCATCGGCGGCGTGGAACGCCTCGGCATCGCTGTTTTCGATTGCCTTGGCCTGCGCCGCCAAGGCCTCTGTCAGGCGCTGATCGTGTTCGGGCGAAAGGCCGCTTTCGCAGATCAGGGTCACGGCTGCCATTTCAAGCGCTTCGCGAATGAACTGGGCGCTTCGAATGGCCGGCTCGGAAAAGCGCGTGACGAAATTTCCGCGCGAGGGAAAGGTCACGATCAGCCCTTCATCCCTGAGCCAAGTCATGGCTTCGCGGACGGGGGTTCGACTGGCGCCAAAGCGTTGACCGGCCTCGGCCTCGGATATGCGGGTTCCCGGGGGCAGCGACAGGGACAGGATCGCTTTGCGCAGGGCAGAATGGATCTGTTCAGCCGTGGGCTGGGTCAGATCGAGCGGCGGGAGGTCGATCTGCGACAGGGGCACGGGCTCGGAGGTGGCGGTCATGGGCAGGCCCTTTACACATTGTAGATTCAAATCCGGTATACTGGTGTGCGGGATCGTTGACAACGCTCTGACGCACAGTCAGTGTCCCGCAGGCAAGGCAGGAGGACGCGCCGCGATGGCCAGCAAGGATGCCCCGCTTGGCGTGGGGATGATCGGAACCGGGATGGTGGCGCGTACCCACCTTCTTGCGATCCGTGATGCCACCCCTGCACTCTCCCTGTCCGGCCTGCTGGCCCGTCATTCCAAAAGCGCAGAGCGCTTTGCGGATATGGCCGAAACCGAACTCGGTCAGCGGCCAAAGGTTTATGCCGATATTGCCGAGCTTGCCACTGACCCGGATACCGATTTCGCCCTGATCCTGACACCGCCCAACGCCCGGATCGAGTTGATTGAACCGTTGGTTGCCGCGCGAAAGCCAATTCTTCTTGAGAAGCCGGTCGCGCGCACCCTGGCCGAGGCCATTGAGGTCGTTGAACTGTGCGAGGCAGCGGATGTGCCGCTCGGGATTGTCTTTCAGCACCGCATGCGCGCCGCCTCACGCAAAGCCGCAGCCCTGATTGCCACCGGTGAACTCGGGGCGCTTGGCCTTGCCGAAATCTCTGTGCCGTGGTGGCGGGATCAGTCCTACTATGACGAGCCCGGGCGCGGCACCTATGCCCGCGACGGCGGCGGTGTCCTGATCAGCCAGGCGATCCATACCATCGACCTGGCGCTGTCGCTGACCGGTCCGGTGACCGATGTCACGGCCATGTGCGCGACCTCGCGGTTCCACGCGATGGATGCCGAAGACGTGGCCATGGCCGGGTTGCGCTTCGCCGGGGGCGGGGTCGGCTGGCTGACCGCATCCACCGCGTCCTTCCCCGGCGGGTCCGAGTCGATCACGCTTCACTTCGAAGATGCAAGCCTTCGCCTTGCCGATGGTACCCTGTCGGTCAATTGGCGCGACGGCAGGTCCGAGACGCATGGCGCTGTGGCAGGGACAGGCGGCGGGGCCGACCCGATGGCCTTCACCCATGACTGGCATCAATCGGTCCTCGAAGATTTCGCAGCAGCGCTACGCGAAGGACGGCCCCCTGCCATCACAGGGCGGGACGCGCTCGCCGCACATCGCCTGATCGACGCCATCACCCGGTCGTCCGCCGAGGGGCGGGTCATTTCCATCGAGGGATCATGAGTATTCGTTTCGCCGGTATCGGCATCGATCACCGCCACATCTTTGGCATGGCCGCGAACCTCATGGCTGAGGGAGCGGAGTTCGCGGGGTGGTGGACCGAGGGGCATCCGGGTACCTTGGACGGGTTCGTGAAGCGGTTTCCCGATGTGCCCCGGGTCGAAGATTGGCGTCGGCTGCTCGACGATCCGGCCATCGACCTGATCCTGATCTCCTGCATCCCGCGTGACCGTGCCGAGTACGCCATCGCGGCGATGGAGGCGGGCAAGGACGTGATGGTCGACAAGCCCGGCTGTACGACACTCGACCAACTTGCCCGCATCCGCGAGGTGCAAGCGCGCACGGGCCGCATCTGGTCGGTCGATTTCTCGGAACGGTTCGAGGTGCCGTCCGTCACCGCTGCCGCCGATCTGGTGGCCGAGGGCGCAATTGGTCGGGTTGTGCAAACCGTGGGGCTGGGTCCGCACAGGCTCAACCGCGCGACACGGCCCGATTGGTTCTTCGACCGCGACGCCTATGGCGGCATCCTGACCGACATCGCCAGTCACCAGATCGACCAGTTCCTGTTCTTCACCGGCTCCGATAGCGCCGAGATCACGCATGCCGCGGTCGAGAATTACGCGAACACCTCGGACCCCGGGCTTCAGGATTTCGGCGAGATCGTTTTGCGCTCGAACCAGGGGCGTGGGTATATCCGGGTGGATTGGTATACCCCCGATGCCCTTCCGAACTGGGGGGACGGGCGGCTGACGATCCTTGGCGCCGACGGCTATATCGAGCTGCGAAAATACGTCGATGTTGGCGGGCGCGAGGGCACGGACTCCCTCATTCTCGCCAACGGCGACCGCTGCGAAGTGATCGACGCGCGCGAGGCCGGTTTGCCCTACTTCCCGCGGCTGATCGCGGATGTGCAGGACAGGACTGAAACCGCGATGGCGCAGACCCATTGCTTCACGGTGATGGAGCTTGCCTTGCAGGCACAGGCCATGGCCGAGGGGCGGGCATGATCCGCGTTGCGATCATCGGGGCGGGGATTGGGGCCGAGCATTTGCAGGGTTATCGCGCCCTGCCTGACCTGTTTCGCGTTGCCACGCTGTGCGACCGTGATCTTGGCCGGGCCGATGCAGTCGCAGGGAACGATCCGGGTATCAACACAACGCCAGACCTCGACGCCGTTCTTGCCGACCCCGAGATCGACCTCGTCGATGTCTGCCTGCCGCCGCATCTCCATGCCGAGGTGTCCATCGCCGCGCTGGCCGCAGGCAAGCACGTGGTGTGCGAAAAACCGATGACTCGCAACCTTGCCGAGGCCGATGGCCTCGCCCGCGCGATCGAGGCGTCGGGCAAGGTGTTTTCGCCCGTCTTCCAATACCGCTTTGGCCCGGCGACCGCCGCACTGGATGCCCTGGTCGCGGCGGGGCTTGCAGGCCCGCCGGTCATGGCGAGCGTCGAGACTCATTGGGATCGCGACGCCGCCTATTACGCTGTGCCGTGGCGCGGCACATGGGCGGGAGAGTCCGGCGGTGCGGTTCTGGGGCATGCGATCCACGCGCATGACCTGCTTTGTCGATACTTCGGCCCGGTGGCCCGCGTGCAGGCGCATTGCGCAACCCGCGTGAACGAGATCGAGACCGAAGACTGCGCGGCGCTGGCCTTCGGGTTCGAGAACGGGGCGCTTGCGACCTCGTCCATCACATTGGGGGCGGCGGGTGATGAAACCCGCCTGCGCTTCGTCTTTCGCGACCTTACCGCCACCAGCGGAACCAGCCCCTATGCGCCTGCGGCGGACACATGGCGTTTCAAGGCGCGCGATCCGTCCCGGCAGGGCGAGGTTGATGCCATCGTGGCCAATGCCAAGGGTCATGTCGGTTTCGCCGGGTATTTCGAGGCCCTGGCCGCCGCGATTGCAGGCGATCCGTCGCGCTGTGTCAGCTTCGAGGATGGGCGCCGCTCCATAGAGTTGGTCAGCGCGATCTACGCAGCGGCCCGGTCCGGCAACACGGTTTCCCTTCCCCTGCATGCGCAAGACCCGATCCGCGCCGGGTGGCAGCCGGAGGTGGTGGCATGAGACAGACCTGGCGTTGGTTCGGCCCGCCCGATCCGATCACCCTGCCGCAGGTGCGCCAAACCGGCGCCGTGGGAATCGTCAGCGCCCTGCACCACTTGCCGCCCGGCATGGTTTGGCCCGTGGATGAGATCGCCGCGCGCAAGGCGATGGTCGAGGCCGAGGGGCTGACATGGGACGTGGTCGAAAGCCTGCCCGTTTCCGAAGCCATCAAGACGCGCGGGGCTGGGTCGGCCGAGCATATCGCCGCGTGGAAAGACAGCCTTGCCAACCTTGCGCAGGCGGGTGGCCCAAGGGTGATCTGTTACAATTTCATGCCCATCCTCGACTGGACCCGGACCGATCTGCGCGCCCCGGTTCCGGGGGGCGGCACGGCGATGCGGTTCGACCTGATCGATTTCGCGGTGTTCGACATCCATATTCTTGGGCGAGAGGGGGCGGCCGCAGATTATGACGTCACCACGCGCACCCACGCCAAGGCCCGCGCCAAGGGGATGGATCAGACCGGGCGCGAGGCGCTGGCGGCGAATATCACCGCGGGACTACCCGGGGCGAATGACAGTTGGACGCTGGACGAGGTGCGCGCGCTTCTTGCGACCTATGACGGCATTGATGCCGAAACCCTGCGGGCCAACCTGATCGCTTTTCTCGAAGAGGTCGCGCCGGTTGCCGAGGGCCTCGGCCTGCGGCTTTGCTGCCACCCCGACGATCCGCCATTTCCCCTGCTGGGGTTGCCGCGCGTCATGTCGGATCTTGCCGACTACCAAGCGGTTCTTCAGGCCGTGGACAGCCCCGCGAATGGGGCCACTCTCTGCACCGGGTCGCTCGGTGTCAGGGCCGATTTCGACCCGGTCGCCTTTGTCGAGGCCCTGGGGGACCGCATCCACTTCGTCCACCTGCGCAACACCCGCCGCGAGCGGGACAGTGGCGCAATGCGGGTAAGTTTTTCCGAAGCGGCGCATCTTGATGGGGACACCGACATGGTTGCCACGATCCGCGCCTTGATGGCCGAGGAAGAGCGGCGGCGCGAGGCGGGGCGGGACGACCATGAGATCCCCATGCGCCCCGACCATGGGCATGACCTGCTGGATGACCTCGGCCGACAGGGCCAACCCGGCTACCCGTTGATCGGGCGCTTGCGCGGGTTGGCCGAGCTTCGGGGCGTCATGGCAGCGCTGCGCTAGCGCTGCCCCCTTCAGGTCTTGAGCACGCGGTAGATCGCCGGGATCACTAGCACGGTCAGCAGCGTCGAGGTCAACAAACCGAACAGCAGCGACAGCGCGAGCCCCTGGAAGATCGGGTCGCTCAGGATCACGATGGCCCCGAACATCGCGGCCAGGGCCGTCAACAGGATCGGCTTGAACCGGATCGCCCCGGCCTCCAGCAGGATATCGAGCTGCGTCTTGCCCTCGGTATCGGCGTTCCGGATGAAATCCACCAACAGGATCGAGTTGCGCACGATGATCCCGGCCAGCGCGATGAACCCGATCATCGAGGTCGCGCTGAACGGTGCGCCCCACAACCAGTGCCCCCCCATGATCCCCAGGAAGGTCAGGGGCACTGGCGTCAACACGACAAGCGGCAGGCGGAACGATCCGAACTGGGCCACCACCAGCACGTAGATGGCCAAAAGTGCCACGCCGAACGCGGCGCCCATGTCGCGGAAGGTCACCCAGGTGACCTCCCACTCGCCGTCCCAAAGGACGGACGGATGGCTTTCATCCTCGGGCTGGCCGTTCAGCAGGATCTCGGGTTGGGGCAGGTCGCCCCAGTCGCGGCTGTCCAGCGCCTCGCCAACAGCGATGATGCCGTAAAGCGGCGCTTCGAACCGGCCTGCCAACTCGCCCATCACCATCTCGGCCGGGCGGCCGTTGCGGCGGTAGATCATCGGCGAGGCGCTTTCCTCGATCACCTCGACCACGTCGCCCAGTTCGACCACGCCGCGCGCCCCCGGCAGAAGGTTGGCGGGCACGGGCGTTGACAGGAAGGACTCGTCAAGCACCCGGTCGCCCCGGTCCGGGCCGATCACGATGGGGAGCGGGTCACGGTCGAGGCCACGATGAGAATACCCCACCACCTGCGCGCCGTTCAGCGTCGCGATGGTGTTCAGCACATCCGCTTCGGTCACGCCGTAGAATTCCAGGTCGTCCGGGGACAGCAGCAGGCGCATGCGCCGGGCGGGCGTGGCGAAGGTGTCGTCGATATCGACGATGAAATCGACGCTTTCGAAGGCGCCGCGCACCTCGCGCGCAACGGCGCGGCGTGTCTCCGTGTCGGGGCCGTAGACCTCGGCCAGAAGCGTCGCCATCACCGGTGGACCGGGGGGCGGCTCGACGGTGCGGATGCGCGTGCCCTCGGGCAAGTTCAGTGCGGCCAGCCGTTCCCGCAGGTCCAGCGCAATGTCGTGGCTGGACCGTTCGCGTTCACCAAGGTTGATCTGGATATCGCCCATATGGGGCGATTGCCGCATGAAGTAGTGGCGCACGAGGCCGTTGAAGTTGAAGGGCGCGGCGGTGCCGGCATAGGTCTCGACCGAACGCACCTCGGGCAGGCCCATCGCGATCTCGGCGGCGGCCAGCGCGACGGTATCGGTGTCTTCCAGCGCGCTGCCCTCGGGCAGGTCGAAGACGACGGCCAGCTCATCCTTGTTGTCATAGGGTAGAAGCTTGACCGTCACATGCTGGGTGTAGAGCAGGCCGAGCGATCCGAAGGACAGCACGATCGTCAGCAAGAGAAACAGCGCCGCGCCGGGCCGTGACTTGAGGACCGGGCGCGCGACGGCGCGGAAGATGCGCCCTAGCGTGCCGCCATGGGCCCCGTCATGGCCATGCACCGGCGCCTTGCCCGAAATCTTGATCATCAGCCATGGCGTGACCATGACCGCGATGAAGAAGGACAGGATCATCGCGGCGGAGGCGACGGCGGGGATCGGGCTCATGTAGGGGCCCATCAGGCCAGACACGAACAGCATCGGCAGAAGGGCGGCCACGACCGTCAGGGTCGCGACGATGGTCGGATTACCCACCTCGGCCACGCCGTCGATGGCGGCGCGGATGCGGCTGCGCCCATCCCCCATCGCCCAGTGCCGCGCGATGTTCTCGATCACCACGATGGCGTCATCGACCAGGATCCCGATGGAGAAAATCAGCGCAAACAGCGACACTCGGTTCAGTGTGTAGCCCATCGCCCAGGCTGCGAAGAGCGCCAGAAGGATTGTCACCGGGATGACGATGGCCACCACGATGCTTTCCCGCCAGCCGATGGTCAGCAGCGTCAGAACAACGATGGAGAGCGTGGCGAGGAACAGCTTCAGCAGCAGCTTGTCGGCCTTGTGCGCGGCGGTCTCACCGTAATCGCGGGTCACCTCGACCTGCACGCTATCGGGGATCAATGAGCCCTCCAGCGCCTCGACCCGGTGCAGGATTTCCTCGGCCACGGTCACGGCATTCGCCCCCGCCCGCTTGGCGAAGGCCAGCGTGACGGCGGGGCGACGTTCAAGCTCGCCGTCTTCGCCCCGGTTGATCTGGGTCACGCGATGGTCCGACATATCCTCGACGAAGGAGATATCGGCCACGTCCCCGACATAGACAGGCCGCTCGTCCCGCGTGGTCAGCAACAGCCCCGCGATCTCGGTCGGCGAGACAAGGCTTTGGCCGGCCAGAAGGGTGATCTCGTCCCCCTCGCTATAGAGGGTGCCGGCATTCATCATGCTGTTCGCACCGGCGACCTTCTGCGCCAGTTGTTGCAGGGTCACGCCGAACAGCGCCAGCCGCTCCGGGTCGGGTGTCACGCGGATCGCCTCGGACGCTTCGCCGACGATATAGCTGAGGCCGACATTCTCGATACGCTGGATTTCCCCGCGCAATTCTCGCGCGATATCCGACAGGGCGTTCGCGCCGACCTCGCTGCCGTCCGCGGCGCTGAGCGTCAGGGTCACGATGGCCACATCGTCGATGCCGCGCCCGATGATCAGGGGTTCCGGAATGCCCACCGGGATGCGATCCATGTTGGCGCGCACGCGTTCATGAACCCGCAAGATCGCCGCATCGGACGAGGTCCCGACAACGAAACGCGCCGTCAGCATCGTCTGGTAGTCATGCGTCTGCGAGTAGACATGCTCGACATCCGGGATTGCCCGCAGAATGCCTTCCAGCGGTTCGGTGACGAGGTTCACGACATCATCGGCCACCAGCCCCGGCGCCTGTACGATCACGTTGACCATGGGGACCGAGATCTGCGGCTCCTCCTCGCGCGGAACGGACAGGAGCGCGATCAGACCCATTGCAAGCGACGCCAGCATCAGAAGTGGCGTCAGGGGCGACTGGATGAACGCACGGGTCAGCGCGCCGGCGATACCCAGCTTTGCGGGTTCGTATCCGTCCTCGGCCTCGGGCGTACTCATGGCAGCACCACGATGTCACCCGCCGACACGCCGGCGAGGATTTCCACCATCGTCTCGCCATCGACCACATGGGTGTCGCCGACCTGCACGACATGCTCGCGCGGATCGTCGCCCCCGAGGCTCAGATAGTCGAGACCGAAACGGTGATCGAGCGCCGCTTCGGGCACCAGGAAGGCCTCTCGCGACCCGATCGGCAGACGCACCAGAACGCGCGCATCGACCAGGCGGTCGTCAACGCCTTCGACCTCGACATCGGCCAGCACGCGGCCATTCTCGATCTGCGGATAGACGCGCGCCAACCTGCCCTCGATTGCGTCGTCCTCTGCGCCCGGGCTGATCTGGATGGTGTCGCCCTCGCTCATCAGGGTGGCATGGCGTTCGGGCACCGCAAGCCGCAGAAACACGCCGCCCCCGCCGATTGTCGCCACGGATTCGCCCGGCATCACGATGGCGCCGGCCGCCACCGGCACGGTGAGGACACGTCCCGCGATAGGGGCAAGGATATCCCCTTCGGACAACTGCTGCCCGATCACACGTCCCTCGGCCTCAGCCGCCGCGATCTGGTTGCGCAAGACCTCGACCTGCGTGCGCAACCCGTCCAGCCGTTGCACGGTGGTGACGCCGCGGGCGAGCAGTTCCTCGCCACGCGCGAGTTCGGTCTCGGCATTCGCAAGCTGCGAGCGGAGCGCTTCGAGTTGGGCATCGTTGGCCGCCAGGCGGAATTGCAACGCCACGTCGACAACCCGGCCGATGACCTGACCCGCCTCGACTCGATCGCCTTCAATCACGTCGAGCGTTTCCAGTGTCCCGCCAAGCCGCGCCCGGGCTGGCAGCATCCGCCGCGGCTGGATCTGGCCGTAGACCGATTTCCATTCGGTGACGTCCTGCGGCTGCAGTTCCAATTGCGACTGCGCGCTTGCCATGCCGGTCCAAGGCAAGGCAGCCGTGAACAGGGCAACGATCAGGGAGCGGAGAGACCTCGACCGGATCTTTTCAAATGTCATGTCATGTTTCCTTGCACCGAAACAGCGGCCATTCGACGTCGCGCGCGCGGCCAGTCCGAACCAGCATACGACGATCAAGCCGAATTGCACCGTTTCAGGCAATCAGGCCGGATCCTGACCCAACGACGCATTGATCGCTGTCAAAGTCACGTGGGATATAAGATTGGCAATGTCAAGCAAATGGGCGATCTCAGCTGTGCCGCACGGCAAGCTGTAACCCCTCACACACCGATGTAACGCTCACTCGTTTCGGCATCCAAATCAGCCATGGCGCCCTCCCAGGCCACCTTGCCGCGGGTGATCAGGATAGCCCGGTCGGCAACTTGCCGTAGCTCCTTCAGCGTTTTGTCGATGACTAGCAGCGCGAGACCTGTCTCGGCCTTGAGCCGCGCGACAGCTTCCCAAATTTCGGCGCGGATGAGCGGGGCGAGCCCCTCGGTCGCTTCATCGAGGATCAGCAGACGTGGGTTCGTCATCAGCGCGCGACCGATTGCGAGCATCTGCTGTTCGCCGCCCGACAGCGTCGAGGCGCGTTGCTTCTTCCGCTCACCCAAGCGCGGGAAAAGCGCGAAGACGCGCGCAAGGTCCCAGTGTCCGGGCCGTGCGGCGACAAGCAGGTTTTCCTCCACGGTGAGGTCGCGGAAACAGCGCCGTCCTTCTGGCACCAGCCCGATCCCCAGCCGTGCGGCCTGATGGCTGGACAGCCGGGTAAGGTCGCGCCCGTCGAAACCGATTTGCCCCTCGGCTGGCAGCATCCGGCAGACCGTTTTCACCGTCGTGGTCTTGCCCATGCCGTTTCGCCCCATCATGGCGACCGCCTCGCCCTGATCGATGCTGAGGGTCATGCCAAACAGGGCCTGGCTGGTGCCGTAACTGGCCGTGACGTTTTCAAGGGTCAGGAGCGTCACGCGTCTTCTCCCAGGTAGGCGTCGCGCACGGCGGCATCGGTGCGGATCGCGTCCGGCGGACCGCTGGCGATGATGCGGCCGTAGACCAGCACACTGATCCGGTCGGCCAAGGCAAAGACGGCGTCCATGTCATGTTCGACCAGCAGGATCGGCGCTTCGTGCCGGAGTTGGTCAAGCAGGGCGGTCATCCGCTGCCCGCCTTCGGCGCCAAGGCCGGCCATGGGTTCGTCCATCACGAATGCCGCCGGTTTCAATGTCAGCGCGACTGCAACTTCCAGCTGCCGCCGTTCCCCGTGGCTGAGGTCGGACGTGCGCATCGCGGCCTTGTCCAGCAAACCGACCCGGTCGAGCGCCGCCTCTGCCGATGCGCGCAAGGCCTTGTCCGAGATCGCCCGGCTGAACAGACGCCACGGGTTGCCCGCCGCCCCCAAGGCCCCCAGCATCGCGTTTTGCAGGACGGTATCCTCCATCGCCAGCGCCGAGATCTGGAAGGTCCGCGCAAGGCCCATCCGGGCGCGGGCCCGCGTCGGCAGGCGTGTCACGTCTTGCCCGTTCAGGCGGATCACTCCGGCGTCGGGCGCAAGCGTGCCGCAAATCTGCGCGATCAGCGTGCTTTTGCCAGCGCCGTTCGGGCCGATCACGGCATGAATCTCGCCGGGCCTCAGGCTGAGGTCGATCTCGTCCGACACCACGAGTGCGCCGAAATGCTTCGTCAGGCCGCGAATATCGAGAACCGGTTCAGTCATGGCCTTTTGCCTGCCCTGCCAGAAGCCCGATCACACCCCCGCGGGCAAACAGCACGATGCCGAGCAGCACGGCCCCGAGGTAGATGTGCCAGTAGTCGCTCAGGTCGCCCAGGACATGCTCCATCGCGACGAACAGAACGGCACCCGCCACCGGCCCGAACAGGCGGGCGACACCACCCAGGATCACGAAGATCATGATCTCGCCCGACATGTGCCAGCTGAACATGGTGGGGCTGACGAAGCGGTTGAGATCGGCAAAGAGCGCGCCGGCCAGGCCGGTGATCGCGCCCGAGATGACGAAAGCCAGCAGTTTCGCCCTTTGCCCGTTCAGGCCCACGGTTTCGACCCGGTGCGGCACCTGGCGCGACGCGTTCAGCATCAACCCGAAGGGCGATCGCGCGATGCGGGCCGAGAGCCAGAGCGCCCCACCGAGCAGCGCGAAACAGAGGGCGTAGAACTGGATCGGGACGAGCGTGTTCAGACCGGGAAAGCTGTTGCGAATGTAGATCGACAGCCCGTCCTCGCCGCCATACGCGCTCCAGGAGATGGTGAAGTAGTAGAACATCTGACCGAAGGCCAAGGTGATCATGATGAAATAGACCCCCGTGGTGCGCAGGGACAAAAGCCCGATCACGAACGCCGCGAGCGCCGAGCAGAGGATGGCCACCAGCCAGATCACCGGCATGGATTTCGTCCCCTCGATCGCCAGCGTGTCGGGGAACATCGGTGAATAGATCTGGGCGTGATAGGCGAGGATGCCCATGGCATAGCCGCCGATCCCGAAAAATACCGCATGACCCAGCGAGACCAGCCCGCCCAGCCCGAGGGCAAGGTTCAAGCCGACGGCTGCAAGCGCAAAGATCACCGCACGTGTGGCCAGCGTGATCGTGAAGGGCTCGCCCGCGACATGCGCCCAGAGCGGCACACCGATCAGCGCCGCGACAAGGGCAGAGTTGACGTAACCTTCGCGGGTCATGTGCGCACCCCGAACAGGCCGGTCGGACGCCAGATCAGCACGGCCGCCATCAGCAGGTAAATGGCCATCGACGACAGCGAGGCGCCGATCTGCGTGGCCGACGCCGGCTCCATGAACAGCTTGAAGAGCTCTGGCAGGAAGACACCGCCCAACGTGTCCGTCAGGCCCACGATCAGGGCCCCGACGAAGGCCCCCTTGATCGAGCCGATGCCGCCAATCACGATAACCACGAAGGCAAGGATCAGCACGGGTTCCCCCATGCCGACCTGCACCGACTGAATTGCACCGACCAACGCCCCGGCCAAACCCGCGAGGGCGGCCCCCAAGGCGAATACGAAGGTGTAAAGCGTGCGGATATCCACGCCGAGCGCGGCGATCATCTCGCGGTCGTTCTCACCCGCGCGGATCTGGATGCCGATGCGGGTCTTCGCAATCAGCAGCCAGAGGCCAAGCGCCACGGCCAGCCCCGCCGCGATCAGCGCCAGCCGGTAGCGCGGGTATTCGATGCCGCCCGGCAGGGTTACCGGCCCTGACAGCAAAGCAGGCGTGTCGAGGTAGAGGGGGAAAGACCCAAACAGCGCCCGCGTCCCCTCGGAGAAGATGAGGATCAAGGCGAAGGTCGCAAGCACCTGGTCGAGGTGGTCGGTATGGTAGAGCCGCCTGATCACGGTCATCTCAATGAGTGCGCCCGCCATGGCCCCGGCTGCCATCGCCGCGACGACGGCCAGCAGAAACGAGCCCGTCAGCCCCGCAACCGTCGCAGCAATGAATGCGCCAATCATGTAGAGCGACCCATGGGCGAGGTTGATCAGCCCCATCACGCCGAAGATCAGCGTCAGGCCCGCAGCCATCAGGAACAGCATGACCCCGAACTGAAGCCCGTTCAGCACCTGTTCGACGATCAGGATCGCGGACATATTGACCTTACCTCAAGCGTTGGGGCCGGCCCCTGCGGACCGGCCCCAGTGTTTCACTCTAACCGTGGATCACATCGAACAGTCGTCTGCATAGGCGTCGCCGCGATCTTCCAGGGCCACGCCGATGAGACGGTTGGTGAAGATCTCACCGTCCTGCACCACCTCGCGGACGTAGATATCCTGGATGGGGTGGTGGTTCGGTCCAAAGGTGAATTCACCACGGGTCGAGGCGAAATCGGCCGCGCGCAGCGCCTCGCGGAAGGCGTCCGGATCGTCGTTGGGGTCCGCGACCTCAAGGGCCGAGAGGATCAGGTTCGCGGTGTCGAAGCCCTGGCTGGCATAAAGCGACGGGATACGGCCATAGGCCTCTTCGAAGGCGGAAACGAAGGCCACGTTCGCTTCGTTCTCAAGATCGGGCGACCATTGCGAGGTGTTGACGACGCCAAGGGCATCCGCGCCGACTGCCTGCAAAATGCCCTGATCGAACGAGAAGGCCGGTCCGATTACGGGGATATCAAGCCCACTATCCGCATACTGCCGCAGGAACGAGATGCCCATGCCACCCGGCAGGAAGAAGAACACGCTGTCCGCACCCGAGGCCCGGATCTGGGCGATCTCGGCGGCGTAGTCCGTCTGGCCCAACTGCGTGTATAGCTCCCCGGCCAGCTCACCTTCGTAGAACCGCTGATACCCCGACAGGGCGTCCTGACCGGCGGGGTAGTTCGGTGCCAGGATGAAGCTGTTCGTGTAGCCCGCCGTATTGGCATAGGCGCCCGCGGCCTCGTGCAGATTGTCGTTCTGCCAGGCCACGTTGAAATAGTTCGGATGGCAGCCGCGCCCCGCCAGTTGCGAGGGGCCTGCGTTGGGTGACAGGTAGAACACATCCTGCGCCGTCACGGAGGGCACGACGGCCATGGCCAGGTTCGACCAGATGATGCCGGTCATGATATCCACGTCCTCGGCCTGGATCATCCGATCGGCGAGTTGAACGGCGACGTCAGGCGCTCGCTCGTCGTCTTCGATGATCATTTCGATATCGTCGCGGCCCGATTGCTCCAGCGCGAGCAGGAAACCGTCGCGCACGTCGATGCCGAGCGATGCGCCCCCTCCCGAAAGCGTCGTGATCATCCCGATGCGTGTCTCGGCGGACGCCGCGCTTCCAAGCGCAATCATCGAGGCCAGGAGTAGAGTAGCTTTCATGGTCATCTGATCCGTCCCTGTTGTCGTGTTGCTCTTCCCGGTGCTGATCGTCCCCGTATCCGCGCCGGGGTCAACCCTGCAACCGGGTTCGGCGCCACCTTTGCCGCGTCGGAGCAGGGGATCGCGCCGGCCTTGGGTGGTGGTGGGCAGCCGAAAAAGGAAGAAAGATGGTAGCCCAGCCGAGGCCCAAGGTTTCTTCGCGTGATCCGCGCACCGGACGCGGGCGGTCACGGATGATGGATGTCATTAGTAAGCAAGACTGGCGTCATCCGCTCGGGCGGTTCAGCCTGGCGTTGCTGCTGCACCCATGTCTTCGATGATTATTCGCGCCACGCGCTCTGCAGAGGCCAGCGCCCCTTCCATCAGACCTCCCATTTCCGGGGCGGTTTCGGTCGCGGCGAAGTGGAGGCGACCATCTGCAACCCCGACAAGCGATGGTAGCAGTCCGTAGTCCGGGTGCCCTTGAGGGGGCGTATGATCCGCGGGTGTCGCGGTCCACGGCTCACAGGCCCAGTCCTGCAATCTCACTTGCTTCGGCTGCGCGGCGTCGGGCCCGAAGAACCGCGCGAGTTGTTGCAGGGCCATTTCCTTGATCTTGGCGGCATGTTCCTTGCGAGCGGTGGCGGGCACACCGACGAACCCGAACAGCGCGGCAGGGCTGCCCTCGACGCCGCTGGCATCGTGGATCTCGGCAAGTGGCCCGTTTCGGCTCATCGCGTCGCCTGAAAGGCCCTTGTCGCGCCAGAACGGGTGATCGTAGGTCGCGACAAACTTGGCATGGCCGGCCATCCAGGTCGGGATCGTGGCCAGCGCCACTTGGGCTGCCTCGGGAAGCGGCGGGTCATATCGCAGCCCGGCGGCGAGGCGAGGTGGGATAGCCAGCGCCACGTGGCGAGCCGAACAGTGGCGCCCTTCTGACAGCTGGACCATGCCATTCCCAATCATCTCGGCGGCGCAGGACAGGTGCAGTCGGTCTTTTGGCAGGGTTGCGACCAACCCCTCGATAAGGCCGATCATCCCGCCATCGACACGAAACGAGCCCTCCATCGACGCGAACCCGACACCGCGATGCACCTTGCCCGTGGTGTCCTCGAACAGGATCTCGCCGGCGGCATGCTGAGGAAAGGCCTGAAGGCCCAGTTCGGCGATCAGTTGGGCGATGCGAGGTTGACCGGGCCAGAACCAGGATGGTCCGAGGTCGACACGACCGCTTGGCCCTTCAAGAGCCGCGATACGACCACCGAAGTGCGGCCGTGCCTCGAACAGCTGGAATGAGAGCCCGGCCTTCACCATGCGGGAAGCGAGCGCCAGGCCTGCAAGGCCGCCGCCTATGATGACGACATCCGTGGACATATCGGTTCTGTAACCCACTCCGGTTCCCGTCGCGCAAGGAGAAGCTGGCGGATGGCACGCGCCGCTTTGGACCGCAAGAGCACGATCACCCGGAAGAAATCCGGTTCCCGCGAACGGCAGAGACGAAACGTCAGAAACCCTGCGCGGCGCCGTCCTTTCTCGGGTCCGACCCGGCGGCGTAGCCTCCGCCCTCCAGCCGCTCGATCAACTGGGCTCCGCCAAAGCCGAAGGCGCTGTCGGGCGCTTCGACCGAGATCTCGTGGCCGAGCTGTTCAAGTTCCTCACGGGTCGCACGCGGCAGCGCCTCTTCGCAGGCCACCTCGCGTCCACTGACAAAGCGCCAGCGCGGTGCATCGACGGCGGTTTGCACGTCTTGATCCCAAAGCTGGGTGCGAAGCACCATCTGCACATGACCCTGCGCCTGCATCGGGCCACCCATCACGCCGAAGCTCATCTTGGGGGCGCCGTTCTGCATCAGGAAGCCGGGTATGATGGTATGGAACGGCCGCTTGCCCGGCGCGACCTCGTTGGGATGTCCCGGGATAAGGGAGAAGCCGGCGCCCCGGTTCTGAAGGCTTATCCCCGTGTCCGGAACAACGACGCCCGAGCCGAAACCGGAATAGTTCGACTGGATGAAGGACACCATCATTCCCGACGCGTCTGCCGTCGTCAGGTAGACCGTTCCGCCATGACGAGGCGCCCCGGGCCCGTAATCCTGCGCCCGGTCAATGTCGATCAGTTTGGCGCGCTCCGCGAGGTAGCCGGTGTCGATCAGGTCTTCGGGCGTGCAGGTGGTCATGTAACGGCGGTCGGCGACGTAGGCGTGGAGGTCCGCAAATGCCAGCTTGATCGCTTCGATCTGCAGATGCAGCGCGCGCGGGTCATCGACGTCGAGATCGCGCAGGCCGGTGTGCCGCAACATGCCCAGCGCCATCAATGCGGCGATCCCTTGGCCATTTGGCGGGATCTCGTGGAGCGTATTCGCATCGAAATCGGTCGAGATCGTGCCACACCACTCGGGCTGGTAGGCTGCGAGATCGGCCTCGGACAGCGCTGCACCGTGTTCGCGTGCGAAGCCCGCGATCTTTTCCGCGAGCGGGCCTTCATAGAAAGACCGGCCCTTTGTGTCGGCGATCATCCTCAGGCTTTGGGCTTGATCCGGATGGCGAAAGCGCTCGCCCGCGACCGGCGCCCGTCCACCCGGCATGAAGGACTGCGCGAAGCCCGGTTGGTCCGAAAGGATTTCGGCGCCTCGCGCCCAAAGCGCGCCGATCACCGGCGAGACAAGAAACCCGTCCTCGGCGTAACTGATTGCGGGGGCCAATACAGTTGCAAGATCAAGCTTGCCGAAACGATCACTCAGCGCGGCCCAGGCGGCGACGGCACCGGGAACGGTGACGCTTTCCCAACCGCGGAAAGGCATGGAGTCCTGTCCTTTGAAGCGCTCGGGCGTCCAGCCTGCAGGCGCTCCGCCCGAGGCGTTCAGGCCGTGCAACTCCTTGCCGTCCCAAAGGATGCAAAAGGCATCCGAGCCCAGCCCGTTGCCGGTCGGCTCGACCACCGTAAGGGTCGCGGCAGCGGCAAGAGCTGCGTCCACCGCGTTGCCCCCACGGGCCAGCATCGACAGGCCTGCCTGTGCGGCCAGCGGATGCGAGGTGGACACGAGGTTGTCCGCAAGGACAGGCGAGCGCCGAGACGCATAAAGAGCATCGTGACGAAATGGCATCAGATGGGATCCTTCCCGGTTCTTGCTTCGTTTCTGGATTTCAGGATGCCCCGAATGGCCCAAGCCACCGAAAGGACCGCCGCGATCAGGAAGACCAGGCTGACGGGGCGCGTCACAAACAGGGTCCAGTCGGGTTCTGTCATGAGCGCGCGGCGCAGGTTGGTCTCGGCGATCGGCCCGAGGATGACGCCCAGGACCAGCGGGGCCAGCGGATACTCAAGCGCCTTGAGTGCATACCCCAAGAGGCCCACCGCAGCCAGCAGGTAGAGATCCGTCACGCGGTTGTTGAGCGCGAAAGAGCCCACGACGCAGCACACGAGCACCACCGGTACCACGACCCATTTTGGCACCTCCGCCACCCGAAGAAAGGCGCGCATCGACAGCACACAGACCACCAGCATCATCAGGCTGGACACGGCCATGGCGAGGAACATGCCATAGACAAGGTCGGCATTGTCCATGATCAGCCGCGGCCCAACCGAAATGCCATGCACCATGAGCGAAGCCATGAGGATCGCGTCAACGGCAGACCCTGGAATGCCAAGCGAAATCAGGGGAATGAGGCCGCCACCTGCCGTGGCCGAGTTGCCGGCCTCGGAGGCGACAACACCGTCCGGTGTTCCCTTGCCGAACTCCTCCGGCGTCTTGGAGGCCCGCTTGGCCTGGTCATAGGCGACGAGATTGGCGATCGACCCACCCGCGCCCGGCAGCGCACCGATGGCCACCCCCACGATAGACGACCGCACCAGGTTGACCGGGCGCATCAGAACCTCGCGCATCACGGCCCATGTCTTGAACTCGATCTCGCCATCGACGAGGCGTTCGCCGCGTTTGATGGCCTCGGCGTCCTCGACCTCGGAAGCCAATTGGGAGATCGCGAAAATCCCGATCAGAACGACGAGGAAGGGCAGCCCGGCGGCCAGAAGTTCCCACCCCATGTCGAAGCGCGGCCGCCCCATGATCGGATCGGCGCCCACTGTCGAAATCGCAAGGCCAATGAGGGCCGCGATCAGCCCGCGTTGCAGAGAGTTTCCAACAAGGCTCGCCACGATGGTCAGGGCAAAAACGATCAGAGAGAAATACTCCCACGGGCCCAGTCGCACGGCGAATATTGCAAGCGGTGGCGCCGCGATGATCAGCACGATGGTCGAGATGATCGTGCCGAAGAACGAGGCCCAGACCCCCAGCGACAAGGCGCGGCCAGGCTCGCCCTTGCGCGCCATCGGGAAGGCGTCGAACGTCGTGGCGACGGAGGACGGTGTGCCCGGAATGCCAAGCAGCGCCGCGGAAATCAGACCGCCGGTGTATCCGCCAACATAGACCGACAGCATCACCGAGATGCCCTGCAAAGGGTCCATGGTGAAGGTCAACGGAAGCGTCAGCACGATCGCCATGGTCACGGTGAAACCGGGGATTGCGGCGGCGATGATCCCCGCAATTGCACCCGCCAGCATCATGGCCAGCGTCGTCAGCGACAGAACCTCGGAGGCCCCAAGCAAAAACGCGTCCATGCCTTAGCGCCCCCTCGGCAGGAAAACGTTGAAAACCTCGGCAAAGAGCCAGTTCAGGCCGAAGGAAAACACCAGCGACAAGATGAGTGCTGTAGCGATTGCCATGCGGGTCTTGGGCGCAAGCGTGATCTGAAGAACAAGCAGGAACAGCAGGGTCGCAACCGGGTAGCCGATGACCGGCATGGATGTGACGTAGACCGCGAGGCAAACGAAAAGGAACACGACAAGCCGCTTTTCACGAACCCATTGCGCGGTGGCAGAGGCGAAAGCAGCGTAGGCCCCGACCGGTATTTTGCGCAGTGACGCGATGATGGATGCAACGAGCAAAAGGCTGAGGCAGCCGTGAACCAGCATTGGGAAGGCACCCGCGCCAAGGACTTCAAAGCGCGAGGTCGGCATCGCGCGTGCCTCGAGGAACAGACCCGCCGAAACGGCCAGCAAGGCGACGTAGGACAGGAGCCGGGCGATCTCGCCCGCCTCCTGCGACGGTGTCCTGGGGACGTCCTGGCTCAAGGCGCGATCACTTCTGCAAGGCGATCGACCGTGGCCGCCAGGTTGGCGAGATAGGCCGAGTAGGCTTCGCGACCGCGGAAGGCCACGTCGGCCCCGGCGTTGTTGATCTGCTCGATGAATGCCTCGTCCTGCGACAGTTCCATCAGCGCGGCCTCAAGCGTGGCCTGCGCCTCTTCGGGGGAACCGGCCGGCATCACAATGCCGCGGGTGATCGACAGGTCGAGATCGGTGCCCAGTTCCATGAATGTCGGAACGTCCGGCGTCTGTTCCATCCGCTCGGTCGCGCCGGTGGCGAGGAACACCAGGTCGCCGTTCTCGGCAAACTGGAGCGAAGACGCGACATCGCCGATGGCGAGATCAAGGTTGCCGCCGACAAGTGCGCGGATACGCTCGCCTGTGCCCTCGTAACCGACGTAGCGCCATTCGATGTCAAAGGCCTCGGCGATCATGGCCGCGTGCAGGTGCGGAACGCCGCCCAGCGTTACCCCGATGGTCAACTCACCCGGGTTGGCCTGAGCGTATTCCACCAGCCCTTCCATCGTGTCGAAGGGCTGATCCGCAGCCGCAACGAGGTACTGGGGCGACGCCGTCAGCAGGGCGATGTGGTCGAAATCGTCCCAGGCAAGATCGGTCAGGCCGGTCGCGGTCGCGGCCAGAAGTCCTTCGTGCACCTGGCTGATCGTGTAGCCGTCCGCATCGCGGCGCGATGCCTCGGTCAGGCCGACAGTGCCGCCGACGCCGGGCATGTTGATCACCGGCATTTCAACGCCGAGATACGGTGTCACGTTGTTGGCGACGATCCGCATCAGCGTGTCGCTGCCGCCGCCAGGCGACCATGGCACGATGAATTCCACCGGCTGGCTCGGATATTCCTGTGCCATGACAGGGGCCGTCAGACTTGCAACGGCAAGTCCCGCGGCTGCGACACTGCGCGAAAAAATGGTCATGTTGGTCTCCTTTGGCTTGGCGTCATTTCCTGGGCAGGTGCCCAAGACTCGGGCTCGCACCATCGGTAACTGCACAAGAAGTTCTTCAGGAAACGATTTCTTTTTGCATTTTTATGAAGCATATCTTCAGTATTGGGTATGGATGTTCGCCAACTTCAAACCCTTGTCGCCGTCGCAGACACCGGGAGCTTCTCGGCTGCCGCCGCTGTGGTCAATCTGACTCCATCGGCTGTAGGTCAGCAAATTCAAGCACTTGAGGGGGAGTTCGGTGTTCAGATTTTCGACCGGAAGAAGCGTCCCCGACAACTGAACGCCAAAGGCGAGGAACTGGTGCGTGCAGCCCGCCAGGTGGTGCAGACAATCACCGAGGCCCGCCTGGCGATTTCCGGTGGTCGCACCGCGGGCATGCTTAATTTTGGGGCGATCCGCACGGTTTCGATGCATCTTGTGCCCCAGGCCTTCGCCGAGATGCGGGACGTCTATCGCGATTTGTCCTTCGAACTCACGGTCGGCATGTCCGAGCGGCTCATGTCGGACGTCGCGGCCGGACGCTTGGACGCGGCGCTGGTGGCTGAGAATGTCGGTGTTCCTGCCAGCCTGTCCTGGAGCCCGGTCCTGACCGAGCCGCTTGTCCTGATCGCGCCACCGGACGAGGCGTGGCGGAGCGACCTGTCGTTGCTCACCGACCTCCCATTCGTGCGCTACGTGACCGAGGTGCCGTTGTCGCGCCAGATTGATACGGAACTTGCGGCGCTACCGGTGTCGCCCAGGGAAATCGTGGCAACCAACACGATGCCGTCCGTGATCGGCTTCGTTCAGGCGGGGTTGGGGGTGGCGATCGTCCCGAAGATCGCACTTCTGACCGCAGGCGCCGATACGCTGCACACGCGCCCCTTCTGCGATGGCGCCATCACGCGGCGCGTCGGACTGGTCCAGCGCCAGGTATCGTCCCGTTCGGAGGTTCTTGCGCGCCTGCGGCAGGCGTTTTGCAACGTGGCGCATCTGAACGGGCTGGGGCCCGAGGCAACGCCCGTGGTCGATGCCATGGGGTGAGGGTGCGAGCCGTCATTCGACGCGGCCCGGACGCTTGGCTGGAATCGCAGAGGTCTCCGGCCGTCACCATCTTGGAAAAGCAGCTGGTGCATTGGAGTACTGAAAGAGGTGACGCAGCCATGACGAAATGGCCTGAGGATCAGGGAACCGAAGACCCCCAATGTGCAGCGTCGTCATTTCTTTTGAAATCTGGTCGGAGTGAGAGGATTCGAACCTCCGACCCCTGCCTCCCGAAGACAGTGCTCTACCAGGCTGAGCTACACTCCGACCGTGCCGCGCGGGATAGCGCCGTGCGCAGGCCTTTGCAAGGGGGTTCGCACGACTAGGCGTCGCGGTCGTCGTCGCGCCGCTTATCCCGCAGAAACGGTGAAATTCGGGGCGCGCCGGGGATGCCCGGCCGCTGGCGTGTGCGCAGAACCGGCGTGGAGGAAGACGCGCCGCGCCGTTCCTCGCGCAAGACGATGTAGAGTCCGGATGCGATGATGATCAAAACCCCGATCAGCGTGGCCCGATCTAGCGCCTCGTCGAACAAGAGCACCCCGTACAGCGTGGCCCAGAGAATCTGCGAATATTGCATCGGCGCGACCATGATCGCCGGTGCGTGGCGGTAGGCGAAAATCAGGCAACTGGACCCGATCAGGGCAAAGGCCGCGATCACGGCAAGCCCGGCCACGTCCTGCCCTGCCATGGGCTGATAGACGAAGGGCAGGGCCGCCCCCATCAGGATGAAGTTCGCCATCATCGGGTAGAGGATCAGAACGACGGGCCGTTCATCGCGCCCGATCTTCCTCACGACGATCGAGGCGAAGGCACCCGTGCATGCCGCCAGCAGGGCCGCGCCATGCCCGGCGGTCAATTCGGTTTGACCCGGTTGCAGAACCACGATGACCCCGGCAAGCCCAACGGCCACGGCTAGACCACGGCGAATGCCGACGCGTTCCCCCAGCAGCGGAATCGCCATCACCGTGATCAGCAGGGGCGAGGCGAAGAGAATGGCGTAGACCTGCGCAAGCGGCAGCACCGAAAAGGCGTAGAAGGCGCAGGCACCGGTGACGACTGCTGCCAAGGTGCGCGCTGCGGCCCAGACGGGATGCCTGGGGATCAGGTTCGCCTCGGCCCGGTCCCTGAGAAGCATGATCGTGACCAGCGGGAACCCGAACAGCACGCTGAAGAACACGATCTGAAAGGGCGAGTACGACCCGCCAAGATATTTGACGACCACGTCATGGGTCGAGAAAACCCCGAAGGCGACCAGCGCCAGCAGAACGCCTTTGAGATGACTGTTGTCGGACATCGTGGCCCGAGCCTTTCGCAGGTGGGCAGGCGCGTAAACCCCCGCCCGCCGGAAACATCAGCTTGCGGCCAGTTTCGCGACGATGGCGTCGCCCATTTCGGCAGTGCTGACCGGGGTGGTGCCCTCTTCGCCCAAAAGATCGGCAGTGCGCAGACCATCGGCCAGAACGGCCTCGACGGCCTTCTCCACCTTGTCGGCCTCGTCGCCGAGGTCGAAAGAGTAGCGCAGCGCCATCGCAAAGCTCAGGATGCAGGCAATCGGGTTCGCCTTGCCCTGACCGGCGATGTCGGGGGCCGAGCCGTGCACCGGCTCGTACAGCGCCTTGGGCCGGCCATTGGCCATCGGCGCGCCAAGGCTGGCCGAAGGCAGCATGCCAAGGCTGCCGGTCAGCATCGCGGCAAGGTCCGAGAGGAGGTCGCCGAACAGGTTGTCGGTCACAATCACGTCGAACTGCTTGGGCCAGCGGGTCAGCTGCATGGCGCCGGCGTCGGCGTACATGTGCGACAGCTCGACATCGGGGTATTCGGCATCGTGCACCTCCTGCACCACGTCGCGCCACAGGATGCCCGATTCCATCACGTTGGCCTTCTCCATCGAGCAGACCTTGTTGCCGCGCTTGCGCGCCAGTTCGAAGGCCGAGCGGGCCACGCGCGCGATCTCGCTTTCGGTGTAGCGCTGCGTGTTGATGCCGACGCGCTCGTTGCCTTCCTTGTGGATGCCACGCGGCTCGCCGAAATAGACGCCCGAGGTCAGCTCGCGCACGATCATGATGTCGAGCCCGGCCACGACGTCCTTCTTCAGCGACGAGAAATCCGCCAGCGCATCGAAACACTGGGCCGGGCGCAGGTTTGCGTAAAGGTCCATCTCCTTGCGCAGGCGCAGCAGGCCGCGCTCGGGCTTCACGCTGAAATCCAGCACATCGTATTTCGGTCCACCCACGGCGCCTAGCAGGACGGCGTCGACCTCCTGCGCCTTTGCCATCGTGTCGTCATGCAGCGGTGTGCCATGCGCGTCATAGGCCGCGCCTCCGACGAGGTCCTCGCTGACGTCGAACGCAATGCCCTGCGTCCCGAACCAGTCGATGATCTTGCGCACCTCGGCCATCACTTCGGGGCCGATCCCATCGCCGGGAAGGATCAGGAGAGAGCGGTTCGTCATGGCGCGATGTTCCTTGTTCAAGAAGCGTTGCTGTCGCCTAGCCTGCCGCGTCGGAAGGGTCAAGAAACGCACGGGCCAAGGGCGTGCCGAAACGAGAGGTCAGAAATCGATATCGACGAAGACAAGCCGGTGGTCAGACGCCGTTTCAACGGCCTCGCCCAGATCGTCCGGTTCCGTGCCATCCGGCCAGAGGACACGCGCGGCGCCAACTGCAAGAATTGCAGACGGCAGGATGTAATCGACACGCAAGTCGCCGGGTACCGGGTCGGTCCAATCAGCGGTTGCGGTGCCGCCATCGGCCCGCGTCGGCCGTGGGTCTTGCAGCGCGCGATGCGCCAGCAGATTGCGCAAGGCCTCACGCTGCCCCTCTCCGCGCTCGGGGTCGACATTGAGCGTTCCCATCAAGGCGAAGTCCGGCGCGTCAAAGGCGGCGCCATTGGGGGTCCATCCATCCAAATAAAGCGACCAGAATCGCAGTTCATCCGCGTTGCGCAGGCCGTTGCGATCCTCCGGCCCGTCAAAGACAGGCGTCGAGGCGTGGCTTGCGAGAATGTGGAATGGCCTGCCGTTGACCAGAACGGCCACATCCCAAGCCGCGACAGAATGCAGTCGTAAGACATCCAGTGCCTCGTCTGGTGTGACCAATGCGGCTGAACTGTCCGGAAGGTCCGCCCAAAGAAAGCTGCTGAAGTCGCGGACGGCTTCGACCGGGAACCGGGACAAGAGCATCATGCCGCCCTGCCCGGTGAACCAGCCATATCCATGGGCATCGCGTGGCCCGGTCGATATCCCATCCCCGTCAATGTCGTGGCCCGTCGGCACGCCTGAATTCACCGGCAAGGACAGGTGATGCGGATAGGCGAGGCCACGCTCGGCCAGCACCCCGGCCAGCGCGCCTGCAGTTGCGCCGCCAGCGTCGCTGTCGATGCCCTGGAGCAGGAGTATATCGGCTTGGGCAGCGGCGATCACCGAGAGCGTTGCCAGAACCTGAGGGTCATCGCCGGACAGGATATCGCGCAGCAGCAGGCCTGGGCCGCGGCGCGACAGGTCCGTATGGTATTGCGCGAGTCTCAGATCTTCGGCTGTCGTCGGGCCCGCGGTCAGCAGGAGTGCAACCGTTAGCCAGGCATAGCGACCGATTTGGGCGCGTCGGCGCCGATGGCTGCCGTCAGCCGGGCGCGGCGCTGCGCGATCATGTCCGCGATCCGACCCATGGCGAGGCCGCGCATCAACATGCTGAGCGGTATGAATGTCCACAGCGTCAGACCCCAGACCAAGGTGTGCGGCGACGAGAGCACGGCCGCGTCGATATGGTTGGCCGCAAGGACCGCCACCACCGGCAGAAGGAAAGGGGTGCAAAAGCCTAAGATAAGGTTAACGCGGCTGTCCCGGCGCAGGCGCTTGATGATGTCGCCGCCAGTCGTCGGATCGAAGGTTGGTAAATTTACCCAGACGTTGAAGGCGAACCCCCGTGCCGGCCATTGATGCAACCGCACCAGCAGCGCGAACACGATCATGGAGACCACGGCCACCAGCAAAGAGATGCCGGCCATTCCGCGGATCTTGTCCAGCAGGAACGGGTCGATCCCCTCCGGCAACTGTTCAAGGATGAGGTTCATCGGACTGAACGGAAAGTCGAGGGCGCGCGAAATCATCAGGCCAAACGCGTTGACGATCAGCGCGAGGCTGGATTGCCCCTGTTCCGCCGTGACCACGATGCTGAGCAGGAAAAGGGACAGAAACAGCGACAGGATGCGCACCCGGTTGAAGGGCGGGGCATCGCGAAATTCGACGAGGCCCGGAAAAACCGCGGCGTATTCGACACCGATGAAAACCGCCAAGGTCAGGCCGACCAGCATGACCATCTGGGCACCCTCGGGCGTTGTCCCGGGGATCATAAGCGCGGGGGTCGCGATCACGATCAACGTGATGAACGCCCTCAGCACAGCACCTGCAAGCTGAGAAATCACTACCTCTACCTCAACATCAAGAGCCGGTTACCCCGACTTCTCGCTAACAATTTGGTCAAGCAAATGTCCTGCAGGGTCCAATTTTGCGAAAATTGGCCACAAAGCAGCTCACCCTGCCCGATTTTTGCCACAAAGTTGCCCAGATCTGCCTTTTTTTGGCAAGCAAACCCTTGGATTCAGACGCAAACGCCCCGCGCTTTGGCGGGGCGAGTGTCACCGAATTGCATCAGGTTAGATGTGCAGGGGGCGTTACACCCAGGGGCGTTCCTGCGCTGATTTCGCTTCGAACGCGTCGATGGACGGCGCTTTTTCAAGGGTCAGCCCGATATCGTCGAGGCCGTTCAACAGGCAATGCTTGCGGAAGGGATCTACGTCGAAACTGATCGAGCCGCCATCAGGGCCGGTGATCGTCTGGTTCTCGAGATCGACACTGATGATCGCGTTCGCGCCGCGTTCGGCATCGTCCATCAGTTTGTCGACCTCTTCCTGCGGCAGAACGATCGGCAGAATGCCGTTCTTGAAGCAGTTGTTGAAGAAGATGTCCGCAAAGCTGGGCGCGATCACGCAGCGGATGCCGAAATCCAGAAGCGCCCAGGGCGCGTGTTCCCGCGAGGACCCGCAGCCGAAATTGTCACCGGCGACCAGGATCTGGGCGTTGCGATAAGCCGGCTTGTTCAGCACGAAATCGGGGATTTCCTCGCCGTTGTCGTCATAACGCATTTCGTCGAAGAGGTTTACACCAAGGCCCGAGCGCTTGATCGTCTTCAGGAACTGCTTGGGGATGATCATGTCGGTGTCGACATTGATCAGCGGCAGCGGCGCGGCGATTCCGGTCAGCTTGGTGAACTTTTCCATCTGGCACTCCTCTCGGTCCGGCGCTTCGATAGCGTGCGCGCGGGGGATCGGCAAGGGATCGGCAGCGTCTTAGGGCACCTCGAAGGTCAGGCTGGCCCATAGGGTGCGCCATTCCGCGCCTTCGGCCGGGTCCATCGCTTCGATCGCAACGGCATCGACCAGGTATTCGTGCCCGGGTTCGACCGGCAGAACGGCAATGCCCTCGGCGTCGGTCCGATGCAGCGTGATCTCGACCTCGCCATCCGGGCCTTCGCTGAACAATTCGATCTGGGTATTGGCCCTGATCGCGCCGTCGAGCCAAAGTTGCACGGGCATCCCGTTCGACAGATCGTCGGTGTAGGGGTTGGCCAAGGCGACAAGCTCGGTGCGCAATCCCATCACCCGGTCTTCACCTGCGCCGTCGCCCACGGCGACCAGGGATTTCGCAAATCGGAAGTAGTGTTCCTGGACATCGAGCTGGTCGAGCCCACGCTCGGCCTGCATCGTCACGGCATCGCCAAGGTCCTTGTGTTCGACGAAGCTGACGAACTGCTCCCACGTTTCCCAAGTCAGATCGAAAGCGGTGGTCTCATAGACGAGAACCGCCAACCCCTCGGGCATCTCCGCCATCGAGAAGGCCGGCATGTCGCCGATCCGCGCATCGACGGGCCGGACCTCATCGCCTGTGACAACATCCAGCCGGACCGCGCGGCGGGGAATATAGGCCTGCGGCACGCCCTGAAACTCCGTCCCGACGCGCAATTGCGCCTCGACCGTGCTGCCGGGATCGACACGATAGGCGGCCGGGTCGATCCACAATTCATGCGCCGCGACCTTGCCGCCGAGGGAAATCGCGGCAAGTGTCAGGGCGAAAACAGATCGCATCATCGGGAAATCCTTTTTCATGTCGGCTATGAAGGTCGTTCGCCACGCGCTTGTGTCAATGGCATTGCTTCTCACGGTTTTGCCAGCCGCAGCACACGAGATCCGCCCCACCATAGCTGATGTCGAAGTGGGGGCCGAGCGTGTCACGCTGCGCCTGATCGTGACCCTGGAAAGCCTGATCGCAGGGATCGACCTGGCCGAGATCGACAACACGAACAATGCGCCCGAGGCCGCGATCTACGACCGCTTGCGAACCCTTGGCCCGGAGCGGCTGGAAGCCGCCCTGCGGGACGCGTGGCCCCGGATCCAGCGCGGCTTTCTGATCGAGGTCGAGGGAGAGCTTGTCAGGCCCGACATCGTTTCGGTCGAGATCCCTGCGGTCGGCAACCTCGACCTGCCACGCGACTCGATCCTGACGGTCGGGGCGGAATTGCCACCGGGTGAGGCGGGCGTGCGGGTTGGCCTTGCCCCGCAATTCGGGACGTTCATCCCCCGGCAGGTCGGCGGAGGCGAGGACGCCTACGAGGGGTTCCTCGGGGTGGGCGAAATGACGCCCGAACTGCCCCGCGCCGCCGTCCTGACAGAAACCGCGGGGGCCGTTTTCCTCCGCTATATCGGTGCGGGCGTCGAACACATCGTCCCGCTGGGGCTGGACCATATCCTGTTCGTGTTGGGCTTGTTCTTTTTCGCGACGCAGCTTGGCCCGCTTCTGTGGCAGGTGACGGCCTTCACCGTGGCCCATACCATCACGCTGGCCCTGGCGGCCACGGGTGTGGTGACGGTCCCGGCCAGTATCGTCGAGCCCCTGATCGCGGCGACCATCGTTTTCGTCGGTATCGAGAACACGCTTGGCTTTGGCACGATCAAGGGGCGCACGGCGCTGGTCTTCGTGTTCGGCCTGCTGCACGGGCTGGGGTTTGCATCGGTGCTGGGGGATTACGGTATCGCCTCGGGCCGGTTCCTTTATGCGCTGGTCGGTTTCAACATCGGGGTCGAGATCGGGCAGTTGATGGTGATCCTCATCGCGTTCTCGTTGGTGGGTTGGTTCATGTCGCGCGCATGGTATCGCAAGGCCATCGCGATCCCGGTCTCGCTGATAATCGCCTCCATCGGGGCCTATTGGGTGGTCGAGCGCACGATCCTCTGAGCTTCTTCTGACGGGGGTTTCGCCCGCCACGCGACAGGCGTATGGCGAAACACATGCGCGCGTTCCTGTTTGAAAACCGACGCTGGCTTGCCACCGGCGTGTTGCTGACCTTTGGATCCTCTTTCGGACAGACCTGGTTCATCTCGCTTTTCGCAGGTGGCATCCGCGACGCCTACGGCCTGAGTGACGGGGACTGGGGCGGGATCTACACCCTCGCGACCCTTTCCTCGGCGGCCCTGCTGCTCAGCCGGGGCGGGCTTGCCGATACCATGCCGCTCTCGCGCCTCGTCACGCTGATTTCTGGCCTTTTCGCCCTTGCCTGCCTTGGTATGGCCCTGGGCCAGTCTGTCTGGGTGTTGGGCGTGTCCGTCTTCTTGCTGCGGTTCTGTGGGCAGGGGATGTTCACCCATATGGGCATCACGGCCATGGGCCGATGGTTCGTCAGTACACGGGGCAAGGCCGTGTCCATCGCCAATCTGGGCCATCCGCTGGGGGAGGTCGCGCTGCCGCTTGGCGTCGTCCTGTGCATCGGATGGATCGGCTGGCGCGCGACCTGGGGCGTTACGGCCCTTGTCATCATGGCGATCATGCTGCCGCTGCTTCTGTGGTTGCTCGCGCGGGATCGCGCGCCGACCGGTCAGGTCAGCTTCACCGGCAGCCCCGGCTTGGGCGCGCGTCACTGGCGGCGTGCCGAGGTGCTGCGCCACTGGCTGTTCTGGGCGCTGATCCCGATGATCCTGACGCCGGGGTTTATTGGCACGGTCGTTTTCTTCCACCAGGCCCACGTCGCCGAGGTGAAGGGTTGGAGCCTGATTTCCATGGCCCCGGCCTACCCGGCCTATGCCGGCGCGACGGTGGTGATGTCACTGGTCGCGGGTTGGACGGCGGACAGGTTCGGACCGGAGCGGTTACTGCCGATCCTCTTGATCCCGATGGGGTTGGCGATGTTCCTGATCGGACCGGCCACCACCCCGGCTTTTTGGGTTGTGGCCCTTGGCATCCTCGGCATCACCCAAGGCATGTCCGGCGCGCTGTGGGGCGCTTTTCTGCCCGCCGCCTACGGCACCGACAATCTGGGAGCGGTGCGGGCGACGGTCACGGCGGTGATGGTCCTCTCGACCGCCATCGGCCCCGGGATCACCGGCGTGCTGATCGACCGCGGTGTGACCTTTCCGGAGCAGGGCGTCGCGATGGGCCTGTGGTGCCTCGGGCTGTCCGTGGCGATGGTTCCGGTGCTTTTGCGCTATCGCCGCGAGGGGCGGCCCGGCTAACGAAAATCGTCGAAGCCGATGCGCCGGGCCATCCGCGCGAGAGGGGAGCCTTTCGGCGGCCGCCGCCGTTTGAAGAACGGGCGGAGGCGAGATGAATAAAGATGCAGGCAAAGCGTGTTCTTGGTCACCCAATGGTCGAGTGTACCGCGCGGGTCGAAATACAGATCGCCCAGCCACCACGGGATCGGGTTCAGCGACTCTTGCGGAAGGGCGTGGTCAATCTCTCCGGTCGCTTGCAGCGCATATGTCTGCGCGATGGGGCCGAAGGCGTTCCCGACAAGGCGCGCGGTTTCGGCTTGCCGTCGCTCTGGTGAAATCCGGCGGATCTCCTCCTGCTGCGCGGGCTCCAGCCAGGGAAAGACCGCCGCAGGATCGTCAAACGCGGCGAGCAACATCCTGAGCGCCGGCGAGGTGGGCGGAAGCCGCATGACCGCGCCGTTCACCCAGTCCCCTTCCTGTCGCCCGATCAAGTAGCCCCCGGATGGGCGCAGCGGGCGCAGAGCGATCACATCGGTATCCACCCAGATCATCTCGCTGCGCTGCATGAGGTGCAGACGGAAGACATCCGACAAGGGGGCAGGCGGCAAACCAGCGATAGATGCGCCGATCTCCGGCCAGATTTCCTCCGCACGGACCAGATCGACGCCGGTGGGCACCCCAGGCGCAGGCGCTTCCCCGGTGTGAAACAGCGTCACCGGATGCCCGAGCGCCACGAAACTGGCGAGCGACAGCTTGTCGATCCAGCGAAGGCGCGGGCCGATCCAGAAACTGGCAATGCCGGGAAGATCAGCCATGTGCACCGCCCATAAACGTCAACGGGGCCGCACAAGGGCGGCCCCGTTTCTTGGACTCGGTGAAAGAGGGTGCTGGTCGCATATCCCACGACCGTGCGCGTCTCACATCAACTCGCGCACATCCGTCAGGTGGCCCGTCACGGCGGCGGCCGCCGCCATCGCCGGGCTCATCAGGTGGGTGCGCCCGCCGCGGCCCTGACGCCCCTCGAAATTGCGGTTCGAGGTGGCCGCGCAGCGTTCACCGGGAGCCAGCTGGTCGGGGTTCATGGCAAGGCACATGGAACAGCCCGCAAGCCGCCATTCGAACCCGGCCTCCTTGAAGATGTCGGCCAGACCCTCTTCCTCGGCCTGGGCACGGACAAGGCCCGAGCCGGGCACGACCATGGCGCGGATGCCGTCCTTGATCTTCTTGCCTTTCAGCACGGCGGCAGCGGCACGCAAATCCTCGATCCGGCCATTGGTGCAGGACCCGATGAACACCGTGTCGATGGCGATGTCCTTGAGCGGGGTGCCGGGCTTCAGCCCCATGTAATCGAGCGAGCGCTTGGCCGCCTCGACCTTGCCGCCTTTGAAGTCCTCGGGCGCGGGCACGACATCGGTGATCGGCAGAACATCCTCGGGCGAGGTGCCCCAGGTCACGCTGGGGGCGATATCCTCGCCACGGATGGTCACGACCTTGTCCCAATGGGCGTTGTCGTCTGAATAGAGCGTCTTCCACCACGCCAGCGCGGCTTCCCACTGGGCGCCCTTCGGCGCATGGGGGCGGCCCTTGACGTACTCGAAGGTCGTCTCGTCCGGTGCGATCAGGCCAGCGCGAGCGCCGCCCTCGATCGCCATGTTGCAGATCGTCATCCGGCCTTCCATCGACAGCGAGCGGATCGCCTCGCCGCAATACTCGATGACATAGCCGGTGCCGCCGGCGGTGCCGGTCTCGCCGATGATGGTCAGGACGATATCCTTGGCCGTGACGCCCGGCGCCAGTTGCCCGGTGATCTCGACCTTCATGTTCTTCGACTTCTTCTGGATCAGCGTCTGCGTGGCCAGCACGTGTTCCACCTCGGAGGTGCCGATGCCGTGCGCCAGCGCCCCGAAGGCGCCATGCGTCGCGGTGTGGCTGTCACCGCAGACCACGGTCATGCCCGGCAGGGTCCAGCCCTGTTCGGGGCCAACGATATGCACGATGCCCTGGCGCACATCCGTCACCGGGTAGTAGTGGATGCCGAAATCCTTTGCGTTCTGGTCCAGCGCGGCCACCTGGATGCGGCTGTCCTCGGGCATCTTCTCGGGGTCCTCGCGCCCCATGGTCGTCGGCACGTTATGGTCGGGCACCGCGATCGTCTTGTCGGGTGCGCGCACCGTGCGGCCCGTCATGCGCAGCCCTTCAAAGGCCTGCGGGCTGGTCACTTCGTGGACGAGGTGGCGGTCGATATAAAGCAGGCTGGTGCCATCCTCGGCCTCATGCACGAGGTGAGCGTCCCAGATCTTGTCATAGAGTGTTTTGGGGGCCATCGGTCAGTCTCCGGATGGGCGGGAAATGGTCGTCGGTTCGGCTGAGCTGTCAGGCCGTGCCTAGGTGCCCGAGGACGCTGCGGCGCGCGCCGAAAAAGCGCCACGGCAGGCGCGCCCGATCGTCCATGTCGAAAACCCGTATCATGCCGTCGAGATACACATGCACTTGCCCCTTGCCAAGGGTCACGCTTGGCGAAGGCCCGAGCGCGCCCTAGGGTAAACGCATACATCCGAAAGGACCGCGATGGAGCCCGAGACAGAGACGCCGACGGACGCCCTGCCCGATGCAACCCCGATGGAGGAGCTGACGACGTCGGTCGAGGGCTTGTTTGCACAGGGGCGCGTGTTTCTCGAAGGCCTGTTGCGGCCCTGGAATGCCTATCAAGTCGCCATCGTCCTGGGCCTGGTGCTTGTCGCGTGGTTTCTGACGCGTGTCTTCGGCCCGCGCATCCGCGCATGGATGGCCTCGCGCGAGGGGTGGCCGACATGGCGGATGCGCATTCTCGTGATCGTGCATCGGCGGCTGTTCCTGATCTTCTTCGTTGTGCTCGTCTGGACGATGGTCCTGGTGATGCGCGAAGTGACATGGCCATCGCGCAGTTACCTTCTGTCCGTCGTGGCCGAGCTTGCCACCGCATGGCTGTTCGTGGCGGTCGTCGCGCGGCTGATCCGCTCGCCCGTCCTGCGCAGCCTCGTGCGATACGGCGCGTGGATCTACGTCACCATCGCCATCCTGAACCTTCGGGAAGAGGTCGGGGCGATCCTCGATTCGGTGGGGTTCAACCTCGGCGGGATACGTCTGTCGCTGCTTGGGGTGCTGCAGGCCGTGCTGATCGTCGCGCTGCTGATCATGGCGGCGCGGTTCCTGACCCGGACCACCACCGCGCGGATCGAACGGAACGAGGACCTGTCGCCCTCAATGCGGGTGCTGGTCGTCAAGTTCATGCAGGTCCTGCTTTACGGCGCGGCGATCTATATCGGCCTGCGGGCCTCGGGCGTGGATCTGACCGGTCTGGCTGTCCTGTCGGGCGCCATCGGCGTGGGCCTTGGCTTCGGCCTGCAAAAGGTGGTGTCGAACCTTGTCTCGGGCGTCATCATCCTGCTCGACAAATCGATCAAGCCGGGTGACGTGATCAGCCTTGGCGATACCTTCGGCTGGATCCAGACGCTTGGCGCCCGTTATGCCAGTGTCGTGACCCGGGACGGCAAGGAATACCTGATCCCGAACGAGGATCTGATCACCAACCAGGTGGTGAACTGGTCCCATACCGACGAATTCGTCCGCCTCGATATCCATTTCGGCACGTCCTACGGCGACGACCCGCATCTCGTGCGCCGGATCGCCATCGAGGCGGCGATGAAGGTCGATCGCGTGCTGACGGTCGACCGCAAACCGGTCTGCCACATCACCGGCTTTGGTGACTCCAGCGTGGATTACATCCTGCGGTTCTGGATCCGCGACCCGACCGGGGGTCTGACCAATATTCGTGGCAACGTCTTTCTCGCGCTTTGGGATGCGTTCCAGGAAAACGGGATCTCGATCCCCTTCCCGCAGCGCGAGGTTCGGATGCTCGGCGACAAGCCCACGCCAGGGGTCTGAGCCAGCGGCGCGGCTGTCGCCGCATTTCCTTTGGAAGGAGGATGGGGGCTTTGCCCCCAAACCCCCAGCATATTTCCCCGGATAAAGATCAGGTCAGAGGGACGCCGTCGTGCTCAGCATTTGCGGGTCCAGCCGCAATTCGATGATGTGGAGCCCGCCTGTCCGGGCGGCCTCGAACGCCTCGGCGAATTGCCCTGTTTCGGTAACCGTGTGCCCTGTGCCGCCATAAGCCCCGGCCAGCGCGGCCCAGTCGGGGTTGAACAGCTCCGTGCCGGAGACGCGACCGGGGTATTCCCGCTCCTGGTGCATGCGGATCGTGCCGTAGCGCCCGTTATTGGCGACGATCAAGATGATATCTGCCCCGTACTGGCGCGCGGTGGACAGCTCCTGCATCGTCATTTGCAGGCAGCCATCCCCGGCGAGGCAGACGACCGTACGGTCCGGGTGTTGCAACTTGGCCGAGACGGCGGCGGGCAGGCCGTAGCCCATCGACCCCGAGGTGGGGGCGAGTTGCGTGCCGTGCTGCCGGAACCGGTGGTAGCGGTGCAGGAAGGCGGCGTAGTTCCCGGCCCCGTTCGTGATGATCGTATTCGGCCCGGCGTTGTCGCGGAGCCAGCAGATCACCGCCTCCAGCTTCACCGCGCCCGGTGTTTCCTGCGGGGTCTGCCACGCCTCGTAGTCGGCCCGCGCCGCGATGGCGCCACGGTCGGAGTCCGGTTCCTCGGGCAAACGCTCCAGCAGCAGGGGCACGGCGTCGCGCGGGTCGCAGACAAGCGACAGCGCGGTCGGATAAACCTTGTTGGGCATTCCCGGGTCCGGCGCGATCTGGATGATCTCGGGCGCGGTCGCCGGATCGAGCAGGGTGAAATCCTTCGTGGTGATGTCGTTCAACTCCGCGCCCAACAGCAGGATCACGTCGGCCTGCGACAGACGCGCGCCGAGCTTGGGGTTCATGCCCACCCCCAGATCGCCCGCGTAGTTCGGATGATTGTTGTCGACATAGTCCTGTCGGCGGAAGGTAACGGCAATGGGCGCGCCTGTCCGTTTCGCAAGCGCGGCGGCCTGTTCGGCGGCCTCGGCGCTCCAAAGCGAGCCGCCCGCGATGATCATCGGGCGGTCGGCCTTGCGCAGCGTTTCCGCAATCCGATCAAGATGGGCGTCGGACAGGCTGCTTTCAGGCTTGGCCCCGATGACGGGCGCGGCGGGTGCCGATGCGTCGGCCGACAGCACATCTTCGGGGAGCGCGATGACGACGGGGCCGGGCCGGCCCGAGCGTGCGATGGCAAAGGCACGGTCCACGTATTCGGCCAGACGGTCGGTGCGCTCGACTTCTGCCACCCATTTCACCAGAGAGCCGAACACATCGCGGTAGTTCACCTCTTGGAACACGTCGCGGTCGCGGTGCTTCAGCGGCACCTGGCCCACGAAACAGACCAGTGGCGTGGCGTCATGCATGGCGATGTGCAGCCCCGCGCTGGCATTGGTGGCCCCCGGCCCGCGGGTCACGAACAGGACCCCCGGCTCACCCGTCATCTTGCCGTAGGCATCGGCCATCATCGCCGCGCCACCCTCTTGTCGGCAGACGACATTCTGGATGTCATGGTCATAAAGGCCATCCAGCGCGGCCAGAAAGCTTTCCCCCGGAACCGAGAAGACCCGCTTCACGCCGTGGCTTGCCAAACGGTCCGCCAGGATTTTTCCGCCGTGGTGCTTGGACATGTCCCTCTCCCGCCATAGCTCTCACGGGGTGGTTTGTGATCGGAGGATGGGACCTTGTCCAGTGGCAGGCTATTGGGAATTTGCGGCTCGCTTCGGGCGGGATCCTACAATCGAAAGCTGATGCTCGAGGCCGCGCGTCTGTTCGACCCGGCGCAGTTCGTGGTCGGCAACCTTCGCCTGCCGCTCTATGACGGCGATCTCGAAGACGCCGAGGGCATCCCGCCCGAGGTGCAGGCGCTGGCCGATCAGATCGCGCAGGCCGATGCGGTGGTGATTGCTGGCCCCGAATACAACAAGGCGCTCTCCGGTGTTCTGAAGAACGCGCTCGACTGGGTCAGCCGGACCAAGGGCAACCCGTGGAAGGACAAGCCGGTCGCCATCATGTCCGCGGCGGGTGGGCGTGCGGGTGGGGAGCGCACACAGTTCTCGCTGCGCCTTGCCCTGGTTCCGTTTCAACCGCTGATCCTGCAAGGGCCTGAGGTGCTGGTGGGCAATACCGATGCCCAGTTCGACGACGAGGGCCGCCTGATCAACGAGATCAACCTCAAGGCGCTTGAGGGACTGATGATGCGCCTCAAGGCCGAGGCGACGCGGGCGTGAACAAGGCGGCTCTAACCTGCTGCCAGTGACCGGATCAGCAGGATCGTGGCGGATGTTCCGGCAAGGCCAAGGGCAATCGGTCGTGCGGGTGTTTTTCGAAGAAGGCGCGAAAGCGGCGTGGCCACCCAAAGCCCGAAAAGGGTGGCAGGGCTCAGAGCCAGCGCGGCCATCGCGTGTTCGGCGCGCACCAGCCCCTGCCACGCCAGGGCTGCGAGGCTGACGATCATGCCGAACATGAAAAAGCTGTTCTGCATCGCCGCCGATCTGGTTCGCTCTTCGTGCTGGTAAAGCAGCGCCATGGGCGGTGCGCCGATGGCTGTCAGGGTCCCCATCAGCCCGGCGGCCAGCCCCGCGCCGAAAAGCGATAGGGGCGATATGGCGATCCGTATGCCGATCAGCGACAGCGCGATGGCGAGATAGACAATCCCCGCGATGACAAGCCCTATGCCCTCCGACCCGATCAGGGCCGCCGCCAGCCATGCCGCCAGAACCGCGCCAAGCGCCCGGCCCGCGAAGCCTGGCGGCAGTTCGGCAAGTGTAATGGCGCTTCGGTCGGCCCGCATGGCGCGCCACCCGACAAAAGCCCCGAGGATGAGGAGGAGGGTTGGCAAAAGCTTTGGCACGATCAGCGCCAGAAGCGGGGCGGCGACCATCCCGAAACCCTGCCCCGTGATCCGCTGCAAGGCGGCGGCGAGGGCGACGGACAGCGCGGCAAACGCCCAGCCAAATGCCGACAGGTCCGGCAGAAGCGCCGTCACCGGAAACTCGCCTCGGGTTTGAAGAGATCGGGGATGGTGTCCCTGCCTTCGAGGACAAGATCGGCCATCATCCCGGCCACGATGGGGGCCATGCCGAAGCCGATCTTGAACCCGCCATTGGCAATGAACTGGCCCTCATGCAGCGGGTGCGCCCCGAGCATCGGCGCGCGGGACCGGGCACGCGGGCGCAGGCCCGCCCAGCGTTCGATAACCGGGGCGTCGGCCAGCGCCGGGCAGGCGGCACGGGCCTTGGCGATCACGGCCTCCAGTTGGTCATCGGTGGTGTCGGGCGCGTCGAACTCCCGCTCCGAGGTCGAGCCGATGGCCGTCGTCCCATCCGCGTGGGGCACGATATGGACGGCATCCGCGAAAAGCTGCGGGCAATCGCGCAGGTCGGCATCAAGCAGCGCAGCCTGCCCCTTGACCGCGGAGCCGATGATCTTCTGCCCGGCCAATCCGTTCAGCTCCGCCAGCCCTGCAACGCCCGTGGCGTGGATCACGATGCCTTCGGCGTCCCCCTCCGGCGCGATCTCTGCCCCTTTGCGGCGCAGGGCCTCGGCCAGCGTGGCGGTGGCGCGGCGCGGATGCATCCGTGCGGTCAACGTGTCATGGATCACAAGCCCGGTCGGCGAGACAACAGGAATGCCAGCCTCGTTCTCCGGGACCACGCGCCACGCGTAGCGGCCTTTCCACAGCTCTTTCGCCGTTTCTGCGCGGGCGCGGGCAAGCTCCACCGCGCGATCGTCCAACAGGGGCTGGACGCGACCAAGGCGGGCATAGCCCGGGTCCTGTCCCGCGATCTCGGCCACTTCGGTCCAGAACGCCTCGGCCATGTCGAGGCTTTGAAACTGGATCTCTTTCTTGTCGTTCCAGTTTTCGGGCACATGGGGCGCAAGCGCGCCGACCAGGCCGTTCGACGCAGCTTTGCCCACGCCGTTCGGGTCGATCACCCGCACCGACGCACCGCGCGCCGTGCAGGCCCAGGCGATGGCAAGCCCGAAGGCCCCCGCTCCGAATATGGTGACGTCTCTCATTGCGCATGGCCCCCGTTCGGTTAAGTCTCCGCGCGTTGGGCCGGGTTGTAGGCGAGCCGATGGCGGAGAACCAGAGAACGGAAGAGCACAGTCTGGACTGGCGCGAGGGCGTGCCGGTCTCGACCCTGTTCGACGATCCGTTCTATTCGCTTGAGAACGGCCTGGCCGAGACGCGGCACGTGTTCCTGTCCGGCAACGACCTGCCCGCGCGGTTCGCGCCGGGGTTCCGCGTGGCCGAGCTTGGGTTCGGAACGGGGTTGAACCTGGTCGCCGTGCACGAGGCCTGGGTGGCCTCTGGCACGCCCGGACCGCTAACCGTCACCAGTTTCGAGGCATTTCCGGTTTCACCCGCAGAGGCGCTGCGTGCCTTGGCTCATTTCCCCGAAGCCGAGGGGTTGGCCCCGCTGATCGCAAAGGCGCTGTCCGGCTCGGGGCGCATAGAAACCCCAACACTGAATTTCACGCTGGTCGTTGGCGACGCACGAGACACCGTGCCAGCCTGGGGTGGGGTTGCCGATGCCTGGTTCCTCGACGGGTTCTCGCCCGCCAAGAACCCGGAGTTGTGGGAACCGGGCCTGATGCAGGCGGTCTTCGATCACACGGCAGCGGGGGGCAGTTTCGCCACCTACTCCGCCGCCGGGGCGGTGCGGCGCGCCTTGGGCGACGCCGGGTTCACCGTCGAGCGTCGGACGGGCTACGGGCGCAAACGGCACATGAGCATCGGGGTAAAGCCATGAGCGCGGACAACACGCGTCTGGGCATCTGGCTGATGGTGGCGACGACCTTCGTCTTCGCAATGCAGGACGGGATCAGCCGCCACCTTGCCGGGGAATATAACGTGCTGATGGTCGTGATGATCCGCTACTGGTTCTTCGCGGCCTTCGTCATCGCGGTGGCCACGCGCAAGGCTGGAGGGTTGCGTGCGGCGGCCGCCACCGAACAGCCCTTGGTGCAGGCGTTTCGTGGCCTTTTGCTGGCGACCGAGATCTGCGTGATGATCGTGGCTTTCGTGCTTCTGGGGCTGATCGAAAGCCACGCGGTCTTTACCTCGTACCCGTTGCTGATCGCGGCACTGTCCGGCCCGGTGCTGGGGGAAAAGGTGGGATGGCGGCGTTGGGCGGCAATCGCGGTGGGCTTTGTCGGGGTGTTGATCATCCTGCAACCGGGCATGCGCGTGTTCGAGATCGAGGCGCTGGTGCCCTTGGCCGCGGCCTTCATGTTCGCTTTGTATGGATTGCTGACGCGCTATGTCGCGCGCAAGGATTCCGCGGCCACCAGCTTTTTCTGGACCGGCACGACCGGGGCGGTGATGACGACCGCGATCGGGCTGTGGTTCTGGGAGCCGATGAGTGCGCCCGACTGGGCGTGGATGGCGTTGCTATGCGTCACGGGGGCGGGTGGGCATTTCCTGCTGATCAAAACCTATGAACTGGCCGAGGCCAGCGCCGTGCAGCCTTTCGCTTATCTGCAACTGGTATTTGCAGCGTCCCTGGGGCTGTTGGTCTTCGGCGAAACGCTGGAGGCGAACGTGGTGATCGGGGCGACGCTAGTGGTTGCAGCAGGCCTCTTCACGCTGTGGCGGCAACGTCAGAAAGAACTCGGCGACTAGGGATTGCGCCGTCTTCGACGTCGCCGGAGGGAGGCGCGGCCTCACGCCCCCTTGGGGCGATCGCCCGCGCCTTGGGCGCTAGCTTCCAGTCGCCGCTTACTGCGCCAGACGCTCGGCCAGGCCGAGAGTCGGAAGGGCACCGGTCAGTTGCGCCTCGTAGATCGGCAGGCTTTCGGTCACGCGCATGATGTAGTTGCGGGTCTCGGAAAACGGGATCGCCTCGATCCAGTCGATGATCGCGTCCTCGTCCAGCCCGCGCGGATCGCCGAAGCGTTCGATCCACTGGTTCGCCCGCCCCGGCCCGGCATTGTACCCCGCCGAGACCAGAACGGGGTTGCCGCCATAGCGCTCGATCAGGCCGGCGATATAGGTCGATCCGAGCAGCAGGTTGTAATCCGGGTCGGTCCGTAGCCGCGCTTCGGAAAACGGAATCCCCAGCAAGTCCGCCGTGTCCGATCCGGTGCCGGGCATCACCTGCATCAACCCGATGGCGCCCGCGTAGCTGACCACGTTCGGGTCGAACTCCGATTCGCGCCGCGCGATGGACAGGGCGAAGGCGGCGGGCACCGGCAGATCCACCTCGGCCAGATCGGCAATGGGGTAGTAGGCGCGCATGATCTCGTAGCCTTCTTGCGCGGCGCGCTTGGCGATCTTGAGCGCGAGATGCGGTTCGCCAAGATCAAGGGCGAAATCCCCAAGCATCCCGGCCTCGTCCCGCGTCAGGCTTTCGGTCAGATGCGTCAGGAACCGCTCGCTCAGGTCGCGCTGGCCGGCCTCGTAAAGGATTAGCGCGGCATGGAACACGGTGGAGGCGGTGAAATCCGCGCTGCGCCAATCGCCGTAATCCTCGTCGGCAAGAAAGGCGGGATCGACGGGCAACCCGCCGCGCTCGGCGGAAAGCTGGCCGTAGAAACTCGACTGGTAGTCGGCACCCAGCGCATAGGCTTCGGCGGCCTCGGACTCGTTGCCAAGCGCCTCATGCGCGCGGCCCAGCCAGTAGCCGGCCCGACCGACCGAGATGGGCGAAAAGACGGTGTCGCGGAAGGCTTGGAAATGGCCGATGGCGGTTTCGGGATTGCCGGCCCGCAAGGCGCAGTATCCCGCGATCCATTCGAGATCGGCAAAGGCGAGGTAATCGACGTCGCGGCTCAGGAAATGGTTGGCGGCGTAGTCGTAGCAGAGGTCGAACTCCCCTTCGCGGGCAACATCGCGGGCCAGGTCGGCGCGCCTGTCGGCCCATGCGGACGGTCGCCCCAAAGCCTCGGCCGAGGTCGAGCGTTCGGCCATCAGGTCCCCGGCGGTGTCCCAGAAGCCCGACCGGACCCGCCAGAGGAATCGCTCGAAGGCCAGCCCCGGATGCGTGCGCAGATCCGAGGGCACGGCTTCGATCAGGTCATCTACCCCGGGGCGGCGTTCGCGCAGGGCAAGCCGTGCCTCCGCCAGGGCCCGCCATCCCTCGGGAACCAGGGGGAACATCGCGCGGGCGCGGTCCTCGGCCCCTTCCCAAAGCAGGTGATCGAGGCGGCGCAGATGCAAGCTTTCGTCGTTCAGGACCGATCCGTAGGCGTCGCGCAGGTTGCCGGCTTGGGTGCCGGTCATCGTCATCGTGGTCCAGGCGCGGATCGCCTCGGCATGGGCCGCCTCGGTATCGCCCGCCGCTTCCAATGCACGGGCAAGCGCCAATGCGCCTGCGCCGGTCTGGGGCGCCTGATCTTCGAAATAGTCCAGCACTGGCTCCGGATCGCCATCGATCGGGATGGAGGGTTCGCCCCGCGCACGCAGGTATTCGAGCCCCGGCCAATCGGGATTACGCTCCAGGAAAGCGACGTAATCGGCAAAATCCGCCCCGCCACGGCGCAGCCGCGTCCATTCCACCACGTCCAGCGCGACGGGGTCGTCAATGGCCTCCACTGCTTCATCCACCAGCGCGAGATCGCCTTGGGCAAGCGCATCGAGAGCGAGGCCAAGCGCCTCGGCATCGGCGAGGGCAGGGGCCGCCGAAACGGCAGCGCCAAGCGCAAGGCAGGTGGCACGGATCAGGCGGCGCATGGTCTCCCTCCGCAAATTTTGAGCGCTGACAAAAGGATAAAGGCAAATGGTTGCCATGCAACTCACGAACTTGGCAATTCCGGGCGGCGCGGGTAGGTTCCGCGGCAATTCGCCGACGGGGCGCACTTCCGCACCCCCGGATCAGGAAAAGGACCAGCGCGATGTTCAAAGGCTCGATGCCCGCCCTCGTCACCCCGTTCACGGACGGCAAGGTGGATTTCGAGGCGCTCAAATCGCTGGTGGAATGGCAGATCGCCGAAGGCTCTCACGGGTTGGTTCCGGTGGGCACGACGGGCGAGTCGCCCACGCTCAGCCATGACGAGCACGAGCAGGTGATCGAGGCGGTCGTGCAGGCCTCGGCGGGCCGGGTGCCCGTGATCGCCGGGGCCGGGTCGAACAACACGGTCGAGGCCATCCGTTTCGTCGAACATGCCAAGGCGGTCGGCGCGGACGCGGCGCTGGTCGTGACGCCCTATTACAACAAGCCGACGCAGAAGGGCCTGATCGCCCATTTCAGCGCGCTGAACGAGATCGGCATCCCGATCATCATCTACAACATCCCGCCGCGCTCGGTGGTCGACATGCTGCCTGCGACGATGGGGGAGCTGTCCAAGCTGCCCAATATCGTGGGCGTCAAGGACGCCACCGGCGACCTGGCCCGCGTGCCCAAGCAGCGCATCACCTGCGGCACCGATTTCATCCAGCTTTCGGGTGAGGACGCGACAGCGGTGGGTTACAACGCACAAGGCGGGCGTGGCTGCATCAGCGTCACGGCCAATGTCGCGCCCAAGCTCTGCGCCGAGATGCAGGAAGCGACGCTGGCTGGCGATTTCGCCGCTGCGCTGGAGTATCAGGACAAGTTGATGCCGCTTCACGAGGCGATCTTTGCCGAACCGGGCGTCTGCGGCGCGAAATACGGGCTGTCGGTTCTTGGCAAGTGTTCCGACGAGGTGCGCCTGCCGCTCACCGGCCTCGACGATACCACCAAGCAGAAGATCCAGGCGGCCATGCGCCATGCCGGGATCATCAGCTAGGATGGGCGAGCGCCGCGAGGGCGAGGTTGCGTTGCCCTTCGACCCGGCAGACCGGGTCGAGGCGGGCGTCACCTTCATCGGACATATCCGGTCGAACTGGTCCAAGGGCAACGCGCCCCGAAACCTTCGCGCGGCCCGCGAAACGGGCGAGGTCGCGCGCATCGAACTGCTGCCCGACTATGTCGAGGGGCTGACGGGCCTTGAGGTCGGGCGCGCCATCCAAGTGATGTACTGGGTCGATCGGGGTGAACGCAGCCTGATCGTGCAGTCCCCGCGCCATACCGATGGGCCGCGCGGCGTTTTCGCGATCCGCAGCCCCGTGCGCCCCAACCCCATCGCGCTTGGCACCGTGGTCATCACGTCGATGGATCGGGAGGCCGGGGTGATCGGCATCGACGCGACCGATGCCTTCGACGGCACGCCCGTTCTGGACATCAAACCGTGGATTCCGACGGTCGACGTGCCGCCGGGCTGGCAGCCCGAGGGCTGAGCGCCTATATCCGCCTCCCATGGCCAAGAAACCTGACAACCCGAATTACAAGGTCGTCGCCGAGAACCGGCGCGCGCGCTACGATTATGCCATCGAGGATGATCTCGAGGTCGGGATCGTTCTGGAAGGGTCCGAGGTCAAAAGCCTGCGGGAAGGTGGGGCGAACATCGCCGAAAGCTACGCAAACGTCGAAGAAGGCGAGTTGTGGCTGATCAACAGCTACGTCGCGCCCTATGCCCAGGCCAAGACCTTCACCCATGACGAGAAGCGCCGTCGCAAGCTCTTGGCGTCGAAAAAGGAACTGTCGAAGCTCTGGAATGCCACGCAGCGGCAGGGCATGACGCTGGTTCCGCTGGTGCTCTATTTCAATCACAAGGGCATCGCGAAGATGAAGATCGGCATCGCCAAGGGCAAGAAAACCGCGGACAAGCGCGAAACCAGCGCCAAGCGTGACTGGCAGCGGCAGAAACAGCGCCTGCTCAAGCAGAATGGCTGAGGCGCGGCGTCCCCTTGCGGAGTCGCGCCGTGCCGCGTAGGCCTATTCCACGGTGAGAGACAACACAGACGAGGGCCGACATGGGCAAGCCGATCACGGGGGACGACCCCAAGACCCTGGTTTCGACCGACTGGCTGTCCGCGCATCTGAACGACCCGGATCTGCGCATCCTCGATGCCTCCTATTACCTGGCCGACATGGGCCGCGACGGGAAGGCGGAGTATGACGCCGCGCACATCCCCGGCGCGCGGTTCTTCGATATCGATGACGTGTGCGATGCGCGCAGCGATTTGCCCCACATGGCCGCGCCCGTCGAGAAATTCATGAGCCGGATGCGCGCGCTTGGCGTCGGCGACGGGCACCAGGTGGTGGTCTATGACGGGGCTGGCCTCTTCTCGGCCGCGCGGGTGTGGTGGAATTTCCGCCTGATGGGCAAAACCGATATCGCGGTTCTGGATGGCGGGTTTCCCAAGTGGCAGGCCGAGGGGCGCCCGGTCGAGGACATGGCCCCGATCATCCGTGACCGCCACATCACCGTGCAGCGCCAGGCGCATATGGTGAAGGACGTGACGCAGGTCGCTGCCGCGTCCAAGCTGGGCGACTGGCAGATCGTCGATGCCCGCTCCGAAGGCCGCTTTCGCGGGACCGAGCCAGAGGTGCGTGCGGGGCTGCGCTCGGGTCGGATCCCCAACTCGCTGAATGTGCATTACGCCAGCTTGCTGAACGAAGATGGCACGATGAAAGAGGGCGACGCCCTGCGCGCCGCCTTCGAGGCTGGCGGCGTCGATATCGAGAAGCGAACCATCACAACCTGCGGCTCCGGCGTGACCGCCGCGATCCTGATGCTGGGCCTTGCGCGCCTCGGGAACGAGGACACCGCGCTTTACGACGGGTCCTGGTCGGAATGGGGCCAGTTCGAGCAACTCAAGGTCGAAACTGGATGAGCATCATCCCGGCGGGAACCGAGGTTGCCTATACGATCACTTATCTGGAAATGACCGACCGGCCCGATTGGGCGGTTCCCGCATTGCCCGATGGCGTGCGGCTTGAGCGCGCGATCAATCCGCCGGTCTGGTATTTCCTGTCGCTCTACGACGCCGTGGGCCGCGATTACGAATGGCGCGACCGGTTCGATCAGGCCGAGCAGAACCCGGCCGCGCTGGCGTCGTTCGTCGCAGACCCAAACGTGATGCTCTGGACCGCGCTGGCCGATGGCTGGCCGCAGGGGTTTTTCCAACTGGATGCGCGGCAGAACGGCACCTGCGACCTCGCCTATTTCGGGATGGTGCCCGAGGCTGTGGGCAAGGGCCTTGGCGGTGTGCTGCTGAAGACCGCGATCGCGATGGGATGGTCCTTGCCGGATGTTGAGCGGATGACCGTGAACACCTGCACGCTGGACCACCCGCGCGCCCTGGACCTGTACAAGAGGATGGGCTTCCGCCCCATCCGGACCGAGGACTGCACCCGCGTCCTTCACCGCGCGCGGGACACGTCCCGCCATCCCGCCTGAGGCCCCTCATGTTCGAAACACTGACCCCGCCGCCGCAAGACAAGATCATCCAGATCATGGGTCTCTACGCGGCCGACACCCGGCCCGAAAAGGTCGATCTCGGCGTCGGCGTCTATCGCACCGAGGATGGGCGCACGCCCGTGATGGCGGCCGTGAAAGCCGCCGAGGCGCGGATCCTTCAGGCGCAGGAAAGCAAAGGCTATGTCGCGCTCGCTGGCGATGCCGGGTTCCATGCCGTCATGCGCGGCCTGATCCTTGGCGATGCGGTCGCGCCGGAACGGGTTGCCGCCTGTGCAACGCCAGGGGGCACCGGTGCCGTGCGCCAGATCCTCGAGATGGTGCAGCGCCTGACGCCCGAGGCGCGCATCTGGGTCCCCAGCCCCAGCTGGCCCAACCATGCCGCGATCATCGGGCATCTCGGGCTGACCCAGGTCGATTACCGCTACTACGATGCCGACGCGGGCGGGATTGACCGCGACGGGATGCTCGCCGATCTGGCCCAGGCGCAGAAGGGCGACATCGTCCTTCTCCACGGCTGCTGCCATAACCCCACGGGCGCTGACCTGAGCGCACAGGACTGGGGCGATCTGGCGGGCGTTTTCGAGGCGACCGGCGCCATCCCCTTCGTCGATATCGCCTACCAAGGTTTCGGTGAGGGGTTGGAGGAAGACGCGCAAGGCCTTCGGTCGCTTGCCGCCCGCGTGCCCGAGATGCTGGTCGCCGCCAGCGGGTCCAAGAATTTCGGCCTCTACCGCGAGCGTGTCGGTATCATCCTTGCCGTGACCGACCCCGGCACGCCGCGCGATGTCGCCGCCGCGATGCTGGCGCATCTCAACCGGCAATCTTTTGCCTTCCCGCCCGACCACGGCGCGCGGGTGGTCGAGACGATCCTGACCGATGCCGAGCTGACCGCCCAATGGCGGGCGGAACTGGATGCCATGCGCACCCGCATGACCGCCAACCGCCGCGCGCTGGCCGAGGCACTGAGGGCTGAGACGGGGTCGGACCGTTTCGGCTTCATCGCGGCGCAACGGGGGATGTTCTCTCTCCTGCCGGTGACCGGGGCACAGGTATCGCAACTGCGCGAGGATCACGCGATCTACCTCGTCTCGGATGGGCGGATGAACGTGGCGGGCCTGACCGAAAAGACCATCCCGCAGGTCGCCCGCGCCATCGCGCAGGTGCTGGGCTAGGGCTTGCCAGACCGTTTCCAGGGGCGTAAGGGGGCCGCTGTCCCCGATGGGGCCAAGTCTCCGAGCACCTTGTAAAAACGGATCACAACATGACCTCCCGTTACCTTCCTGGCATTCTTGCCATGGCGGCGATTGTCGTCGCGTCGAATATCCTTGTTCAGTTCCTCTTCGGCCAATGGCTGACCTGGGGCGCGTTCACCTACCCTCTGGCCTTCCTCGTCACCGATATCATGAACCGCGTCTACGGCGTGCAAGCCGCGCGGCGCGTTGTTTTCGTTGGCTTTCTGACCGGCGTTGCCTGTTCGCTGATCGGCACGCAGATCATGGGCGAATTCGGCCCGCTGGTGACGCTGCGCATCGCGCTGGGCAGTGGGCTTGCCTTCCTCACCGCGCAGCTGCTGGACGTCGCCATTTTCAACCGCCTTCGCGGCGGGAAATGGTGGCAAGCGCCTGTTTTTTCTAGCGTTATCGGCTCGTCCGTCGACACGGCGCTGTTTTTTACCATCGCGTTCTCGGCCAGCCTGACCTTCCTTGAACCCGCCAATGACGTGTCCTGGGCGGGGGAGGTCCTGCCGATCCTGGGCGCAGGTCCCGAGGCCCCGCTCTGGGTGTCGCTGGCCATCGCGGATTGGGGTGTCAAACTTGCCCTCGCCTTGATCGCGCTGGTGCCGTTTCGCCTGATTACGCGCCGTTTGATGGCACAGGTTGCGTAAAAAGTTTTGACAACCACGAAATCTGTGGCAGGCTAAGCTTAACAGCAACGCAGTGAAAGGAGGTGATCCAGTGTCTAGAGAAGCATTGGAGAAGTGGGTCGGGACAGCTTGGGAGGTGCGCCTTTAAGGCAACCCTTGGGGGCAAGAACCCCTCTCAAGTGGGCGTGTCCTAACCGCACCCCACCTCCGGATTCTCGAAAGGGCCGTGTCGGATGACGCGGCCCTTTTTGGTGCGCGCGGGGGCTGAATCCGCACGTCACACCCGGTACACACCCTGTACACAGCCCGTACATACACGCGCCCGCACCGCCCCGGAGGCCCCGATGCCCCTGACCATCACCGACACGATCCAGATCGAGGATTGGGAGATCACCGAGAGTTTCATCCGCGCGGGCGGGCCGGGCGGCCAGAACGTCAACAAGGTGTCGAGCGCGGTGGAACTGCGGTTCGAGGCCGCGCGCTCGCCCAACCTGCCCGACCCGGTGAAACGGCGGCTGGAGCGTCTGGCCGGACGGCGCTGGACGAAAGAGGGGGCGGTGGTGATCCAGGTGACCGAGGAGCGATCCCAGGCCCGCAACCGCGAGATCGCGCGGGAGCGCCTGGCCGAGCTGATCCGGCGGGCGACGGAAAAGCCCAAGAAACGGATCAAGACGCGCGTGTCGCTGAACCAGAAGCGCAAGCGGGTGGAGGCGAAAAAGAAGCGCGGCGAGGTGAAGGCGTTACGGGGGAAGGTGGAGGAGTAGTTTGGGTTCGGTCGTACTCAATAAGCACCGACTAGTTTCAGCTAGGTGAAATCAAACTCGCAAAGTCTTTCAGCCGCTCTTGTTGGCCGGTGGCCAGCAGCATTCCATCCATTTGCCCTTTGATGTGGGAAAGATAATCATCTTGCGATCGAAGATTCGTGTAGAAATCCGCAATGCCGGGCAATCCGATAAGCAGTGGTAAAATCGATTCTACAACAGGCACCCATCGTGCAACCAATTCTGCAATGGACGAATCTCTTGCCGTCTTCTGGTCAAATGCGACTGTTGTTGTATCTAGCTTGGTGCCTACGATAACTTCTAAGCTGTTCGCAATGACAGCAAGAAGAAAAGGTTTGAAGTTCAAATTGCGGAGAAGCTCAAGCTGCCGGTTCTCAATATCAAGAAGCTCTCCACTATTTGACTTCTTCTTAAGTGCAAGTCTTTTGGCGTCAATTGCGCGAGCCAAAGTATAAACAAGTAGAATATGTCGTGCTTTTTTGTTTTCAAAAGCATTGTTATATAGATTCTTTTGTAGGAAAAGCTGAGCTTTTCCTCGAACTGCATCACGGGGGCGCCCGTGAAAGCCAAGCAGCGGTTGCAATACTTGCTCAATTCCAATCTGTTCGCCTTGCTGGTTGAAACCACGTTTTCTATTGTAGGAGAAGCCGATCTGCGCGAATTCGCTTGATATTCTGTTTTGGTCGGCATCGTTCGCAAAGCGATCCCAGGTGGTAATTTGATTTTGAGTATTGTTAAATCGTACGATCTTATCAATTGTGTCTTGATCCGACGATTGAATTACTCTTCCAAGAACTTTTACATCAGAAACTTCCGAGCCAGCGAGGGCGACGCTTCCGATCGTGCCAGAGGTTTGGGCTCCATTAATTATGGAAATGCCGCTCAGTTTTCGTTTGCCTGATTTTTTCTCGCTCAACGAAAGTGTTAAGATTGTTATCCCGTTATTAAAAGCCCAAAAATCTGTAGGGCTTCGTTCGATGGTGTCTTTGATTCCAGAATTCACTCTGCGCCGACCATCGGCGCCAAGGAAGCCACGATAGTTTGCACTATAAAGCTTGTCGCCATATTTTTCATATAGCGATTTTATCCATTCGCCGGTAATGGTGGCAACGCCGGCCTGCCAATTTGATCCAGACTCTTCAATCCCCACTTCAAAGGGAAAGTCGATATCGTCCTTTACTTCAATATGAGAGTCTTGCGCAGCAAATAAATGGTCTAGCTTTGGTTTGCCAAGTTCGTGGGACCGTACAGTGATATTCTCATTGGCTAGTGCTTGGCGTAAGTGAGCTTCGACTGTTTGAAGTTCTAGAGCGACGTTAACCGACTCTGGCAGATTGTGAACGTATATCAGATCAATTTGTTCAATTTCTCCATCCGCCAATGATTGACGAAATCCAGAAATGGTATTCCTTATATTTTCAGGCACTTGGTCCAAGTTCCCTGAAACAATCCACGCTGCGGCGGTGTTTAAATCGGACGCTTTGTTTGCGGGCGCTGAGTCTTTCTTGCTCTTTGAATAATAACCTTGTGCAAAAATAAGGCGACGCCCCTCGACATCATGGTAAATGAAATCAATCTTTTTGTCATTGCTCCCATCTGTAAAGCCCTCAGATGCAAGGGCTAGAACGTCTGGTTCTTCAATGAAAAGCGCGATGGCTTGCGCTATATAAGCACCCTCATAAGAAACAGATTCTACAAGACCTTGACGAGAAGAAAGTGCGTCTTCGAAGCTCATATTAATGCCTTTCTGAAGGTAGCTGGTCGATATGGTTATTCAAACCACCACCTCAACCCGTTCCTGTTCACCCACCCCAAAAACCCTCTTGTACCGGGCGATCTGATCCTCTGGCCCCATCGCCTTCTCGGGGTTGTCCGAGAGTTTCACCGTCGGGCGGCCATTGGCGCTGACAGCCTTGCAGACTAGTGAAAACGGCGCAAGCGCGTCGTCGGGGACCAACCCTCGGAAATCATTGGTCAACAGCGTGCCCCAGCCAAAGCTGACCCGTACGCGGCCGGCGAATTGGGCGTGAAGCTCTTCGATCTTGTCCACGTCCAGACCGTCGGAGAAGATCACCAGTTTCTCGCGCGGGTCCTCGCCCCGGGATTTCCACCAGGCGATGGCGGTCTCGGCCCCCTTGGCGGGGTCGCCGCTGTCGATGCGGATGCCTGTCCATTGCGTCAGCCAGTCGGGGGCGTGGGCGAGGAAGCCGCGCGTGCCGTAGGTGTCGGGCAGGATGATGCGCAGGTTGCCCGAATGCTCCTCGTGCCAGTCGGACAGCACGTCATAGGGGGCGCGGGCGAGTTCGGCGTCGCTGTCGGCCAGCGCGGCATAGACCATGGGCAGTTCGTGGGCGTTGGTGCCGATCGCCTCGAGGTCGCGGTTTTTCGCGATGAGGCAGTTGGAGGTGCCGGTGAAGGCGTCGCCCAACCCCTCGGACATGGCCTGCACGGCCCAGTCCTGCCAGAGGAAGGAATGGCGGCGGCGGGTGCCGAAATCGGCGATGCGCAGGCCGTCGATGGCGCGCAGGCGTTCGACCTTTTCCCAAAGCTTCGTCATGGCGCGGGCGTAGAGCACCTGAAGCTCGAACTTGCCCATATGGGCGAGGACGGCGCGGCCGCGCAACTCCATCAGCACCGCCAGCGCGGGGATTTCCCACAGCATGACCTCGGGCCAGAGGCCTTCGAAGGTCAGCTCGTACTGGTCGCCGACGCGTTCGAGGTGGTAGGGCGGCAGTTGCAGCTTCTCGAACCAGTCCATGAATTCGGGCGTGAACATCTGGCGCTTGCCGTAGAAGGTGTTGCCGCGCATCCAGGTGGACTCGCCCCGCGTGAGGCGCAGGGTGCGGATATGGTCGAGTTGCTGGCGCAGCTCGCCCTCGTCGATCAGGTCGGCCAGCGGAATGCGCGTGGTGCGGTTGATCAGCGAAAAGGTGACCTGCGTGTGCCGGCGGTTGCGGAATACCGACTGGCACATGAGCAGTTTGTAGAAATCCGTGTCGATGAGAGACCGGACGATGGGGTCGATCTTCCATTTGTGGTTGTAGACACGGGTGGCGATATCGACCATGGGGGCGTCTCCGGCTGGTTGGGGACGTTAGAGCAAAGGGCGCGGGTTGGATGCAAGGCCCCGTCAGTGCCGGGCGCGCGCAAAGAGCGACACGAGAAGCGCCGTGCTCATCCCGAAGGTGAGGATGCCGGCCATGGCCGAGATGGCGCCGAAGATGCGCAGCCCCTCAGGCAGGGTCACGTCGCCATAGCCAAGCGTGGTGTAGGTCACGAGCGAAAAGTAGAGCGCATCGCCGAACCGGGGCAGCCCGTCGAAAGCGACGATCAGGAAGGCCCAAAGCGCCACCTGCAGCGTGTGCGACCCCGCGATGACGAGAAAAAGCCGCGCGGCAAGGGCAAGGCGCATGGTGGGAGTGGCGGCGACGACCCGCGACAGCCGCAACAGTACCAGCAGGTGCAGGAGGCAGGCGACCAGGAAGACCGACAGCCCTGCGAGGATCTGGCCGGACAGGGTCACTTTCCCTCGGGTGGACGCGGGCCGAAGCGACCGTTGGCCATGCGGGCGATCGTGGCCGACAGGCCGCGGTTACGCCCCTTGAGAAACCCGTACCCCGCCGCAGCGCCGATGGCGCCCCCTGCACAATCGACGATCAGGTCCGCCATCGTGTCCACCAGCCCCGATTTCTGCATGTTCGTGCCGAAGATCTGGTCCATCGAGAACTCGAAGATTTCCCAGATCGCCCCGATGGAGACCGCGAAGGAAAACGCCAGAAGCGCCGCGATGGCGGGTGGCACCGCGACGCGGTCGCCCTTCACGAGGAGAAGCACGATCAGCGTTCCGATCATTCCGAACCCGACGGCCGAGCCCGAGTGCAACAGGATGTCCCACCACCAGAACCGTTCGTAGAAATCGCCCACCTCGCCAAGAAACAGCGTACCGGTGATGAAAAAGACAACGGCGGCGACGAAGCCGGATGGCAGGTTCACGCCGAGCCACCCTTGGCCGAGGACCGGCACGAGTGTCAGTCCGAAGGTGACCAGAGCGATGAACAGGACGCTCCAGGTACCGTTCAGGATGGACAGGACGGCCCCGAGGCCAAGCAGGCCCCACATCAGGTACGTGACGGGATGTTGTCTGGTCATGCGCGTGCCTTCGTGATCTGCATCAGCTTACGTCATTGCAATGTTATCTCAATCTCTGCGAAGCCTCGCAAAACGCAGTGGCGCAGGATAAGGCGACCTCATGAGCCAATCGAACGAAAATGGCCTGTTCCTGGTGGGCGTGCCGGGACTGGAAGGCGCGCTGGAGGCCGATGCGCGGCGGCTGGGCTTTGCCGGCGTGCGCCGCGTGGCGGGCGGGGTCGAGGTAGCCGGCGGGCTGGAGGAGGCCGCGCGGGCCAACCGGCAGATGCGCTGTGCCGTGCGGGTGCTGATGCGCGTGGCCGAGTTCCGGGCGATGCACCTGGCGCAGTTGGACAAGCGCGCGCGCAAGGTGGACTGGCGCGCGTGGCTGCGGCCTGACGTGCCCGTGCGGGTCGAGGCGACCTGTCGGCGGTCGAAGATCTACGTCAACAAGGCCGCCGTTCAGCGGGTGAGCGGCGCGGTGGAGGCGGCCGGCGTGCCGGTGACGAAAGACGCCGAGATCGTGGTGAAGGTGCGGATCGACGATGATCTGTGCACGATCAGCCTGGACACGACCGGCGAGGCGCTGCACCGGCGCGGGCACAAGACCTTCGTCGGCAAGGCCCCCCTGCGCGAGACGATGGCCGCGGCGTTCCTGTGGGAGATGGGCTTTGACGGGAGCCAGGCCGTGGTCGATCCGATGTGCGGGTCAGGGACGATCCCGCTGGAGGCCGCCGAGATCGCCGTCGGGCTGGTGCCGGGGCGGTCACGCAGCTTTGCCTGGCAGGGGCTTGTGGGGGGCGAGGCGCTGTCAGAGGCCGGTGACGTGCCTGTGGCCGAGGCCGTGCAGGCATATTTGAAGGATAAAGATGGGGCGGTTCGGTTCCAGGGATTTGACCGCAATGACGGGGCGATCCGCGGCGCGCGCGAGAATGCCGAGCGGGCGGGCGTGGCCGATTTGTGTCGGTTCGAGCGGCAGGCGATCAGCGATTTGCAGCCGCCCGAGGGCGTCGCACCGGGGATTGTTCTGGTGAACCCGCCCTATGGCGGGCGGATCGGGGACCGGAAAATGCTGTTCGGTCTCTATGGCGCGCTGGGGCAGGTGCTGGCCGAGCGCTTCGCGGGCTGGTCCGTCGGGATCGTCACCAGCGATGGGGGATTGGCCAAGGCGACGGAGTTGGGGCTGGACCCGTTCGGACCCATCGATCATTCGGGCACCAAGGTGAATCTGTGGCGCGGGCGCGTCTGAGCCATTAGACGGGGGCAGGCGCCGCCCCGACCAAGGATAGCTGACCGAATGCCAAGCCTCGACTGGCCGACCCTGTTGCGTGAGTTCATCACGCTTTTCGTGGTGATCGACCCGATCGGGTCGTTGCCCGTGTTCCTGTTTGCCACGGCTTCGGTGCCGCGTCACCTGCATCGGCGCTTTGCGATCCGTGCAGTGTTGGTGGCCGCGCTGGTGCTGCTGGCGTTTCTGGTCGGGGGGCAGATCCTGCTGGAATCCCTCGGTCTGCGGCTGGGCTCGTTCCAGGTGGCCGGGGGGCTGGTCCTGTTCCTGTTCGCCATGTCGATGATTTTCGGCGAGTCGAAATCGACCAAGGAAATCGAAGAAGCCGAGCGCGATCACCTGGCCGGGGCGGTCTTTCCGCTGGCCATGCCCTCCATCGCCTCGCCCGGGGCGATGCTGGCCATCGTGATCCTGACGGACAACCACACCAACCCGGTTTCGGACCAGGTGGTGACGGCGGGGTTGCTGTTGCTGGTCCTGCTGATCACCCTGCTGATCCTGCTGGCCGCGCCTTACCTCGTCCGGGTCATCGGGACGACCGGCGCCAGCGTCATCAGCCGGGTCATGGGGATCATCCTGGCCACTGTCGCGGTCGACTCGGTCCTCGGCGGGTTGGAGGCGCTGGGCCTGTTGCAGATCACGGCACCCGCGCCCGGCTTGGGCGGTTAGGGCAGGTCGGGGTCGCGGCAAGAAAACGGCGTGCCGTCCGGCAGGATGCAGAGTTGTTCAAAGAAATCCTCGCGCAGGGTGTCGTAGCGCGGCAGGGCATGGGTGTCGTCCAGCCGGTCGAGATAGGCGCCGCAACTGGCGATGTAGTAATCGTGGCGGCGGCTTTCGTCCTCGTACCAAAGCGCGAAGGCCAGTTCGCCGGCGGAGAAGAGATTGCCATCCGCCTCCATGCTTTCGGCGAAGGCGCGCGTCATGTCGACATAGCGCGGCAGGTCCTGCAGCGCGGTCCATGGGCCGGGATCGCCACCCTCGCGCAAGGCCCAGGCGACGATCAGGGTGATCGTCATGGCGTCCGCCTCGACCGCGAAGGTGGCGCGGGCATATTCGTGCATGGCGAGCGCGTCGTGGGGGCAGATCCCGCGCCTGAACTGTTCCACATGGCGCATTTCGTGGACGAGGATCGCGAGTTGAAGATCGGCGTTCAACGCGGCGTCGATCATCACCCGGTTGGTGGCGGGTTCGAAATACCCCATGGCGGTGCCGGTCTGGTCGGACAGGCAGATCGTGGGCCGCTCGGCCTGCAAGGCCTGCTGAAGCGACGGGTATTGTGCAATGACAGGCAATCCCTGCGACAGGAGGGCGCCGAGCGCGGTGCCCGAGTCGGCGTCATAGGGCGGGGCGGCACAGTCTTGCGCCTGCGCGATCGGGGCGGTGAGCAACCCGACGCAAAGGGCGAGTGCGGGCCAGACCCTCATCGCGTCAGGTGAGGGTCACACCGAAGGACGCCATCCCGTCCCGTGCGGCGGCAAGCGAGCCGTTCAGGTCAATGGCGCGGCAAAGCTCCATGCGCACGTCGACGGCGAAGCCGAGTTTCGCGGCATCCACGGCCGAGAAATTGACGCAGAAATCGGTGGCGAGGCCGACCATGGTGAGGTGCTCGATCCCTCGGGTGCGCAGGTAGCCTTCGAGCCCCGTGGGCGTGGTCTGGTCGTTCTCGAAGAAGGCGGAGTAGCTGTCGATGGCCGGGTTGGTGCCCTTGCGGATGATCAGGTCGGCGCGGGTGGTATTCAGATCGGCATGGAACGCCGCGCCGTTCGTGCCCTGCACGCAATGGTCGGGCCACAGCACCTGCGGGCCATAGGGCATCTCGGTCATCTCCATCGGGGCTTTGCCGGGGTGCTGGCTGGCGAAACTGGAGTGACCTGCCGGGTGCCAGTCCTGCGTCAGGATCACGGCGGGAAACGCCTCCATCAGGGCGTTGATGCCGGGCACGATCCGGTCGCCCTCGGGCACGGCAAGCGCGCCGCCGGGGCAAAAGTCGTTTTGCACGTCGATAACGATCAGGGCGTGGGTGGCGTCGCGCATCTTGGGCCTCCTGTCAGGTGTGGCCAGCCTACGCCTTGAGCGCGGGCATGCAACGGCGTATCTGGCGGGCATGATGATCGTGGCCGCCCTCTACAAGTTCACCCCCTTCCCTGACCCTGCCGCGCTGCGCGGGCCGTTGAGCGCCGTTTGCGAGGCGAATGGCGTACGCGGCACGCTTTTGCTGGCGCGCGAGGGGATCAACGGGACGATCGCAGGCAGCCGTGCCGGGATCGACGCGGTGCTGGCGCATATTCGCGCGCTGCCCGGCTGCGCCGATCTGGAGTGGAAGGAATCGACCGCTGCCGAAATGCCGTTCGGCCGGATGAAGGTGCGGCTGAAGCGCGAGATCGTGACCATGGGCCAGCCCGACGTGGACCCGCTGGGCTCGGTCGGGGCCTATGTAGATCCGGCGGACTGGAACGATTTGATCTCTGCGCCCGATGTCGCCGTGATCGACACGCGCAACGATTACGAGGTCGCCATCGGCACGTTCGCGGGCGCGGTGGACCCCGAGACCGACACATTCCGCGATTTCCCGGCGTGGTGGGCGGAGAACAAGCACCGGTTTCACAACAAGCGCATCGCGATGTTCTGCACCGGCGGCATCCGCTGCGAGAAATCGACGGCCTTCCTCAAGCAGGAAGGGATCGAGGAGGTCTACCACCTGAAAGGCGGTATCCTGAAATACCTCGAAGAGGTGCCGGAGGAAGACAGCCTTTGGCGGGGCGGGTGTTTCGTCTTTGACGAGCGCGTGGCGGTGGGTCACGGGTTGGCGCAACTGCCCTACACGCTCTGCCGGGCCTGTCGGCGGCCACTGGCCGAGGCCGATACGGCGCGGCCCGAGTATGAAGAGGGCGTGCAGTGCCACCACTGCGTCGACGAGTATTCCGACGCCGACCGCGCCCGGTTCCGCGAGCGCCAGCGCCAGATGAAACTGGCCGAGGCGCGGGGCGCGGCGCATATCGGGGCGGATGCGCGGCCTGAGTGACGGCCCGCGTGAGTTTTCGCACAGCGCCTGTGCCTTGCGGTGCGCGCGGGCGCGGCTAGATCAGCGGTATGACCCCGCTTTCCCTCGACGCCCGATCCGGCCTGCCCGACGCCCTTCAGGTCTTGTTGCAGGACTACCCGCGCGAGGCGTGGGAGGCTGACCCGAATTTCCACGGGCTGGTCAGTTTCTGGCTGGAGCGTCACATGATGTTTCGCCAGTTGATGGCGCATATGAAGGCCGAGACCGAGGGCTTCCTGACCGGGGAACGCGACCCGCAGCATTTCGCACGGGGCATCGGGCGCTATGGCGGCGTCTTCGTGCAGCAATTGCACGGCCATCACCATATCGAGGATCACCACTATTTCCCGATCCTGCGCGAAAAGGATGCGCGGATCGAGACGGGGTTCGACCTGCTGGACGCGGATCACCACGCGCTCGACGGGATCCTGAACCGGTTCGTCGAACAGGCGAACGGCGCGATCCAGGGCATCGGCGGCGCCGATGCGCGTAAGCCAGCCGGGGCGCTTCGCGAGGGGTTGACCGATCTGGAGCGGCTGATCGGGCGGCATCTCGACGACGAGGAAGACCTGATCGTGCCCGTTATCCTGAAATACGGGTCCGCGGGACTGGGCTGATACGTCCTTCTACTTTGCGGATTTCTCAAGTTCTTCCGCGACGAACCCATCCGCGATGGCCTGTTCGACGAACATGTCGAGGGCGGCAATGCGCGGGTCCTTGGGGCGGGGCAGGACCATGGCCTGATCGACCGATGTCAGTGTGCCGTCCATCACCGCGATCCCGCCCTCTCCGGCAAAGGCCCGGTGCAGCGACGCGCGGATGCCCGCGACCACGTCGCCCTGGCCTGCGCGGAACGCCTCGAAACTTTCGCCCGGCGTGGCGGCATGGTCGAGCGTGGCGTGGCGCAGGTTGCCCTTGAGCCAGAGGTCATAGGCCGAGCCGACGGAGCTGAGGATCGTGACGCCGGGCTGGTCAACCTCATCGGGTGAGGCGAAGGCGCTGCCGCTGCGTTTGGCATAGGTGGCCTCGATCCGGTGATAGGGGCGCGTGAAGCTGACCTTGCGGGCGCGGATCGGGTCGATGGCGAGAAAGGCCACGTCCCACAGGTCCCTGTCGGCGTCCGCAAAGACATGGCCCGCGCCGGAATAGATCACCGGAACCATCCTGGCCCCCAGATGATCGGCAAGGCGGCGGGCGAGCGCCGGGCTGACCCCGGTCAATTCCCCGTCCACCTGTTGCACCAGGGCGCGGTTGCCGGTGTTGATCGCGACGCGCAGGTGCCCGTCATCCACGAGGCTTTCGAGATCGATTTCCATGCTCCCCCCTCGGGTCCGTTTCGCGCCAACTTAGACCGTTTGACGCCAAACGCGCAGAAAAAAGCCCCCCGGCAAAGCGCGGGGGGCAGGGTCCTCGGGAACGACGAGGGAGGGAGAAAGGGGTGACCGGACGCCCGACCGGGGGAAACGGGACCTAGGAAAGGCCGGGCGTCCGGTTTCGGCTGAACCTCAGTTCAGGCCGAACTGGAAGGTCAGGCCAGCCTGACCGTTTGCCGTCTGGACGACATCGGCATTGGCGCCGTTGCCGAATTGAAAGATGCCGTGTGCCTGTCCGTGGCCCCGCTGGTCGAGGGTCGCGGCATGGCCGTTGCCGTCCTGGTGGATGATCCCGACCGAGCCGCCCCCGGCGACCTGGGCGATGGCCGCGCCGTTCAGGCTGCCGTCCTGGTGGACGAAGGCCCCCGATTCCGCGCCCTGAACGATCTGGTAGAGCGTCAGGCCGGCGCGGATGGCGTCCGCCTCCTGCTGGTTGCCGGCGTTCAGCGTGAAGCTGAGGGTGCCGTTGGCCGCGGCAGGCAGGGCCGAGAAGGCGGTAGTGGTGGCGAGGGCGGCGGTGATGATGGCTTTCTTGAACATGGGTTTGGTCCTTTGGCAGAAGGTTCGGGAATGAAGGTTTGAAAAGGTCTTGGGTCGTGAAGGGCTTTGGGTCGGGTCAGATCTCGGCCGGGCAGCGATAGGTTTCGCCGTCGATTTCGAGGGTGAGTTCGGCCGTCAGGCCGTTGGTTGCAGTGCCGCCCATCTGGACGCGCCCGAGGCGGAGGGTTTCGCCGGCGTCCACGGCGATCGGGCCGCCCTGGTTCATGCGGGTGCCGGGGCCGGTGACCGACAGGCTGTAGCTGCCGACCAGGGGTTCGCGGGCCTCGACGACGCCCTCGATCACGAGGGAGGAGCCGGAGGGCGTGACCGCGACGGCGCAGGCGACGGGGCCGGGGGTGGCATGGGTCGAACCGGTCTCGGCGATGGCGGTGCAGCCAAGGGCGGCGGCGGCCAGTGCGGTGCCGAGGGCGGCCCGGAGGGTGAAGGAAGAGAGGGTCATGGGCCTGTCCTTTCGGTTGGGGTTTCAAGAAGGGCCGGGGGCGGGCGGAGGAGAGGAGGGACAGTCGGGGCGCCCGCCCCCGGGATCAGGACCGGGGGCTCAGTCCTGGATGATCAGGGCGACGTTGCCGGCGCCGTACTGCACGGTCTCGGCCGAGTTGCCGTTGCCGACCTGGATCACGCCGACCGCGTTGCCGACGCCGCCCACGGTGGTGTTGGCGTAGTTGTTCGCGCCGAACTGGGCGATGCCGGTGGCGTTGCCGATGCCGCCCTGGGCCGAGTAGGCCTCGTTGCCGACACCCTGCTGGCCAATGGCCGTGGTGTTGAAGGCGCCGTCGGTGAAGGTCATCGTGGTGTTGCCCCAGCCGTCCTGGATGACGCTGGTTCCGTTGCACCAGCCGTGCTGCTCGATGGCGGCACCGTTCCCGCCGCCCCACTGTTCCAGATACGCGTTGTTGCAGGTGGCCATCGCGGGGGCCGAAAATGCGGCGGCGAGGGCGATGGAGGCGGCGGCGGTCTTGATGATCGAGAAAGTCATTGGGAAGGTCCTTAAATTGAAGTTTTGGTTCAGGTGTTGCGTGGGTCGTGTTTGGTGTGCGGCCCGGTTTGGGGTGTGCCCCGTGAGCCGATGACCAAACATTGGCCCCGGACCCCGATGTCAGACAATTTCAGCGAAAAGAAAGGCGATGACGCGGGGGTGTTATCCGATGACAGCGAGTGAAATAAAATAAAAACAATGATTTACGGCTTTGGGGGTTGGTGTCGCAAATCTTGGCGGGATAGGGTGAAAACATCGGCGTTCAGACGGCGTTATCGCGGTGTTATCGCCTGGCGTGACGCCGGGTAAGGTTAGCCTTACCTTCAGGCGCGGGGTGTGCCGCCTGCGAGTCGCATTAAGCAGCGCTTAAACGGGGTGACCAGCGCTCGATTCGTCGGCTGACGGGAAAGGGAAGGACGACATGCGGTTTTCGGCGAATCTCGGGTTCCTGTGGGCAGGGCATCCCTTGCCGACGGCAATCCGGCGTGCGGCTGCGGCGGGCTTCGACGCGGTCGAATGCCACTGGCCCTATGCCGAGGAACCCGCCGCCGTTCGGGCCGCGCTGGAAGAGACGGGTCTGCCCATGCTGGGGCTGAACACCGTGCGCGGGGGCGAGGGATGTTTCGGCCTGTCGGCGCTGCCGGATCGCGAGCCCGAGGCGCGGGCCGCCATCGAGCAGGCGATGGGATATGCCGTCGCGGTCGGGGCCGAGGCGGTGCATGTCATGGCCGGCTTCGCCAAGGGGCGGGAGGCCGATGGCGTCTTCCGCTCCAACCTGCGCTTCGCCTGCGATCTGGCGGAGCCCTATGGCATCACCATCCTGATCGAACCGCTGAACGCCCATGACGCGCCGGGCTATTTCTTACGCGACACGGACCAAGCGGGTGAGATCATCGACGCGATGGATGCACCGAACCTGCGGCTGATGTTCGACTGCTACCACGTGGGCCGGACGGAAGGGGACGTGATCGCCCGGCTGGAGGCGTTGCTGCCCCTGATCGGGCATGTGCAGATCGCCGCCATCCCCGACCGGGGTGCGCCGGACCACGGCGAGCTGGACTACCCCGAGGTTTTCACCACGCTGGACCGCCTCGGCTGGACCCGCCCGATCGGCGCGGAATACCGGCCCGCCGGAGCGGTTGAAGACGGGTTGGCGTGGATGAAAGACGCGAAACGGACGCGCTAGCGCCCGCCGGTTTGTGCGCAATATGTCTCGCACCCGGATTTCACTTGCCCTCGCCCGAGCGTAGGGCCGTATTCGAAAATGAAGGATCGCTTGCCAGGGACTTGGGGTGCTGGGTTGGCGACAGCCATTCATCAGGGACGTATCCGCATGACCCGCCGTCCATTCAACATCATGGCAAAGCCCATTGGGCCGCGCTGCAATATCGCGTGCAGCTATTGCTACTACCTCGACAAGGAAACCCTCTTCCCGGACGAAAAGAAATTCCGCATGTCCGACGAGGTGTTGGAGGCTTACACCCGCCAACTGATCGACGCCTCGCTGGCCGCAGGCATGCGCGAGGTCACGTTCGCCTGGCAGGGCGGCGAGCCGACGATGCTGGGGGTCGAATTCTACGCCAAGGCCTTGGCGTTGCAGCGCCGCTACGCCCCAGCGGGGATCACGGTGACCAACGTACTTCAGACCAACGGAATGTTGCTGGATAACGATTGGGGGCGGTTCCTGCACGATAACGGGGTCCTGGTGGGGATCAGCATCGACGGGCCGAAACAGGTGCATGACCGCTATCGCCTCGACCGCGCGGGGCGGCCCAGCTTTGACGCGGTGATGCGCGGGCTCGACGTGTTGCAGCGCCACGGGGTCGCGCATAACGCCCTGACCACCGTGCACCGCGCCAATGGCGGAAAAGGGCGCGAGGTTTATCGGTTTCTCAAGGGGCTGGGCATCGAGCACATGCAGTTCATTCCGATCGCCGAACGGGGCGGGCCCGATGGGTTGGCCGCGGTGCCGCAGATCGACAGCGACCCCGGTCCTGCCGTCACCGACTGGAGCGTTCGGCCCCGCGCCTATGGCAAGTTCCTGTGCGATGTCTTCGACACATGGATCAAGCGCGATGTCGGGCGGATCTTTGTTCAGCATTTCGACGCCATGCTGGGCAAATGGCTGGGCCGCCCCGGCGGGCTGTGCGTGTTCGCGGAAACCTGTGGGGATGGGCTGGCGCTGGAACATGACGGCAGCCTGTACAGCTGCGACCATTATGTCTTTCCGGATTACCGGCTGGGCCGGATCACCGACACGCCGCTTGACCAGATGCTGTGGACGGATCGGCAGACGGCCTTTGGCCAGCACAAGCGCGACAGCCTGACCGCGCAATGCCGCGCCTGCCCGTTCCGGGCGGCCTGCAACGGCGGTTGTCCGAAACACCGCTTTGCCACATCGCGCAGCGGCGAGGGTGGGCACAACTATTTCTGTGAAAGCTACACCATGTTCTTCCACCACGCGCAGCCGCGCCTGAATGACATGGCGCGGCTTGTCGCGTCGGGCAGATCAGCCGCCGAGGTCATGGCTTGAGCGGCCCTCGCACCGCGAGAAAAACGCGCGGTCTACAGCCTCAGAAATCGAGGTTCTCGACGCTCAGCGCGTTGGCCTGGATGAATTCGCGGCGGGGTTCCACTACGTCGCCCATCAGCTTGGTGAAGATGTCGTCGGCCTCGGCCAGGTCGTCGATCTTCACCTGCAACAGCGTCCGCGCATCCGGGTCCAGCGTGGTTTCCCAAAGCTGGTCGGGGTTCATCTCGCCCAGACCCTTGTAGCGTTGCATCTGCTGGCCCTTGGCGCCTTCGTCGAGGATCGCTTGCAGCAGCTCGCTCGGCCCGTGGATCAGCTGTGAGCGTTCCTTGCGTTGCAGCGTGGCGGGGTCGCGGTAGATCTCGCGGGTTTCCTGGCTGACCGAGGACAGTTTGCGCGCCTCGCCCGAGCGCAGCACCGCGCCGTCGAGGGTGCGGATTTCCTCGACCCCGCGCAGAACGCGGCTCAGGCGGATGCCGTGATCCTGCGTGATGCGCCCCAGCCAGCCGCGTTCGTATTCCACGGCCACGAGGTCCAGCCGCTTGGCGACCTCGTCGGCCACGCCTTGCAGGTCGGCATCGGCCCGGCCCGGATCGAAGGCACCTGCGATGGCGGCCTGTTCGATGATGTGGCGCGGGTAATGGGTGGGGAAGGCATCGAGGATGCGCTTGAAGTTGCGCGCGCCCTCGACCACGCGGGCCAGATCCTGTCCGGCGAGTTCCTCGCCGTTGGGCAGGCGCAGCACCGCGCCTTCGATCCCTTGCGCGACGAGGTAGTCTTCGAACGCGGCCTCATCCTTGAGATACACCTCGGAGCGGCCCCGGCTGACTTTGTAGAGCGGCGGCTGCGCGATGTAGAGGTGCCCGTGTTCGATGATCTCGGGCATCTGCCGGAAAAAGAAGGTCAGCAGAAGCGTGCGGATATGCGCGCCGTCCACGTCGGCATCCGTCATGATGACGATCTTATGGTAGCGCAGCTTGTCGAGGTTGAACTCGTCCCGCCCGATCCCGGTGCCAAGCGCGGTGATCAGCGTCCCGATCTCCTGGCTGGACAGCATCCGGTCGAAGCGCGCGCGTTCCACGTTCAGGATCTTGCCCTTCAGCGGCAGGATCGCCTGGTTGTGGCGCGAGCGGCCCTGCTTGGCCGAGCCGCCGGCGCTGTCACCCTCGACGAGGAACAGCTCGGACTTGGCGGGGTCCTTTTCCTGGCAATCGGCGAGCTTGCCGGGAAGGCTGGCCACGTCCATGGCCGTCTTGCGCCGGGTCAGTTCGCGGGCCTTGCGTGCCGCCTCGCGGGCAAGCGCGGCCTCGACGATCTTGCCGACGATCTGGCGCGCCTCTTGCGGGTGCTCTTCGAACCATTCCGAGAGCTTCTCGTTCATCAGCCCTTCGACGGCGGGTCGCACCTCGGACGAGACCAGCTTGTCCTTGGTCTGGCTGGAGAACTTGGGGTCCGGCACCTTGACCGACAGCACGCAGGTCAGCCCTTCGCGCGCGTCATCGCCGGTGAAGTTGACCTTTTCCTTCTTCGCCAGCCCGGTGGAGTTGGCGTAGTGGTTCATCGTCCGCGTCAGCGCGCCACGGAAGCCCGCCATATGGGTGCCGCCATCGCGCTGCGGGATGTTGTTGGTGAAGGGCAGAACCGTCTCGTGGTAGCTGTCGTTCCACCACATCGCGACCTCGATGCCGATGCCGTCACGCTCCCCCTCGACATAGATCGGCTCTTCGATCATGGGGGTCTTGGAGCGGTCGAGGTATTTCACGAATTCCCGAACGCCGCCTTCGTAGATCATCTCGACCCGTTGCGGTTCGGCGTGGCGCAGGTCTTCCAGAACGATCTTCACGCCCGAGTTCAGGAAGGCGAGTTCGCGCAGGCGGTTTTCCAGCGTCTTGAACGAGTAATCGAGGTTCGAGAAGGTCGTGGTCGAAGCGAGGAAGCGCACCTCGGTCCCGGTCTTGCCCTCGGCATCGCCGACGACCTCGAGATGCTGGACCGTTTCACCGCGTTCGAAGCGCGCGTGGTGTTCCTTGCCGTCGCGCCAGATGCGCAGGTCCAGCCAATCCGACAGCGCATTCACCACGGAAACGCCCACGCCGTGCAGACCGCCCGACACCTTGTAGGAGTTGCTGTCGAATTTCCCGCCGGCATGCAGCTGGGTCATGATGACCTCGGCGGCGCTGACGCCTTCTTCCTCGTGGATACCCACGGGAATGCCACGGCCATTGTCGCTGACCGAGACGCTGTCATCGGGGTGAAGCGTGACCGTCACGGCGTCGGCATGGCCGGCCAGGGCCTCGTCGATGCCGTTATCGACGACCTCGTACACCATGTGGTGCAGGCCCGAGCCATCGTCGGTGTCACCGATATACATGCCGGGGCGTTTGCGAACCGCCTCCAAGCCTTTGAGAACCTTGATGGAATCGGCGCCGTATTCTTCGGGCGCGGGGGCGTTGTCTGCCATGTGTTCTTCTGCCTGTTCGTTTGCCGATTTTATATCGGTCGGGCGGGGGATTGTCACGCCTTTGACCCCAATATTTAGGGGCTCGGCAGGGCGATCACCACAGCCACGAGGATCAGGAGCGCCCCGGCCACGCGATTGATCCGCGCGAGGCGTTCCGGGCTGGAAAACCGGCGCCGCGCGATATCGACCAGAAGGGCGAAGCCGGTGTTGCCGACCATCGGCACACCCATCGAGATTGCGGCGATCACGATGATGTCGGCGCGGGTGACGGCGGTCAGGTCGAAGAAGCCCGGCAGCATCCCGGCATAGAACAGGATCGCCTTGGGATTGGCGAGGATCGCGACCAGGCCGGCAAGAAACCCGGCCAGCGCACCGGGCCGGTTGAGTCGGCTGTCGCCCGAAACCGGCGTGTCGGCGTGCCGAATGAGGAGCCAGCCCATCAGAGCGAAAACCCCCACCGCGACCCAGCGCAGCGCCTCCATGATCCACGGGTAGGCGGCGACGATCCAGGACAGGCCCAGCACGGCCAGGAGCGACCAGAGCATATCGCCCAAGGCCACGCCCAGGATCAGCGGGATCGCGGCCAGCCAGCCATGGGCCAGCGTCCGCGCCGCGGTCGCCAGCCAGACCGGGCCGGGGATCAGGAACAGGACGAAAAGCGCGCTGGCGTAAAGAAACAGCTGCGAAAGGGATAGCGTCATTCCGGGATGACCGTGCGCCCGCTGTCGTCGAGCGACCAGTGGGGGTTGTAGGCCAGTTCCCAGACATGCCCGTCGGGATCGGCGAAATAGCCCGAGTATCCGCCCCAGAAGGTTTCTTCCGGGGCCTTCAACTCGGTTGCACCGGCATCGAGCGCACGGGCAAAGGCGGCATCCACCTCGGACGTGTCGCGGAAATTCTGCGCCAGCGTGACCGCGCCCATGCCAAGCTCGGCCCCCGGTCGGCCCTGATCGGCGGCCAGCGGGCCAAGGCGGAAGAGCGACAGGACCATGCCGTCCATCTGGTAGAACACGACGCCGTCCATGGCGCGTGTCTCTTCCCACCCCAGCGCGCCGTAAAAGCCGCGGGATCGTCCGATATCGTGGACGCCCAGCGTGATCATGGTGACGCGGTTCACGGGCAGGTCGGTCATGGGCTTGGCTCCTCGATCCGGGCGAGGCTTTCGCCGCCCTGTTCCTCGACCGCGACATGCTGCGCGCGATCCCCGAGTTCCGCAAACAGTTCCGGCCCGGTGCCCGTCATCCACGCCTGTGCGCCAAGGGCGCAGATCTCGTCGAACAGCGCGGCGCGGCGGCCGGCGTCGAGATGGGCGGCGACCTCGTCCAGCAGGACCAGCGGCGCGGCCCCGGTCTCGGCCTTCAGCGCGCGGGCATTGGCGAGGATCAGCGAGATCAGCAGCGCCTTCTGTTCGCCGGTGGAGCATTGCGCGGCGGCCATGTCCTTGGCGCGGTAGGTGGCGGCGAGGTCGCTGCGATGCGGCCCGATCAGCGTGCGGCCGGCGGCAAGGTCGCGCGGGCGGCTGGCCGCAAGCGCGTCGGTCAGGGCATCGGGGCCGGGCGCGGGCGTGCCCTCGACCTCGATCAGGGAGAGGTCGGCGGCGGGAAAGGCGGTGGCCGTGTCATCCTGCGCGGCGGACAGCCGCGACAACGCCTCGGCCCGGTTTTCCATGATGCGGCTTCCGGCCTCGGCCATCTGGCGTTCCAGCGCGCGGTACCAGCCCGGGTCGCGCACATCATCCTTCAGAAGGCGGTTTCGTTCCCGCATGGATTTCTCGTAGGTCAGCACCGCCTCGCCATGATCGGGCAGAAAGCTCAGCGTCATGCGGTCGAGGAACCGGCGCCGCCCCTCGGCCCCCTCGATCCAGAGACGGTCCTGCGCGGGCACAAGCCAGACGATGCGGATCAACCGGGCCAGGGCCAGTTGCGGGGCGGATTTTCCGTCGAGCATCAGGCTGCGGGGCTGGCCGGGTTCGGCGGTGATCTCGACCTCGTGGCCAAGGCCGGGGCCCTCGATCGTCGCGGCGATTTTCCAGCCGATGGCCTCGGGGCGGCGGATGATCTCCTCGGCGGCGGCGCGGCGCAGGCCGCGCCCGGGCGACAGAAGCGACACCGCCTCGATCAGGTTGGTCTTGCCCGCGCCGTTCGGCCCATAAAGCGCGACAGGCCGGCCATCAAACCCCAGCCGCGTGCGCCGATGGCTGCGGAAATGCGACAGGGAAAGATTGGCGATGTAGGGTGTCATGGGCGCGTTTTCCTGCAGGAAAACGATGCGGAAAACTCGAGTTTTCCGGGTCGGAAATCTCGAGATTTCCGTTTCCCGGTCACACCCGCATCGGCATCACGACATAGATCGCCGAGGTGTCGGACCCTTCGCGCATCAGCGTTGGCTCGGCAGGCGAGGAGAACAGGAATACCGCGTTCTCGCGATCGACCTGGCTGGCGATTTCCAGAAGGTATTTCGCGTTGAACCCGATCTCGAGCTTTTCGTCGCCATAGGCCACGGCCAGTTCTTCCTCGGCATTGCCCGCATCGGGCGCGTTCACCGACAAGACCAGCCGATCCTCGTCGAGCTGCATCTTCACCGCGCGCGAGCGTTCCGACGACACGGTTGCCACACGGTCCACCGCCTTGGCGAAATCGCTGGCATCCACCTCCATCAGGCGGGTGTTGCCCATGGGAATCACGCGCGTGTAGTCGGGGAAGGTGCCGTCGATGACCTTGGAGGTCAGCGTGATCTCGGGCGTGGCGAAGCGGATCTTGGTCTCGGACACCGACACCGCGATCTGCGCCTCGTCATCATCCAGAAGCTTGCGCAATTCGCCCACAGTCTTGCGGGGCACGATCACGCCGGGCATCTCTTGTGCGCCATCGGGCAGGGGGGCGTCGATCCGCGCAAGGCGATGGCCATCGGTGGCCACGGCGCGCAACACGGGGCCGTTTTCACCCTCGGATACGTGGAAATAGACGCCGTTCAGGTAATAGCGCGTTTCCTCGGTCGAGATGGCGAATTTCGACTTGTCGAACAGGCGCCGCAGAACCGGTGCCGCGCAGGAGAAATTGGCGGCGTATTCGGTTGCGGTCATCACCGGGAAATCTTCGCGCGGCAGTGTCGCCAGCTGGAAGGTCGAGCGTCCGGCCTGCACGGTCAGGCGGCCCGCCGCGCCATCCTCGGTCAGGCTGACCAGCGCACCGTCGGGCAGTTTGCGCACGATCTCGTGCAGCGTCACGGCAGACACGGTGGTCGCGCCTGCGCGTTCCACCTGCGCCGGGGCGCGGTCGACCACCTCGATATCGAGGTCGGTCGCACGGAAGCTGACCGTATCGCCCTCGGCCTCGATCAGCACGTTGGCGAGGATCGGAATGGTGTTACGACGCTCGACGACCGATTGCGCCTGAGAAACAGCGCGCAGCAGCGTGGCGCGCTCGATGGAGAGTTTCATGCCCTGGCTCCGACAGATCGCGGGGCTGTGAGACTACTCTCACGCCCCGCAAGCACAAGTGTTTTCACGGAGTTTCGCGACAGCGCGGCGCGCGTCAATCCCCGATGCCCAGAATTCATGCGCGCTATGGCGCGATCACGCCTCCAACGCGCGGCGCAACAGCTCGGCATCCTCGGCGATCTGGCTGTCGACCTGCATCAGTTCCTCGATCTTGCGCACGCCATAAAGGATCGTGGTGTGATCGCGGCCCCCGAACTTGCGCCCGATCTCGGGCAGCGAGCGGGTTGTCAGCTTCTTGCAAAGAAACATGGCCACCTGGCGCGGGCGGGCGATGGCACGGGCGCGGTTGGCGCTCATCATGTCGGCCTGGCGAATATTGTAGTATTCGCAGGTCTTCTTGATGATTTCGTCCATCGTGACCTTCTTGTCGGTCGAGCGCAGGATGTCCGACAGGCAATCCTGCGTCATCTCCATCGTGATGTCCTTCTGCACCAGATCGGCAAAGGCGAAGAGACGGGTCAGCGCCCCTTCCAGTACGCGGACATTCGAGGAGACTTTCTGCGCGATGAACTCCAGCACGCCGGGTGCGATGGCGATGTTGGGATTGCGCTCATGCATACGCTCGGCCTTGTGCTGCAAGACGCCAAGGCGCAGCTCGTAATCGGTCGGGTGCAGGTCCACGACAAGGCCGCATTGCAGCCGCGAGGCGATCCGGGTGTCCAGCTCTTCCATGTCGACGGGCGCGCGATCGCCCGAGATGACGATCTGCTTGCCCATTTCGACCAGCGCGTTGAACGTGTGGAAGAATTCTTCCTGTGTCGAGCGTTTTCCGGCGATGAACTGCACGTCATCGACCATCAGCACGTCGACCGAGCGGAACATCTGCTTGAAGCCCAGCGTGTCCTGCTCGCGCAGGGCGCGGACGAAGCGATACATGAACTGCTCCGCCGAGAGGTAAAGGATACGCGACTCGGGCAGGTTGGCGCGCAACTCCCACGCGATGGCGTGCATCAGGTGCGTCTTGCCAAGACCTACGCCGCCATAAAGGAAAAGCGGGTTGAAGGTGACGTCGCGCCCTTCGCCCACGCGGCGCGCGGCGGCATGGGCCAGCTCGTTGGGTTTGCCGACGACGAAATTGTCGAAGGTGAAGTTCGGGTTCAACTGCGCGCCCGGCAGATCATCGTCATGGCCATTGGCCTGGGCGGCCACCGGACGCGGCTGGGCCACGGGCGCGGACGGGGCGCGGCGCGGGGCGCTGGCGGCAACCGGGGCAATCTCGGCGTCATGGCCATTGACGTGATCGACCGCGGCAGGAGCGGCATTTTTCAGTTCCATGGCGCGCGGCGCGAGGTCTTCGGCAGGCGTGGCCACGGCATTGGCGGGCGCAGGGGTCGGCGCAGGCTTGCCCACGGAAATCTCGACACGATCGACCCCCACACCGGCCGATGCGAGGTGGCGCAGGATCAGATCACCGAAATTCTGCGAGACCCAGGACCCGATGAAGCTGGTGGGCGCGTGAAACTTGGCGGTGCGGTCCTCGAGACAGTCGAAGGTGATCGGCTCGATCCAGGCCGAGAAGTTGTTCTTCCCGATGGACTTCAGCAGCTCGCCGCGCACGTGCCCCCAAGTTTCGTTCGTCATGGTCTTTTGTCCTCGTCTTTTTATGGTCGCCTGCCAGCCAACCGTTTTTTCGCTCTAACCCACGGTGTTGCGCCCCGTGGGGCGACCCAGACACACCCCTCCGAAGGACGGGATGGCCGACGAAAATGGCATCAAGAAGACGGTCCGAAGACAACGGTCGGCCCGCTGATCGGAACTCTTCCACTTACCCTTTTCATGTACCGGCGCCGGATTCGAACGACGAAAAGAGGAGCCGCAGCCCAAAGGCCGTGTGCAATCACCCGACATCATTAATCAGGCCCCTCTTCCCCAGGACTACGGATCGCTTACGCGGTTTGCGCTGGCTGAACCCTCGCCGACCCTGTCCCCGCGGCGCTGGTTCGAAGAACCCGATTAGTCGTCCTATCGTCGCTCCATCCGCCCCCCAGGCGTCTGAATCGCCAGATGAAGCTAGCGGGAGTCGCAGAGCCCTCGCAACATATCTTCGCGCTTGACTCTGAACCTATCTGAAAACGAATCTCGCGGGCCGTTTTAGCGCCTTGTGCGACAATGGATTTTTCAGAATGAAAAAAGGCGCCCTGTTGCCAGAGCGCCTTTATAACAAGGCTTATATGGATGCCGGATCAGGCGCTCATGGCCTTCACGCGCGACGAAAGACGCGAGATTTTCCGGGATGCGGTGTTCTTGTGCAACACCCCTTTGGTAACCCCCCGCATGATCTCGGGCTGGGCGGCGCGAAGGGCGGCCTGGGCGGCGGCCTGGTCGCCGGAGGCGATGGCTTCCTCGACGCGGCGCAGGTAGGTGCGGATGCGCGAACGGCGGGCTTTGTTGACGGCAAAGCGGCGCTCGTTCTGGCGGGCGCGCTTCTTGGCTTGGGGCGAATTTGCCATGGTGTGTCTCTCTCGTCTCGGGCCTGTGGCAGACCGGTTGAATACAGTTCTGCGCGGGAAGACCCGACCCCGGGTTCGATACCGGGCGATTCTGGCCTAGGCGGGCCTCACACGCATGTCTGGCGCGGCAGATAGGCGAATTTGCCGCGAAAGGGAAGCCCCCAATGGATCGGGGGCCTGCCGGGTCACTTGTCGCGGAACTGCGCCTCGCGCTTTTCGAGGAACGCTTCCATGCCTTCCTTCTGGTCTTCGGTGGCGAAGAGCGCGTGAAACAGGCGGCGTTCGAACAAAAGCCCCTCGTTCAGCGGGACCTCGTAGGCGCGGTTCACCGCTTCCTTGACGGCCATGGCGGTCAGGGCGGATTTCTCGGCGATCTTGGCGGCGGCGCCCATCGCCTCTTCCATAAGCTTCTTGGCGGGGACCACGCGGCTGACAAGGCCCGAGCGTTCGGCTTCCTCGGCAGTCATGAAACGGCCGGTCAGGTGCATGTCCATCGACTTGGACTTGCCCACGAAGCGGGTCAGGCGTTGCGTCCCGCCAATGCCCGCGACCACGCCGAGGTTGATCTCGGGCTGACCGAACTTGGCGGTGTCCGAGGCGATGATGAAATCGCACATCATGGCCAACTCGCACCCGCCTCCCAACGCATAGCCCGACACGGCGGCGATGATCGGCTTGCGACAGCGCAGCATTTCCTGCGTCTCGCGCCCGAACAGGTCGTCGGTGAAGGCGTCCACAAAGGTCTTTTCCGACATCTCCTTGATGTCGGCCCCGGCGGCAAAGGCCTTTTCCGAGCCGGTCAGGACGACACAGCGGACCTTTTCGTTCTCTTCCGCCGCGCGCAGCGCCTTGGACAGTTCGTTCAGGAGCTGCGTATTCAGCGCGTTCAGGGCGTCTGGGCGGTTCAGCTTGATCAGCGCGATATGGTCTTCGATCTCGACGATGAGGGTCTCATAGGCCATGCATCGGGTCCCCGGCTGCTTCATTCCGAAGCGCAGGGTTAGCATCGGGGCCGGAAGGTTCAAGCTATCTTTGACAGGTCGCGCAGTAGAAGCTGGATCGCCCCGACTGCACTTTTCGCCTTATTTTTCCTGTACATCCGGGGGTTTGGCAGGGCTCTCCCTCGCGACCATAGACCGCAAACCTGTGTTGAAAATATCCCAGGTCGCCATCGGCCTGGCGGTAGTCGCGCAAGGATGACCCACCGGCATCTATTGCCTCGGACAGAACATCGCGGATCGCGGGCACGAGTCGCCCGATGCGCGGCTTCGAAATGCGGCCAGCGTGGCGCAGGGGCGAAATGCCCGACCGCCAGAGCGCTTCGCAGACATAGATATTGCCCAGCCCTGCCACGATCCGCTGATCCAGCAGCGCCGATTTGACCGGGGTGCGTTTGCCCGCGAACTTCTCGGCCAGGTAGCCCTCGTTGAACGCATTGCCCAACGGCTCGGGTCCAAGCCCGGCCAACAGCCAATGCGCGTCGGCCCTGTCCGTTTCCACCAGGTCCATCGCGCCGAAGCGGCGGGCGTCGTTGAAGGTGATGCGGGCGCCGGCCTCCGTCGTCAGGACGACATGGTCATGCTTGCCAATCTGCCCGTGGTCATGGGCGAAGGCCCCCGGCATCTCGGCTGCGCCATCGCCGGTGATCAGCATCCGGCCCGACATGCCCAGATGCACGATCAGCGTTTCGCCGCTGTCGAGATCGGCCAGGATATATTTCGACCTGCGGCGCAGGCGGTCGACCCGCGCCCCGGTCAGGCGCTCGGCCATCCGTTCGGGGAAGGGCCAGCGCAGATCGGGGCGGCGCACCTCGGCTTTGGCGATGCGCGCGCCCTCCAGAACGGGGGCCAATCCGCGACGCACTGTCTCGACTTCTGGAAGTTCGGGCAAATCGGGCTTTCCTTGTGGTCTGACCGGGATGTAACGCCGCGTTGCGGCCCCGCAAGCGCCGCGTATAAGAGGTCCGACCAAAGCCGGAGCACAAGCCCCCATGACCGATGACACGATGAACCCCGACGGCACCACCACCCATTTCGGTTTCAAGACCGTGGATGAGCGGGAGAAGGCGGGGCTGGTCCATGGCGTCTTTACCAACGTCGCCTCGAAATACGATATCATGAACGACGTGATGAGCGTCGGCATCCACCGCATCTGGAAGGATGCGATGATGGATTGGCTGACGCCGCGCGACGGGCAGCATTTGTTGGACGTGGCGGGCGGCACCGGCGATATCGCTTTCCGCTTCCTCGAACGCGCGCCGATGGCGCAATGCACCGTGCTCGACATGACCGAGTCGATGCTGCTGGAAGGGCAGAAGCGCGCCGAGGCGCAGCGCCAGTCGGACAAGCTGGACTGGATCGTGGGCGATGCCATGGTGCTGCCCTTCGAGGACAACACCTTCGACCGTTACACGATCAGCTTCGGCATCCGGAACGTCACCCGCATTCCCGATGCCCTGTCCGAGGCCTACCGCGTGCTGAAACCCGGCGGGCGGCTGATGGTGCTGGAATTCAGCCAACTGCCGAACCAAGGCATGCAGAAGCTTTACGACCTTTATTCCTTCAACGTGATCCCGCGCATGGGGCAGCTGATCGCGAATGATCGTGACAGCTACCAGTACCTTGTCGAATCCATCCGCAAGTTCCCGGATCAGGACACGTTCGCCAACATGATCCGCGACGCCGGGTTCAGCCAGGTGAAATACCGCAACCTCTCTTTCGGGATCGCGGCGCTGCATTCGGGCTGGAAGATCTGACGTGAAGGGACCGCACAATATCTGGCGCCTGATCCGAACCGGCGCCACCTTCGAACGGACCGGGGCCATGGGCGCCGTTCTCGAAGCGATGGACGCACCGCGCTCGGTGCGCGTCGCGGCCCGCGTGCTTGGCTGGCCCTTTGCCTTCCTCGGCCTTCGGGGTGACCCATCGATGCCACCCGTGCCGCGTGCCCTGAACGCACTGGGCCCGGCCTATATCAAGTTCGGGCAGATCCTTTCGACCCGCCCGGACGTGGTGGGCACGGGCCTCGCCAAGGAGTTGCAGGTTCTGCAGGACAAGCTGCCGCCCTTTTCCCGGCACGAGGCCAAGCGCGTCATCGCCCACGAGATGGAGCGCCCGGTCGACACGATCTTTTCCGATTTCTCCGAGCCGGTCGCCGCGGCCTCGATCGCGCAGGTGCACCGCGCGCGGCTGCTGGAGACCGGGCAGGATGTTGCGGTCAAGGTGCTGCGCCCGAATATCGAGCGCGCCTTTCGCAAGGATATCGACGCTTTCTACCTGATCGCGTGGTTCGTCGAAACGCTCTCGCCCTCATCGCGGCGTTTGAAACCGCGCGACGTGATCCGGCATTTCGAAGGTGTCGTGATGCAGGAACTGGACCTGCGGATCGAAGCCTCGGCCGCGGGGGAATTTGCCGCCAACACGGCCAAGGATGACGGGTTCGAGGTGCCGGCGGTTGAATGGTTCCTCTCCTCGCGGCGGATGATGACGCTGGCCTGGGCCAATGGCATCACGCTCAGCGATCTCGATGCCATCGACGCCGCCGGGCACGACCGGCGCGAGCTTGGCACGCGGGTGTTGCAGATGTTCCTGCGCCACGCGTTGCGCGACGGGTTCTTCCATGCCGACATGCATCACGGGAACCTCAAGGTGGCGCCGAACGGCGATATCGTGGCGCTGGATTTCGGCATCATGGGGCGGATCGACGAATACACGCGCCGTGTCTACGCCGAGATCCTGATGGGTTTCATCCGCAAGGATTACCGCCGCGTGGCCGAGGTACATTTCGAGGCGGGCTACGTGCCCCCGGACCGCGACGTGGGCGAGTTCGCTCAGGCCCTGCGCTCGGTCGGCGAGCCGATCTTCGGGATGGAAGCCTCCAAGATCTCGATGGGCCGGTTGCTTGCCTATCTTTTCGAGGTGACCGAGCGGTTCGGGATGGAAACGCGGACCGAGCTGATCCTGTTGCAGCGCACCATGGTCGTGGTCGAGGGCGTTTCGCGTTCGCTGAACCCGGATATCAACATCTGGACGGTCGCCCAGCCGGTGGTCGAGGAATACATCCGTGACAATGTCGGCCCCAAGGCCGTGGCGCGCGACCTGTTCCACACCGCCCGCGTTCTGGCGCGGTTCGGTCCGCGGTTACCCAACCTGGCCGAGGCGGCCCTGCTGGCGCAGGCCAATCCCAAACCGCCCGAGCGCAAGAATCCCTGGCCGGAACGGATCGGCTATGCGTTGGCCGGGTCTGCCGCCGGGGCGGGTATCATCGCGGTGATCGCGCTCTTCTAGGGCGCGGTCACGCATCCGGCGCGCGTAGGCCGAGGACGGATTCCGCCGGGATGGACAGCCCCCCTTCCACGGTCAGCCAGACCGCGCCATCGACCAGTTGCGCCTCTTCGATCTCGGCCCGGACCATCACGTTGCGTTCGTCCAGCAGGTCTTCACCCAGCCAGCTTTCGACCGAAAAGCTGTAGATCCCCTCGGGCAGGGTGCTGCCGTCCAGTCCCGCGCCCGTCCATTCGAAGGGTTGATCCGACAGCGGGATGGGCAGGCGCTGCACCACCTCGCCCGACTGGTCGCGCACGATCAGTTCGGTGCGGTCGGCCAACAGGTTGGGCGCCGCTTGCAGTGTCACCGACTGCCCTTCGAAATAGACGGGCATTTCGGCCCGCGCCTCCATCCCGATCCAGCCGCCAAGCTCCCCCATGCCCAGCGTCCCGAGGCCGGTCTGTAGTTCCGCGAGCAGGTCATTGGTCAGCACCTGCTGCTCGACCCCGGAAAAGGTGGCGAGTTGCGTGGCGTATTCGGTCGATTCCATTGGGTTCAACGGATCCTGGTTGCGCATCTGCGTGGTCAGCAGTTGCAGGAAGGTCTGGAAATCCGCGCTGAGGACGGTGCTGTCGGTGGCCGATGCGGTCAGGCCCGAGGCCGTTTGCGTCGCCGTGGTCGGGTAGATCTCCATCATCTATCTCCTTGATCGGTCAAAGCCGCAGATCGAGGGCACCGTCATGGGCGCGCTGCGGGTCGTTATGAGGGTGTGGGTCCGTTTCATCGGTGCTGTGCGCAGCAAGGCCGCTGTCGCCGGCCTGGGGCCGCGCGCCACTGCCATCGTGGCCGGGTTGCCCCCCCTGTGACAGGCGCACCTGCAGGGCGTCGAGCCCAAGGCGGCTTGCTTCCTGCTGCAGCACATCGAGGTGCCGCCGCATCAAGTCGACCGTTTCCGGCCGGTCCGCCGTGATCGCCAGCGTAAGGGTTCCGCCCTGCTCGCTGACGCTCAACCGGACACGGCCCAGTTCGGGCGGATCAAGGGCCAGGTCCAACGGCGTCTCGCGCGCCTGTTCGGCGGTGCTGATCGCAAGGGAAATCTGCTGGGCGACAGGCATGGGGGGCTGTGCCGCCGCAGGTGTCTGGGTCGATCCGGTCGGCATGGCGACCGGGGGCGCAGACATGGCCGGATGGGTTGGCGGCATGGGTTCACTCCGGTTCTCCCCTTCCGCGCTGGCCCCGCTGGGGCCGGTCGCGGCCTTATCCACGCCGGTGCCTTTCGTGGCATCGGCGGAGGGAGCGGTGTCGAGGCGCAAGGGTTCGACGCGGTCCTCGCGGGCCCTGCCGGTCGGCCCCCGATGCTCGGTGCGGTCATGCCCGGTCAGGGCGGCTTCGTCGCCCGCTGCGTTCAGCTTGGGTGGTGCGGCCAGCGCGTTCGCGGACCCGAGTTTCACGCGGGTGCCTGACCCGGGTATCTCGGCATGTAGGCCCGCAGGCCTTTCGTCTCGGGGTAAGGACGGCAAGGCCTCGGGCTTATGTGGCGACGTGGGCGCGGTGCCACTCGCACGGTCGCTTGGCAGCTTAAATTGTACACCGGGGGCCGCGTCAGCCCTAACCGGTTGGGCATCGGGCGCCGACTCGGGCGCGGGCGTTGCCTTGGTGTCCACGCGCATGACCGCCACATCCGGGGCGGATCCGGTCGGCACACCGGGCGCACCCGCCGCCGCAGGGGGCACCGTGCCGTCGCGCCTGATACCAAGGCGAGGGACCAAGGGTTCGGCGACGGATGGGCCGAGCCGCCCATGAGTGGGCTCCCCGGCGATCACCGCTTCGGTGAGACCGGGCCGAGGCATACCGGCCAGGTCTCGTGCGGTCCCGAGACCTTTGGACGGGGCGACCTCGATACCCGCTGGACCGGGAGCGCCGAGAGGCCGGGGGCTGTCCGGTGGAGCCTCGTCCGAGTGCGGCGCGACACTGACGCCAGGCCGCGATTGCACCGCCAGTTCATGCGAAAGCACGCGACCCTGCGTGAGCGCGCCATTCGCGCCATTTGGCGTATCTGCCGAAGTGCCGGGTGGTGTGGTTATGGGCGACTCTCGTCGCGAAAGCACATCGCCCCCCGCTTGCATCGCCATGCCGACCGGCGCGTTCACCGCTGACCCGGTGTCACCCGACGGCGCCGGGGAATCCTCCGGTGCCTCGGACCAATCCTGCGCCCAGTCGGCCAATACTCTGCCGTTCGCGTTGTCCGGCACCGCGGGACAGCCCACCTCTGGCTCAAGCTGGCCGTTCATCGGCAAGACCGGGTCGTCCTCCTCCCCCGTCTGCCCATTCGCGCGGAACGGAACCGTGACTCGGTGACCTTGGCGATCGTTCACAGTGTCGTCGATCACCGGGCCACACGGCATGTCCCCTTCCGCCAGCATAACCGCGAACACGGCGTCGCCTGCCCCTGATGCCATGGCGCCTTCAGGACTGCGCGGGGCCCCCGGCGTGGGCCCATACCCGGTCGAACCAAGGGGAGGGAGAGTCTGCATTTGGCGATCCGTTCTAGAAAGACCGGGGCAGAGTCTCACAGATGTCCTTACGAATTCTTTACGCCTGGGCGTCATGCTGGACAAAACGCGCATAATGCGAGCTTCCGGATGACCCTGACCCCCACACCTGCCGTTTCGCCAACGCCGACCGATGCCCTGTCACCGGAGCGACGCGACCTGTCGGATCTGCGGGCGGTGGCGCAGAACCTGGAGGCTGCGTTCCTGTCGGAAATGCTGAAACATGCCGGTCTCGGCGCGCCGCGGGGCGGGTTCGGCGGCGGTGTGGGCGAAGACCAGTTCGCCTCCATGCTGCGGGATGAACAGGCCCGCGCCCTTGCCGCGCGCGGGGGGATCGGACTGGCCGAATCGCTTTTCAACGCCCTGGTGGCGCGGGCGAATGCAGCGGCGGGTGACGCGAATTGAACCGTGGGGCAGACACCCTCGCCGTGCTGCGCGACCTGCTCTCGGCGCAGCGTAATGCGCTTCGGTCCGGGGATTATGGCGGATTGGACCGGATCGGCGCACGGCTGGAGCGGGCACTGTCGAACCTCGGGCCACCCATCGACCGCGACGCGCTGATGCTTGTCCGGCAGGAGGCCGGGCGGACGGCCGACCTGATCCGCGCCGCGCAGGCCGGGCTGGCCCGGGCGCGAAGCGATATGGGCGCGCGGCGGGATGTCTCCCTGTCCACCTATGACGCATATGGCCGCCGCAGCAATGTCGCATCTGCCCCGGGCCGAACCCTCTCAAGACGCTGATCGCGACCGCGGCCGTTAAAATTCGCTGCAAAACCCATGCAGTTTCCGGCCCGTCCTAACACTTCATTCAAGCCTTTGAACGTAGGGTATGCGGGCACCCAAAGCGGGTGGCGTGACCCAGCATGAAGGGTTGCAGTGGTCAGAACGACATTTCGTGGGGCGTCGCCGCCCCGGATCGGTATGGCGCGAAATCGGCGCCCGGAAAAAGCTAGTGAAAGGGACGACATGTCCAGCATTCTGACGAACACCAGCGCCATGGTGGCGTTGCAAACCCTGAAATCGGTGAATTCGAACCTGCAACAAACCCAGTCCGAGATTTCGACCGGCAAATCCGTGGCTTCTGCGCGCGATAACTCGGCGGTGTGGGCCATCTCCAAGGTGATGGAATCCGATGTGAAGGGGTTCCAGGCGATCTCGGAAAGCCTCAGCCTGGGGGAATCGACCGTGGCGGTGGCCCGCAATGCGGCCGAAACGGTGACGGACCTGCTGACCGAGGTGAAAGGCAAGATCGTCGCCGCGCAGGAAGAGAATGTCGACCGCGCCAAGATCCAGACTGATATCGACGCCCTGCGCGACCAGATCAGTTCGGTGGTCAATGCAGCGCAGTTCAACGGTCTGAACCTCGTGAAGGGGTCGGAAGACGTCAACATCCTGTCCTCACTCGATCGTTCCGGCGCTGGCGAGGTGTCGGCGGCGAACATCAAGGTAGCCCGCCAGGATCTCACCGCCAGCACGGGTGAGATCGGGACGACGGGGCTGACGGGCGGTCTGACCGCTGCGAACTATGGCACGATCAATGGCGGCGCCTCGGCGACCGGTTTCACGACCGATGCCGGCGGCTTGACGGCCACCGTGGATTTCGCGGCCGCAACGGGCGCCGAGAACTTCACGCTGCGGATCAATGGAAACGACATCTCGCTGTCGACAACGGGCGGCGAAACGCAGGAAAACATCGGTGCGTATTTCGCAACACAGATCAACGCGCTTGGCCTTGAGGGCGTCGCTGCCACCGATAACGCCGATGGAACAATCACCATTGCGAATACCAATGGGTTTGAAGGCGTGGACATCGAACTTGCCTCGACGACCGATGCAAGCGCAGAAGTCACCAGCGTGAACGGTGCGACGCCGACCGATGCTGACAAGGTCACGATCGAACAGCGCGCCGCAACCATTGACCTTGTCGGCAGCACCAAGGTCAATGATGGTGATACCTTCACAGTCACCGTGGGTGGCGCGACCTCCAGCTATATCGCTGGAAAAGGCGAAACCATGGAGGATGTCGCCAAGGGTCTGAAGACCGCGATCGACTCCAACCGCATCGACGGCATCAGCACAGCTGTCCAGTATGACGCCGACGCCGATCAATGGAGCCTCGCGGTGGACGATGCTAACGGCGACGGTACGAGTACCACTTTCACGCTGAACGTGACCACGGGCGGTGTGGCCTCTGGCGGACTGTTCGGCCTGAATTCGCTGGACGTGACCACGAATGAAGGGGCGAACGCGGCACTCGACAACGTCGAGACCCTGATCCAGAACTCCATCGATTCTGCGGCCTCCTTCGGCTCGGTCGAGGGGCGGATCGAGACGCAATCGAATTTCGTCTCGAAGCTGATGGACTCGCTGACCGCGGGCATCGGCACCCTCGTGGATGCCGACATGGAAGAGGCCTCGGCCCGGTTGCAGGCGCTTCAGGTGCAGCAGCAGTTGGCGACGCAATCGCTGTCGATCGCGAACCAGGCGCCGCAGAACATCCTGTCGCTGTTCCGCTGACCTGACGGGGGCGGGGCGGTGCGCCGCCCCGTCCGTTTTCAGGATCCGCACGCCACCTGTCTTGCCGGTCGCTGCCCCGCCTCGCCGTTCCATCCGAATCGGCCCCGGTCTCAGCGGCCCCCGCCCAAGGAGTTCCTCCCGTGACCGCAACATCGCTCGCCCGAACCGCCTATGCCGCCGCGTCCCAGCCGGTGCGCACCCCGCGCGGCACCGAATACGCCGCCTTCCAATCCGTCACCGCCCGCCTGTCCCGTGCCGCGGAAAACCCGCGCGACATGGCGACGCGGGCCGCTGCGGTGCATGAAAACCGCCGCCTCTGGACGCTGCTGGCCACCGACCTGGCCGATCCCGAGAACGCCCTGCCGCAATCGCTGCGCGCGCAGCTTCTCTACCTCGCCGAGTTCTCCCTGCTGCAAAGCGGGCAGGCCTTGCGCCAGACCGATTCACTGGCGGCCCTGATCGACATCAACACGGCCGTCATGCGTGGCCTCTCCGGCATCGTGGAGGCAGCATGAGCGGGCTTGTTCTGAAACTGGGTCCCAAGGAAAGGGTCCTCGTGAACGGTGCGGTGATCGAGAATGGCGACCGCCGCGCCCGTCTGGCCATCGTCACGCCGAATGCGCACATCCTTCGGCTGCGCGACGCCATCCACCCCGAGGAGGTGACGACGCCCGTGCGCCGCGTCTGCTACATCGCGCAACTGGTGCTGTCCGGCGATACCGAGCTTGACGAGGCCAGGCCGCAGCTTTTGCGCGGCATGGAGCAGTTGAGCCAGGTCTTCACGGATCCCGACAGCCGGGCGCAACTGTCCCGCGCCACCGAGCATCTGCTGGAGGATCAGGTCTACCAGGCGTTGAAGGCCCTGCGCTGCCTGTTGCCACGCGAAGAGCGCCTGCTCGCCGCGGGCCGGCCGACCGGGTCGCACCCGTGACCCCGATCGTTCCCTTGGGCGGCTACGCGGGCTGGCGGTTTCTCTCCGCCAGCCTCGACGCGCAGGTTGCCCGTTTTGCCGACAGCCCGGTGCAGGCGCGCGACCGCGCCTATTTCCGCGAGACGATCGGGTCGATCACCTCGGCCGCCGATCTGGTGGCCGATTATCGCCTGCGCCGGGTCGCGCTCTCGGCCTTCGGGTTGCAGGACGACATGGCCAACCGCGCCTTCATTGAACGGGTGCTGGCCGATGGCGTGGTTGAGGATGACGCGCTGGCCAACAAGCTGGCCGATACGCGCTATCGCGAGTTTGCGGAGGCCTTCGGCTTCGGCTCACCGCTGCCACCACGAACGCAGATGCCCGGCTTTGCCGACAAGATCCTTGCGAAATTCGACCGGCAAGCCTTCGAGGTTGCGGTGGGCGAGCAGGATGACGACATGCGGCTGGCGCTGAACGCCGCGCGGGCCCTGCCGGAGCTGGCCGAAAGCGGCGTCAGTGACACGACCGCCTGGCTGACGATCCTGGGGACGACACCGCTCAGGAGCGTGTTCGAAACGGCATTGGGCCTGCCATCCGGGATCGCGACGCTGGATCTCGACCGCCAGGTGGAGGATTTCCGCGACGCGGCCAGCCGGGTGCTTGGCAGCGCGGAGATCGCACAATTCTCGGACCCCGCGCGCGTCGAAGACCTGATGCGAAACTTCACCTTGCGCGCGCAGCTGTCGAACGGGCCGTCGATGACGACGCCGGGCTATGCGGCGATGACGCTTTTGGCCTCCCTGGTGTGACGCCTCCTCAACCTGGTGCGACGGTGGCCGCAGGCGCGGCGCGGCGATCCTTGCCACGCTCGGCGAGCGCCAGGATGTCCTCGAGCCGGGAGAAGCTGGCTGGAATGCCACCCTCGGAGGTCGCGCCGATGAAAGCGTCGAGGTCATCCCACACGGCGACCGCCGCATCGGTCATCGGGTCCGATCCTGCTGAATAAAGCCCGGCCTGCACCATCAGCTCGGCCTTCGCGTAGGCTCCGAGAAGATGCCGCGCCCGCGCGATCAGCCGGTTCTCGACATCGCTGGCCGCCCCCGGCAACGCGCGAGAGACCGAGGCCAGCAGGTCGATGGCCGGGTAACGCCCGCGCTCGGCGATCTCGCGGTTCAAGACGACATGCCCGTCCAGAACCCCGCGCATCACGTCCGCCACCGGCCCTTCAAGGTCCGAGCCCGCGACCAGCACCGACAGGACCGCCGTAATGTCACCCTGTCCCGCACCGCCCGGCCCCGCGCGCTCGGCCAGCGCCATGACCATCTGCGCCATCGAGGCGGGAAAGCCCCCCGGCCCGAACGGTTCGCCCGCGGCCGCCGCGACCTCGCGCTGCGCCTCGGCAAAGCGGGTGATCGAGTCGGCCAGCACAAGCACCTGTTTGCCCTGGTCGCGGAAATATTCCGCGACCGCCATCATCGCCCAGGCGGCCCGCGCGCGGGTCAGCGCCGGGCGGTCCGAGGTTGCGGCGATGACCACCGAGCGCTTCAACCCCTCAGATCCCAGCACGTCGGCCACAAAATCCCGCACTTCGCGGCCGCGCTCTCCGATTAAGCCGATCACCACCACATCCGCTGCCATGGCCTGCGCCAATGCCCCGATCAGGCGGGATTTGCCCACGCCAGACCCGGCAAACAGGCCCACGCGCTGGCCGCGGGCGATGGGCAGCACCGTGTCGAACACGGCAAACCCGGTTTCCAGGCGTGCCCCGAGCCCGCGGCGCGCGGCGGGCGGGGGCGGCGGCGCCAGAAGCGGGCAGGCGCGCGGCCCGGGAAACAGGGGGCGGCCATCCATGGGCTGCCCGTCAGGGTCGATCACGCGGCCCAGCCAACTTTGATCGGGTGCGATGGTCTGTGGCCCAAGGTGCCGGACAGCCTGACCCAGGCGCAGCCCCTCGGACGGGCCTTCGGGCATGACCCGGGCCGCGCCCTCTTCCAGGGCCAGCACCTCGCCCGGGATGCTGTCGCCGATGCGCACGCGATCCCCCAGCGCCGCGATCCGGTCCAGCCCCGCCACGCGCACGTGATCGCGGCTTAGCCCGGTGACATGACCGATGCTCTGGCAGGGACGGATCGCGCCAAGCCGCGCCAGAAGCGGGGCAAAGAAAGTGTCGGTTTCGGGCGGGTTTGGACAGGTCAGGGTCAAGTCTCGGCTCCTTCTGAGCGGATCGCGCGGCAAAATCCGCCGCTGAAACCGTTTTTAAAGGAATCACCGTTAAGCATCCGTGTAGCCGATGAGGGAGAACCCCCAAAATGTTTGACGGTCTCGACATTTTTCAACTTGCCACCGCCCGCGCGCGCCATGCCGCCGCGCGGCAGGCGGTCGTGGCGCAGAACATCGCCAATGCCGACACGCCCGGATACCGCGCGCGCGACGTCACCGATTTCGCCGACACGTTGCGCCGCCTTGAGGTTCAGGGCGGCGACCCGCGCGGCGACCTTGGCATTCGCACCTTCGACGTGGACGCGCCGGCTTCGCCCAATGGCAACACGGTCTCTCTGGAACTGGAAATGGTGCGCGGAGTCGAGGCGCAGCGCGACCATGACCGCGCCATCCGCGTCTATGACAGCGCGCTGAACATCCTGCGGTCCAGCCTCGGGCGCCGGTAATTCTTGTATAGGAATACAATGACCGATTTCAGCTCAGCCCTCTCCGTCGCCGCAAGCGGGATGCGCGCCCAGGCGCAGCGCCTGCAGCACGTGTCGGAGAACATCGCCAATGCCGACACGCCCGGCTATCGCCGCAAGCTGGTCAGCTTCGCGCCGGATCGCAGCGCCGAGGCCGCGCAAGGCGCGGTGCAACCCGGCCCGGTCCGCCTGTCGCGGGCCGATCTGCCGCAGATCTACGACCCCGGCCACCCGCTGGCCGACGATACGGGGCATTACGACGGGTCCAACGTGGATCTGGTCGTCGAACTGGCCGACGCGCGCGAGGCGCAGCGCAGTTACGAGGCCAATCTGCGCGTCTTCGACCAGGTCCGGCAGATGTCCTCCTCCCTCAACGAACTCTTGCGTCGCTGAGACCCCTAGAAAGGAGCAGCCAGAATGGATGTTCGCAACACGCTCGCCGCCCAGGCCTACGGGCAGGCTCGCCCGGCCCTCCGCCCCGAGGCCACCGCCCAGCCCTCGGCCGGGGAGGCGTTTACCCAGGCCGTCGAGGGCTTTGCCGAAACCCTGCAAACCGGAGAGGCGCAGGCGCGGGCCGCCATGACCACCGGCGCCGACCCGCATTCGCTGGTCACCGCGCTGGCGCAGACGGAACTGGCCGTGGAAACGGCGGTCACGATCCGCGACCGGGTGGTCGAGGCCTACCAGGAAATTCTCAGGATGCCAGTGTGACGGGGCGCGTGATGGATGAAATGCTGTTCTTCGACACGCTCCGGCAGGGGCTGTGGGTGGCGGTCATCACCTCAACCCCGATCCTTGCGGCGGCGCTGATCTCGGGGGTGGCGGTGGGCCTGTTCCAGGCGCTGACCTCGATCCAGGAGATGACGCTGACCTTCGTGCCGAAACTCCTGGCCATCGTCGCGGTGTTCTGGGTGTCGATGGGGTTCATGAGCCAGACGCTCACGGCCTATTTCCACGACATGCTGATCCCCCTGATCGCGGGCATGTAAGGGGGGCGCCGCCATGGACAATGCCGCATACGTCACCCTGACCCGCCAATCGGGCCTGATACGCGAAATGCAGGTCGTGGCCCACAATATCGCCAACCTCTCCACCACCGGCTTCCGGGCCGAGGGCGTGATCTTTGCCGAACATGTCCGCGCCACCGGGCGCGGCGAGGAAAGCCTGTCCATGGCCAGCGCGACGGGCCATTCGATCTCGCCCGTACAAGGCGCGCTCAGGACGACCGGCGGCACCTTCGATTTCGCGATCGAGGGCGAGGGGTTTTTCCTTGTCGACACGCCCGAGGGTGAGGCGCTGACGCGGGCCGGCAGCTTCATCCGCTCGGACCAGGGCGAACTGGTCACGCCCGATGGCCACCTGCTGCTGGACGGGGGCGGTGCGCCCGTCTTCGTTCCGGCCACGGCGGAGTCGATCACCTTGGCCGATGACGGGACGCTCTCCGCCGATGGGCAGCCGCTGACCCAGATCGGGCTGTGGCAGCCCGTCGATCCAACCGACCTGACGCGCCGGGCGGGCGTCGTTTTCGTGGCGCCTTCGGGTGTCGAACCCGCCCCGCCCGCGCGCCTTCTGCAAGGGGTGCTGGAACAATCCAACGTCGATCCGGTGGGCCAGATCGCCCGCATGATCGAGGTGCAGCGCGCCTATGAGCTGGGCCAGTCCTTCCTCGATGCCGAGGATAATCGCCTGCGTGAATTCCTGCGGACCGCGGGCAATCGATGACGCCAGAAAGGAGTCGATCCGATGAGAGCACTTGATATCGCCGCCACCGGGATGAGCGCGCAACAGATGCGGGTCGAGGTGATCTCGAACAACCTCGCCAACATGTCCACCACGGGCTACAGCCCGCGCCGCGCCGATTTCGCCGACCTGCATTACCAGCAGATGACACGCGCGGGCGCGATCAACGCCGCCGATGGCACGGTCGTGCCCGCCGGGGTGCAACTGGGCCTTGGCGTGCGGCCCGCCGCCGTCACCGTAACCTTCGCGCAGGGGGCGCTCTCCCAAACCGGGGGCGATCTGGACATCGCGATCGAGGGGCGCGGCTATCTTGAGGTGACGCTGCCCTCGGGCGCATCGGGTTATACGCGCGACGGCGCGCTCCGGCGCACGGGCGACGGGCTGATCGTGACGGCCGACGGCTACGAGGTGAGCCCCGGCATCACTATCCCCGACGACGCCCGCCAGATCGCCATCAATGCCGATGGCGAAGTCTATGCCTATTTCGCGGGCCAGGTCGAACCGGACCTTCTGGGCCAGTTCACGCTGGTCGGGTTTTCCAACGACCAGGGGCTCGAGGCGATGGGATCGAACCTGTTTCTCGAAACCGCCGCCTCGGGCCCGCCGCTCCAGGCGCAACCGGGCGAGGACGGTCTTGGCACGCTGCGGCATGGCTATGTCGAAACCTCCTCGGTCGATGCCGTGCGCGAGATCACCGAACTGATCGAGGCGCAGCGCGGCTACGAGTTGAATGCCAAGGTCATCACCGCCGCCGACCAGATGCTCGGCGCAACGACGCAGGTGCGGTGATGCGCTGGGTTCTTTTCCTGATGTTTCTCGCGCAGCCCGCCTTCGGCGACACGGTGGTCGCCTCCACCACGATCCGTGGCCAGCAGCTGATCGGCCCCGAGGACGTGGTCCTGGTCGAGGGCGACACGCCCGGCGCCCTTTGGGCGGTGGACCAGGCAATCGGGATGGAGGCGCGCGTCAACCTCTACCCCGGGCGGCCGGTCCGCCGGGGGGACGTGCATCCACCCGCCATCATCGAACGCAACGAGGTCATCACGCTGCGGTTCGACTCCGGCGGCCTGTTGATCGTGACCGAGGGGCGGGCCCTCGACCGTGCAGCCGAAGGCGAGGCGTTTCGCGCCTTGAACCTCTCGTCACGCAATACCGTAACTGCCGTGGCCTCCGCGCCCGGCCTCGCCATCGTTGGACAGATGCCATGACCCGATTCCTCCTGTATTTCTGCGTGTCGCTTGCCTTGGTCAGCTGCGGTCGCCTGTCCGAAGTGGGCCAGGTCCCCGATTTCAACACGCCGACCGCCGGCAACGAGGTGTTTGCCATGAGCGTGGCCCCCTTGCCCGAGGATCGCGTCGCCGCCGCCCGCCACGAGGGCGCGTCGCTTTGGACGGCTGGGCGTCGCTCGTTACTCGGGGATCGGCGCGCCGGGGCGCGGGGCGACATCCTTACTGTCGTGATCGAGATCGACGAAAGCGCCGAAATTTCGAACAGTTCCGAACGCAGTCGCTCGGGATCCGAACAAATGGGGGTTTCGGGTCTGTTCGGTCTGCCGGAACTGGCGGATCGCGAATTGCCTGACGGGGCCTCGATGTCCGGTGCCGTCGATACCGGGTCAAGCAGCCGCTACGCTGGCGACGGTGCCGTGCGTCGCAACGAAGAGCTCCAGCTGCGGATCGCGGCGACGGTCACGGACGTTCTGCAAAACGGCGTGCTGCGGATCGAGGGCACGCAGGAGGTGCGGGTCAACCACGAGCTGCGCGAGTTGCTGGTCTCGGGCTATGTCCGGCCCGAGGATATCTCGCGTCAGAACGAGATTGCCTATGACCGGATCGCGGCGGCGCGCATTTCCTATGGCGGGCGCGGCCAGATCAGCGACGTGCAGCAGCCGCGCTACGGGCAGCAGATCACCGACATTCTCCTGCCTTTCTGAGGGTCACAGATGATGCGCCTTGTTCTTCCGTTGCTCCTTGTCCTGCTCGGTCTTGCCGGAGGGGTGGGCGCAGGTCTGACCCTTGGGGCGTCATCTTCCCCGGATCCGGCAGCCGAGCATCACGGGTCTGCCGAAACCGAAGGGTCCGGCGATGGCGACGATCATGCCGAGGGTGAAGACGACGGGCATGGCGCGGCGGGGCATGGCACCAGCATCATCCGCGTCACCCCCGCCGGGGCCGATACGGAATATGTCCGGCTGAACAATCAGTTCATCGTTCCGATCATCCGCCACGGGATGGTGCGGTCGCTCGTGGTGATGGCCCTGACGCTCGAGGTGCCGACCGGCGACAACGACCTGGTGTTCCAGCACGAGCCGCGCTTGCGCGACTCGTTCCTGCAGGTGATGTTCGCCCACGCGAATGCAGGCGGGTTCGATGGAAGTTTCACCGAGGCTGCAGCCATGGCACCGCTGCGTATCGGCCTGCGAGAAGCGGCAGCCCAGGTTCTGGGCAATAGCGTTTACGATGTCCTGATCGTGGATATCACGCGACAGGATGCGTGACGCCAAACACGCATCTCGAACTTCTTATGCAACAATCCCGATTTCAGATCCCGCGGTGCCGTTTGCGTTCTGCATTACGGCGTCGCGCGTCGATCTGCTGTTTCTCGATCTCTGCAAGGATCTGCTCCCGGCCGTAGGCCCGCCTCGCCGCCTCGCGGGCGCGGGCCAGATGAGCCTCGGCACGGGCAAGCGCCTGGGTTTCCGACATCTGTAGCCGTCGCAGTTGCGCGGCCTGGGCCAGCATCTGCGCTGCCAGGATCGGGTCGGCCCCCACGCTGAGGAGCGCCCGTCGATGCGCCGCGATCTGGTCGATGCGCGCCTTCACGGCATCGCGCCGAGCACGCGCCTCGACCACGGGGCGCAAGGCCGCCTGCGATAGCATGTCGGCCAGCGGCTTCAGTTGTCTAAGCCGGGTATCGACCTTGCTCATCGCGGCCTCCGACCGGCTTTGCGCCGCATGAGATCGGCGAAGCGAATGGCGGCGGCGACGGCGCGATACTGGTCCGGCGCGATCGGATCGCCGATCTCGACGCTCGCGAACAGGGTGCGCGCTGTCGGCGGGTCGGAATGGATCGGCACGCCCGCCTCGGCCGCTTTCTCGCGGATGCGCGCCGCGATTTCATCCACCCCCTTCGCGACACAGACCGGCACGCCGCCCTTGGACCGCTCCCATTTCAAGGCGACCGCGTAGTGGGTCGGGTTCACGATGACCACGTCGGCCTTGGGCACATCCGCCAGCATCTGGTTCGTGGCGAGCGCCTGGCCCCTTTGCCGCCGGGCCTGTTTCATGGTCGGATCGCCCTCGGCGCTTTTGACCTCGTCCATCACCTCCTGCCGGGACATCCGGTTCTTGGCCTGGTGCTGCGCGTATTCCCACATCCAGTCGATCCCGCCGATGACGACCGCCATGCCGGTCACGACGATCAGGAAATCGAGGACCAAACCGCCCAGTTGCACAAGGATCTGCCCGGGCGACGCGTAGATCGTGGCAAGGATCGCCTCGGCCCGCGCCCAGAGATAGAGCGCGAGAAGACTGGATACGACCGCCAGCTTGACGGCGGATTTCGCGAATTGAAACAGCCCCTGCGCGCCGAACTTGTTTCGCGCGTTGGACAGCGGTGAGATCCGCGAGAGTTTCGGCGACAGCTTGGACGGACTGAACAAAAGACCCCGTTGCGCGATCAAGGCCACAAGCAGCAGCAGTGCGGGCACCAGGATCACGACGCCTGCGCTTAGGAGGCTATCGAACACCGCACCAGCCGCTGCCGTTGACCCGCCCGGGGCGAGAATCAGGGCGGACAAGGGATCGGCGCGCCCGAGGCTCTCCTGCATGAGCCGCCCCAGCGACTGCACCACCCAAGGGCCCAGCAGGGCCCCGGACAAGAGAAAGCCGAAATAAGTGACCGCCGTGTTGAGGTCGGCCGACCGGACGATTTCGCCCTTCTTTCGCGCTTCTTCGAGTTTCCGCGGCGTCGGGTCATGCGGTTTGTCGCGTGGCGACTCGTCGTCGGACATCACGGCCCCCCGATCGGTGACACGAGCGCAGCTTCAAAGGCTGATAGCCAGATGGGCAGGATGAAGGGGGTCGTGACCAGCAAAAGGAGGAGCCCGCCCCAGGTGATTGCCGGTGCCCCCACGAAGGCGACCATCAGCTGCGGCATGGCCTTGTTGATGACGCCGAGCGCCACGTTGTAGAGCAGCGACGCGATCAGGAACGGCGCCGCCAGCGAAAAGGCCAGTGAAAAGCTGTCGGCGACCTGCGCGATGCCCCAGGCGCCGACGTCCCGCGGGCCCGGCAAATCGCCGAAGGGCAGCAGCGCGTAGGATCTCAGGAAGGCTTCGACGAGGTGGACGTGCAGGCCCGAGATCACGGCCAGCGTGACCCCGCCAAGGGTCAGGATCGCCCCCATGGCAGGTTGCGGATCGGGCGAGGCCCCGCCCATGATCTGGCTAAGCGAGGTGGACTGCGCCGCGATGCTGCCGGCGATCTGCAGCGCATGCACCATCAGGCGCAGCGCGAGGCCGAGGATCAACCCCGCGCCCGCCTCGCTGACAAAGGTCTGGACGGGGGGAAGCGCAGGGCCGCCGCCGATCTCGGTCACCAGCATCGGCGTCAGGAATACGCTCATCGCCAGCGCCGCGCCGAGGCGCACGCGCATGGGCACCATCTGGTCCCCCAGCCCCGGCAAAACCAGGAAGGCGGCCCCAACCCTGAGAAAGACCGACAGCCCAGCCATCAGCCACAGCTGCGACATGCCCAGAAGATGCGACAGCAATTCGGTCATGGGGCCGCCAACCCCACCAGCGCCGGTTTCGCTTCCAGCCCGATTTCCTCGAAAGAGAAGACAGGGTTCGGGATGCCGCGCGCATTCAGCACCGTGCGAAGGAAGCGGCGGCGCAGGGCCGATGTGACGACCGCCGGGTAGCTGCCCTTTTCGCCGGCCTGCGAGACCTTTTCGGCCACCGATCTGGCCAGCGCATTGAACTGGTCCGGCGGCAGGGCAATTTCGGGCAAGGCGGTTTCGCCCCCGATCTGGTGGCGCAGGAACACCTCTTCCCACTCGTTCGAGAGCTGGACCAGCGGCAGGGTGCCGTCCGCGCGTTTCATCTCGGCCACCAGCTGGAAGCCAAGCCGTTGCCGGACATGTTCGCAAATCACCTCGGGCGGCGCCGATCCCCCCCGCGCCTCGGCCACCGCTTCGAGGATCAGCGGCAGGTTGCGGATCGAGACCTGTTCAGCCAGCAGCAGGCGCAGCACCGAATGGAGCAGGCCAAGCGGCACCTTGTCGGGAATCATCTCGTCCAGAAGCCGCCGGTTTTCCTCGGACCGGGCGCCGTCGGACAGGGTCACGAACGCGTCAAGCTGGCGTTGCAAGGTTTTGAAGGTGAGCAATCGGTCGAGGTTGCGCTTCAGGACTTCCAGAAGATGCGTTGCCAGCACTTCGGAGGCCTCCACCACAGTGACGCCCTTGAGGGCGGCCGCCTCGCGATCTTGGGCGGCGATCCAGCGGGCCGGGGCCCCGTAGACAGGTTCCTCCACGTCTTCGCCCGGCGGCAGGTCGCTCCGTTCGTCTCCGACCAAGGCAAGCACGCGGGATGGCTGCAGGCGGGCCGTGGCATGCTCCACCCCGAGAAGCCGGATCGCGTAGCTGCCACTGGGCATGTCGCCCCGATCGGTCAGACGGATCTCGGGCAGGATCAGGCCGAAGGCGCGCGCCACGTGCTCGCGCATGTTGCGGATCCGGGCATCGAGACCGGTAGCCGGGTCAAGGGCAAGGGCCACCAGATCCGGGGCGAATTCCACGTGGATATCGTCGAGGTCCAGCAGATCGCCGATCTTTTCCTCGGCCTTGGCCGGGGCCTCTGCCTCGGGCGCGGGCTGTTGGGCCTCGGCCAAAAGCGCCTTGTGGCGGACCCAAGCCGCGGCTCCGAGCGCCGCGGCGCCCAGCAGGAAGGGCAGAAACGGCAGGCCCGGCACCATCGCGAAGATCGCCATCAGGACACCGACCGTGGCCAATGCGGAGGGGTGATTGCCCAATTGTTGGATCAGGGCCGTATCGGTGGAGCCGGACGCCCCGCCTCGCGCCAGAAGCAGCGCCGAGGCGATGGCGATGATTACGGCGGGGATCTGGCTGACCAGCCCGTCGCCGACCGTCAGGATGGAATAGGTCTCGAACGCCTGGGCCAGGGGCATGTCGTGAATGGCCGTTCCGATGATCAGGCCGACAACAAGGTTCAGGAGCGTGATCAGCAGGCCCGCGATCGCGTCGCCCTTCACGAATTTCGACGCCCCGTCGAGCGAGCCGAAAAAGGTCGTTTCCGCCTGCTCGGTCTCGCGACGTCGCTTGGCCTCGGCATGGTCGATGGCGCCGGCCGCCATGTCACTGTCGATGGCCAGTTGTTTGCCCGGCATGCCATCGAGCGCGAAGCGCGCGCCAACCTCGGCCATGCGGGCCGCGCCCTTGTTGATGACGATGAAATTCACGATCAGTAGGACGCAAAAGATGACGAGCCCCATGACGACCGAGCCGCCGATCACGAACATCGCGAAGCCTTCGATCACGCCACCTGCAGCGCCCGTGCCTGTGTGGCCCTGACCGATGATCAGCTTCGTGGACGACACGTTCAGTGACAGCCGCAGCATGAGCGAGGCCAGCAGCACCGTCGGGAAGGACGAGAAGTCGAGCGGACGCTCGATGAACAGGGTCACCGTGAAGATCAGGATTGCAAGACCAAAGGACGCAGCAAGCCCAATATCGAGGATGAAGCTTGGCACAGGCAGAATCATCATGACGATGATCGCCATCAGTGCCAGCGCAAACAGGATCGTTGGCTGGAAGAGGGTCGCGGCCCGTTTCATCGCTGCCCCCCAAGAAGCGGAAGGGCCGATGCCCTGGCGAAAAGGGGCTGAGCCGACGCCAAACCGCCGCGTCCAGAGGCCACAAGGGGCGGGCGCCGGACAGCGTCGAATGGGGTCGGGGGGAACTCGGGCGACGCCGCCGGGCGCGCGCTTGGCGCCAGTTCGCGGAGGTCCGCGGCTATCTCGTGGAACCGGGTGATATACCTTTGCCCATGCTCGGGCGTGCGCGAGTGATAAGCGGCAACCGCCGCGTCCCAGTCACCTAGCTCCGTTCGCAGATCCAGAAGGAACCGCGCCGCGTAGCGCGCATTTCCGACCGGGTCGATCATCGCGGCCGCCGACTCGAACCGGGCGGCATGCCAGCGGTGGTTCAACTGGAAACATCCGATATCGATATTGTGCCGACCCGAAGCCAACCGGCGCTGCAATTCGTGCAGCGCTGCGGCGCGCGTGTCGAACCACATCCCCTCGCCGCCGGCATTGATTGTCCAGGGCCAACTCGTGAAGCGACCCTCGATGGTCCGCCCCGTTTCAAGGAGGGCAATGCTGCGCAATATGTCGAGAGGAACCCCTGTTTCATCGGCGGCGGCGCGTGCTGCCCGATCACATAGATCCATCGGTGGGGCTTGGCGCGTTTCAGCAAATGCGCTGGGTTCGGCCAGTGTGGGGCCAGTCACGGGCAAAGCCCAAGCCATCATGCAAAGCGCGCAAACATGGGCAAGCCGTATGATGAGGGCCCGATTGAAAAGCGACCGGGCTGCGGTTTGGTGTGGCTTGACCATTCAATCACCTCCCGGCCGCAACAAGACCGATACGAGCTGCCGCAGCGCGCGACTATCTTCTACAAGAAGTGACAGGTCCTGCAGATCTGTTTCTGCAGTGCCGCGTCTTTCCTCCCCATCCCTGAGCCTTGGGTCGTCGGGCCAGAGATTCATCATACGGTTGGCAAGCTGGCGCTGTGGGCCGTCAGTGATTTCGGCCAGTGTCGGCCAGTCACGGGCGGACCAGGCCTCGGACAGGAGGTCATCGTCAGAGCGTTCGGGCGCCGGGCCGGCGGGAAGGATCAGGCTCCGCTGGCCGCCCCGCAGTGCCTCGGCAGCTTGGAAAAGACCTGCATCGCGCAGATGCGAAATGGCCGCCATTCGCACGCGCCCGGCCTCCGACCCCTCAACGTTCCACGTGCTGCCAAAAAGATGCGCCACGGCGGCCAGCGCGGCGGTGTCCTGTGCATCGAGCCGAGAAGCGATCAGGTGGAGGATTGCCTCGCCTCGCACCTCGTCTGACCGTACCTCTGCGTCGAGGAGCAACTCGACGCTTTCGTCGAGGTTGCCCGTCGCAGCATGGGCGAGGACGACTTCGCGCCACAGCGCATCTGACGTTTCACCGGCAGGCGTCTCGCGCAGCAAGGCCTCGGCAGCGACCAGGCGCGTCTGATCCGGGGGCGTGCCGGTTCGGCGGGCCAGGGCAAGGGCGTGGGACATGGTTTCGGCGGGCGTGGCCCCGTCAGCCTCCAGCGCGTCGTCCAGGATCATGCGCATCTGCGCGGAGTCCGGTTCCACTCCGAGGTCGAGATCGAGGCGAGCAACCGCGTCTTGTGGCAGGCGACCGCCCCGCACAATGGCATCGGCCACGTTGCGGGCCGCGCTGTCATGGCCGTCGCTCTGAAGCCGCCGCGCCAGGCGCGGTGCCAGGTGATCGCGCAGCACAGCCGGCAATGCGGCATGGGATCTTTGGACGAGGCCGACCTGGTCGTCCGACAGGCTCGGTCCGATGCGCCCGTCGAGATATCGCCAGAACAGCTCGCTTCCACTGCAGGCCATCGGGTCGGCTTCGACCGGGAACCGCGGACTGTCGGCGCCATCGACCATGGCCGCGATAATGAGGAGGTCCTCGGGCGGGATGTCCAACTGTCGAAGCCAGAACGCGGCTTCGGCCCCGAACCCGTAGAAAAGGTAGTGGCGGGCGAGCGCGATGGCCCCCTCTGGCACCAACCTGTCGCGCTCATCGAACAGCCCGAGTCTCAGGGCACCCAACCCCTGGTCCGGTCCTGCCCCATCGGCCCAATCCCGGATCTCGTAGGTGAGGCCGTCGCAGGCCAGTGGCGGGCGCTGCAACGCGGGGCTCGGAGCGGGGCGCCGGTCAGTGTCAAAGGCGGTTTCTGCCCGCAGGGGGAGCATCTCTGCGGGGCGGTCCTCCTCCAGGTCATCATCGCGTCCCGGGGCGTCGGCCCCGCGCCTTTCCGTGGCGGCCTCGGCGGTTGGTGACACGAGGGCCATGTCTTGATCCGCGTCCTCCACGAGTGCGGGCACATCGGGGTCATCCGGGGAGGCACTTGGGCCCGCAGCGACAGGGTCGGCATCCGCCAAGGGGCGCCCCAGGCTGGCATCGAGCAAACCCGCCGCCGCGGCGCGGGCCAGTTGCGCGGCCATGACCTGCGCAGCCTCTTCGAGGTCTATGTCGTCCACACCGTGCGGGATGTCGGGACGGGTCGGGGCGGCTTCGGGCATGTCCGGATCGAGATCAAGATCGACGTCCTCGACCAGGAGGTCCGCGAGGTCCGGCAATACCCCGGCGGTGGCAGGCCGGGTCGGGGCGGGCACGTCCGGCGGATCGGCTATGTCGATCACGACGTAGCGGTCGCGAAAGCGAAACGCCTCGACGTCGCAGGGGCAGGCGAGGGAAAGGTTCAGCGAGGTGCCTGCGTCAATCTCGGCCAGACGATCGCGCTGGATCAGGTTGAAGACTGCGCTCGTATCGAACCCCTCAGGTGCCGGTGTCACTGTCAGGGCATAGTCACGCCCGTCGCCCGTCAACGCCCAGTCCCGGTCGGGGCCGATCTCCACGACCAGCCGGGAAAATCCGTCATGCTCGCCGGATTGGACGGCCAGTGTCTGCGCGGTGAGGCCCGTGACGCTCGCAACGAGGGCCAGCATCGCAAGGACTATGCGGTGCGCCAAGGGGGCGAGGGGGCGGGCCATCATCATGCCGCCCCCTGCTTCAGTCCGCGCAAGGCCTCTTCCAATGCGTTGAAATCCGGGCGCATGTGATGCGGCGTGTTCTGCCGGCCGACCTCGATACAGATATTCGTCGCGTGATTGTGGAGGTTGGCGATCAGGACCTCGCGGATCAGAAGGTAGAACTGGTGGTCCTCTTCCACGACCATCTTCACCTTCGCGGCAAAAGGGCCGACGAAGCCATAGGCCAGAAAGACGCCCAGGAATGTCCCGACAAGCGCCCCGCCGATCAGCCCGCCAAGGATCTCGGGCGGCTGGTCGATCGAGGCCATCGTCTTGATGACGCCCAGAACGGCGGCCACGATCCCCAGTGCGGGCAGACCATCGGCAACGGTCTGCAGCGCGTGGGCGGAATGTTCGGCGTGGCTGAGGTTCTGGTCCAGCCGCTTGTCCAGCACCTCTTCGACCTGGTGCGGATCGTTGTAGTTCATCGAGGCCGAGCGCAGCGTGTCGCAGATCAACTCCACCGCCTCGTGATCCGCCTGGATCCTCGGATACCGCCCGAAAATGTCGGAGCCGTCCGGGTTCTCGATATGCTCCTCCAGCGTGACGGCGTTCTGCCGGCCAAGACGGATCAGTTCGAACAGCAGGCACAGCAGGTCGCGATAATCTTCGGGCTTCCACTTGGGGCCCTTGAAGACCTTTCCGATGGCGCCGAACGTGTGCTTCACCGCGCTCATGTCGTTCGAGATCAGAAACGCCCCGACCGCGGCGCCAAGGATCATCGTCATCTCGTAGGGCAGGGATTTGAGGATAATCCCGATCTTGCCCCCGGCGGCGATATAGCCCCCGAAGACCATGACGAAGATAACGACGATCCCGATCATTCCGATCATGCCGGCCCCTCCAGACGCTTTGGTTTCGTGATCGCGGACATGGGTTAATTTTCCGTATCCGGCGGGCTGATCTCCGGATCGGAGCGGACGGGGGCCATGGCATTGCGCGTCGCCAGCACGACCGAGATCGCGTAGGCGACGTCGGGGTCCAGTTCCGCCAGGAGTGCGGCGCTGGTCGCCGGGGCCATGCGCGACAGGAAGCCGGCGGCAAAGCTGGGCTCCATCCGTTCGAAAAGCCGCGCTGCCTCTTCCGGGGCCATGGTTTCATAGACCCGCGTCAACTGGTCGATGTCGGTTTCAGCCGCCGTATCCGAGACCGTGACCAACCGCGCCAACCTTGCCTCGGCCTGTTCCAATGCAACGAGTCGATCTTCTATAAGAGTTTGCGCCGCCATGAGGGCCGCCTCGCGTTCCTCCAGGTCGGCCTGGCGTGCGACCAGTTGGGCGCGCAGCGCGGCCACTTCGTCCAGCGCGCTCCGGAGTCGTCCCGTCTCAGGCAGGAAGGGGGCGGCGGTTGCATGGCCCGCGGGCTCCGAGGCTTGCGCCCAATCCAGTGCGCCAAGGCGCAGGACACCGGACGCGGCAAAGCTCAGCCCGAGGGCGAACAGCAACCATCCGCGGCGCATCCGTCGCGGATGCGGGGTTTTCGATTTTCGCACTGCGCGGCGGGCCATATGTCAGCCCTCCGCAGCTTGGTTGCGATGGCGAAACAGCGGGGTCGCCGCCTGCGACGCGATGTCGGAAAGGTCAGGGGCGGCGCGGCGGGATCCGAAGACCGGGATGGCAACCTCGGTCCCCGGTTCCGCCTCCCGTAGGTGTTCAGCGGCGCGCTCAGGCGCGGGACCAGATACTTGCATTTGACCTGCCGCAGCGTCAGGGCGGGCCTGCGCGCCGGATGCGCCCTGCACCTCGATTGCCTGTTCGGCAAAATCGTGACAGGCGGCGATCATCAGTTCCAATTCGCCCGAGATTTCCCGTGCCTGCCGCACGAGATCGTGCAACTGCCGCCCCGCCCCGTCGGACCCGGCCTTGGCCTCGGTCAGGGCCGATTTCATCTCGTCCACCTGCGTGGACAGCACCGCGATGGCGCCACCGATGCCCTGGTCGAAACTGGTCAGGCGCGACAGCCGCCGCGACAGGATCATGCAGTAGAACGCCGCGCCGAAACTGGAGAAAAATAGCAGGATGTCAGCAGCATAGGTCACAAGGAACATCATTCAGTTCACCACGAATTGAGTCACGAGAAGGTCGCTGACCCGGCCTGCGCCGGTGACGACCTGGATGCGCCGCAAAAGCTGGGCGCGGATGCGGGCAAGGCTGGTCGGGTCGGTCAGTTCCGACAGGTCGATGACCCGCAGGTAACTGTTCAGAACGTCCAGGACGCGCGGGCTGAGATGCGCGACCTCGGCCTCGTGTTCGGGGGCGACCTCCAGCTCGGCGGTAAAAATCAGATCGGCGCCGCTGATCTCGGACCCCAGCGTGATCACCACCGTATCGAGGGGCACGAAGGCGACGTCGACGGGCACAGCCTCGTGATGCCCACTTTCGCCATGATCGCCACCCGCCTCCGAGGCGTGAGTACCCCCGTCCTCCTCCGCGGCCGAATCGGGCCCGAACGGACCGCTGGTCACGGCCCAGAATCCGCCCCCGCCTGCCGCACCGGCCAGCACCAGCCCAAGCAGCAGGGGCAAGAGAAGTCCGCGTTTCTTCTTTGGGCTTTGGCTGTCGTCATCCTGCGCCATGTCGATTCCGGTGATCACGTTACGTTCTTTCCCGTGATACCGCCTCAGCCCTAACGGTTTGTTAATCGCCGCCGAGGTATCACCTCCCTCGAACGGGCCAGAATGGTCGTGGAGGGATACGGAACGTGATGAACACGCTGACCGGTTTTTGGGATGCGCTCGACACCCGCAGGCGCGCCTTTCTGATTGGCGGGGCGGCGGCCCTTCTGGTCGTGGTCCTGATCCTTGTCCGCCTTGTCGGCGCGCCGTCTTACGCCTTGCTCTACTCGGGTCTCGACCCCGCCGCGGCGGGTGAGGTGGTGGAGGCATTGGAGGCGCGCGGCGTCCCCTATCGCATCAGCGGCGACACGATCGAGGTGGAGGCGGGCCAGCGCGACGCCCTGCGCATGGCCCTGGCCGGCGAGGGGCTGCCCGCGAACGGCCCGCAGGGCTATGAATTGCTCGATTCCCTGTCGGGGTTCGGCACCACGTCGCAGATGTTCGACGCCGCCTATTGGCGCGCGAAGGAAGGTGAACTGGCCCGCACGATCCTTGCCAGCCCGCGGATTCGCGCGGCGCGGGTGCATATCGCCAACCCCTCTGCCGACCCGTTCCAACCCGTGCAGGACGTCACGGCCTCGGTCGCGATTCGCCCCGCCGCGGGCGGCCTCGCGCCCGGTCATGCGCAAGCTTTGCGGTACCTGGTGGCATCCTCCGTTCCGGGCCTCAGCCCCGAGAATGTCACCGTGATCGACGCCGATTCGGGCCAGGTCCTCGGCGGGCAGGACCAGGTGACGCCCGCTGCCGATGCCGCCGGTCGCGCAGATGCCCTGCGCTTGAACATCGAACGCCTGCTGGCCGCACGGGTCGGGCCGGGCAACGCGGTGGTGCAGGTCTCGGTCGAGTTGGACACGGCGCGCGAGACGATCCTCGAACGCCTGATCGACCCTGACAGCCGCGTCGTCATCGCCACGGAAACCGAGGAGCGCGAAAACGCCACCCGCGACGGCGGCGGGGCCGGTGGCGATGTCACCGTCGCGTCGAACCTGCCCGATGGCGATGCCGCCGAAGGCGACGGATCCTCGGCGCAATCCACCGAAACCCGCGAGCGGGTGAGTTACGACCTGTCGGAAACCCAACGCGAGGTGGAACGCGAGCCCGGCGCGATCCGCCGCATCTCGGTCGCCGTGCTGCTGAACGGTGTGCCCGAGATCGGGGCCGACGGGGTTGAGCGCCTTGTGCCACGCACGCCCGAGGAACTCGCCGCGCTGGAGGCCCTGGTGCGCTCGGCCGTGGGCTATGACGCGGCGCGCGGCGACAGCGTGACCATCGACTCGATGGCTTTCGACGCCTCGGCGTTGACCGGGCTGGAGACGGCCAGTTTCACCGACCGGGTCAGCCTCGATCTTGGGCGTGTTCTGCAAAGCATCGTTCTGGGGGTGGTCGCCCTGGCCATCGCCTTTGGTCTTCTGCGCCCCCTCCTGCGCGCGCGCGCCGCGGAGGAGGAGCCGTCCGCCGCACCTGCCCTTGCTGGTGCCGGCATGGCCGAGATGGCCGGTGCGCCGCTTGGCGTTCCGGCCCCCGCCCAGCGGACCGATCAGCCCCAACTTGCTGCCCCGCTCGATCCCGCGGGCGGGGCGGCGCAGTCCAACCCCGGACAGGCCGGGGGTTTGTCCGCGGCGGGCCTGTTGCCGGCCGCTCCGAATCTGACGGCGCCCGAGGCAGATCCGCTTCCGCTCGATCCCGTCGAACGCCTGCGCCGCCTGATCGAGGAGCGCGAAGAGGAAACCGTCGAGATCCTGCGCAGCTGGATGGAAGAGGATGAAGAGGAGGTCCGCCCATGACGCGCGCCTTGTCCTTGCCGGATTTCGATGAGGTGGACGGCGCGGCCCAGCCCGTTGCCCAGACGCAGGAGCCCACGACGCCCGAGGGTGCGGCCTCCGAGGAAGACCGGCTGGCGGTTTTCGAGCAGGGCTACCGCAGCGGCTGGGACGATTGCCTTGCCGCCGAAACCGAAGAACGTGGCCGCATCGCGGCGGACCTGGCCACCAACCTGCGGGACCTCTCCGCCAGCTACGAGTCCGTTCGCGCCGATGTGCTCTCCGCGCTCGGTCCCCTCTTCGACGCGGTGCTGTCGCGCCTCTTGCCCGAGCTGGTGGCCGAGGCTGTCGCCCCCGTCGTGCGAGACGAACTGCTGCGCATCGCGCAGGAGGTCAGCGCCGCCTCGGTTGACCTGGTCGCCGCGCCCGTGGTGGTGCCCCGGCTGGAAAACCTTGTCGCACAAATCCCCGACCTCCGAATCCGGCTGCGGCCCGAGCCCGCCTATGCCGAGGGGCAGGTCTCGGTCCGGTTCGGCACCGAGCGGCGCGATGTCGACCTGTCCGGGGCGGCGCAGCAGATGGCCGAGGCGATTCGCGATTTTACGGACGGGCTGACCCAGCATGCCCCGGTCGCGGAGCCGTTGCCCGACATTGAATCCCAGAAAGGAGCCGCCTGATGACCACCGCCTTCGACCCAATCGCCGCCACGCGCGCCAAGGCCCTGCACGGGCTTCCCATCGAGATCCGCGTCTGCGTCGGGCGCGCGCGCCCGCGGTTGGGAGAGATGATGTCGATGGCGCCCGACACCGTCCTGCCTCTCGACAGCCGGATCGAGGACAAGGTGGGGCTCTATGTCGGGGACAAGCTCATCGCCGAGGGTGACCTGGTCGAGCTTGACGGGGATCGCGCCGGGCAACTGGCCGTCCGCATCACCGGCCTGCCGGATCGCGGCGATGCGCCGGAGTGATCGTCTGTTTCCAGCGCTCCTGGCGCTTGGCGTGGTCCTTTTGCCGGGGGGCGCGGTGGCGCAAGAGGTGACCCTGACCCTCGGCGAGGGCGGGGAGTTGACGGCCCGCGCCTTGCAACTGATCGCGCTGATCACGGTGCTCAGCCTCGCGCCCGGGCTGGCGGTGATGATCACCTGCTTTCCTTTCGTGGTCACGGTCCTGTCGATCCTCCGGCAGGCGCTGGGGCTGCAGCAATCGCCGCCCAACATGCTGATCGTCAGCCTGGCGCTCTTCCTGACCTATTTCGTCATGGCCCCCGTCTTCGAAGAGGCCTACCAGGTGGGGATCGCGCCCCTCATCGCCGGCGACATGCCCCCGGAGGAGGCCTTGTCCGCTGCTTACGCGCCCTTTCGCGGCTTTATGCTGAACCGGGTCGACATGGGCACATTGGCCAGCCTTGCCGAGTTGCGCGAGGTCGATCTGGCCGCGGCCGAAGGCTCCGCCTCCGAGGCGTCGATCCTGATCCCGGCCTTCATGCTCAGCGAGGTCGAACGCGCCTTCCAGATCGGGTTCCTGATCTTTTTGCCCTTCCTCGTCATCGATCTGGTCGCGGCGGCGATCCTGATGTCGATGGGGATGATGATGGTGCCGCCCGCCATCGTATCCATGCCGTTCAAACTGGCCTTCTTCGTCGTGGCCGACGGCTGGGCGCTGATCACCGGCGCGCTCGTTCGCAGTTACTTCTGACCTGAGAAAAGGCGACCCCCATGGCCGATCCCGCCCCGACCCAACGCACGACAAGAGACGAGAAACTCAGCGCGCTGGCCGCGCTTCTCGGACCCGATGGTCTGGCACGATTGCGGGCCACGGGGCTGGGAGAGGCGGGGCCGCAGCCCGATGTCGACCCCGACCGCCTGGCCTGGCATCAGAACCGGCTGTTGCAACGGCTGCGCGCGCGCCTCGAGGCCGCGCCGGACCGCGAGTTGCCGCGCCGAGAGGTCCCGCTTGCGACCCCCGCCGCCAATCCCAACCCAGCGTCGCGCGGCCCCGCGCAGCCCCGCGCGCCGATGCAGGCAAATGCCGGTCTGGATGCCCGCATCGCGTCCGCGCTGGATGTCGATCGCCTCTGTGATGAGCACCCGGCGGTGATCGCGCAGGTCCTGCGCCAGCAGGATCGCGCCACGCGCGTGCGCACCTTGCGGAGCCTGCCCGGCCATGTCGCGCGGGCCGCCGTGCGCCGATTGCGCGACCTGTGAGCCGCCCCTCTTCGGGTCGTCGCCGGGCCTTCAAAAGATTTGGGGACGGCGGCTAGGACCGGGATGGAGCGGGTCCGGTGCCGCCCGTCGCCCGTGGCCCCGCACCGCGATGCTCAGCGGACGATGAACTCTGCATGCAAAGCGCCGGCCGCGTCGATACTCGACAAGATGTCGATCATCTCGCGCGGCGAGACCCCAAGGGCATTCAGCCCCGCCACCACTTCGGACAGCGACGTGCCGCCGCGCAGTTCGGCAAGGCCCGTCCCCGCGTCTTCCTCGATCGCCGCGCCGGTGCGGGGCAGGATGACCGTCTCGCCCTCGGCGAACGGGTTCGGTTGCACGGCGACAGGCCGTTCCTCGATCCGCAGGGTCAGGTTGCCCTGCGCCACGGCGACCCGGCTGATCCGCACGTCTTCGCCCATGACGATGGTGCCCGAGCGCTGATCCACCACGACGCGGGCGCGGGTTTCGGGTTGCACCAGGATGTTCTCGACCCGCGTCAGGGCATGGGCGGGCGAGGGCGTGCGTGTGGCGCCGATATCGAGCAGCACCGTCCCCGCATCCAGCATCGCCGCGACGCCACGTCCGAACTCATGGTTGATCGCCGCCTCGATGCGGGCGGCGGTGGTGAAATCCGGGCTGTGAAGGGCGAGGCGCACTTCGGTGAGAGAGGCGAATTCGAACTCGATCTCGCGTTCGATCCTTGCGCCGTTGGGGATGACGCCAGCGGTCGGAACGCCCTGCACCACGCTGGCCGCGTCCCCCTCGACCGAAGCGCCGCCCGCGATCACCGCGCCCTGGGACACGGCGTAGATCTCGCCATCCGCGGCGGTCAGGGGGGTCATGACCAGCGTGCCGCCAAGCAGGCTGTCGGCATCGCCGATGGCCGACACGGTCACGTCGATCTGGCTGCCCTGCCGGGCAAAGGGCGGCAGGACCGCCGTCACGATCACCGCGGCGACATTTTGCGGCCGGAACTGTTCGCCTGTCACGTTCACGCCGAGGCGTTCGAGGATGTTTACCATGATTTCCTCGGTAAAGGGCGCGTTGCGGATGCCGTCGCCGGTTCCGTTCAGCCCCACAACCAGCCCGTAGCCCACAAGGTCATTGCCGCGCACACCGTCGAACTCGACCAGGTCCTTGATGCGGATCGGGGTCGCCAGCGCCGCGCTGGCGCAGGCACAGATCAGGCTCAGGGCAAGCAGGAGGCGGGTCATCTACAGGTACTCCGACAGGGACAGGCGCGAGAGGCGCGCGGTGACGAGGTAGAGGCTTTCCAGCCGCTGGCTCAATTCCTCGATCTCCGAGGCGGTGCTGTAGGGATCGGCTGCGGTGATCCGGCCCTGTTCCAACTCGAGGCTGCTGCGGGTCGCCTCGGTCCGGACGCGGGCGGCGTCGAGATGCGCCTCGGCCGTGCCAAGATTGGCGCGCAATTCGATCAACCCGGTCTCGCCCAGTTCCAGACGCCCGGCCGCAGCCTGGGTCAGCTCGCGGCGCGAGGCCTCATCCGCCGGGCCATGGCCCTCGGCGGTCAGCGCGGCGAGGGCCAGACCGGCCAGGGTCGTGCGAATGGCGTCTTCGCGCGCGGTTACCCCGGCCTCGACCGACTGGCCTTCCTCCAGCAGGACGGGGGGCGGGTCGCCGCCCCCGCCCTGCCAGGCGAAACTGTCATAGCCGCCGCCCGTGTCGCTGAACCACGCATCGATCTCGGCGATCAGGGTGGCCGCGTCGGGGGCCGCATCGGCGATGGGGCGGAGCGCGTCGAGGATGTCATCGGCGGGCCGCAGCGCGGGTTGATCAGGGCGGTCGCCGGAAAACAGGCTCTGACCGGCAACGCGGGTATTCAGGCTGGACACCGCCATCTCGAACCGGTCGGGCGCATCGGCAAGCCGCAACTGCAACTCGCCCGCCGCACCCGAGTTGCTGACGGCGAGCAGACTGGGCCCCAGCCCCTCGATCTCCGCCGAGAGGCGCTCTAGCGCGGTCTGGCGCCCCTGCGCGGCAAGCGTCGCCTCTGCGATGCCGGTGGCGAAGGTCTCGGTCAAGCGCAAGCGGTGCATGACGTCGGAGAGCGCCGAGAAATCGCCGCCGGTGGCTTGGCCCAGATCCGACACGCGCCCGGTGGACAATTCAGTCGTCAGCCGTTGCAGATCGGCTTTCAACCCCGCGCTGTCGCGGCGAAACAGGTGGTATCCGGCGGCATCGCCAAGGGTGGTCAGGCTCATGCGCCGATCCTCATCAATTCGTCGAGCATCGCCTCGGCGGTCTGGACCACGCGGGCATTGGCGGCGAAAACCTGTTCGATCTGCAACAGGCGCTGCATCTCGGCATCGGTATCGACACCGCCGGCCAGTTCCGCCTGTTTCAGGGCAGATTGCCGGGCGCTGGCGTGGCTTTCATTCGTCTCGGCGGTCTGACGCGCCAAACCGGCAAGGGACAGATGGTCGGACACGAGCCCCGAGAGGGAACGCGCCGCGCCCGAGAAGCCGCCTGACGCGGTCGGGCGAAGCTCGGACAGGGCATCGAGTTGCGCGGTCAGGAAAGTCGCATTGCCGATCGCGCCTTCGGTCGCGGCGCCCAGACCGTCGCGCAGGCGCCAGACCGCGCCGCCCTGATCCGGGTCCACGGCGGCGTTCAGGCGCAAGCGGCCGGCAAGGCCGACCTCGTCCGCGGCGGTGACCGGGACACCGGCATCGGTGAACAGGCTCGCGGCGCCGCTGGGGAGCGTCGTGTCGAGACCGGGGGCCTGTAGCCGTTCGGCGAGGTCGCGGGCGACCGCATCGATCCGGGCCTGCGCATCGGTGCCCCACGCATCCCGGACCGCGAACAGCGCCGCCAGCTCGCCGCCTGCAAGGGCGGGGGGCGTGCCGTCGAGGCGCAGGTTGCGCCCGTTGATCGTGAGGCCCGAGAGGGTGCCATCGGTGCGGGTCATGTCCGGGGCCATGACCGCGACCGGGGTGAACCCCAACTGCGCGGCCTGCCCATCGACCAGCGCCTCGCCATCCTGGCTGTAGAGGTATAGCGCCGCGCTGCTGTCGCGGCGGGCCTGAAGGGGGATGAAGGGCGCGATCTCTTCAACCAGCGCGTTCTGGGCGTCGATCAGGGAGGCGGCCTCGCCCCCGCCGTCCTGCGCGGCGCGGATGCGGGTGTTAAGGTCGGCGATCTGTCCGAGCGCGCCGTTGATCGTGTCGACCGCCCTCGCGATCGCCGTATCGGCCTGCAGACGCTCGGCCTGGATGCCGTCGGAAATGGTGTTGATCTGGCCGGCCAGGGCAGCGGCGGCTTCGACCGCGGCGGACAGGTGCGCCTGGCTGTGCGGGCTGTTGGCGGCGGCGGTCAGGGTGGCCTCGAAATCGGCCAGCCGGGCAGAGAGGCTGCCGGACTGGTCCGGCGTGCCGATCAGGGTTTCGAGGCGGGTCATGAACCCGGCCTCGGTGCCCAGTGCGGAGAGTTCGGCATCGGCCAGTCGCCGCTGGCCGAGAAGGACCATATCCTCGGTCCGCAGGATGCCGCCGATCTGCGCGCCAGAGCCCGCGTTTCCGGTCACGCGCGAAGCGATCTCCAGCCGGCGCACGCCGTAGCCTTCGGTCATCGCGTTGGCGATGTTGGACGACACGACATCCGCCGAGCGCCCGGCCACGGTCAGGCCGGAGAGCGCGTTGGACAGGGTGGAGGAGATGCTCATCGGCGGGTCCCGGCAGGCAAGGGGCGCGGATCAGCGCTTCATGTTGGTGGTTTCCTGCAGCATTTCGTCCACCGTCTGGATGATCTTGGCGTTCGAGGAATACGCGCGCTGGGTCTGGATCAGCTGCGTCAGTTCGGCGGCGACATCGGTGGCCGATTCCTCGCGCGCGTAGCCGACCATCTCGCCCGTGGGTCCATCGCCCGCGTCCCACAGGAAGGCCGCGCCGCTGTCGGCGGTGATGGAATAGGTCTGGTTGTCGTGTGCCATCAGCCCGTTCATGTTCGGCACGTCGACCACGGGGATCTGGTAGATCACGCGGGTCATGCCGTTGTCGTAGATCGCGTGGAGCAACCCGTTGGCATCGACCTCGACCGTGGTCAGGTCGCCCACCGGCGAGCCATCCTTGACCACCGGCGCGCGCGAGAAGGTATCGGAGAGCTGCGTCAGCCCCCCGGCCTCACCCGGCACCCCGATCACGAGTTCCATCGGGCCGCCATCGACGGTCAGGGCGAGGGTTCCGGTCACCGGATCGAACGGGCCGCCCGAGATGGGCGTGACGGTATCGAGATTGCCGCCATTGCCGCGCGCGTCGTCGAAGGTGACGGTGTATTCGCCGATCACCGCGCCATCGCTGGCAGAGTCGCGGATGACCATGGTCCATTCATGGGAACTGCCCGTGGCGGGCACGGTCGGGGTAAACTCGATTTCCAGAAACTGGGAGGTGCCCAGGTTGTCGTAGTATTCCGCCGACATCACGAAGCTATCGCCATCGCCCCCGGCCTCGGTCGAGGTGGCGGGCAGGTTCACCGACAGTTCCATCCGGGTGGTGGGGTCGCCGATGAACTGGTTGGTGTTGAGCATGATCGGTTCCAGCCCGGCGAAGGTGTCGCGCGGGTAGGCGGGGATCGAGCCATCGGCATTGGCGGGCCAGCCCATCAGCACCTCGCCCGTTTCGGTGCGCAAAATGCCTTCGGCATCGGGGCGGAAGGAGCCGGTGGAGGTCAGCATGACCGGCAGGTCGTCGCCATCGCCGTTCAATGCCGCGGCCGATGTGACGGGCAAAAGACCCCGGCCCCCGATGGCGATATCGGTGGGGTTGGTGGTGGAGACCAGCGTGCCGCGCTGGTCGATCATGCGCGAGACGGTCGCGCGCACACCGCCGGCGGAATAGCTGCCGTCCGATTGCATCACGACCATCGAGTGGAAATCGGCCACCGCACGCTTGTACCCATAGGTGCCGGCATTGGCGATGTTGTCGGCGATCGTGGCCAGCCGGCTGGCATTCACGGTCAGGCCCGCCACCCCGGAATTGAGCGAGGAGGAAATCGTCATGTCATGCGCCTTTCTGCTGCATTCGGATTTGGTCCAGACTGCACCGGAGAAGTTAAATCGCCCCTAACAGATCAAATTTTGTCTATTTCGCCCGGATCAGAGGTGGTTGCGGATCAGAATGACCTCGATCCGGTCGTTACGGACCTCCATCGGGTCGTCGGTGATCGGCTCCCGGTCGGCATGGCCGGTCAGGCGGGCGATGCGGCGCGCGGGCAGGCCGCCGGTTTCCAGCATCCGCCGCAGGGCCTGCGCATGGCTGATCGACGCCTGCCACCGCGTTTCCGAGGCGATGACGATGGGTTCCGAGGTGACATGCCCGGCGATGCCCACAGCGTTCGTGACCGTCCCGAACAACTGGGCCATCACCGCCGCAAGGCCCGGCAGCCACGGCGCCGGATCGCCCGTGCGCGGATCGAACAGTGGCGCGCCGGGGCGCGAGAAGATCTCGATGATAAGGCCCTCGTCGGTCAGGCGGCTGTTCACATGGGCCAGGGCCAGTTCGCTGACCATGCTGTCGCCACCCTGGCCCATCAGCGCGTCTTCCAGTGCCTCCAGCGCGGCAATTTCGCGTTGCGCGTCATGGTCCGTGCCCTGCAACCCGAGCGCTTGCCGCCCCTCGGTCGGGCGACGGTTGGTGGCGCCGGTGCCGTTCTGCGCGATGGTGGTTTCGGAAAACACGCTGTCGCCGCCAAAACTGCCGTCGCCGCCGCCCGAGATCCGGCTGATCGGAACCGTCGGGCTGAAATAGTCGGCGATGCCCTTACGCTGCTGTTCCGTGGTCGCGTTCAGCAGCCACATGAGCATGAAGAAAGCCATCATCGCGGTGACGAAATCGGCATAGGCGACCTTCCACGCGCCGCCGTGGTGGCCGCCGCCCGCGACCACCTTCTTGCGCTTGATGATGATCGGGCGCTGGTTGCTGCCATCCGCCATGCCGGCCCTCCGCAAGGGTTTTGGCCTGTTTAGCGGGCAATCGTGAAAAGGGGCTTAATGCGCCGTGACGGCGGCACGAAAAACGGCGCCGCCCGGTGGGGCAGCGCCGCTGGTCGTTCGGATGGGCAAGGGTCTGCCCATCCTCCTTTTTTGTCAGCCGATGATCGCGTTCAGCGTGGTCGAGGGGCGCATCACCGCGGCCGTCTTGGCTGGGTCGGTGTGGTAGTAGCCCCCCAGATCGGCGGGGGCACCCTGGGCTGCGGCCAACTCGCCAACGATCGCCTCTTCACCTTCGGCAAGCGCCTTGGCGATGGGGGCGAAATGCGCGGCAAGATCGGCGTCCTCGGTTTGCGCGGCCAAGGCCTCGGCCCAGTAGCGGGCGAACCAGTAGTGGCTGTCGCGGTTGTCGGGCTGGCCGACCTTGCGCCCGGGCGAGCGGCCATGGTCGAGGATGCCCTGCGTGGCGGTTTCCACCGCCTCGCCCAGCACGCGGGCCTTGGCGTTGCCCTTGGCGTCGGCGAGGAACTTGAAGCTTTCGCCAAGCGCGCAAAACTCGCCAAGGCTGTCCCAGCGCAGGTGGTTCTCGGCCTGCAACTGCTGCACGTGCTTGGGGGCCGAGCCGCCGGCGCCGGTCTCGAACAGCCCGCCGCCCTGCATCAGCTTCACGATCGACAGCATCTTGGCCGAGGTCGCCAGTTCGAGGATCGGGAACAGGTCGGTCAGGTAGTCGCGCAGCACGTTGCCGGTGATGGCGATGGTGTTCTCGCCCTTGGTGATCGTCTCGAGGCTGGCGCGGGTCGCTTCGCGCGGGGCCATGATCTCGAAACGGTCGGCCACGCCCTTGGCTTCAAGGATGGGCTTCACCATGGCGATCAGCTGCGCGTCATGGGCGCGGGCTTCGTCCAGCCAGAAGATCGCGCGGTAGCCGGTGGCGGCCTGCCGTTCGATGGCGAGGTTCACCCAGTCCTCGATCGGGGCCTTGCGCGCGCTGGCCGAGCGCCAGATGTCGCCCGCCTGCACGCTGTGCTGGTGCAGGACCGTGCCATCGTCGAGGATCATCTTGACGGTGCCGTCCTCGGGGATCTCGAAAGTGGTGGGGTGAGAGCCGTATTCCTCGGCTTTCTGCGCCATCAGGCCGAGGTTCTGCACGGTGCCGGCGGTGGCCGGGTTCAGCGCGCCGTTTTCCTTGAAGAACTTGATCGCCTCGTCATAGACCGGGGCGTAGGAATTGTCGGGGATGACGCAGTTGGCGTCGGCCTCTTTCCCGTCGGGGCCCCAGCCCTTGCCGCCAGCGCGGATCAGCGCGGGCATCGAGGCGTCGATGATCACGTCCGAGGGGACGTGCAGGTTGGTGATGCCCCGGTCGCTGTCGACCATGTACATTGGCGGACGCTCGGCCGTGACGGCCTCGATGGCGGCCATGATCTCGGGCTCGCCCTTGACCCGCGCCAGCAGGTCGCCGAGGCCGGAATTCGGGTTCACGCCGAGCGCCTCCATCTTGTCGCCGAACTGGTCGAAGACGGGCTTGAGCCACTGCTTGACGGCATGGCCGAAGATGATCGGGTCCGAGACCTTCATCATCGTGGCCTTCATGTGCAGCGAAAACAGCGTGCCCTCGTCCTTGGTCTTGGCGATTTCATCGGCCAGGAACGCGTCCAGCGTGGCGGCGCTCATGTAGGTGGCGTCGACGACGGTGCCCGCGGGGTAGGAGACGCTCTCCTTCAGCACGGTCTCGCCCGAGGCGCTTTCCAGGACGATCTTCGCGGTCGCGGCTTTGTTCAGCGTGGCGGAGGTTTCGTTCGAGAAGAAGTCGCCACCCGACATCGAGGCGACGCGCGTCTTGCTGTCAGATTTCCACTCGCCCATGCGGTGCGGATTCGCTTGCGCGAATTTCTTGACGGCGGTAGCGGCGCGGCGGTCGGAGTTGCCCTCGCGCAGGACCGGGTTCACGGCCGAGCCCTTGATCGCGTCATAGCGCGCGCGGGCCTCTTTCTCGGCGTCGGTCTGGGGCGCCTCGGAGTAATCGGGCAGCGCGTAACCCTGCGATTGCAGTTCCTTGATGGCGGCGACCAGCTGCGGCACCGAGGCCGAGATGTTGGGCAGCTTGATGACATTCGCCTCGGGTGTTTTCACCAGCTCACCCAGTTCGGCGAGGTCGTCGGACTGGCGCTGCGCCTCGGTCAGGTTCTCCGGGAAAGCGGCGATGATCCGGCCCGCGAGGCTGATATCCTTGGTGCCGACCGTGACGCCCGCCGCATCGGCGAAGCGCTGGATGATCGGGAGGAGGGAGGCCGAGGCCAGTTCAGGCGCCTCATCGACCTTGGTGTAGATGATGTCGGGGGTGTTCTCTGCGCTCATCGGATCCATCGTTCCATTGTTGCCGGGCGGCGGAGAATCCCGCCCTTCCTTCGCGGTATGCCATAGTACACCGAACCGGCTGGGTCCATGCCCTATCGCAGCGTCAGACGAGGCGAGTTGCCGCGCCGGACGCTTTGCTTCTGTTGCAAGCATGTGTCCCTGTCGGAACGGTTGCAACACTTTCTGAAGGTGGGAAAGTGGTGCCGGTGAAGGGACTCGAACCCCCGACCCCATCATTACGAATGACGTGCTCTACCAGCTGAGCTACACCGGCGTCTTTCGGACCGGGCGACTGCCCCGTCCCGCTTGACCGCGCCGCTTTTAGCAGATGCGTTTGCGGCGTCAATCGCGTCTGGCCGTTCCCGTGACGCTTTCCTGAACAGGCCGGGAATCGGGGGCGGTCCTTGTTCGGGCCGCCCCTGCCTTGGTGGTTTCAGCCGCGGGCTTCGGCCGGTTCGGCCTCGACCGTTTCCGCCTCTTCGGGCGTATCCGTGGACGCGGCGGGGGTGCCTTCCACGACCTCGGCCTCATCCGCCGTGTCCTCGCGCCGATCTTCCAGCGCGCCGACGATCAGCGGCAGCATCTGGGCCGGACCGGCCAGTGCCGCGTCGGATTGCGGGGCCTCCTGCCAGCTCAGCGTGTCGAAGCTTTCGCAATTCGCACAGACCGGGCGCCAGTCGGCGTGGACATGGCCGCATTTCTCGCAAGTCCATTGCGGCCCGCGCGAAGCGGTGACGGCCTTGGCAAGCCAGGCACGGACCACGCGGTCCTCGCCGCCCTGCCCGCGCTCGATGGCCGCCATGATGGTCAGCGACCGGGCGGTCGGGTTGGTTTCGGCCAGATCCCCCAGCGCGCGACGCGCAGCGGGGAAATCCTCGGCGGCGATGTGCAACTCGGCCTCGAGCATCTTGGTCTCGGGGTCCCTGGGATGCTTGGCCAGAAGCGGGCGGAACCGCTTGAGCCGCTGGGCCGGCGTTTCGTCCGGCGCGATGGCGGCAAAGGCCGCGGCGAGGTCGGGGTGCGGCCCCGTCTCCCACGCCTTGGTCAGGATCTTGGTGGCAATGCGCGGCTTGCCGTCGGAGATGGCCAGACGGGCGGCCATGACCGCGGCAGGCACAAGGCCGGGGGCCATGGTATTGGCCGCGTTCGCCTCGCGCGTGGCATCGGCCACCTTGCCTTCCGCCATGGCGTCGCGGGCATGGGCCAGCGCCAGCACCGCGTCACGCCGCTTGTGCAGGTCGCGCGGGATGTTGCCGGCCTTGAGCGCATTGGCCAGCGTCTGGCGCGCGCCCTGCCAATCCTCCGACCGCGACTGAAGCTGCAGCAACGTCGTCTGCACCTCTTCGTTCTTGGGGCGCAGCGCCAGGGCGCGCTTGGCGAGTTCCAGCGCGGTGTCGGTCTCGCCATCTTCAAGCTTCTGCTTCATCAGCCCGCGCACGCCGACGAAGCGGGTGCGATCATCTGTGACCAGCGCCTTGTAGGTGTCGGTGGCGAGCTTGCGGTCGCCCACCATCTCGGCCCCTTGCGCCACGACAAGCTTGGTCAGTTCCGGGCGGCCAAGGTATTTCTCGGCGCGTTCAGCCTTGCGGATGGCCAGGCGACCCTCCCCGGCGGCCAGCGCCATCATGCCCTCGCCAAGGGCCTCGTAGCCTTTGCGCTCGGACCGGCGGTCGAAATAGCGGCTGATGGCGGTTTCGTCGCCGTTGAGGAATTTCAGCGTGGCGATCAGCAGGCCAACCAGCTTGAACAGCAGCCAGACCGAGATCAGCAGCGCCAACGCGCCGAGGATCGCGACCAGCGGCGTCAGAACGAATTCGCGCCCCGCGACGGTCAGGACGGCGGTGTCCTGCAACTCCGTCAGGTAGCCGACGCCCAGCGTCAGCAGGCCCACGATGGCGATGAAGATCAAGACTTTCAGCAGAGACCAGAGCATTGTGCGGCGTCCCTTCTCAGTTGCTGCCGGCGAGCGCGTCGGCGACGGTCACCAGCGCCGCGTCCACCGCGGCGCGCGTTTCGGCCTCGGCCACCCAGCCGGACATCTCGGCCTGTGCCCCTTCGGGCAGGGCCGAGATTTCTTCCAGCGCGGTACCGAACTCGGCCCGGTCGACCGCGGCCTGGGCGCGGGACAGGACGGCGTCGGGATCATCCCCCTCGCGGGGTTCGATCGAGCGTCCCCCGACCTGCCCCTGAAGGAAGGCGGTCACGCGTTCCATCGTGCCTTCACCTGCCGTTTCGCGCAGGGCGACGGGCAGGGCGGCGCGGGCGGCGGAGGGGAAGCTGTCCTGCAACTCCTCGACCGTGGGCACGCCGGTTTCGGCATTCGCGGCCAGCGCCTCGGGCACCTCGGTCGCGGCGGCGATGGTGTCGATCGCCTCGGCATAGGGGTCGCCGGTGGCGATGGCGTTGCGGATCAGACCAAGCGCGGATTCGGCCTCGGCGGTGGCCAGCACCGCTTGTGCCTGGGCCTCGGCCTCGGCGATGGCGGCCTGTGCCTCGGCCTCGGCCTGCGCGGCGGCCTCTTCGGCGGCGGCGCGTTCGGCTTCGATCCGGGCGGCTTCCTCTTCCTGAGCGCGCAGCTGCTCTTCAAGCTGCGTCACCGCTTCGGCAGCGGCGGCCACGTCGTTTTCGACATCGCCCGAGAAAAGCGGGCGCTCTTCCAGCGTGGTGACGCGAGTGGCGATGTTTTCCAGAGCGGTCGCGGTTTCATCCAGCCGGGCGCCAAGTGCGCCGATCTGTTCGGTGACGGGCGACAGGTCCACCTCGGGGGCGGAGGCCGAGGCCAGGTCGCCCACCTGCGCCTGCAGCGCGGTCAGCGCTTCGGATTGCTGGGCGATCAATGTCTCGAGCTGGCTGGTCGCCTCATCCCCGCCGGACGTGGGCAAAAGGCCCATGTAGCTTGCGCCATAGCCAATGCCGGCGGCGACGATGCCACCGATAACCAGCGGCACGAAACCGGGTCCGCGGCGTTCGACCACGGTGGCCGGGGCGGGTGCGGGGGGCGGCGTTTCTTCGACAGTCGTCTCGGCCTCGCCTGCAACGGTGTCTTCGGCGGTGTCGCCCTCGGTCGTCTCGGCATCGGTCACGAAATCCGCGCCGGCCACCGACTCTGCGTCGAGCGTGTCGTCGCCTTCGCCTGCGGTCTCGTCCGTTTCGGGCGTGTCGCCCTCTGCGGCGACCGTGTCGGCGTCGGGCGTCTCCGCCTCGGCGGTATCACCCTCGGGCGTCAGTGTCTCGGCCTCGGATGCCGTGCTGTCCGGGTCGATCGTTTCGGCTTCGGGCGTCTGGGCCGCATCGGACGCCACGATCTCGGCGTCTTCGATGGCTGTGCTGTCCTCGCCCGGGGTCAGCGTTTCGCCCTCTTGCGGGTCGAGTGTGACGCTGTCCTGTCCTGCGGCGCCGTCAGTCACGCTTTCTTCGAAGGGGTGCGTGTCGTCACCCGTGCTGCGGTTGCTACCAGAGCTTTTCGATGATCGTCTCGCCACCACCTATGTCCTTCTCCCTAGCGCGCCCAAGTGTCTACCTAACCTGACACTCGGCGCGAGTCAGCCAAAATCAGCGTTTCATGCCCCGCATCTGGGGGCTACGCGCCAATCCGTCGCGCGATTTCCTCCAGAATAGCCTCCGCATTCGGAGATTCGGCAACGTCTACACCGGATTGCCACGGATCGGGCAGGGCGTCACGGGCCGCGTCGCTGATCGCGATCAGGGTGAGTCGCGGTGGACGGTCGCCTGCCGCCTTGGCCAGCAGTTTAGCAGACCGAGGCGAAAAGATGGGCAGGATCGCGCCCGCCTGCCGCAAGGCCGCGAGGAAAGCCGGGTCCGGCATGACGGCGCGCTGGTCGTATACGGCGGCCTCGTGCACCGCGATCCCGGCCTGTTCCAGCCGTCCGGCAATGTCACCGCGCACATGGGTGCCGTGCAGGTGCCAGATCGGGCCTTCGGGGCGTTCGTGGGCAAGGCGCGCGACAAGATCGTCGGCGGTTCCATCGACCGAGATCGGTAAAAACCCCGCCTTTTGCGCCGCCAGCGCCGTGCGACGCCCGACGCACCAGGCCACGCGATGCGCCCCCGCCCCGGCCTGCGGCACCGCGTTTTCCGAGGTGAAGATCAGCGTCCGCGCCTGTGCCGCCTCGGGCGGGGCGGTCAGCGGCACCACCTCCATCAGCGGCGCGACCACCACCTCGACCTCGCCCAGCCGGTCCCGCAGGGCGCGGGCAAAGCGCTCCGACTGCGGCTTCGGCCGCGTCAGCAGGATCAGGGGCTTAGCATTGTCAGGCATCGGGCAGAGTGTTACCTGCCTTGGCCCAGCAACACAAACGCGAAGGCCCGGTCCGGCCATGTCCACCCCGCCCCTGATCCTCGGCCTCGAATCGAGCTGTGACGACACCGCCGCCGCCGTCCTGCGCGGGCCGGGCGATGCGCCCGAGCTTCTGTCCTCGGTCGTGTCCAGCCAGACGGACCTGCACGCGGCCTTCGGCGGGGTCGTGCCCGAGATCGCTGCGCGGGCGCATACGGAAAAGCTCGACCTGATGGTCGAAGAGGCGCTGGACGCTGCGGGCGTATCCCTAACCGATATCGACGCGATCGCGGTGACGAGCGGCCCCGGGCTTATCGGCGGTGTTCTGGCGGGCGTCATGGCGGCCAAGGGGCTGGCCATGGGATTGGGCAAACCGCTGATCGGCGTGAATCACCTTGCGGGCCATGCCCTGACCCCGCGCCTGACCGATGGCGTGACCTTTCCCTACCTGATGCTTCTGGTTTCGGGCGGGCACTGCCAATTCCTGCGTGTCGATGGCCCCGAAGCCTTCAGCCGCCTTGGCGGCACCATCGACGACGCCCCCGGAGAGGCGTTTGACAAGGTGGCGCGCATCCTTGGCTTGCCGCAGCCCGGAGGCCCCTCGGTCGAGACGGCGGCGAAGGCCGGTGATCCGGCCCGTTTCGCCTTGCCGCGCCCGTTGATGGATCGACCCGGCTGTGACCTCAGCTTTTCCGGGCTGAAAACCGCCGTGATCCGCACCCGCGACCAGATGACCGAGGCACAGGGCGGGCTGACGGAACAGGACCGTGCCGACCTCTGTGCCTCGTTCCAGGCGGCGGTGGCGGATGTGCTGGCGGGCAAATCCGAGCGTGCGCTTTCGGCCTGCGATGGGCTGACCGCCTTTGCCGTTGCCGGGGGCGTGGCGGCCAACCAGACCCTCCGCGCGCGCCTGACCGCCGTGGCCGAGGTGGCGGGTGTGCCCTTCCTTGCCCCGCCGCTGCGCCTGTGCACCGATAACGCCGCGATGATCGCCTATGCCGGTCTGCTGGCCTTCGAGGGCGGGCGGGTGGACGACATGACCCTGTCGGCCCGCCCGCGTTGGCCCCTTGACCGGGTTGCCGCGCCCCTGATCGGATCGGGAAAGAAAGGGGCCAAGGCATGAGCGCGCCATTGATGATCTACGGGGCAGGGGCGTTCGGCACGGCGCTGGCCATCACCTACGCGAATGCGGGGCATCCGGTGACGCTTTGGGCGCGCGAGGGCGCGGAGGCGATGCAAAAGGCGCGCGAGAACATCCGCCGCCTTCCGGGGGCGCCCTTTCCGGCGGGCCTGACAGTGACCGACGATCCGGCCACCGACGCCGAGATCGCCCTGCTGGCCCTGCCGACGCAATCGCTGGGCGAATTCCTGTCCACGCATCGTCCGAGCACACCGAATCTTGTCTCCTGCGCCAAGGGGATCGACCGGGCCACCGGGCTGTTCCCCACGGCCCTGATCGCGCAGGCCGCGCCCGGAACCACGCCCGCGCAACTCACCGGCCCCAGCTTTGCCGTCGATATCGCCAAGGGGCTGCCCACCGCGCTGACGCTGGCCTGTGCCGACGACGCCCTGGGCGAGGCGCTGCAACACGCGCTGTCCACGCCTGCGCTGCGGCTTTACCGGACCACGGATGTCACTGGCGCCGAACTGGGCGGGGCGCTGAAGAACGTCATTGCGATCGCGGCGGGGGCGGTGATCGGCGCGGGGCTTGGCGACTCGGCCCGCGCGGCCCTGATCGCGCGCGGCTTTGCCGAAATGGCGCGCGTCGCCCGCGCCGCCGGGGCGCGGGAAGAGACGCTGACGGGCCTGTCCGGGCTGGGCGACCTGATCCTGACCTGTGGCTCCGAGAAATCGCGGAACTTTCGTTTCGGCGTGGCGCTGGCCCATGGTGAAACCCTGCCCGAGGACGTGACGGTCGAGGGGCTGCATACCGCGCGGCAGATCGCGTCGGACCCCGCGTTGGACACCCCCATTGCCGACGCGGTTGCGGCGATGGCCGACGGGCGACTTGACCTTGCCACCGTTCTCGACACCCTTCTGTCACGCCCCCTGAAACCGGAGTGACCCCGATGCGCTTCTGGCTGTTCAAATCCGAACCTTCGACATGGTCCTGGGAGGACCAGGTCGCCAAGGGCGACGCTGGCGAGGAATGGGATGGCGTCCGCAATTATCAGGCACGCAATTTCATGCGCGAGATGGCGGTCGGTGACCGGGGCTTCTTCTACCATTCGCAGAAGGAAAAGGCGGTGGTCGGTATCGTCGAGGTGATCGCCGAGGCGCATCCTGACAGCACCACCGACGACGACCGCTGGGAGTGCGTGGATATCAAGGCCATCGAAAGCCTGCCCACCCCCGTCTCGCTGGACCAGATCAAGGCGCGCGAGGACTTGTCCGAGATGGTGCTGGTGAACAACTCGCGCCTCTCCGTGCAGCCGGTGACCGAGGCGGCGTTCAAGACCATCTGCGCGATGGGCGGCCTTTGACCGGATAAAAATGGAGGGTCCCGACCGCCGGGACCCTCCACCACCCACACACGATTTGCTCGCTCCACGTGTGTTCGAATGTCGGGCCCGTCATCCTGACCGGGCTAAGCGAGACCTACCGCATCACTCCGGCGCGTTACAAAGGAAATGAAGCTCGGATTTTCGCGGTATTTGGCGTTAATCCCAGCAAAAGGCCCGCCGTTTGGGCGGGCCTTGCCATTGAACAGGGCGGCGGGCCTCAGCCGTAGACGCTCTCTTTGCCGAAATGCTTGGTCAGCATGTAGTAGACGACCGCGCGATACTTGTTGCGCTCGGATTTGCCGTAGGTCTCGATCACGCTGTTGATCGCGTCCATCAGTTCGGGGCCATCGGACAGCCCCAGCTTCTTGATCAGGAAATTGTTCTTCACGGTTTCCAGCTCATGCTCCTGACTGCCGGCGACCGTCGAAGCGTCGGCGTCGTAAATCGCCGGGCCGCAGCCGATCGTCACCTTGGTCAGCAGGTCCATGTCCGGCTCCATGCCGCATTTGTTGCGCAGATCGTCCGCGTAGTGAGCGATCAGGTCGTCACGCTTGCCCATCGGAAACTGTCCCCCCGTTTTGGCGTTCTCAAAATGAATTTGTTCCTCCAGCCCGCCGCGAAATGGCGAAGCTTGCCGGGAACGTTACCCGCAACCCCGTCAGGGGCGAAGAAAAACTTTCGGGGAAAAGCACCCCGACCGGTCCCCGCGATGCGCAGCGCGTTGAAATCGTGCCTGTACTCGCGAACGCTGCGCCGTGCCGTGCCAGCGTGGGCTTGATCGCGATCATGCACGATGGTCTTGCCGCCGGCTGAAAGCGGCTCCCAAAGGGCCGAGGCAAGGCGGGACCGGACCCGCGCAGTGGTCCGACCCGTGCAGGGGGCATCCGGATGGCCGGGGCTTGCTCCTTTCCGCGCCGGCGAACGGTATCCGCCGAACCACCGGGTCATGGGGTGAGGAGGGCTTCCAGCTGGGACAGGCTCAGATCACCCGGCTTCAAGGCGCTGCGCGTCAGGTGGTCCGCCACGCGGCACAGCGCTGCGTTCACCGGGGTCGGCACCCCGTGAAGGCGTCCGAGCAGCGCGATCTCGCCGTTCAAGTAGTCGGTTTCCAGCCGCGTGGCGCCGCGCAAGAGGCTCTGGTTCGTCGAACCGCCCACGCGGGCCACACCGGGCAGCGCATCGACGGGCCGCATCATTTCACCGCGTCTGGGGTCGCTGTCGTCCACCTCGACCCAATCCAGCCCCGCCGCGCGGTAAACGGCCTCGGCCTCGGCCCGAATGGCGGCTTTCAACGGGCCGGGATCGGTACTGTTGCCAAGCGTGGCTTTCAGAATATTCACGAGGTTCAACAATAGCTTGCCACGTTTGCTCGCCATGACGTTTTCATGCGTGAAGGCGCCGATATTCGCGGCCTCCAGGGCTTCGGCCATGCGACGGTCGTCGTCGTCCGTGCCGCCCGGATAGCGGCCCAGGTCGAAGATCCCCAGTTTCGGTTCGGTGAACACCGCCACCTCACCCGGGACGAGGTAAAGCGCGGGCATCATCACCGTGACGCCGTGCACATTCGGAAACATCCGCAGCGCGGCGCGTTCGTTCGCCACCCCGTTCTGCGCACAGAAGATCGGCTGATCATGGACGCCCGCCGCGCGCAAATCCTCCAGCGCGCCTTGGGTGTCCTGCGATTTCATGCAGAGCAGGATCACGTCGTCGGGCCGCCAATCGACCTCGGCGGGCGATGCGACCGCTGGCACATCGCGCAGCTCGTCGATCCCCGGCGCGCGCAGGCGCAGCCCGGTATCCTGCATCGCCGTCAGCATCGCGCCGCGGGCAATGCCGATGGTCTCGACCCCGGCCCGGTCCAGCGCTGCCGCCACCACCCCACCAATCGCGCCAACGCCGTAAACGACGACCCGCATGCCCTGTTCCTTTCCTGACCGATCCGGTGCACCCGTCCAAGCGGTGCAACGCAAAACGCCCGGGCGCAAGGCACCCGGGCGTCATTCTTGCTGTCTTCAGCGATCAGCTGATGACCGTGTCGTTGTCGAGGCCGTCCAACTCGCTTTCGTCGACTTCCGGCATCGCTTCGAGTTCTTCCTCGGTATAGCCATCAAGGATCAGCGTCCCGTCCCCCTGCACCGAGAAGGCGTCCAGCGGCAACTCAACGGTGTATTCGCCAAGGCCGAGGAAGCCACCGATGCCGATCACGGCCGAGTATTCGCCCGAGGCCTGCACGATGTAGTCGATCTCGCCCACATCATCGCCATTGGCGCCTTCGACACTCATGCCGAGCACTTCACCGACGGTCATGCCTTCGAAATCCGAAATGTCCTGGCCCATGTCGGCCGCGGCGGCCATCTCGGTGTCGCCGGTCACCTCGGCTTCGGCTTCGGCCATCTCGCCTTCGATCTCCTCACCGATCTGGTTCAGATCGTCGGCAATCTCGTCACCGGCATTGGCGACGGCGGTCGCGGCGGCGTCACCGGCCTCTTCGATGTCCTGGCCAACTTCGCCAGCGGCGTCGGCGGCCTCGCCACCCATTTCTTCGAGGGCGGCACCGGTTTCAGCCATTTCCTCTTCGACTTCGGCGCTCAGGTCGGTGTCCATGTCGGCTTCGGCCGAGTCAGGGCTGGGCATCGCGGCGCCCAACGCGCCCGTGTCGATCACCACATCATCGTCGAGGCCGTCCAGCTCGCTTTCGTCGACTTCGGGCATCGCTTCCAGTTCTTCCTCGGAATAGCCGTCGAGGACCAACTGGCTGTTGTCGTTCATCGAGAAGGCACCCAGCGGCAGCGACACGGTGTATTCGCCAAGGCCGAGGAAGCCACCGATGCCGATCACGGCCTCGTAACCGCCGTCAGCTTCGTAGATGTAATCAATCTCGCCGACGTCGTTACCGTTCGTGCCGACAACATCCATGCCGAGGATCTCGCCCACGGTCATGCCGTCGAAGGCCGAGGCATCGTGCATGCCCATCGTCTCGGACATCGTCGTTTCATCCATCGTGCCGCTGTGGCTTTCGGCATAGGCCGGGGCGGCCATGGCAAGAATGACGGCGGTGGTGGTCAGTGCGTTCTTGAAGGTCATTGTCAGATCTCCTGTGCAGCGTTGATGTCAGACCAAGCAACAGGAGGGGTGCTGGGTTCCCTGAAAAATATCGGAAAAATAATGACTTAAACACGGGTCAATCGGACTCAACGCCTTGTATCCGACTCCGTTCCAGATGCCCGGCCAAATAAGCGAAAACCGGCCATCCCCGTCGGAATGGCCGGTCTAAAGCTGCCGGTCGGCCCCCAACGGGGGCCGGCGATCAGTAGCGGTAGTGTTCGGGCTTGAAGGGGCCTTCCTGCGGCACGCCGATGTAATCGGCCTGCTCCTTGGCCAGTTCGGTCAGTTTCACGCCGATCTTCTTGAGGTGCAGGCGCGCGACCTTCTCGTCCAGCACCTTGGGCAGGACGTAGACCTTGTTCTCGTAGTTCTCGCCCTTGGTCCAAAGCTCCATCTGCGCCAGCACCTGGTTGGTGAAGCTGGCCGACATCACGAAGGACGGGTGGCCGGTGGCATTGCCCAGGTTCAGCAAGCGGCCTTCGGACAGCAGGATGATGCGCGAGCCCGAGGGCATCTCAATCATGTCCACCTGGTCCTTGATGTTGGTCCACTTGTGGTTCTTGAGGGCCGCGACCTGGATCTCGTTGTCGAAGTGGCCGATATTGCCGACGATCGCCATGTCCTTCATTTCGCGCATATGCTCGATGCGGATCACGTCGCGGTTGCCGGTCGTGGTGATGAAGATGTCGGCATTGGCGACTTCGTCTTCCAGCGTGACCACCTCGAACCCGTCCATAGCGGCCTGCAGCGCGCAGATCGGGTCGACTTCGGTCACTTTCACGCGGGCGCCCGCGCCGCGGAGGCTGGCGGCCGAGCCCTTACCCACGTCGCCATAGCCGCAAACGACGGCGACCTTGCCGGCCATCATCGTGTCGGTGGCGCGGCGGATACCGTCGACGAGCGATTCCTTGCAGCCGTACTTGTTGTCGAATTTCGACTTGGTGACGCTGTCATTCACGTTGATGGCAGGGAAGGGCAGGTGGCCTTTCTCCATCATCTGGTAAAGGCGATGCACGCCCGTGGTGGTTTCCTCGGTCACGCCCTGGATCATGTGGCGCTGCTTGGTGAACCAGCCCGGAGTTTCGGCGAGGCGCTTCTTGATCTGTGCGAACAGTGCGACCTCTTCCTCGCTGGTGGGCACTTCGATCAGGTCGGTTTCGCCCTCTTCGACGCGTGCACCCAGCAGGATGTAGAGCGTGGCGTCGCCGCCATCATCGAGGATCATGTTCGCGCCGCCGTCTTCGAACTGGAAGATACGGTCGCAATAGTCCCAGTATTCCTCGAGCGTTTCACCCTTCACGGCGAAGACCGGCGTGCCACCCGCAGCGATCGCGGCGGCGGCGTGGTCCTGCGTCGAGAAGATGTTGCACGAGGCCCAGCGGACATCGGCGCCCAGCTCCACCAGCGTCTCGATCAGGACGGCGGTCTGGATCGTCATGTGCAGCGACCCGGCGATGCGCGCGCCTTTCAACGGCTTGGAGGCGCCGTATTCCTCGCGCAGGGCCATCAAGCCCGGCATCTCGGTTTCGGCGATGTCCAGTTCCTTGCGGCCATAGTCGGCGAGGTTGATGTCCTTGACGATGTAGTCCGTGCCCATGTCCGAGGCTCCACATTTTGCAAATTCCGTTGCGGCGCAGATAGCACCAGACCCCTGCGACGGCAACGCGACACGGGAACGGAAGCGGGCGGGGGACGTTTTGCACGTAAGAAAGGAGATTTTCGATGAGCGGGATGCATTCAGAAACGCAACGCCACACCCGCGCCTCTGTGTCGGGCGATGTGCGCGCCGGTCCGGGCGACGCCGGGGCCGCCGATGCGCCGCGCGAGCTGCCGAAATCGGACCAATACGAACGGCGCAGCCGCTATGCCGGGCGGTTCACACTGGCCGTCATCGCTGTTGGGATACTCGTCGCGATCATCAGTTGGGCGTTGGCCTGAACCGAAAAAGGAGCCACCCGGCAGGATGGCCCCTTTTCGCGTCCGGAATGGGACACGTTACTTGCCGGGCGCACCTTTCTTGGCGCTGCCTTCGGTTCCCTTCGCGGGGCCGGGCTTGTTGCCATCCGCGCTAGGCGGCTGCTTGTTGTTTTCCTGGAGGGGCACACCTTCGGCGCCGCCGACACCTTCCTTGGTCATGTTAATCTCCCTGAAATAATACGTCAGGAATGCAGGCTAAACCGAGGGTTGAAGATTCGCCTAATGCTTTCGGCCTGCGCATTGCATTGCTAAACCGGCGGGGACGCTCGTTTCAGGACCGAATTCATGCCCAAAGCCCCCCCTCGCGCCTGGCAACGGATGTTGTCCGGGCGGCGGCTCGACCTGCTGGACCCAACGCCGATGGATATCGAGATCGAGGATATCGCCCACGGTCTGGCTTTCGTCGCGCGCTGGAACGGGCAAACACGGGGCGATTTCGCCTATTCCGTGGCCGAGCATTCGATCCTGGTCGAGGAAATCCACGTGCGGTTGCAGCCGCAGGTGCCTGTCAAATGGCGCTTGGCCGCGCTGCTGCACGACGCGCCCGAATACGTGATCGGCGACATGATCAGCCCGGTGAAAGCCGCCGTCGGGCCGGGATATGGAGAGCTTGATACCCGGCTGACGGCCGCGATCCACCTGCGCTTCGGCTTGCCCGCCGTGCTGCCCAAGACGGTGAAGCAAGCGATCAAGCGGGCCGACCGCATCTCGGCCTGGCTGGAGGCGGTGCAGCTTGCCGGGTTCGCCGAGGGCGAGGCGGACAAGTTCTTTGGCCGCCCGGATGCGGCGCTGATCGAGGGGTTGACCCTGCGCCTGCGCCCGCCGGCCGAGGTGCGCGCGGACTTTACCGCGCGGCATGCTGAACTGATGGCGCAGATGTGACGCAGGCGCCCCCTGCCACTCCGCCGCGGTGGAGCGCACACTGCCGGATTGTTCCAAGTTGGAGTCTTCCCGATGATCCACGTTCGCCCCGCCCATGACCTCGACGCGCGCGAGATGGCCGCGATCCTGAACGCGGTGATCGAGATCGGTGGCACCACCGCCATCACCGATCCTATCGACGCGCAGTATTTCATCGACCGGATGAATGCCGAGCGCGAGGTGTCTTCCTGGCTTGTCGCTGAAAAGCCCGATGGCGAGATCGTGGGCTTTCAATGGGTCACGCGGGGCGGGGAATACCTGCCGCCCGAGGCCGCCGAGATCGCCACCTTCGCCAAACCGGGCCAGCAGGGTCTTGGCATCGGGTCGAAACTGATGGAGGCGACGAAAGCGGCGGCGAAAAGGTTGGGCTACACTTGGATCAACGCCAATATCCGCGCCGATAACGAAAGTGGGCTGACCTACTATCAATCCCGAGGGTTCGAGGACTACGGGCGGATCGAGGGCATTCGGATGGCCAGCGGGCAGGTGGTCGACAAGGTTCTCAAACGCTACGACCTGACCTGACCGTTGGGCCTATTGTTAGTTCCGTCACTTGACTCCGGCATTGCGGAGCCAGCGGCGCGTATCCGCCTGATCTCGGCGGCGCTCCTTCCGGGTGCGGCGGTCGGGCGACCGTGATTGATCGGGCGCATCCCAGTCTTTCTGGCGCGTGGCGGTCATGAGGCTGCTTGCGAAAATGCTGAGCATGGCGGGTCTCCTGTGATCTGCGACTAAGGGGACCATAGCCGTGTTGCGGCACTGGGCCGAGTCAGCAATACTGCTCATATGTTAGGTGAGCTTTCATATGGATTGGCGTGATATCCCCTCTCTCTCGGCGCTGCGGGCGTTTGAGGCGGCAGCGCGCCTTGGCTCCTATTCCGAGGCCGCGCGGGCGTTGAACGTGACGCACGCCGCCATTGCGCAGCACGTCCGCACGTTGGAAGAGCATTTCGGTCAATCCCTGATGACGCGGGCGGGCCGCGGCGTGGCCCCGACCGAAGCGGGCGCGCGGCTGGCGCGGGACCTGTCGGCGGGGTTCGGGGAGATCGCGGGCGGGGTGCGGGCCTTGATGCAAGGCCGCGCGGATCGCCCGGTCTCCGTCACGACCACCCCCAGTTTCGCCGAGGCGTGGCTGATGCCCCGTTTGGCGCAGTTCTGGTCGGCGCATCCCGAGGTGCCCCTCAGCGTCTCGGCCGAGGCGCGCATGTCCGACCTGCGCCGCGACGGCTATGACCTTGCCATCCGCTACGGGCGGGGCGAATGGCCGGGGCTGGAGACGATGCGCCTCACCGATCCGGGGATCGTCGCGGTCGCCGCCCCGCAAGTGGCCGAGCAACTTGGCGGTGCGTGGCCGGATACGGAAGCACAGGGCGCGCTGAAGCGGTTGCGCGGATTGCGCTGGCTGGTCGATCCGCAGGATGCGGAGTTCTACGCGTGGCTGCGCGCGGGCGGAATCGACCCCGACGCGTTGGAGGCGACGCGGCTTGAGACGAACCCGATGGTCCTGGCGGCATGTCGCAGCGGGGCCGGGGTCTCCGTCCAGCCACGCGCCGTGGTCGAAAGCGATCTGGCGGAGGGGCGTCTCGTGGTGTTGGCCGAACAGGCGGACAGTCCGCTGGCCTATCACCTCGTGCATTTGCCCGGGCCGATGCCGCCCCGGGTCAAGACCTTCGTGATGTGGCTTCGCCGTTCGATGGCGTGCTGAAACCCGTTACCGGAAGAAACAGGTTGTCCCAGACCAGAGCAGCGCAACGGTTTCGCCGGTCGGGTCCAGAAGGCCCGCAACTGCGCCCCGGGCGAATTCGTCCCCAAGCGTCGTGACCTGGAAGCTGACCTGGGGCATCTCGACCCGGCGCTGACCGGGGCGGAAGCCGTTGGCGACGGGCAAGTCCGGGTCGCTGGTCGTCCAGCCGACGAACGTGCCCTCCTGGAAGTTCAGCGTCAGGCCGTCTTCCCACTGGGCGGCGGTGACCGGCCCCGCGCCACATTCGGTCTGCGTGATCACCTGGGCCGGTTCTTCATCCAGCAGGCGCGAGACGGTGTCGATCACGCCGATCTGTGCACGGCCGAAATCGATGCGAAGCCCCGAAACGGTGGGTTCGATCCCCCGCCCATCGAGCGTGAAGGGCGGAACCTCGGGTTCGCGCGTGCCGACACAGGCGGACAGCGCGGTGGCGGCGACAAGGGCGATCAGGGCGGCAGGGCGGCGCATGGTCAGGACTTTCGGGCAAGAATGCAAAGCGGTGATTCCCCGCGCGCTATAGCGCAACAGGGGCGGCGTCGCAAAACACGGGTGCGTTCAGCGGGGGCTGCGCTTGGCGAGGATTCGCTGAAGCGTGCGGCGGTGCATGTTCAGCCGCCGCGCGGTTTCCGAGACGTTGCGGTCGCAGAGCTCATAGACCCGCTGGATATGTTCCCAGCGGACGCGGTCGGCCGACATCGGGTTTTCCGGCGGCGGCGGCATCTCTTCCTCTTCGGCGAGCAGCGCCGCGGTGATGTCATTGGCATCCGCCGGCTTCGACAGGTAATCGGTGGCGCCGATCTTGACGGCGGCCACGGCGGTGGCGATGGCGCCATACCCGGTCAGCACGACAATGCGGCTGTCGGGGCGCTTTTCCCGCAGGGTTTCGACAACGTCCAGCCCATTGCCATCCTCGAGCCGCAGATCGACCACGGCATAGGCAGGGGGGCGGGCAGTGGCGATGGCTTTGCCCCCGGCGACGGAGCCCGCCGCTTCGACCTCGAAGCCGCGCTTTTCCATGGCGCGCTGCAGGCGGCGCAGGAACGGTTCGTCATCATCGACGATCAGCAGGGACTTGTCCGGTCCGATTTCGCGGAGGCTGCGTTCTTGCGTCATGCGCATTGGTCCTTTGCCACTCTTTCCACGCTTCCTTATAGGGTGCTGCCGCGCGGGGTCAATTTGTCGCGCAGAAATTGTACGCACCATCAAGTTGCTGTCGTATAGCGGGAATTCGCCCGTCGTTGCCTCAGGAGCCGGGCTGCGCCGCCTCGGCGGCCTCGATGAAACAGGCCGTTGTGTCTGCCATCTGCTGCGGTGTCGTCTCGCGGTTGAAGAACTCCACGAAGCCGTGCTCGGGTAGGACGAGGTAGGCGAAGGCCGAGTGATCCACGAGGTAGTAGGGATCGTCGCCCTCGCGGTTGATCCGGTAGTAGACGCGGTAGGCATCGGCGGCGGCATCGGTCTGTTCCGGCGTGCCGGTCAGGCCCAGCATGCGCGGGTGCACGTTCTCGGTGAAAGCGGCCATGACCTCGGGGGTGTCGCGCTCGGGATCGACCGAGATCATTACGGGCAGGACTTCGTGGCCCATCGCGTCGAGGATATCCACGGCCTCGGCATTGCGCACGGTGTCGAGCGGGCAGACATCGGGGCAGAAGGTATAGCCGAAGTAAAGGATCGTCGGACCGGTGATGACATCGGCGTCGGTCACGGTCTCTCCGGTTTCGCTGACCAGCGTGAACGGCCCGCCCAGATCGGCCCCGCCGGCAACGGCACTGCCGCGGCATTGAGCGAAGACATCGGCCTCGCCACTTGTACGGCCCATCAGGATGGCCAGCGCCGACCCCGCGAGGAGCAGCGCGATCAGGATGACCGAGGCAACGGCATAGGTGCGCGACATTGGATTTGGTCCCTTTGGTCTGGATGGTCGGGGTCTGTGACGTTGAATACCTAGGCACTGCGCCCTATCAATTCACATCCTTGTCCCTGCGACGGAACGCCCCTCATGGCTTTTACAACGGATCCCGCCCTCGACTTCGTACGCCAGGAGACGCGGACCGAGTGGGTTCGGCTGCGCACCTTGCTGGTTCTGCGCTGGCTGGCGATCCTCGGGCAGACGCTGACGGTGGTTCTGGCCAGCTTCTATTTCGGGCTGCGGGTGGAGCTGGGCCTGTGTTTCCTGGCCATCGGGGCGAGCGTGCTGTCGAACCTGATCGCGATGTCGATCTTTCCCGAGAACCAGCGCCTCAGCGACCGGGACGCGATGCTAACGCTCTTGTTCGACCTCGCGCAGTTGAGCTTCCTTCTGTTCCTGACCGGGGGGTTGAACAACCCTTTCGCGCTGTTAATCCTCGGGCCGGTCACGATTTCGGCCACGGCGTTGACTCTGCGCTCGACCCTTGTTCTGGGGGTGCTGGCCATCGGGCTGATTTCGCTTCTGGTCTATTTCCACATCCCCCTGACGCTGGCCACGGGCGAGGTGCTGGCGCTGCCCGATCTCTATATCCTCGGCTTCTGGATCGCGATCGTCATTGGCATCGTCTTCCTGTCGGCCTATGCCCGCCGCATCAGCTCCGAGACCCATTCCATGAGCCAGGCGTTGTTGGCGACACAGATGGCACTCGCCCGCGAGCAGAAGCTGACCGACCTTGGCGGCGTGGTGGCCGCCGCCGCGCACGAGTTGGGCACACCTCTGGCCACGATCAAGCTGGTCTCGACCGAACTGGCCGAAGAGTTGGAGGCCATGCCTGAACTGGCCGAAGATGCCCGCCTGATCCGGGACCAGGCCGACCGCTGCCGCGACATCATGCGATCGATGGGCCGGGCCGGGAAGGACGACCTGCACATGCGCTCAGCCCCGCTGAAAGAGATCGTTCGCGAAGCGGCCGAGCCACATGCGTCGCGCGGGATCGAGATCGTCAGCGCGTTCTCCCCGGCGGAGGGGGCGGACCCGGCCCTGCCCACCGTCTGGCGCAAACCCGAGATCATCCACGGGCTGCGCAACTTCGTGCAGAACGCGGTGGATTTCGCCGAGGCGAGCGTCTGGATCGAAGGGCAGTGGAGTGCCGAGGACATCAAGCTGAAGATTGTGGATGACGGCCCCGGCTTTCCGCCCGACCTGCTGGGGCGACTGGGCGACCCGTTCCTGCGCCGCCGGTCGCGCGACAGCGACAGCCACCGTCCGGGTTACGAGGGGATGGGGCTGGGCCTGTTCATCGCGAAAACACTGCTTGAGCGGTCGGGCGCGAAGGTGACGTTCCTCAACGCCTCGGACCCGTTCCTGTCGGACGAGGACACGCCAGAGCACAAGGGCGCCATGGTCGAGGTCATCTGGCCGCGCGACGCCATCGTCCTGCCCGAGGAACAGGCAACCGGTCCGCTTGGGGAAAACCAGCCGATCACGGCCTGATCGCCCCGGTAAAGCCGCCCAAACGTCCTTAACGGCCTGTTAACCGTTGTCGCGCAGAGTGCGCGCGGGGTGCACTAAGTCGAGGGGACGACATGACTTTTCCGGACAGCATGACGGTCATGCTTTTCGCGGCGATCAGCCTGCTGACGGCGGCCTTGGCGTTGATCCTGACCGCGCGGTTGGCACCGGCACGGCGTGGGGCCGGCCTTGCCCCGGCAGGCATGGCGCGCCCCTTGATCGATATGCCTCACCGCTACGAGTTTCGCGAGGGTTACCTGCTGTCACCCGTGACCTCGGACGATGCCTTCCTACCCGAGGAGACCGACCGCACGACCGCGTTCGATGCCCTGGCCCGTGTCCTCGCCGACCTGCACCCGGACCTTCCTGCGCGGATGCGGGCCTTGCGCAAGCGGGGCGAGGCCTTTCTTCTGACCGGCACGCTGGGCCATGATGCGCTGTCGGTGGCCGGGCGGCACGAAGACGGGCGTGTCATCCTGTCGGTCGGCCCGGCCGATGCCTCCGATGGTCGCGCGGCGGTCGATTCCGCCACGTTCGCCAAGCTGCAGGAAGAAGCGGATGACCTGCGCACTGCATTGGACGCAGCCACGATGCCGATCTGGAAGCAGGACGGGGAGGGGCGTATCGCTTGGGCCAACGCGTCCTATCTGGGGCTGGCGGACCGCAAGCTTGGCGGTGGCGAAGAGGCGGTGGCGCTGGGCTGGCCCTTGCCGCAAATCTTCGCCGATCAGGTCGCCCCATTGCCGGATGTCGGCAAGATGCGCCGATGCAGCGTCGATCTGCCCGACGCCGAGACCCCGGCCTGGTTCGAGGTGTCGGCCCAGCCCACCGAGGATGGCGGCGCGATCTGCACGGCGCGGCCCGTCGACCGGCTGGTTCGGGCCGAGACGAGCCTGCGCAGTTTCATGCAGACCCTGTCGAAAACCTTTGCCAGCCTGCCCACCGGCCTTGCCGTGTTTGACCGGCGGCGCGAGTTGATGATCTTCAATCCCGCGCTGACGTCGCTGTCGAACCTGCCGATGGAATTCTTGGCGTCCCGTCCGACGCTCGTCGACTTCCTAGACCAGTTGCGCGAGGCCCGCCGCATGCCCGAGCCGCGCGACTACCGGTGCTGGCGCGACGAGATCGCGAAACTGGAGCAGGATGCGTCCGAGGGGACCTATCAGGAGATCTGGACGCTTCCCGACGGCCAAAGCCTGCGGGTGACGGGGCGGCCGCACCCCGATGGGGCCGTGGCCTTCATGTTCGAGGATATCAGCCAGGAGGTGACGCTGACCCGGAGGTTCCGGGCCGAGCTGGATCTTTATCGATCCGTGCTGGACGACGAGGCCAGCGCGCTGGCCGTGTTCGGGCGGGATGGGCAGATTGTTCTGTCGAACGCCGCCTATGCGGATCTGTGGGGCGACGACCCGCGATTGTCCGAGGTGGCCCCGCGCCTCGCCGATGCCACGCGGCTGTGGCAGGGGCGCTGTGCGCCGTCGGGCATCTGGGGCGATATCCGACAGTTTGCAGCCTTCCAGATCGAGCGTACACCCTCGGTCGAGACGATTACCATGCTTGGGGGGAAGCGTTTGGCCTGTCGGGTCTCGCCCGTGGCGGGCGGCGCGACATTGGTTCGGTTCCTACCGTTGGAGCACGGTCTGTCCGGCCCGTTGGGCTGGTTCGAGACGGTGACCAGCACCCCGCCCATGGCCGAGCCGCATGCTGCGGTGGCCGGCATGGCCGAGCCCGGGCAGGCTACCTACAGCCCGCCCGATCCCAAGGCCCTTTAAGAGGCGCCCACCAGCCTGCTTGCGGCGGGGCAGGGGATGGCTACACTCGCGACAATGACCCCCGACGCCCCCGCACATGACCTTCCCGATTGGCCCGTTTGCGCCCGGATCGACCTGCTTTCCCCGTTAGTGACAGAGCGGGTCGCAGAGCGCGTGGCCGGGGTGCTGAATGCCGGTGACACCCTGCTGCTGTCGGGAGAATTGGGCAGCGGGAAAACGCATTTCGCCCGCGCTCTGATCCGGGCGCGGCTGGGCCCCGAGGGTGCGGCAGAAGACATTCCATCCCCCAGTTTCACGCTGGTGCAGACCTATGATGCACCGGGGGCCGAAGTCTGGCATGCCGACCTCTACCGTTTGGGCCACCCGGACGAGATCTTCGAACTCGGGTTGGAGGCGGCGATGGAGGACGCGATCTGCCTTGTCGAATGGCCCGAGCGGATGGCGCCGGATTGGCCCGCCGCTGCCGCGCTGCTGCGGTTTCGGGTGACGGGTGAGGACAGCCGCGCCCTGACGGTGTCAGCGGGCAGCGGGGACCTTGGCGCCCGGATCGCGTCTGTGCTGGACGGGGTCGCATGAGCATTTCCAGGGATGAGTTTCTCGACCGCTGCGGCTGGGCCCATGCGCGCCTCGATCCCGTCGCGGGCGATGCCTCCACCCGGCACTACCTGCGCCTGACCGACCCGGAGGGCGCGCGGGCGATCCTGATGTGCGCCCCGGTCGACAGCACGGCGGACCGCGCGGCCTTCGATGCGTTTCGGCGCATCGGGGGGTATTTGCGGCATCTGGATCTCTCTGCGCCCGAGGAATACGCGGCTGCCTCGGCTGAAGGGTTCCTCCTGATGGAGGATTTGGGCGACCTGTCCCTGTCTCATTTGCTGGAGACGGGCGCCCCGGAGGCGGAGACGGCCTATCGGCAGGCCGCGCATCTCTTGCCGATCCTCGCCAAATCCGCGCCCGCGGGATTGCGCGCCCCGGATGCCGAGGCGATGGCCGCCATGGTCGACCTGACCTTTGACATGCTCGGTGCCGATGGTGTCGAGCTGCCAGCGCTGCGCGGCCGTTTGCGAGTGGGGCTGACCGATGCGCTGGCGCGTCATGCCGGGGGGGCGCCGGTTTTCGCGTTGCGCGACATGCATGGCGACAATCTGATCTGGATGCCGGATCGGGAAGGGTCGGCGCGTGTCGGGCTGCTGGATTACCAGGATGCCCTGCGGTTGCCCCTGGGCTATGACCTCGCCTCTCTTCTCGACGATGTTCGGCGCGATGTTCCGCACGCTTGGCGCAAAGATCTTGTAGAAGATCTTTCGGCGCAGATCGATGAAACCTACGAGGCGGCGACCGCACGCATCGATTGCCTGTCGCTTCAGCGCAATCTGCGCATTCTTGGCGTTTTCCGTCGGTTGTCGCGGCAATTCGGAAAACCTGCCTACGCGGATTACCTGCCGCGCACGCGCCGCCTGATCGCACGGGCCGTGGAAAACCCCGCGCTTGCACGGCTGCACCAGCCGGTCTCGGAGCTTCTGGACCGAACGGCCCATTGGAGTGCTGCATGAGGTCTCGTGCCTGCATGATCCTTGCCGCGGGGTTTGGCACGCGCATGGGCGCGCTGACGGCCGACCGGCCAAAGCCCCTGATCGAGGTTGCCGGTCGCGCGCTAATCGATCACGCGCTGGAGGTCGCCACGGCGGCGCGGGCCAAACCGATCGCGGTGAACGGGCACTACCGCGCCGGGCAGATGCAGGCCTATCTCTCGGCGCATCATCCCGGCGTGCATTTTCTGCATGAGGCGGATGAGATCCTCGATTCAGGGGGCGGGGTGAAGAACGCGCTGCCGCTACTGGGGGTTGATCCGATCTTCACGCTCAACGCGGATGCCGTCTGGTCCGGACCGACGCCACTGTCGGATTTGGAAGCCGCGTGGGACGGGCGCCGCATGGGCGCGCTCTTGCTGCTGGTGCCGCGCGCACGCGCGATCGGGCGCGAGGGCGGGGGCGATTTCGCGATGGATGCCGAGGGTCGGTTGACCTGGGACAAGGGGGCGGACGGGCTGGTCTACACCGGGGCGCAGATCCTTGACCCTGGCCCGGTTTCAAACCACCCGGACGCGGTGTTTTCCCTGCGGGACATCTGGCAGGGCATGATGGACGAGGGCCGCCTGTTTGGCGTGATTCACCAAGGCCATTGGGCCGATGTGGGCCATCCCGCGGGGATCGTGGCGGCAGAGGAGATGGTGCGACGTGACACGCCTGTTTGACCCGAGCGAAAGCCCACGGCTGTTCGCCACGCCCATCGGCGTGGATTTCTGCTCGGCCCTCATCAAGGGGCTGGACGACCGTTTGGCGGGGCAACCGCCCGAGGCGATTGCCCGGGTGGAGATCCACGTCGCGAACGCGCGGCTGCAACGGCGCATCCAGACGCTCTATGCCGAGCGGGGCGCGGGGTTTTTGCCGCGCATCCGCCCTGTCACCGCCTTGGGCGACCTTGCCGATCTGGCCGGGGTGCCGCCCTCGATCTCGCCCCTGCGACTGCGGCTGTTGCTGGCCGAACAGATCGGGCGGCTGATCGACCGAACGCCTGACCTCGCCCCGCGCACGGCGCTTTATGACCTTTCCGACAGCCTGGCCGATCTGATGGCCGAGATGTTCGAGGAAGAGGTCACGCCCGAGATGGTGCGCGATCTGGACGTCGCCGGGCATTCCGACCATTGGGCGCGGGCGCAGGCCTTTGTCACCGCGATCACCAGCTATTTCGCCGAGGAAGCCGCCCTGACGCCCGAGGCGCGCGCGGCCCGTGTGACCGACCGGCTGATCCGGCAATGGCAGGTCGCACCGCCCGATCACCCGGTGATCGTTGCGGGCTCGACCGGGTCGCGGGGGGCGACCTTGCGCCTGATGGAGGCGGTGGCGCGCCTGCCTCAGGGCGCCGTCATCCTGCCCGGGATCGACCGGGACATGCCGGCGGCCATCTGGCATCGCCTGCTCGAGGGGCGGCAAGGGCAAGGTCTGGCGGGCGAGGATCATCCGCAATTCCGCCTTGCCAAGGTTGCGTCCGTCATGGGGTTGGATCCGGCCCAGGTGCCGGACTGGGCGGACGGGGTGCCCCCGGTGAACGCCGCGCGCAACGCCGCCGTATCTCTGGCGCTGCGGCCTGCGCCGGTCACCGACCAATGGCGCGACGAGGGGCCGGGCCTGCCCGATCTGCAGCACGCCTTTGGCGCGGTCACGCTGTTGGAAGCACCCAGCCCGCAGGTCGAGGCCGGGGCCATCGCGCTGCGCCTGCGCAAGGCCGTCGCCGACGGGCAGCGCGCCGCTCTGGTCTCGCCCGACCGGGTTCTGACGCGGCAGGTCGCCGCCGCGCTGGACCGTTGGCGCATCACGCCGGACGACAGCGCGGGCGTACCTCTGGACCAGACCGTCGCTGGCCGCTTCCTGCGTCTGGTGGCCGAGGTTTTCACCGGGCCGATCACGGCGGAGTTGCTGATCGCGATCTTGTCGAACCCGATGTGCCATTCCGGCGCGGATCGCGGCCCGCATCTGCGGCTGATGCGCGAGTTCGAATTGGGCGGGCTGCGCGGCAAATCCGGCTTCCCGACACCGACTACCCTCGCCGACTGGGTCGAGAGGTTGAAGTCCGAGCAACAGGCAGAGGCGCGCGCTTGGGCCGACTGGGTGTGCGACACGCTGCTCGCGCCTCAAGTGGAGGGGGAGCAGTCCTTTGCCCGGCACGCGGAGCGCCATATCGCCCTCGCGGAAGTCTTGGCACAGGGCCGCACCGGCGAGACGACCGGCGAGCTGTATCTGCAAGAAGCTGGGCGTGAGATTGCGAAACTGGCCGCCGATCTGCGCGCCGAGGGCGACGCCGGCGGCGCGATGAGTGCGCGCGACTATGCCGACATGTTCGGCGGCCTGATCTCGGACCGACAGGTGCGCGAGGGGCTGCGCCCGCATGCGCAGGTCCTGATCTGGGGCACGCAAGAGGCGCGGGTGCAAGGCGCCGACCTCGTCATCCTTGCCGGGTTGAACGAGGGCACTTGGCCTGCCGCGCCCGAGGCCGATCCCTGGCTGAACCGCGCCTTGCGGGCCGAAGCGGGGCTGCGCCTGCCGGATCGCGTGATCGGGCTGTCGGCGCATGATTTTCAACAGGCCATTGCCGCGCCCGAGGTCTGGCTGTCGCGCGCGCGCCGCGACGCCGAGACCGATACCGTGCCCGCGCGCTGGCTGAACCGGCTGACGAACCTGCTGGGCGGGGCGAGCGATATGTCCGCCGAGGTGCTGGCGCAGATGCGCCACCGGGGCGAGGCGTGGATCGCGCTGGCCGAGGCGCTGGCCAGCCCCACGCCCGAACAGATGGACGGCGCGAGGCCCGCGCCACGACCGGCCCCCGCGCCGCCTGCGCCCGCCCGGCCGCGCAGCCTTTCGGTGACCCAGATCGAAAAGCTGATCCGAGACCCCTACGAGATCTACGCGCGCAAGGTTCTTCGCCTAAAGCCGCTCGATCCGTTGCGCCCGCAACCGGATGCGGCCGTGCGCGGCACCGTTCTGCATGACGTGCTGAACCGTTTTGTCGAGGACACGCGCGCAGGCCTGCCAATGGATGCTGCGGAACGGCTTTTGGCCATCGCCGACGCCGTGTTGGAGGATCAGGCCCCATGGCCCGCGGCGCGGCGTCTGTGGCGTGCGCGTCTCGCGCGGATCGTGCCGCATTTCCTGCGAACCGAGGGGGAGCGGCGTGGTTTCGCCGAGCCATGGCTGATGGAGACCCGGGCAGAGTGGGCCGTGCCGGGCACGGCCATGACGCTGCGCGGCACCGCCGACCGGATCGACCGCCTGCCCGATGGTCGGGTGGCAATCTACGATTACAAGACGGGCCAGGTGCCCACGCCAGAGCAGGAACGCGCCTTCAACAAGCAACTCTGGATCGAGGCGTTGATGGCCGAGAACGGCGCGTTCGACCGGCAGGATACCCCCGCCGAGGTCGCGCGCATCGCCTACTTGGGGCTTGGCGCGTCACCTGCGACGGTGGCGTATGATCCGACGCCGTCCGACCTTACCGAGGTGCGCGAGGGATTGCAGCGGCTGCTGGCGTATTTCGCCGAGGCGGGCACGGGCTATACCTCGCGCCGCGCGGTGTTCGAGGCGCGATACACGCGCGATTTCGACCACCTCGCCCGCTATGGCGAATGGGACGAGACCGAAAAGGCACGCGTGCAACCGGTGGGGCGGGACGATGGCTGAGGCAGGGGGGATGAACGAGGCCACCGAAGCGCAGGTGATCGCGGCGCGGCCCGATGCCTCGACCTGGCTGAGCGCGAATGCGGGTTCGGGCAAGACACGGGTACTGACCGACCGGGTGGCGCGGCTGTTGCTGGATGGGGTGCAGCCCGAGCGCATCCTGTGTCTGACCTACACTAAGGCCGCCGCGATGGAGATGCAGAACCGCCTGTTCAAGCGGCTGGGCGAATGGGCAATGGCGCAGGACGGCGAACTGCGCGAGGTGCTTGTGCAGGTTGGGGTCGAAGGCGACCGGCTGACGCCCGACCTGCTGCGCGATGCGCGGCGGCTGTTCGCCCGCGCGATCGAGGCGCCGGGGGGGCTCAAGATCCAGACGATCCATTCGTTCTGTTCCTCGGTGCTGCGGCGGTTCCCACTGGAAGCGCAGGTTTCGCCCGGCTTCACCGAGATCGACGAACGCGTGCAGGCCCGACTGATCGCCGAGATCCTTGACCAAATGGCCGAAGATGCCCGTGGGCGCGAGGCGATCGACGCGGTGGTGCCGTATCTCTCGGACGAGGACGGGATCATCTCGCTCGCCCGCGCGGTGGCGGGCAAGGCCGAGGCGTTGGCCGACCCGCTGGGATGGGACGAGATCTGCGCGTGGTTGGCGATCGACCCCGGCCTGACCGAGGAGGGCGTCATCGCCCATGCCCTGACCGGGGACGAGCAGGATATCTGCGATTCGATCTGGCCCTATCTCGATCCGGAAAACAAGCAGCAGGCCAAGCCACGCCGCGTGCTCGAAGCGATGCCGTGGGAGGACATGACCCTCTCCACGCTCAAGATGCTCGAAGAGATCTGCCTGAGCGGCGAAAGCGCGAAAGAGCCGTTCAAGGCCAAGGGCGCGTCGCTCGGCAATGCCGCCGTGCGCAGCCAACTCGACCCGGATGTGCTGCAGGGCTGGATCGATCTGGCCGACCGGGTGGAAGAGACCCGCCCCCTGCGCGTCGGGTTCGTGACCGCGCAGCGCGCCCATGCGCTGCACCGCTTCGCGGCCGCCTTCCTGCCCGCCTACGCGCAGGCGAAACAGGCGCGCGGCTGGCTCGATTTCGATGACCTGATCGGCAAGATGCGTACACTCCTGAACACGCCGGGCGTCGCGCAATGGGTGCTGTTCCGTCTCGACGGAGGGATCGACCATATTCTTGTAGATGAAGCCCAGGACACCAGCCCGGACCAATGGGATATCGTTGCGCGGTTGGCCGAGGATTTCGCGGCCGGCGAGGGCGCGCGGGCCGATGTGACGCGCACGATTTTCGTCGTAGGCGACAAGAAACAGTCGATCTATTCCTTCCAGGGCGCGGACCCGTCCGAGTTCGACCGGATGAAGGCGCTGTTCTCGGACCGCCTGCGCGGGATCGGCCAGAGCCTCGCCGACCGTGAACTCGTGTGGTCCTTCCGCTCTGCCGCGCCGATCCTCGACCTTGTCGACCGTGTCTGCGCAGGCGGTGCGGCCCCCGGCTTGGGCGAGGGGATCGAACACAAGGCCTTCAAAGGCACCAAGCCGGGCCGCGTGGATCTTTGGCCCGTCATTCCAAAGGCCGACGATCCCGAACACCCCGACTGGGACGACCCGCGCGATATCGTGGCCGAAGATCACCACAGCGCGCGGCTGGCCGCCCTCGTGGCCGAGCGGATCGAGTCGATGCTGGCCGAGGGCGAGGAGATCGAGGTTGGCGATACGCGCCGCCCGGTTCAGGCGGGCGATATCCTGATCCTCGTGCAGCGGCGCTCGGCGCTGTTTCGCACGATCATCTCCGAGATCAAGAAGCGCGGCCTTCCCATTGCGGGGGTGGACCGGGCGCAACTGACCGCGCCCATCGCGGTGAAAGACCTGATCGCGCTGATGCGCTTCCTCGCGACGCCGGAGGATGACCTTTCTCTGGCCGCCGTTCTGAAATCGCCGCTCTGCGGGTGGAGCGAGGATGACCTCTTCCGCTTGGCCCATGCGCGCGACGGCTACCTGTGGCGCGCGCTGAGGACGCGAGAGGCCGAGTGGCCCAAGACCGTTGCCATTCTGCGCGACCTGCGGGACCAAGCCGATTTCATGCGGCCCTACGATCTGCTGGAACGGGCGCTGATCCGGCATGACGGGCGTCGCCGCCTGATCGCGCAACTGGGGACCGAGGCCGAGGACGCCATCGACGCGATCCTGTCCCAGGCGCTGAACTACGAGCGGATGGAGGTGCCGAGCCTGACCGGCTTCGTCGGCTGGCTGGACACCGGCGAGGTGATGGTCAAGCGCGACCTTGCGCAGGCCCACGGCATGATCCGCGTAATGACGGTGCATGGCGCGAAGGGGCTTGAGGCGCCGGTGGTGATCCTGCCCGATTGCGCGCAGCGGCGCGGGCGGCCGCCGGGGGTGAACCTGGTGCGGGCCGAGGGTGGGCCGCTCGTCTGGGCCGGGGCGCGCGGGGACATGGCCGACCCGGTGCGCGACGGCCTCGCCGCGAAATCGGAGCGTGACAGGGAAGAGGCGAACCGCCTGCTTTACGTGGCGCTGACACGGGCGGAAAGCTGGCTGATCGTGGCCGCCGCCGGGGATGTCGGGCGTGCCGACGACTCGTCTTGGTACAAGACGGTCGAAGCGGCGATGGCGGGGATGGCGTGCACACCGCTGGACGTTCCGGGTGTGGAGGAACGCGGCCTGCGCGTGCAAAGCGGTGATTTCCCCGTGCGCGGGCGGTCGGTCGCGGCGCTGACGCCCCGCCCAACGCTGCCCGAATGGGTGGATGCGCCGGTGCCTGCACAGGCACGGCCTGCGAAACTGCGCACGCCCTCCGACCTCGGTGGGGACAAGGCCTTGCCGGGCGAGGGCGTGGGCGACGGGGAACCCGACGCCTTGCGGCGCGGGCGGCTGGTGCATCTGCTGCTGGAACATCTGCCGCGCCTGGCGCAACCGGCCTGGGCCGGGGCCGCGCCGGGCATCGCCGTGCTGGAGGCGCCCGACGTGACGCCGGACGAACTTGCGCCATTGCTGGCCGAGGCGACCAGCGTGCTGACCGACGCGGCGCTGGCGCATCTGTTCACGCCCGAGGCCTTGGCCGAGGTGGAATTGTTCGGCCATAGTCAGGCCTTGAATGCGCCGCTGATGGGCGTGCTCGACCGCCTTATCGTGTCGGAGACCCGCGTTCTGGCGGTCGATTACAAGACCAACCGCATCACGCCGGATCGCCCCGAGCAGGTGCCCGAGGGGCTGTTGCGGCAGATGGGGGCCTATGACGAGCTTTTGCGCCAGATCTACCCGGATCGAACGGTCGAGGTGGCGATCCTTTGGTCGCGGACACGCGCGCTGATGCCGCTCCCCCACGATCTGGTGAACGCCGCCCTTGCCGGCACGCCGCCCGCTTGACCTTGCCAAGGACCGTCCATACCTTGCGTGCCTGACATCAGACACCCCCAAGGATTCCGCTCAGGAGGGCCTATTCAATGGCAACCGTTTCCGTCACCGACGCCACGTTCGACGCCGAAGTGCGTCAGTCCGACATCCCCGTGGTTGTCGATTTCTGGGCCGAGTGGTGCGGCCCGTGCAAGCAGATCGGCCCGGCGCTGGAAGAGCTGTCGGACGAGTATGACGGCAAGGTCAAGATCGTGAAGGTCAATGTCGACGAGAACCCGCAATCGCCGATGCAGATGGGCGTGCGCGGTATTCCGGCGCTCTTCATGTTCAAGGATGGCGAGGTCGTGTCGAACAAGATCGGCGCCGCCCCCAAGGCCGCGCTGCAAAAGTGGATCGACGAGGCCGTCTGAGCCCTCGCCTTACCGCGAAATGAAGAAAGGGGCGCCCGTCGGGGTGCCCCTTTGTGTTGTCATGGCCGCTTTGCATTTGCCGTGGATTGTCTTTCCACGCCAATGTGGTGCCATGCCCGCGTGGGACGTTGCCCCGCGCGATATGCGCTCCGCACGGAACCGAAGACCCGAGAAAGGACAGAACATGGATATCGAAGACCTGGCCGGTGGCACGCTGGAAACCTGGACCCCCGAGGAAGTCGAGCGTGCGTTGAAGAACGGCGAGATCGTGCTTTTGGACGTGCGCACCCCGAACGAATACGTGCACGAACATATTCACGGCGCGCTTCTGTTGCCGATGCAAGATTTCGAGCCGAGCTTCGTGCCCCATGACGAGCGGCCCCTTGTGCTGCATTGCGGGTCGGGCATCCGCTCGAAGATGGTGGCCGAGCGCATCATCAAGTCCGGCGTGACCAAGGTCGCCCATATGGGCACCGGCTTCACCGGGTGGAAGGAAAGCGGGCTGGAATACATGGGCACCAACCCCGCCGATGGTGCCCCCAAGAAGATGCGCAAGCAGGTCTGACCAGGGTCGATTAGGCCCGCCGGCCGCGGGGGCGGCGGGTCATTCCCATTCCATCTGCTGGAACAGCATTTGCGCGTTGCGCCCGGCCAGCGCGTCGAACTGGTCGAGATGGGAAAAGGCGGATTGGTCGACCTCGACCGCGCCGATGATGTCACCGCCCGCGTCGATATGGGCGCGCATCACCTCGCGCAGATGGGCCAGGTAGTCACGGGTGTCGGCGCGAGCCGCCTCCAATGTGAGTGCAGGTCCGTGCCCGGGTACCACGATCGGCGGGTCCAGCGCGGCCACGGCGTCGAAGCTCTCGATCCAGCCGGCGCTGTCCGAGACGTCGAGAAGACCCAGCAAGCGCCCGACGAAAACGATGTCGCCGGTGAAGACGACGCCCGCCTCGGGCAGCCAGACGAAACTGTCGCCCGGTGTATGGGCCGGGGCGACGTGGTGGACCTCGACCGCAACGCCGCCCTGGGTGAAGGCGTAGCTGTCCGTGAAGGTCACATCGGCTTGGGCGGGTTCGGTGCCATTCAGCCCCGCCTCGCCCACCAGTTCCCGCAACATGGTCAGTTGAAGCGATGCGCGCGCCCGTTGGTCGGCCATGGCGGATTCGGCCGCGATGACCCGCGCGCCTTGCGCCTGCCAGTAGCCATTTCCAAGCCAGCGATGATCCTGCCCGCCCGTGTCGATGACCGTGGTGACCGGCTGATCAGTCAGACCCCGGACGACCTCGGCCAACGCCTCGGCACCGGCCCATGTGCCGCCCGGATCGATCAGGATCGCGCCGTCGGTCGTTTCGATCAGCCCGAAGGTGGCGTTGTTGCCGAGGTTCTCGGCGTTGCGCTGTTCGGTGGGTCCTTCGATGGCCCAGATGCCGGGGGCGATCTGCTCGGCGTCCAACCCTTGGGCGAAGACCGGCGCAGCGAACGAGGCCACGACAAGCGCGGCGCAGCGGATCAGGTGCAGCATGGGCGGGGCCTCCTCCTCCCCGACGAACAGGCTAGGCGGGGAAAGCGTCTGCGACCAGCGGGGATCGTGTCACACCAGAAAGGGGGACGCTGAATGCAGAAAGGGCGCCCCGTTGGGACGCCCTTTCTTTCTTTATGTCCGAGGGATCAGCCCTTGGCGAACTCGGGGTAGGCTTCCATGCCCAGCTCGGCCACGTCGAGGCCCGACATCTCTGCCTCTTCCGAGACGCGGATGCCCATGGTGAGCTTGAGGATGAACCACACGACCAGGCTGACCACGAAGGTGAAGATGCCGTAAGCCGCGATGCCCAGGAGCTGCGTGCCGAGGCTGGCGTCGCCATTGTAGAAGATGACGGCGATGGTGCCCCAGATACCGGCGAAGAGGTGCACCGGAACGGCGCCGACCACGTCGTCGATCTTCAGCTTGTCGAGCAGCGGCACGGTGAAGACCACGATGATACCACCGATGGCACCGATCCAGAGCGATCCGAAGAGGGTGGGCGCCAGCGGTTCAGCAGTGATCGACACGAGGCCGGCCAGCGCGCCGTTCAGCACCATGGTGAGGTCGGGCTTGCCATAGACGACCTGCGTCAGGATCAGCGCGGTCACGGCACCGGCAGCCGCCGCCATGTTGGTGTTGGCGAAGATGCGCGACACGTCGGAGACGTCACCCACGGTGCCCATGGCCAGCTGGGAGCCGCCATTGAAGCCGAACCAACCCAGCCACAGGATGAACGTGCCCAGCGTGGCGAGGGCGAGGTTCGAACCCGGCATCGGGTGGACCTTGCCGTCCTTGGAGTACTTGCCCAGGCGCGGACCCAGCACGATGGCACCGGCCAGAGCGGCCCAGCCACCCACGGAGTGCACAACGGTCGAACCGGCGAAGTCGGAGAAGCCCGCCTCGGACAGCCAGCCGCCGCCCCACTGCCACGAGCCCGAGATCGGGTACATGACACCCGTCAGGAGCACGACGAAGACCAGGAAGGGCCACAGCTTGATACGCTCGGCCAGCGCACCCGACACGATCGAGGCGGTGGCGGCAACGAAGACCAGCTGGAAGAAGAAGTCCGAACCGACCGAGGCGTAGTCGAGCGCCGCGTCAGCAGCGGCAACACCCACCGGGTCAAGTTGCGTGATGACGAAGAAGCTGCCGACATATCCGTTGAAGTCGCCCGGGTACATCAGGTTGAAGCCGATGAGCCAGTACATGATCGCGGCCACCGAGTAGAGCGCGATGTTCTTGGTCATCTGCATGGTGACGTTCTTGGACCGCACGAGGCCGCCTTCGAGCATGGCAAAGCCAGCCGCCATGAAGAAGACGAGGAAACCTGCCATGCAGAACAGCAGGGTGGTCATGATGTAGGGGCCGATCTCGTCGAAGGACGGCGCGGCGTCCTGCGCAAGGGCCATGGTCGGCAGCGCGATCGACGCGACAGCGGCCAGGGGAAGGAGCTTGGTGAGTTTCATTTGGAGTGTACCCTCTGGAAAGGACGCGGGCTTTACAGCGCGTCGTCGTTGGTCTCGCCGGTGCGGACGCGCACGGCGCTTTCCACATCGAGAACGAAGATCTTGCCGTCGCCGATCTTGTCGGTCTTGGCGGTCGTCTGGATGGTTTCGACCACCTGGTCGGCCATCGAGGCCGCGACCACGATCTCGAGCTTCACTTTCGGCACGAAATTCACGGCGTATTCGGCGCCGCGGTAGATTTCGGTGTGACCCGATTGAGAGCCGAAGCCCTTGATCTCGGTCACCATCATGCCGCGCACCCCGATGGAGGTGAGCGCTTCACGCACCTCCTCGAGCTTGAACGGCTTGATCGCTGCGATGATGAGTTTCACTGCTGTCACCCTTCCGGTTGCTGATGTCCCCGCCCCCGTCCGCCGCGATATGCGACCGGGAACGTCACGGGGCTCAAAACAGGGCGTGACGGGTCTCAGGGCAACGAAGGGGGCCGGATTCCGGACAACCTGAAGGCGATTTTGCAAATTTTTTGCGCAAAAATGATGCGATGCACATTTTTTGGGCAGATCAATCATTCGGCACTGCGGCAAGAACCCTCCACATGCGACTCGAATTTGCTTACATTTGGTCAAAACAAAGGCAGGCAGCCGAAAGGCATTTTTCAGATGAGCAATTCAGGACAGGGGCGCAGACCGCCCGCGCGAGGCCAGCGCAGCCTGGTCGCCGACCGGCGGACAACTTCATCGCGCAGCACGCCCAAGCCCAAGCGCAAGACGACCGGCGGCAAGTCCTCGGGGTCGGGTGGCGCGCGTCGGACCCGCCGCACGCGCAAGACCCGTGCCGCCCGTCCGCGCGGTCCCCTCGGTTGGATCGCCTATGCCTTTCGCGTGATCCTCCGCATCATCTGGGGCCTGATCTGGCGTGGGGCCGCTGCGGCCATGCTGCTTCTGGGGCTTGCCACGGCCTACTACTACATGCAGCTGCCAGACCAGGTCTCGACCATCGTGGATGCCCGTGCGCGCGGGTCGGTGACGATGCTTGACCGGGACGGCAACGTCTTTGCATGGCGGGGCGAACAGTTCGGCGGCATGATCGACGCCGAAACCGTCAGCCCCCACCTTGTGAACGCTGTGGTCGCGACTGAGGATCGGCGTTTTTATCGCCACCTCGGCATTTCGCCGCGCGGGATCGCCAGCGCGATCCGCATCAACCTGCGCGAGGGGCGTGGGCCATTATCCGGCCATGGCGGCTCTACCATCACGCAGCAGGTGGCCAAACTGATGTGCCTCGGCGTCGCCTACGACCCGGATGAATGGGCGACGGAGGCGGAATACGAATCCGACTGCCGCGAGACGTCGATCTGGCGCAAGATCCAGGAAGTGCCCTTCGCGCTGGCGATGGAGTTCCGCTACACCAAGGACGAGATCCTGTCGGTCTATCTGAACCGCGCCTACCTCGGCGCGGGCGCGCGGGGTTTCGAGGCCGCCGCGCAGCGCTATTTCAGCGCGTCCGCGGCCGAGGTGAACCCGCAACAATCCGCGATGCTGGCCGGTCTTCTGGTGGCCCCGTCCTATTACGCGCCGACACGAAATCTGGAACGGGCGCAGGAACGGGCGAATGTCGTGCTGAACCTGATGGAAGAGCAGGGCTACCTGAGTGCGGCCGAGGCCGATGCCGCCCGCGCCAACCCTGCACGCCTGTCCGAGGCGGCGGAACAGAATATCGGTGGGTACTTTGCCGATTGGATCATGGCCGAAGGGCCGGACTTCCTGACGCGCGAGACGACCGAGGACGTGGTGATCCGCACCACTTTCGACCCCGAGATGCAGGCCGCGGCCGAACGCGCGCTGCAAAACGTGTTCGAAAACCAGGTGCGCGCCGGGTCCGAGGCGCAGGCCGCCATCGTGGTGATGAGCGCGGACGGGGCCGTGCGCGCCATTGTCGGCGGGCGGGACACGCAAGGCGCGGGCCTGTTCAACCGCGCGACGCAGGCGATGCGGCAGACCGGATCGGCTTTCAAACCGTTCGTCTATGCCACGGCCCTCGATCTGGGCTGGCGATTCGACGACATGATCCTCGACGCACCGCTGACTATCGACGTGCCGGGTTCCGGCCCCTATTCGCCCACGAACTACACGGGCGAGTATTATGGCGAGGTGACCCTGACCGACGCGCTGCGGACTTCTCTCAACACGCCGGCGGTACGGATCGCGGACGAGGTGGGGCTCGACCTTGTGCGCACGGTCGCCTCGGAATTCGGGATTGAAAGCGACCTGGCTGCCGGGCCGGCGCTGGCGCTGGGCGCCTCGGAATCGACCCTGATCGAGATGACGGGCGCTTTCGCGGGCATCCTGAACGGTGGCTCGGCGGTGCGGCCCTACGCGGTGCAGGAACTGCGCCTGCTGGGCGATGACACGCCGATGTTTGAACAGCGCACGGGTATCCGGGAGCGCGTGATCTCGGAATTCGCGGCGCGGCAGCTGACCTACATGATGTCCGAGGTCGTCGCGAGCGGCACGGGTCGCCGCGCGGCGCTTCCCGATCGGCCCGTGGCGGGCAAGACCGGCACAACACAGGCCGCGCGGGACGCGTGGTTCCTGGGCTTCACGGCAGATTACGTGGCCGGTGTCTGGATGGGCTATGATGACAACACGCCGCTGTCAGGCGTGACGGGCGGCGGCCTGCCCGCCGAGATCTGGCGCCAGACCATGGAAGAGATCCACCGCGATCTGCCGCCCCGCCCGCTGCCGATGATCGACCCTGTGGCCGAAGCGCGGCAGGCGCCGCAGGTGGTCGAAGAGCAGCCGCAAGGCCGCCGTCCGGACTTGGCGGAACAGATCTTGATGGAAGTTCTCGGCGGGCTTTTGGGCCGCAACTGACGCGAACCGATGGCGCTTTGGGGCGTATCCCCGGGCGTCTACATCGCGCGCAGGTCGCGGGCCAGCCGGTCGATATCGCCGCCGCGTGCTTCGAGCATGGCGCCGATTTCGGTCCGCTCCGAGATCATCAGGTTCACGCCTTCGATGATGAGGTTGAAAAACCGCGGGCTGCCCGACCCGTCCGAGACGAACCAGCGCAAGTCATACGGCGCATAGCCCGGCTGGTTCACGACCGAGATCACCTCTCGGAAGCTGCGCACCTGGCGTGATCCTGTCACCGTGATGGTCGAACCGATGAACTCGCGAAAGCGGCGACCGTACTTGTTGGCGATGTAGATGCCGAATGCCTCGGTGAAGGCGCGCAGCTGGGCGGCGCTTGCCGTCCGGGCCGGGGGCCCGAGAACCGAGCGCGCGATCACGGGCACGTCGCCATAATCTCGGAAGACGTTCTGAAAATCGCGCAGCATGGATGCCTCGGACCGGCCCGAATTGATGATCGACATCACGTCGGCCACGGCGCGGTTGACCAGTTGCTCGGCGGCGGCAGCGCTTTGCGCCTGCGCGCTGCCAAACGACCCGAAGCCGGGAAACAAGGCGCCCAGGCTGGCTGCACCGATCAGGTTGAGAAAGCGGCGGCGGGTCTGGCGGGACTGACGGAACATCGTGTCGGTCTCCTTCCTGGCGATTGGGACTACTGGGCGTACGGGTCGAAATAGGGGTCCGAGTACGGATCGTAATAAGGGTCGGCCATCGGATCGGCGGCAGCGACCGCGTCGTCCGCCGCATCGCCCTCGGCATACGGGTCGATATAGGGATCGAAATAGCCATCCGCCGTATCGCCGCGCAATTCGTAGCGGCGGTTCTGCAGGTAGAGCGACCGCATCTGGAGGTAACTGTCCTCGGACTCGTAGAGCACACCTTCGACCGAGCCTGCGAATTCATGACGGGTGTTGAGGCGACCGGCGATGCGCGCCGCGGTGATGTAATGGCTTTCGGGCGGCTGCGCGACATGGCGCAGCGGGTTCAGCGCGAAATCCACGACCATGCCCACCGTGTCGCGGGTGGTCGATGGCCCCAGCACGGGAAGGACGACGTAGTCCCCCTCGGGGAAGCCATAGACATGCATCGTCTCGCCGAAATCGGTCTCTTCGGCATCAAGCCCCATGTCGCTGGCCGGATCCAGAAGGCCGCCCAGCCCAATCGTCGAATTCACGGCAAATCGCAGCGTGTTGCGCGCGGCATCCTCCAGCCGGAGCTGCAGCAGGTTGTTCAGAACGTAACCCGGTTGGCTGAGGTTGGACGCAAAATTGCTGACGCCACGCCGAACGGGTTGGGGGATCGCGTCGCCAAATCCGTCCGAGGCGGGTCCCACCAGCGCACGGTCGAGCGCAACGTTCAGCCGGTGAACGGAGCGGTTCTGATCTTCGCTGGCATCGGGCACCTGGTCGCCCGGGGGCAGGGTCGCCGGCCCGCAAGCGGCCAATGCGGCGAGCGTGATAGCCCCCACTGCACGGGCCAGATGCCCGCGCCATGCAGCACGATTGGGAGATCTACGATCAGTCACGTGGCAGCTTCCCTTGGACTCCCCTTATCATCATGTAGCCTATCGGCGCTGCGGTCGCGGGGAAAGGGCTGCCGTGCCACGGTAGGGAATTTGGAAAACCTTAAACGGGCATTAATCTTGTGCTGGCATGGATAAGCGGGCAGATCACGTTTCGATGATGGGTGGGGGACAGGCCGTGAACGGCCCCGAAAGAAAAGCAGACGTCAGGTGACAACGCAGCGCGTTCAAACCCGGGCCGCGACCCCGGCCGCCGGTCGCCCCCAAACGGGCGGGCCGATGGTTCGGCGTGCCGAACTGCGCGAATTCCGCCGCAGAAACGCGTGGTTGCTATGGTCAATTGCCGCTTTCAGCATGGGTGTGAACCTGCTGATGCTGACCGGGCCGATCTATATGCTGCAGGTCTATGACCGGGTGCTTGGATCTGGATCGGAGGAAACGCTGCTGGCGTTGACCATCCTGGTGGCCTTTCTGTTCCTGATGATGGGCTTTCTGGATTTCGCCCGCGGACGCGTTGGCGCGCGCTATGGTGCCCGTTTGCAGGAATCCCTCGATGACCGCGTGTTTCGCGCCGCTCTGGAACATGCGCGGCGCACCGGCGCGATGCAGCCGGCGCTTCGAGATCTCGGCGCGGTGCAGCGCCTTGCCGCTTCTCCGGTCTTCATGGCGCTGTTTGATCTGCCTTGGACGCCGTTGTTCATCGGCGCGATCTTCTTGTTCCACCCTTGGCTGGGCTGGCTCGCGCTGGCGGGCGGCACGATCCTGGTGTCGATCACCCTGCTGAACCAACGTGTATCGCGTGAACCGCTGGCCGAAGCGGCGATGGCCAACCAGCGCGCCGAGCAGATGGCCTCCGAGATGCAGTCGGAAGCGGAATTGATCCGGTCCCTCGGCATGACCGGGGCCGCTTTCGACCGCTGGCAGCGGCAACGCGCCAAGGCACTTGATGACGCGATGCTGGCGGCCGACCGCGTGGGGGGCTTCACCACGATGACCCGCACGCTGCGCCTGTTCCTGCAATCGGCGATCCTTGGGCTTGCGGCTTATCTCGTGCTGCAAGGCCAGCTTTCGGCGGGGGCCATGATCGCCGGCTCCATCCTGATGGGCCGCGCCTTGGCCCCGATCGAGCTGGCCATCGGCCAGTGGCAGGCCATTTCCGAGGCGTGGCAGGGCTATCGGCGGTTGGGCCAATTGTTGGAGGCCGAGCCGGGGGAATTGCCCCGCATGCCCTTGCCGCGCCCGAAGTCGCGCCTTGAGGTGTCGCAGCTTTCCGTCGTGCCGCCGAGCGGTGCGCGTCCCACGCTTCGCGGCGTGAATTTCGAGGTCGAGCCAGGCATGGCGGTGGGCGTGATCGGCCCGTCCGGCTCGGGCAAGTCCACGCTGGCGCGCGCGGTGACGGGTGTCTGGCAACCGGCGGCGGGGCAGATCCGCCTCGATGGGGCCTCCATTGACCAGTATCATCCCGATACGCTGGGGCAACTGATCGGCTACCTGCCGCAATCCGTGTCCCTGTTCGATGGCACCATCGCCGAGAATATCGCCCGTCTGGAGGGAGAGTTCGATGGCGCGCGCGTGGTGGCCGCCGCGCAGAAGGCCGCCGCGCATGACCTGATCCTGGCCTTGCCCGATGGATATGACACGCGTGTCAGCGGCGTGTCCGCACGCCTGTCGGGCGGGCAGATCCAGCGCATCGGGCTGGCCCGGGCGTTGTACTCCGATCCCGTGATCTTGGTTCTGGATGAACCGAACTCGGCGCTCGACAACGAAGGGTCCGAGGCACTGAACAAGGTGATTGATGCGCTCAAGGCCGATAACCGGGCCGTTCTGATCATGGCGCACCGGCCCTCGGCGATCCGGAAATGCGACAAGCTGATGGTGCTGAAGGATGGTGTTCCGGCCGCCTACGGGCCGACCCGCGAGGTGCTGGAAAAGGTGGTGCGCAACTTCAAGGATCTGACGCGCCCCGATGGCGGCGGCGGAGGTGTCGTATGACCGGGCCCGAAACCCGTCCGGACGACCGTGGCATGCCGCATCCGGTCACGCCGGCGCGCCCACGCCCGGCATGGTCCGTGCGTGGGCCGATGCTGATCGGCTTTCTTGCCGTAGGCGTACTGATCGCGGGCGTGTTCGGCTGGGCGGTGAGTTCTCGCCTTGCCGGGGCAGTGATCGCGGCGGGCCAGATCGAGGTCGACCGCAATCGCCAGCCGTTGCAGCACCCCGAAGGCGGGCTGGTGGCCGAGCTTTTCGTCGAGGAAGGGCACCTGGTCGAGGCGGGCGACCTGATCCTGCGCCTTGACCCGGCGGATTTGCAGACCGACCTGATCGTCGCGCGCGATCGTCTGGCCGAGTTGCGCGCACGCCGTGCCCGCCTCGAAGCCGAGCGTGACGGGGCAGAAAGCATCACCTTTTCCCCGGCGCTTCTGGCCGATGCCGAGGCCGACCCCGAGATCGCGGATTTCCTCGAAGGGCAGCGCAACCTCTTCGATGCGCGGGTCGAGACCCTGGAAGGCCAGGTGAACCAGCTGTCCCAGCGGCGGAACCAGATCGATCTTCAGATCGAGGGGTTGAACGCGCAGGAGGTCGCCCTGACCGAGCAACTGCTCATCATCGAACAGGATCTCGCCCGCCAGCAGGATGCGCTGGACCGGGGCGTCGGGCGCAGTGCGCCGGTGTTGCAATTGCAGCGAGACTCGGCGCGCATCCGGGGGCAGTTGGCCGAGATCGAGGCCAGCCGGGCCGAGACCGCCGAGCGCCGGACGGAGATCGAACTGGCGATCCTGCAACGCATTTCCGACCGCCGCGAAGAAGCGATCTCGGAACTGCGCGAAATCCGGGCCTCGGAGCAGGAACTGGCCGAGGAGGTCGCGGCACTTGAGCGAAACCTCCAGGAGCTAGACCTGCGCGCGCCCGTCAGCGGTGCGATCTTCGGGCTTGCCGTTTTCGGAGACCGCGCGGTGGTGCGCCCCGCCGATGAGCTGGGCTACATCGTGCCCGACGACCGCCCGCTGGTCATGTCGGTGCAGGTGCCGGCCATCGACATTGACCAGATCTATATCGGCCAGCCGGTCAGCCTGCTTTTCCCGGCCTTTCCGCAACGCGACATGCCAGACCTTACCGGCGAAGTGACGCTGATTTCCGCCGATGCTTTCCTCGACGAAGACACCGGCACCAGTTTTTACAGGGCAGAGATCATCATGCCGGAAGATCAGCTTGCGCTGTTGGGTGACCGGCGGCTGATTCCCGGCATGCCGGTGCAGGCCTTCATCCGGACCGCTGACCGGACCCCGCTGGATTATCTGCTGGAGCCTCTGACCGACTATTTCAGCCGGGCGTTCCGCGAAAGCTGATCCGCTTGGCGGTTCGATGAAACTTGGACGACATGGGCCGCGTGCCCTTTTCCTTTCCCCGGCGCATCGCTAGCCTCGCGCCGAACGACGAAACGGCGCGCCCGACGGCGCCCAGAATACCGGAGAGACCATCCATGAGCGGAGATATCGAAGCACGCCTTGCAGAGCTGGGCGTCACCCTGCCCGACGCACCGGCCCCGGCCGCCAATTACGTGCCCTACGTGGTGGTGGGCGACACCGTCTATGTCTCGGGGCAGATCTCGATGGCAGATGGCGAGATGATCAAGGGCAAGCTGGGCCAGGACATGGATACGGCCACCGCCGCAGCGGCCGCGCGGCATTGCGCGATCTCGCTGCTGGCGCAGGTCAAGGCAGCCTGCGGCGGGGATATCGACCGGTTGGAGCGGGTGGTGAAGCTGACCGGCTTCGTCAATTCCACGACCGATTTCGGCGAACAGCCCGCCGTCGTGAACGGGGCTTCGGATTTTCTGGTCGAGGCCCTGGGCGACAAGGGACGGCACGCTCGTTCGGCCGTCAGCGCCGCATCCCTCCCGTTCGGTGTCGCGGTCGAGATCGAGGGGATCTTCCAGATCCGGAGTTGAACCGATGATCCTGCCGCCCGAGTTCCTGCAAGCCCCCATCGCGCACCGCGCCCTGCACGACATGGGGCAGGGCATCCCCGAGAACAGCTTGGCGGCGATCCGCAGGGCCATGCGCGCGGGCTACGGGATCGAGATCGACATCCAACTGTCGTCGGATGGGCAGGCGATGGTATTTCACGACCACACGCTCGACCGTCTGACCCATACCACCGGCCCCGTGCGAGACCGTCCCGCGCGGGAGCTGTGCGATCTGCGCCTGACCGACTCGGAGGACTACATCCCGACGTTGCGCCAGGTGTTGGAGGTCGTGGGCGGGCAGGTGCCGCTGCTGATCGAGTTGAAAGACCAGTCAGGCGGTGTCGGGGCCGATGACGGGGCATTGGAGCGCGCCGTGGCGCGGGAGCTTGCGGAGTACACGGGCCCCGCCGCGGTGATGAGTTTCAACCCCTACATGATCGGCGTGATGCGCGAGATCGCCCCGGACGTGCCGCGTGGCCTGGTCACTTGCGGCTTCATCCCGTCGAAATGGCCGCATCTGAGCACCGAGCATTGCAACGCGCTGCGCTCGATCCGGGCTTACGGGCAGGTCGGGGCACGGTTCATCAGCCATGACTGGACGGACCTCGGCTCTCCCCGCGTGACCGAGTTGAAGGCGCAGGGCACGCCGATCCTGTGCTGGACCGTGACCAGCCCGCAGGTCGAATCCGAGGCGCGCCGCGTCGCCGACAACATCACTTTCGAGGGCTACGTGCCGCCGATCCCGGCCTGAATTGCCCTCGCGCGCGAAGGTGAATTGACGGCTGCGCCCTCGGCCCCATCTTGAGCGACGTGCCAGCACTGATGCCGGAGAGCGACCTTGGACGGCAGCACCACAATCGAGATCGAGGTTCTTTCGACACTCGCCCAGATCGACCCGGCCGAATGGGATGGCTGCGCATGCCCCGAGGCAGCGGATGGGGGCCGCCCCGTGGACCCGTTCACGACACACCGGTTCCTGTCGGCGTTGGAAACCTCTCGCTCGGTCGGCCCCGGCAGCGGGTGGGAGCCGCACTACCTCGTGGCGCGCACGGATGGAGAGGCCATCGCCACGGCCCCCCTCTATGCCAAAGGTCATAGCCAGGGCGAGTATATCTTCGACCACAACTGGGCCCATGCCTATGAACGCGCCGGCGGGCGCTATTACCCCAAGCTGCAAATGGCCGTGCCTTTCACCCCGGCGACAGGTCGCCGCCTACTGACCAAACCGGGCTGGGAGGAAACAGGCCGCGCCGCGCTGGTGCAGGGGGCGGTGCAACTGGCGGCCGAGCATGACCTTAGTTCGCTGCACATCACCTTCTGCACCGAGGGTGAGGCGCAGGATGGCGACCGCATGGGCCTGATGCGCCGCTGGAGCCAGCAGTTCCATTGGGAAAACCACTGGTACGACACCTTCGATGACTTTCTCGGCTCGCTCAGCTCGCGCAAGCGCAAGAACATCCGCAAGGAACGTCAGCGGGCGCAGGGTTTCGGCGGAGAGATCGTCGCGCTGACCGGGGATCAGATCCGGCCCGAGCATTGGGACAGCTTCTGGGCCTTCTACCAGGATACCGGCGCGCGGAAATGGGGCACGCCTTACCTGACGCGCCGCTTCTTCGACGTGGCGCATGACATCTTGCGCGACGACATGCTGCTGGTCCTGGCGATGCGAGAGGGGCGACCCGTCGCCGGTGCGCTGAACTTCATCGGGCGCGAGGCGCTCTATGGCCGGTACTGGGGCTGCATCGAGGATCACCCCTGCCTGCATTTCGAGCTGTGCTACTATCAGGCCATGGATTTCGCCATCGAACAGGGCCTGAAAACGGTCGAGGCCGGGGCGCAGGGAACCCACAAGCTGGCCCGCGGTTATATGCCGGTGACCACCCATTCGCTGCACTGGGTGCGCGACCAAGGTTTTGCCGAGGCCATCGCGCGCTTCCTGCAGGCCGAACGCGAGGCGGTCGACGAAGAGATCGAGGTGCTGACCACCTACGGTCCGTTCAAGAAGGCCCATGTGGAGGAACAGGAATGACCACGCCGCAGAAACTGACCGGGGAAGACCGCGCAAATGCGCTGGCCGCCTTGGCCAAGGAGGGATGGCGCGAAGCCGAGAACCGGGATGCCATCACCAAGCGTTTCGAGTTCGACGATTTCAACGATGCCTTCGGCTGGATGACCCGCGTGGCTCTGGTGGCCGAGAACATGAACCACCATCCCGAGTGGTTCAATGTCTACAAGACCGTCGAGGTGACGCTGACCACCCATGACGTCGACGGGATTTCAAACCTCGACGTCGCGCTTGCCTCCAAGATGGACCGTTTCGCACGCGGCGCCTGATCTTTTCGATCTGAAAGACTGACCAACCAGCGCCGTGCAAGCGGCGCCCAAAGAGGTATTGCATGGATTTGGAAAGCATTCTGTCCACCGAGATCGCCAATGGTGTCACAATCGGTGATCTGTTCACGGTCGAGTTCCTGGCCTCGCTTTTGGGCGATGTGGTTTTGGCGATCGTGCTGCTTCTGGCCGCCTTCACCGTGTCCGGATGGGTTCGCCGCCGGATCGAGGGGCTGGCTTCGAAGCACAAGCAACTGGATGACACGCTCTTCGGCTTTCTCGCCAATATCGCGCGCTACATCATCCTCGCTTTCGCGGCGCTTTTCATCCTGAACACCTTTGGCGTGCGCACCACGTCCCTCGTGGCGGCGATCGGTGCCGCCGGTGTCGCCATCGGCCTCGCGCTGCAAGGGACGCTGTCGAACCTTGCGGCGGGGATCATGCTGATCATCTTCCGCCCCATCAAGGTCGGCGATTTCGTCGAGGTGGGGGATCAGATGGGCACCGTGAAATCCATCACGCTGAACATGACCGAGCTTGCCTCATTGGAGAACGTGCAGATCCTGATCCCGAATTCCGAGGTCTGGGGCAACGAGATCAAGAATTACTCGGTCTATCCGACCCGTCGCGCCGAATGGTATTTCGGGGTCAGCTACGACTCGAACCTGGCCGAGGCAGAGCGGATCATTCGCGAAACGCTGATCGCCGATGGCCGCACCCATTCGGACCCCGAACCTTTCGTGCAGGTGAACAATCTGGGCGACAGCTCGGTCGATTTCCTCGTCCGCGCCTGGGTCGATTCCGGCGATTACTTCGCCTACCAGGCCGACATGAAACGCGCCGTGAAAGAGGCGCTGGACGCGGGGGGCATCGGTATTCCGTTCCCGACCCGCACGGTGGTGCATGACAACGCGCCGATCCGGCTGGCCGCCGCGAACGCGGCCGAGTGATCGGTCACCCCCGGTGCCTCATGACCTCCAGAAACCGCGAGAAGGCGGGGGAGGCGAGGCGCCGGTTCGGATAGTAAAGGTGATAGCCCTGGATCGGCGGGCACCAGTCGGCCAGAACCGCGCGTAGCCGGCCCGTTTCGATATGGGGCTGTGCAAGATCCTCGGGCACGAAGGCCAGCCCGTGCCCGTCGAGCGCCGCGTGCAGGACGGGGATGATGCTGTCATAGGTGAGCTGGCCGTTCACGCGCACTTCCAAGGCACGTCCTTCCTTCTCGAACTCCCACGCATAGAGGCCGCCTGCCGCGGACATGCGCAAGTTGATGCAGGTGTGATCGGTAAGGTCACTTGGGTGCCGGGGCACGGCGTGGTCCTCGAAATAGGTCGGCGTACCCACGACAAGGAACCGCCAGTCCGGCCCGATGCGCACGGCGATCATGTCCTTGGTGACGGACTCGCCCAGCCGGACGCCAGCATCGAAGCGTTCCCCTACGATATCCACGAAAGCATCATTGACCGAAACCTCGACGCTGACATCGGGAAAGTGGGGCAGGAACTCGGCCAGCTTGGGGCGCAGGATCGTTTCGGCGGCATGAATGCCGGAATTGATCCTGATCCGACCTGCGGGCTTGTTGCGCAGCTCGCTCAGCGCGTCGATCTCGGCGCGGATCTGGTCAAAATGGGGGGCGACGGACTGGAACAGGCGCTCGCCCGCCTCGGTCGGGGCCACGCGGCGCGTTGTGCGCGTCAACAGGCGCAGGCCCAGGCGCTCTTCCAAGCCGCGGATCGTGTGGCTGACCGCCGAGGCCGACACGCCCAGAATGGCAGCGGCTTTGGTGAAACTGCGCGCTTGCGCCACAACGATGAAGGTCCGCAATTCGCCGAACTCGTCCCGCGCCATACTTGAATCTCGCTCAACAGTACATGCAATCTACATCGTCTAATCGAATAGCGCGAGCCCCGCTACATACCAACCACACCGCTACAGGAGACACGCCCAATGGATATCTTCCGCGCAAACACCCGCCCAGTCATGGCCGGCCCCGCCGACTGGTTTACCGGCACGGTCGAATTGGAACGGTTGTTCAACCCGGTCGATGAAGAACGCGTGCAAGGTGCCAACGTGACCTTCCAGCCGGGGGCGCGGACGGCGTGGCATACCCACCCGCTCGGGCAAACGCTGATCGTTCTGTCCGGCAAGGGCCGTGTCCAACGCTGGGGCGGTGAAATCGAGGAAATCCATCCGGGCGACGTCGTCTGGTTCGCCCCGGGTGAAAAGCACTGGCACGGCGCCGCGCCGGACAGCGCCATGACCCATACGGCGATCCAGGAGGTTCAGGACGGACGCGCCGTCGACTGGATGGAACACGTGACCGACGCCGAATACGGGGCCTGACCCCTGACCCGTGCGTCGATCCATATCACGCAAGGAAACAACATGATCGAAGGAAAAACCGTCATCATCACCGGGGCCTCCTCGGGGATCGGCGAAGCTACTGCCAAGGAGATCGCGGCCAAGGGTGCCAAGGTGGTGAGCTTTGCGCTCGACATGCCCGAAGATACCACGGTCAACGAGTTTACCGTGGGTCCCGCGACCCAACCCTGGTGACGTCTGCCAACCGTCCCGGAATGCCCGGCACCCTAGGTGCCGGGTTCTTCATGTCGGGCAGGTGGCCAATCCGGATCACCGCTTGTCGTCTTCGAAGCTTGCGTCGCCCGAGACGAGCCGTCCGACCAGGTCGCAGCCGTTTTCAGGTTGAATGAAATGCAGCCAGGCATTCGCGGCGAAGCGGCGCGGTTCCAGTCGGTAAATCCAGATGTCGATACGCGAGTCGCTCGGCTCCTCCAGCATCGCGTAGTCGAGGATCGCCTGACGCCATTCCGGCGCCATCTGCTCCAGTTCCAGCGCGTTGGCCATGTATTCGTGATCGACCAGCGGCACCTCCCGGCCGGTGCTATTCTGCTCGATCAGGGCGTGGGTCAACTCGTGCGACAACAGCGTATGCAGCAGAATGTCGGGCGGGAAACTCGCGTAAGGATCATCCGGGGCGACAAGCCCCGTGTAGTCGTCGCGCACGACCAGCCTGATCCGATCATAGTCGCAATCAAAGGCCGCAAGGCAGGTCGCGAACGGATGCGCGACCTCGTCCACCGCCACGATGTTGATGGGGCGCTGTTGGGGTAGATGGCACGCCGCCAATCCGGCCAGCAGGGTTTCGGCAGACTGGCACAGGGTTGTCCGAAGGGCATCGGACCCGGCATCGACCGTGATGGACCCGCCCGGGCATGGCATCGGATCGGCCAGAACGGGGGCGGCTGCCGACAGGCAAAGCGTGAAAATCAGACAGCGAGTTGTTGTCATTGCAACAAGATGCGTGCCGCCGGGTCGCTTGGCAACGAAAACCAACCCCAAACAAGAAAAGGCGGGCACCTAGGCCCGCCTTTCTGGATTGTCCCTTGTCGCGCCTCAGATCACCGCAAGCAGGGCCTCACCGGTCGAGATTGCACACTCGCCAGGTTTTTCGACCTGCAAATGGGTGATGACGCCATCCTCGGCCACCAGCGCGTAGCGCTTGGAGCGGTCGTAGAACCCGACCTCGGGCTTGGTGTAGGTCATGCCCATGGCGCGGGTGAAACTGCTGTCCCCATCGGCCAAAAGGGTGATGCCCGCCGCCGTCGCGCCCGTCGTCTCGCCCCACAACCGCATCACATGCGCGTCGTTCACAGAAACGCAGATGATCTCGTCGATGCCCTTGGCGTCGAACTCGGGTTTCGTGCGCACGAAACTCGGCAGGTGCTTGGAATCGCAAGTGGGCGTAAAGGCGCCGGGCACCGCCACGATGATGATGCGACGGCCCTTTGCCTTCTGTGTCAGCGAGACCTCTTCCGGCCCGCTCTCGCCCATCCGGACGAAGCGCACGTCAGGAAGGCTGTCTCCGATCGCGACCATGTCGCGCCTCAGATCGCTGCCAGAAGGGCTTCGCCGCCCGAGGTTTCGCAGACGCCGGGGTTCTCCTCGGCCTGGAAGACTTTGACGACACCGTCCTCGACATACATCGCGTAGCGGCCAGAGCGTGCGATCAGGCCGGCCGGCGGCGCGGTGAAATCCATGCCGATGGCCGTGGTGAACGCGCTTTCCGCATCGCCAAGCATCGTGATGCCGGCCTGGGTCGCGCCGGTGGCCTCGCCCCATGCGCCCATGACGAACGGGTCATTGACCGAGATGCAGATGATCTCGTCCACGCCTTTGGCCTCGAAATCGCCCTTGGTGCGCACGAAGCTGGGGACATGGGCAGAATGGCAGGTCGGGGTAAAGGCGCCGGGCACAGCGAAGATCACGACCTTGCGCCCCTTCACCTTGTCGCTCAACTGGACCTGCTCGGGGCCTTCGGCGCCCATCTGAACGAGCGTTGCATCGGGCAGGGTGTCTCCGACGGAAATGGGCATTTGGCGCGTCTCCTTCGCTTGTCTATCCGCATCCCCGGCATATAGGGTCCGCCGCGCAGCACGCCAGTCGCAAAGAGGGCAGGGGCCATGGAAAAAATCGTCGTCGTCGGGGCAGGGCAGGCCGGGGCCTCTTGCGTGGCCAAGCTCAGGTCCGAAGGGTTCACGGGCAAGATCACCTTGATCGGCGAGGAACATGTTCCGCCCTATCAGCGCCCGCCGCTGTCCAAGGCCTATCTGCTGGGGGATATGGAGCTTGAACGCCTCTTCCTGCGGCCGGAAAGCTACTACGCCGAGAACGGGATCGAGCTGATGCTGGATACCCGTGTCGATGCGATAGACCGCGCCGACAAGAAGGTGATCGCGGGGGGCAAGACGGTCGATTACGACGCGCTGGTGTTGGCCACGGGGTCTGTCCCGCGCCGCCTGCCCGCTGCCATCGGGGGCGAGTTACCCGGCGTCCATGTCGTGCGCACCTTGCGCGATGTCGACGAGATGGCCTCCGGGGTGGTGGAGGGGCGCCATGCGCTGATCTTGGGGGGCGGGTATATCGGGCTGGAGGCCGCCGCCGTCTGCCGCAAGAAGGGGATGGAGGTCACGCTGATCGAGATGGCCGACCGCATTCTCCAGCGTGTCGCCGCACCCGAGACCAGCGATTGGTTCCGCGACTTGCACACGCGCCATGGCGTGACAATTCGCGAGGGCGTCGGTCTGGAACGGTTGCTGGGCGACGACCATGTCACCGGCGCGATCCTCGGCGACGGGACCGAACTGCCCGTCGATCTGGTCATCGTCGGCATCGGGATTTCGCCGGCCACCTCTCTGGCCGAGGTCGCGGGCATCGAGATCGACAACGGGATCGCGACGGACACGCAGGGCCGGACCAGCGACGCGTCGATCTGGGCTGCGGGGGATTGTGCGTCGCTTCCGTTCCGGGGAGAGCGTATTCGCCTCGAGTCGGTCCAGAACGCCATCGACCAGGCCGAAACTGTGGCAAGGAACATCCTCGGCGCGGATCAGGACTACGACCCGAAACCGTGGTTCTGGTCGGACCAGTATGACGTGAAACTGCAAATCGCCGGGCTGAACCGTGGCTATGACCACGTGGTGGTGCGCGAGGGCGAAGGGGCCTGTTCGCACTGGTATTACGCGGGCGACACGCTACTGGCGGTCGATGCGATGAACGATGCGCGTGGCTACATGATCGGCAAGCGCCTGATCGAGGCGGGCAAATCCCCCGATCCGGCGATCATCGCGGATGCCTCCGCCGATCTGAAGCCTCTGTTGAAAGGGTGAGTTGAATGCGGATCGTCGCCGGGCGCTGGCGCGGCAAGAAACTGGCCGAGGTCGGCGCGGGGGACGCGGCAGCGCATCTACGCCCCACCACCGACCGCGTGCGCGAAAGCCTGTTCAACCTGCTGATGAACGGCAAGCAGGGCGATCCCGTCACCGGCGCCCGTGTGCTGGACCTGTTCGCCGGGACCGGTGCGCTGGGGCTGGAGGCGCTGAGCCGTGGGGCCGCCCATGTCACCTTCGTCGATGATGGCGGGGCGTCTCGGGCGCTTCTGCGGGAGAATATCGGGCTGTGCGCTGCGCAAGGCGTGACCAAGGTTTTTCGCCGCGATGCGACCAGCCTTGGCGAGAACCGGGGCAAACCCTTTGATCTCGTGTTTATGGACCCGCCCTACGGTCAGGGCTTGGGTGAACGAGCCTTGGGCAGCGCGCTGACCGGCGGATGGATCGTCCCCGGCACCCTGATCGTCTGGGAAGAAAGCACCCCACCCCTCCCGCCATCCGGTCTGGTCCAGGTCGATCAACGCCGCTATGGCGGCACGACCCTGACACTGTTGCGTGCGGAAAAGGCCGAATGACCCTTGATCTCATCATTTTCGATTGTGACGGCGTGCTGGTGGACAGTGAGCCCGTGTCGAACCGCCTGTTGGTCGACAACCTCGCACGGCATGGCCTGTCGTTGACCTTGGATGAGGCGATGGGGCTGTTCGTCGGTGGCACGATGGCGGGGGTCGGCGAGAAGGCCCGCAGCCTCGGGGCCGATCTTCCCGATGACTGGGTGGACGAGATCTATGCCGAAACCTACGCCAAGCTGCGCGAAGGCGTTGATCCGATCCCCGGCATTCCGGCGTTGCTGGATCAGCTCGACACGGTCGGCCTGCCCTATTGCGTCGCCTCGAACGGCAGTGAAGAGAAGATGGGGATCACGCTCGGCTCGACCGGGTTGGCGCCGCGCTTCGACGGGCGCCGCTATTCGGCCCATACCTTGGGGGTTGCCAAGCCCGATCCGGGCCTGTTCCTGCATGCGGCTGCGGATTTGGGCGTGGACCCGGCCAAGTGCCTTGTCGTCGAAGACAGCCCGACCGGCGCAGAAGCTGCGCGGCGCGCGGGCATGCCCTGCATCGGCTATGCCCCCGAAGGCGATGGTGCGCGGCTTGCCGCACAGGGCGCGCAGATCATTCGTGACATGGCCGAGATTCCGGCGCTGATCGGGATCAAGGCTGCCTGACACGCCCGCTGGCAGACCGTTCCAGTTGCAAAGAAGAAGGCCGCCCCCGAAGGGACGGCCTTCCTACTGATCACTGAAGTACTGGTTACGTCTCTCAATCCGTCAAAGGGACGGTTCCTGTCCCGGCTTCTTCGGCGACATAGCGGCGGGCGGCCTCGACCAATGCGGCGCCATCCAGCCCACGCGCGCTCACGTCGTCAATCCACGCTTGCGTGACGTCTTCGCCGAGAGCACGGATTTCCTCGGTCACGTCTTCCGAGAGGGTGGCAATCTGATTGCCTGCGGCGGCCATCGCGGCGCGTCCATCCGCATCGCCGATATCATGGGCACGCCCGGCCCAAGCGCTCGCCATCATGCCGGAATTGGCGTCGATCACCGCGCGCAGATCCTCGGGCAGCCCTTCGTAGACCTCGCGGTTCATCGCCCAGATGAAATAGAGGTTGTAAAGCGACCGGTCACCCGCGACGTCAGTGTGACTTTGCACGAGTTCGTCCAGCCGCAGCGAGGGCGACATCTCCCAGGTGATCACGCCACCATCGACGACACCGCGTGCCAGCGCCTCGGGAAAGGCGGGCACGGGCATGCCCACGGGCGTTGCCCCCAGCCGCTCCAGAAGCAGCGTCGCAGGTCGTGACGGTCCGCGCAGGCGCAACCCCTCAAGGTCCGCAATCTCCTGAATCGCCGGGCCATCGACATGGATCAGGCCGCGCCCATGCATATGCGCGGCAATGACATGCACATCGGCGAAATCATCCATCAGGAATTCCTGCGTGAAGCGCCATGCCGCGCGGCTGGCCTCTTCGCCGGATTTCGTCGTCATGAACGGAAGCTCAAGCGCTTCGGCCTCGGGGAAGCGCCCCGGCTGGTAGCCCGGAATGACCCAACCGCCATCGATCGCCCCGTCGCGGATCAGGTCATACTGACTGGGTGCGGCCCCTCCGAGCTGCATGAACGGGTAGATCTCCACCGCGATGCGGCCACCCGACTGCTCTTCGATCGCCTCGGCCCAAGGTCCCATGAAATGGCTCGGGTTGGCCGAGAGTGGCGAGACGAAATGCTGAAACCTCAGGGTGACCTCGGGTTCGGCATCCTGCGCAAGAGACGGGCCTGCGCAAGCGACCGTAAGCGCAACCGATGTGGCCACGAGATATCCGGCAAGGCGGGACGACATGATGATGGATACTCCACGAGGTTTACGCATTGGTCAACTTGCTAGCCAAAGGATGGGTTTCCGTTAAGGGGAAATTGGCCGGATGCGACACAGCGACCGGACCACCACATCTGGCAGGGCTTGTTTACCAAACATCAATATGGGACGGTCAGAACTCATCGAGCAGACCGCATAACAAGACACGACAGGCCCCCGCACGCCCATGCTGGAGACCCGCCCAGACGCATCCGCCCTGCTGTCGCAGGTTTTCGGCTTTCCGGGGTTCCGTCCCGGTCAGGAAGATATCGTGGGCGCGGTTGCCGCCGGCCACAACGTGCTGGCCATCATGCCCACGGGCGGCGGCAAATCCCTGTGTTTCCAGCTTCCCGCGCTTATGCGCGAGGGCGTGACCGTCGTGATCTCGCCGCTGATCGCGCTGATGCGCGACCAGGTTCGCGGCCTGCGCGAAGCCGGGGTTGAGGCCGGTGCGCTGACCTCGGGCAACACGCCCGAGGAAACCGACGCCGTGTGGGAGGCGCTGGAAAGCGGCAGGCTGAAGCTGCTCTACATCGCGCCCGAACGCCTCGCCTCCTCGGGGGGCGAGCGTATGCTGAAACGCGCGGGCGTGTCCCTGATCGCGGTGGACGAGGCCCATTGCGTCAGCCAATGGGGCCATGACTTCCGCCCCGATTACCTGCGGATCGGGGCGTTGCGCCGGCAATTGAACGTGCCGCTGGCCGCCTTCACCGCTACGGCGGATGCCGAAACACGCGAGGAAATCGTCGCGCGCCTGTTCGATGGCGCGCAGCCGGAAACCTTCCTGCGCGGGTTTGACCGGCCCAACCTGTCGCTTGCCTTCGAGGTCAAGAACCAGCCGCGCCAGCAAATCCTCAGCTACGCCGCCGCGCGCAAGGGGCAATCCGGCATCGTCTATTGCGGCACCCGCGCCAAGACCGAGACACTCGCCCAAGCCCTGCGCGAGGCGGGCCATTCCGCCTGCCATTACCACGGCGGGATGGAGGCCGAAGATCGCCGCCATGTCGAACACCGGTTCGCCACCGAGGATGGCCTGATCGTGGTTGCCACCGTCGCCTTCGGCATGGGCGTGGACAAGCCCGATATCCGTTGGGTCGCGCAGGCGGACCTTCCAAAAAGCATCGAGGCCTATTACCAGGAAATCGGCCGCGCGGGGCGCGACGGGGCGCCTGCCGATACGCTCACGCTTTATGGTCCCGACGATATCCGCTTTCGCCGCCAGCAGATCGACGAAGGCCTTGCCCCGCCCGAGCGCAAGGCGGCCGACCATGCGCGGTTGAACGCGCTGTTGGGACTGGCCGAGGCGATCAGTTGCCGCCGTCAGAAACTGCTTGGGTATTTCGGCGAGGAGTCGGACCCCTGCGGCAATTGCGATCTCTGCGCCACCGCGCCCGAGACCTTCGATGCCACGACCGCCGTGCGCAAGGCGCTGTCTGCGATCCTGCGAACGGGTGAGTATTCCGGGACCGGCCACCTGATCGACATCCTCCTTGGGCAGGATACCGACAAGGTCCGTGCCCGCGGGCATGATCGGCTTCCGACTTTCGGCGTCGGGTCGGAGTTCGACCGGCGCGGCTGGCAGGCCGTGTTTCGCCAGATGATGGGTCATGACCTCGTGCGGCCCGATCCCGCCCGGCATGGCGCGCTGCGCATGACCGAGGCCGCGCGCCCTATCCTGAAGGGCGAGGCCGAGATCACCTTGCGCCGCGACACGATCACCAAATCGGCCAGCCGACGCCCGGCCGCCAAGATGCTGGTCTCGGAGGAGGACGCACCGCTCCTCTCGGCGCTGAAGGCCAAGCGCCGTGCGCTGGCCGAGGCTGCGCGCGTTCCGGCCTATGTCATCTTCACGGATCGCACCCTGATCGAGATGGCCGAGACGCGCCCCCAGTCGCTGGACGAGATGGCCAAGGTCTCGGGTGTCGGCGCGACCAAGCTCGACCGCTACGGGGCCGAGTTCCTGTCCGTTATCACCGGCGAGGCCGCAGCCCCCCTGCATCCCGCGCGGCGCAAGTTGGCGGGGCGGGAGGCGGGCACTGTCTATGATCGCCTTCTGGCGGTGCAGGCCGATCTGGCACGCGGCGACACGGGGCTTGAGAAACCGCTCTCCTGTTCCTCGTCGCAGCTGGCGAAACTGGCCGATATGCGCCCGACCGACCGGTCCACGGTGGAACGGTTGCTGGGGGAACGGCGCGCCGAACGCTTTGCCGATGCGTTTCTCGATGTACTGCGCGAGGCTGGATAACCCGGCGCCATCGCCTTACATGATCAACCGATCACGAATTGCTGCCTCGGAGGACCGCCCATGCTGACCGTCATTTCCCCAGCGAAACGCCTCGATTGGGCGCCCCGCGATGTCGAGATGACCAAGCCGGTTTTCCAGGATCAAGCCGACGACCTTGCCGAGGTCGCGCGCGATCTGACCGTGGGCGATCTGCAAAAGCTGATGAGCATTTCCGAGGACTTGGCCAAGCTGAATGTCGAGCGCTTCGCGCGCTATGCGGAGGAGCCTGACGATCTGCGCCCCGCCGCATTGGCCTTTGCCGGTGACACCTATGCGGGGCTGGAGGCCGCCAGCCTCGATGCGGACGATCTGCGCTTTGCGCAGGACCGCCTGCGTATCCTGTCGGGCCTTTATGGCCTGTTGCGCCCCCTCGACGCCATCCGGCCCTACCGTCTGGAAATGGGCACCCGGCTGAAGACCCCGCGCGGCAAGACGTTGTATGACTGGTGGGGCGACCGCATTGCCGAGGCGCTGAACGCCGAAGCCGAGGAATTGGGGACCGACACGCTGATCAACTGCGCGTCCGTCGAGTATTTCACGGCCGCTGACCGTGAGGCGCTGAAGCTCAGGGTCATCACCCCCGTGTTCCTGGAGGACAAACCGGGCGGTCCCAAGATCGTCAGTTTCTATGCCAAGAAAGCCCGTGGCGCGATGGCGCGGTTCATCACCGAACGCCGCCTTACCGACCCTGCGGGTATCGTGGAGTTCGACCTTGGCGGCTACCGCCATGCGCCTGACCTGAGCGAGCCGGGCAAGCCGGCCTTCCTGCGCGCCGAGGCCGCCGAACAGGCGGCTTGACGATTTCGTAGCGTTGCGATTGGCGCGCGCAGGCCTGCGCGCGCAAACCGGTCAGTGGTCCGGGTGTGACTTCTCGAAGGCGGCTTTCTGCTCGTCACTCGCCTCGGTCTGGTACTTGGCTTTCCACTGCGCGTAGGGCTCGCCGTAGACGACCTCGCGGGCCTCTTCCTTGCCCATGACGACGCCACGCTCGGTAGCGGCCTCCTGGTACCAGCGGCTCAGGCAGTTGCGGCAAAATCCCGACAGGTTCATCAGGTCGATATTCTGCACGTCTTTGCGTTCATCGAGATGTTGCAGCAACCGGCGAAAGGCGGCGGCTTCAAGCTCGGTTTTCGTCGCGTCGTCCATGTCTTGCCTCCTGTGTTCGGGTCAGACCTCGGAAATCTTCAGCGCCGCGTCAAGCATGGGGGCCAGCCTAGCGCCCCATGCCGCCTGATCGGCCTCTTCCTCGATCAGGTCGTTGCGCAGCTCGATCAGGACATGGGGGCGGCCCGGCTGCACCCCGTGCCGGTCCAGCGCGTCGTTGGGCAGGTGGCCGGAATAGGGTTCGTTATCGCCCACGCACAGGTCGGGTTCGTCGTTCAGACGTGCCAGCAGCGGCAGTGCCAGCCGGGTATCCGCGGCATAGAGAACGCCCACATGCCATGGGCGCGGCGCCCGGCCCCGAAGCTGCCGGGTAAAGGAATGGACCGACACGAGGACGGGGTCATCCCGCCCCGCGATCAGGCGCTCCAGTGCGCGATGATAGGGGCGGTGGAACAGGTCTAGCCGCCGCTCGACCTCGGCTGCATCGGCATGGCGATTGGCCGGAATGATCGACCCGTCATAGATCTTCATCAGAAGCGTCGGGTCATCCTCGCCCCGGTTGGGGTCGATCACGAGGCGGGAAAAATCCGACAGGATCACCGGGGCATCCAGCGCCGCTGCCAGGCTGCGCGCCACGCCGGCGGCCCCCACGTCATAGGCGATGTGGCGCGCCATGTCCTCGGGGGGCAGACCAAGATCGCCGCCCGCAACCTCGGGCGGGACGCGGTTCGAGGCATGGTCGCAGGTCACGACCCAGCGGCTTTTGCGCCCCTCGCCCTCGATATGAAACGGTGCAGTCACGGTCGCGTCATCCTCGCGTCATCCGACACCGGCACTTAGGACGCAATTGGCGAAAGCGCCAGAGCCGGGGTCGGCAGGCAACTTGTCCTGCGCCTGCTTTTGGGCCAATAGGGGCGCAACGCGCCAATGTGAGCGCAAACATCGCCCAAAAGGGTGAATAAAGATCACGAAGGGGGGCAGGTTGCCCATGAACACCGGAAGAAACGTCAAAATCGTCGCAACGCTGGGTCCGGCCTCGGATGGCTACGACATGATCCGCGCTCTGTTCGAGGCCGGGGCCAACGTGTTCCGCCTGAACATGAGCCACGGCAGCCATGACGAGATCCGCGAACGTCACGCCGCGATCCGCCAGGTTGAAAAGGACACGGGCCGCCCGATCGCGATCCTTGCCGATTTGCAGGGGCCAAAGCTGCGCTGCGGCACCTTCGCCAATGACGAGGGGCACGAGTTGCAGGACGGGGCATCCTTTCGCTTCGATCTTGACCCGACGCCCGGCGATGAAAGCCGCGTGCAACTGCCCCACAAGGAGATTTTCGAAGCGCTGGAGCCGGGCAAGCGCCTTCTGGTCAATGACGGCAAGGTGCGCCTGCGCGTCGAGAAATGTGGCAGCGATTTCGCCGATTGCACCGTGATCGCGGGCGGGCCGATCTCGAACCGCAAGGGCGTGAACGTGCCCGATGTGGTTCTGCCGCTGGCTGCCCTCTCAGACAAGGACCGCAAGGATCTTGAATTCGTCTGCCAGCTAGGTGTCGATTGGCTGGCGCTCAGCTTCGTGCAGCGCGTCGCCGACGTGGAAGAGGCGCGGGAACTGGCCCATGGTCGCGCCGCTATCCTGTCGAAGATCGAAAAGCCGGCTGCCGTCGATTGCTTTGACGAGATTTTGGCCGCTTCGGACGGGATCATGGTGGCGCGCGGCGATCTGGGGGTCGAGTTGCCCGTTCAGGCGGTGCCCCCGATCCAGAAGCGCCTGGTGCGCCAGTGCCGCTCGGCTGCGAAACCCGTGATCGTTGCAACCCAGATGCTGGAGAGCATGATCGAAAGCCCGATGCCGACCCGCGCCGAGGTCTCGGACGTCGCGGCGGCCCTTTACGAAGGGGCGGACGCGGTGATGCTGTCGGCGGAATCTGCGGCGGGCGATTATCCGGTCGAGGCGGTGCAGACCATGCACAACGTCGCGATCGAGGTCGAAAGCGATCCGAATTTCCGCGATATCATGGTGGCGTCCCGCTACGTCGATCGGTCCTCGACCGCTGACGCCATCGTGGCCGCCGCGCGCGAGATCGCGGAAACCGTGAACATCAAGGCGATCTGCTGCTTTACCCAGTCGGGCAATACGGCCGCGCTGGTGGCGCGGGAACGTCCGCGCGTGCCCGTGATCGCGCTGACGCCCCTGACCGGGGTGGCGCGGCGCATGTGCCTGCACTGGGGTACGAGCTGTTTCATCACCGATGAGCTGACGCGCTTCAAGGGGGCCGTCGTATCGGCGGCGCGGGCCGCGCGCTCGGGCGGGTTCGCCAGCGAAGAGGATCAGATCATCGTCGTGGCCGGTGTGCCCTTCAACGTGCAGGGTTCCACCAACATCCTGCGCGTGGCACCCTGTGCCGAACGCCTGATCTACGCCACCGACCCGGAGTGAGCCACGCTTGACCCTGCCAGACGTGCCGTCCGACATCCTGCTGGTCATTGCCACGCTCGTCTCGGGCATGGCGCTGGCGTCGAGCCTGGCGGGTTGGGTCAACGGGCGCTGGCCGATCGCGGCCCTTCTCAGCCTGGCAATCGGGGTCGGGTTGTTCGTCTTCCTGCATCTGTCGCTGCCCGGCGGGCTGGAGTTCTGGGACATTCCCGATGCGTTCATCCTCGTGGCGGCGCGGATTCTGAACTGAGGCTTGCCACGTCGCCCCTTTGGCTGTATGCGACCCGCTCCAACGGTGCGGCCGGCCTTGATACGGCATGCCGAGTCGCGCCCGAACCGCTTCGAGACAAGGAGACGGAAATGCCGAAGATGAAGACGAAATCGAGCGCCAAGAAGCGCTTCAAGGTGACGGGCACCGGCAAGGTGGTCGCCGCTCAGGCCGGCAAACGGCACGGGATGATCAAGCGGACGAACAAGTTCATCCGCAACGCACGCGGGACGACGACCCTGTCGGAACCCGATGCGAAGATCGTCAAGTCCTACATGCCCTACGACCGCTGAGGAGGCCCGGATATGTCCCGCACCAAAGGTGGAACCGTCACCCATCGCCGCCACAAGAAGGTTCTTGACGCGGCCAAAGGTTATTATGGCTCGCGCTCGCGCAACTTCCGCACCGCGACCCAGGCCGTCGACAAGGCCAACCAGTACGCCACGCGCGACCGCAAGGCCCGCAAGCGTCAGTTCCGGTCGCTCTGGATCCAGCGGATCAACGCCGCCGTGCGCGCCCATGATGAAAGCCTGACCTACTCGCGCTTCATCAACGGCCTGGCGCTGGCCGGGATCGAGGTGGACCGCAAGGTTCTGGCCGATCTCGCCGTGCACGAGCCCGAAGCGTTCGGCGCCATCGTGGCGCAGGCCAAGGCCGCGCTCTGATCCGACCCCGGATCGCTTGAGTTTCAACCCCCGCCGGGCGACAGTCCGGCGGGGGTTTTCTTTTGCGGGCAGGGTTGATGAGCTATTTCTCCGATTATCTCAAGCGCACCGATGACCGGATGCTCTCGAAATGGGTGCATTACTTCGAGGTCTACGAGCGCGAGATGACCCGGTTTCGCCAGCGCCCGATCTCGTTTCTGGAAATCGGCGTGTTCAAGGGCGGCTCCATCCCGATGTGGAAAGGGTTCTTCGCCGAAGGTTCCCGCCTGACCTTCGTCGATATCGACCCTGACTGTGCCCAACATGCCGAGGAGGGCACCAGCGTCGAGATCGGCAACCAGGCCGATCCGGATTTCCTTGCGCAGCTCGCCGAGAAACACGGGCCCTTCGACGTGATCCTGGATGATGGCAGCCATGTCTGCGCGCATCAGATCGCCAGTTTCGAGGCGCTTTGGCCCCATATCAGCGACCGTGGCATCTATGTGGTCGAGGATTGCCATACCTCCTACTGGCCCGGTTTCGGCGGCGGCTATCGCAACGAGGCCAGCTGGATCGAATACGCCAAACGCCTCGTGGACCGGATGCATAGCTGGTATACCGATCAGGACGCGATGTTTCCCTTCGACGAGATCGCGAAAGAGGTTCAAGGCGTGCGCTTCTACGACTCGATCACCGTGGTCGAGAAGCACCAGAAACCCGAACCTCCGACAACGCTTTACGCCCAGAACGGCAAGGTGACCTTGTCGCGCCGTGCATTGGCCGTGCGCGGGCGTAAGTCAGCCTTCGCGGGCAAGGACGGGACCTGAGACCCGGAAAATCATGGAACCGCCGAACACCCGGTACGTTGTGGAGGCAGATCACACGCAACCATGACGGAGGTTCGACATGGCTACCGCAAAGACCACCAATGGCCGCAGCACCCCTGACAGCGGGGACATTGCCGCACAACTCGAAACCGTGAAGGCCGATCTGGCCGCGCTGAGCCAGACGATGGCCGATTATGGCCGCGGCAAGGGCGCCGAAGCGCGTGCGCACGTCAATGAACGCGCCAACGATCTGTCGGACGCCGCCCGTCTCAAGGGCGAACAGGCCCGCGCCGAAATCGACCGCATGACCGCCCAGACGGGCGACATGTTGCGCTCGAACCCGGGGGCGGCGTTGGGCGTCGCCGCTGGTGTCGGCTTCCTTGTCGGCTTTCTCTCGTCGCGCCGGTAAGGGGGCCGCGATGCTGACCGCATTGGCTTACAAGGCCCGGGTCGAGGCCCGGGCCGCCGCCTTCTCGGCCTTTGCCGGGGTGTTGCTGGTCGTGGGGCTGGCGTTCTTTACAGTGTCGGCATGGCTTGCCCTGTCCGCCGTCCTGCCGACGGCAACGGTCGCCTTGATTGTCGGTGGCGTCTATTTCGGTCTCGCGCTGGTCTTCTTTGGCATCGTGGCCCTGATCCGGCGTAAACCGGTCCATGTGCCGCCCGCCGCGCGCAGCACGCCGATGCCCGAGATCATCCAGGCCTTCGTCACCGGCATGGCCGCTGGCCAAGGGACCGCCGCCACCCGCCGCTGATGCCAAGCCTGCCTTGCAATCCGCCCCCTCTCTGCTAGGTGAGGGCGCGGATTTTTTCATGGGCGGAGATGGCTTCGATGGACGGTTTGGACAGCTTGCGCGCCACCTGGCTGGAGCGGATCGGAAACGCGGGCGACGAGGCCGCGCTGGAAGAGATCCGCGTCGCGGCCATCGGCAAGAAGGGCGAGATCAGCCTGAAGATGCGCGAGCTGGGCAAGATGACGCCCGAAGAACGCCAGGCCGCTGGCCCCGCGCTGAACGCCCTGAAGGACGAGGTGAACAGCGCGCTGGCCGCCAAGAAACAGGCGCTGGCCGATGCCGCGCTGGACGCCCGCCTGCAAGCCGAGTGGCTGGACGTGACCCTGCCTGCGCGGCACCGCCGCGTCGGCACCATCCACCCCGTCAGCCAGGTGACCGAAGAGGTCACGGCGATCTTCGCCGATATGGGCTTCTCGGTGGCCGAGGGTCCGCAAATCGAGACCGATTGGTACAATTTCGACGCGCTGAACATCCCGGGCCATCATCCCGCCCGCGCCGAGATGGACACGTTCTACACCCATCGCGCCGAGGGGGATGACCGTCCGCCCCACGTGCTGCGCACCCACACCAGCCCCGTGCAGATCCGCCATATGGAGGCGCATGGCGCGCCCTGCCGCGTGATCGCCCCGGGCCGCGTCTATCGCGCCGATTACGACCAGACGCACACGCCCATGTTCCACCAGGTCGAGGGGCTGGCCATCGACCGCGACCTGTCGATGGCGAACCTGAAATGGGTGCTCGAGGAATTCTTCACCGCCTATTTCGGCACCAAGGTCAAAACCCGCTTCCGCGCCTCGCATTTCCCCTTCACCGAGCCGTCGGCCGAGGTCGATATCCAGTGCTCCTTCGAGGGCGGCACCGTGAAGGTGGGCGAGGGCGACGGCTGGCTGGAAGTGCTGGGCAGCGGCATGGTGCACCCCAAGGTGCTGCAAGCGGCGGGCGTGGACCCGGCCGAGTGGCAGGGCTTTGCCTTCGGCATGGGCATCGACCGGATCGCGATGCTGAAATACGGCATCCCGGATCTGCGGGCATTCTTCGACTCAGACCTGCGGTGGCTGCGCCACTACGGGTTCAGCGCGCTGCAGGTGCCGGCGGTGCATAGCGGGGTTTGAGGGATAAGTGAGTAAGTCGCTTCCTTTTCATCCCCATGCTGGCACTGTTCTGGTTGCAGATTTTCGAGGTTTTGTTGCACCAGAATTAACCAAGAAACGTCCGGTGATCGTAATTTCGCCGCGCTTGCCGTTCAGATCTGGGTTGGCAACTATTGTGCCGATTAGCACGACTGCACCCCTGAAGGATGTGCCATACGTTCACCGACTCAGCAGAAACTACTCTCCTTGGGGCGAACCAAGCCAAGCAACTTGGGCTAAATGTGATCTCGTCATGAATGTTGGTTTTGCTCGGCTTTCGGCGTTCAAAGTTGATCGCCGAAAGTACATAACTCCTCGCCTCACCCCAGAAGATTTGGCGGGTGTTCGTGAGGCGGTATTGCATGGGCTTGGTTGGATCGGTCATTGAAAATTCGCGATCGGTGGATTAGAGTTGACGGGTATCCCGCTAGTCGGGCTTAAGACCTAGAGTACTAGGCAGGTTGCTCACCGACCGATGACAAGGTCAGAGTAGCCTAAATATTGTCAAAGTCCCTTGGCCCCGCTTCGGCGGGGTCTTGTGTTTCAAAGCTCGAAGAAGCAAGCGTTCATAGCGCTTGATACGCCCGGCTGCCGGATCGCGTAGGGCGGGGCTAGCCCCGCCGCGCCGGGAGAGGCGGGACAAGTCCCGTCCTGCCTTGCCGTCGCTCTGATCTGCGCCATCTGTCGCCCATGCCAAAACTTCGCCGCTCCACCTGGATCGTCCTTGCCCTCGTTACGCTGATCGTGATCGCGCATGTGTTCCTGTGGCGATCCGACATGCCGACGGGGCAAAAGCTGACCTGGACGCTGCTGAACACGCTGGCCTGGACGATCATCCTTGCGCCGGTTTTCCTGGTCGAACGCTGGCTGACCTCGGTCCGGGCCAGGAACCGTGATGACCGTTCCGACGACAGCCAAGCTTGACCCACGCGCCGGTTTTCGGCACGGGGCGGGAAACGGCATAGGGGGCGGAATTGACACGCTATCTGAACCTCGGCGCGGCGCAGATGGCCTCGGCCATCGGCGATCTCGATGCGAACCTCGCCACCCATCACAGGCTGATCGGCCAGGCCAAGAACCTCGGGATCGATTGCCTCGTCTTTCCGGAACTGTCGCTGGCGGGCCATTACGGCGCGGAAAACCTGCTGAACGTCGCGATGCACCGTGATGATACCCGCCTGCTCGACCTGTCGAAGGCGGCGGGCGAGATGGAGATCGTCGTCGGCTTCATCGAGGAAGGCCCTGCCGCGCAGTTCTACAACGCCGCCGCCGTGCTGAAGAATGGCAGGCTGGTCTATATCCACCGCAAGCTGAACCTGCCCAGTTATGGCCGGTTGATCGAAACGAAATACTACGCGCTGGGCCGCTTCGTCGACACGCACCCGATGCCGGGCGACTGGCGCATGGGGCTGCTCATCTGTGCCGATCTCTACAACCCGGCGCTGGTGCACCTGTCCTTCCTGCACGGCGCGACCCTTTTGACCGCGCCGATCTCGTCGGGGCGCGAGGCGGTGGGCGACGAGTTCGACAACCCCGACAGTTGGGCCACGACGATGAAGTTCTATTCCATGATGTATGGCGCGCCGTCGATCATGGTGAACCGCTGCGGTGTCGAGGAAGACCTGACCTTCTGGGGCGGCTCGCGCATCCTCGACCCGTTCGGGCGTGTGCTGGCGCAGGCGGGCGAGGGCGAAGAGGTGATCGCGGCGAAACTCGACTATGCCGAGGTGCGCCGCGCCCGTGCCCTGCTGCCCACCGTGCGCGACAGCAACATCAGCCTGGTCCAGCGCGAGATGGAGCGGTTGACTGCGAAGCTTGGTGTGCCGGATATCGTGCGCGACGACGAGTGACGCCTTTACTGGCGGACGAATTCCAGCCGCAGTTGGTGATTGGCGGCGCGAAGGCTCCAACGGTTGCCGTTGATCGCGAAATGCGCGGCGCTGGCGAAGCTCGCCGAGACAATGCGCTCAAGCTCCATCTCTGGGCCGGGGCAGGCCATGCGCGTGGTCATGAACCCGCCGCCCGCTACGCCGATCCGGTCGCCGCGTTGCAGCAGTTGGCCGTTGATCTGGTTGCAGCCGAAGGTGAAATGCAGCCGCCCCTGCGCGTCGATCTCGACCGGGCGCATGCGCGCCATGCGATCGTTGAAGCGAACATCCTGCCCTGAGGCGTCAAGCACGCGGTCCAGCACCCAGTTTCCAGCAAATTGCACCGGCGTTTCGTGATCCTGTTCCAAGGAAACCTCCGACGGGGTGCCGACCGGGAAAATACGGAACTCCTCCCAACCAAGGGCATGGGGTGAGACGGCGCCGAACAGCGTCTGCTGCCCGATGCCTGCGCGCACGTATTGACCGTTCTGCACCGACCGCAGGTGAAATGTACCGCCCGATTGGGTCATCTCGAACCGTTCCCACCCGCCGATGCGGTCGCCACCAAGGGCCATCAGCGCGTTTTCCGTGACGCCCGCGCGCAGATACCGCCTCGAGGCCGGATCGCGGAACGCCACTTCGTTTCCGCCAAGGCGCTCGATCTCGAAGACATGGGCGTGATTGCCCGGACAACTGGCGGCCAGGTAGCCACCGTCGAAGCAGGCATACTGGCGGTTCTGCCAGGATTGGATCGCCACCTGTTCGGCAGCGGCGGCAACAGGGGTGGCCAGCCCGCAGGCAAGCGCGGCAAGGGCAATGAAACGGCGCATGTGGCACGTCCTTTCCAGGTTTGGCCTCGCCCCCGCAGGGCCATTTGACATTGATCTGTCTGATACCGTGCTGCCGGCAAAGGCAAAATGGCGGGAATCCCGACCCACGGATGCGGGGCAGCCTTCCAATCCGGGCCTGCCTGCGCTAAGCGCGAGGCCGGAATTGCGAAGGGGTTGCGGCCAATGAAATTCACGCTGTCGTGGTTGAAGGATCACCTCGAAACCGAGGCGTCGGTCGACGAGATCGCCGAGGCGCTGACCGATCTGGGCCTTGAAGTCGAGGGCGTCGAAGATCGTGGCGCGCGGCTGTCGTCCTTTACGCTCGCCAAGGTCGTTTCGGCCGAGCAGCACCCCGATGCCGACCGGCTGAAGGTCTGCATGGTCGAGACGGACGAGGGCGTGAAGCAGATCGTCTGTGGCGCGCCTAACGCACGTGAGGGCATTACCGTCGTTCTGGCCAAGCCGGGCGACTACGTGCCGGGGATCGACGTGACCCTGTCCGTGGGCAAGATCCGCGGTGTTGAAAGCCATGGCATGATGGCGTCCGAGCGTGAGTTGGAACTCAGCGACGAACATTCCGGCATCATCGAACTGCCCTCGGGCATTGTCGGGCAGCGCTTCGTCGACTGGCTGGCCACGAACGACCCGGCCAAGGTCGATCCGGTGATCGAGATCGCCATCACGCCGAACCGGCAGGACGCGCTGGGCGTGCGCGGCATCGCCCGCGACCTTGCCGCGCGTGGGATCGGCAAATTGAAGCCCTATGCGGTCGACCCGGTGCCGGGCAGCTTCGCGTGCCCCATCGACGTGACGATCGACGAAGACACGTTGGACGGCGCGCCGCATTTCACGGGCCGTCTGATCCGGGGCGTCAAGAACGGTCCCTCGCCGCAATGGTTGCAGGACCGTCTGCGCGCCATCGGACTGCGTCCGATCTCGGCGCTGGTCGATATCACCAACTTCTTCACCTACGACATGAACCGCCCGCTGCACGTGTTCGATGCGGACAAGGTCAAGGGCAACGTCCGGGTGCACCGCGCCGAGGGGGGCGAGGAGCTGCTTGCGCTGGATGAGCGGACCTACACCTTCTCGAAGGGTCAGATCATCATCTCGGGCGAAGATGGCCCCGAAAGCATCGCCGGTATCATGGGCGGCGAAGAGTCGGGCTGCACCGAGGAGACGGTGAATGTGTTCCTCGAATCCGCCTGGTGGGACCCGGTTCAGATCGCCTACACGGGCCGCGACCTGAAAATCCACTCCGATGCGCGCTACCGGTTCGAGCGTGGCGTCGACCCGGAATACACCTTGCCGGGGCTTGAGGCCGCGACGCGCATGATCCTCGATCTGTGCGGGGGCGAACCGTCCGAGGTGGTCGAGGCGGGGGCCGCGCTGAAAACCGCGCGCAGCTACCCGCTCGATACCGCGCGGGTCATCAGCCTTGTCGGGATGGAGATCCCCAAGGAAGAACAGGCGCGGATCCTGACCGAACTTGGCTTCTCGGCCACTGGAACGGGTGACGTGCTGGAGGTCTGGGTGCCGTCCTGGCGGCGCGATGTGCAAGGCGAGGCCGATCTCGTCGAAGAGGTTGCGCGCGTGGCCTCGCTGACCAAGCTGGAGCCGAAACCGATGCGTCGCTCCAAACCGGGCGTGCCCGCGCCGGTGCTGACGCCGATGCAGTTGCGCGAACGTGCTGCGCGGCGGACCTGTGCGGCGCTGGGCTACAACGAATGCGTGACCTACAGCTTCATCGACCAGGCCTCGGCCGCGCTGTTCGGCGGCGGCACCGATGACGTGATGCTGGAAAACCCGATCAGCTCGGAAATGAGCCATATGCGCCCGCACCTGCTGCCGGGGCTCTTGCAGGCCGCGGCGCGCAACCAGGCGCGCGGCATGATGGACCTGGCCTTGTTCGAGGTTGGCCACGCCTTCCAGGGCGGGGAGCCGGGCGAACAGCATTTGCAGGCCACGGGACTTCTGGTCGGCCAATCGGGCCCGCGTGATCCGCATGGCGCGCGCCGTCCGGTCGACGTGTTCGACGTCAAGGCCGATGCCGAGGCGGTTTTGTCCGCCATTGGCGCGCCCGCCAAGGCGCAGATCCTGCGGGGCGGACCCGAGTGGTGGCACCCGGGCCGGCATGGCGTGATCTGTCTCGGCCCGAAAAAGGTGCTTGGCGTCTTTGGCGAACTGCACCCCCGCGTGTTGGAAGCGATGGACGTGAAAGGCCCCGCGATGGCGTTTACCCTCTTCCCCGCCGAGGTGCCGATGCCGAAATCCCAGGGCGCCAGCCGTGGCGCGGCGGTGATGCCGGAATACCAGGCGGTCGAGCGTGATTTCGCCTTCGTCGTCGATGCGCAGGTCGAGGCGCTGAACCTCGTCAATGCTGCGGCCGGGGCCGACAAGGCGCTGATCGAGGATGTGCGCGTGTTCGACGAATTTGTCGGCGGCAGCCTCGGCGAGGGCAAGAAATCCATCGCGCTGACCGTGCGGATGCAGCCGACCAAGGGCACCATGACCGAAGAAGAGATCGAGTCCGTGGCGGCGAAGATCATCGAGAAGGTCGGCAAGGCCACGGGCGGCACGCTGCGCGGCTAGGCGCGAACGGAACGCAGTAGGGCGCGGTTTGCTCGCCAGCAGCCGCGCCTTATCTTTTTGGGCGGAACCACAGATAAGGGATGCGAGACATGAAGGTTTACCTTTCGGGCGAGATCCACACCGACTGGCGCGAGCAGATCGTTGAAGGCGCGCAAGATCTGGACGTGACCTTCTCGGGCCCCGTCACCGATCATGCGGCAAGCGATGATTGCGGTGTCGCGATCCTTGGGGAAGAGCCCAACAAGTATTGGCACGACCATAAGGGCGCGATGGTGAATGCCATCCGTACGCGGCACGGGATCGAGAATGCCGATGTTGTCGTCGTCCGCTTCGGCGAGAAATACAAGCAGTGGAACGCGGCCTTCGACGCGGGCTACGCGGCGGCACTGGGCAAGCCGATGATCGTCCTGTCCATGCCCGAGCATCAGCATGCCTTGAAAGAGGTCCATGCCGCCGCTCTCGCCGTGGCCGAAGAGCCGCGCCAGGTGGTCGAGGTTCTGCGCTACGTTCTCACCGGCAAGCTGCCAGGCTGACGCACGGTTCCGCTTGGCGTGCGCGCACCGGCGCGGCAGTGTCGCGTGCATGGAGGCGGATTACGTCATCGTAGGCGGCGGCAGTGCGGGTTGCGTTCTGGCCGCGCGCTTGTCCGAGGACCCGAACACCTCGGTCATCCTGATCGAGGCGGGCGGTGGCGGGCGTGACATCTTCATCCGCGCGCCTGCTTTGCTGGCCACGATGGTGTCGGGCCGACCGCGCATCAACAACTGGGCATTTCAGACGGTTCCGCAACCGAGCTTGAACGGGCGGCGCGGGTTCCAGCCGCGTGGCAAAGCCTTGGGCGGCTCATCTGCCATCAACGCGATGCTCTACGTCCGCGGCAACCCGACAGATTATGACCACTGGGCCGATCTTGGCTGCGACGGCTGGGATTGGGAGAGCGTGAAGCCCCTGTTCTTGCGCGCCGAAGGCTTTCAAGGCGGGGCTGGGCCGCACCACGGCGCGGATGGCCCCTTGCAGGTGCGCGCCCAATCCGCGCCGCGCAAGATCAGCCGCGCGTTCGTTGACGCCTGCGAGCAATGCCAGATCCCGCGGTGCGACGATTTCAATGAAGGCGCGCCGGATGGGGCGGGCCTTTACCATGTCACGCAATTCCACGACGGGCCGCAGGCAGGGGAACGATGCTCTGTCGCGGCGGCCTACTTGTTCCCGGCGATGGGGCGACCCAACCTCACGGTTCTGACGCGCATGCTTGTCGAGAAGGTGGTGATCGAGGATGGCCGCGCGACTGGTATCAAAGTGCGCCGCAAGGGACGTCGGCACGCCATCCGGGCGCGTCGTGACGTGATCCTGTCGGCTGGAGCGTTCGGCTCACCGCAGATCCTGATGCTCTCCGGGGTTGGGCCGGAGGACCAGTTGCGCGCCCACGGGATCGACCCGGTCCATGTATCCGAAGGCGTCGGAAAGAACCTTCAGGACCATCTTGATCACGTCATCTCCTACCGCTCGCCCCGGCGCGATGTTGTCGGGCTCAACCCGCGTGGCTTGGGCCGCTTGGGCAAGGCCGCGCTTCGGTGGCGCACGACGGGCGAGGGGCTGTTTGCGTCGCCCATGGCCGAGGGCGGGGCATTCCTGAAATCCGATCCGGCGCTCGACCATGCCGATCTGCAAATCCATTTCGTGATCGGGATCGTCGATCAGCACATGCGCAAACTTCATGGCGCGGACGGTTTCTCGGCCCATATCTGTGCGCTCTATCCCCATTCGCGGGGCGAGGTCGGACTGACCAGTGCGCAGCCCGGCTCTCCGCCCCGGATCGACCCGAAATTCCTGTCCGACCCGCGTGACCTTGCGGTGATGATCAAGGCGGCCCGGCAACTCGAGACGATTCTCGGGGCCGAGGCGCTGGCGCCGTGGCGGAGCAAGCGGCTTTATCCCAACGATGGCAGCGATGCCGCGCTCGAAGCCGATATTCGCGCCCGGGCCGACACGATCTATCACCCTGTCGGGACCTGCCGGATGGGCGATGATGCCGAGGCGGTCGTGTCCCCTGATCTGCGGCTGAACGGCGTTGAAGGGCTGCGCGTTGTCGATGCCTCGGTGATGCCGCGCATCGTCGGAGGCAACACGAACGCGCCGACGGTGATGATCGCGGAAAAAGCCGCCGACATGATCCGCGCTGGCGTCTGAGTCCTGTTTTTCTTGCAACTGTTCGATTGCCGGGTGCTACACTCCGTCGCGGGAGGGGCGGGCCAAGGTCCGGCCACCGGGGAAACAGGAACCAAGGAAACGACCAAATGCTCAACGAGTTCAGGGATTTCATCGCGCGCGGCAACGTCATGGACATGGCCGTGGGTATTATCATCGGCGCGGCCTTCACCGCGATCGTCACGTCGCTCGTGGGCGACCTCATCAACCCGATCATCGCGCTTTTTACCGGCGGTATCGATTTCTCGGGCTGGTTCTATGCGCTCGATGGTGAAAGCTACGCGTCGCTGGCCTCCGCGCAGGAGGCCGGCGCGCCGGTCTTTGCGATTGGCAATTTCATCATGGCGGTGATCAATTTCCTGATCGTGGCCTTCGTCGTCTTCATGCTGGTGAAAACGGTGAACCGCATCAAGGAAGCGACCGCGAAAGAGGCCGAGGACGCCGGCACCGAGGCCGAGACGCCGAAAGGCCCGACCGAGTTGGAAGTCCTGCTGGAAATCCGCGACGCGCTGAAAACGAATTGATGCATCTTGCGTGCAATGAACAGGCCCGCCGCTTTCGGCGGGCCTGTTTTGGGTGCTGTCAGGGACCTCAGGCGCTCGCGAGGCGGGGGCCACGAGGGCGCAGGTACCAGTACCAGACGCGATAGGCCTCAAGCGCGATGAGCGGCGCGAAATGGACGATCGCGGCGCCGGGATGATCCCAATTATGCAGGGCGGCCCAGTGCAGCAGCGTGAACACAGCCGCCACATAGGTGGTGCGTTGCAGCGTTTTCCAGTGCTTGCCCATCAGCCGCTGCGCGTAATCCATGGAGGTGATGGCCAGCGGGACAAAGATCAGGAAGGCGATCCAGCCCGCCCAGATATAGGTGCGTTCCAACTCACCCAGCACGCGGGTCATGCTGCCCTTGTCGATCAGGTAGAATACCGTGTGCAGCGCGGCATAGCCAAAGGCCGCAACGCCAAGGTAACGGCGGTTCTTGCGCAACCAGCGCGGCCCGCGCCAGCCCTTGAACAGCAGCATAAGCGGGGTCGCCATCATCGTGACGATCAAGAGGCGCGCCGCCCATTCGCCGGTCGGGTGCACGAGAATGTGGATGATGCGCTCATTGGTCGAGGTCATCGCCTCGTAGGTCCAGAGCACCGGGGGAAGGCTGAGCAATGCCCAAAGCCAATACGGGGAAAGACGGTTCAACATCGGGAAAACTCCGGCGGGATGCAGGTGGCAATATTGGTCCCACGCATCCGCCGGAGGATTCCGTCGCGGTCAGGTCAGTTTTTCACGATCAGGCTGGGCGAGGTCACGTCGATCCCGAGGGCCTTGCCGACCTCGTAATTCGTCAGTTTGCCCTCGTGGGTGTTCAGGCCGGCCAGCAGATGCGGATCGTCGATGCAGGCCTGCCGCCAGCCCTTGTCGGCGATATCCAGCATGAAGGGCATGGTCGCATTGCCAAGCGCCAGCGTGGAAGACCGGGCAACTGCGCCGGGCATGTTGGCGACGCAATAATGGATGATGCCGTCCACCTCGTAGATCGGGTCCTGGTGCGTCGTGGCGTGCGAGGTTTCGAAACACCCGCCCTGGTCGATCGCGACATCCACCATGACCGCGCCGTGCTGCATGCTGGCCAGTTGCGCGCGGCTGACCAGTTTGGGCGCGGCGGCACCGGGGATCAGGACCGCGCCGATGACCATGTCGACTGTCGGCAGGGCCTCGGCCACGGCTTCGGCGCTGGCATAGCCGGTACGAAACTCAGCGCGGAACAGGTCGTCGAGCTGGCGCAGGCGCGGGAGGGAGCGGTCGAGCACGGTGACCTCGGCCCCCATCCCCGCCGCGACGCGTGCTGCCTGCGTTCCGACAACCCCGCCGCCGATCACGAGGACACGCGCGGGCGCAACACCCGGCACACCGCCCATCAGCACGCCGCGCCCCCCATTCGCCTTTTGCAGCGCCCAGGCGCCCATCTGCGGCGCGAGTTTGCCCGCGACCTCTGACATGGGGGCGAGCAACGGCAGCCCGCCGGTGGGGGCCGTGACGGTTTCGTAGGCGATGGCGGTCACGCCGCTGTTCAGCAGGTCATGGGTCTGGTCCAGGTCGGGCGCGAGGTGGAGATAGGTGAACAGGATCTGGCCTGCGCGCAGGCGCTTGCGCTCGACAGCCTGCGGTTCCTTGACCTTCACGATCATTTCGGCGCGCTCGAACACCTCGCCCGCCGTGCCAACGATCTCGGCGCCAATCGCGCGGTAATCGTCATCTTCGAAGCCCGCGCCCGCGCCTGCGCCTGTCTCGATAAGGACGCTGTGCCCGTGGGCGATGGCCTCGTTCGCCGCGGCCGGCGTCAAGCCTACGCGGTATTCCTGCGGTTTGATCTCTTTCGGGCAACCGATCAGCATGGAAACCTCCCTTTCCGTCTGTCTGTGCCGATCATCGCGCAAATCACGATCACATGCTTTGAAACCTGCCCGGTATCTGGCATGGGTAGCGCACGAATTTCCGACGGGAGAGAATAATGGCGCAAGAAATTCGCGCTTTTCCAGAATTGGACGATATGGACCGTGCGATCCTGCGCGTATTGCAGCGCGATGGCCGGATGACTCATGCCGAGTTGAGCGACAAGGTGCATCTGTCCCCTTCGGCCTGTCACAGGCGGGTGCAACGGCTGGAATCGGCCGGGGTGATCCGCGATTACGTGGCGCTGCTGAACCCGAGGGCCGTGGGGCGGGTGACAACGGTTTTCGTCGAGATCAGCTTGCAGGGGCAATCGGACGAGATCCTCGACGCTTTCGAAAAAGCCGTGGCGCGGGTGCCGGACGTTTTGGAATGTCACCTGATGGCGGGCACGGCGGACTACATGCTGAAGGTCGTGGCGCGCGATTCCGAGGATTTCGCGCGGATCCATCGCCAATCGCTCGCCCGTCTGCCCGGGGTGGCGCAGATGCAGTCGAGTTTCGCTTTGAAGACGGTGTTCAAGACAACCGCTTTGCCGGTTTGAGGGATTTCGCCTGCTGACGCAGGTGACCCGTGCGAGGGGGCTGTCTGCCCCCTCGCGCTCCCCCGAGCATATTTGCCGGGATAAAGATGGATCAGACCAGCGCGCCGAGGGCGAGGAAGGCGGCGATGCCGCTGACGATGGCCCAAAGCGGGCTTTTGAGGATGTAGCCCACGGTGATCGTCACGCCGGCCGCGCCCAGGCGCGTCGGGTCCAGTTGCCCCCCGGTGGCTTCGGGCCAGACGACAAGCGGCGCCACGAGGGCCGGAAGGATCGCGACCGGCGTGTAGCGCAGGTGCCGCAGCAGCCACTCGGGCAAAGGCCGGTCCCCGATCAGCCCGAGGAAGGAAAAGCGGATCAAGAACGTGCCCGCGCCAAGCGCGGCGATGATCCCCCAGATCTCGGCATCGGTGAAATTCATTGGAAGGTCCCCGCGCGGGTCATGCGGCGTTCGACCTCGGCGCCGACGATCATGCCGCCGAGGCCGCCGACAAGGAGCCCCAGGTTCCAGGGAAGGCCGGCGGCGAGAAGCGCGAGGGTGATCGCGGCGAGGGCGGCGGCGACATGGGCCATCGTGCGCAGTCCGGGCGCGACAAGGGCGAGGAAGGTGATCGGCACGATGAAATCGAGGCCCCAGTCGGCGGGGATGGCGCTTCCGGCGAGGATCCCGGCGAGCGAGGCAAGATACCAGAGCGGCACAATGGGCAGGCAGGCGCCGAAGAAGAAGGCGACCTTCTCTGCAAGGGGCGCTTTGGGCGCGTCCTCGTAGCGTTGCACGGCGAGCGCGTAGGTCTGATCGACGGTCAGATAGGCAATCAGCGCGCGTTTCCAGATCGGCGCGGCCCCGAGATGTGGCGCGAGGGAGGCCGAATACATCGCCATGCGCAGGTTCACCGCCAGCGCCGAGGCGACGGCGACGAAGGCAGGCGCATTCTCGGTCATCAGTTGCAGGGCGGCGAATTGCGAGGCCCCGGCGATGACGAGGAAGGAAAAGCCCATCACCTGCCAGAGGTCGAGACCGGCCTCGGTTCCGACCACGCCGAAGAGCGCGCCGAAGGGCACGACGACGATGATGAAGGGCGCGGCATCGCGCGCGCCGCGCCAGAAGGCGGCGCGGAGGGAATTGGCAGATGGCATGACGTGGTCTACCCCTGTGTTTCCGGCGGGTTAGACCGGTCCGGCGCGGGATGCAAACGCGCAATGGTGATGCGGAGGATGACGGCATGTCATGGCGGTTGAAATGAGCGGAATGCCTTGCGTCATCCTTGCCGGGGGCGAAGGGCGGCGCCTTGGAGGTGGCAAACCTTTTGTGAGCCTCGCCGGGCGGCCTCTGGTGTCACATGTTGCAGGTCGGATGGCGTCGCAATGTGCGGCGCTGGCCGTAAATGCGTCTGATCCCGGTCTGTATCGATCCCTTGGCATGCCGGTCATTCCTGATGCCGTGCCGGGGCAGGGCCCCCTCGGGGGCGTGCTGGCCGCGATGGATTGGGCGGCGGCTTGTGGCGCAGACCGCGTCGTTACCGTGGCTGTCGACACACCTTTTCTACCGCGGGATCTGGTCGCGCGCCTGGAAGCGGTGCAAGCCTCGGCGGTTGTGGCGGAAACAGACGGTGGGCTGCATCCGGTCATTGGGCTCTGGTCGGTCGATTTGCGGGACGATCTGCGTGCCGCGCTGGGAAAAGGGGCCCGCAAGGTGCGGGTCTGGGCAGAAAGTGTCGGAGCACGGATCGTGCGGTTCGACGACGCGGACGCGTTCTTCAACGTGAACACAGCCGAAGATCTGGCACAGGCCGAAGCGATGCTGATGGCGCAGGCGATGGCGTTTGACACGATTCTCGTGGTCGACTGGTCGGCCCGTGCCGCGCCATCGCCTGCGAAACCCAGCAAGGATGCGATTCATATAGGCATGGTCCGGGATGGGCGGATCACGGGCAGCTACCACCGCACGCGTGCCCATGCGATGCGCTGGTTGACCGGGCTTCTGGATGGCGAGAGGCGGGCCGGCCGCCGGGTGCTGGCGGCGTTCGATTTCCCCTTTGCCTATCCGGCGGGGTTCGGGCGGGCGGTCACCGGCTCGGATGATCCGCTGGCGATCTGGGCCGATCTGGCGGACCGGATCGCGGATGATGAGCGCAATGGCAACAACCGCTTCGAGGTGGCGGCTGATCTCAATCGGTTGTTCGGGCAGGAGGGGCCGTTTTGGGGCCATCCGCAGGGGCGCGAGATCCCGGACTTGCCGTTTCACAAACCTACTTATGCCGGGTTTCCCTTCGACGAGCGGCGCGGGATCGAGCGGCTGATCCCCCGCGCAAAGACCTGTTTTCAGCTCTTGGGGGCGGGCTCGGTCGGGTCGCAGGCGCTCTTGGGGATTCCGCGCTTGCAGGCCTTGCGGATGCGGTATGGCGATGACCTTGCGGTGGCGCCGTTTCAGTCGGCCGGCGCGCCGATCGTTCTGGCCGAGGTGTACCCCGGCCTGATCGACGAGGCGATCAAGGCGCAGGTTGGCCCCGGCGACATTCTGGATGCCGTGCAGGTGCAGTCGATGGCGCGGGCCTTGTCGCGCCTTGCGCCGGAGCGGTTGAATGCGTTGCTGGCCGAGGGCGACCCGGTCGAGGGGTGGATCCTTGGTCACGGGCACGAGGCCGCGCTTGTCGAGGCTTTGGGGTGAGGTCGCGTCATCCCCTGTTCGGCCTTGCGCTGGCCGCGTTTGGGGCCTTGGCCCTGACCCCCGACACGCTTCTGATGCGCATCTCGGGGATGAGCGGCGTGCAGATGATGGGCTGGCGGGGCACCCTGATGGGGGTGGTGATGCTGGCGACATGGGCGGTCTTGCACAGGGGACACCTACGTGCGGACATCAGGGCATTGGCGACGATTTCGGGGCTTGGCGTGGCGCTGTCGCAGGCGGTGAACGGGGCATTTTTTGCCATCGGGATCGCCATTGCACCTGTGACGGTGGTCTTGCTGGGCGTGGCCACGGTGCCGGTCTTTGCCGCCGTGTTTTCACGCCTGATGCTGGGGGAGCCGACAAGCCGTGCGACATGGGCCACCATCGCCGCGGTGCTGGCAGGCATCGCGTTGGCCATCCTGGGAAAGCCCGACGCCAGTGCGCCTTGGGATGTGGCCAGCCTGCTGGGCGGGGCGATGGGATTGGGGGTGGCCGCCTGCCTCGCCTTTTCCTTCGTGCTGATCCGGCGGGCGGGCGGGTTGCCCATTCTGCCCGCCGTGGGCACAGGGGCATTGATGGCGGGGTTGGTGGGCGTGGCGATCACAGGACCCGCGCAGATGGGGCAGGGGGCGGTCTGGGCCATCGCGATCACCGGTGTTGTGATCCTGCCCGTAGGGTTCTTTGCGCTGTCGCTGGCCTCGCGGCACACGGCTGCGGCGAATGTGTCGCTTCTGATGCTGCTGGAAACGGTGCTTGGCCCGCTTTGGGTCTGGCTGGGCTATGGCGAGGCGCCGACCCCGCTGATGTTGGTGGGCGGGGCCATCGTGATCGGCAGCCTCGCCCTTTATCTGTTGCGGCAACGCCGGGGCGCCTGAGCCTTACTGCAAATCGGCAAAGGCGCTTTGCAGGCGGCCGGCCGCGTCTTCGATCACCGAGCGCGGCGCGGCGAGGTTGAAGCGCATCCAGGTCTCGCCGCCCTTGCCGAAGGTCGGGCCATGGTTGGCGGCGATGCCGGCCTCTTTCTCCACCCGGGTGGTGAATTCCTCGCGGCTCATGCCGGTGCCCGAGAAATCGACCCAGGACAGGTAAGTGGCTTGCAGCGGCATCGAGGTGACACCGGGAATGGCGGCGATGCCCGCATCGAACACCTCGGCATTGGCGGCGATATAGGCCATCAGGTCATCCACCCAGGCTGCACCCTCGGGCGAATAGGCGGCGGTGACCATGTGCAGGCCGAAGCTGTTGGGCGACATGCCAAGGGCCATCATCCGTGCGCCGAAGCGCGCGCGCAGATCTGGGTCGGGGATGATCACGTTGCCAACATGTGCCCCCGCGATGTTGAAGGTCTTGGTGGCCGCCGTCATCATCACCAACCGGTCATCCAGCCCTTCGATCCTGGCCATCGGGATGTGCGACTGCCCCGGCATCACGAGGTCATGGTGGATTTCGTCCGACACCACGATCAGGTCATGGCGGCGCGCGAACTCGGCCACGCCCTCCAACTCCTCGCGGGTCCAGACGCGGCCGCCGGGGTTATGGGGCGAGCAGAAGACCAGCATCTTCTCATTGCCGGTCATCTGGGCGTCGAACGCCTCGAAATCGAGGCGGTAGGTGCCATCCTCGATGGGCATCTGCAATTCCCGCAGGTCGCGGTTCGAGGCGCGAATGACCTTAGCGAACGCGTGATACACGGGCGTGAACAGAACCACGCCGTCGCCTTCCTTCGTGAACGCATCGAGGCACATCGCGGTGCCGTTCACCAGGCCATGTGTCGTGAAGATCCAATCCGGGTCCACCGCCCATCCGTGGCGGTTTTCCATCCACCACTGGATCGCACCCTTGTAGGCGCTGTCATCGCCGAAATAGCCGTAGATGCCATGATCGAGCATCCCGCGAACGGCCTCCTGCACGCAGTTGGGTGGCCGGAAATCCATATCGGCGACCCACATGGCCAAACCTGTATCCGGGGAGACGCCGTAGAGCGTGTCCATCATGTCCCATTTCACGCAATGGGTGCCGCGTCGGTCGATGATCTCGTCGAAACTCATGTAAGTGCCCCTGGACTCCGCTTCGTTCGCATTTTCCCCAAGAAGCAGAATGATGATCCTATTTCAATACGCATTATTGGAACAGGTGTTCTGCATTGTGCTCATAGATGGGAAAAGATGACTTTCAGGTGTTTCGCGTCTCGCGCGATGCCTGTGAATTTCTCCGGCCTTGCTGGCGGAAGGTCAAGCCATAGGGTCGCGGTCAGTTGCGACCGCGTGCCGGATCGCCTATCTCACCAGCATGCAAAGGCCCATCTTGATCCATCCCGACCCACGCTTGAAAAAGGTCGTCGCCCCCGTGCCCGATTTGTCGGACGAGTTGCGGGTGCTGGCCGATGACATGTTGGAAACGATGTATGGCGCGCCGGGTATCGGCCTCGCGGCGCCTCAGATCGGTGTTATGACCAGCCTGATCGTTCTGGATTGTGCCAAGGGCACGGACGAAGCCGCCGCGCCGCGACCGCTCGCCATGTTCAACCCCCAGATCGTCGCGCAATCGGACGAAACCAGCGTTTACGAAGAGGGGTGCCTGTCCATCCCTGAAATCTTCGCGGATGTCGAACGCCCTGCCGAGGTGACCGTCGAATGGATGGATCCAAACGGCAACGCGCAGCGCGAAACCTTCGACGGGCTGTGGGCCACTTGCGTGCAGCACGAAATCGATCACCTCAACGGCAAGCTGTTCATCGACTATCTCAAGCCGTTGAAGCGACAGATGATCACCCGCAAGATGGTCAAGCTCAAGAAAGAGCGCGCGCGGGAAGCCGGCTGATGGCGGTGCGCCCGGTCGTCCTTGCCCCGGACCCGGTGTTGTCGCAGGTCTGCGCGCCGGTCGAGCGGTTCGATGGCGCGCTGGGCGACCTGGCGATGGACCTGATTCAGACGCTCTATGCCGCCGAGGGGCGAGGGCTTGCCGCGCCGCAGATCGGTGTGGCCGCGCGCATTTTCGTCATGGACACAACATGGAAAGAGGGGGCGCCAAGCCCCATGGTTTTCGTGAACCCCGAGATCATCGCGGCCGCGACCGAAATGGCCGAGTACGAGGAACGCTGCCTGTCGATCCCCGGCCAACCTGTGCGCATCAAGCGGCCCCGTTGGGTCGAGTTGCGGTGGCAATCGCTTACGGGCCAAACGCAACAGGCGCGGTTCGGCGGGTTCGACGCGGTCTGCGTCCAGCACGAGCGCGACCATTTGGACGGCATTCTCATCACCGATGGTATGGCGGCATGACGGCGCGTCCGTGCATCCCCTGGCCCGACAAGCGGCTGCGCACCCCGGCCGAGCCCGTGGGTGAGATCACCGACAAGATCCGCGCGATCTGGGACGACATGATCGACACGATGGAGGCGATGCCGGGCGTCGGCCTCGCCGCGCCGCAGATCGGGGTGATGCTGCGCCTCGCCGTGGTCGATGCCAGCGACGAACGCGGCTTTGCCGTTCGGCTGGCCGACCCTGAGATCGTGGCATCTGGCCCCGGAACCCGCCCGCATGACGAGGCCAGCCCGAACCTGCCCGGCGTCAGTGCAAAGATCATCCGCCCGCACCCGGTGACCGTGGCCTTCACCGATCACCACGGCATGCGGGTGCGCCGCGAGTTCACCGGGCTTTGGGCCACCTCGGTTCAGCACCAGATCGATCATCTGAACGGGCGCATGTACTTCGACAACCTGTCCAAGGTGAAGCGCGACATGCTGCTGCGCAAAGCGAGGAAGACCGCCTGATGCGCGTTATCTTCATGGGCACGCCTGATTTCTCGGTTCCCGTCCTCGATGCACTGGTGGCGGATGGGCACGAGATTGCATGCGTCTATTGCCAGCCGCCCCGTCCCGCCGGGCGCGGCAAGAAGGAACGAAAAAGCCCGGTGCACCTGGCTGCCGAGGCGCATGGCTTGCCCGTCCGGCATCCCAAGAGCCTGCGAAATGACGAGGCGCAGAAGGAATTCGCGGCCTTGGACGCAGATCTGGCCGTGGTCGTCGCCTACGGTCTGATCCTTCCGCAGCCCGTTCTGGATGCGCCGAAACAGGGGTGCCTGAACATCCATGCCAGCCTTCTTCCGCGCTGGCGCGGGGCGGCGCCAATCCAGCGCGCGATCATGGCCGGCGATGCAGAGACCGGCGTCTGCATCATGCAGATGGAGGCGGGCCTTGATACCGGCCCCGTTCTTTTGCGCCGCGCCATCCCCATAGGGGCCGAGGAAACCGCCGCCGAGTTGCATGATCGCCTGTCGATCTTGGGCGCCGAGGCGATCCTTGAGGCGCTGCACCAGCTGCCTGACCTGACGCCGGAGCCCCAGCCCGAGCAGGGCGTCACCTATGCCGAGAAGATCGACAAGGCCGAGGCCCGCATCGACTGGGCCGATCCCGCCGAGACCGTTGATCGCAAGATCCGTGGTCTCTCGCCTTTCCCGGGGGCTTGGACCATGATCGACGGCAAGCGGGTGAAACTGCTGGCCTCGCGCATGGCAGATGGCAGCGGCACAGCGGGTGAGGTTCTGACCGGTTTGACCATCGCCTGTGGCCGAGGTGCGGTCGAGGTCACGCGCGTTCAGCCCGAGGGTAAAGCGCCCATGGCGGCCGGTGATTGGCTGCGCGGGGCGCGGTTGACGCCCGGAACGGTGTTGGGCGCTGAACAAGGGGAAGGTTGAGATGATCCTGTTTTCGTTCTTCGGCTCGCTGATGCTGGCCGGTATCGTCGCCTTCCTGTTCGAAAAATGGGGCTGGACGCACAATGGCATTGTCCCCTCGGTGCTGATCGCCTTTGGTGCCGTGCTGGTCCTCTATTTCCTGCGGTCGCTGTTTCACCTCAGTCTCGGATCGCCGGGTGTCGACGCCATCGTGGGCGCGGCGGCGGCGTTGATCCTGATCCCGACCGAGGCCGCGCAGCGTCGCCGGACCCGGAACCGCGACCGACGTCGCTAACGCGCACGAGCAACCGCGTTTTGCGGCGGCGCAGCACTTGCGCTTGCGCGCGCAGCATTCTATCCCTCGGCGCGACTCTTACGAAATATACTGTCGCATACACCCGAGGAGCCGCCATGAGCTTTCGCATCCAGCCGCAACCCGTCGCCCGCCCCAACCGTTGCCAGCTGTTCGGCCCGGGGTCGCGCCCTGCGATCTTTGAGAAAATGGCGAGTTCCGATGCGGACGTGATCAACCTCGACCTCGAGGATTCGGTCGCCCCCGATGACAAGGACGCGGCCCGCAAGAACGTGATCGAAGCCATCGGCAGCGTCGATTGGGGTAACAAGACGCTCAGCGTGCGGGTCAACGGCCTCGACAGCCCCTACTGGTATCGTGACGTGGTCGACCTGCTGGAACAGGCCAGCGAACGGCTGGACCAGATCATGATCCCCAAGGTCGGCAATGCGTCCGATATCTACGCGGTCGACGCGCTGGTCACGTCGATCGAGGCGGCCATGGGCCGGACCAAGAAGATCGGCTTCGAGGTCATCATCGAATCGGCCGCCGGCATCGCCCATGTCGAGGAAATCGCGGCTTCTTCGCCCCGCTTGCATGCCATGAGCCTGGGTGCCGCCGATTTCGCGGCCTCGATGGGGATGCAGACCACCGGCATCGGTGGCACGCAGGAAAACTACTACATGCACCACGAGGGCAGCCGCTATTACAGCGATCCGTGGCATTGGGCGCAGGCGGCCATCGTCGCGGCTTGCCGCACCCATGGGGTGCTGCCGGTCGACGGCCCGTTTGGTGATTTCTCGGATGATGAGGGCTTCCGTGCGCAGGCGCGCCGCTCGGCTACGCTGGGCATGGTCGGCAAATGGGCGATCCACCCCAAGCAGGTGACGCTGGCCAACGAGGTTTTCACCCCGTCGGAGGAAGCCGTGGCCGAGGCGCGCGAGATCCTGGAGGCGATGGAAAAGGCCAAGGCCGAAGGCGCGGGGGCGACCGTCTACAAGGGCCGTCTGGTCGATATCGCGTCCATCAAGCAGGCCGAGGTGATCGTCAAACAGGCCGAGATGATCGCGGCCAGCTGACAGGAAGATTGTTCTCGAACAATCTTCGGCGCCGAAAAACCTTCGTGATGGTTTTTCCGGTCCAAGCACCTGATCCAAGCCGCGGCCCGTGCCGCGGCTTGTTGCATCCGGCCAGCGCCCCAGCCATATAACGCGGGATGCCACGCAACGGATGAACGCCGCCATGCACTATCTCGACTTCGAAAAACCGCTCGCTGAAATTGAGGGGAAGGCCGAGGAACTGCGCGCGCTTGCCCGCCGCAGCGAAGGGGCCAATGTCGCGGACGAAGCGGCCGCCCTGGACCGCAAGGCCGCGGACATGCTGGTGGATCTCTACAAGAACCTCACGCCCTGGCGGAAATGCCAGGTGGCGCGCCATCCGCAGCGCCCGCATTGCGAGGCCTATATCAAGGCGCTTTTCACGGAATACACGCCGCTGGCCGGGGACCGGAACTTTGCCGATGACCATGCAGTCATGGGCGGACTGGCGCGGTTCGACGATCAGCCCGTCGTGGTGATCGGCCATGAAAAGGGCCACGACACCAAGACCCGGATCGAGCGCAATTTCGGCATGGCCCGGCCCGAGGGTTATCGCAAGGCCGTGCGCCTGATGGATATGGCCGATCGTTTCGGCCTGCCGGTGATTACGCTGGTCGACACGCCCGGTGCCTATCCTGGCAAGGGCGCGGAGGAGCGCGGCCAGTCCGAGGCCATCGCCCGGTCGACCGAGAAATGCCTGCAGATCGGCGTGCCCCTGATCTCCATCATCATCGGCGAGGGCGGTTCAGGCGGCGCCGTGGCCTTTGCCACCGCTGACAAGCTCGCGATGCTGGAACACTCCGTCTACTCGGTCATCTCGCCCGAAGGCTGCGCCTCGATCCTCTGGAAGGATGCCGAGAAGATGCGCGAAGCCGCCGAGGCGTTGCGCCTGACAGCCCAGGACCTGCACAAGCTTGGGGTCTGCGACCTTGTCATCAAGGAGCCGACGGGCGGCGCGCAACGCGATACCGAGGCGACGATTGCCGAGGTCGGCAAAGCCATCCGCTCGATGCTGGCGCAACTGAAGGACGCCGGAGGCGCGGATCTGATTGCATCGCGTCGCCGCAAGTATCTCGACATGGGGTCGAAGGGGCTGGCTGCGTGATCTCTCGCCGGGCTTTGCTTGCGCTTGTGCCTGTCTCTCTGCTGTCCTGGCCCCGCGCCGCGACCGCGCTGGAGCTTGGAGCCATGACACCTGTCACAGATCTCGACTGGTCCTACCTCGCCGACACCGTCATGGGCGGTGTTTCGCAGGGCCAAGCCCGGCTCGAAGGCGGGGCAATCCGCCTGACCGGAACGGTTTCCACTGAGAATCGGGGCGGTTTCATCCAGACGCGGACGGCGCTGCCCGAAGGGTTGTCGCCCGGAACGACCGCTCTGCGCCTTCGGGTGCGTGGCAACGGCGAACGCTATTTCATTCACCTGCGCACGACGCGCACGCGGCTCCCTTGGCAATACTATCAGGCGGGCTTCGTGGCCGGCTCGGACTGGTCGGACGTGACACTGCCCCTTGTCGATTTTGCGCCGTCAGGCCGGCTCATGCGGGCGCGCATCGCCCCGGAAGAGGTGCGCTCGATTGGCCTCGTCGCGTATGGCCGCGACCACGAGGCGGATGTGTCCCTGAGCGAGATCGGCGCGGCCTAGCCCGCGCCCTTGATCCATGCGCCGATGGTGAAGCTGGCGACCGCAGCGGTCAGCAGGATCAACCCGATATAGAGCGCGCTCAGCCCGTCGCGGCAGAACCCGCCCCCATTGCCACATTCATACATATTACCGGTCAGGGAGTAGCCCGCGAGCACGGCCAGAAGCAGCAGGAAGATCGCGCCTGCCGCGAAAAAGAAAAGGCTCAGGACGCGGGCTACCACATGCGCCCTTTCGCACGGTCCGGATAGGTCCGGTCGTAGGTTTCGGCATCAAAGCCTGCGTCCATCTCGCGGTTCATCTGGCCGGCGGTGGGAACACGCGCGCTTTCGTCCCCCCGCACCCACAAGCCCGAGCGCATCAGGGCCTTGGCGCATTGGTAATAGACCTCCCCGATCTCGACGATGATCACGCTTCGGGGATGCTTGCCGCGCTGTTCGAAACGTTCGGTCATCTCGGGGTCGGCGGTCAGCCGGGCGGTGCCATTCACCCGGACGACATTGTTCGACCCGGGCACCATGAACATGAGGCTGACGCGCCCATCGCGCACGATGTTGCGCAGGCTGTCGATCCGGTTGTTTCCGCGCCAGTCGGGCAGGGCGAGGGTGCGGGCATCCAACACGCGCACCACCGGGCCGTCATCGCCTCGGGGGCTGCCATCGGTGCCCTCCGGTCCAACGGTTGTCAGGATGCAAAACCGCGCGGCCTCGACCCATGTGCGATAGAGCGGCGTCAGGTGGTCGGCGACCTTGGTCAGTGCGGCGGGTACGATCTCGGCATCGTAGACGGTTTCGAGATCTCGAAGCGTCTCAATGAATTTCATTCTGACCTCTTCCGGAATCCGGCCTCCGCCATCAGCGCGTCCGAGGCCGTTTCGACCTCGTGCGTCAAGCGGGCCATGAAGTCATTGGTCGGCAGGCCCGGCTCGATCCGTGGAAGGAACTCCACCACCGCCAGTCCCGGTTTGCGCAGGATGCCGTGGCGGGGCCAGAAGACGCCTACGTTGGTGGCGACCGGCACGCAGGGCTGCCCCAACTCGCGGTAGAGGACCCCGCTGCCGATCTTGTAAGGAACATCCACGCCGGGGGCGACGCGGGTGCCTTGGGGATAGATGATCAACTGCCCCGGTTCCTGCCTGCCGGATTGAACGCCCGCCATCATCTGCTGGATGGCCTGTGCCCGCTTGCCCCGGTTGACCGGAACACAGCCGATCCGCAGGGCGTATTGCCCAAGGATCGGAGCATACATCAATTCGCGCTTCATGATGAACTTGCCGCGCGGAATGGCGTTGTAGATCAGGATGATGTCAAGGAACGACTGGTGCTTGGCGGCGATCAGAACCTCGTCTGTCGGTGGTGTGCCTCGCACCTCCGATCGCAGATTCACCATCCATCGCGCCGTCCAGATCACCCATTTGCAATAAGCGTGGCAGGCAGCGTGCGCACCGGCGCGGCTGACCATCGCCCAAGGCAGGTAGATGATCGCGATGATGGGCATGGCGCCGTACATCTGGATGATGAAAATCAGGGATCGAAGCCACTGGATCATTGCAGGCCTCTCAAGGTGCGCAAGGCCGCGACGCGTGTCGCGATAAAGGCGGTGATGGCCGCAAGGACCGGAATGACCAAGGGCCACAGCCATTGCGACCCCGCGAAACCGAGGCCGGTCAGGAAGCTGTCGCTGTCGCCTGCGCCCGGTAGCAGCAAAACGGCGACCATGCCGAGCGCTGTTCCCGCCGACGCCCCCGTCAGCGCGCGCAAGGTGAAGCGACGCACGAAGGCGCGCGCGATGTAGGAATCGCGCGCGCCCACCAGCCGGGTCACGCGAATGACCTGCTCGTTCGCGGCGAGGGCCGATTGCGCGGCCAGCGTGACCATGGCCCCCGTCGCGCCGAGGATCAGCACCAGAGAAACCCAGCCGAGCAGCCGCAGGCGTCCGGCGGCTTCGACCAGCGGGCGGCGCCAGCGCGTGTGATCGTCCAGCACGGCGCCCGGCGCCTCGGCGGCCAGACGTTGGCGCAGCCCGTCGCCGTCATAGCCTTCGGCGGTTTCGCTGACCTCGATCAAGCGCGGGATCGGCAGATCGTCCACTGGAAGTTCGGGGCCAAACCATGGCTCCAGCAGGGCCTGTTGTTCCTCGTCTGTCAGGGCGCGGGCCGACTCGACCCCGGGGGTCTGTTCCAGCACCGTGAGGACCGCCCAGGTCTGTGCTTCCAATTCGGCTGCGGGGGCCGAGATCCGAATGGTCGAGCTGCGCGCCAAGGCGTCCGACCAGCGGTCGGCCAAACGGCCCGACGCCATGGACAGCGCCATCGCGAAGACGGCGAGAAAGGCCATCGCCGCCGAGGTGGCGAGCGACAGGCGCGCGGCCTGACCCGTGCGCGGCACCACCCGGTCGGCCTGCGCGTCGCCCTCGAGAAGGGCCAGGATATCGCCGAGCGCGGTCACAGATCCGCCCCCGCGACCGTCACATGCCCACCCTGAATGCGCAGCACGCGCGCCTGGACCTGGCTTTTGGCGGCCCGGATCAAGGCGAGGTCATGGGTCGCGATCACCACCGTCTTGCCCATGCGGTTCAGTTCCACCAGCAGCTGCAACAGCCGCAGCGACATGTCCCAGTCCACGTTGCCCGTAGGCTCATCCGCCAAGATGACATCCGGGTCCATGATGATCGCCCGGGCCAGCGCCGCGCGCTGCCTCTCGCCCCCCGACAATTCCGGGGGCAGGGCATGTGCGCGCGATTTCAGACCGACCCAGCTGACCAGTTCGGACAGGTTGGCGGCCTGATCCGGCGTCGCGCGGCCCGATACGGTCAAGGGCAGCGCGATGTTCTCGGAGGTCGGCAGATGGTCGAGAAACTGGCAATCCTGATGCACAACGCCGATCCGTCGGCGCAAGTCGGCCACCCCGTCGCGGTCCAGCGCGGCGGCGTCCACGCCGAGGAGTTGGATACGCCCCGCCGTTGGCAGCAATTCGGCATAGCACAGCTTGAGAAAGGTGGTCTTTCCCGCCCCGGATGGGCCGGTCAGGAAATGAAACGATCCGGGCTGGAGTTGCAGCGACAGGTCGGCCAGCAAGGGCTCGGTCCCGTAGCCATAGGCGGCCTCCTCCATCACGATCACGTCTGAACCCTCGCACCTGTTCTTGGTGTTGTCTTGCAACGGATGCGCCCCTGTTGCAATCGGCGGCTGGGTCGCAAGTCTGCGCGGCGAAGCTGCAACGCGAAAAATCCACGGGAAAAGCGATGCTTGGAAAGCTTGGGGGGCGTTGCTACAAGTTATCAACAGCGCGGGTTGCAGGGCGCGTGCCGATGCCCCGAAACCCCGACGGAGGACCTGGGTCTCATGCGGTTGACGTGCCCGAATTGCGGCGCCCGATACGAGGTGGATGACAGCCTGATCCCGGCCGAGGGTCGGGATGTGCAGTGCTCCAATTGCGCGACCACCTGGTTCCAACCCGGTCGCAGACCCGCCGTCGAGCCCATGCCTGAGCCGGAGCCCGAGGCGCCCCGGCCACCCCAAGACATCCCCGAACAGGCCGATGCGTCCGAAGCGCCCGCAGACGAGACAGCGGCCCCGGACCCCGAGACAGGTGAAGAGACGCCCGCCGTGCGGGAGCGTCGGTCGATCGATCCCGCCGTGCGCGATATCCTGCGGCAGGAAGCCGATCGTGAGGCGCGGTTGCGCCGGGGCGAGCCGGACCCGGTAGAGACCCAATCGGAAATGCCGCTCGATCAACCCGAGGATGCAGCGCGCGCGCGCCGGCCGGGTCACGACGCGGACCTCGAAAATGCGCAGGAGGCCTTCGAAACCCCAGCATCGGGCCGGGACAGCCAAACCGACGGGGCGCGCCGCGATCTCCTCCCGGATATCGAGGAGATCAATTCCACCCTTCGCGCCACCGGGGACAGGGCCGCCACCGAGGAGGATGCAAGCGACATTGAGACGGTCGATGCCTCGTTCCGCCGTCGCCAGGGCGTTCGGATCGGGTTTGGCCTGACGGTGATGGTCGCCGCCATGCTGGCATGGCTTTACGTCAATCACGAGCGTGCGATCGGCTGGCTTCCCGCTGCCGAACCGGTGATCGAGCGGTATGTCGGCTTGATCGACACGGCCCGCTTCACCCTGGATCAGACCGCGCGCGATCTGGTCGGGACCGACGAGACCGCCGAGTAAGCCAAGCCTTAGAACTGGTCGAGAAGTCGGCGCAGGTAGTCGAGTTCGATCTGGGGACGTTCCTGTTCCGAGGACCGACGACGCAACTCGTCCAGCAACTCGCGTGACCGCCGGTAAAGCTCCTCGCGCGTTTCCATGTCCTCGTCCGATCCCATCGAGCCCGAGTTTCCGGCCTGACGCCCCAACGGGTCTTGCAGCGGGCGGTCGGGCGCCATGGATCCTTCGGCTTGCCCCTGGCCCGCCTCACGCCCTTCGTCCTGCGCCAAGGCGCGGCCCAGTTCCGTCATTCCTTCGCGCAGGCCTTCCATCGCCTCGGATTGCAGGTCGAGCGCCCCGGCGATGTCGCCGTTTTCCAGGGCTTCGGCGGCTTCGTCCATCGCGCGGCCCGCCTCGTCCAACTGGCGCAGCGCCTCGTCGCCAGCTTCGCTGCCGGTGCCGGGCAGGCGACGGGCCTGTTCCTCCAATTGCCGGCGCAGCGCCTCTTGCCGTTCGGCCAAGGTCATGCCGTCATTCTCGCCGCCCTGGCCCGCGCCTTGCTGATCACCGGGCATCTGCCCGTCCTGTTGCTGGCCCGGTTGCTGGCCTGGCTGCCCCGGCTGTTGGCCGGGTTGCTGACCTTGTTGCCCGGGCTGTTGCTGACCGGGCTGCTGGCCCTGCTGGCCGGGTTGTTGCCCCGGTTGCGGTTGGCCTTGGGGCTGGCCGCCGAACTGCTCCTGCAATTCGCTGAAACTGTCGTCCGAGAGTTCCTGCTGTTCGCGCAGCGTGTCCTGAAGCCCCTCCATCGCCTGCTGGCCGGGAGTTTGCGGCCCGTCCCCGCCCTCGCCTTGCGTGATTTCCATGTTTTCCAGCATCTGCTGGAGCGCATTGAGCATTTCCTGCGCCTCGGCGGTGCGGCCTTCCTGCATCAGCTCTTCGATCCGGCGCAGCATTTCGTCGAGGTCCGCCATGGACATTTCCATGCGCTCGCCTTGGTCGGGCTGGTCAGTGCCGTCACTCGGTTCGGCATTCTCGGCCAGTTGCTGCATGTAGTCGTTCATGGCCTCGCGCAGTTCCTGCATCAGCTGCGCGATTTCCTCGTCGCTGGCGCCCTGTCGCATGGCCTCGGACAGACGCTCCTGCGCGCGCCGAAGTCGTTCCAAAGCATCGTCCAGATCGCCGTCTTCCAGCTCAAGCGCGGCGTTCCAGAGGATGTCCGCCACTTGGTCGCGGGTCTCGGCGCTGATCGAGTCGATGCCCGATTCCAGCCGACGGATTGCGGTGCGCAGTTGCAGGTAAACGCCCTCGTCGAGGTCGTCCTCGGGGTGGAAGGTGATGGCGCGCAACAGATCCGCTGCGCGTTCTGCATTTTCGCGGTTCCAAAGGATATCGCGGCGCATCTCGATGATCGCGTTTGCCAGCGGGTCGAAAAAGCGGCGGCCGGGCAGGCGCGGCACGTTATAGCTGACCGTCCCGATCTGGCCCGCATCATCGGTGACGGTCAGAGTCAGGCTGACGGGCAGGTTGGCGAAGGGATGCTCGGACAGGTCTTCGACCATCACCTCTGTAAAGTCCTCGCGCCCGCCGCGAAACGGCATCGGCAGGTCAAGCACCAGCGGCTCGCGCGGTTCGGGATCGATGCGCAAACCATAGCGGCGGTCGGCTGCCTCGGCGTCCAGGCGCAGGGTGGCGGTGCCCGAAACGACCCCGTAATCATCGGACGCGGTGTAGCTCAACTGCATCTGGCCCGGGGGACCCGGTTCCACCTCGCCCTCCAACGCGACTGACGGAGGGGCATCGGCCAGCATCGAAATATCCCAACTGCGCGCGCCCGAGGGGCCGTAGATCGACAGGCTGCCCGAGCGGGCCAGCGTCACATTGCGCGACAGGGAGGGCTGATCGCCGGCCGGGGGCAGGTCGCCAATATTTGTCTCAACCGTGATCTCGCCGGGGTCGCCATAGAAACGCAGGCTGATGCGCGACCCGGCGGGCGCCTCGAACCTCGCGGCGGTGATATCGGCGAGGTAAAGGGAAGGCAGCCCGGTGTAGATCGGCGGCTCCACCCAGCCCTCCCAGGACGGCCCGCTGGCAGAGGCTGCGCCAGGTCCAAGCACAACCGCTTCGCCGAGCTCGGACACGCGCCCGAGCGTGCCGAACAGCAGGGCCATCGCAAGCGCCGTCGCCGCCATGTAACGCAGGGCATAGGGGTCGCGGTCAGACAGGCGCAGATCGGGTTGCGGGGCGTGGGCGTGGCTGGCGCGTTCGGCCATGCGCGCCACATGCGCGGCCCAGACCGATTGGCTGGCCGGGTCGTTCGCGCCCACGGCGGGGTGGTCCATCAGCGCCGTGATCGGCCGCCCCGGCATGGTCGCGTCCAGCCGCTCCAGCGCTTCGCTGCGGCTCGGCATGCGGAACCGGCGCAGGCCATGGAGGACCGCCCAGATGAGGCCGACAGCCAAGAGGCCGATCACGGCCCAAAGCTGCATCTGTGTCAGGGCCGTGGCGAGGCCGAAGGCAAAGCCTGCGACGGTCAGAAACAGGAGTGACCAGAGCGGCCAGAAGGCCCGCGTCGCACGTTCGGCCACCATCCCCAGTCGCGTCAGGCGAAGGGGCCAGATCAGGCGCTGCAGGGCTGCCTCTCTCGGGGTGGTGTCTTCGGTCACGAATTCCCTTTCGGGGCGGGATCGCCCCGTCTGCCGGGCCTCATAGCCACTCGGGAACAGTATCGCGTTTGATGATCTCGTCAAATGTCGGACGCGCCCGGATGACAGCGAAGTGATCATCCTTCACCAGGACCTCGGGGATCAGGGGGCGCGTGTTGTATTCCGAGGACATGACCGCTCCGTAGGCCCCGGCCGAGCGGAAGGCCACCAGATCGCCCTCGGCCATGGGGGGCAGGTGGCGTTGCTTGGCGAAGGTGTCACCGCTCTCGCAGACCGGGCCGACCACGTCGAAGGGGCGCTGTTCCACGCCTGCCGCAGGCTCTTCGACCGGCACGATATCGTGCCAAGCGCCATACATGGCAGGGCGGATCAGGTCGTTCATCGCAGCGTCGAGGATGAGGAAATCGCGCCCCTCCCCTTCCTTGACGTAGATCACGCCCGCCACCAGCAGGCCCGCGTTGCCCGAGATCAGGCGCCCCGGCTCGATCTCGACCTCGACGCCGAGGTCGCCGACGGTGCGCTTGATGACGTCGCCGTATTCGATGGGCAGGGGCGGCGCGCTGTTCGACCGCTCGTAGGGGATGCCGAGGCCGCCACCAAGGTCCAGGCGCCGGATGTCATGGCCATCGGCGCGCAGGGTCCGGGTCAACTCGGCCACTTTTTCATATGCGATCTCGAAGGGTTCGAGGTCGGTCAACTGGCTGCCGATATGGACGTCGATGCCGATCACCTCCAGCCCGGGCAGGGCGGCCGCCTCGGCATAGACCTCTCGGGCGCGGGCGATGGGGATGCCGAACTTGTTCTCGGATTTGCCGGTGGCGATCTTTTCATGCGTGCGGGCATCCACGTCCGGGTTCACCCGGATCGTGACGGGCGCGACCTTGCCCATCTCGACCGCGACGCGGGACAGGCGGCGCATTTCGGGCTCGCTTTCGAGGTTGAACTGCCGGATGCCGCCGTCCAGCGCCAACCGCATTTCGTCCTCGGTCTTGCCGACGCCGGAGAAAACGATCCGCTCACCCGGCACGCCGGCCGCTTTCGCGCGCAGGTATTCCCCGCCCGAGACAACATCCATCCCGGCCCCAAGGCTGGCGAGGTGTGTCAGCACCGCCTGGTTGCCATTGGATTTCACGGCGAAGCACACGAGATGATCCAGACCATCCAGCGCTTCTTCGAACAGGCGGTAATGGCGGGTCAGGGTTGCGCAGGAATAGACGTAGAACGGCGTGCCGACCGTCGCCGCGATCTCGCGGATCGGCACATCCTCGGCATGCAATGTGCCGTCGCGATAAAGAAAGTGATCCATGGGTCCGACCTTTTGGCGCCTGGGCGCAACCTGTCCGCGCGAGGCCGCATACCATCCTGCGCAGCACAATCAAATAGGCTGGACGGCGCCCGCGTCCCGGCTAACCTTGGCGCAACACCAGCAGAGGGGAAGACCATTGTGAAAACCGCGATCATCGAGGCCCATGGCGGCCCGGAAAAATTCAAGATCGTCGATCTCGAGGTCGGGGACCCCGGCCCGGGCGAAATTCGCATCCGCCACAAGGCGGTGGGCCTGAACTTCATCGATTGCTACCAGCGCTCTGGCCTTTATCCCATGGAACTGCCCCATGCGTTGGGGATGGAGGCCTCGGGCGTGATCGAAGCGGTGGGCGAGGGCGTGACGCATCTCAAGGTCGGCGATCGCGCCGCCTATGCGGCCCAACCCCCGGGGGCCTACACCGCCGAACGCGTGATGCCTGCGGCCCAGGTCTGCCCGTTGCCGGATGCCATCAGTTTCGAAGAAGGCGCGGCGATGATGCTGAAGGGGCTGACAGTTCAATACCTGTTCCGGCGCACGACCCCGATCGCGGCGGGCGACACCGTGCTGTTTCACGCCGCTGCCGGGGGCGTGGGGCTGATTGCCTGCCAATGGGCCAAGTCGGACGGCATCCGCCTGATCGGGACCGCAGGCACCGATGCCAAGTGCCAGTTGGCGCTCGACCATGGGGCCGATGCCTGCATCAATTACCGCGACGAGGATTGGGTCGCCCGGGTCAAGGAACTGACCGATGGCAAGGGCGTGGACGTCGTGATGGATGCCGTGGGCGCCGACACGTTCGAGGGGTCCCTCGACAGCTTGCGCCCCTTGGGCTTCATGATTTCCTTCGGCAATGCGTCCGGTCCGGTGCCGCCCTTTGCCGTTGCCACGCTGGGGGCCAAGGGATCCCTCAAGATCACGCGGCCGACGCTGTTTACCCATATCGCCGATCACGAGACCTGCCAGCAGATGGCGCGCGACCTGTTCGAAAAGGTCGAGGCGGGTGATGTGCAGATCCGCATCGACCAGCGTTTCCCGCTGGAGGACGTGGCCGAGGCGCATCGCGCGCTCGAGGCGCGCAAGACCACCGGGTCGACAATCCTGACCCTGTGAGGACGACCCGCGTCATTCACACTGTCTCGGCCCATGCGGCGGGCGAGGTCGGCGACGTCATCACCGGCGGCGTCGCCCCGCCGCCGGGCGATACGCTTTGGGAGCAGCGCCGCTGGATCGCCGAGGACGGCACCCTGCGGGCGTTGATGCTGAACGAGCCGCGCGGTGGCGTCTTTCGCCACGTGAACCTTCTGGTGCCGCCGAAGGACCCGCGCGCGGATGCGGGGTTCATCATCATGGAGCCCGCCGATACGCCTCCGATGTCGGGGTCCAACTCCATCTGCGTGGCGACTGTCCTTTTGGAAACCGGGATCGTCGCGATGCAGGAGCCGGTGACGGACCTGACGCTGGAGGCCCCCGGCGGGCTGGTTCATGTCCGCGCCACCTGTGAGAATGGCAAGGTCACCCGTGTGGCGGTCGAGAACCTGCCAAGTTTCGCGGTGGAACTGGACGCGCGCATCGATGTGCCGGGGGTAGGGCCGCTACGCGTCGACACGGCCTTCGGGGGTGACAGTTTCGTCATCGTCAATGCCGCCGATATCGGGCTGGATCTTGTCCCCGGAAACGCCCGCGCGCTTGCCGAATTGGGTGTGCGGATCACGACTGCCGCCGACGCGGCGTTTCGGTTTGACCACCCCGACAGGCCCGATTGGGGGCATCATTCCTTCTGCCTGTTCGCTGGAGACCTGGAAAAAGCCCCAGACGGGCTGCGCGCCCGGTCGGTCGTGGCCATCCGCCCCGGCAAGATTGACCGCTCGCCGACTGGCACGGCGGTCTCGGCGCGCATGGCGGTTCTTCACGCCAAGGGGCAGATGGGCGTCGGCGATCGTCTGACCGGCGTTTCGATCCTCGACACCGAATTCGAGGGGCGGATCCTCGGTGAAACGCATGTTGGCATGCGCTCGGCCATCCGGCCCGAGATCTCCGGACAGGCCTGGATCACCGGCACGCATCAGCACATGCTTGACCCGTCCGACCCGTTCCCGCTGGGGTATCGCCTCTCCGACACCTGGCCGGGGGCTTAGGCCGCCACGCGGCCCGGGCGCGCCTTGAGGAACAGGGCTAGCGGCAAGCCGCAACTCACGCCGATACCATAGGTCGCGGGGATGACGAGCAGGAACACCCAGTCCTTCTTGGTAAAGGCCTCTACCAACGCCCAGATGGTCAGCGCCACGGCGGCAATGGTCAGGTCGTAAACCAGCGCGGTGGTGGCGTCGTTGACGTACCAGGCGTCGATCATCGGCCCCAGCGACCAGCCGTTTTCCGCGAACCAGGCGTAGAAATACGTCCAGGGCAGGATCGCCCCGATGATGACGAGAAGAAGATAGACATAGCGCATGGATCACCCGTTCTTGGCCACGATCACTCACTTAGCGGTCTGAGCCCGCAGGTCACCCCCGCAACGACCGCAGGTCAAGACCGGCGCATCAGCGGGAATGGGCGGAACCGGTTTCAGACAAAAAGGCAATCATTGCCGAATCGACGGGGCGCGGATTGGCACCACACATTCAGCCGCTCGGACACAAAAGAAACACGTCGCGACCATCAACAGGGTTGGTGGGACAACATATCATGCTGCACTGCGACAACGTGATGCCGCGTCACGATTGACCCGGGCGCGCCTGTCCAATACGCCTTCGCGAAAGATTATTGCGCGAAACGCCCTGCCAAAGGGGCCTGACGACGACAGCCAAGGGGAAGAGGATGTCCGATATCGAACGCGAGAGCATGGAATATGACGTGGTCATCGTCGGCGCCGGCCCATCTGGCCTGTCCGCTGCGATCCGCCTCAAGCAGATCAACCCCGATCTCAATGTCGTCCTGTTGGAAAAGGGCTCGGAAGTCGGTGCGCATATCCTGTCGGGCGCCGTGCTGGACCCGGTGGGCCTGAACCAGCTGATCCCGGACTGGAAAGAAAAAGGCGCGCCGCTCAACACGCCGGTCGAGGATGACAAGTTCTACATCCTCGGCGAAGGCGGCGGTATTCGCATCCCGAATTCGGTCATGCCGCGCCTGATGAACAACCACGGCAACTACGTGGTCTCGATGGGCAATGTCTGCCGCTGGCTGGCGGAACAGGCCGAGGAACTGGGCGTCGAGATCTTCCCGGGCATGGCCTGTTCGGAACTCGTCTACGGCGAGGACGGCGAGGTCAAAGGCGTCGTCGCGGGCGAATTCGGCAAGAACCCCGATGGCACGCCCGGTGACGGCTACGAACCCGGCATGGAACTGCACGGCAAATACGTCTTCCTGGGTGAGGGCGTGCGCGGTTCTCTGACCAAGGAGGTCATGGGGAAATACGGCCTTCAGAACGGCAAATGCCCGCAGAAATTCGGCATCGGCATGAAGGAGATCTGGGAGATCGACCCCGCGAAGCACAAGCCGGGTCATGTCATGCACACGATGGGCTGGCCGCTGGGCAAGAACGCCGGGGGCGGGTCCTTCGTCTATCACCTCGAGAACAACCAGGTCTACGTGGGCTTCGTGGTGCACCTGAACTACGAGAACCCGTATCTTTCGCCCTACCAGGAATTCCAGCGCTTCAAGCATCACCCGATGATCGAAGAGCTGTTGAGGGGCGGCAAGCGCGTGGCCTATGGCGCGCGCGCCATTTCCGAAGGCGGCTGGCAGTCGATGCCCAAGGCCGTTGCCCCGGGGGCTGCGATCCTCGGGTGCGGCGTGGGCCTGGTGAACGTGCCGCGCATCAAGGGCAACCACAACGCCATGTTGTCCGGCATCGAGGCCGCCGAGGCCGCCGCGGCCGCCATCGCCGACGGACGCTCGGGCGACGAGTTGACGGCCTATGACGACTACATCCACGAAGACGGCCCGATCGCCCGCGACCTCAAGCCGGTGCGCAACGTCAAGCCCCTCTGGTCGCATTACGGCATCATCGGCGGCGTCATCCTCGGCGGGATCGACATGTGGGTCGGCAGCCTGACCGGCTGGAACCCGTTTGGCACGCTCAGGCACCACAAGTCCGACGCGGCCCATACCGGCAAGGCGAAGGACTTCAAACCGATCGACTATCCCAAGCCGGACGGCAAGATCAGCTTCGATCGCCTGACCAATGTCAGCTTCTCGATGACCAACCACGAGGAAAGTCAGCCCTCGCACCTGCAACTCATGGATCCCGAGATCCCGATCAAGGTGAACCTGCCCGAATACGCCGAGCCCGCGCAGCGTTACTGCCCGGCCGGTGTGTACGAGGTCGTCGAAGAAAAGGGCGAGGCGCCGCGCTTCGTCGTGAATTTCCAGAACTGCGTCCACTGCAAGACCTGCGATATCAAGGACCCGTCGCAGAATATCAACTGGACGGTCCCGCAGGGCGGCGACGGGCCGAATTACCCGAACATGTGATGAGCGGATGGCAGGCCACCGGTCGGGGCGCATTGCCCTTGCCGGGGCGGCGGCCTAGTCTCCTCTGCGACGACCTTAGGAGAGCTTGCATGACCCCGTTTCGCCCCCTTGCCCGCGCCGGCTTGATCGCCGCGGCCCTTGCCCTGACCGGCCAGGCTGCCCACGCGCAGGAAGAGGGCGCTGCCGCCCGCAGCCCGGATATCGGATTGGCCGGTTCCTACCTTGCCGCGCGCGCTGCCGTCATCTCGGGGGACCATGCCGAGGCAGCCGAGTATTTCGAACGCGCTTTGCTGTCTGACCCGGGCAATCCAACACTGATCGGCAACGCGGTCTTCGCCAATGCCGCGCTCGGCCGGTTCGACCGCGCCGCGGCGCTTGCCGAAGACATGCCCGCCGATGCGCAGGGGCAGGAACTGGTCGACCTTGTTCGCTTTGTCGAATGGATCCGCCTGGACGAGATGGAGCGTGCCGCCGCAGCCATGGCCGAGGGGTATGGCGCCGGACCCTTCGTCGACGGGTTGGCCTCTGGTTGGATCGCGCTGGGTGAAGGGGACATGACCGAAGCCGTGCGCACCTTTCAATCGCTGGCCGACGACCGTGTCCTGTCGCAGTTGGGGTGGCTCCACCTCGCCCTTGCCCAAGCCGCTGTCGGAGATTTCGAGCGCGCCAATGAGATCCTGTCCGGAGACCAGATCGGCCCGATCAACCAGACCGAGCGCGTGATCGCCGCCCGCGCGGAGATCCTCGTGCAACTTGACCGGCGTGGCGATGCGCTAGACCTGCTCGATGGCTTCACGCAGCGCGTTCCCGACCCCGCATTGCTTGAGCTTCAGGCTCGGATCGGGGCCGGGGCCGAGGGGCCTTACGCGTTCGTCACGGATGCGAGCGAAGGACTGGCCGAGGTTTTCTTCACCGTGGCCGTGGCGCTCGGCAATGACGTGCCCTCGACCCTGCCGCTGATCTATGCGCAGGCCGCCACCGAGATTGACCCCGAGCATTACGACGCGGCGATGCTGGCGGCCACGCTGCTGTTCGAAGCGGAGCAGAACGACCTCGCTGCCGCAGCGTTCGAGACTGTGCCCGAAGGCGCCGATCAATATGTCGAAGCCCAGATGGGCCGCGCCGAGGCGATCGAGGAGATGGGGGATATCGAGGCCGCCACGGCGGTACTCGCCGACCTTGCAGCCGCGCGCCCCGACCTTGCCAGTGTTCTGGCGGCATATGGCGACATGCTTCGCCGTGGCGAACAATGCGGCATGGCGATCGACGCCTATACCGATGCGCTCGACTTGGTGGACACGACGCAGCCGCGCTACTGGTTCGTCTATTACGCGCGCGGGATCTGTAATCATCGCGAAGACAACTGGGATGCGGCAGAAGACGACTTGCGCCAGGCCCTCGTGCTCAACCCCGAGCAGCCGCAAGTCCTGAACTACCTCGGCTATTCGTTGGTCGAACAGCGACGCAATCTCGACGAAGCCCTCGACATGATCGAACGCGCTGTCGCCGCGCGCCCTGACAGCGGTTACATCGTGGACTCGCTTGGTTGGGTATTCTACCGCCTCGGCCGCTATGACGAAGCCGTCGAACCGATGGAGCGTGCGGCGGAGCTTCTTCCGACCGACCCCATCATCAATGACCATCTCGGCGACGTGTACTGGATGGTCGGCCGGGAACGCGAGGCGCGCTTTCAGTGGGAACGTGCCCTCAGCTTCGATCCGGAGCCGGAGGAAGCCGAACGCATCCGCCGCAAGCTGGATCTGGGTCTCGACCGCGTTCTCCAGGAAGAAGAGTCGGTCGGCGAAACCCAGTGATCGAACGTGCTGCCCCCGCAAAGGTCAATCTTGCGCTGCATGTGACAGGGCGGCGGGACGATGGATATCACCTGCTCGATTCGTTGGTGGTCTTCGCTGATATCGACGATCGCATTTCGGTGCGCGATGCGCCGGAGCTGTCCCTATCCGTGACTGGGCCGCGTGCAGCCGGTGTGCCGACCGACAGCTCGAACCTTGTCTGGCAAGCGGCCGAGTGGTTGGGGCAGCCGGACGGCGCGGCGATCACGCTGGAAAAACATTTGCCCCATGCGGGTGGTATCGGCGGCGGGTCGTCTGATGCTGCGGCCACGATCCATGCCCTGTGCTCGCTTTGGAACAGACCACCCCCCAGCCCGGAAGAGACGCTCTCGCTCGGCGCCGACCTGCCAGTGTGCCTTTTCGGGAAGCCGGCCCGCATGCGTGGGGTCGGAGAGGTGATCGAACCGCTTCCCCCGCTCCCGCCGCTGTGGCTGGTTCTCGCCAACGCCGGTGTCGAGGTGCCGACGGGGCCTGTCTTCAAATCGCTTGAACGCACCGACAATCCGCCTTTGCCAGAGCCCGATTGGACCGATCTTGCATCTTTGGTCGAGTATCTGTGCCGCGCAAGAAATGATCTTGAACCGCCGGCCCGCGCGCTTGTCCCTGACATCGAACAGGTCATCGCCCATCTCAATGCGCAGCCCGGCTGCCTCATGGCCCGAATGAGCGGGTCCGGTGGGACCTGCTTTGGCCTGTTCGCGCATGAGGAGGCTGCGCGCATGGCCGCCGCTGTGATCGGCAAGGCACATCCCGCGTGGTGGGTCGACGCCGGGGCTGTTCTCGCGGCGTAGGCCGTTTCGCCGAATAATCTTCTAGAAGATTATTCGGCCTCAGTTCAGCCGCGCGACCACGTAATCGGCGAGGTCGATCATCATCTCGCGCAGGGGATGATCCGGAAGGATCGACAGGGCGGATTTCGCCTCGGCGACATAGGCATTGGCCACGTCACGGGTTTCTTCCAGCGTGCCGTGGCGGCGCAGCAACTCCAGCGCGTGTTCAAGGTCGCCATCCTGCTGGTCGCCCTTTTCGATGGTCCGTTTCCAGAAGGCACGTTCGTCTTCATCGGCGCGGGCCACGGCACGGATCACGGGAAGCGTCAGCTTGCGCTCACGGAAATCGTCGCCCGTGTTCTTGCCGATCTCGCCGCCGGTGCCGCCCCAGTCCAAGAGGTCGTCCGCCATCTGGAACGCAATGCCCAGACCGTCGCCATAGGTGGCGAGCGCTTTGATTACGTCTTCATCCTTGCCGGCGATCACCCCGCCGACCTCGCAGGCTGCCTCGAACAGCGCCGCGGTTTTGCCGCGGATCACCTGCAGGTAGATCTCTTCGGTCGTGGCGAGGTTCATGGCGGCCGTAAGCTGAAGCACTTCGCCCTCGGCGATCGTCGCGGCCGCGTTGGACAGGATGTTCAGGACCCGCAGGTTTCCGGTCTCGACCATCAACTGGAACGACCGGGCGAACAGGTAATCCCCGACGAGAACGCTCGATTTGTTGTCCCACAGAAGGTTCGCCGTGGGGCGACCGCGCCGTTTCTCGCTTTCGTCAACCACGTCGTCATGCAGCAGCGTCGCGGTGTGGATGAACTCCACCGTCGCGGCCAGTTTCTGATGCGCATCGCCTTCGTAGCCACAGAGCCGTGCGGCGGCCAGCGTCAGCATCGGTCGCACGCGTTTGCCACCGGCTTCGACCAGATGCGCCGTCACCTCGGGAATGCGCGGCGCGTGTTTCGAGGCCATCCGGGCGCGGATCAGGTCGCCGACGGCGGCCAGATCGTCAGCCAGTGCGGCCTGCATCCGTTCATGCGGTTTGGTGGCGGCGTCGTCGAGGCTCATGCGCCCAGTCCTTCCGTGTCACTCGACAAGCGCGGGCAGGGGGCCTACATGCCGAAACATGCTTGAGGTGATGCGCAGCAACGACCCGACCCAGATCGCCTTTGCCTCGGCGCTGTTGTCGGGCGAGGGTATAGAGGTGTTCGAGATGGACGTCCATATGAGCGTCCTCGAAGGCTCCATAGGCGTTTTGCCGCGCCGCCTGATGGTCCGGCGCGAAGATGCGCACATGGCCCGGGCGGCGCTGCGCGACAACGATCTTCCGGTGACAGAGTGAGCGAAGCGGGCCTGACCCGCGATGCGTTTCTCGGCGGGCGTGTGCAGGCATGGCAGCCCGCGAAAGGCTATCGCGCGGGGACGGACCCTGTGTTTCTTGCGGCCGCTTGCCCGGCCAGGCCCGGGGAGGCGGTCCTCGAACTGGGCTGCGGGGTTGGCGTGGCTTCCCTTTGCCTCGGCGCGCGGGTCGAAGGCCTGCACATCTCGGGCGTGGAGCGTCAGCTCGCCTATGCCGATCTGGCGCGGCGCAACGGGCTTGACGTGGTCGAGGCCGATCTGACCGCTTTGCCGCCGGATCTGCGCGCGCGCAGTTTCGACCATGTCATGGCCAACCCACCCTATTTTGCCGAAGGGGATGGCACCCCGGCCAGCGATGTCGGCCGCGAGGGGGCGTTTCGCGAGGATACGCCCCTATCCGCGTGGATCGAGACCGCTCGCGCCCGCTTGAAGCCCAAGGGTTGGCTGAGCTTGATCCAACTGGCCGAGCGTTTACCCGAATGCCTGACTGCCCTGTCCCGTGGTTTCGGCTCCGTCGCTGTTCTGCCCGTGCAATCGCGCGCGGGCCGGTCTGCGGGGCGGGTCCTGATCCGGGCGCGCAAGGGCGGGAAGGCCCCGTTCAGGCTGCTGGCGCCTTTCCTGGTACACGAACAGCCGCATCATCTGTCAGATGGCGACGACTATACCGCGCTTGCCGCCGCGGTGCTGAGAGACGGCGCTTCCATAGATTTTCAATAAAACTGGGGCGCCTTGGCCCGCGCGACCGCCGCTTAAGCATAATCCAATCGAATGCAAGGGATGACACGACTCGGATTCCGTGCTGCACTCGTGATGTGAATGTCACATGTCAGAGGAGGACTATCCATGTCGCTTGGTGCACATCTTCAGGAACTCAAGAAGAAACATGCGACTCTCTCTGCCCGTGTCGAAGAGGCTGAGCGCAGTCCCGGCACCGACGACCTCACCATTCGCGCGCTCAAGAAGGAAAAGCTGCGCCTGAAAGAAGAAATCAGCCGTCTCGACGCCTGATCGGCCTGGCGCGGCCGCAACGGTCGCGCCGCCTGCCGCGCCTGGTATGATGCCGGCCTTTGTGCCGGGCGAAATCCATTGCGCTATCGGCAACCGGACAAACCCTGCGCCACGGTATACAAAGGTCCGCAATGCGACCTTGTTTTCCTTGGCTCCGTCAAGCATTGCATTTTTGGAAAACCGGGCTTTCCGCCATTCATCTGGTGGCGGAACCCATGCTGACCTAATTGTGTCGGCAGGGGAGGTGAAGACCTTTGTTGGAAAGGACGACACCGATGTACGTGATCTCTTCTCAGACGCATATCCATGACGTAGTTGCCCGCGCCAAGCGCGAGCGCGCGAAATATGTTGCCGGTCTGGTTGGGCGCATCTTTCATCCGCACCGCGGCTGATCGACAGATCGTCGAAAGCGAAAAAAGGCCGGGCGTCCACCCGGCCTTTTTCCTTTTTTGGGTATGCTATCCGGTCAGACGAAGAACTGCGCCCCGTTGGCCGAGATCGTCGAGCCATTGATGAAGCCGGCATCATCCGAGGCGAGGAAGACGACGCAACGCGCGATCTCTTCCGGTTCACCCAAGCGGCCCGCCGGGATCTGCGCGATGATCGATTCGCGCACCTTTTCCGGCACGGCCATGACCATCTCGGTCGCGATATAGCCGGGGCAGATCGCGTTGGCCGTGATGCCGGCGCGTGCGCCTTCCTGGGCCAGCGATTTCACGATGCCCAGGTCGCCCGCCTTGGTCGCGGCATAGTTCACCTGCGCGAACTGGCCCTTCTGCCCGTTGATCGAAGAGATGACGATGACGCGACCGAACTTGCGCTCGCGCATGCCGGGCCAGAGCGGGTGCACCGTGTTGAAGACGCCGGTCAGGTTGGTGTCGATCACTTCGTGCCACTGTTCGGGGGTCATCTTGTGGAAGGGCGCGTCACGGGTGATGCCGGCATTGGCGACGACCACGTCGATCGGGCCAAGATCGGCTTCGACCTTTGCCAGACCCTCCTTGGAGGAGTCGTAATCGGCCACGTTCCACTTGTAGGTCTTGATCCCGGTCTCTTCCGTGAACTTCGCGGCTTTCTCGTCATTGCCGGCATAGGTCGCAGCGACCTCATAGCCCTCGGCTTTGAGCGCCTTGGAAATGGCTTCCCCGATTCCACGGGTGCCGCCGGTGACGAGCGCAACTTTTGCCATGTTCTCCTCCGTTTTGGCTTTGTTCATTGGAAACTTTGTTATATTGCTGCGCTCGCAAACGCAACATTGTTGCTCATGCAGAAAGCCAGTTTTCTGCGTCACTTACGCCCAGATCCCAGGTGTCGCGCAGTTTCCGGGGATCGGTGAAATCGATCTTGTCGGCGGGCGTCTCATTGCTGGGCCAGATGTAGAACCGGTTTTCCATCTCGGGCAGACGTTAATAGGGGCGAGTCAGCAACACCCATGTGACGCCCTCGTTCGGGTCCGGCATGGGGGCTTGATCGGCCATGCCGCCATCGACCACGCGTTTGCCGTCCCATAGCGGCGGTTCGAAAACCGGTGGGATGACGGCAGCCGCCGTGATCAGGTCGACCAGCCGCCCATGACGCGCGGCCTCGTTCGCATCCACGAGATGGGCCTGAAGGCCCAGCTTCTCGGCCCAACTGAAATGCGGGGAATTCACGGTGTGCAACTCGGCCTCGTAGGCGGCGGCCAGTGCGGTGCCCGTCAGCGTCGGATGCCCCGTTTCGGGCGGATGGGCAATCTGGATCTGGAATTGCGCAGCTTGCGCGACCTTGGCGCAGGCCGCATGATCCATCACCTGGGCGACGACATCGCAGTAAATCTTCTGATGCGGGGTGATTCCGTCGCTATCGGCATCGAAGAGATCAAGATTGTGATCCCGTTCCTCGAAGGCGCTGCACATCTCGTCAAGCAAGCGTTCTTCGACACCTGCGATCCAGGCCGCACCGGCAAGTGCGCCACCGCTGACGCCGGTCATACGCTGTGGCGTCAGCGTCCGCTCCTGCCCGATGCGAGACAGGAACCCGCCCTGCCAAAAACACCGCAGGCCACCGCCCGAAAAGACGATCTGCTCCGGGTCCGGTAGGTCCGGCATCATGAAAAACGGGCCCCGGAGGGCCCGTTCGTTGCCTTGACTGAGATCAGGGGCGTTCGACGCACAGCGCCACGCCCATGCCGCCACCGATACACAGGGTCGCAAGACCCTTCTTGGCGTCGCGACGCTTCATTTCAAACAGCAGCGTGTTCAACACGCGGCAGCCCGACGCCCCGATCGGGTGACCGATGGCAATCGCGCCGCCGTTCACGTTCACGATCGCCGGATCCCAGCCCATGTCCTTGTTCACGGCGCAGGCCTGCGCGGCGAAGGCTTCGTTCGCTTCCACGAGGTCGAGGTCGTTGACCGACCAGCCGGCCTTTTCCAGCGCCTTGCGCGAGGCATAGATCGGACCAACGCCCATGATCGACGGATCGAGGCCCGCCGTCGCGTAGGAGGCAATCCGCGCCAGCGGTTCGATCCCGCGCTTTTCGGCGTCGTCGGCGCTCATGAGCAGGGTCGCCGCCGCGCCGTCATTCAGGCCCGAGGCGTTGGCCGCTGTCACGGTGCCGTCCTTGGTGAAGGCGGGGCGCAGCTTCTGCATTGCTTCCATCGTGGCGCCGTGACGGATGTACTCGTCGTTGTCGACGACGATATCGCCCTTGCGCGTCTTGATGGTCACCGCGGTGATCTCGTCGGCGAAGCGGCCTTCCTTTTGCGCGGCCTCGGCCTTGTTCTGGCTGGCAACGGCGAACTCGTCCTGTTGCTCGCGGCTGATCTGCCATTTCTCGGCGACGTTCTCGGCGGTCTGGCCCATGTGATAGCCGTTGAACGCGTCCCACAACCCGTCCTTGATCATGGTGTCGACGTATTTCATGTCGCCCATCTTCTGGCCTTGGCGCAGCGCGGCGGCATGGGGGCTCATCGACATGTTTTCCTGCCCACCGGCCACGACCATCGACGCATCGCCCAGCATGATGTGCTGCGCACCAAGCGCCACGGCGCGAAGGCCCGAGCCGCAGACCTGGTTGATGCCCCAGGCGGCGCTTTCCTGCGGGAAGCCCGCGTTGATATGCGCCTGGCGTGCGGGGTTCTGGCCCTGCGCGGCGGTCAGCACTTGGCCAAGGATCGTTTCGCTGATCTCGGCCTTGTCGACGCCAGCGCGTTCGACCACGGCCTCCAGCACGACGCGCCCCAACTCATGGGCGGGCGTGTTCGCGAACGACCCCAGGAAACTGCCCACGGGCGTGCGTGCGGCCGAGGCGATGACGACATTGGTCATGGAATCCCTTTCCTTCCTAACTCGCCCCCCAAGCCATCCTGCCGAACGGGGGACCTCCGTGTCTCACACGCATTGATAGAGTTAGGTCCAGCGCGACACAACGGGCAGTATGTCCTAAGGGCAACCTCCGCGCAAAAGCTGCGCCATCGGCCTGACAGCTTAGGCACGGCGTGCCTCGGCCGCGTCATCCTTGCGCCAGGGCGGGTTCAGGGACGGGGCCCCATAGTAGTAGCCTTGCAGGCAATCGACGCCAGCTTTGGCCAACCATGCGGCCTCTGCTTCGGTTTCGACGGCTTCGGACACGACCAGCATGTCGAAATGCCGACCGAGCGAGATGAGCACCTCGGTCAGCACCTGGTTATCCGCGTCCCGGTCGATATGGCGCGTGAACTGCCCGTCGATCTTCAGAATATCGAAGCAGAACTGCTTGAGGTGGCGAAAGGCCGTGTAGCCTGCGCCGAAGTCATCCAGGGCAAAGGTGACGCCCTTGTCCTGCAATTCCTCCATGAAGATGGCCACGATCTCGGGCATCAGCATGGCCGAGCTTTCGGTGATCTCCAGGATCAGCCGCTCGACGGCGCCGGGGTGCTGCTCGAGGTATCTGCGCAGCGTCGCCATCCAGCCCGGGTAGCCGACTGATCTGGCCGACATGTTGATCGACAAGCGCAGATCGGGTGTTTCCACCAGCGCGTGCAACCCGGCTTGCAGCGCAGCGCAATCGATTCGACGCCCCAGGTCGGTGTCTTCGACCGCTCCCATGAAATCACGCGCGGGAATGATGCGACCGGTCTCGTCGAGGATGCGGATCAACCCCTCCCAGAACGCAACACGGCGGCCATCGGCGCGCAAAACCGGCTGATAGGCCAACATCGCATCCCCGCGGGCCAGTGCCTGCTCGACCATGGCCAATGTCCCGCGATCGCGCTCGGTGATGGCAGCCTCCAGGGGACTGCCCATGCCCGGTTCCGCCAGCTCGCGCCGCATCTCATCACCTCGTCTCATGATCTGCATGGACGTGATGGCCCGCCATCCCTTAAGGAAGGATGAAATTTCACTTTTTGCTTTTATTTGAAGGATAAACCGATGGGGCTGGACGAGACGGAGCGCTGCGGCTGGTGCGGGACCGACCCCCTCTATGTCGCCTATCACGACACCGAGTGGGGCGTGCCGGAACGCGATAGCCGCGCGCTTTGGGAAAAGCTGATCCTCGACGGTTTTCAGGCCGGGCTGAGCTGGATCACCATCCTGCGCAAGCGCGAGGCCTTTCGCGAGGCGTTCGAAGGGTTCGATCCCGAGGTGATCGCGGGATGGGGCGAGCCCGAGGTCGCGCGGCTGTTGGGCAACCCGGGGATCATCCGCCATCGCGGCAAGATCGAAGCGACCATCGGCAATGCCCGCGCGTTCCTTGCGATGGAGGCGCAGGGCGGGTTCGCCGACGCGATGTGGGCCTATGTCGGCCAAAGTCCGATCCAGAACCATTGGCGTACGCTGGCCGAGGTCCCCGCCTACACGCCCCTATCCGAACGCATGTCAAAGGACTTGAAGAAGGCCGGGTTCCGGTTTTGTGGGCCGACCATCGTTTACGCGTGGATGCAGGCAACGGGTATGGTCAACGACCACCTTGTCGGCTGCCCGCGCCATCCGCAGGTCGCGGCCCTCGCCATGCCGCAGAAGTAACGCGGAAAAACGCGAGTTTTTCCGGCCGTTTTCCTCGAGGAAAACGCCCGCTCACCCTTCCGCGATCAACGCCTCGATCAAGGCGATAGCCTCGGGGCTGGCCCAATCGGCATCGCCGCGCAGGCGCGCGATCTCTTGACCGTCGCGGTTCAGGATAACGGTGATCGGCAGGCCGAAAACGCCCATCTCCCGCGCGATCTGCTGGTTGATGTCGCGATACTGCGGAAGGGCGGTGACCCCTTCTTCTTCGAAAAAGCGCCGGATCGCCTGAGGCGGGTTGCGCCCCGTGGCGAGCGTGACCACGCGAAACTCCTCGCTGCCCAAGGTTTCCTGCAACGCGTTGAGGGCTGGCATTTCCTCGCGGCAGGGCGCACACCACGTGGCCCAGAAATTCAGGACGATCACCTGGCCTTCGAAAGCGGCGAAAGTGCTTTCGGTCTCGTCTTCGGTCAGGAAAGGCGCCTCGGAGACGGCCTGCGGTTCGTCATGCAACACGACGCCGCGCATCTCGCCGGTGATCAAGTCCGACAAGTCCTGTGCGGCGGCGGCATTTGCACCGAGGCCAAGGGCGATGTAGAGCACGGACGCGCAAAGACTGCGGATCATTTCAATTTTCCCTCCGAAGGGTCACAGAACATGTCTGATACGGGCTCCAACGCGATGTGGGGCGGCCGCTTCGCCGCCGGTCCGGACGCGATCATGGAGGCGATCAACGCCTCGATCGGGTTCGACAAACGCCTTGCGAAACAGGACATCGAGGGCTCCCGTGCCCATGCCGCCATGCTGGCGGCCACGGGCATCTTGAGGGATAGCGACGCAGAGGCGATCCGGGAAGGCCTGCTCACCGTTTTGTCAGAGATCGAGGGGGGCACGTTTCAATTCTCGACCGCGCTCGAAGACATTCACATGAACGTCGAGGCGCGGCTGAAGGAGTTGCTCGGGGATCCCGCAGGCCGTCTGCACACCGCCCGGTCCCGCAATGACCAGGTGGCGACCGATTTCCGCCTTTGGGTGCGCGACCAGATCGACGCGGCCATTTCAGGGCTGGAAGCGCTGCAACGCGCGCTTCTTGCGCAGGCCGAGGCCGGTGCGGATTGGGTCATGCCCGGCTTTACCCATCTGCAAACCGCGCAGCCCGTCACCTGGGGCCATCACATGATGGCCTATGTCGAGATGTTCGGTCGCGATGCGGGTCGGTTCCGTGATGCGCGCACCCGCATGAACGAATGCCCCCTCGGCGCCGCCGCGCTGGCGGGCACGTCCTTTCCGATCGACCGGCACATGACGGCCGAGGCGCTTGGGTTCGACGCACCCTGCGCCAACTCGCTCGATGCCGTCAGCGACCGCGACTTCGCGCTTGAGTTCCTGTCGTCGGCCACGATCTGCGCCATGCACCTGTCGCGCTTTGCCGAAGAGCTTGTGATCTGGTCCTCGGCCCAGTTCCGCTTCGTCGCCCTGTCCGACAGGTTCTCGACCGGCTCTTCGATCATGCCGCAGAAAAAGAACCCCGACGCCGCCGAACTTATCCGCGCCAAGATCGGCCGTATCCTCGGGGCGAACGTGGCCCTTCTGACGGTGATGAAGGGCCTGCCCTTGGCCTATTCCAAGGACATGCAGGAAGACAAGGAACAGGTCTTCGACGCTGCCGACAACCTGATGCTGGCGCTCGCCGCGATGGAAGGCATGGTCAGCGACATGACCGCGAACCGCCCCGCGCTCGAGGCCGCGGCCGCCAGCGGGTTTTCCACCGCGACCGATCTGGCCGACTGGCTTGTGCGCGAACTGGACATGCCGTTTCGTGACGCGCATCATGTGACCGGCGCCCTCGTGAAACTGGCCGAGGACAAGGGCTGTGATCTGCCCGACCTTACGCTGGAGGAGATGCAGGGCGTCAGCGCGGGGATCACCGAGGGCGTGTTCGACGTGTTGGGTGTGCACAATTCGGTTGCCTCCCGCATGTCCTACGGTGGCACGGCGCCCGAACAGGTCCGCGCCCAGATCGCCCGCTGGAAGGAGAAGCTGGCATGACGTTTCGACTGACCCTGATGATCGCGGCGGTGACCGCGCTTCTGGCCGGGTGCGGGGCCGATGGCGAACCCGAAACACCTGACCGGGCCGAACCCGGCATCGCCATATCCGGAACGGTCGAGGTCGGCGTCTCGGGCAACTTCTGAAACGGTCCCAACGCCCCTTGCATCGGCTTTGCCCGGTCCCCATCATCGCGGTTGAACGCGCGGCATAACGGCCTTACGGTCCTTCAATCGCTGCGAACGACCGAGAACAAATTCACCCGATAGTACAGGTCCCATGGAAAAGATCCCGATGACCCCCGCGGGCCACAAGGCCCTGAATGACGAGTTGAAGCAGCTGCGCTCGGTCGAGCGTCCGGCCATCATCCGTGCGATCGCCGAAGCGCGCGAGCATGGCGATCTGTCCGAGAATGCCGAGTATCACTCGGCCCGCGAAAAGCAGTCTTTCATCGAAGGGCGCATCAAGGAACTCGAAGGGATGTTGGGCCTTGCCCAGGTCATCGACCCCAAGACGCTGTCGGGACCCATCAAGTTCGGCGCCACCGTCGTCCTTGTGGACGAGGACGATAACGAGAAGACCTACCAGATCGTGGGCGAGGCCGAGGCCGACATCGAGAAGGCGCTCCTCAACATCAAGTCCCCGCTTGCCCGCGCCTTGATCGGCAAGGAGGAGGGCGATACCGTCGAGGTCAGGACGCCGGGTGGCAGCAAGGATTACGAGATCCTCAAGATCTCTTACGTCTGATCTGGCGCACGGATGATCCAGCCCACGCCGTTTGTGCCCGTGCCGAGGTCATAGCCGCCCCATGTCTGATGACAGCAAGCCCACGACCCTCGACCTCGGGCTATATGCGCGCGGCGAACCCGAGGGGCGTATCACGCTCGTCGAGATCGTGGCGGCGATCCTGTCGCTGATCTGGCTTGCGGCGGTCGTGGTGTTCGGCTTCCGCGGCGACGCGGCCGAAGGGAGCGCCGGTATCGCGGGGATGGTGCTCTCGGTGCTGGCCGTCCTGCTGCCGGTCGCCCTGATCTGGGTGGCCGCGATGGCCGCCCGAACGGCCCGCGCGCTGCGCCACGAGGCAACGCGCCTGCAGGCCTCGATCGATGCCATGCGCGCCTCCTACGTCGAGCAGCAGCAGAAGCAGGCTTTCGACATCCGGCCCGATCTCGTTCGGAAGCTTGACGAACTCGTCGCAAACCAGGAAGCGGCCGCAGCAGCGGGCGCGGGGCCCGCAACCTTCACCTCGATGCGCTCAACCACCCCGGCAGAAACCCGCGCCGCGGTGGCCCCGCTGGACGACGGCGAGGACACACCCCAACCCGCGCTGGCGCTCGCCATGGCGCAAAACACGGATCGCGAGCCGATCTCGGTCGCCGATTTCATCAAGGCGTTGAACTTTCCCGAGAACGAACACGACAAGGAAGGCTTCCGAACACTGCGCCGCGCCCTCGAAGATCGCGGCACGGAGCGCCTGATTCGGGCCAGCCAGGATGTTCTCACCCTGCTCAGCCAGGACGGGATCTACATGGACGACCTGCGCCCGGACCGGTCGCGCCCCGAGTTCTGGCGGCGCTTCGCCCAGGGCGAGCGTGGCCGTGCGATCGCGGCGCTCGGAGGTATCCACGACCGCTCGTCGCTGGTTCTGGCGGCAGGACGCATGAAGAAAGACCCCGTGTTCCGAGATGCCGCGCACCATTTCCTGCGCCACTTCGACCGCACCTTCATGGAGTTCGAGAAGAACGCCAGCGACGAGGAAATCGCGCGGCTTGCCGATACCCGGACGGCGCGCGCCTTCATGCTCCTGGGCCGCGTGACGGGCACCTTCGATTGAGGCTTGGCCGAAAATCCTTCCGGAAGGATTTTCGGCTCGATGGCGGCGCGGTCCGATCAGGACCTCGGGGGTCTTGGTTTGTAAGCCGGTAGCCGCCAACCATACGCCAATGACCCCGCCCGCAAGACAAACGTGACCGCGATACAGGCAAGGACAGGCACCAATGGGTTGCTGGTCAGGCCCGCCGAGAGGAGTGCCGTGCCCGCCCCTGCCAGCGCAGCGGTCACGTAGAGTTTTCCCGGCCGGATCAGGAGCGGCACCTCGTTCGAGACGATGTCGCGCAACAGTCCCCCGAAGCACCCGGTCGCCACCCCCATCAACAGGACGATCGGCACGCTCTGATCCAGTTCGGTCGCCGCCCGGACGCCGGCCGCGACCGCGATGGGCAAGGCCAGCGCGTCCAGCCATGTCAGGACCGTCTGGCGGCTTTCCAACAGGTGCGCGGTAAAGAAAACGACAACCGCCGCCCCGCAGGCGATGGCCAATGGCGTGGGGTCGGCCATCCAGAACACCGGGTTGCGGTCCAGCAGAACGTCGCGAACGGTGCCGCCGCCAATCGCGGTGAGCGACGCGAGAAAGGCAAAGCCGACAAGGTCGAGTTGCGCCCGGCTCGCCGCCAGCGCGCCCGACAGCGCAAAGATGAGCGCCGAGGCATAGTCGAGCGCGAGAACGGTCGTCATTTGAACGGCTTCATGCCCGCCCGCGCCAATTCGTCGGCGCGTTCGTTTTCCGGGTGGCCCGCATGGCCCTTGACCCATTCCCAGGTCACGTCATGGCGGCGCGCAGCCTCGTCCAGGCGTCGCCAGAGATCCTCGTTCTTCACCGGTTTCCTGGTCGACGTCTTCCAGCCGTTCTTCTTCCAGCTGTACAGCCAGGCGGTGATTCCGCCCTTCACATAGGCGCTGTCGGTCACGACCGTGATGGTCGAAGGGCGTTCCAGCGCCTCAAGCGCAGAGATCGCGGCCAGCAGTTCCATGCGGTTGTTGGTGGTCTGCGCCTCGCCCCCCTTCAACTCGCGCTCCTTGAGGACGGTCTCGCCCTCCCTGGCCTGCAAGAGCGCACCCCAGCCGCCCGGTCCCGGGTTTCCGGAACACGCGCCGTCGGTATAGGCGTAAAGCTCAGCCATGGCGGCGCTCTTTCCTGCGGGGACCGGGGGCCATCACGCTGCAAGAGCCCCGACGATCAGGCAGATCACGACGACCGCGGTCAGCAGGAGGCGCAGGTTCATCCACCAGGACGGGGCGGCCCCGTTGCGTGCGGCTGACCAGTCGATCGGTAGAAGGACCACGAACCCGGCGATCAGGGCGTAAAGCGCGGGCTCGGTCGGACCCGAGGCCGTCAGGAACCCCCAGATCGGCGGCAAAACGGACAGCGCGTAGAAAAGGGTCGCTTTCCGCCCGTCCGTCCTGGCAGCGAAGCCCCAGATCACGCCCGCCATGAAGCTGAGGATCGTCAACCCATAGACCTGCATCAGAACCGGCCCGTTCAGGCGCGGCGGCAGGATGATCGACGACAGCGAGGCCAGATCGGGGCGGATGCTGGTGATCGCGCCCCAGATGAAGGGGATCAGGCCAGCAAGGCCCAGTAGAAGCGGAGTGGTGGGTATGCGCGTCATGACCCGTTATCTGCCCCTCCGCGCGGCGCGGGGCAAGGCCCCTCAGGCGCGTTCGAGGGCAAGCCGGCCCGCAAGGAGCGCGAAGATCGCCGCGAAGCTGCGATTGAGCCAGGACATGACCTTGGCCGAGCCGAGGATCCAGTCCCGCGCGGCGGCGGCGAACAGGCCGTAAAGGACAAACACCACGAAGGTCATGGCCATGAAAGCCCCGCCAAGGAGCAGCGTTTCAAACGTGACTGTCGCGGGGGTGCCGCTGAGAAAGGGCGTTAGAAGAGACAGGAAAAAGATCGACAGCTTGGGGTTCAGGATGTTGATGAGCGCCCCGCGGCGCGCCACGGCAAAGCCCGGTTCGGCCTCGGTTCTCGGCTCGACCCTGAGCGCCCCGCCCGATCGCAGCGCGCTCCAGGCGAGGTAAAGCAGGTAAGCCACGCCCGCGAATTTCACGATGTTGAACAGCACGGCCGAGGTATGCAGCACGGCGGCCAGCCCAAGTGTCGCCGCCAGAAGGTGCGGTACGATCCCGAAGGTGCAGCCAAGCGCCGCCCGGATCGACGGGATGCGCCCACGGCCCAAGCCGACGGCAAGCGTGTAGATGACGCCGTTGCCCGGCGCGATCACGACGACAAAAGCGGTGAGAAGGAATTGTGCCGAGATCACTGAGGTTACGCAGGTACGCGCAGGACGCGCGGCACCTTGAACTCGACGTTTTCCTTGGCGGTCTCGACCAGTTCGACCGTCACGTCGTAGCGGTCGCGAAACGCGTCGATCACCTCGTGCACAAGAATCTCGGGGGCACTGGCCCCGGCGGTGATGCCCAGCGTGGCGATGCCTTCCAACGCGCGCCAGTCGATATCGGTCGCCCGCTGCACCAGTTGCGCATAGTCGCATCCGGCGCGCGCGCCCACTTCGACCAAACGCTTGGAGTTCGACGAATTCGGCGCGCCGACCACCAGCATCGCGTCGGCCTTGGGCGCCATCGCCTTCACGGCTTCCTGACGGTTGGTCGTGGCGTAACAGATGTCTTCCTTGTGCGGGCCGACGATGTTGGGGAAGCGTTCCTTCAGCGCCGCCACGATATCGGCGGTGTCATCCAGCGACAGGGTCGTCTGCGTGACGAAGGCCAGCTGATCGGGGTCGCGCACCTCGACCGTGGCGACGTCGTCGACCGTCTCGACCAGCAGGACCTCGCCCTCGGGCAGTTGACCCATGGTGCCGATCGTCTCGGGATGGCCCTCGTGACCGATCATGATCATCTGAAGGCCATTTTCATGGTGACGCGCGGCCTCGATATGGACCTTGGACACAAGCGGGCAGGTGGCGTCGACATAGACCATCTCGCGGCGCGCGGCCTCGGCCGGCACGGATTTGGGCACGCCATGGGCCGAGAAGATCACGGGCCGATCAAGGGGGCACTCGTCCAGTTCCTCGACGAAGACGGCGCCTTTCTCGCGCAGGTCGTCCACGACGAACTTGTTATGCACGATTTCGTGCCGCACGTAGACGGGGGCGCCCCATTTCTGCAGCGCCATTTCCACGATCTTGATGGCGCGATCCACGCCGGCGCAGAACCCGCGCGGCGCAGCAAGGTAGATGGTCAGTGGCGGCTTGGTCATGGTCTGGCCCTTCGGCGGCGAACGGTCCGGTTTTCTTTGGTCCAGAGGTAAAGGCAGGCGCGGTGCCCGTCCAGCCCGGGGATGCGATGCAGACTGACGCGGGGGCGCCGGTTCCGAAAAGGAAAACACCCGCCGGGGCGGGTGTCTCATGTCTTGGCGATGAAAGCTCGGGCTCAATCGACCTCAAGCTCTTCCTCTTCGCGCTCGGGGCGGGGTTCGCGCGGCGGGCGGCCGATCACTTCCTTGAGCTCGTCCAGCTCGATGAAATTGTCGGCCTGGCGGCGCAGGTCGTCGGCGATCATCGGCGGCTGGCTGCGGATGGTCGAAACCACCGACACGCGCACGCCCTTGCGTTGCACCGCCTCGACCAGCGGCCGGAAATCGCCATCGCCCGAGAACAGGACGATGTGGTCCACATGCTCGGCCATTTCCATCGCGTCCACGGCCAGTTCGATGTCCATGTTGCCCTTCACCTTGCGGCGGCCGGTGGAGTCGGTGAACTCCTTGGCGGGCTTCGTGACCATGGTGAAACCGTTGTAGTGGAGCCAATCGACCAGCGGCCGGATCGGCGAGTAGTCATCGTTTTCCAGAAGCGCGGTGTAGTAGAAGGCCCGCAGCAATTTGCCCCGCTGCATGAACTCCTGCCGCAGCAGTTTGTAATCGATGTCGAAGTTGAGAGCTTTGGCGGCCGCGTAGAGATTGGAGCCGTCGATGAAAAGCGCCAAGCGCTCGTCCCGATAGAACATTGCAAATATCCTATTGCGAATGTGACCCACGGTGGTGTCCCCGCCGGTGAGTGAAGCCGGCGCCCCGCGTGGCGTGAATGGACGGAAAATAGGCATTTGAGAAACAGACGCAAGGCCGAGGGTCCTAATGAACGTTACGTCCGCATAGTTCCGCTGCCGCACGCCAGGCACGGCGGCGGAAATCCTCCTGCCCCAAGGCCTGCGAACTGGCCATGCCAGAGAGATGAGATTGCAATCATCTTGCTGCCGCTGTCATAAGGCCGGGCCGTTTGTGTCCTGCCGGATTGCCCTCATGCCGCTTCCCATCGATGCTACTCCGTTGTCGGCCGAGATTTCCAACGCCGACACCACGGTCTTTGTCGGGTTGGGCGCGAACCTGCCCGGCCCTTTCGGGGCGGCTGCCGAATCGGTGCGTCACGCGACGGAACGGTTGAGGGGCTTGGCGGATGACGTTCTCCATGGCGGTACGCTTTACAGCAGCCCGGCCTATCCTGCCGGCAATGGCCCTGACTATGTCAACGCGGTGCTGGCCGTGCGGGCCGTTGATACCTTTCGTTTCGTGGCGAATGCGTTTGGCATCGAGGCCGAGTTCAACCGCGAAAAGGACCGGGCCGCCGGACGATGGGCGCCCCGTGCGATTGATATCGACATCGTCGCGATCGGGGGAAAGATCCTGCCTGATCCCGCACGGCATGCGGCCCTCCGCGCGAAAGCGCCTTTCGACCGGGTCCTGACAGACGAGGGGCTTGTCGTCCCACATCCGGCCATGCAGGAACGCGCCTTCGTCTTGAAACCGATGGCGTTTTTCGCGCCCTCATGGCGGCATCCGGCGCTGGACCGGACCGCGCTCGAGTTGGCCGAGGCGCTCCCGGCGGATGAACTGGACGCCGTCACGGCGATCACGTGAATTGCGGTTGTCAATAGGCCGCGACGCCTTTATGTAAGCCGTTCGAGATTATCCCAAGCAAGGTCGGAGTGCTCCATGGCCCGCGTGACGGTTGAAGACTGCGTTGACAAGGTACCGAACCGGTTCGAACTGGTGATGCTCGCCTCGCATCGGGCGCGCGAAATCGCCTCGGGCGCGGCGCTGACCGTCGACCGCGACAACGACAAGAACCCCGTCGTTGCCCTGCGCGAGATCGCAGAAGAGACGCAAAGCGCCGAGGACCTGCGCGAGCGTCTGATCGAAAGCCACCAGACCCAGATCGAGGTCGATGAACCCGAAGAAGACGCCATGGCGCTTCTGCAAGGTGTGGAACGTGATCGTCCGGCCGACAACGACATGGACGAAGAGCAGATGCTGCGCGCCTTGATGGAAGCGCAGGGGCAGAAGTAACCCGCCGGTGCCCCCGGCGTTGGTGGGGATGACGACCCGGTCATGATCGACGCCGACGACCTGCTCAGTCTGGTCAAGAATTACAATCCAAAGACCAACGAGGCGCTGATTCGCGGCGCCTACGACTATGCCAAGAAGATGCATGAGGGGCAGACGCGCCATTCCGGCGAGCCCTATTTCACGCATCCCGTCGCGGTCGCGGCCATCCTGACGGAACAGCGGCTGGATGACGCGACCATTGCGACGGCGCTGCTTCATGACACGATCGAGGACACCAAGGGCACCTATGCCGAAGTGGCCGAAAAATTCGGGCGCGACGTGGCCGAACTGGTGGATGGCGTCACCAAGCTGACGAACCTCGAACTCTCCAGTCGCGAGACCAAGCAGGCCGAGAATTTTCGCAAGCTGTTCATGGCCATGTCCAAGGATCTGCGCGTGATCCTGGTCAAGCTGGCGGACCGTCTGCACAATATGCGCACCATCCGCCACATGCCGCCCGAGAAGCAGGCGAAGAAGGCGCATGAAACCATGGACATCTATGCACCGCTGGCCGGTCGCATGGGGATGCAATGGATGCGCGAGGAGTTGGAAGACCTCGCCTTCCGCGTCCTGAACCCCGAGGCGCGCGCCTCGATCATCCGCCGGTTCATCACGCTGCAGAAGGAAACCGGCGACGTCATCCCCAAGATCACCGAGGATATCGAGACGGTCCTCGAAAAACATGGTGTGAAGGCCGACGTCTTCGGGCGCGCGAAAAAGCCGTTCTCGATCTGGCGCAAGATGCAGGAAAAGCAGCTCGCCTTTTCGCGGCTGTCGGACATTTACGGCTTCCGCGTCATCACCGAGACCGAGGATGACTGCTACCGCGTTCTGGGCGCGATCCACCAGCGCTGGCGCGCGGTGCCGACCCGGTTCAAGGATTACATCAGCCAGCCGAAATCGAACGGCTATCGCTCGATCCACACGACGGTGTCCGGTCGTGACGGCAAGCGGGTCGAGGTGCAGATCCGCACCCGGCAGATGCATGAGGTGGCCGAGGCAGGCGTGGCCGCGCACTGGTCCTACCGCGACGGGGTGCGGGCGCAGAACCCCTTCGCCGTCGATCCGGCGAAGTGGCTCGAAAGCCTGACCGAGCGGTTCGAGAATGCCGAGGATCACGACGAGTTCCTCGAGCATGTGAAGCTCGAGATGTATTCCGACCAGGTGTTCTGCTTCACGCCCAAGGGCGATGTGGTCAAACTCCCCAAGGGGGCGACGCCCATCGATTTCGCCTATTCGATCCACACCCGCATCGGGCATAGCTGCGTGGGCGCCAAGGTCGACGGGCTGCGCGTGCCGCTCTGGACGCGGCTGAAGAACGGCCAATCGGTCGAGATCATCACCGCCGAGGGGCAGACGCCACAGGCGACCTGGCTCGACATCGTGGCGACGGGCCGGGCCAAAGCCGCAATCCGGCGCAACCTGCGCGAGGTCGATCGCGAACGCTACATCAAGCTGGGGCGCGAACTGGCCCGCGTCGCCTTCGAGCAGATCAACAAGCGCGCCACCGAAAAGGCGCTGACGACTGCCGCTAAGATGCTGAACCTCAAGGAAGCCGACGAGGTTCTGGCGCGCATCGGCTCGGCCGAACTGTCGGCGCGGCAGGTGGTCTCGACCCTCTACCCCGAGTTGGTCAACGACGATATCGGCGGCGAGATCGAGGAACGCCGCGCGGTGATCGGCTTGCCACCGGGCGCCGAGACGCGCCGCGCGCAATGCTGCCAGCCCGTGCCCGGCGAACGCATCGTCGGCATCACCTATCCCGGCAAGGGCCCGATCGTGCACGCCATCGATTGCGAGGCGCTGGCCGATTTCGACGACACGCCCGAGCGCTGGATCGATCTACATTGGACCGAAGGCCGGCATGCGCCCACGCATAATGTGACCCTCGATGTCACCCTCTCGCACCAAAAGGGCACGTTGGGGCGCATCTGCACATTGATCGGTGAACAGAACGCAAATATCTCGGATCTGCATTTCATTGATCGCAAACCGGATTTCTACCGTATCCTTGTCGACGTGGAAGTGCGGGATGCCGAGCATCTTCACGCGGTGATGATGGCGGTCGAAGCCGATAGCGACGTGGCCAACATGGCGCGCGTGAGGGACCTCGACCGCCGCCCCTGACGGGGTGCGCGGGCAAGAGACGGTCTTGCGACGTGTCGCGGGTCCGAGAAGGAGAGGAAGGGCGTCTTGGTCTTCAAGAGGCGAGACCCAAGGTCGTGGCCAAGGCTCATGGTCGAGGCGTTCTGGCCCCGTGGCGGCTGGGGCCGGGCCTTCCAGTATGTGCAGCACCGTGTGCGCCGCCTTCCGGGAACACCCGAACAGATTGCCCGCGGCGTCTTTGCCGGGGCCTTCACGATCTTCACGCCGTTTTTCGGCCTGCACTTCTTCGTGGCGGCCTTGCTGGCCAAGGTCATGCGCGGCTCGATCCTCGCCGCGCTCCTCGCGACCTTCCTGGGCAACCCGCTGACCTATGTGCCGATCGCGATCATTTCGTTGCAGACAGGTCATTTCTTCCTGGGCACTAGCCCAAGGGGCGAAGTCGACGAATCGATCTTTGCCAAGTTCGGCGGCGCAGCGGGTGATCTGTGGCACAACATGATCGCTGTTTTCACCCCGGCACAGGCGCATTGGGGTGACCTGCGGATCTTCTATAACGATGTATTCTTCCCGTGGATGGTGGGCGGGATCGCGCCCGGCCTTATCTGTGCCCTGACCTGCTATTACATCAGCGTTACGGTGATCCGCGCATACCAGAAACGGCGCGCGGCCAAGCTGCGGCAGAAGATGGAAAAACTTAGTCGTCAGGCTGAGGTCGAAAGGGGTTGAGATGAGCGAGCGCGAACTGAGACTGGGCGTCAACATTGACCATGTGGCCACGCTTCGGAATGCCCGTGGCGGCGCGGTGCCTGACCCGGTCCGTGCGGCCGTCATGGCGCAAGAGGCCGGGGCGGACGGGATCACCGCCCATCTGCGCGAGGATCGCCGGCACATTCGCGACGCCGATATCGACGCGATCATGCAGGCGATCTCGATCCCGCTGAACTTCGAGATGGCCGCCACTGACGAGATGCAGAAAATCGCGCTGGCCCACCGCCCGCACGCCGCCTGTATCGTGCCCGAACGCCGCGAAGAGCGTACGACCGAGGGTGGCCTAGAAGTGGCGGCAGACCAGAACCGCTTGGCCGATTTCATCGCGCCGCTGCGCGAGGCCGGGATCCGCGTGTCGCTGTTCATCGCGCCGGACCCGGCCCAGATCGAGGCGGCGCATCGTATCGGCGCGCCCGTGATCGAGCTGCATACCGGCGCCTATTGCGACCATCATGCCGATGGCGATTTTGCTGCACGGGATGCGGAGCTCGCCCGCCTGATCGACGGGGCGAAACAGGCCGCGGACCTCGGGCTCGAGGTCCATATGGGGCACGGCTTGACCTATGACACGGTCACGCCCGTCGCCGAATTGCCCGAGGTGAAAGAACTCAACATCGGGCATTTCCTGATCGGCGAGGCGGTGTTTGTCGGCTTGCCGGCTGCCATTGCGGAAATGCGCCGAATGATGGAGGCTGCGCGCACCTGATTGCCGCCGATCCAGACCCGGAGATCACACGTGCCGACATTCCCCAGAACCGGCTTCGCCGACGGCGGGTCCTTTGATCCGTCATCGGTGTCACCGCGCGCCGCTCGTGAACTTCAGAAGACCGTGACAAGAGACGCCCCATGATCCTCGGCATCGGCACCGACCTCGCGAATATCGAGCGGATTCAAAAGGCCCTCGACCGGTTCGGCGACCGGTTTCGCAACCGCGTGTTCACCGTGACCGAACAGACCCGGGCCGAGCGGATGAAAGACCCCGCCTCTACCTATGCCAAGCGCTGGGCCGCCAAGGAGGCCTGTTCAAAGGCCTTGGGCACCGGCCTGCGCATGGGGATCGCGTGGCGCGACATGGCGGTCACCAACCTGCAATCCGGTCAGCCGGTGATGGAGGTCACGGGCTGGGCCAAGGAGCGGTTGGAGCAGATGACGCCCGATGGCCATAGCGCCGTCATCCATGTCAGCCTGACCGACGATCACCCCTGGGCACAGGCCTATGTCGTGATCGAGGCCCTGCCCGAGGAAGAAGCCGACAAGCGCCCGCAAATCGGCCCGGTCAGCCGCCGCCGTTTGTCCTAGCGGGCGGGCTTGCTTGACTCGCGCTCGCGCGACCCGCATGAACCCGCCAGAACGACGAGAGGCAGGCAGCGAAAGGGCAACACCCATGGCAGCGTCGAACGCCAAGAAAGACGGCATCTGGGAGACGGTGAAAACCATCGTCTACGCGCTCCTGATTGCGGGCGTGTTTCGCACCCTGTTCTTTCAGCCCTTCTGGATCCCGTCAGGGTCGATGAAGGACACGCTGCTGATCGGGGATTTCCTGTTCGTCAACAAGATGGCCTACGGCTATTCGCGCCATTCCTGCCCGTTCTCGATGTGTCCCTTCGATGGCCGCATTTTCGGGCGCGAGCCCGAGCGGGGCGATGTCGTCGTCTTCCGCCACCCGGTGAATGGCGAGGATTTCATCAAGCGGGTGATCGGCCTGCCCGGCGACCGCGTGCAGGTGATCGACGGGCTTTTGCACATCAACGGGGACCCGGTCGAGGTGACGCCCGAAGCGCCCTTCGAAGAGGTTTACGAACGCCAGGGCCCCATCGGCCATCTGCCGCGCTGTTCCAACGCCCCTGTCGGCGAAGGCGCAATCTGCGAGAAAGAGGCCGCGACCGAAACCCTGCCGGGCGGTGTCAGCCACTCCGTCCTGAACATCCAGGATGGCACGCGCGGCGACAACACGCCGGAATACGTCGTGCCCGAGGGGCACTACTTCGTGATGGGCGACAACCGCGACAACTCCATCGACTCGCGCTTTCCGCAATCGGTCGGCGGTGTCGGCTTCGTCCCGTTCGAAAACCTGCTTGGCCGGGCGGATCGCGTGATCTTCTCTTCCGCCGGGCAGCGCATGATCTATTTCTGGACATGGCGGTCTGACCGCTTCTTCCACCGGATCGATTGACCATGGCGCTGTCGCGCGAGATTTCGGCCTTCTGCGAGCGGGTGGGGCACCAGTTCCAAGACCCCGATCTGATCCTGCGCGCGCTGACCCATTCCTCGCTGTCCTCGCCCACGCGCCCGGACAATCAGCGCCTTGAATTCCTGGGGGACAGGGTCCTTGGCCTTGTCATGGCCGAGGCCGTGCTCAAGCGCGACAGAGCAGCCAAGGAAGGGCAGCTTGCGCCGCGCTTCAACGCGCTCGTCCGCAAGGAAGCCTGTGCCGAGGTGGCGCGCGAGATCGACCTTGGCGCGGTCCTGCGGCTTGGCAAATCCGAGATGACCACGGGTGGCCGGCGCAAGACGGCGCTTCTGGGGGATGCGATGGAGGCGGTGATCGCCGCCATCTACCTCGATGCCGGGTTCGACGTGGCGCGCGATGTGGTGTTGCGGCTCTGGGGCGATCGCCTCGACCGCGTGGCCGAGGATGCGCGCGATCCCAAGACGACGTTGCAGGAATGGGCGCAGGCGCGCGGTCAGACGCCGCCCCGTTATGTCGAGCTGGACCGGACAGGCCCCGATCACGCCCCGGTCTTCACGGTCGAGGTGCGCATGGATTCGGGCGAGACCGCCCGTGCCGAGGCGCGCGTGAAACGGCAAGCCGAACAGGCCGCCGCGCGCGCGCTGATGGAGCGGTTGAGCAAAGGCGACTGACCCGCCTCAAAGGCCCAGCGTTTCGTCCAGCCCCAGCATGATGTTGAGGTTCTGAACCGCCGCCCCGGAGGCGCCCTTGCCAAGGTTGTCCAGCACCGCGATCAGCACCGTCGCCCCGGTCTCGGGGTCGCCATCCACGGTCAGTTCCATGCGGTTGGTGTCGTTCAGGCGGCGCGGGTCGATCCGGTCGCCCAATGCTTCGCGCTCGACCACCGAGACGAAGGGCGAGCCGTCGTAATGCGCGGCCAGCGCCTCCAGGGCCTCGGCAGCGAAGCCCGGCGCGCCATGCCATGGCACCTGCACGATCATGCCCTGCGCGAACTGGCCGACGGATGGCACGAAGATCGGGCGTTTTTCGAGGCCCGAATGCACCTGCATCTCGGGCAGATGCTTGTGCGCCTGCCCGGTGGCATAGACGAAGCTGCCCGATGCCGTGCCATCCTCGAATTCCGCGATCAGGGATTTGCCGCCGCCGGTATAGCCGGAAATGGCGTTGATCGTCAGCGCCGCATCGGCGGGCAACAGGCCGGCTGCAACCAGCGGACGGATCAACCCGATGGCGCCGGTCGGGTAACAGCCGGGGTTGGAGACGTATTTCGCCGATGCGATCCGCTCCCGCGCCTCGGGCGACATCTCGGCAAAGCCGTAGGCCCAGTCGGGATCGACCCGGTGCGCGGTCGAAGCGTCGATCACGCGGCAGGGCTGCGCATCGAGGTCGGGCTTGATCTCGTGCACGGCGGCATCGGGCAGGCACAGGATGGCCACATCCGCCTCGGCAAAGGCCGACAGGCGCGCCAGCCTTGACTTGCGCTGTTCCTCGGGCAGCGAGATCAGCGTGATATCCTCGCGCGGTTCCAACCGCGCCCGGATCTGCAAGCCGGTGGTTCCCACCTCGCCGTCGATGAACACTTTCGCTGTCATGGACCCGGTCCCCTGTCTGTTTCGCGCTAACCTATGCCCGCTGACGAGGGGCGCCTCAACTGTCACTTGTAGCCAAGCGCCGCGGGATGGGCTATGGCCCACGGCCAAACCCCACGTCGGAGCAGCACAGCATGACCACCCGCGCCGGATTCGTCGCCCTGATCGGAGAGCCCAATGCGGGCAAGTCCACGCTTCTGAACCGCATGGTCGGGGCGAAGGTGTCGATCGTCACGCACAAGGTGCAGACCACCCGCGCCCGTATCCGCGGCGTCGCGATAGAGGGCGAGAGCCAGATCGTCTTCGTCGATACGCCCGGTCTCTTCCGTCCGCGCCGCAGGCTCGATCGCGCGATGGTCGCCGCCGCCTGGACTGGTGCCGCCGATGCCGACGTGATCGTCCTTCTGATCGAGGCGCATCGCGGCAAGACCGAGGGCGTCGATGCCATTATCGACACGCTCAAGGACAAGGCACAGGGCCGGCGGGTCGCGCTCGCCATCAACAAGATCGACCGGGTCGAGGCGCCGGTGTTGTTGAAGCTGACCGAGGAGATGAACGCGGCCTTCCCCTTCGAGGAGACCTACCTGATTTCCGCCGAGAAAGGCTATGGCGTGGCCGACCTGCGCAAATGGCTGGCCGGGGCGATGCCCGAGGGTCCGTGGCTCTACCCCGAGGACCAGATTGCCGATCTGCCCATGCGCATGATCGCCGCCGAGATGACCCGCGAAAAGCTGACCCTGCGCCTGCACCAGGAATTGCCCTACCAGCTGACCGTCGAGACCGAAAGCTGGGAGGAACGCAAGGACGGCTCCGCCCGGATCGACCAGGTGGTCTATGTCGCGCGCGATGGGCACAAGGGCATCCTGCTGGGCAAGGGCGGCGAGACGATCAAGGCCGTCTCCAAGGCTGCGCGCGAGGAACTGGAAGAATTCCTCGGGCGCAAGGTGCACCTCTTCTTGCAGGTCAAGGTGCGTCCCAACTGGTTGGAAGAGGCCGAGCGCTATTCCGAAATGGGTCTCGATTTCCGCGACGGGAACTGACGCGAATGGCGCGGCTGACGGCCGAGTTCTGGGTGCATGCCTATCTCGCGCGGTTGCGGCTTGCCGATATCCCGGCTTTCGTCGTCTCCCATGGCGACGACACCGCTGGCGCGGTGCTGGTCAAGCTCAACACGCTCGACGGCAGCGCGCGCGCGTTCCAGCGCAGTTTCGACCTGGCGACCGGTGACCGGGCGTGGGTCGTGCTCGCCGAAGGCGAGGAATCCGCCGTCGACGCGGCCATCGCCCGCCAGCGAGAGTTCGACCCGGACCTCTGGGTGATCGAGGTCGAGGATCGCACAGGCCGGCACCTGCTGGACGAACCGGGCCTGTCCTAGCGATCCGCGTAGCGGCCGATCGCGATGAAGATCACCCCGGCCAGCAACAAGCCGACCAACAACATCCCCAGCGTCGCTGCCACCGCCCATGGGCCAAGGGCCGGGACATCCATGAACGGGTAGGGGTAAAACGCGTCGCGTGTCGCCATTCCCAAGGCATAGGCCCCGTAGACGCTTGGCCACAGGATGAAGATCGGCAGATCGGCCCATTCCAGTGCCCGCTTCGGCGCGTCGAACAGCCACCAAAGCCCCACCGCCGCCGGAACGACCGCGTGCAGCCCGATATCGGCCCACCAGCCGATACCCTGCGGGTTCCACAGATCGGTCAGCAGCGCATGATAGACGACCGCCAGCGCCAGTTCCGACAGGGTCAGCGCCGCCAGCCACGGCGCTCCAACCCCCTTGATCTTGCGGAAATTCACCGTCGCGAAGGTGACGACCGTCAGCGCCGTGGTCAGGATGGTGAAGAACCGTGCCATCTCGACCAGCGTCGCCACCGGGCCCGTGCCGCGATAATCGACAAGGAAAACCCACTGCGCCAACAGCGCCAACCACGCGATGAGGGCAATCAGCAGGGCACGCCTGCGGGCCGGGCGGGGCAGGGTCGGGAACATGCGCAAGACCCTGCCATGCGCCCCCGCCATGGACAAGCCGCACGCCCCGCCGGATAGTGCCCGCATGGAATGGCGTGCGGACGGGATCCTGCTGACGGTGCGGCGGCATGGCGAAAGTGCCGCCATCATCGAGCTGTTCACCGAGGCCCATGGCCGCCATCTCGGCGTGGTGCCCGGCGGGGCCTCGCGCAAGCTTGCGCCCCTGCTGCAACCGGGTGCGCAACTCGACGCCACATGGCGCGCGCGGCTTTCCGATCATATCGGCAGTTACAAGGTGGAGCTCACGACCTCACGTGCTGCCGACGCGATGGGCGACCGCCTGTCGCTGGCCGGGCTCGGCGCGGTCTGTGCCCTCCTGTCCTTCTGCCTGCCCGAGCGCGAGGCGCATCCCGCGCTCTATGCCCGCACCGCGGCGCTGCTCGACGGGCTCGGGGCCGAGCGCTGGGCCGAGGCCTATCTCGGCTGGGAACTGGCGCTGCTCGACGAGATGGGCTTTGGCCTGTCCCTCGATGCCTGCGCCGTGACCGGCACGAACGAGGATCTTGCCTTCATCTCGCCCCGCACGGGCCGCGCGGTCTCCAAGGAAGGGGCGGGCGACTGGGCCGACCGCCTGCTGCCCTTTCCCCGCTGCCTGTCCGGTGGCCCGGTGACTGGCGCGGGCGACCTGCTGGACGGTCTCAAAACGACCGGTCACTTCCTCGCCCATCACCTGGCGCCGTCCCTGGGCGACAAACCCTTGCCCGCAGCCCGCCAACGGCTTGTCGATCTCCTGGCCCGTCAGGCCGGGGGCCCCATCAACGGATAGGACGCAAGCGCCTCGTGGATCGCGCCCGCCGGGGTGAGGGTCGATCCGAAGAGAACGACGTCGCGGGCGACAAAACCCGGAATGGCCGCCCTAGCCCCCAGTTGCGCGGCCAGCCGATCCCGCGCTGGGCCCCTTGGCCGCCGATTGGATCGCATCAAGGTCACATGCGGCCGGAACCGCCGCCGCGGAAGGTCCACACCTGCCGCGCGCGCGACCGCCGCCACCTTGGCCTGCAACCCGTCCAGCGCTTGCGTGTGACGCACGGCGGCGAAAACCAGCCCGCGCTCCATCTCGGTGAAGGAATCCAACCCGTCGAACACGATCTCGACCGCGGGCCAGTGCAAGCCGGACAGGCCCATGTCGATCTCTTCCAGCGTCGCCTCGCTGACCTCGCCCACGAAGGCCAGCGTCAGGTGCAGGTTCTCCTCCGGCACGGCCTTTCCCACCGGCAAGGCAGATTGCAGCCGCGCCAGGGCGGCAGTGGTCTCTTCAGGGATGGGCAGGGCGATGAAGGCGCGCATGACCATAGGAAACGGGGCGGGATGCTTTTGCGCAACCCGCCCCTTCATCTTGGCAAGAAAACTCTCGGGGGCGCGGGGGCAGACAGCCCCCCCTGACCCGCTCAGCCCAGCAAGCGCCGCGCGATGACCTGCGCTTGAATCTCGGCGGCACCCTCAAAGATGTTCAGGATGCGCGCGTCGCACAGGATGCGGCTGATCGTGTATTCCAGCGCAAAGCCGTTGCCGCCATGGATCTGCAAACCGTTATCGGCGCAGGCCCAGGCCACGCGGGCCCCCAGCAGTTTCGCCATGCCGGCCTCGACGTCACACCGCCGCCCCTCGTCCTTTTCCCAGGCCGAGAAATAGGTCAGCTGACGCGCGATCATGATCTCGACCGCCATCATCGCCAGCTTGCCGGACACGCGCGGGAACTCGATCAGCGACTTGCCGAACTGCTTGCGGTCCTGCGCATATTGCATCGCCACGTCCAAGGCCGACTGGGCCACACCGATGGCGCGGGCCGCGGTCTGGATACGGGCCGATTCGAAGGTTTCCATGAGCTGTTTGAAGCCCTTGCCTTCCTCACCGCCCAGCAGGTTCTCGCCCTTCACATGGAAATCGTCGAAGCCCAGCTCGTATTCCTTCATCCCGCGGTAGCCCAGAACCTCGATCTCGCCACCGGTCATGCCCTCGGTCGGGAAGGGGTGCTCGTCGGTGCCCGGTTCCTTCTCGGCCAGGAACATCGACAGACCCTTGTAGTCGGTCGTGTTCGGATCGGTGCGGGCCAGCAGCGTCATCACATGCGTACGCGCGGCATGGGTGATCCAGGTCTTGTTGCCGGTCACCTTGTAGTCGCCGTTCTCGTCCTTGACGGCGCGGGTGCGCAGGCTGCCCAGATCCGACCCGGTATTCGGCTCGGTAAATACGGCGGTCGGCAGTTTCTCGGCCGAGGCCAGCGCCGGAAGCCATTTCTGCTTCTGTTCTTCGGTGCCGCCCGCCAGGATGAGCTCTGCCGCGATTTCCGAGCGGGTGCCAAGGCTGCCGACGCCGATATAGCCGCGCGACAGTTCCTCGGACACGACGCACATCGATGCCTTGGACAGGCCGAACCCGCCGTATTCCTCGGGGATGGTCAGGCCGAAGACGCCCATCTCGGCCAGTTCCTCGATCACCTCCATCGGGATCAACTCGTCCTTGAGGTGCCATTCATGGGCATGCGGGATGACGCGATCGACCGAGTAGCGGCGGAATTGCTCGCGGATCATCTCCAGCTCTTCGTCGAGGCCCGACGCGCCGACTGTGATCTCGGCCGAACGTTCCTGCATCAGCTCGACCAGCCGCGTCCGCGCAGCCTGGGTGTTGCCGCCCTGGGTCAGGGTCATGACCTCGGGCACCATCAGCGCGCGTTGGTCTTCCTGCGTCAGGCCCACGTCCTGCGGGCGCAGCATCTCGCCCTGGCTCATCGGGATGCCGCCGTAAAGCTGCCATAGGTATTCGCCAAAGGCGATCTGCTGGATCAGCTGTTCGACTTCGCCGAACTTGCCTTCGCCTTGCAGTTTCTCGGCCCAGGCCTGCATCTGGCGCAGCGCCTCGACGTAGGTGGCCAGCCAAGCCAGCCCGTGGGCCGCGGTCTGGTTCGCCTCGACCAGACCGCCCGAGATGCGGCCATCCTTGGTCACCTCGGCGCGCAGGCGTTCCGTCGCCGTGGCCAGCAGCGCTTCGGCCGGTGCGATGGCGGCCTTGGTCAGCGACAAGAGATCCGGCAGGATCACGTCGGTTTCGGGGATCGGCTGTCCATCACGGGGCATCGTCGGTCTCCTCTTGGGGCAGGTCTTTCACGGTTACCGCGTGACTTAGGGCCTTTGCAGGTGCAGCGCAACAAAAATGCCGGTTTTTGTTGCCGGGCGCACGAAAATGTCGCGCAGCTTTTTGCGCTGCAGCGACCTGCAAAGCAGGATATGAGGGCGCGAACGGACACGCGCCATGCTCGAAGACACATTATCCCTCATGCCCTTATGGGCCTTTGCCGCGGCTGTCGGCGTCACCCTGATCGCGGGATTCGTGAAGGGGGCGATCGGCTTTGCCATGCCGCTGATCATGATTTCGGGCCTGTCGCTGTTTCTGGACCCCTTGCTGGCTATCGCGGGGATCATCCTGCCCATCGTGATGTCCAACTTCCTGCAAGTCGCGCGATTCGGCCGGGTCGAGGCGATGGAGGCGATCCGGGAGTATTGGCGCTACATCGTGATCGTCTGCGTGATGATCGTCATCGTCGCGCAATTCGTGACCGCAATCCCGACACGGGTCTTCTACCTGATCCTCGGCATTCCGGTGGTCATCCTGTCCCTGATCCAGTTGATGGGCGTCACCTTCCACATTCCCCAGCACCGGCGCCGCCTTGCGGAATGGGGTATCGGGGCGCTGTCGGGCATCTTGGGCGGCATGACGGGCACCTGGGGGCCGCCGACGGTCCTGTACCTGATCGCGCTGGAAACGCCCAAGGCCAAGCAGTTGCTGGTGCAGGGCGTCGTTTACGGGCTCGGCTCGGTCAGCCTGCTCGCGGGCCATCTTCAATCGGGCGTGCTGACGGCGACGACCGCGCCGTTCTCCGCTGCGCTGCTGATCCCGGCCTTTCTTGGGATGCAGATCGGTTTCCGCTTTTCCGATCATCTGAACCCGGCGGTGTTTCGCAAGGTGACCCTGGCTGTGCTGGTGCTGGCCGGGGCGAACCTCGTGCGGCGCGGGATCATGGGCTGAGCCGCGCTCAGGACATGAACCCGCCCTGGCAGGCCGCCACCATCGGGCGGGCGAAATCGGGCGGCACGATCTCGAAGCGGATGTGGAACAGCTCTTCCCCGTCTGCTTCCGCGATGAGGGTCCAGGTGCCTGTGACCAATTCTTCCTGCGTCTCGAAGCTGAACCCGAAAAGCGACATCGCCGTGTCGTCCATCGTGGCGATCCAGCGTTCGACGGTAATGCCGCTGCCCGGATAGGGCGGGTGCGTGACCGTGACGGTCACCGGGCCGGGGTCCGTTCCTTCTGCCACCCGCGCAAGCACGCCAAAGCCCATGCCAAGCGCAGCCGGGACAACCGTGTCCTCGAAGCGGATCTGCGGCAACTCCTGCACGATGTTGATCGTGCCTGCGGCCGTGTCGGGCGCGTCTTCAAGGCGCACGGGGTCCTGCGCGCAGTAGACGCCCCACTCGATCTCGCCGATCAACGCGCCGATGCGCGGGTTGTCCGGCGGGTCCGACGGCGCAAGCGGCGCCTCCTCCTGCGCGACGGCGGGGGCAACGAAAAGGCAAAGGCACAGGGCAAGGGGTCTGAACATCATGCCTCCGAACATGGCTGACATGGCCCGAGCGTAGCAGCCACGCGGGACACTGCAATCAGGCGCATCGGCCGGTCGGGTCGCCGCGCGCGATCCCGCTGAAACGAAAAGCCCCCGCATCCGATGTCGGAGCGGGGGCAATGTCGAAATCCCTGGCGGGATCAGCCGATCGCGGCGTTTTTCACGTCGTCGTCGATATAGGGCACGTATTGCGCGAAATTGTCGGCGAACATCGCAACAAGCTTCGCCGCCTGTTGGTCATAGGCCGCCGGGTCGGCCCAGGTACCGCGGGGGTCCAGCAGCGCATCGTCGACGTCATGGCAGCGCGTCGGAACCTCGAACCCGAAATTGGGATCGCGGCGGAATTCTCCGGCGTTGAGCGATCCGTCCAGTGCCGCGGTCAACAGGGCCCGGGTGGCCTTGATCGGCATGCGGGAGCCGGTGCCATAGGCGCCGCCCGTCCAGCCGGTGTTGACCAGCCAGCAGGTCGCCTCGTGCGCATGGATCTTTTCCTGCAGCAGCTTGCCGTACACCTCGGGGCGGCGCGGCATGAAGGGTGCGCCAAAGCAGGTCGAGAATGTCGGTTCGGGCTCGGTCACGCCGCGCTCGGTCCCGGCCACCTTGGAGGTGAAGCCCGACAGGAAGTGATACATCGCCTGTGCCGGCGTCAGCCGTGCGATCGGGGGCAGGACGCCAAAGGCATCGCAGGTCAGCATCACGATGTTCTTCGGATGCCCGGCCATGCCGCTTTCGGAGGCGTTCGAGATTTCCTCCAACGGGTAGGCGCACCGCATGTTGGCCGTCAGGCTGTCATCGTCGAAATCGAGGACCAGCGTCTCGGGGTCGTAGACCATGTTCTCGATCACGGTGCCGAATTTCTGGGTCGTGGCGTAGATCTCGGGTTCGGCCTCTTGCCGCAGGTTGATCGTCTTGGCGTAGCAGCCACCCTCGAAATTGAAGATGCCGTTGTCCGACCAGCCATGTTCGTCGTCGCCGATCAGCGTGCGTGACGGGTCGGCCGACAGCGTCGTCTTGCCGGTGCCGGACAGGCCGAAGAACACGGCGCTGTCGTCCGGGCTTCCGATGGCGTGGTTGGCCGAGCAATGCATCGCCATCACGCCCTTGCCGGGCAGGATGTAGTTCAGCAGCGTGAAGACGGATTTCTTGTTCTCACCGGCATATTCGGTGTTGGCGATCAGGATCAGCTTCTTGTCGAAGTTGAGCGCGATCACCGTATCGCTGCGGCAGCCATGGCGCTCGGGGTCGGCCTTGAAGCTGGGGCAGTTTATGACGGTGAATTCCGGCACGAAGGTGTCGATTTCCTCGTGGGTCGGGCGGCGCAGCAGGTGGCGGATGAACAGGCCATGCCACGCCAGTTCCGTCACCATCCGCACATCGAGGCGCAGCGCCGGGTCAGCGCCGCCATGGAGGTCCTGCACGAAGACCTCGCGGCCCTTCATGTGCTCCAGCATGTCGGCGTGCAACTGGTCGAACGCCTCCGGGGTCATCGCGGCGTTGTTGTCCCACCAGATCTCGTCGGCGACGCTCTCGGTCTTGACGACGTGCTTGTCCTTGGGCGAGCGGCCGGTGAACTTGCCGGTCGAGACAAGCAGCGTGCCACCCTTGCCAAGCTTGCCTTCGCCCTTGCGCAGGGCGGCTTCGATCAGCGCGGGTTCAAGCAGGTTGTAATGGACTGTGCCGAGGCCAGTGATACCCTGTTTTTCCAGCGTTTGGGCCGGGTTCACGCGTCCTTCGATCATGTCTGAATGCTCCTGGGCCGTTTCGAGGCGAATGCCATTGGGTCGCCGACCCGATCCGTGGGTCAACATGTTGATGCTGCGGCGCGTATAACATGACGTTTTTGTATCTGAACAGGACGCTTCGGCGCAGTTAGCGCAACCATCACGAAATTTTCTTTCGAATCGCCGTATCGCTGCGCAATGCGCCCGCTGCGCGAGCGGCGAGTGTGCCCTAAACGACTCATTAACCCGATTATGGCAGTTTTGAGGTGACGGCGGTGGCCGATTCGCAAGTTTGAGATTGATTCCCGGGGGCCAAATCAGGACAATGATCGAAAAATAACATATATTGGGCAGTATAAGGAAAGCACGATGGCGAAGATTGCGCTTGTCGATGACGACAGGAATATCCTGACGTCTGTCTCCATGACCCTCGAAGCCGAGGGCTTTGACGTCGAAACCTACAATGATGGTCAATCCGCGCTCGACGCGTTCAACCGGCGCCTGCCGGACCTCGGCGTGTTCGATATCAAGATGCCACGCATGGACGGGATGGATCTGCTGCAACGCCTGCGCCAGAAATCCAAGATGCCCGTGATCTTCCTGACCTCCAAGGACGACGAGATCGACGAGTTGATGGGCCTGCGCATGGGCGCGGACGACTACGTGAAGAAACCGTTCTCGCAGCGTCTTCTGGTCGAACGTATCCGGTCGATCCTGCGCCGCCAGGAAGCGCTGTCCTCGGATGCCGCCGGCACGCCCGAAGAAAGCGCCGTCATGGTGCGCGGCAACCTGACGATGGACCCCCTGCGCCACGCGGTGACCTGGAAAGGGCTGGATGTGTCGCTCACCGTGACCGAGTTCCTGCTGCTTCAGGCCCTCGCCTCGCGCCCCGGCTTCGTCAAAAGCCGCGACCAGCTGATGGATGTCGCCTATGACGAACAGGTCTATGTCGATGACCGCACCATCGACAGCCATATCAAGCGGCTGCGCAAGAAGATGCGCTCGGTCGATGACGAGTTCTCGGCAATCGAGACGCTCTATGGCATCGGCTACCGCTACAACGAAGAATAAGGGGCCAGATCGGTGCCCGCGGATCTTTCCATGACCAACCGCCGCGCCTCGGCACGGGCGGATATCGTCCTTGGCGAGGATTGGGATCGCCCCGCGGGCAGCGTCGAGTCCGAACTGCGCGCCGCGCGGCAGCGGCGTGGCGTGATTTCGCTCAACCGCTCGCCGCTGGCGCGCAAGATTATCATGTTCAACCTTCTCAGCATCGTCGTGCTGGTCGCAGGTGTTCTGTACCTCAGCCCGTTCCGGGACAGCCTTGTGCAACAGCGCGAGCGCGCCCTCGCGATCGAGGCGCAACTGCTGGCCGAGGTGTTCGAGGCCAGCCTGCCGGAAAGCGCGCCGGTGAACCTGTTGACGGGCGACGGCATCGATCCCGATGTCGTGCTGGGCCGGATCGGCTTGGCCGACGGGGTCGACGTGTTCCTGTTCGATCCGAACGGAACGCTTGTGACCTCGACGGCCGATGTGGCGGGCACGCCGGCCAGACCTGTCCGCGGTCTGCCACGGCAGGCCGACGACGCGCTGATCATGACCGATTTCCTGAACAGTTCCTGGCGCGCGATGTCTGCCCTATTCGGCGCGCAGCCCGCCGATGCGCCGCGCCTGTCGCCCGAGGAGTTCGCGCGATCGCTGATCGACTCGGCCCGCGATGGGGCGACGGTTCTCCATCGCAATGCCTCTGGCGCGGGCACGGTGTTCGCCGCCGCGACACCCGTCGACGGGGCCACCGGGACGCTCGGGTTTCTCGTGGTGTCCACCGCGGCGGGCGAGATCGACGAACTCGTCCGCATGGAGCGCGAGCAACTGCTCCAGATGTTCGTCGTGGCCCTGCTGGTGTCGATCGGCCTGAGCCTCGTTCTGGCCTCGACCATCGCGAACCCGCTGTCCGATCTTGCCGCCGCCGCCGAACTGGGCCGAGACAAGAACGCCCGCAAGATGAGCCCGACGCGCGTGCGCATCCCTGACCTGACAGGCCGGCCCGACGAGATCGGTCGTCTCTCCGGCGCCCTGCGCGGCATGGTGGCGGCGCTCTACGACAGGATCGACGCGAACGAACAATTTGCCGCCGATGTCAGCCACGAGATCAAGAACCCGTTGGCCAGCCTGCGCTCGGCAGTCGGCACCATGCGCGTCGCGCGCACGGACGATCAACGCAATCGCCTGCTGGAAGTGATCGAACACGATGTGCAGCGCCTTGACCGGCTGGTCTCGGATATCTCGAACGCGTCGCGCCTCGACAGCGAGTTGGTGAAAGAGGAGGAAGAGGAATTCAACCTCGTCCGTACGCTGGAAAACCTGTCGCAATACCATTCCGAGGAAGCGGCCAAGAAGGGCGTCGAGTTCATCACCGACCTGCCCTCCGAGAAGATCATGATCTCCGGCCTCGAAGGGCGCTTGGCGCAGGTTTTCGTCAACCTGCTCGGCAACGCGATTTCCTTCTGCGAGGAAGGGGACGCGGTGCGGCTCTGGACGCGGCGGCGCGAGAACCGCGTTCTCATCGTGGTCGAGGATACCGGGCCCGGCATCCCTGAATCGGCCCTGACCAAGGTCTTTAACCGGTTCTATTCCGAGCGCCCGGTTCAGCAGTTCGGCAACCATTCCGGCCTTGGCCTCGCCATCTCGAAGCAGATCGTCGAAGCGCATGGCGGCGTGATCTGGGCCGAGAACATCCGCCCGACCGACCTCGATGCCGCGTCGGAACCTCTGGGGGCCCGGTTTGTCGTCGGCCTGCCGATCTGATCTGACGCAGCAACAGACCGCACCAGCGGTGTTCACATGACACACGTGCCCTCGTTGACCGATCGCGCCGCGTCTTGCGATGGGGATCGCTGGTTTTTCCGGGCCAGCGCGGTCGCGCTCGGTCAGAACGCGGTCTTGATCCTCGGCCAGCCAGGCGCCGGGAAATCCACGCTAGCCCTGTCTCTCATGGCCTTTGGTGCCACCTATGTCGCCGATGACGGCGTGTGGCTGGAGCCGCGCCTGGACGGTCCGGTTCTGTCCCGCCCCGCCGCTGCCCCGCCGATGATCGAAGCGCGCGGTGTCGGCATTTTGAACGCGGGCGACGTGGTCGACCGCGCCCGCCTGGCCTTGGTGGTCGATCTCGACGCCGCCGAATCCGACCGCTTGCCGGTCAGACATGCCGTGGCGGTCGGGCCGACAGAGAGTCCCTTGCTGCAGGGCAAGGATAACCCCCATCTCGCACCCGCAATCCTTCAACTCTTGCGGAGCGGCCGGGCAGAGCCATGATTGCCCTCAAACTTCCGCGGGCCATATGGCAAGGTCCAGGCATGGAATTACAGCGAACGGACCTCAGATGACCGACCAGACAGACCCGCGCCCACCCTCCACCGCGCCGGTGCGGGTCGTCCTTGTCACCGGGCCTTCGGGCGCCGGGCGCTCCACCGCGATCAATGCGCTGGAGGATATCGGGTTCGAGGCGATCGACAACGTCCCGCTCAGCCTGCTGCCGCGCTTGCTGGAGGGGGCACCGCCCGACCGCCCGATGGCGTTTGGGACCGATGCCCGTAACCGCGAGTTCAGCGCCGAAAGACTGCTGGAGGCCGCCCATAGATTGCAGGCCTCCGAGGGCGTCGAGGTGGAACTCATCTACCTCGATTGCGACCCGCACACGCTGCAACGGCGCTACTCGGAAACGCGGCGGCGGCACCCGCTGGCCCCGGATGCGGACCCGGCGAACGGTATCACGCTGGAGCGTGACCTGCTGAGCCCGGTGCGCGGCCATGCCTCTGTCCTGATCGACACGACCAGCCTGACGCCTCATGAATTGCGCGCGGAAATCACGCGTCTCTTTTCGCCGGACGGGACGCAAAAACTTAGCGTGACCGTCATGTCCTTTTCCTATCGGCGGGGCCTTCCGACCGGGGCGGACCTGGTTTTCGATTGCCGGTTCCTGCGCAATCCGCATTGGGACGCCGACCTGAAACCGCAGGATGGCCGCGATCCTCGCGTGCAGGCCTACATTGCCGAGGACCCCCGGCACGCGCAGTTCGAGGCGCAGGTGCAAGAGATGCTGGCGCTTCTGCTTCCGGCTTTCCGCGAGGAAGGGAAAAGCCACCTGACCGTCGCCTTCGGCTGCACCGGCGGGCAGCACCGGTCGGTGGCAATGGCCGAAAACCTTGCCGCCCACCTTGCGGAAGAAGGATGGCATGTGTCTAAAAGGCACAGGGAAGTGGAGCAGCGGCGCATCGCGGCGTCGCGGCCTGACATGTCAGAGGCCTGATCTGTGATCGGAATCGTTATCGTCGCCCATGGGGGGCTCGCATCCGAATTGATGCGGGCCACCGAACATGTCGTGGGCCCGCAACCGGCGATGATCGCGATCTCGGTCGGTCCCGAAGATGACCGGGCCGCGCGAACGCGGGAAATCTGCGATGCGGCTGACCGGGTCGATACCGGCGAAGGGGTGGTCGTGGTGACCGACATGTATGGCGGATCGCCCTCGAACCTGAGCTTGCGCGCCTGCCGCCCGTCGAACCGCAAGATCCTGACGGGGGTGAACCTGCCGATGATGATCAAGCTGGCGAAATCCCGCAGCCTCGGGGTCGAGGAAGCCGTGGCGCGCGCCGCCGAGGCCGGTCGGCGCTATATCAACAGTTTCGACGGAGCCCCGGAATGAGCAGTGCCGACACCGTGACACGAGACCTGAAGATCGTGAACGTGAAGGGCCTCCACGCCCGCGCCTCGGCCCGGTTCGTCGAGGTGGTGGAGAACCATGACGCAACGGCAACCGTCCGCAAGGATGGGCTGAGTGCCGCCGGCGACTCCATCATGGGGCTTTTGATGTTGGCAGCTTCCAAGGGAAGCACTATTGAGGTCGAAACCTCGGGTCCCGAGGCCGAAGTCTTGGCAGATGCGCTTGCTGCGCTGGTGGCCGACAAGTTCGGCGAGGGCGATTGAACAGCCCGGGCGCACGGTCGATCTGAACGATGGAACGAAGGCGCGTGACGGATACCCAGCATCGCAATTCCGTGTCGGCCCCGGCCCCTGCGCGTCTGGACGGGCCGGGCAATGTCTATGACCGCCGGTCGCTGACCTATGCCAACAGCTTCGACAACCCGTTCGTGCGCAACACGATCAAGACGATCGAGTGGCTGACCGGCAAGGCCACCATCATCCGCCGGGTGCGCCAGTTCGAACAGATGGGCGAACACACTGGGCAGGCCTTCTGGCCCGCGACGATGAAGGTGATGGGGATCGACCTGCAAACCCCCCAGCATCAGCTTGAGCGCATCCCCTCCGATGGCCCTGTCGTTTTCGTGGCGAACCATCCGCACGGCCTTGTCGATGGCATGATCCTGGCGGATCTGATCGGGCGTCGGCGGCTGGATTACCGCATCCTGACCCGCGCGCTGCTGACCGGCATCGACGAGGCGGCGGCCGGGTTCATGATCCCGGTGCCGTTCCCGCACGAGCCGGACGCACAGCAGAAGATGCTGGCCATGCGAGCCGAGGCGTTGACGCATCTCAAAGAGGGCGGTTTGATCGCCCTCTTCCCCTCCGGCGCGGTCGCGGCTTCGGAGTCGATGTTCGGCCCGGCCATCGAGGGCGAGTGGAACGTCTTCACCGCAAAGCTGATCCGGACCACGGGGGCGACGATCGTTCCGTGTTTCTTCACCGGATCGAACTCACGCTGGTACCAGATCGCCAACCGGATCTCTCCGATCCTGCGTCAGGGGCTGCTGATCCACGAAGTGGTGCACAGTTTCGACAAGCCGCAGGCCCCGATCATCGGCAACCCGATCCCGCCCGAGGAATGGGCGGACCGGATCGCCAAGCCGCGAGACTTCATGGCGTGGCTTCGGCAGCGGACCCTGTCGCTGAGGGACAATCCCGACGCGCGCGGCTAAGGCGCCGCGACCTTACCGTGTCGGAACCGGTTCCTCGCCCCGGTAATCGTAGAAGCCCCGGTCGGTCTTGCGGCCAAGCCAGCCCGCTTCGACGTATTTCGTCAACAGGGGGCAGGGACGGTATTTCGTATCCGCCAACCCGTCATGGAGCACGTTCATGATGGCTAGGCAGGTGTCGAGGCCGATGAAATCGGCCAGTTCCAGCGGCCCCATCGGGTGGTTGGCGCCCAGCTTCATCGACTCGTCGATCGAGCGCACGCTGCCAACGCCTTCGTAGAGCGTGTAGACCGCCTCGTTGATCATCGGCATCAGGATGCGGTTGACGATGAAGGCGGGGAAATCCTCGGCCGTGGCAGAGGTCTTTCCAAGGCGGTCCACCACTTCCTTGCAGGCCTTGAACGTCTCTTCATCCGTGGCGATCCCGCGGATCAGTTCGACCAGCTGCATCACCGGCACGGGATTCATGAAGTGGAAGCCCATGAATTTCTCGGGCCGATCGGTTCGGCTCGCCAGCCGCGTGATCGAAATCGACGAGGTGTTCGAGGTCAGGATCGTATGCGGCAACAGGTGCGGGCCCAGATCCTCGAAGATCGCCTGCTTGACCGTCTCGCGTTCGGTCGCGGCCTCGATGATCAGGTCCGATGGCCCGACCTCGGACAGGTTGGTCGTCGTCCTGATCCGGGCCAGCGCGCCGGTTTTTTCCTCTTCGGTGATCTTGCCGCGCGAAACCTGGCGGCTCATGTTCTTGTCGATCAGCGCCATCGCGGCGTTCAACGCATCCGGGCTGATATCGGACATCACGACATCATAGCCCGCCAGCGAACAGACATGGGCGATGCCATTGCCCATCTGTCCCGCTCCGATGATTCCGATCTTTGCCACCTGCATGCGTTTCTTCTCCTGTCTCTCGCTCGGCGGGCCGCCGGCGCAGGCCCGAGACTATGCGCCAGCGCCACCCGGGCACAAGCCATTCCCACAGGTTGCGCGACCCGCCCGAATTCGGTGTTGGCGAAGGAGTCGAAAGATAAAAATTAATTTAAAACATGAGTTTAGGAGTTTGGAAACGCGTTTCTGAAAGGGTGGCTGTGGGTGAGTCTCAACGTGGTGGGAGCAAAAGATATGAGTTTCGAGCATCGGGGCTATATGCCCCTCGACTATCAACCGGTGGTCTATCCCGGATCCGTCCTGCGGTTCAGGGGGCCCGTGGTCAATCCGTCCCGGCCCTACATCCTGTGTCTCGGCGGTGCCGAAACCTTCGGGCGCTTTATCCATGCGCCCTATGCCGAGGAGATGTCGCGACAACTCGGGCAGCAGGTGGTGAACATGGGTGTCATCGGCGCGGGCATGGATGTGATGATGAATGACGGCGCGATCCAGCGCGCCATGCGCGGGGCCTCGGCAGTAGTGCTGCAGGTCACCGGGGCGCAGAACATGACCAACCGCTTCTACTCGGTGCATCCCCGGCGCAATGATCGGTTCCTCAAGGCAAGTTCGATCCTCAGCACAATCTACCGTGACGTGGATTTCACGGAGTTTCATTTTACCCGCCACCTGCTGACCCATCTGAAGTCGCGCTCGCGGGACCGGTTCGCTATCCTGCGGGAGGAATTGCAGGTCGCTTGGCGGGCGCGCATGGCGAAGTTCCTGTCGGAGTCGGCGGTGCCGGTGCACCTGCTGTGGCTGTCCAACCGCCTGCCGGGCGAGGATCGGGCACAACGCGGGTTGGGGATGGAGCCGTTGTTCCTGACACAGGCGATGCTGGACGAAGTCGCGCATCTTGCGCGCTCCGTCACCGTGGCCGTGCGGCCGCCGGCTGCCAGCCGGAATCCGACGCGGGGCATGTTCTTCGCCGCGCGGGAAGAGGCGGCGGCCCGTGTCCTGCCGGGGCCGGAGGTTCACAAGGAAGCGGCGCGGGCCTTGGTCGCGCAGCTGTCGGCGGACGGTGCCATGAAAAACCCCGCGCAGGCGAACCGGCGCGGGGCGTAACATTGGGACGAGTTGTCCGTTCGATCAGAGCTTGCCGGTCAACTCCGGCACAGCGTCGAACAGGTCGGCCACAAGCCCGTAATCGGCCACCTGGAAGATGGGGGCTTCCTCGTCCTTGTTGATCGCGACGATGACCTTGGAGTCCTTCATCCCCGCCAGGTGCTGGATGGCACCGGAAATGCCGACGGCGATGTAGAGCTCGGGAGCGACCACCTTGCCGGTCTGACCCACCTGCCAGTCGTTCGGCGCATAGCCCGAGTCGACGGCGGCCCGGCTGGCGCCAACGGCAGCGCCCAGCTTGTCGGCCAGCGACTCGATCAGGGCAAATTGCTCTTCCGAGCCGACGCCACGGCCGCCCGAAACGACGATGCCCGCGCTGGTCAGTTCCGGACGATCGCTTTCGGCGACTTTGTCCTCGACCCATTCCGAAAGGCCCGAGGCCGCCGGGGCATCGACCATCTCGACGGATGCCGAGTTGCCGGTGCCGGCCGCGTCGAAGGTCGAGGTGCGGAAGGTGATGACCTTCTTGGCATCCGACGATTTCACGGTCTGCACGGCGTTGCCTGCGTAAACCGGGCGTTCGAACGTGTCGGCATCGACCACGCCCGAGGCGTCCGAGATCACCATGACATCCAGCAGCGCCGCAACGCGGGGCATGATGTTCTTGGCATCCGTGGTCGCGGGCGCGACGATGTGGGTGTAGTCGCCCGCAAGGCCAACGATCAGGTCGGCGGTGGTTTCAGCAAGGCGATGGCCCAGGCTGTCGCCCTCGGCGCAGAGCACCTTGGCCACGCCGTCGATGGTCGCGGCAGCGTCCGCCGCGGATTTGGCCGAGGCGCCGGCGCAGAGCACGGTCACATCGCCCAGCGACTTGGCGGCGGTCACGGCCTTGGCCGTGGCATCCATCGCCAGTTCGCCACCGGTTACTTCGGCAAGAAGCAGAACAGCCATCAGATCACCCCCGCTTCGGTTTTCAGTTTCTCGACAAGTTCATCCACCGAGCCGACGATGATGCCGGCCTTGCGTTCCTCGGGTTCGCTGGTCTTCAGCACTTCGAGGCGCGGCGCGGTGTCGACGCCGTAATCGGCCGCCGTCTTTTCATCCAGCGGCTTTTTCTTGGCCTTCATGATGTTGGGCAGCGACGCGTAGCGCGGCTCGTTCAGGCGCAGGTCCACGGTGACGATTGCCGGCATCTTGACGGCGATGGTCTGAAGGCCGCCGTCGACCTCGCGCGTGACCTTGGCGGTGTCGCCGTCGATCTCGATGCCCGAGGCGAAGGTCGCCTGCGACCAGCCCAGAAGCGCCGACAGCATCTGGCCGGTCGCGTTCATGTCGTTGTCGATCGCCTGCTTGCCGGCCAGAACGAGGCCCGGCTGTTCCTCGTCGACCACGGCCTTGAGGATCTTGGCGACGGCCAGCGGCTCGATATCCTCGTGGACGTCATCGGCGGCGACGACGAGGATGGCGCGGTCGGCCCCCATCGCCAGCGCGGTGCGCAGGGTTTCCTGTGCCTGCTTGACCCCGATGGACACGGCGACGACTTCGTCGGCCTTGCCCGCCTCTTTCAGGCGGATCGCCTCTTCGACGGCGATCTCGTCGAACGGGTTCATGGACATTTTCACATTGGCGAGATCGACGCCGGAGCCGTCCGCCTTGACGCGGACCTTCACGTTGTAGTCGATCACGCGCTTCACAGGTACGAGGACCTTCATCGCACGTCTCCTCTCTCTCAATCCTACTTTCGGGGAGCCGTCTCCCCGCGAATTCCTCACCACGGTGAGTGATAGACATATCGTTCGGGTGAAAACAGGCCAAAATCGACGCGGGGCGTGCCATCGACGCCGCGTCAGAATGGCTCACGCCGGGTCAGGTCAACCCGGTGTGCCGCATCAGTTCGACACAGATCGCGGCATAGCAGGCAATCGTGGCGGCAAGGACGAAGCCATGCCAGATCGTGTTGTGGAAGGGCAGCTTGTGCCACATCAGGAAAACAACGCCCGCCGAGTAGAGGATGCCCCCGGTCGCCAGAAGCGTCACGCCCCAGCCGCTCAGGCCTGAAACCAATGGGCCGCCCATGACGGCCCCCGCCCAGCCGAGACCGAGATAGAGCACCAGCGCAATCAGCATGCGCTTGCGGGTGCTGAAGATGACAATGGAGGCACCGGCCGCCGCCACGCCCCAGATTGCTGCGAGAAACCCGGGTGATCCGGGCATGAGCGCGACAAAGGGCGTATAGGTGCCGGCGATCTTGAAATAGATCGCGGATTGGTCGAGGCGGCGAAGCCGGTCGGCCCATTCCGGGCGCTGGATCATGTTGTAGAGCGCCGAGCAGCTGAGCATTGCAAGCAGTGTGATGGCGTAGATCGTCGTGGCCGTAACCGTCGGCGCGTCCCCGATGCGGATCGCCGCGAGGGCCACGAGGATTGGTCCGGCGATCAGGGCCGCGCCAATACCAACCACGTGGATAGCAGCGTCCGAAATGTATTCGGCGCGGGAATAGGGGCGCGGGCCTGCAACATGCGACATGAAGTTAATATAGCAGCAAAAAAAGATGTTTGCGAGGATTGCATGCTCGTGTCGTCGCCTTCGGCGCCGACCCGCCGGGGTGCTCTGCCCCCCGGACCCCCCGGAGTTTTTTTGCCAAGATGAAGGGGATTGGCCAGAGCGCCAGGAAATGCAGGCGTGGTGCGCACAGACCCTTTTGCACAAGGCGGCGCTAGTGTGGGATCAGCCCCCGGACTGCCCGCGGAAGAAGACAAAGGCGGCGATCAGCACCACGGCGACGAATTGCGCGATCAGGCGCCAAACCATGAACTTGTTGGACTGCTTGCTGCCCTCGACGCCGCCCTTGCGGAAGGAGTTGATCCCCATCAGCAGGATGACGAGCACCACGATACAAGCCAGCAAGGCAACGAAGAAAAGGGGGTCGGTGGTCATGGTCGTGTCTCTTTCTTCACCCGTTCCGGGCGATCTAGCAGGCAGTTTGCGCAGAGCCAGCGCATCGTTGTGTCAGGTCTAACCGCGGTTCAGCACCCAGTCGAGCGCACGCGTGGGCAGCGCGCGCCTGAGGCCGTTGGCGATATAGGCCGGGGTCGTGATGTAGTAGCGCGGCCGGGGGCGGGGGCTTTCGAGGGCGTGGAGCAGTTTCTTGACGACCGCCTCGGGGGGGAGTTCGAACCGGTCAGGGCCGCGATCCTCGTAGAGCCGCTTGAGGAGGCTGGCCCGGTAGAGATCGGCGCGCGGACTATTCTGCCAATCGATCCAGCGTTCGAAATGCGGGATGGCCTTTTGGCGCAGCATCGAGGTGACGGGGCCGGTGTTGAGCGTCACGACATGAATAGGCGTGTCCATCATCTCGATCCGGAGCGTGTCGGTCAGCCCTTCGAGGGCGAATTTCGTGGCCACGTAGGCGCCGCGCCATTTGTAGGTGACATGGCCCAAGACCGACGAATGCTGCACGATGCGGCCGTGCCCCTGCGCCCGCATGATGGGGATGACGCGTCGGGTCAGGTCGTGGACGCCGAAGAGGTTGGTGGCGAAGATCTCTTCCAGCGCGCCGCGCGGCAGGTCCTCGACCGCGCCGGGCAGTCCGAAGGCCCCGTTGTTGAACAGGGCGTCCAGCGTGCCGCCGGTCAGATCCAAGGTATCGGCCAGCCCCTGTGCGACGCTGTCGGGGTCCGCGTAGTCGAGGCGAACGCTGTCGAACCCGTCTGCGCGGAGGCGATCCACATCGGCCTGCTGCCGGGCGCTGGCGATCACCCGCCATTCGCGCTGGCGCAGGCCATGGGCCGCGGCCTGTCCGATTCCGGACGAGCAGCCGGTGATGAGAATGGTTCCGCCCATGGTGTCGCCTTTTTTCAGTTCCACGCAGGGAGGGGTAGGTCAGGCGCAGGGCCCCGGCAACTGCGCCTAGTTGACCGGTTCGAGGAAATCCTCGGACATGTAGCCGGTTTGGCCGGTGGCGATGACATGCAGATGCGCCCAGCCATCCCCCACGCGTTCGATCAGCTCCACCTCCTCGCCGCGGAATAGCGCCGTCAGGATAGCATCGTCGGTCGAGGGGCCGGCGCGGAAATTCACCCGGTCCCCGGTGACGCGCAGGCGTTCTGGTGTCGTCGCCGATAGCCCCGGCGACGGCGCGGGAGGGGCCTCGGCCGTGACGTCGGGGGCTTCGGCCTCGGGCGCGGCCTGCGCGGGCGCGGCGGTCGGTGGATTGGCACCGAGGGTAACCCGCTCACCCGCAGTGTCGGCGGGTTCCACCACCGCGTCGATCACGATGTCTTCGCCCTCTTCCGTCGTCAGGACAAGGCGGCCATCGGGCGTTTCATGCAGGGCGGGGTCTTCCTCGGGGGCGGTCGGATCGCCGGGAATCGTCACCACCTCGTCCCGCGCGGCCTGGAACCCCTCGGGCGGCGCGTCGGAAAAAATGATCATCACGGCGTAGATCGCCACGAGCAATAACAGCGTCAATCGCAACATGTGCCGTGTGGCCCCCACTTCGTTTCCCGGCGTCCTACACCGCCTGCCTTCGATTCGCCAAAGCGCGCTTTTCCACAGGTGATTGCGCCACCCGGGCCGATGGCTGCTTGCCGCCCGTTTCCGCGCAGTCTATCACATTCCTTGGTATGGACGAGCAGGATCCCCCACAAGATGACCGGTCCGATGACGATCGGTTGAGCGCCGAACCGCTGTCGCGGGCGATCGGCTCTCGCTACTTGCAATATGCACTGTCGACGATCATGCACCGCGCCCTGCCGGATGCGCGTGACGGGTTGAAGCCGGTGCACCGGCGCATTCTTTACGCGATGCGCGAGCTGCGCCTCGGGTCTAACGGCGGTTTCCGCAAATCGGCCAAGATCTCGGGCGACGTGATGGGCAACTATCACCCGCATGGCGACGCCGCGATCTACGACGCGATGGCGCGCCTCGCGCAGGATTTCGTCATTCGATATCCGCTGGTCGACGGGCAGGGGAACTTCGGCAATATCGACGGCGACAACCCTGCCGCCAGCCGCTACACCGAGGCGCGCATGACCGCCATGGCCGAGGCGCTGATGCAGGGCCTCGACGAGAACGCGGTCGATTTCCGGGACAATTACGACGGGACCCTGCGCGAGCCCGAGGTTCTGCCGGCCACCGTCCCGAACCTGCTGGCCAATGGCGCGAGCGGGATTGCCGTGGGCATGGCCACGAACATTCCGCCGCATAACCTCGACGAGCTGATCGGGGCCTGCCTGCACCTGATCAAGACGCCCGATGCGCGGGACGAAACGCTGCTCAACTACATCCCGGGGCCGGATTTTCCGACCGGCGGCGTGATCGTGGAGCCGCGCGAGAATATCGCCGAAGCGTACCGCACCGGGCGTGGCGCCTTCCGCCTGCGCGCACGTTGGGAGACCGAGGATCTGGGCCGCGGCCAATGGCAGATCGTCGTCACCGAGATCCCGTACCAGGTGCAGAAATCCAAGCTGATCGAGAAGCTGGCCGAGTTGATCCAGACCAAGAAGGTCCCGATCCTGGCCGATGTGCGCGACGAATCGGCCGACGATATCCGCATCATCCTCGAGCCGCGGACCAAGAACGTCGATCCCGAGGTGCTGATGGGCACCCTGTTCCGGCAATCCGATCTTGAAACGCGGTTCAGCCTGAACATGAACGTGTTGATCGACGGGCGCACGCCCAAGGTCTGTTCGCTGAAGGAGGTGCTGCGCGCCTTCCTCGATCACCGGCGCGACGTACTTCAGCGCCGGTCCCAGCATCGGCTGGAAAAGATCGACCACCGCCTCGAAGTGCTGGAAGGTTTCCTGATCGCCTTCCTGAACCTCGACCGGGTCATCGACATCATCCGCTACGATGACGAGCCCAAACCCGCCTTGATGCGCGAGGATTGGGGGCGCGAGTTTACCCGCGCCACCTCCGAGAAGGATTACGTCACGCCGCCGCCCGGCGATGGCGAACTGACCGAGGTGCAGGCCGAGGCCATCCTCAACATGCGCCTGCGCAGCCTGCGCCGCCTTGAAGAGATGGAGCTGATCCGCGAGCGCGACGCCCTGATGGAAGAGCGCGCGGGGCTCGAAGACCTGCTGGCCGATGAAGGCCTGCAATGGGCCCGGATCGCCGACGAGCTGCGCGAGGTGCGCAAGACGTTCGGCGCCAAGGCCGAGGGCGGTGCGCGGCGCACCGATTTCGCCGAAGCCGGCGAGACCCCGGATGTGCCGATCGAAGCCATGATCGAGCGCGAGCCGATCACCGTGGTCTGCTCCAAGATGGGCTGGATCCGGGCGATGAAGGGCCATATCGACCTGTCGAGCGAGTTGAAATTCCGCGACGGGGACGAGGGTCGGTTCGTTTTCCACGCCGAAACGACGGACAAGCTGTTGATCATGGGGGCACAGGGCCGTGTGTACACGCTGCCGGCCTCCAACCTGCCGGGCGGTCGCGGCCTGGGCGAGCCTGTGCGCCTGATGGTCGATTTGCCCAACGAATCCGAAATCGTCGATCTGTTCGTGCATCGCCCCGGCGGCAAGCGTCTGGTCGCCTCTTCGGCCGGGGACGGGTTCCTCGTGCCGGAGGACGATATCGTCGCGCAGACACGTGCGGGCAAACAGGTTCTGAACGTGCGCGGCGATGCCGTGGCCAAGGTTTGCGTGCCGCTGGCCGAGGGCGACGATCATGTCGCCGTCGTTGGCGAGAACCGCAAGCTGCTGGTGTTCTCGTTGGATGAACTGCCCGAACTGGGGCGTGGCAAGGGCGTGCGCCTTCAGAAATACAAGGATGGCGGCCTGTCGGATGCACGCACGTTCCGGCTGGACGACGGTTTGACATGGCTCGATCCGGCGGGCCGGACCCGGACCGAGGCGGACCTTGTCGAATGGACCGCGAAACGGGCCAGTGCCGGGCGCATGGCGCCGCGCGGGTTCCCCCGCGACAACCGCTTTACCTGAGGCGCGGCCCAAAGCGGCAGGAAGGCCACGCTGATCGACACGTGAAGTTGCACGGGTTTACCTTTCGCCACCCGCTGCTGTATCGACTCCGACAACCGTTTGCCGAGGAGACGTTCCCAGATGCGCCTGTCCCGCTTCGCCCCTCTTGCTGTCGTTGCCTTCGTCGCAGCCTGTGCGGCCGGTGATCCGCTCGAGGAAGATCTGCCCGACATGGGTGATTTCCGGCTGGCCCATAACATCGTCGTGGCCGACAACGCGCAGCAGGTGCCGCCGTCCCGAAACGCCGAGCCCGAGGAATGGGTCGAGATCCTCGAATCCGAGATCGATCGCCGGTTCCGCGGCTACGAGGGGGATCGCCTCTATCACATCGGCGTCGCGGTCGATGGCTACGCGCTGGCCCCTCCGGGTATCCCGATCGTGCTGCAGCCGCGCTCGGTCCTGGTTCTGTCGGTCAATATCTGGGACGATGAACTTGGCCGGAAACTGCATGACGAACCCGAGCAGATCATGGTGTTCGAGGGCGCAAGCCCGGAAACGATGCTCGTCGGCTCGGGCATCGCGCGCTCGCGCGATGAACAGATGCAGATCCTGGCCCGGAACGCGGCGCGGCGCATCCAGCTGTTCATGTTGGACAACCCCGAATGGTTCAACATCGACCCGGACGCCGCCGAAAATGCCGCAAGCGCGGTCGAGGCTGCTGCAGAGGCCGCTGAAGCCGCACCCGAGGCTGCAGACGAGGCGCTCGAAGACGCAACCGAGTGATCGTGCCGATCCGGGGCAGGATTTCTGCCCCGGGATCGCCGCCGATCCACATAGCACCTTGATTTTTCCGTGCGGGCCGAATACCTCGCCCGCGATGTTGAACCGGGCCCCGGCGTTTGCTGCTTGACGGGGCCCCCGAATGGACGGGGCGCCAGCCAATGGCAAAGGAAAAGTTTGAACGTAACAAACCGCACGTGAACATCGGCACGATTGGCCATGTTGACCACGGCAAGACGACGCTGACGGCGGCGATTACGAAGTATTTCGGCGACTTCAAGGCGTATGACCAGATTGACGGTGCGCCGGAAGAGAAGGCGCGCGGGATCACGATTTCGACGGCGCACGTGGAATACGAGACGGAGAACCGTCACTACGCGCACGTCGACTGCCCCGGCCACGCGGACTACGTGAAGAACATGATCACGGGTGCGGCGCAGATGGACGGCGCGATCCTGGTTGTGAACGCGGCCGACGGCCCGATGCCGCAGACGCGTGAGCACATCCTGCTGGCGCGCCAGGTTGGCGTTCCCGCGCTGGTGGTGTTCCTCAACAAGGTCGACCAGGTCGACGACGAGGAGCTGCTCGAGCTGGTCGAGATGGAAGTGCGCGAGCTGCTGAGCTCCTACGACTTCCCGGGCGACGACATTCCGATCATCGCCGGCTCGGCGCTGGCGGCGATGGAAGGCCGTGATCCCGAGATCGGCGAGAACAAGATCAAGGAGCTTCTGGCCGCTGTCGACGAGTACATCCCGACGCCCGAGCGCGCCGTGGACCAGCCCTTCCTGATGCCGATCGAAGACGTGTTCTCGATCTCGGGCCGCGGTACGGTTGTGACCGGCCGTGTGGAGCGTGGCGTGATCAACGTGGGCGACGAGATCGAGATCGTCGGCATCAAGGACACCACCAAGACGACCTGCACGGGCGTCGAGATGTTCCGCAAGCTGCTGGATCGCGGTGAAGCGGGCGACAACATCGGCGCGCTGCTGCGCGGTGTGGACCGTGACGGTGTCGAGCGTGGCCAGGTTCTCTGCAAGCCGGGTTCGGTGACGCCGCACACGAAGTTCGAGGCCGAGGCCTACATCCTGACGAAGGAAGAGGGTGGCCGTCACACGCCGTTCTTCGCCAACTACCGCCCGCAGTTCTACTTCCGCACGACGGACGTGACCGGGACGGTGACGCTGGCCGAAGGCACGGAAATGGTGATGCCGGGCGACAACGTGTCGTTCACGGTCGAGCTGATCGCCCCGATCGCCATGGAAGACGGCCTGCGCTTCGCCATCCGCGAAGGTGGCCGCACCGTCGGCGCAGGCGTCGTCGCCAAAATCATCGAGTGATCGGACCCGTTCCAAACGGAACGCTGGCGCAGTCACACGACGAAAATCAGGGAAGCCGCGGCACTGTCTGCGGCTTCTTTTTGTGTGACGGGGGCGTTGATACCCACGATCCTGTCACACATGCAGCGCCGCCATGGTGATGGTGTGGGCGACCGGCCCCCAGCGGCCGGGTTTTGCTTTCCGGCCTCAGTCATGTTACATCACCCGCACCAGACAACAGGAGGCATCGATGGATCAGCCGCTTTGATCGCCAAATTCCAATCGCATCAAAGACAAAGGCTATCCCATGCCCGCATTCCGCCCGTTTCCCGCCCCCGGCGTGTCTCATCCCGTTCCGCTGCCCGATGGCTCGGTTCATGAGGGCACCGTGTTCCTGTCGGCCGTCATCGACCACCCACGGTTCGAGGTCGGCGATTACACCTATGCCTCGGCGCATCACCCGCCCAAGGATTGGGCCGCACATCTGGCCCCCTATCTCTACCCGTTCAGCCCCGAGAAACTGACGATCGGCCGCTTCTGCCAGATTGCAAGCGGGGTGGAGTTCATCACGGCCTCGGCCAACCACCGCTACGACGGCATATCCACCTTTCCCTTCGCGGTGTTCGGCGGCGGCCCGGTTGAGGGGCGTCCGTCGATGCCATCGCCCGGGGCCGATACCTGCGTCGGGCACGATGTGTGGATCGGCACCGGCGCGCGCATCCTGCCGGGCGCACAGATCGGCAGCGGTGCGATCATCGGGGCCGGGGCGGTCGTGTCGGGTGAGGTCGCGCCCTACACCATCGTCGCAGGCAATCCGGCCAGACCGGTGCGGCGACGCTTTGCGCCTGAAACCATCGAGCGTTTGCTTGAAATCGCCTGGTGGGAGTGGCCGATCGACAGGATCCTCGCGCATGAGGCCGCGATCTGCGGGGCCGACCTGAGCGCCCTTGAACATGCGGCGCGGCATTGATGCAGGTTGGCGTCAGCGGCGCAGGACCCCATCTCTGGCGTGACCAGAACAGGAGCGTTTCATGACCGTCACCCCCGAGATCGGTGTGATCGGCCTTGGTACGATGGGGGCCAACCTTGCCCTCAACATTGCCGAGGCGGGTCACCCCATCGCCGTGTTCAACCGGACGCCTGAAAAGACCTTTGCCTTTGCCGAAAGCGCGGGCGCCTTGTCCGACCGGATCGTGCCGACCGAGAGCCTCGAGGCGTTCGTCGCGGCGCTGGCCTCGCCCCGGCGCATCCTGCTCATGGTGCCCGCCGGGGACGCGGTCGAAGAGCAGATCGCCGCCCTGCGGCCGCTGTTGGACGCAGGCGATGTCCTGATCGACGGCGGCAATTCCGACTGGCAGGACAGCACGCGCCGCCAAGCCGAGTTAGGGCGCGACGGCCTGCATTTCCTCGGGCTGGGCGTGTCCGGCGGGGCCGAGGGGGCACGGCATGGCCCCTCGATGATGGCGGGTGGCAGCGAAAGGGCTTACGAGGCCGTCGCGCCGATTCTGCGGGACATCGCCGCCCGGTTCGACGGCGAGCCTTGCGTGGCGTATCTCGGCTCTGGCGGGGCGGGCCATTTCGTGAAAACCGTCCATAACGGCATCGAATATGCCGACATGCAGATGATCGCCGAGGTCTACGGCCTCATGCGCGACGGGCAGGGGCGCGCGATGCCTGACATGGCAGAGGTGTTCGCCCGCTGGAATGCCGGGCCGCTTGAAAGCTACCTGATCGAGATCACGGCCGAGGTTCTGGGCACGTCCGACCCCGAGACTGGCAAACCCATCCTGTCGGTGATCGCGGATCGCGCGGGCCAGAAGGGGACGGGGCGCTGGACGGTGATGGACGCGCAACGGCGCGCCGCGCCGCTTCCAGCGGTCGAAGCGGCGGTGACCGCCCGTGTTCTGTCGGGCGAGGGGGTATGGCGCTGCAAGGGGGCGCAGCTTTTCCCCGATCCGGCGGCAGGCGCGATTGGCCCGCTCTCCGATGAACAGCTCGAACAGGCCCTGCTCGCCGGGAAAATCCTGGCCTACTCGCAGGGTTTCGCGCTTCTGGCCAAGGCCGCGCAGGAAGAGGAATGGTCCATGTCCCTGCCGGATGTCGCGCGCATCTGGCGGGCGGGGTGCATCATCCGGTCCGGGCTGCTGGACGATATGGCGACCGCCTTGGAAAGCGCCGAGACGGATCTGCTGGCCTTTGCCCCCGCCTTTTCCGAGCGACTGACGCAAACCCTGCCCGCGTTGCGCGCAACCGTTGCAGCGGCCACGCTGTCGGGCCTGCCCGTCCCGGCCCTTTCGTCAGCGCTCGGGCATTTTGACCTGTTGCGGCAGGCGCGGGGCACGGCGGACCTGATCCAGGGGCTGCGAGACCGGTTCGGCGCGCACGGATTCCAACGGTTGGATCGCCCCGGCGAACCCGGTCAGCACGGACCTTGGAGCGGGACCTGAGGTCGCGTTGCCGGATCAAGCCCACGTTGCAGTCGAGCAGGCGCAGGCTGCACCAGCGCAAGCGATGGCATCGCGCTTTCGTGGCACGCTGCCTTCGGATGTCCTGTTGCCGTGTCGATCAACACGGGATGTTCCGGCGATCGGGTTTGGGATTCCGCCGTTTCCCGTCTGGACAAGCCCGTGAAATGGGCCTATCCCGCTGACCGGCCTAGGGGTGTAGCTCAGTTGGTAGAGCATCGGATTCCAAATCCGACGGTCGGGGGTTCGAGTCCCTCCGCCCCTGCCAATTTCCCGAGAATCGGAAAGACTAGCCGCCCCGAATGACGTGGATCATGAACCCGTCAGGATCGGTGTGATATCCTTTCTCATGCAATGATTTGAGACAGGAGGGTTTCCATGACACGCCGTTTTTCACTCGGACTCCTGGCCGCGATCTGCGTCGGCTTGATGTCCGTCGCCGCTCTGCCGGTCGCCGCGCAGCAATTCCTGGGCCAGTACACCGCCTATATCGGCCAGCAGGATCTTTATAATTCCAACGGCCAGCGTCTGACCGAACATTGGCAGATCCTGCGGCAGGACCGCGCCAACCTGCACCGTTTCGGGATCTCGCAGCCCGGTGACGAATGGGACCCGTGGTTCGGCAATTACAACGCGCGTGGCGCGATGGAGCAGATGATCATGCAAGGTGCCGCCGACCCGGTGGCCCGCCAGAACATCATCGCTGGCGGTGCAACGGTTGTCGTGCAGGTTTATGGCTGGAACGGTCAGCCCTCGCGCATTGACGTGCAGGTCTGGCGCTAGGTCCTGAGCCCCGCCAGCGCGATCAGATAGGCCGGGATTTCCCTCAGCGCGCCTTTGAGCTGCGGCCAGAGGCGCGCTGTTCCCAGTGGCGGTGCCGAGCCCTCGGCGATCAATCCCGCGCGGCGCGCCAAAAGCGTCGCGCGGGGCAGGTGATACGCGTCCGAGACGATGAGAACCTTCCTAAGGCCGAGCCCGTCGAGCAGCGGTTTGGCGAAGCGGATGTTTTCCCCCGTCCGGTGCGATTCATCCTCCAGCCGGATCACATCGGGCGGCACTCCGGCAGCGATCAGGGTGTCGCGCATGACCTCCGCCTCGGGTGGACCGTGCTTGCCAAGCCCGCCACAGGGAATCACGACCTGCCCGCGTCCGTCGTGCCATTGCCGCGCCGCCCATTCGGTGCGACGCGCGAGGGTGGGGGAGGGCACCCCGCCCGGCCAGACGGCCGCGCCGAGCACGAGGATGGCCTCATCCGGCCGTGTCGCTGGGGGATTTGCACTCATGACGAACCGCTTGACCCGTGATCGCAGGCTAGCGCGGCGGCCCGCACTCCGCCAGAGTCCGTGGCGGGCGTGACGCACGGCTTGCGCCCAAGGGCGGCCATGCGTATATGCAGCGCGATCCGACACAAGGGAAAGACCCATGGCCAACCCGTTCCAGTTCCTCCAGCAGACCCGCGCCGAAATCGCCAAGGTCGTTTGGCCGACGCGCCGCGAGGTTCTGACGACGACGGCGATGGTGTTCCTGCTTGCGGCGCTTGCGGCGGTCTTCTTCTTTTTCGTCGACTGGGTGATCCGCCAGGGGCTGGAACTGGTCCTGACGCTGTTCGGCTGATCCGGTCCGCCGCCCCTTGATTTTCCGGCAATGCAGGGGTATGGCGCGTGCATTCCCGAAAATGGCGTGCGTCGAAGAAGTGATGCACGCTGTTTTTTATTCGGGAGAGTGCCGCCGTAAGGCGGCGACATTCTAGGTTTTCATCGGTCCTCTTTGGGCCGTGCGGTCAAGGGACGCGAACGAGACATGGCAAAACGGTGGTATTCGGTCAGCGTGCTGTCCAACTTCGAAAAGCGGGTTGCCGAACAGATCCGCACCGCCGTGGCCGAAAAGGGCCTCGAAGAGGTGATCGAAGAGGTGCTCGTCCCCGAAGAGGACGTGATCGAGGTGCGCCGGGGCAAGAAGGTCACCGTGCCGCGCCGCTTCATGCCCGGCTACGTGCTGGTCCGCATGGAGATGACCGACGAAGGCTACCACGCGATCAACTCGATCGCCCGCGTGACCGGCTTCCTCGGCCCGCAGGGGCGCCCGATGCCGATGCGCGATGACGAGGTGAACGCGATCCTCAACCGCGTCGAAGAGGGCGAGGCGCAGCCGCGCTCGACCATCACCTTCGAGGTGGGCGAGAAAGTAAAGGTCAACGACGGCCCGTTCGAGGATTTCGACGGCATGGTCGAAGAGGTCGACGACGAGAACCAGCGCCTGAAGGTCACGGTTTCGATCTTTGGCCGCGCGACTCCGGTCGAACTGGAATTCACCCAGGTCTCCAAACAGGCCTGAGCGAAGAGGGCGCCGCACTCCGGCGCCCGTCAAATGTGGGAGGCGAGGCGGTCGCGACCGTCGGACCGGACCACGGCAACAAAGGCCGCCTGACGCGTCGGGGGGCTGTTGGAAAGAAGGAGAGGCCATATGGCCAAGAAACTTGCTGGCACCATGAAGCTGCAGATCCCTGCAGGTCAGGCCAACCCCTCGCCGCCGGTGGGCCCCGCCCTCGGTCAGCGTGGCATCAACATCATGGAATTCTGCAAGGCGTTCAACGCCAAGACGCAGGAGATGGAGCCGGGCGCACCCTGCCCGACCGTGATCACCTACTATCAGGACAAGTCCTTCACGATGGACATCAAGACGCCCCCGGCGTCCTACTACCTGAAAAAGGCGGCCGGTCTGAAGAACCAGGGCAAGCGCAACCGTCCCCGCGGTGCCGAGAACCCGGGCCGCGAGACCATCGCGACCGTGACCGTCGCGCAGGTGCGTGAAATCGCCGAAGCGAAGATGAAGGACCTCAGCGCCAATGACGTCGAGGCCGCAATGAAGATCATCGTTGGCTCGGCCAACTCGATGGGCATCGAGGTGAAGGGGTAAATCATGGGCAAGATTGGAAAGCGTCTGAAGGCCGCCCGCGCCGCCTTTGCCGACAAGGAAAACGTCTCGGTCGAAGAGGCCGTTGAACTGATCAAGGCGAACTCGAACACCAAGTTCGACGAAAGCATCGAGATCGCGATGAACCTGGGCGTCGACCCGCGCCACGCCGACCAGATGGTCCGCGGCACGGTCACCCTGCCCAACGGCACCGGCAAGTCGGTGCGCGTCGCGGTGTTCGCACGTGGCCCCAAGGCTGACGAAGCCAAGGCCGCCGGCGCCGATATCGTCGGTGCCGAGGACCTGATGGAAACCGTCCAGGGCGGCACCATCGAGTTCGACCGCTGCATCGCGACCCCGGACATGATGCCGATCGTCGGCCGTCTGGGTAAGGTGCTTGGTCCGCGCAACCTGATGCCGAACCCCAAGGTCGGCACCGTGACCATGGACGTCAAAGAGGCCGTCGAAGCCGCCAAGGGCGGTCAGGTCCAGTTCAAGGCCGAGAAGGCGGGCGTCGTCCATGCCGGTATCGGCAAGGCGTCCTTCGATGCCGCCAAGCTGGCCGAAAACGTGCGCGCCTTCGTGGACGCCGTGAACAAGGCCAAGCCGTCGGGCGCCAAGGGGGCCTACCTGCAAAAGATCTCGCTCAGCTCCACCATGGGGCCGGGCGTATCGGTTGCCCTGGACAGCGCCACCGGCAACGCGTGATCTGACGCCAAAAGGTTTGGAAAGGCCCTGCCGGTGATGGCGGGGCCTTTTCGCGTTTCGGGCCCGGATCGCAGTATCTGGGGCTTGGCAAAAGGGCGGCTTCGCTGTAGACCCGCCCCTGCAACGGAGCGCGCGATTCGTCACGCGCTCTTTTGCGTTTCGTCCAAGACGGTGGGTTGAGGTGATACGGCCTCAATAATTCCTGCCCGAGACGGGATCAGACCAGATGACCGAGGGCTCTCCCGTAGAGCGCGCGGTGGGGTTGGTTCCCGTTGTCCACGGACCAAAACCGCCGGAGCGATCCGGTAGACGAGAGCCGGGGGGAAACCCCCAAACTGGAGTGAAACTGTGGATAGAGCCCAGAAAGAGAAAGTGGTCGAGGAACTCGGCCAGATCTTCGAAAGCTCTGGCGTCGTTGTGGTTGCCCACTACGAGGGTCTCACGGTTGCCGAGATGCAGGATCTGCGGGGTCGCATGCGCGACGCTGGCGGGTCCGTCCGCGTCGCCAAGAACAGGCTCGCCAAGATCGCCCTCGAGGGAACGGATGTCGCTGGCATCGCCGAATTCCTCACGGGCATGACCGTTCTGTCCTATTCGGAAGACCCCGTGGCAGCAGCCAAGGTCGCCGAAGCCTATGCCAAGGATAACGACAAGTTCGAAATCCTGGGCGGGGCGATGGACGGAAACGTTCTGGACCGCGCCGGTGTTACCGCGGTGTCCAAGCTGCCGTCGCGCGAGGAGCTTATTGCCTCCATCGCCGGCTGCATCGGGGCGCCCGCGTCGAACATCGCCGGGGCCATTGGCGCACCTGCTTCGAACATCGCTTCCATCCTTTCCACCATCGAGGAAAAGGCGGAGGCCGCATAAGGCATCCCGACACCTCCGCATCTTGCGGCGTTGGAACACACACCTACATACGGATACTGAAAAATGGCTGATCTGAAGAAACTCGCAGAAGAGATCGTCGGTCTGACCCTCCTGGAAGCCCAGGAACTCAAGACCATCCTCAAGGACGAATACGGCATCGAACCCGCCGCTGGCGGCGCCGTGATGATGGCTGGTCCTGCCGGTGACGCCGGTGGCGCTGCCGAAGAAGAAAAGACCGAATTCGACGTCGTTCTGAAGAACGCCGGCGCACAGAAGATCAACGTGATCAAGGAAGTGCGTGGCATCACCGGCCTGGGCCTCAAGGAAGCCAAGGACCTGGTCGAAGCCGGCGGCAAGATCAAGGAAGGCGTCGACAAGGCCGAAGCCGAAGAGATCAAGGGCAAGCTGGAAGCAGCTGGCGCCGAGGTCGAGCTGGCCTGAGCCGGACGATAGCGGCGGCGCGACGCTGAATGTCGCGCCGACCCGCACAAGAATTGGGCTGGGCCCGGGTGTTTCCCGGGTCCAGCCGAACGCGTCTTAGCGAGGGCCCTGCAGGTCAGGGTTTTCTCTAAGGCGGCAAATCAGGGGTCGGGAGCGCGCCATTGGGCGGGCGCGCATGAATGGACCCCGCCCGTCTTGAGGTTTCAGTGCTCCCCCGCCGGTGACCCGACGGCGTGTGGGCGGCACGAGACAACGGAAAGGTGCGCACGAGCATGGCTCAGACCTACGAAGGCCAGAAACGTATCCGCAAATTCTACGGCAAGATCCACGAAGTGCTGGAGATGCCGAACCTGATCGAGGTGCAGAAGTCGTCCTACGACCTGTTCCTGAAATCCGGCGACCAGGAAACCCCGACCGATGGCGAAGGCATCATGGGCGTGTTCCAGTCGGTCTTCCCGATCAAGGACTTCAACGAAACCGCCGTGCTCGAGTTCGTCAAGTACGAGCTGGAACAGCCGAAATTTGACGTGGAAGAGTGCCAGCAGCGCGACCTGACTTACGCCGCGCCGCTCAAGGTCACCCTGCGTCTGATCGTGTTCGATGTCGACGAGGACACCGGCGCGAAATCGGTCAAGGACATCAAGGAACAGGACGTTTTCATGGGCGACATGCCCCTGATGACGCCCAACGGCACCTTCATCGTCAACGGCACCGAGCGCGTGATCGTCAGCCAGATGCACCGCTCGCCCGGTGTGTTCTTCGACCACGACAAGGGCAAGACGCACAGCTCGGGCAAGCTGCTCTTCGCCTGCCGCATCATTCCGTATCGCGGCTCGTGGCTCGACTTCGAATTCGACGCCAAGGACATCGTCTTTGCGCGTATTGACCGTCGCCGCAAGCTACCGGTCACCACGCTGCTTTACGCGCTGGGTCTCGATCAGGAAGGCATCATGGATGCCTATTACGACACGGTCGATTTCAAGCTGGAAAAGAACAAGGGTTGGGTCACCAAGTTCTTCCCCGAGCGTGTGCGCGGCACGCGCCCGACCTTCGATCTGGTCGACGCGGCAACCGGCGAAATCATTTGCGAGGCGGGCAAGAAGGTCACGCCGCGCGCGGTGAAGCAGATCATCGACGCGGGCGAGATCACCGAGCTTCTGGTGCCCTTCGACCACATCGTCGGCAAATACGCCGCCAAGGACATCATCAACGAGGAAACCGGCGCGATCTATGTCGAAGCCGGTGACGAGTTGACCTGGGAGGTCGACAAGGACGGCGAAGTCACGGGCGGCACGCTGAAAGAGTTGCTGGATGCCGGTATCACCGACATCCCGGTGCTCGACATCGACAACGTCACCGTCGGCCCGTACATGCGCAACACCATGGCGATGGACAAGAACCTCAACCGGAACACCGCGTTGATGGACATCTACCGTGTCATGCGTCCGGGCGAGCCGCCCACCGTCGATGCCGCCTCGGCGCTGTTCGACCAGCTGTTCTTCGACAGCGAGCGCTACGACCTGTCGGCCGTGGGCCGCGTGAAGATGAACATGCGCCTTAACCTCGATGCCGAGGACACGCAGCGCACGCTCCGCAAGGAAGACATCATCGCCTGTATCAAGGCGCTGGTGGAACTGCGTGACGGGCGCGGCGACATCGACGACATCGACCACCTCGGCAACCGCCGGGTGCGCTCGGTCGGCGAGCTGATGGAAAACCAGTACCGCGTCGGCCTGCTCCGCATGGAGCGCGCGATCAAGGAGCGTATGTCCTCGGTCGAGATCGACACGGTCATGCCGCAGGACCTGATCAACGCGAAACCGGCCGCGGCCGCGGTGCGTGAATTCTTCGGCTCCTCGCAGCTGTCGCAGTTCATGGACCAGACCAACCCGCTGTCGGAAGTGACGCACAAGCGTCGCCTGTCGGCCCTCGGGCCGGGCGGCCTGACGCGCGAACGCGCGGGCTTCGAGGTGCGCGACGTGCACCCGACCCATTACGGTCGCATGTGCCCGATCGAAACGCCGGAAGGTCCGAACATCGGCCTGATCAACTCGCTGGCGACCTTCGCCCGCGTGAACAAGTACGGCTTCATCGAAACCCCCTACCGCAAGGTCGAGGGCGGGCAGGTGACGGACGAAGTCCATTACATGTCCGCGACCGAGGAAATGCGTCACACCGTGGCGCAGGCGAACGCCAATCTCGACGAGAACGGCAAGTTTATCAACGAGATGGTCAACACCCGTCAGGCTGGTGAATACACGCTTGCCCCGAACGAGGCGGTGGACCTGATCGACGTGTCGCCCAAGCAGTTGGTGTCGGTCGCGGCCTCGCTCATCCCGTTCCTCGAAAACGACGACGCCAACCGCGCCCTGATGGGCTCGAACATGCAACGTCAGGCGGTTCCGCTGCTGCAGGCCGACGCCCCCTTCGTGGGCACCGGCATGGAGCGCAAGGTGGCCATCGACTCCGGCGCGGCCATCCAGGCCCGCCGCGCGGGCATCATCGACCAGGTCGATGCGCAGCGTATCGTCGTGCGCGCCACCGAGGATCTCGAGATCGGCGATGCCGGTGTCGACATCTATCGCCTGCGCAAGTTCCAGCGCTCGAACCAGAACACCTGCATCAACCAGCGTCCGCTGGTGAAGGTGGGCGATCGCGTCTCGAAAGGCGAAGTCATCGCCGACGGCCCGTCCACCGACATGGGGGAACTGGCGCTCGGCAAGAACGTGGTCGTCGCCTTCATGCCGTGGAACGGCTACAACTACGAGGACTCGATCCTGATCTCGGAACGCATCGTGCGTGACGACGTCTTCACCTCGATCCATATCGAGGAATTCGAAGTCGCCGCCCGCGACACGAAGCTCGGGCCCGAGGAAATCACCCGCGACATCCCGAACGTCGGCGAGGAAGCCCTGCGCAACCTCGACGAGGCGGGCATCGTCTATATCGGCGCCGAAGTGGGGCCGGGCGACATCCTCGTGGGCAAGATCACCCCCAAGGGCGAAAGCCCGATGACGCCGGAAGAAAAGCTTCTGCGCGCCATTTTCGGGGAAAAGGCCTCGGACGTGCGCGACACCTCGCTGCGCCTGCCGCCGGGTGACTTCGGCACGGTCGTCGAAGTGCGCGTCTTCAACCGCCACGGCGTTGAAAAAGACGAACGCGCGCTGCAGATCGAGCGCGAAGAAGTCGAACGCCTCGCCCGTGACCGCGACGACGAAATGGCCATTCTGGAGCGCAACATCTATGCGCGCCTCAAGACCATGATCCTCGGCAAGACCGCGGTGAAGGGGCCCAAGGGCGTCAAGTCCGGCTCGGAAATCACCGAAGAGCTGCTCGACAGCCTCAGCCGCGGCCAGTGGTGGCAGCTGGCCTTGGGCGACGAGCAGGACGCGGCCCATGTCGAGGCCCTGAACCAGCAGTTCGAGGCGCAGAAGCGCGCCCTCGATCACCGGTTCGAGGACAAGGTCGAGAAGGTCCGCCGCGGCGACGACCTGCCGCCGGGCGTGATGAAGATGGTCAAGGTCTTCATCGCCGTGAAGCGCAAGCTGCAGCCGGGCGACAAGATGGCCGGCCGTCACGGGAACAAGGGTGTGATCTCGAAAGTGGTGCCGATGGAGGACATGCCGTTCCTCGCCGACGGCACCCCGGTCGATTTCGTGCTGAACCCGCTCGGCGTGCCCTCGCGGATGAACGTCGGTCAGATCCTCGAAACGCATATGGGCTGGGCCGCGCGCGGTCTCGGCATCCAGATCGACGAGGCGCTGGACGACTACCGCCGCTCGGGCGACATGACCCCGGTCAAGGATGCCCTGAAGATCGCCTATGGCGACGAGGTCTATGACAGCGCCTTCGCCGACATGGACGAGGACCAGGTTCTGGAAGCCGCCGGCAACGTGACGCGCGGTGTGCCGATCGCAACCCCGGTCTTCGATGGCGCGAAAGAGCCCGACGTCAACGACGCGCTGGTGCGCGCCGGCTTCGACCAGTCGGGCCAGTCGGACCTGTTCGATGGCCGCACGGGCGAGAAATTCGCCCGCCAGGTCACGGTCGGGGTCAAGTACCTGCTGAAACTGCACCACCTGGTCGACGACAAGATCCACGCGCGTTCGACCGGCCCGTACTCGCTCGTCACGCAGCAGCCGCTGGGTGGTAAGGCGCAGTTCGGTGGTCAGCGCTTCGGCGAGATGGAGGTCTGGGCCCTCGAAGCTTACGGCGCCGCCTACACCCTGCAGGAAATGCTGACGGTGAAGTCGGACGACGTGGCCGGTCGGACCAAGGTCTACGAGTCGATCGTCAAGGGCGAGGACAACTTCGAGGCCGGCGTGCCGGAATCGTTCAACGTTCTCGTCAAGGAGGTCCGGGGTCTGGGCCTCAACATGGAACTCCTGGATGCGGAGGACGACGAAGACGGGATCGCGGCGGAATAACCGCCCGGCCCTGTCCGGGGCGGCCCCTCGCGGTCGCCCCCGCCCCTCTGCGCCTGTCTTTTAAGGATTCGATATGAACCAGGAACTCACCAACAACCCGTTCAACCCGCTGACCCCGCCGAAAGCCTTCGACGAGATCAAGGTGTCGCTGGCCTCGCCCGAGCGGATCCTCAGCTGGTCCTACGGCGAGATCAAGAAGCCCGAGACGATCAACTACCGCACGTTCAAGCCCGAGCGTGACGGCCTGTTCTGTGCGCGCATCTTCGGCCCCGTGAAGGACTACGAATGCCTTTGCGGCAAATACAAGCGCATGAAGTATCGCGGCGTCGTCTGCGAGAAATGCGGCGTGGAAGTCACCCTGCAAAAGGTCCGCCGCGAGCGTATGGGCCACATCGAACTGGCCGCGCCCGTCGCCCATATCTGGTTCCTCAAGTCGCTGCCCTCCCGCATCGGCCTGATGCTGGACATGACCCTCCGTGACCTCGAGCGTATTCTCTACTTCGAGAACTACGTCGTGATCGAGCCGGGCCTGACCGACCTGACCTATGGCCAGCTGATGAGCGAAGAGGAATTCCTCGACGCGCAGGACGCCTATGGCGCCGACGCCTTCCAGGCCAATATCGGGGCCGAGGCCATCCGCGAGATGCTTAGCCAGATCGACCTTGAGGCCGAGGCCGCGCAGCTGCGCGAAGACCTCAAGGAAGCCACGGGCGAACTGAAGCCCAAGAAGATCATCAAGCGTCTGAAAATCGTCGAGAACTTCCTCGAGTCGGGCAACCGCCCCGAGTGGATGGTCATGACGGTGATCCCGGTCATTCCGCCGGAACTGCGCCCGCTGGTGCCGCTGGATGGCGGCCGCTTCGCGACGTCGGACCTGAACGACCTCTATCGCCGGGTCATCAACCGCAACAACCGTCTGAAGCGCCTGATCGAGCTGCGCGCGCCCGACATCATCATCCGCAACGAGAAGCGGATGCTGCAGGAATCGGTCGACGCCCTCTTCGACAACGGCCGTCGCGGCCGCGTCATCACGGGTGCCAACAAGCGCCCGCTGAAATCGCTGTCCGATATGCTCAAGGGCAAGCAGGGCCGCTTCCGCCAGAACCTTCTGGGGAAACGCGTCGACTTCTCGGGCCGTTCGGTCATCGTGACCGGCCCGGAACTCAAGCTGCACCAGTGCGGCCTGCCCAAGAAGATGGCGCTCGAACTGTTCAAGCCGTTCATCTACTCGCGGCTTGAGGCCAAGGGCCTGTCCTCGACGGTCAAGCAGGCCAAGAAGCTGGTCGAGAAAGAGCGCCCCGAGGTGTGGGATATCCTCGACGAGGTGATCCGCGAACACCCCGTGATGCTGAACCGGGCGCCCACGTTGCACCGTCTCGGCATCCAGGCGTTCGAGCCCGTTTTGATCGAAGGCAAGGCGATCCAGCTTCACCCGCTGGTCTGTTCGGCCTTCAACGCCGACTTCGACGGCGACCAGATGGCCGTGCACGTTCCGCTGAGCCTCGAGGCCCAGCTGGAAGCGCGCGTCCTGATGATGTCGACGAACAACGTTCTGTCGCCCGCCAACGGCGCGCCGATCATCGTTCCGTCTCAGGACATGATCCTCGGCCTCTACTACGTGACCCTCGAGCGCGAGGGCATGAAGGGCGAAGGCATGGTCTTTGCCGATGTGGACGAGGTGCGCCATGCGCTGGACGCTGGCGAAGTGCACCTGCACTCCAAGATCAAGGCCCGCGTCAAGCAGATCGACGAGGAAGGCAACGAGGTTTACCAGCGTTTCGACACGACCCCCGGTCGCGTCCTGCTGGGCGACCTGCTGCCGCTGAACGCCAAGGCGCCCTTCGACCTGGTCAACCGTCTTCTGCGGAAGAAAGAGGTGCAGCAGGTCATCGACACCGTCTACCGCTATTGCGGTCAGAAGGAGTCGGTCATCTTCTGTGACCAGATCATGACCATGGGCTTCCGCGAGGCGTTCAAGGCCGGCATCTCCTTCGGCAAGGATGACATGGTCATCCCTGACACCAAGTGGACGCTGGTCGACGAGACCCGCGAACAGGTCAAGGAATTCGAACAGCAGTACATGGATGGCCTGATTACCCAGGGTGAGAAGTACAACAAGGTCATCGATGCCTGGTCGAAAGCCAACGACAAGGTGACGGACGCCATGATGGCGACGATCTCGGCGGCCAAGCGCGACGAGAACGGCGCCGAGATGGAGCCGAACTCGGTCTACATGATGGCCCACTCCGGGGCGCGTGGCTCGGTCACCCAGATGAAACAGCTGGGCGGCATGCGCGGCCTGATGGCCAAGCCCTCGGGCGAGATCATCGAAACGCCGATCATCTCGAACTTCAAGGAAGGTCTGACCGTTCTTGAATACTTCAACTCGACCCACGGCGCCCGTAAGGGTCTGTCGGACACGGCGCTCAAGACCGCGAACTCGGGGTATCTGACCCGTCGTCTCGTGGACGTGGCGCAGGACTGCATCGTTCGCATGGACGATTGCGGCACCGACCGCGTGATCACCGCCAAGGCCGCCGTCAATGACGGTGAGGTCGTGGCCTCGCTTGCCGAACGCATCCTGGGCCGCACCGCCGGTGAGGACGTGATGGTGCCGGGCACCGACGAGGTGATCTGCGCCAAGGGCGAGTTGATCGACGAACGCAAGGCCGACGCGATCGAGCAGGCCGGCGTGCAGCAGATGTTCATCCGCAGCCCGCTGACCTGTGAGGCCGAGGAAGGCGTCTGCGCCACCTGCTACGGGCGCGACCTTGCCCGCGGCACCAAGGTGAACACCGGCGAGGCCGTCGGCATCATCGCGGCGCAGTCGATCGGTGAACCCGGCACGCAGCTGACGATGCGGACCTTCCACATCGGCGGCGTTGCACAGGGGGGCCAGCAGTCCTTCCAGGAAGCGGGCATCGGCGGCACCATCGCCTTCGGCAACCCGAACCTGCTGGAAAACACCATGGGCGAGCAGATCGTCATGGGCCGCAACATGCAGCTGATCATCAACGACGATCAGGGCAACGAGCAGGCCAGCTTCAAGCTGGGCTACGGCACCAAGGTCATGGTCAAGGACGGCCAGAAAATCGACCGCGGCGACCGCCTGTTCGAGTGGGACCCCTACACGCTGCCGATCATCGCCGAGAAGGCGGGCACGGCGAAATTCGTCGACCTCATCTCGGGCGTGTCGATCCGCGAGGATACCGACGACGCGACCGGCATGACCCAGAAGATCGTCTCGGATTGGCGCACTGCCCCCAAGGGCAACGAGCTCAAGCCCGAGATCCTGATCGTGGGCGAGGATGGCGAACCGGTCCGCAACGATGCGGGCAACCCGGTGACCTACCCGATGTCGGTGGATGCGATCCTGTCGATCGAGGACGGCCAGAAGGTCGAAGCCGGCGACGTGGTGGCCCGTATCCCGCGTGAAGGCGCCAAGACCAAGGACATCACCGGTGGTCTGCCGCGTGTGGCCGAACTGTTCGAAGCCCGTCGTCCGAAGGATCACGCGATCATCGCCGAAATCGATGGCTACGTGAAATTCGGCCGCGACTTCAAGAACAAGCGCCGGATCGGCATCGTGCCCGCCGACGACAGCCTGGAGCCCGTGGAATACATGGTGCCCAAGGGCAAGCACATCCCGGTTGCCGAGGGCGATTTCGTCCAGAAGGGCGACTACATCATGGATGGCAACCCGGCGCCGCATGACATTCTGCGGATCATGGGGGTCGAGGCGCTCGCCGATTACCTCATCGACGAGGTGCAGGACGTCTATCGCCTGCAGGGTGTGAAGATCAACGACAAGCACATCGAGGTGATCGTTCGCCAGATGCTGCAGAAGTGGGAGATCCTCGACTCCGGCGAGACTACGCTGCTGAAGGGTGAGCATGTCGACAAGGCCGAGTTCGACGCGATGAACGAGAAGGCACTCGCCGAAGGCCGTCGTCCGGCCGAAGGTGAGCCGATCCTTCTGGGCATCACCAAGGCGTCGTTGCAGACCCGGTCCTTCATCTCGGCCGCGTCCTTCCAGGAAACCACGCGCGTGCTGACCGAGGCTTCGGTTCAGGGCAAGCGGGACAAGCTGGTCGGCCTGAAAGAGAACGTCATCGTGGGCCGCCTGATCCCGGCGGGCACCGGTGGCGCGACCCAGCGGGTCGAGCGCATTGCCAAGACGCGCGATTCCGAGGTGATCGAGGCTGCGCGTGCCGAGGCCGAAGCCGCCGCGGCACTGGCCGCCCCGGAAGAGGGCGACGCCGCCGAGTGATCGGATCTTCTGAAAGATTGGAAAACGCCCCGTTTCGACGGGGCGTTTTGCGTTTGTGTGGCTCACCTTTCCGGCCCGCTGGTCCCCGGAACGACGGGCCGCCTTCAAGGCTTGCCCGCTTGAGAAAGCGACCTTGAACACCAAGTTGGGGGTAGGATTGGAAACCACCCGCGAGGACCGGACATGACGGCAGAACCGAAATCCTTGATGGTCAGTGTCACCGGACGGGTTCAGGGCGTGGGGTTCCGCGCCTGGACACAGCGCGAGGCGACACGGCGCGGATTGGTCGGTTGGGTCCGCAACGAGTTCGACGGCTCGGTCTCGGCCCTGTTGGAGGGGCCACCCGACACCGTAGACGCGATGGTCGACGCGATGCAATCCGGCCCTATCGGCGCCCGCGTCGATCGGCTGAGTTCCATGCCCGGCGCGCAGACAGAACGCCAGGGTTTCGACATCACCGAGCCCGATTTCTGAAACAGGCTGCGGGGATTCCCCCGGCATGCGCTTTGTCCTACTGTCCGGGCGTAAGCGGTGTGTCGGAACACGGGGTCACATGGGCGCGGAAAACCAGATCGTGGGCGTGTGCCGCTTCTCCTACCTCGGGGAGGGGGGATTCCAGGCGCAGAAAGGCGGCTTCGAAAAAGCGCAGGAAGAACTTTATGCCATTCCGCGCATGCGCCGTCGCTTTGCCTATTTCGAGAATATCTGCCTTCCCTCGCTCGCCGCGCAGACCGACCAGAATTTCCGCCTTGTGGCCCTGATCGGGGACACGATGCCTTATCGGTGGCGCAAGCGCCTGAAAGGGCTGATGGGCGTCTATCCGTTCCTCGAGGTCTGCACGCTCGAGGCCGCCGGCCCGCTCAATTCCACGCGCCGCGCCTTTCGCCGGGGCGTGGACGGAGAGCCCGATTTCATCACCGGCTTTCGCATCGACGATGATGATGCGGTGGCGGTCGACTACATCGAACGCACACGCGCAATCTCCGACAAGCTGATCGAGCTTGGATGGGCCGACGCCGAAACGCCCGCCGCGGTCTGTTTCCATCGCGGCATCTACTGGGACATGAACCGCCCCGAGAACGAGCGGTTCTACGATTTCTCCGAGAAAGAACCCCTCGGTCTGGCTAGCGCGATGGTCACGACGCTCGACAGCACGTCCAACATCTTTCGCTGGAACCACCGAAAGCTCGCCGCGCATGTGCGCTGCTGGATCGACCCGAACGACTACATGTTCGTGCGCACGCTGCATGGTCATAACGACAGCGACCGCTCGATCCCGCCGGGGGCACGCCAGCTTCCCGACTGGCAGGCCCGCACCCTGCTGCGGAACCGCTTTTCCCTCGCCCCGAAAAAGATCATACCGCAGATGGCGGAGCTTCAGACGGAAGACGAATGAACGCGGCATCGAACCTGCGCGGCGCGCTGTTCATGATGGGCAGCATGGTCGCCTTCACCCTGAACGACGCCTGCGTGAAGCTGCTGGCCGATGATGTGCCGCTGTTCCAGATTGTCTTTCTTCGGGGCCTTCTGACCACCGCCTTGATGGTGGTGACCGTCGCGGCCTTCGGCAGGCTGTCGTTCCGCATTCCCAAGGGGGACCGGGGCAAGGTCGCGCTGCGAACCTTCTTCGAGGTGGCGGCGATGGTCGCCTTCCTGACTGCGCTGGTGAACATGGCCATCGCCAACGCCACCGCGATCCTGTCGGCCTTGCCGCTGCTGGTGACGGTCGCAGCCGCCGTGATGTTTCGCGAACCGCTTGGCTGGCGCCGGTTGACCGCCGTGGGCGTCGGGTTCACCGGCGTCTTGATGATCGTCCAGCCCGGGACCGAGGGATTCAACGTCTATTCCCTCGTCGCGCTGGTGGCGGTCCTTCTGATCACCGGGCGCGAAATGACGACCCGGGCCTTCAGCCCCGAGGTGCCCAGCATGACCGTGGCGGTCATCACCGCCGCTTCGGTCTGTGTCTTCGGCGGGGTCGCGTCGCTGTTCGAACCATGGGTGGCCCTTGGCTGGCGCGAGGTCGGGCTGATCGCGATGGCCTCGGTCTTCATCATTGGCGGCTACGTCTTCTCGGTGATGGTCATGCGCGTGGGCGAGGTCGGGTTCACCGCCCCCTTCCGCTACACCGCGCTGGTCTTCGCGCTGGTCTTGGGCCTTGTGCTGTTCGACGAGTTGCCGAACACCCTCGCGCTGGCCGGGGCGACGGTGGTCATGGGGACCGGCATCTATACCCTTCTGCGCGAACGCGCCTTGCGCCGCGCGGCGGCGGCACGCGCGACCGTCAAGGGCAGCGCCCATGGCTGACCGGGTGCAGGTCCAGGGGCTGTGCCGCTTCTCCTTTCCCTGCACGGGGGGCTTCAAGAAATACCACGATAGCCTTGAGGAACGTCGCGCCGCCCTCTACGCGCCCGACCGCCTGAACCAGCGGATGACCTGGTTCCGCCATGTCGGCCTGCCGGGGCTGCGGGCGCAGACGGACAAGGACTTTACCCTGCACCTCCTGCTGGGCGAAGATTTTCCCCAACCCTGGCGAGACGCGTTGCTGGCCATGATCGCCGATGTGCCGCAGATCGTGCCGGCCTTTCGCCCGCCGGGCGATCACCGCGCCGTCTGCCGCGAGGTGCTGTTGTCGGGCCGCGACCCCAAGGCCGACGCGGTGGCCGAGTTTCGCCTCGACGATGACGACGCCGTGGCCGTGAATTACGTGCAGTCGCTGCGCCGGAACTGGTCGCGGGTGCACCGGCTGGCGTCCTCGACCGGTCGCGTCGCGTTGGACCAGGGCAAGGGCATGGTGCTTGAGGCGCGGGCGGGGCAGGGGATCGTCCCGCACCTTTCCCTGACCATGTGCTGGACGCCCGCCCTCGCGGTCTACCTGCGCCCCGAGGATACCGGGATCATCATGGATTTCCCGCATCACAAGATCTGGCAGCGTCTGCCCTTCGTCAGCCTGACCGAGCAGGTCATGTTCATCCGGGGCCATCACACGACCAACGACGCCCAGACCCCGTGGAAGGCGACCGCCCCCGTCGCCCATGACCCGGCTGACCTGCCCAGGCTTTTGCGCCGCCGCTTCGACATTGATCTGGACGGCTTCGACCGCGCGTGGCAGGGTCTTGCCAACGGGTGACACGCGCCGCGCCGCGGCACTGTTGACACCTGCCCCGACTCCCCCTATACCGCGCGCCACTTGGCCGGGCGTCCCCGGGCGCTTTGCATGGCCTGAATACAGAATGAGTGGTCACGATCCGGGCCGTTTTGGTGCCCCGATCCTCTGAGAATTCCGCCGCAGCGTCCTCCAGGTAGGGAAGGGATGCATGCGGGTTTGGTGTTTTCGTGCATGCGAAACGCCATCTGACATGAGTGAGCAAAACGGGGAACCGAATGCCGACGATTCAACAGCTGATCCGCAAGCCGCGGCAGCCCAAAGTAAAAAGGTCCAAGTCCCAGCACTTGGAAAGCTGCCCGCAAAAGCGTGGCGTGTGCACGCGCGTCTACACCACCACTCCGAAGAAGCCGAACTCGGCTATGCGGAAAGTGGCCAAGGTGCGCCTGACCAATGGCTACGAGGTCATCAGCTACATCCCCGGTGAAAGCCACAACCTTCAGGAGCACTCGGTTGTCCTGATCCGTGGCGGCCGTGTGAAAGACCTTCCCGGTGTGCGCTACCACATCCTGCGTGGTGTTCTGGATACCCAGGGCGTCAAGGATCGTAAGCAGCGTCGTTCGAAATACGGCGCCAAGAAGCCGAAGTAAGAGGATACAGACATGTCCCGTCGTCACCGCGCAGAGAAACGCGAAGTTCTGCCCGACGCCAAGTTCGGCGACCGCGTTCTGACCAAATTCATGAACAACCTGATGATCGACGGCAAGAAGTCGGTCGCAGAGACCATCGTCTACAACGCGTTCGATCGCGTCGAAGGCAAGCTCAAGCGCGCACCCGTCGAGGTGTTCCACGAGGCGCTCGACAACATCAAGCCCGCCGTCGAGGTTCGCTCGCGCCGTGTGGGTGGTGCAACCTACCAGGTTCCCGTAGAAGTGCGCCCCGAGCGTCGTGAAGCCCTGGCGATCCGCTGGCTGATCAACGCGGCCCGCGCCCGCAACGAAAACACCATGGAAGAGCGTCTGGCCGGCGAACTGGTTGACGCCGTGAACTCGCGCGGCTCCGCCGTGAAAAAGCGCGAAGACACGCACAAGATGGCCGACGCCAACAAGGCGTTCAGCCACTACCGTTGGTAAATCTCTCTCTCCAAGCCTGAGGACATCCCCATGGCACGCGACTATCCGCTCCAGCGCTACCGAAACTTCGGGATCATGGCGCATATCGACGCCGGCAAGACCACGACGACCGAGCGCATCCTTTACTACACCGGCCGCTCCCACAAGATCGGCGAAGTCCATGACGGCGCCGCCACCATGGACTGGATGGAGCAGGAGCAGGAACGGGGGATCACGATCACCTCGGCTGCGACCACCACCTTCTGGCAGTGGCAGGAAGATCCGACCGCCGAGGGCACGTCGGACACCAAGGTGCGCTTCAACATCATCGACACCCCCGGCCACGTCGACTTCACCATCGAAGTCGAACGGTCGCTGGCCGTTCTCGACGGCGCAGTCGCCCTGCTGGACGGCAACGCCGGTGTCGAGCCGCAGACCGAAACGGTGTGGCGTCAGGCCGACCGCTACAAGGTTCCGCGTCTCGTCTTCGTCAACAAGATGGACAAGATCGGCGCCGACTACTTCAACTGCGTGAAGATGATCAAGGACCGCACCGGCGCGACACCCGTGCCCGTGAACTTCCCGATCGGCGCCGAAGACAAGCTGGAAGGCATCGTCGACCTGATCACCATGGAAGAGTGGGTCTGGCAGGGCGAAGACCTCGGTGCATCGTGGGAGCGTCGCCCGATCCGTGACGACCTCAAGGCCACCGCCGACGAATGGCGCGCCAACCTCATCGAGAACGCCGTCGAAATGGACGACGACGCGATGATGGCCTACCTCGAAGGCGAAGAGCCCGACGTCGCAACCCTGCGCAAGCTGGTTCGCAAGGGCTGTCTCGACCTGAAATTCGTTCCGGTTCTCGGTGGCTCGGCCTTCAAGAACAAGGGTGTCCAGCCGCTGCTGAACGCCGTTGTCGACTTCCTGCCCAGCCCGCTGGACGTGGTCGACTACATGGGCTTCAAGCCCGGCGACGAAAACGAAGAGCGTAACATCGCCCGCCGCGCGGACGACGACATGCCCTTCGCCGGCCTCGCGTTCAAGATCATGAACGACCCGTTCGTCGGCTCGCTGACGTTCACGCGCATCTACTCGGGCGTGCTCAAGAAGGGCGACTCGATCCTGAACTCGACCAAGGGCAAGAAAGAGCGCATCGGTCGTATGATGATGATGCACTCCAACAACCGCGAAGAGATCGAGGAAGCCTTTGCTGGCGACATCATCGCGCTGGCAGGTCTGAAAGAGACCACCACCGGTGACACGCTGTGCGATGCGCAGGATGCCGTCGTTCTGGAAACGATGACCTTCCCCGATCCGGTGATCGAGATCGCAGTCGAGCCCAAGACGAAGGCCGACCAGGAGAAGATGTCCCAGGGTCTGGCCCGTCTGGCCGCCGAAGACCCGTCCTTCCGCGTCGAAACCGACCTCGAGTCCGGTCAGACCATCATGAAGGGCATGGGCGAACTTCACCTCGACATCCTCGTCGACCGCCTCAAGCGCGAGTTCAAGGTCGAAGCCAACATCGGCGCCCCGCAGGTGGCCTATCGCGAGACCATCGGTCACGAGATCGAGCATACCTACACCCACAAGAAGCAGTCGGGTGGTTCGGGTCAGTTCGCCGAGGTCAAGCTCATCATCTCGCCGACCGAGCCGGGCGAAGGTTATTCGTTCGAAAGCCGCATCGTCGGCGGTGCCGTGCCGAAGGAATACATCCCCGGCGTCGAGAAGGGCATCAAGTCGGTGATGGACTCCGGTCCGCTCGCGGGCTTCCCGGTGATCGACTTCAAGGTGGCGCTCATCGACGGTAAGTTCCACGACGTCGACTCGTCGGTTCTCGCCTTCGAAATCGCATCGCGGATGTGCATGCGCGAAGGTCTGAAAAAGGCCGGCGCCAAGCTGCTCGAACCGATGATGAAGGTCGAGGTGGTCACGCCCGAGGAATACACCGGTGGCATCATCGGCGACCTCACCTCCCGCCGCGGTCAGGTGACCGGGCAGGAGCCGCGCGGCAACGCCATCGCGATCAACGCCTTCGTGCCGCTGGCCAACATGTTCGGCTACATCAACACGCTGCGCTCGATGTCCTCGGGCCGTGCGCAGTTCACGATGCAGTTCGACCATTACGAGCCGGTTCCGCAGAACATCTCGGAAGAGATCCAGTCGAAATACGCATAACGGCGGGGCGGTCGCGCCGCCCGCCCCAAACCGTAGGGGTCGCCCAGGCGACCTGCACCAGACAAGGAGGCCATCATGGCAAAGGAAAAGTTTGAACGTAACAAACCGCACGTGAACATCGGCACGATTGGCCATGTTGACCACGGCAAGACGACGCTGACGGCGGCGATTACGAAGTATTTCGGCGACTTCAAGGCGTATGACCAGATTGACGGTGCGCCGGAAGAGAAGGCGCGCGGGATCACGATTTCGACGGCGCACGTGGAATACGAGACGGAGAACCGTCACTACGCGCACGTCGACTGCCCCGGCCACGCGGACTACGTGAAGAACATGATCACGGGTGCGGCGCAGATGGACGGCGCGATCCTGGTTGTGAACGCGGCCGACGGCCCGATGCCGCAGACGCGTGAGCACATCCTGCTGGCGCGCCAGGTTGGCGTTCCCGCGCTGGTGGTGTTCCTCAACAAGGTCGACCAGGTCGACGACGAGGAGCTGCTCGAGCTGGTCGAGATGGAAGTGCGCGAGCTGCTGAGCTCCTACGACTTCCCGGGCGACGACATTCCGATCATCGCCGGCTCGGCGCTGGCGGCGATGGAAGGCCGTGATCCCGAGATCGGCGAGAACAAGATCAAGGAGCTTCTGGCCGCTGTCGACGAGTACATCCCGACGCCCGAGCGCGCCGTGGACCAGCCCTTCCTGATGCCGATCGAAGACGTGTTCTCGATCTCGGGCCGCGGTACGGTTGTGACCGGCCGTGTGGAGCGTGGCGTGATCAACGTGGGCGACGAGATCGAGATCGTCGGCATCAAGGACACCACCAAGACGACCTGCACGGGCGTCGAGATGTTCCGCAAGCTGCTGGATCGCGGTGAAGCGGGCGACAACATCGGCGCGCTGCTGCGCGGTGTGGACCGTGACGGTGTCGAGCGTGGCCAGGTTCTCTGCAAGCCGGGTTCGGTGACGCCGCACACGAAGTTCGAGGCCGAGGCCTACATCCTGACGAAGGAAGAGGGTGGCCGTCACACGCCGTTCTTCGCCAACTACCGCCCGCAGTTCTACTTCCGCACGACGGACGTGACCGGGACGGTGACGCTGGCCGAAGGCACGGAGATGGTGATGCCGGGCGACAACGTGTCGTTCACGGTCGAACTGATCGCCCCGATCGCCATGGAAGACGGCCTGCGCTTCGCCATCCGCGAAGGCGGCCGCACCGTCGGCGCAGGCGTCGTCGCCAAAATCATCGAGTGATCGGGTGCCGGCGCAAGCCGGCCCTCTTTCATCGCCGTGACAGTGGTTTTCAAAAAACCATGAAAGCGGTCCCGATGATGACTTGAAACGCCGAAGGTCGCGCGATATTGCGCGGCCTTCGCCGGTAACCAGCCCGGCCAAAACGAAACCGGTTCGACGAGGGGCGGATTGCCCGTCCCCTCCTCTCAACTGAAAGGAACATGATATGGCGATTGCCAGCCAGAACATCCGGATCCGCCTCAAGGCGTTCGATTACCGGGTTCTCGATGCCTCCACGCAGGAGATCGTGAACACCGCCAAGCGGACCGGCGCGCAGGTGCGCGGCCCGATCCCGCTGCCCAACAAGATCGAGAAGTTCACCGTTCTGCGTGGTCCCCACGTGGACAAGAAGAGCCGTGACCAGTGGGAGATCCGCACCCACAAGCGTCTTCTCGATATCGTCGATCCGACCCCGCAGACGGTGGACGCGCTGATGAAGCTCGACCTCGCCGCCGGCGTGGATGTCGAGATCAAGGTCTGAGGGGGGTAACGACGATGTTGCGCTCTGGAGTGATCGCCAAGAAGCTGGGCATGACCCGGCTGTTCATGGAAGACGGGCGTCAGGTTCCCGTCACTGTATTGTCGCTGGACGGCTGCCAGGTCGTCGCGCAGCGCACCCCCGACACGGACGGTTACACCGCCGTGCAGCTGGGTGCCGGCACGGCAAAGGCAAAGCGCGTTTCGGCGCCGATGCGTGGCCATTACGCCAAGGCATCGGTTGCGCCCAAGCGGAAGCTGGCCGAGTTTCGCGTCGACCCCGACAACATGATCGGCGTTGGTGAGGAAATCACCGCCGACCATTACTTCGAAGGTCAGTTCGTGGACGTCTCGGGCACCTCGATCGGTAAAGGTTTCGCCGGTGCCATGAAGCGGCACAACTTCGGTGGTCTGCGCGCCTCGCACGGCGTGTCGATCAGCCACCGTTCGCACGGCTCGACCGGTCAGTGTCAGGACCCCGGCCGCGTCTTCAAAGGCAAGAAAATGGCCGGCCACATGGGTGCTGCCCGCGTGACCACGCAGAACCTGCAAGTCGTCAAGACCGACGCCGCGCGGGGCCTGATCATGGTCAAGGGCGCCGTTCCCGGCTCCAAGGGCGGTTGGGTGACGATCAAGGACGCGGTGAAAAAGCCGTTCCCCGAGAACGCCATTCTGCCCGCCGCGCTGAAGTCGGCCGCTGAAGAGGCCGCCAAGGCCGCCGAAGCCGCCGCTGCCGAAGCAGCCGCCGAAGAAGCCGCAGCCGCAGAAGCCGCCGCAGCCGAAGCAGCCGCCGCCGAAGAGGCCGCGCTGAAAGAGGCCGAGGCACAGATCGAAGCCGAGAAGAAGGACGGTGAGGAATGAAACTCGACGTGATCAAACTCGACGGCGGCAAGGCCGGTTCGGTCGAGCTCGGCGACGATGTCTTCGGACTCGAGCCGCGCGCCGACATCCTGCACCGCGTCGTCCGCTGGCAGCGCAACAAGGCGCAAGCCGGCACGCACAAGGTCAAGACCCGGTCCGAGACCAGCTACTCGACCAAGAAGATCTATCGCCAGAAGGGCACCGGCGGCGCACGCCACGGGGACCGCAACGCGCCGATCTTCCGCAAGGGTGGTATCTACAAGGGTCCGACCCCGCGCAGCCACGCCCACGACCTGCCCAAGAAGTTCCGCAAGCTGGGCCTGAAGCACGCGCTTTCGGCCAAGATGGCGGCGGGCGAACTGGTCGTGATCGAGACGGCCGCGATGGATGCGCCCAAGACCAGCGCCCTGGCCAAGCAGGTCAAGGAACTGGGCTGGAAGCGTGCCCTGATCATCGACGGCGCCGAGGTGAACGAGAACTTCGCCATGGCAGCCCGCAACATCGAAGGTCTCGATGTGCTGCCGTCGGTGGGTGCCAACGTCTATGACATCCTCAAGCGCGACACGCTCGTGCTGACCAAGGCGGGTGTCGAAGCTCTGGAGGCTCGACTGAAATGAGCGTGAAGGCAGAACATTACGACGTGATCCGCAAGCCGATCATCACCGAGAAATCCACGATGGCGTCCGAGAACAACGCCGTCGTCTTCGAAGTGGCGATCGACGCGAACAAGCCGCAGATCAAGGAAGCGGTCGAAACGCTCTTTGGCGTGAAGGTGAAGGCGGTCAACACCGTCGTCTCCAAGGGCAAGGTCAAGCGCTTCCGCGGCCAGACCGGCACCCGCAAGGACGTCAAGAAGGCCTATGTGACCCTCGAAGAGGGCAACACCATTGACGTGTCGACCGGTCTTTAATAGACGGCGACATCGCTTCGGCCCCGGCACCATCCGGGGCCGTCGTTTTTGAGAGAATCGGGGACCTTCGGGGCCCTTCACCACCGGGGCTGACCCCCCGCAAAGCTACGGAAGACAGAAAGCATGGCACTCAAGTCGTACAAACCGACGACGCCGGGCCAGCGTGGGCTGGTTCTGATCGACCGTTCGGAGCTTTGGAAAGGTCGCCCGGTCAAGTCCCTCACCGAGGGTCTGACCAAGAAGGGCGGCCGGAACAATACCGGACGGATCACCGCACGCCGCCGCGGCGGCGGGGCGAAGCGTCTTTATCGCGTCGTCGATTTCAAGCGGACCAAGTTCGACGTTCCGGCCACGGTCGAGCGTATCGAATACGACCCCAACCGCACCGCCTTCATCGCCCTGGTCCGCTACCAGGACGGCGAGCAGGCCTACATCCTTGCGCCGCAGCGCCTCGCCATTGGCGACACGGTCGTTGCCGGCTCGAAGGTCGACATCAAGCCCGGTAATGCGATGCCCTTCTCGGGCATGCCGATCGGTACGATCGTCCACAACATCGAGCTGAAGCCCGGCAAGGGCGGCCAGATCGCGCGCGCCGCGGGCACCTACGCCCAGTTCGTCGGTCGCGACGGTGGCTACGCCCAGATCCGCCTGTCTTCGGGCGAGCTGCGCATGGTCCGCCAGGAGTGCATGGCAACGGTTGGCGCGGTCTCGAACCCCGACAACTCGAACCAGAATTTCGGCAAGGCCGGCCGCACCCGCCACATGGGCAAGCGCCCCGCCGTTCGCGGCGTCGCAATGAACCCGATCGATCACCCCCATGGTGGTGGTGAGGGTCGGACCTCGGGTGGCCGTACGCCGGTTTCGCCCTGGGGTGTCGACACCAAGGGTAAGCGCACCCGCAACAAGAACAAGGCGAGCCAGAAGCTGATCATCCGCTCGCGGCACGCCAAGAAGAAAGGGCGCTAAGACATGTCGCGTTCCGTCTGGAAAGGGCCTTTTGTCGACTCTTACGTCCTCAAGAAGGCTGAGAAATCCCGCGAGTCGGGCCGCAACGAGGTCATCAAGATCTGGTCGCGCCGCTCGACCATCCTGCCCCAGTTCGTGGGGCTCACCTTCGGCGTCTACAACGGCCAGAAGCATATCCCGGTGAACGTCACCGAGGACATGATCGGTCAGAAGTTCGGTGAATATGCACCGACGCGGACCTATTACGGCCACGCCGCCGACAAGAAAGCCAAGAGGAAGTAAGCCATGGGCAAGGATAAGAATCCCCGCCGCGTGGCGGACAATGAGGCGATGGCCAAGCTGCGTATGCTGCGCACCTCGCCCCAGAAACTGAACCTGGTGGCGGCGATGATCCGCGGCAAGAAGGTTGAAAAGGCCCTGTCGGACCTGACCTTCTCGAAGAAGCGCATCGCCGTGGACGTGAAGAAATGCCTTCAGTCCGCCATCGCCAATGCCGAGAACAACCACGGTCTCGACGTCGATGAACTCATCGTCGCCGAAGCCTGGGTCGGCAAGAACCTGGTGATGAAGCGCGGCCGTCCGCGCGCCCGCGGTCGTTTCGGCCGTATTCACAAGCCGTTCAGCGAGCTGACCATCACGGTTCGCCAGGTCGAGGAGCAAGCATAATGGGTCACAAGGTCAACCCGATTGGTATGCGCCTCCAGGTGAACCGCACCTGGGACAGCCGCTGGTACGCCGACACGAAAGAGTACGGTGATCTCCTGCTCGAGGATATCGCGATCCGCGAATTCATCGAGGAAGAGTGCAAGCAGGCTGGCGTGTCGAAAGTCATCATCGAACGCCCGCACCGCAAGTGCCGCGTCACGATCCACACCGCCCGTCCGGGTGTCATCATCGGCAAGAAAGGCGCAGACATCGAAACCCTGCGCAAGAAGCTGGCGAAGATGACGGACAGCGAGCTGCACCTCAACATCGTCGAGGTCCGCAAGCCCGAGCTGGACGCCCAGCTGGTGGCCGAGTCGATCGCGCAGCAGCTCGAGCGTCGTGTGTCGTTCCGCCGTGCCATGAAGCGCGCCGTGCAGAACGCCATGCGCATGGGTGCCCTCGGCATCCGCGTGAATGTTGCCGGCCGTCTTGGCGGCGCCGAGATCGCGCGCACCGAGTGGTATCGTGAAGGCCGCGTGCCGCTTCACACCCTGCGCGCCGACATCGACTACGCCCTGTCCGAGGCCGAGACGCCCTATGGCATCATCGGCATCAAGGTCTGGATCTTCAAAGGCGAGATCATGGAGCACGATCCCAGTGCCCGCGATCGCCGTCATGCGGAGCTCCAGGAAGGCGGCGGGCCTCGTCCGCGCCGCGACCGCTGAGGAGTTTGAGAGATGCTGCAACCCAAGCGCACGAAATTCCGCAAACAACACAAGGGCCGTATCCGTGGCGAAGCCAAGGGTGGGTCGGATCTGAACTTCGGCACCTATGGCCTCAAGGCGCTTCAGCCCGAGCGGGTCACCGCCCGTCAGATCGAAGCCGCCCGTCGTGCCATGACGCGTCACATGAAGCGTCAGGGCCGCGTCTGGATCCGGATCTTCCCCGATCTGCCCGTCACCTCGAAGCCCGTCGAAGTTCGGATGGGTAAAGGTAAGGGGTCGGTCGATTACTGGGCCTGCAAGGTCAAGCCGGGCCGGATCATGTTCGAGATCGACGGCGTGTCCGAGACCGTCGCCCGCGAAGCCCTGCGCCTCGCCGCGATGAAGCTGCCGATCAAGACCCGCACCGTGGTCCGCGAGGACTGGTAAGGTCGAAAACGCCTCCGGCGTTTTCCGGGCAGCACCCCGGTGAAGAAACAGAAAACCCCCGCCGAGCAATCGGCGGGGGTTTTGTCATTCAAGGGGGGCGGCGGGGTGAACCCCGCCCTACGGGTGGGGGTGGTTCATTCCCACTTGTAGTTGAAGCTGACCGAGATGCGGTCGTCCTCGGCCATGTTCATCGGCACTTCATGGCGCAGCCAGCTCTCCCAGAGCAGCACGTCGCCCACGGCGGGCTTTACGTAGATGAAGGGCTGCAACTCCTCACGCGCGCCTTTGCGGCGGGTGGGGGCGGCCATCATCATGGCCGAACGCGGGTCTTCCAGCTTGAGCGCCGAGGTGCCCTCGGGCATGGCGACGTAAGTCGTGCCGGAAATCACCGAATGGGGGTGGATATGGCTGGCATGCATCCCGCCCTCGGGAAGTATGTTGATCCAAAGATCCTCCAGCACCAGCTTGCCCTCGCCAAGGTCGAATTCCAGGTCCTCGGCGAAGGCCGCGACATGGGCATCCAGAACCTTGACCAGGTCGGCGAAGATCGGGAAGCGCCAGGGCAGGTCGGTCAGCGAAGCGTAAGAGGTATAGCCGGGATAGCCATTGGCCTCGCACCAATCCTGGCCCGCCTCGTCATCCTCGGCGATGACAAGGCAGGAGTTTTCCAGTTCCTCCGCGTCGATCGGCTGGCCGAATTCGGAGAGGGGCGCGTGATAGAGACGGGTCGCGAAGAGCGATTTGATCTGTGCCATGGCCGCGTGATACCCCAAGCCAATCCGCTGCGCGAGGGCGTTTGACGCCGCCGGCGTCGGGGCAAGTCAAGAAAATCAGGCACAACCCGGCATCGGGGGTTGCTTTATCGGGGGACTCGGAGTATCCGGCGCCCTCATTCCGAAATCCACCGGATTTGGCGTGACCCGATTCCCTTGGGGCGCCCCGGTGTTATTGAGAGGAAACACAGGCGATGAACGCCAATGAACTGCGTGACAAGACGCCGGACCAGCTGCGTGATCAGCTCGTCCAGCTGAAGAAGGAGGCCTTCAACCTCCGCTTCCAGCAGGCCACCGGCCAGCTGGAGAACACCGCCCGCATGCGCGCCGTCAAGCGCGACACCGCGCGCGTGAAAACGATCCTGAACGAGAAAGCGGCAGTTGCCGCAAGCACGGAGGCCTGAGAATGCCCAAGCGTATCCTGCAAGGCACCGTCACCTCGGACACCAACGCCCAGACCGTCACCGTGTCGGTCGAGCGTCGCTTCAAGCACCCGGTTCTGCAAAAGACGATCCGGAAGTCGAAGAAGTACCGCGCCCATGATGCTGACAACCAGTACAAGGTCGGGGATACCGTGCGCATTCAAGAATGTGCACCCATGTCGAAGACGAAACGCTGGGAGGTGGTCGAGCGCGTCTGACGCGCCCGCACATCCCCCTGTTTTAGCGAAACCCTGGAGCCTCATGTCCTGATCAGGCGGCTCCAAAGGTCGGGAGAAACCAAATGATCCAGATGCAGACCAATCTGGATGTCGCTGACAACTCCGGCGCTCGCCGTGTTCAGTGCATCAAGGTTCTGGGTGGGTCCAAGCGGAAATACGCGTCGGTGGGTGACATCATCGTCGTATCCGTGAAGGAAGCCATCCCGCGCGGTCGCGTGAAGAAAGGTGACGTCCGCAAGGCCGTCGTCGTGCGCACCGCCAAGGAAGTCCGCCGCGAAGACGGCACCGCGATCCGCTTCGATCGCAACGCCGCCGTCATCCTCAACAACAACAACGAGCCGATCGGCACCCGTATCTTCGGGCCGGTGGTTCGCGAGTTGCGCGCGAAGAACTTCATGAAGATCATTTCGCTGGCGCCGGAGGTGCTCTGATGGCTGCGAAACTGAAAAAAGGCGACCGCGTCGTCGTTCTGGCCGGCAAGGACAAGGGTAAAGAAGGCGAAATCACCGCCGTCATGCCCAAGGACGGCAAGGCCATCGTCGACGGCATCAACATCGCCATCCGCCACACCAAGCAAAGCCAGACCAGCCAGGGCGGCCGCATTCCGCAGCCGATGCCCATCCAGCTGTCGAACCTGGCCCTGCTGGACGCCAACGGCAAACCCACCCGCGTCGGCTTCAAGATCGAAGACGGCAAGAAGGTGCGTGTCGCCAAGACCACGGGGGACGTGATCGATGCTTGATACCGCCACCTACACCCCGCGCCTCAAGACGCTCTTCCGCGACCAGATCAAGGCCGCGATGAAGGAAGAGTTCGGCTATTCGAACGACATGATGATCCCGCGCCTGGACAAGATCGTCCTGAACATCGGCGCCGGGGCCGAAAGCGTGAAGGATTCCAAGAAGGCCAAATCGGCCCAGGAAGACCTGACCGCGATCGCGGGCCAGCAGGCCGTCATCACCAAGGCAAAGAAGTCGATCGCCGGCTTCCGCGTTCGTGAAGGCATGCCGCTCGGCGCCAAGGTCACCCTGCGTGGCGACCGCATGTACGACTTCCTTGACCGTCTGGTCACCGTGGCCCTGCCGCGCGTCCGCGACTTCCGCGGCGTGAAGGGCAACGCATTCGACGGCCGTGGCAACTACGCCATGGGCATCAAGGAACACATCGTCTTTCCCGAGATCAACTTCGACAAGGTCGACGAAGTCTGGGGCATCGACGTCATCATCTGCACCACCGCGAAAACCGACGCGGAAGCGAAGGCATTGTTGAAGCATTTCAACATGCCCTTCAACAGCTGATCGCGGGAGGAGAGTGACACATGGCTAAGAAATCCATGGTTGAGCGCGAACTCAAGCGGCAGAAGCTGGTGGCCAAATACGCCGCCAAGCGCGCCGCGCTGAAAGAGATCGCAAACGACGAAGACAAGCCGATGGAAGAGCGTTTCAAGGCCCGCCTCAAGCTGGCGAAACTGCCGCGCAACAGCTCGCCCACGCGCCTTCACAACCGTTGCCAGCTGACCGGCCGCCCCAAGGCGTATTACCGCAAGCTGAAAATGTCGCGGATCAAGCTGCGTGACCTGGCCTCGAACGGCCAGATCCCCGGCATGGTCAAGTCGAGCTGGTAAGGAGGGTTTGAAAAATGAATGATCCTCTTGGTGATATGCTGACCCGCATCCGCAACGCTCAGATGCGCGGCAAATCCGTGGTCTCGACCCCGGCCTCCAAGCAGCGCGCCCGCGTGCTCGATGTGCTGGCCGACGAAGGCTACATCCGTGGCTACGAAAGCGGCACCGACGCGCTCGGCCATCCGACCTTCGAAATCTCGCTGAAGTATTACGAGGGCACCCCGGTGATCCGTGAACTGAAGCGCGTCTCGAAGCCGGGCCGCCGCGTTTACATGGGCGTCAGCGACATCCCGCAGGTCCGCCAGGGCCTGGGCGTCTCCATCGTGTCCACCTCGCGTGGCGTGATGTCCGACTCCGCGGCGCGCGCAGCCAATGTTGGCGGCGAAGTGCTCTGCACCGTCTTCTAAGGAGGTTTGGCAATGTCTCGTATTGGTAAAAAACCGGTCGAGCTGCCCGGGGGCGTCTCCGCCACCGTGTCCGGCCAGACCGTTGAGGTGAAGGGGCCGAAAGGCACCCGTAGCTTCACCGCGACCGACGATGTCACCATCGCGGTCGAAGACAACGCCGTGTCGGTCACCCCGCGCGGCAAGTCGAAGCGTGCCCGTCAGCAGTGGGGCATGTCGCGCACCATGGTTCAGAACCTGGTGACCGGCGTGACCGACGGCTTCAAGAAAGAGCTTGAGATCCAGGGCGTCGGTTACCGCGCGCAGATGCAGGGCAACACCCTGAAGCTGTCGCTCGGCTACAGCCACGACGTCGATTTCGAGGTTCCCGCCGGGGTCACCGTGACCACGCCGAAGAACACCGAGGTCGTGATCGAAGGCGCAGATCAGCAGCTGGTGGGCCAGGTCGCGGCGAATATCCGCGAATGGCGCGCCCCCGAGCCGTACAAGGGCAAGGGCATCCGGTACAAGGATGAGTACATCTTCCGCAAGGAAGGCAAGAAGAAGTAAGGGCGACGGATATGGCACTCAGCAAAAGAGAACTGTTCCTCAAGCGCCGTCTGCGCAACCGGAACAAGCTTCGCACCCTGGCGGGTGGGCGTCCGCGTCTGTCCGTCCATCGGTCGAACAAGAACATCAGCGTTCAGCTGATCGACGACACCAACGGTGTGACGCTGGCTTCGGCCTCGTCGCTCGAGAAGGATCTCGGCGTCGTCGGCAAGAACAACGCCGAAGCCGCGGCCAAGATCGGCGCGGCTATCGCCGAGCGGGCCAAGGCCAAGGGCGTCGAGGAATGCTTCTTCGACCGTGGCGGCTTCCTCTATCACGGGCGCATCAAGGCTCTGGCCGATGCCGCGCGTGAAGGTGGCCTGAAGTTCTGATCGCCCACCGGGCGACGTGAGAGATGTGCAGGCGGCGGGCCCTCTCGCCGCCTCGATGATCGGGGGGCATTGCGCCCACTGCGATCGGACCAAAGGGCGCGAGACGCGCCAGACAGTGAAAGGATGCCGAATATGGCAGAACGTAACGAACGCCGGGGCCGCCGCCGCGATGACCGCGAGGAAACCCCCGAATTCGCCGACCGTCTGGTCGCGATCAACCGCGTCTCCAAGACCGTGAAGGGTGGTAAGCGCTTTGGCTTCGCCGCTCTCGTCGTGGTTGGTGACCAGCGTGGCCGCGTCGGCTTCGGCAAGGGCAAGGCCAAGGAGGTCCCCGAGGCGATCCGCAAGGCGACCGAGCAGGCCAAACGCAACCTGATCCGCGTGCCGCTTAAGGAAGGCCGCACGCTGCATCACGACGTGAAGGGCCATCACGGCGCTGGCAAGGTCGTCATGCGCACCGCGCCGGAAGGCACCGGGATCATCGCGGGTGGTCCGATGCGCGCCGTGTTCGAGATGCTGGGCATCAAGGACGTGGTCGCCAAGTCGACCGGCACCCAGAACCCCTACAATATGATCCGCGCCACGCTGGACGGCCTCCGCAACGAGAGCTCGCCCCGCATGGTGGCCGCGCGTCGTGGCAAGAAAGTGGCTGACATCCTGCCCAAGCGCGACGAAGCGCCGGCCGAATCCAGCCAAGTCGCTGAGGAGGCCTGAGACCCATGGCAAAGACCATCGTCGTCAAGCAGATCGGCTCGCCGATCCGTCGCCCCGAGATCCAGCGCAAAACGCTGATCGGCCTGGGCCTGAACAAGATGCACAAGACCCGCGAACTGGAGGACACCCCCTCGGTCCGCGGCATGATCAACAAGATCCCGCATCTGGTCGAGATCGTGGAAGAGCGCGGCTAAGTCCGCCCTTCCTCTACAAGAACGCGACGCCCCCGCATCCCGGGGGCGTTTCGCTTTTAAGGGCGGGTCTTGCCATGGCATCCGACTCCGCCTATACGCGCCCGGTGGTCGACCGGGCCACATCTGACACTCAAGACATGCCGTGTGCGTCCCACCTCGCTTCGGGGGCGGTTCCGGCTAAGGAGAAGCGACATGAAATTGCATGAACTGCGCGACAATCCCGGCGCAACGAAAACCAAGAAACGCGTGGGCCGTGGCCCCGGCTCGGGCAAGGGCAAGACCGCCGGCCGTGGTATCAAGGGCCAGAAGTCGCGCTCGGGTGTGGCCATCGCCGGCTACGAAGGTGGCCAGATGCCGCTCTACCAGCGTCTTCCCAAGCGTGGCTTCAACAAGCCGAACCGCAAGGAATACGCTGTCGTCAACCTCGGCCTGATCGAGAAATTCGTCGAGGCGGGCAAGCTGGACGCGAAAGCCGAGATCACCGAAGACGCGCTCGTCGCATCGGGCCTGGTGCGCCGCAAGCTGGACGGTGTCCGTGTCCTGGCGAAGGGCGACGTGACCTCGAAGCTGAACATCTCGGTCACCGGCGCCTCCAAGGCGGCTGTCGAGGCCGTTGAAAAGGCTGGCGGCTCGCTCAAGACCGCTGCGGCGTCTGCGGCGGAATAACCCGGTCGGGGGCGGCTGCCCCCTTCGGTGCTTGTGGGCGGCGGTCCAGCCGCCTACATCCTAGCTCAGGAATTTCGCGCCGCAGGACCGCATCGACCGGTCTTGCGGCGCATCGCGCATAAGAGAGGCGGCATGGCATCAGCAGCGGAGCAAATGGCCTCGAACATGAGCTGGCGGGCGTTCGGTAAAGCAACCGAACTGCGCCAGCGCATCTGGTTCACCCTTGGCCTTCTGATCATCTACCGCGTCGGCACCTATATTCCCGTGCCGGGCATCGACGGCGTCGAGTTGCGCAACTTCTTCGAACAGGCGGCAGCGGGCCTTGGCGGCGTGCTGAACATGTTCACGGGGGGTGCGCTGTCCCGGATGGGGGTCTTCGCCCTGGGGATCATGCCCTACATCTCGGCCTCGATCATCGTACAGCTCATGGCCTCGATGGTTCCCGCGCTCGAACAGCTCAAGAAAGAGGGCGAGCAGGGCCGCAAGAAGATCAACCAATACACCCGCTACGGCACCGTGGCGCTGGCGACCGCGCAGGCCTATGGCCTGGCGATCAGCATGGAATCCGGCGGTCTTGCCGCCGATCCGGGCTGGTTCTTCCGCGCGGCCTGCGTCATCACGCTGGTGGGCGGCACCATGTTCCTGATGTGGCTGGGTGAGCAGATCACGCAGCGCGGCATCGGCAACGGCATCTCGCTGATCATCTTCGTCGGCATCATCGCCGAGATCCCGGCCGCCCTGGCGCAGTTCTTTGAATCCGGCCGCTCCGGCTCGCTGACCACCCCGGCCGTTCTAGGCGTGATCTTCATGCTGATCGCGACGCTGTTCTTCGTCGTCTTCATGGAGCGCAGCCTGCGCAAGATCCATATCCAGTATCCGCGCCGCCAGGTGGGGATGAAGGTCTATGACGGCGGCTCCAGCCACCTGCCGATCAAGGTGAACCCGGCGGGCGTGATCCCGGCAATCTTCGCCTCGTCGCTTCTGTTGTTGCCGACCACGCTGACCACCTTCTCGGGCGGCCAGGCGCAGGGTCCGGTGATGTCGTGGGTGCTGGCGAATTTCGGCCCAGGGCAGCCGCTCTACCTCGCGTTCTTCGCGGGCATGGTCGTCTTCTTCACCTACTTCTATACGCTCAACGTCTCGTTCAAGACCGAGGACGTGGCCGACAACCTGAAGAACCAGAACGGGTTCGTGCCGGGCATCCGCCCGGGCAAGCGGACGGCGGAGTATCTCGAATACGTCGTGAACCGTATCCTCGTGCTCGGGTCGGCCTATCTTGCGCTCGTCGTGCTCTTGCCCGAGATCGTCCGCACGAACCTTGCCATCACGGCCTATTTCGGCGGCACGTCGATCCTGATTATCGTGTCGGTCGGCATGGACACCGTGCAGCAGGTGCAATCGCATCTCCTGGCGCACCAGTACGAAGGGCTGCTTGAAAAATCGCAGCTGCGTGGGCGAAAAGGTGGTAAAGCGAAGTCGAAGGCAAGGAGGGGGCCTGCGCGTCGATGAACATCATTCTTCTCGGACCGCCGGGGGCCGGCAAAGGCACCCAGGCGGGTATTCTTGTGAAAGAGCGTGGCATGGTTCAGCTGTCCACAGGGGACATGCTGCGCGAAGCCAAGGACAGTGGCACGGACATGGGCAAGCGCGTGGCCGAGGTCATGGCGCGGGGCGAGTTGGTCACCGACGAGATCGTTATCGGCCTGATCCGTGAAAAGCTGAAAACGGTGAAAGCCGCTGGCTTCATCTTCGACGGGTTCCCGCGCACCCTGGCCCAGGCCGACGCGCTGGCGGAGCTGTTGGAAGAAGAGGGGCAGGCCCTCGATGCCGTGATTGAAATGCAGGTGGACGACGACGTTCTCGTCCAGCGCATCGTGAACCGCGCGAAGGAGGCTGCCGCCGCAGGCCAGCCGGTGCGTGCGGATGACAATGCCGAAAGCATGAAGGTCCGGCTGATGGAGTACTACAAGAAGACCTCGCCGCTGATCGGGTACTACTACGCCAAGGGCGATCTGCACTCGATCGACGGGCTTGGCCAGATCGACGAGGTCGCGGGCGCGATCAAGGCGATCCTCGGCTGAAGTTGTCCGAAAACGCGCGTCTTGGGACCGATTGCCGCTGCTGGGGTTGACGATGTCAGCAATCCCCAATATGCGCACCACTTCCGCAAGGAAAGAACGTCGTCGATTCGGGTTTTCCGATCCGCGACAGAACACCTGAATGATGACTGCGGCCCGGTCGCGTGACGCACTGGGCTAACGTTGTGAAAAAAGGGCCTGGAGCTACGGGCTCGCAACGAAAGGACATATGACGTGGCACGTATTGCCGGCGTGAACATCCCCACCGCCAAGCGCGTTCCGATCGCGCTCACCTATATCACCGGAATTGGCCATGCCTCGGCCAAGGAGATCTGCGAAGCCGTCGGCATCGACCAGAGCCGCCGCGTGAACGAACTCAGCGATTCCGAAGTGCTCCAGATCCGCGAGCACATCGACGCGAACTACACCGTGGAAGGCGACCTGCGCCGCGAGACGCAGATGAACATCAAGCGCCTGATGGACCTCGGCTGCTACCGTGGCCTGCGCCATCGTCGCAACCTGCCTGTGCGCGGTCAGCGCACCCACACCAACGCACGCACGCGCAAGGGCCCCGCAAAGGCCATTGCAGGCAAGAAGAAGTAAGGGAGGGCTGGTTCAATGGCACGCGATCGTCGTCCCGCCAAGCGCAAGGTTTCCAAGAACATCGCCGCAGGCGTTGCTCATGTGAATTCCTCGTTCAACAACACCAAGATCCTGATCTCCGACGTGCAGGGCAACGCCATTTCGTGGTCGTCTGCCGGTACCATGGGGTTCAAGGGTAGCCGCAAGTCGACCCCCTATGCCGCGCAGATGGCCGCCGAAGACGCGGGCCGCAAGGCACAGGAACACGGCGTGAAAACGCTGGAAGTCGAAGTGCAGGGCCCCGGTTCGGGCCGCGAGTCGGCGCTGCGCGCGCTGGCTGCTGTCGGTTTCCAGATCACGTCGATCCGTGACGTGACGCCGATTGCCCATAACGGCTGCCGTCCGCCCAAGCGCCGCCGCGTGTAAGCGACACCATTTTCAGGCGGGCTGCGTGTGAATTGCACGCGGCCCGTCAACGTCATTTTGACCCTCGGGCGTGCCGGGCCACTGGATCCACCCGGTACAAGTATGGAGGCGACGCATGATCCATAAGAATTGGCAAGAGCTGATCAAACCCACCCAACTGGTGGTGAACCCCGGCACCGACCCGGCCCGCAAGGCCACCGTCGTGGCGGAGCCGTTGGAGCGGGGTTTCGGCCTGACGCTCGGCAACGCCCTGCGCCGCGTGCTGATGAGCTCGCTTCAGGGTGCGGCCATCACCAGCGTCCAGATCGACGGCGTTCTGCACGAGTTCTCCTCGGTCGCCGGTGTGCGCGAGGACGTGACGGACATCGTCCTGAACCTCAAGGGCGTGGCGATCCGCATGGAAACCGACGGTCCCAAGCGTCTGTCGATCTCGGCCAAGGGGCCCAAGGTCGTCACCGCCGGTGACATCTCGGAAAGCGCGGGCATCGAGATCCTGAACAAGGAACACGTGATCTGCCACCTCGATGACGGCGCGGAACTCTACATGGAGCTGACCGTCAACACCGGGAAGGGCTACGTCTCGGCCGACAAGAACCGCCCCGAGGATGCGCCCATCGGCCTGATGCCGATCGACGCGATCTACTCGCCGGTCAAGAAAGTGTCCTATGACGTGCAGCCGACCCGCGAGGGCCAGGTGCTCGACTATGACAAGCTGACGCTCAAGCTGGAAACCGACGGTTCCGTCACGCCGGATGACGCCGTGGCCTATGCCGCGCGCATCCTGCAGGACCAGCTGTCGATCTTCGTCAACTTCGACGAACCCGAGGCCGCCGGCCGCCAGGACGACGAGGACGACCTGGAGTTCAACCCGCTTCTGCTGAAGAAGGTGGACGAGCTGGAGCTTTCGGTCCGCTCGGCGAACTGCCTGAAGAACGACAACATCGTCTATATCGGCGACCTGATCCAGAAGACCGAAGCCGAGATGCTCCGCACCCCGAACTTCGGCCGCAAGTCGCTGAACGAGATCAAGGAAGTGCTCTCGGGCATGGGCCTGCATCTCGGGATGGATATCGTCGACTGGCCGCCCGACAACATCGAGGAACTGGCCAAGAAGTACGAAGACAACTTCTGACGGTTTCGGGGGCGGCCCGCCGCCCCCGCCAATGCCCGGACTGCCGGGGACGACACGGGCAATCCCGCCCCAAGGAGAGGGTTCCGCCACGCATGGAACCCCGGACAAAGCAAAACGAGACCAGGAGATAGAAAATGCGTCACGCTCGCGGATACCGCCGCCTGAACCGGACCCACGAACACCGCAAGGCGATGTTCGCCAACATGGCCGGGTCGCTGATCGAACATGAACAGATCAAGACGACCCTTCCCAAGGCGAAAGAACTGCGCCGCATCGTCGAAAAGCTGATCACGCTGGGCAAGCGCGGCGATTTGCACGCCCGCCGTCAGGCCGCGTCGCAGCTCAAGCAGGACATGCATGTCGCCAAGCTGTTCGAGGTGCTCGGGCCCCGCTACGCCGAACGTCAGGGCGGCTATGTCCGCGTACTGAAGGCCGGCTTCCGGTACGGTGACATGGCGCCGATGGCGATTATCGAATTCGTGGATCGCGACGTGGACGCCAAGGGCGCCGCGGATCGTGCCCGCGAAGAGGCCATGGCCGAGTTCGACGAAGAATGATCCGATCGCGGCCCAAACGGCCGCTTCGAACGGACCGAAACCCCCGCCAATGGCGGGGGTTTTCTTTTTGTTTCATCGGTTTGCGATCATGCGCTTGCGGCATTTTTGCCGCGGGGTCAGCCTCCGAAACGCGTTGACCACGGTTTCGCGAACCTGTCTAAAAAGACATGTCCTTTTGGTCAGGTTCATGTCTAAAGCACCCGTTCTCGATCTCCTTCTGCACGAACTTTCGCTGGCGGCTCCGGCGGGGTTCGCGGTCGGTTTACACATTAGATACGTCTCCCCCCTTATCATGGTGAACACCTACCCGGATGCCTGGCAGGAGGTGTACACAGCGAAACTTTACGGTCTGCGCGACCCGACCCTTGCCTGGGGTCTCAGCCATACCGGCACCCGCCGCTGGAGCGAGATCGGACTGCCCGATCCCTTCGGCATGATGGATGAGGCGGCCGAGTACGGGCTGAAATACGGGATGATCGCCTCCATCGGTCCGATGTCTTCTCGCACCATCGCCGGCGCCAGCCGGGCGGATCGCGAGTTCGCCGAGGACGAGATGGAACACATACTCAGGATCGTGCAGCGCATGCACGACCTGTCCGAACCGCCGGCCCGCCTGTCCAAGGCGCAGGCCGACGCCCTGAAATGTATCGCGGAGGGGGACCGCCATGCAGCTGCCGCAGCCAGACTTGGAATTTCCGAAAGTGCCCTCAAGGCGCGCCTGACCTCCGCCCGCCAAAAGCTGATGGCCCGAACCACGGCCGAAGCGGTCCAACGGGCCAAGGAGTACGGGTTCATCTAGGGGCCTGGATGACAGCAGAGGCAAAGGATCCTCACCGCGGTGCGTTTGTTGACCACAACCACCCGGAAAGGACCTTTTGACATGGAAACTGCAACGATCTCCTTCGACAACATGCACACCCACGGCCCGCTCTTCGCGAACATGCTGAAAGCGCGCCACCGCACCTTCATCGAGGAAAAGAACTGGGACCTGCCGGAAGAGGGCGGCATGGAATTCGACCAGTACGACACTGCGCAAAGCCGCTGGGTCTGCGTGCACGAAAACGGCCGCGTGATGGCCGGTGTGCGCCTGACGCCGACGACGGCCAAATGCGGCATCTATACCTACATGGTTCGCGATGCGCAGCGCGGGCTGCTCGACACGATCCCCGGCAACCTGCTGTGGGAACCCGCCCCCATCGCGCCGCATATCTGGGACGCCAACCGCCTCTTCGTCGTGAACGACGTCCCGACCGAGATTCGCCGCCGCGTGCAGATGTCGCTGATGGGGCACATGATCCGGTCGGCCCGCGCACAAGGCGCGACCATCCTGATCGGCCTGTTGCCCACGCTCATCCCGCGCCTTGCCCGCCGCCTCGGGATCGACATGGCCCCCGCTGGCCCGGAGATGAGCTTCGACGGCGTGCCGCACCGGGTCTATTTTGTCTCGATGGCGTCGAAGATGCATTGAGCATCCCCCGGCTTGTCGGCAAAGCTACGCCCGCGGGTCCGTATTGGACCCGCGGCAGTGGGGCAGGCCAACGTGACAGACCGTGATATCCTGATCGGCATCGCCACGGCGGTCGTCGTGCGCCTGTTCATCCGGCCGGGCGGTCGGCCGGTCCCCGGCTGGCTGCTGGTTCCCATCGCGCTTGGGGCGGCCTTCGTTGTGCCGCCCTCCCTCGCCGGGATAGCGGACGCCCTGCACCGTGCCACCTGGCTTCCGACCGTCACCTTCGGCGCGGCCTTCATCGGGGGCTGGGTCGGCCTGCTGGTTCTGACCATCGCCGAGCGCAAAGGCCAACCCCGGCGTGTGCCGATCTGGGCCGGGGTTGTTTCCGGCGTGCTGGCCACTTTCCTGGTGCCACCGCTGCTGGACCTTGCGACGGGCCGCTATCAGAATGCCTCGCTAAGGGCCGACGTGAACCACTGCACGCGTGGCATGACAGGGCAGGTTCAGCCGCGCGAGGTCAGCAACCTCTGCGATTTCGACATCGTGGTCGGCCTCTGTATGCCCGGAGAGGTCAACCCGACCCCCTGCGCCCAGGCCTTCACGATCCCGCCCGGCGAGAGTGCCGTTCTTGACCCCGGCGACACGCGCTTGTCCAGCGTGCCGGGTAATCCCAACGGCCTGACCGTGGTCGCCTGCCGCCCGCCGGACCGGCCCTCGCGCTGGGGCAATGTCACCGGGCGCGGCTATCGCGGGGTGTGTCTGCCGCCCGGTTGATCTGGCGTCCGCGGCCCCGCGCGCCTACCTTGGGAAAATGGACCTGTTCGACACCGCCCCCTCCAAGACCGACACGCCGCAAAAGGGCCCGCGCCCCCTGGCCGACCGTCTGCGCCCGCGCGCCCTGTCCGAGGTCATCGGGCAGGATCATCTGCTTGGCCCCGAGGGCAGCCTGCGGGTGATGCTCGATGCCGGCAGCCTGCCTTCGCTGATCTTCTGGGGCCCGCCCGGCGTGGGCAAGACCACTATCGCCCGTCTGCTGGCCGATGAAACGGACCTGCATTTCGTCCAGATCAGCGCGATCTTCACCGGCGTTCCGGAACTGCGCAAGGTGTTCGAGGCCGCGCGCCATCGCCACGCGAACGGGCAGGGGACGCTGCTGTTCGTGGACGAGATCCACCGTTTCAACAAGGCGCAGCAGGACGGCTTCCTGCCGCATATGGAAGACGGCACCATCCTGCTGGTTGGCGCCACGACCGAGAACCCGTCTTTCGAGTTGAACGCGGCCCTTCTGTCGCGGTCGCAGGTGCTGGTCCTGAACCTGCTGGACGAGGGCGCGCTGGATCAATTGCTGGAACGCGCCGAGCTGGAGCTTGGCAAGACCCTGCCGCTGACGCCCGAGGCGCGTCATGCCCTGCGCGACATGGCCGATGGCGACGGGCGCGCGCTGCTGAACCTGGTGGAACAGGTCGCGGCCTGGGACACGGGCGCGCCGCTCGATACCTCGGCGCTGGCCCACCGCTTGCAACGCCGCGCCGCGCAATACGACAAATCGGGCGAGGCGCATTACAACCTGATCTCGGCGCTGCACAAATCCGTGCGCGGCTCGGACCCGGACGCGGCGCTTTACTGGCTGGCCCGGATGCTGGAGGGCGGCGAAGACCCGCGCTTCCTCGCCCGTCGCATCACCCGCATGTCGGTCGAGGATATCGGGCTGGCCGACCCGCAGGCGCAGCGCCAATGCCTCGATGCGTGGGAAACCTTTGAACGGCTCGGTTCCCCCGAAGGCGAATTGGCCCTGGCGCAGGCGGTCATCTACCTCGCCCTCGCGCCGAAATCGAACGCGGCCTATGTCGCCTACAAGGACTCGCGCGCCTCGGCGAAATCCACCGGCTCCCTTCCGCCGCCCAAGCACATCATGAACGCGCCCACCAAGATGATGAAAGAGCAGGGCTACGGCGCGGGCTACGATTACGACCACGATGCCGAAGACGGGTTTTCGGGGCAGAACTATTTCCCCGAACGCATGGGCCGGGCGCATTTCTACCACCCGGTCGAACGCGGCTTCGAGCGCGACCTGAAAAAGCGCCTCGACTGGTTCGAAGGCCTGCGCAAGAAGCGCCAGCGCGGTTGACAAGCGCCCCGCGCGCGCCCATCCCCGCGCCATGATTGCAACGGTTTTCCAAGTCGCCCTCGGCGGGGCCATCGGCGCCAGCCTGCGCTACCTGACCGGCGTCGGCCTGGTGCGGGCCTTCGGCCATCTCGCCTTTCCGCTTGGGGTCATCACGGTCAACGTCCTCGGCTCCTTCGCCATGGGCCTGTTCATCGGCGCGGCCGCGCAGCGCGGCCTGACCCACCTGTCGCCTTTCGTGGCGACGGGGGTTTTGGGTGGTTTCACCACCTTCTCGGCCTTCTCGCTCGAGGCGGTGACGCTCTATGAACGGGGCGCGTTGGGCCTTGCGGCGGCCTATGTGCTTGGCAATGTCGTCCTGTCCATCGCGGCGCTGTTTCTCGGCCTCGCCCTATCGCGGAGTTTCGCAGCATGAGCGGCGTTCAGACCATCACCGTGGCCGAGGGGGAGGGCGACCAGCGCCTTGACCGCTGGCTGAAGCGGCGTTTCCCGCAGATTACCCAAGGCCGCATCGAAAAGGGCTGCCGCAAGGGCGAGATCCGCGTCGATGGCGGGCGGGTCAAGGCCTCGACCCGCGTCGAGGTCGGGCAAGAGGTGCGCGTGCCGCCCTTGCCCGAGGCCGAGGCCCCCGCGCCGGTGCGTGAAACCGTGCCCGAGGCGGACGCCAAGTTGATCCGCTCCTGCGTGATCTACCGCGACGATCATATCATCGCGCTGAACAAACCGCCCGGCCTGCCCACCCAGGGCGGCAGCAAGCAGACGCGGCACGTCGATGGCATGGCCGAGGCGCTGAAATTCGGGCTCAAAGACAAACCGCGCCTCGTGCACCGGCTCGACAAGGACACGTCGGGCATCCTGCTGCTGGCGCGCACGCGCGAAGGGGCCAAGGCCCTGACCGCCGCCTTCCGTGCCCGCGAAACGCGCAAGATCTACTGGGCCGCCGTTGCCGGTGTGCCCGCCCCGCGCATGGGCACGATCCGCTATGGCCTGGTCAAGGCGCCGGGTCACGGCAAGGGCGGCGAGGGGGAAAAGATGCTTTGCATCCACCCGAACGAGGTGGACAGCACCCCCGACGCCAAGCGCGCCGTGACGGATTACGCGGTTCTTTCCGGCCTCGGCGGTCGCGTCAGCTGGTGCGCGCTGGTTCCCGTCACCGGGCGCACCCACCAGTTGCGCGCGCATATGGCCGAGATGGGACATCCCATCATCGGTGACGGGAAATACGGCGGCTCGGGTCAGGAGAACCTTGGCGATGGCTGGGGCGCGCAACTGGGCGGGGAGATCAGCCGCAAGCTGCATCTTCACGCGCGCTCTCTGACGCTGACCCATCCGATGACCGGCGCGCATCTGCACCTGACCGCGCCCTTGCCCGATCACATGGTCCGGACATGGGACACGCTGGGCTGGCATGTAAACGACGTGCCGACCGACCCGTTCGAGGATCTCGAATGAGCGACCTTCGCCTTGTGATCTTCGATGTCGACGGCACGCTGGTCGACAGCCAGGCCCATATCCTCGCCGCGATGGCGCGGGCCTTTGACGCCAATGGCCTGCCGATGCCGCCGCGCGAGGCCGTGTTGCAGATCGTGGGCCTGTCCCTGCCGGTCGCCATGGCGCGCCTTGCGCCGGATCATCCGCAGTCGGTCGACCCGCTCGTCGAGGCCTACAAGGACGCCTTCGCAAGCCTGCGGGTGGCCGGAGACGGCGCCGCCCTGTCGCCGCTCTTTCCCGGCGCGATGGAGCACCTCACCCGGCTTGCCGCCGAGGATTTCACCCTTCTGGGCGTCGCCACCGGCAAATCGCGGCGCGGCCTGACCCACCTGTTCGAGATCCACCGGATCGCCCAGATCTTCCACACCGTGCAAGTGGCCGACGATCACCCGTCCAAGCCGAACCCGTCGATGATCGAAGCCTGCCTGCGGGAAACCGGGGTCGCGCCCGACCGCGCCGTGATCCTTGGCGATACCAGTTTCGACATCGAGATGGGCCGCGCTGCCGGCATTCACGCCATCGGCGTCAGCTGGGGATACCACCCGGCCGACGCTCTGCGGCAGGCAGGCGCGCGCACTGTCCTCGACGATTTCGCGGCCTTGCCGGCAGCCCTCGCAGAGGTATTTGAACCCGCATGACCGAATGGAAAGCCAAACGTTTCTGGAAAGAGACCACCGTCGCCTCCGAAGGGGACGGCTGGCAGGTGCTGCTCGACCAGCGCCCCGTGCGCACGCCGGCCAAGGCCGCGATGATCCTGCCGACCGAACCCATGGCCCAGGCCATTGCCGAGGAATGGGCGTCGCAAGAGGGCGAGATCGACCCGCTGTCGATGCCCGTGACCCGCTCGGCAAATGCCGCGATCGACCGGGTGGCCCCGCAACAGGCCGAAGTCGCCGAAATGCTCGCCGCCTATGCCGAGACCGATCTGCTCTGCCACCGCGCCGGGCACCCCGAGGCGCTGGCGATCCGGCAGGCCGAGGGGTGGGACCCCGTTCTCGATTGGGCGGCGGAGGCGCTTGGGGCGCGGCTGATGGCGACCGAGGGCGTTCTGCCGGTCACCCAACCCGCCAACAGCCTCGCGCGAATCGCCGATGAGCTTGGCCGGGTCGAGCCGTTCCGCCTGACGGCCCTGCACGACCTCGTCACGCTGTCCGGCTCCGTTCTGCTTGGCCTTGCGGTTGCGCATGGCCGCCTCGACCCCGACGCGGCCTGGGGACTGAGCCGAATCGATGAGGATTGGCAGATCGAACAGTGGGGCCCGGACGAGGAAGCCGCGGCGCAAACGGCCCATCGAGCAGCGCAATTTGCGCATGCCGTTCGCTTCTGGCGCCTCGCATCCGGTGAGTGACGCCTGACTGTCCACGCCTCAGGCGCAGTTGCACAATTTCAGGGCAGATGCACATCGCTTTGGCGGCTTCAAGGGTTACGCAGGGTCAATTAAGGGACCCTTTCCCTTGACCTATCGCGGCTTCTTTGCCCATTTTACAGGCAGTGAGGGGGGTGAAAGACTCTCACGGACCAATGCCAATGCCCAAGGGGCGCTCAAAAAAACCGACCCCCAAGGGTTGTCCACCAGGAAGAGGTAAACATGAAGAAATCCGTATTTCTCGGCACGCTCGCCGTTGCCGGCCTTGCTGCCGGCTTTGCATCGGCGCAGACGCTCGCCGAAGTGCAAGAGCGCGGCGCACTGAACTGTGGCGTGACGACCGGTCTGACCGGTTTCGCCGCGCCCGACGCGAATGGTGAATGGGCCGGTTTCGACGTCGCTATCTGCCGTGCGGTTGCTGCTGCTGTTCTCGGCGACCCGATGGCCGTCGAATTCGTTCCGACCACCGGTCAGACCCGCTTCACCGCGCTGGCCTCGGGCGAGATCGACGTCCTGGCCCGCAACACCACCTGGACCTTCTCGCGCGACGTTGACCTGTCGTTCGAATTCGTCGGTGTGAACTACTACGACGGTCAGGGCTTCATGGTCCCGCGTGACCTCGGCGTGTCCTCGGCCATGGAACTCGATGGCGCCACCGTCTGCATCCAGACCGGCACCACGACCGAACTGAACCTCGCCGACTTCTTCGCCTCGAACAACATGAGCTACGAGCCCGTGCCGATCGAGACGAACGCAGAAGCGCAGCAGCAGTACCTTGCCGGTGCGTGCGACGTGTACACCACCGACGCCTCGGGCCTGGCCGCAACGCGCGCCACCTTCGAAGATCCGTCGGCGCATGTCGTTCTGCCCGAGATCATCTCGAAAGAGCCGCTCGGCCCGCTCGTCCGTCACGGCGACAACGAATGGGGCGACATCGTCCGCTGGACGCTGAACGGCCTGATCTCGGCTGAAGAGCTGGGCATCACCTCGGCCAACGTCATGGAACTGGCCGCAGGCACCGAGAACCCCGAGATCAACCGTATGCTCGGCACCGAGGGTGAACTGGGCGCGATGCTCGGCCTCGAAAGCGACTGGCTGGTCAACGTGATCTCGTCGGTCGGCAACTACGGCGAAATCTTCGAAGGCAACATCGGCGAGAACACTCCGATCGGTCTGGCACGCGGCCTGAACGCGCAGTGGACCGACGGTGGCCTGCTCTACTCGCCCCCGTTCCGCTAATCGAACAGTCGAAGGGCGCGGCACTTGTCGCGCCCTTCACCTTCTTGGCGCTTGCGCCAAACCCTAGCTGAAAAACGGACCATCGAGGGCGATCCAAGGGGACAGGGTCGTCACACGGGATACCTATATCCGATTGGGGGCAGACATGGCGACCTACACGGACCCACCGACCGAGTCCTTCCGGCTCAGCCAACTGATTTACGACACGCGCTACCGGTCGATGACCATCCAGGTGGTCGCATTCATCCTAGTGATGCTCGCGCTCGTGATTCTGGCGCGCAACGTGGTCATCAACCTCGGCGCGCTGGGCAAGGATTTCGATTTCGGCTTCCTGTTCAATCGCGCCGGGTACGACATCAACCAGCGCCTGATCGAATATTCGAACGACTCCACGCATGGCCGGGCCGCCTTGGTCGGCATCCTGAACACCTTGCTCGTGGCCTTCCTTGGCTGCATCATGGCCACCATCCTTGGCGTGTTCGCCGGTGTCCTGCGCTTGTCCAACAACTGGCTCGTCGCGAAGCTGATGAGCGTTTACGTCGAAGGCTTCCGCAACATTCCGCTGCTTCTGTGGATCATCGTGATCTTCGCGATCATGACGGAATCCACCCCGCAACCGCGCGACTTCCGAGGGGAGGATGCCGAGGCATCGATGCTCCTGTTCGACTCGGTCGCGATCACCAACCGCGGCATCTTCATTCCCGCCCCGGTCTGGGGGGATGGCACCCTTCTGGTGGTGGCCGTCTTCCTTGCCTCCCTCGTGGGGATCTGGGCCTTCCGCCGCTACGCGAGGAAACGGCAAGAGGCGACCGGGGACATCCTGCCGGTTTTCTGGGTGTCGCTGGGGCTGTTCATCATTCCCACGCTCGCCGTCTACCTCGCCTTCTCCGCCGCGATCGCGCGCGATCAGTACCCGCTTGTCGCCGTCGGGGCCGAGCAGGGCATGACACTTGAGGATTACGTCGCCGAGAACCGAAACCCCGCGATCTGTGCCTTGCCCTCCACCGCCGGTGTGAACCTGTCCAGCGCGCTGCGCGGGCTGGACCAGCGTGCGGATATCCTGCGCGTCGGCTCCGCGGCCGAGTTGCAGGCAAGCGTCGCGTCCGGCGACTGTATCATCGCCGCGATGCCGCCGGACATGGTCGATGAGTTCACCGGCGCCGTGGACGGGGTCGAGGTTGCCACCCTGGCCGACACGGTCGATCGCGGCCGCCCGCTTCAGTTCGAGCGCCCGCAACTGGCCGGCTTCAACTTCGAAGGCGGGGTGCAGCTTCGCAACTCGCTGATCGCGCTGTGGTTCGCCCTGTCGCTTTATACCGGGGCCTTCATCGCCGAGATCGTGCGCGCCGGTATCCTGTCGGTGTCGCGCGGCCAGACCGAGGCCTCCTACGCCCTGGGCCTGCGCCCGAACCGCACGATGAACCTTGTCATCCTGCCGCAAGCCTTGCGGGTCATCATTCCGCCCCTGATCTCGCAATATCTGAACCTGACCAAGAACTCGTCGCTGGCCATCGCCGTGGGCTACATGGACGTGCGCTCGACCCTTGGCGGGATCACGATCAACCAGACGGGACGCGAGCTTGAAGGGATGCTTCTGCTGGGTCTGTTCTACCTGCTGACCTCGCTGATCATCTCGGGCGTGATGAACATCTACAACAACTCCGTCAAACTGAAGGAGCGGTGAGATGAGCGATACACACGCAGAAAGCGCGCTTGCGACCGCCTTTGTCCGCAAGGACATGCTGCCCGAACGCGAACCGCCCGTGGCGGAGAAGGGGGCCGTGAAATGGCTGCGGGAAAACCTGTTTTCCTCGGTGCTGAACAGCATCCTGACCGTGCTCTCGGTTTTCGTGATCTACTGGGTTCTCAGCCACGTCCTCGGTTGGATCTTCTACGGCATCTGGGACGCCGATAGCCTGACGCAATGCCGCGAGATCCGCGACGAGCGCTACGGCGAAGGGATGGAGGTTGCCTGCTGGGCCGTCCTGACCGACCGGTGGGATCAGTTGACCTTCGGCTTCTACCCCTCCGAACTCTACTGGCGCCCGGTTCTTGCGCTGATCCTGTTCCTTGGGGCCATCGCACCGGTGCTCTACGCGGAACTGCCGCGCAAGCTCCTGGCCTTCACGGCCGCGTCGCCCTTCATCCTGTATTGGCTGCTCTGGGGCGGCTCGATCTGGGGCCCGATCGCGGTTGCCGCCGGCTTCATCATCGCTTGGCTGGTCTTCAAGACCGCCGTGCCGATCATCGGGCAGCTGGGGGCCATCATCGCAACCGTCGTGGTGCCGATCCTCTACTGGATGTTCCTGGCCGGGCCGTTGGCGGGCGTGATCGACGGCATCCTGCCCATCGGCATCGAGTATGTGCCCTCGGACGATTTCGGCGGCTTCATGCTGGCCTTCGTCATCGGGATCGCGGGCATCATCCTGTCGCTGCCGCTGGGGGTCGTCCTTGCCCTTGGGCGCCAGTCGGACCTGTTCATCATCAACAAGTTCTCGGTGATCTTCATCGAAGTGATCCGGGGCGTGCCGCTGATCGTGTGGCTCTTCACCGCGTCGCTGCTGTTGAACTACTTCCTGCCGCCGGGCACGAATTTCGACCTCATGCTGCGCGTGATCATCATGGTGACGCTCTTCTCCTCGGCCTATATCGCCGAGGTGGTTCGGGGCGGTCTCGCGGCCCTGCCGCGTGGCCAGTATGAAGGCGCCGACAGCCTCGGCCTCGACTACTGGCAATCCATGCGCCTGATCATCCTGCCGCAGGCCCTCAAGATCTCCATTCCCGGGATCGTTTCCACCTTCATCGGCCTGTTCAAGGACACGACGCTGGTGGTCTTCATCGGCCTGCTGGACCCGATCGGGTTCTCGAACGCCATTCGCGCCTCGACCGACTGGAACGGCGTCTACTGGGAGCTCTTCATCTTCATCGGGCTCTGCTTCTTCATCAGCTGCTACTCGATGAGCCGCTATTCGCAATACCTGGAGCGCAAGCTGCGCACCGATCACCGCTGAGGGAGGTCTGACACATGACCGACGCAACCGCAGAAGCCCGCGAAATCGACCGCTCGCAGATGACGGTCTCGGACGAGGTCGCCATCGAGATCCGCAACATGAACAAGTGGTACGGCACGTTCCACGTTCTGCGCGACATCAACCTGACGGTGAACCGGGGCGAACGCATCGTGATCTGCGGGCCTTCGGGCTCGGGGAAATCCACGCTGATCCGCTGCATCAACGCGCTGGAGGAACACCAGCAGGGCTCCATCACCGTCGATGGCACGCTTCTGTCGAACGACCTCAAGAACATCGACAAGATCCGGTCCGAGGTCGGAATGGTGTTCCAGCACTTCAACCTGTTCCCGCATCTGACGATCCTGGAGAACTGCACGCTGGCCCCGATCTGGGTGCGCAAGACGCCCAAGAAAGAGGCCGAGGAAACGGCGATGTATTTCCTCAACAAGGTGAAGATCCCCGAACAGGCCGACAAGTATCCCGGCCAGCTCTCGGGCGGTCAGCAGCAGCGTGTGGCCATCGCCCGCTCGCTCTGCATGCGCCCGCGCATCATGCTGTTTGACGAGCCGACCTCGGCGCTGGACCCCGAGATGATCAAGGAGGTGCTCGACACCATGATCCAGCTCGCCGAGGAAGGCATGACCATGCTTTGCGTGACGCACGAGATGGGCTTTGCCCGCCAGGTGGCGAACCGCGTGATCTTCATGGATGCGGGCCAGATCGTCGAACAGAACGAGCCGGAAGAGTTCTTCAACAACCCGCAAAGCGACCGGACCAAGCTGTTCCTCAGCCAGATCCTCGGTCACTGAGATATTTCGCGCCCTCGCGCTGTCGCGCGGGACGACCGGGCAAGGGCCGCAAGGGGGATTGACCCCCTTGCGGCCCTTTTGCCTCCGGCGGGAGTTTTCTTGCCAAGATGAAGGGGTGGGTCAGTCGGGATCGGGCAGTTCGCGCGGCACGACGAAATCCAGCACCCGCCCGCGACCCGGCGCGACCTCGGCCCAGGCCTCGCGGAAGGACAGGGCCAGTGTCGCGCCGGTCGGATACAGGCCGAATTTCGGATGATCCGGCGGCATCGCGCAGAGCGACCAGGCCAGGCTGCCGATGCCGGGGTTATGCGCGACGATGGCCAGTGTCTTGGCGTCTTCGGCGCTGCGGATCGCGGTCAGCAGATCGGCGGGCGCGGCATTGTAGAGGCCATGGCTGATGATCGGATCGGGCGGGTTTTCAAGCTGCCCGGCGATCCCTGCCCACGTCTCCTGTGTCCGGCGCGCGCTGGAGATCATGGCCATGTCCGGCGTGTGGCCGGTCCGGGCGAGCCAATGGCCGATGCGCGGCGCGCTGAGTTGGCCGCGCTCGTTCAGCGGGCGGTCATGGTCCGACAGGCCGGCATCGCCCCAATCGGACTTGGTGTGACGGATCAGGATCAGGGTTCGGGTCATGGATGGAACGCTCGCATATGATAGGCTGATTGGGCTGGGTCGCGGCCATAGGTTTGGCTTACCGGACAGGCACGGCGCACGGCGCAGCCTTGGGTCATGCACCCTGCCCCGGCCGGTGTGTCGAGCGCCGCGTGGCAGGCCCCGGTATCGTAGCCCGCGGCGGTCAGGGCAGCGGCGGGGCAGGCGGTGACGCAGGGCTGGTCGCAGCGCGCGCACGGGCGCGCATCGGTCTGCGTGGGCAGATCGACATGAAACGGCAGGGCGAGGGCGCCGCGGTAGGACACCATCAGCCCCGCAACGTCATGCACCAAGAGCGTCACCGGGCTGGCCCAGGCCCGCCCGGATTTCGTCGCCCAGGCGAAGAACGGGTAGGATGGCGGGCCGCCGAAGGGGAACACGGCCCGCCCGCCGAGGTCAGTGGCGATCTCACCGATCACCCGGGCCGACCAGCGATCCATGGTGTCGAGATCGGGGTTCAGGCTGGACGCGTCGTGCGATTGCGATTCGGTCGCCTCGGGGGCGCTCAGGAGCGTGTCCCAGAAGCCCGGCTCGCGGGGCCCGAGCAACAGCAACGTTCCGCAGCCCGCAGGCGCGCCGTCATTCGGGCCGGGATGAAACCCGCCGAAGACCTCCAACTGATCGCGCGCGACCCGAGTCGCGATGTCGGAATAGGTGACCATGCCGCGACGGTAGGCGAGCGGCCCCGCTCTGGCGAGAGGCGATAGGGCCGCGCCGTGCCCGACACGCTGTATGCGCGGGGTGTGTACAGGATGTGTACGGGGTGTGACCTGTCGATCCGGCCCCGTCAGGCGCGGATCATCGAGCCCGCGCCATGCTCGGTGAAAAGCTCCAGCAGCACGGCATTGGGCACGCGGCCATCGACGATGGTGCAGGCACGCACGCCGTTACGCACCGCCTGAAGCGCGGTTTCGGTCTTGGGGATCATGCCGCCCGAGATGATGCCCTTCTCGGTCATCTCCTCGACCTCGGCGGCGCTGAGCGCGGTGACGACCTCGCCCGCCTCGTTCTTCACGCCCGCGACATTGGTCAGCAGCAGCAGGCGATCGGCTTTCAAGGCAGCCGCGATGGCGCCTGCGGCGGTGTCGCCATTGATGTTGAAGGTCTCGCCGTTTCGGCCTGCCCCCAAGGGGGCGATGACGGGGATCATGTCGTCCCCGAACAGGTTGGTCAGCACCTGCGGGTTCACCTCGTTCGGTTCGCCGACAAAGCCAAGCTTGGGGTCGGCGGGATCACACACAATCAGGTTGGCATCCTTGCCCGACAGGCCCACGGCCCGACCACCCTGCGCGTTGATCGCCTGCACGATCCGCTTGTTCACAAGGCCCGACAGGACCATCTCGACCACTTCGACCGTTTGCTGATCGGTCACACGTTTGCCGCCGACGAAGTCCGAGGTGACGCCGAGTTTTGCCAGCATGTCGTTGATCATTGGACCGCCGCCATGCACCACCACCGGGTTCACCCGCACCTGTCGCAGCAGAACGATGTCACGGGCGAAGCTGGCCATCGCCTCGTCATCGCCCATGGCGTTGCCGCCGAACTTGATGACGACGGTCGCGTCGTCATAGCGCTGGAGGTAGGGGAGAGCCTCGGACAGGGTCCGGGCGGTGCCGAGGTAATCGCGGGTCATATCCTGGGTCTTCATGGCTGCACCGAAAGAGCGTCACACCTGCATAGGCGCGACCGGCCCGATTGTGAAGGTCGCTCAGGCCAGCCCGGCGATGATCGCGCGCAGGGTCGTGATGCCCTGACCCTTCTCCGAGGAGGTCTGGACCAGTTCGGGAAAGGCGGCGGGGTGCTTGGACAGTTTCTCGCGGACTTGTCGCAACACCTTTTCGCGGTCCTTTTCCTTCACCTTGTCGGCCTTGGTCAGGACGACCTGGAAGGTCACCGCCGAGGTGTCGAGAAGCGCCATGATCTCTTCGTCGACGGGCTTGATGCCGTGGCGCATGTCGACCAGCACGAAGGCGCGGCGCAAGGTGGCGCGGCCCGAGAGGTAAGCCTTGAGCAGCGTCTGCCAGCGGCGGACCACGTCGACGGGCGCCTCGGCGTAACCATAACCGGGCAGGTCGACGAGGTAGTGGCTGTCACCAAGGGTGAAGTAGTTGATTTCCTGCGTCCGCCCCGGCGTGTTCGAGGCCCGCGCCAGCGCCTTGCGGCCCGTCAGCGCGTTGATGAGGGTGGATTTGCCCACGTTCGAGCGGCCGGCAAAGCAGACCTCGGCCCGGTCATCCGGGGGCAGGCCGTCCATCGCGACGACGCCCTTCAGGAACTCTGCACCCCCGGCAAAGAGCTTGCGCGCGGCCTCGGCGGTCGGCGCATCGGGGTCTTCGGCCAGTGGGAAGGGGAGGGGCGTGTTCATGCCAATGTCGCCTCGTCGCCAAGGGCGATGTCACCGCCCGTTTGCACCGTCGCATAAACGCCGAACTCGGTATGGCCCCAGCCCTCTTCCAGGGCTTGCAAGGTGGCGGCGTCGCGGCGGCCTGTGTCGGGATTGGCCTCGGTCGCGCGGCAGCGTCCGATGGGCTCAACGATTTCGAGCCGTGCATCACCGATGGCGAGCGTCTTGCCGACCAGGTCGAACTCCTCCCACGGGGCGAGGCCGTCGAGCCAGAGATTGCCGCGAAACCGGCGCGGGTCGAGCGGTTGGCCGACCTTCTGCGACAGCGCGCGGAGCGAAGACAGGTTGAGGATTGCGACCGAGGCGAAGGGCGCGTCCGACATCCCCTCGGGCGGGCTTTGCACCAGCGCAGCCGGGGGGCGGCGATCGGCCGGGTAGATCGGGCGGAGCCAGTCGAACAGGGCATCCGCATCATGCGGCGGCGCAATCGACAGGTCGGGTCGGTCCGGGTGGGACAAATGGATCGTCTCGCCCTCGACCCGTGCCGTGATGGCCATCAGCGACGGCCCCTTGGCCCCGCGCAGGAAGTTGCGGCAAGAGCGCCAGCCGGGGCCAGATTCCCCGCCATCCTCGAGCACGGCCCAGGCGCGATCCAGCGGCAGGGGCCGGCCCGGTGACAGGCTGACCCGCTCCAGCGGCTCGGCCCCGATGCCCTTGATCGGGTGCCGCCAGATATGGGCCAGCCGGGCCTGCATCAGCTATCGGATTTCTTGCGCTTGAAGCTGCTGCGGATATTTCCGAACACGTCGGGCTTGTACCCTTGGCTGCGCATGATCGTGTACTGCTGGATGAAGGTGATCGTGTTGTTCGCGATCCAGTAGACCAGCAGGCCCGAGGCAAAGCTGCCCAGCATGAACATGAAGACCCAGGGCAGCCACGCAAAGATCGCGGCTTGCGTCGGATCTGTGGGGGCCGGGTTCAGCTTTTGCTGGAACCACATCGAGATGCCAAGCAGCAGCGGCAGGATACCGATGAAGATCAGCGCCATGATGGTGCCCGGTTCGGGCGCCGCGTAGGGCAGCAGGCCGAACAGGTTGATGATCGACGAGCTGTCGGGCGCGCTCAGGTCGTTCAGCCAGCCGAAGAAGGGCGCATGGCGCAGTTCCAGCGTGACGAAGATCACCTTGTAGAGCGAGAAGAAGATCGGGATCTGCAACAGGATCGGCAGACAGCCGGAGGCCGGGTTCACCTTGTTCTTCTTGTAGAGCTCCATCATCCCGCGCTGTAGCGCTTCGCGGTCATCGCCAGCGCGTTCCTTGAGCTTCTCCATCTCGGGCTGAAGCTCGCGCATCTTGGCCATCGAGACGTAGGACTTGTAGGCCAGCGGGAAGAGCACGGCCTTGACGATGAGCGTCAGCGCGATGATCGCGAGGCCCATGTTGCCGATCAGCTGGTTGAGCGTGTGCAGTAGCCAGAACATCGGCTTGGTCAGGAAGTAGAACCAGCCCCAGTCGATCGAGTCGACGAAGCGGTCGATGCCACCCACGTCCTGGTATTCGCGGATGGTTTCCCATTCCTTTGCTCCGGCGAACAGCTGCGTCGTCATCTCGGCGGTTTCGCCCGGCGCGACGGAGACGGCGGGCATGCGCGCCTCGGTCTGGTAGATGTCGGCGGAGGCGACGTATTTCGTGACCGAGGTAAAGGCCTGGCCCGCACCCGGGATCAGCGTGGTCATCCAGTACTTGTCGGTGAAGCCGATCCAGCCATTCTCGGTGACGTTGACAACCTCGGCCGGGGCACCTTCGCGCGCGACCAGGTCGAGATCGGGCATGTCGTCATAGGCGATCTCGTCCAACTCGCCATCGACCTTGCGGACCACGCCTTCGTGCAGGATGAAAAAATTCTGCAGGTCTTCGGGCAGGCCGTGGCGGGCGACAATGCCATAGGGCGCAAGGCGCACTTCGGCCTCGGTGCTGTTCTCGACCGACTGCGTGACCGTGAACATGTAATCTTCGTCGATCTCGATCACGCGGCGGAAAATAAGGCCTTCGCCGTTGTCCCAACGCAAGGTGACCGGGCTGTCCGGTGTCAGGGTTTCCCCGTCTTCCACGGTCCAGGGCGTGTCGGCGCCGGGAACCTGGTCAAAGCCGAGGTCGCCACCGGGGGCCCAGCCATAGAGCGCGTAATAGGGTTCGGCGGTGCCGACGGGCGACAGAAGCCGAACGATGGGCGAGTCGGGATCGAGGGTTTCGTCGTAGTTGCGCAGCGACAGGTCGTCGATCCGGCCGCCAAGCAGCGAGATCGTGCCCTCGACCGAGGGGGTGTCGATGGGCAGGCGCGCGGCCTCGCTGAGCGCGACCTCGGTCAGCGCGGTCGCGTCGATGGCGACCGGATCATCCGGTGTATCGGCCGCGGGCGGTGCAACGGCCATGTCCACGCCGCCACCGGCGCTTTCCTCGGCCACGGGGATGGCGTTGGGGTCCTCCACCGGCTCGGGCGGGGGGAACAGCACAAACCATACGAGGATGACAAGCATGCTGAGGCCGGTGGCCAGAATGAGATTGCGGTTGTCTTCCATGGTCGCCGAGATCCCTCGTTCACAATGCAGGAGGGTTCAACAGAAGGGGGGTGCAAAGGTCAAGGGGCGTTTTCCGCGCGCCCGCCTTGTTTCCAAGGCGAATCGGCGCCGCGCGCTGTTGTCGCGCTCAGCCGGGTTTGGCCGCAGCCGTGCTGGTGCGCGGATCGCTCCGCCCCGGGCCGCACGCAAGCGCCGCATTGTGCGCGATGATCCAGTCGATGACGTTTTCGCGGGGCATGGGGCGCGCGATGGCGAAGCCTTGCAGATGCGTGCAGCCCATCTCGACCAGTTTGACCCGCTCCTCCGCGGTTTCGACACCTTCGGCCAGCGCGTCGACCCCCAGTTCCCGCGCCATGGCAAGGATCGCGGCGACCATGGACTGCTGTTCCGGGTCGTGGTCGATGCCGATCACGAAGGACCGGTCGATCTTGAAGCGGCTGACGCCGAACCGGCGCACGGCGGCCAGCGAGGCCTGCCCGATGCCGAAATCATCAAGGTCAAGGCGAACCCCTTCGGATCCGAGGGAGGACAGGGTTGCGATCACCACATCATCGGTCGATTGCGCGGCCACGGTTTCGAGGATTTCGACGACCAACCGGTCGGGGCGCAGATCGAACCGGTCCAGATCCCAGCGAATCCGCTCGGCGAGAGACGGGTCGCGCAACTCGGCGGCCGAGAAATTGACGGACACCGTGGGGACGTTCAGTCCGGCCAGATCCCAATCCTGCAAAGCGGCCAGCGCATCGCGCAGCATCTTTTGGCCAAGGGCCTGCATCTGGCCGGCATCGACGATGGCCCCGAGGAAATCGGCCGGACCCAGGACACCCAGCCTGGGATGGTGCCAGCGCGCCAGCGCCTCGAAACCGGTGATGGCATCGGTGCGCGCCCGGACCTGCGGCTGGAACCAGGCCCGGATATCGCCCGAGGCCAAAGCGCCTTCGACCTCATCGGTAAGGCGGGCGCGGGCACGGCGGGCGCGCAGCATGCCGGGTGCAAAGGCGCGCACGCTGTTGACGCCCGCCCCATGTGCGTCGGCCAGGGCGGCTTCGGCCGCGTCCATAGTGGCGCCAGCCGGGTCCGCGGTATCGCGAAGCAGGGCGGCGTGCCCGACCGAGGCGGTGATGCGGATGGACGTGCCGTCAATGGCCATCGGTTCGGCAATCGCGGCGCGCAGGCGCGACACGATCCCGTCGCGTATCCCCAGCCGGGCCGCCGGCACCGGAGCCAGCGCAATGGCAAAGCGCGCATCGCCCAGCTTCGCGATCACGTCATCATGGCGCAGAACGCTACGCAGGCGGTCGAGGCAGTGCAGCGCGATATCGGCCGAGGTTTCCGCCCCCCACCGATCGGCGATGTCGCGCCAGTCGTCGATTTCGAGAAGGATACAGGCGCTCTCGTGGTGCGGCATTCGAGCTGTCCGCTCCAGCAGGTCCAGCACCGCCTGCCGACCGGGGAGGCGCGCGCTGTCATGCGGGCGCGTCGGCGGATCCCATGTGGCCCCTGCGTGTCCGAGAGAAATGGATTGCAGGGCCAGAAGCGCGGGCAACAGGAGGCTTGTGGCCAGCAGCAGGCTTGCATCTCCGATCTCGTGCGCAACAAGGATCAAGAGCGGGAAGATGGCCAGAACGTCGAGCCGCGACAGTGCGCGGCGCAGAATGCGCTGTGCCCGGGTCGCGCCCGCAATCAGCCCGCTGACCATGATCTCGCTTTCCTTCTCCGATGACGCAAACGCACGGCGACGTCGGACAAGGCTTACCGTCAAAAGCCAAACAGGCGCTTAAAGACGCCGGGATTGTTCCTGAGAATTGTTCCGATCTGCGCGCGTCAGGCCAGCGAAGTCGAACAGGCCGGAATCAAGCAGGTGCGAGGGGCGCGCGCTCATCAGGGCCGAGAACATCTTTTGCCGGCGGCCCGGAGCCTTCTCCTCCCACCCGTCGAGCATGCGCTTGATCGCCTGGCGTTGCAGGCCGTCCTGGCTGCCGCAGAGGTCACAGGGAATGATCGGGTAGTCCATGGCCCGCGCGAAACGCTCGCAATCGGCCTCGGACACATGGGCCAGCGGGCGCAGCACGAACAGGTCGCCCTCGTCGTTCACCAGCTTGGGCGGCATCGTCGCCAGCTTGCCGCCGTGAAAGAGGTTGAGGAAGAAGGTTTCAAGAATGTCGTCGCGATGATGGCCGAGAACGACCGCGCTGCATCCTTCTTCGCGCGCGATGCGGTAAAGGTTGCCGCGCCGCAGTCGCGAGCAGAGCGCGCAATAGGTCCGGCCCTGGGGGACCTTGTCCATCACGATGGAATAGGTGTCGGCATATTCGATGCGATGCGGCACGCCCATCCGTTCGAGAAATTCTGGCAGGACGGTCGCGGGAAACCCCGGCTGCCCCTGGTCGAGGTTGCAGGCCAAGAGGTCCACCGGCAAAAGGCCGCGCCACTGCAACTCGGTCAGGGCGGCGAGCAGGGTGTAGCTGTCCTTGCCGCCAGACAGGCAGACCAGCCATTTCTCGCGCGGGGCGTCGGGCGCGCGCCGCTCGATCATGCCGTAGCGGTCGATCGCCTCGCGCGTGTCCTTGATGATCCGCTTGCGGAGCTTCTTGAACTCGGTCGTCTTGGGCGCACCGAAAAACAGCGGGTGAATATCGTCCCCCGCCTCGTCGGTCTGTGGTTGGTTTTCGCGGTCCAGCATGGGCGCCCGTCTATCCCCTGCGCGATCTTCTGCCTAGGGGAAAACCACCATTTCGCCGCGACGCCAGCCTCGCGCATACTGGATGGGCCGAAGGGAGGGTCACTGCATGGATTACGTCTTTTCCGTCCGGTCCATCCGGCAAGGGGCATTCATCGCCGAGCCGGGCGCGAGCCATTTCCTGGCCGTGCCCGCGCATGAGCCAGCGCCGACGCCCGACCATGTGATCCGCAAATCGGCCTGGGTCGACGCGGTGTTCGAGGCGGCGCGCCATGGCCAGCAGAACGATGGGCCGCGCGGCGATATCCTGTTCTACATCCACGGGTTCAACACCCCGCAGGAGGTGATGCTGACCCGTCACCGCAAGATCCGCGCGCATCTGGAGGGGATGGGCTTCGAGGGCGTGGTGGTCAGCTTCGACTGGCCCGCGGCCAACATGGCGCTGAATTACCTGGAGGATCGTCTGGACGCGAAGATGTCGGCCTTTCGGCTGGTCACCGAAGGCATCGCCAGTTTCGCGCGGCTGCAACGGCCCGACTGTTTCGTGAACCTGCACCTGATCGCGCATTCGACCGGCGCCTATGTGGTGCGCGAGGCCTTCGACGATGCCGATGACCGCCCCGGCGTCGCCGCACACAGCTGGTCGGTCAGCCAGGTTATGCTGATCTCGGCGGATGTCTCCTCGGCCTCGCTGGCGGCGGACAGTTCGAAATCCTCGTCGCTTTACCGCCATTGCGTGCGGCTGACGAATTACCACAACCCGTTCGACAACGTGCTGTCCCTCTCCGACATCAAGCGCATCGGGGTCGCCCCGCGGGCGGGCCGGATCGGCATCATCGACGAGCCGCCGCAAAAGGCGATCGACATCAATTGCGGCCCCTATTTCGACGCGAATCGGGAGGGTTTCGCCCATCTCGACTACCCGGCGCACACCTGGTGGTTCGAGGATGCGCTTTTCATGGAAGACGTCTTGCACACGATCCGGGGCGCGGTGGACCGGCGCGAGATCCCGACGCGGATCGCCTCGGACGGGGGAACGTGGCTGCGCTTTGGCTGACGCCTCAGTCCGGCACGTTGTCGATGCCGGAACCGCCCCACGGGTGGCAGCGCAGGATGCGGCGCGCGGCCAGCCAGCCGCCCTTGATCGCGCCGTGTTTTTCCAGCGCTTCCATCGCGTAGGCCGAGCAGGTCGGCTGATACCGGCAGGAATGGCCAACCCAAGGTGAGAACACCGCGCGGTAAAAGCGGACGGGCAGCGAGGCGATATAGGCGAGCGGGGTCATCGGTGCAGTTTCCTCAGCGCGCGGCGCAGGTCGTCCTGCATGGCGCCGAAATCGCGCGTGGCGGTCTCGTCCTTGCGCCCGATCAGAACATAATCCCAACCCGGCTTGCCCTCCAGCGGCAGAACCGCGCGGGCGATCTCGCGCAGGCGGCGCTTGGCGCGGTTGCGGGCGACCGCGTTGCCGACCTTTTTCGAGCAGGTGAAGCCCACGCGGATCGGGGCCTCGGACGCTTCGTCCGGGGCACGCTGGCGGGCTTGCAGAAGGAAGGCGGGGCAGGGGACGCGGCGGGCCCGGGCCGCGCGCAGGAAATCGGGACGCTTGCTCAGCGTCGCAACAGAAAAAGCCCCCGGCGACCCATCGGTCGGCAGGGGCATATCCTCAGCGGGTGCCATGGCACCAGAGCCGATGGGCGCGATCAGGCGCTCAGCGACTTGCGGCCGCGGGCGCGGCGGGCGTTCAGGATCTTGCGGCCGGCCTTGGTGGCCATGCGCGCGCGGAACCCGTGGCGGCGCTTGCGAACCAGGTTCGAAGGCTGGAAGGTGCGTTTCGACATCGTCTCTCTCCGCGTCTTGCGTCTCGGGCCATGCCGGGGAGCGCGGAAGCGCGTCTCACGATACGGCTGGAATCTGTGATGAAACGCGCTGATACGGACTCTCGGACCACATGTCAACAAAGCTGAGCCGCGAAAATCAGCTTTCCAGCGCGGCGGCAAGATCCTCGATCCGGGCCGGTGTGTAGACGGCGACACCGGCGCGGATCAGGGCCTCGGCCACCACGCCGCGCCCGGGCTGGCGGATGCCATCGAAGCGACCCGAATAGACGAAGCCGGACCCACAGGACGGGCTGCCATCGATCAGGAGCGCGTGACGGCATCCATGGCGCTGGGCGAGCGTAACGGTCAACTGCGCCCCGGTGAGAAAGGCGGCGGTGACGTCGGTGTCATCTATCGTCCGGATCGTACCCTGGCCGTCCAGCACGGATGCCGCGTCGGCACCAGGGGCGATCTCCGCGGGCGGGCGGGGCGTCGGCAGCCCTGCCGCGACCTCGGGGCAGAAGGGGATCAGGCGCCCCTCTTCCTTCCAGCGCGACAGAAGCCGGTCATGCAGCGTCTTGGCGCGCCCGTCGTAGCGCACGGGGCGGCCCATCAGGCAGGCACTGACAAGAATGGGCTGCATGATCGGCGTTCCGCTCGTTACAGGGACAGCCCAAGTATTACGGAAAACGGATGGTTCCGTCACGGTTTACGTGCTGTGCGTCACGGGGCATCACTCACCCGTGAGCGGCCTGTCGCCTGCCACTCAAGGGGCGCATGTAAGGGGCAACGCACTGGCCAACCCCCGGAAAAGGTGATTGCAATGGACCGAACTGTGACAGACGACACACGCAGATCCCCCTTGGGGCGGCTTTTGCCGCTGGTGCTGATTGCGGCGGTGGCCGGGCTTGGCTGGTATTTCCTGCGGGATACACTGAATTTCCAGACACTGGCCGAAAATCGCGAGCGGCTCATCGACTTTCGCGACGCGAACTACGCGGTGACAGCGCTGGTTTTCGTTGCCGTCTATGTCGCCATCGTGGCCTTTTCCCTGCCGGGCGCGACCATAGCCACGCTGACGGGCGGGTTCCTTTTCGCGACCTTCCCCGGTGCGCTGTTCAACGTGATCGCCGCGACCACGGGCGCGACGGCCATCTTCCTTGCCGCCCGGTGGGGGCTGGGAGAGAAACTGGCTGCCCGCATGGATGCCTCTGACGGGATGGTGCGGCGGATCAAGACGGGTATCGACGAGAACCAGTGGTCGATGCTGTTCCTGATCCGGCTGGTGCCGGCGGTGCCGTTCTTCGTCGCCAATATCGTGCCGGCTCTGGTCAATGTGCGACTGTCCCGCTTCGTGATCTCGACCTTCCTCGGGATCATCCCCGGCGCGGTCGTCTACACCTCGGTCGGCGCGGGGCTGTCCGAAGTCTTCGCCCGGGGCGAGACGCCGGACCTCGGCATCATCTTCGAACCTCAAATCCTCTTGCCGCTGCTGGGACTTGCGGCCTTGGCTCTGCTTCCGATCATCCTGCGCGCGGTGCGCGGTAAGAAAGGCCTGTGACATGACCAATCGACTCGAAACCGATATCTGCGTGATCGGGGCAGGCTCGGGCGGGCTTTCGGTGGCTGCGGGCGCGGTTCAGATGGGCGCGCGCGTGGTCCTGATCGAAGGGCACGAGATGGGCGGCGATTGCCTGAATTTCGGCTGCGTCCCGTCAAAGGCGTTGCTCGCCGCCGGACACAAGGCGCATGATACAGCGCAGACGGCCTTTGGCGTGGCGGGCCACGAGCCAGCCCCTGACTTCGACGCTGCCAAGGATCATGTCCGCTCGGTAATCGAGACAATCGCCCCCGTCGACAGCCAGGAGCGGTTCGAGGGCCTGGGCGTCCACGTCATCCGCGACATGGCCCGGTTCGTTTCGGAGGCCGAGGTTCAGGCCGGCGACACGGTGGTGAAGGCGCGCCGTTTCGTCATCGCGACCGGATCGCGCCCCTTCGTGCCGCCGATCCCGGGCCTCGACGCGGTGCCGCATCACACCAATGAAACCATCTTCGACCTGCGCGACCGCCCCCGGCACTTGCTGATCATCGGCGGTGGCCCGATCGGGATGGAGATGGCGCAGGCGCATCGGCGTCTGGGCTGCGAGGTGACCGTGCTGGAGGGCGACAAGGCCCTTGGAAAGGATGATCCCGAGGCGGCCGAGATCGTTCTGGCTTCGCTGCGCGCCGAGGGGATCGAGATCGTCGAGGGTGCGCAAGTCGCCCGCGTCTCCGGGGGTGACGGTAACATCACGCTGGACACCGAGGACGGGCGCAGTTTCTCCGGCTCGCACCTGTTGGTCGCGGTCGGGCGGCAGGCGAATGTCGATACGCTCGACCTCAAAAAGGCGGGGGTGAAGTATGACACGCGCGGCGTGACCGTGGACAAGGGGCTGCGCTCGACCAATCGCCGCGTCTATGCCGTGGGCGACGTGGCGGGCGGGATGCAGTTCACCCATGTCGCGGGCTATCATGGCGGGCTGGTGATCCGCCCGCTTTTGTTCGGCCTTCCCGCCAAGGCCAAGACCGCGCATATTCCCTGGGCGACCTATACTGATCCGGAACTGGCGCAGGTCGGCCTGACCGAGGCGCAGGCGCGCAAGGCGCATGGCGACAAGCTGTTCGTGGCGCGGGCCGAGTTCGCCTATAACGACCGCGCCATCGCGACGGGGCAGACCCGGGGCTTCGCCAAGGTCATGGTGGTGAAGGGCAAACCGGTCGGCGCAACGATCGTGGGTGCAGGGGCGGGCGACCTGATCCAGACCTGGGCGCTGGCCATTGCCAACGGCATGAAAATGTCCGCCATCGCGAGCATGGTCGCGCCCTATCCGACGATGGGAGAGATTAACAAACGCGCTGCGGGGGCCTATTTCTCTCCCAAGCTGTTCGAGAACCCTTGGGTCAAGCGGGTGGTGCGCACGATCCAGCGCGTCATTCCCTGAGCCCCGAGGCTAACGGCAAGGAGTACCGCGCGGCGTGGCCAATTCGCTTTCAGGGCGTTTTCTTATCCTGACCATCATCTTCGTGATGCTGGCCGAGGTGTTCATTTTCGTGCCCTCCATCGCGCGGTTCCGTGAGGACTATATCCTTGCGCGTCTGGAACGGGCGCAGATCGCATCGCTGGCGCTTCTGGCGACCGACGGCATGATCGACGACGAGCTCGAGGCCGAGTTGCTGGAGAACGCGGGCGTTCTGAACGTGGTGCTCAGGCGCGACGAAGCGCGTCAGTTGATCCTGTCCTCGGACAATATCCCGCCGGTCAGTTTTTCCTTCGACCTGCGCGACCCGCCCGCCGCCATGCTGATCCGCGATGCGATGCGGCGGCTGTTTCGCCCGCAGGACGAGACGATCCGCGTCATCGGTGAACCGGTGCGCGAAGCGGGCCTGTTGATCGAGGTCACCATGTATACCGGGCCGCTGCGGGCCGAGATGCTGGATTACGGCCTGCGCATTCTGCTTTTGTCGGCGATGATCTCGATCTTCACGGCGGCGCTTTTGTTCATCGCGGTGCGGCGTCTTCTGGTGACGCCGATCAAACGGGTGGTCCACGCGATGACGCGCTACGCCGAAGCGCCGGAAGATGCGTCGCGCATCATCGAGCCGGGGGCCAGCGTGCGCGAATTGCGCGAGGCAGAGGAAACCCTCCAGACCCTCCAGACGCAGTTGACCGGCGCGCTGCGCCAACGGGAGCGACTGGCGCAACTGGGCGAAGCGGTGGCCAAGATCAGCCATGACTTGCGCAATATCCTGACCACCGCGACGCTGATGGCCGACCGGCTGGACGGGTCCGCCGACCCCGCGGTGCAGCGCACGACGCCCAAGCTGGTGGCCTCTCTCACCCGGGCCGTGAACCTGACCGAGGCGACACTGGCCTTTGGCCGCGCCGAGGAGCCGCCCCCCAAACTGGAACGCTTTTCCCTGTCGCACCTGGCCGAGGACGTGATCGAGAACGAACGCCTGACCGACTCGGACGGGCTTGTCAGCTACGGCTGCGACGTGCCGGCGGGTCTTGTCGTGCGTGCCGATCCCGAGCAGTTGCACCGCGTTCTGTCCAACCTCGTCCGCAACGCCCGGCAGGCCATCGCGGCCAAGGGCGAGCCGGGCGAGATCAGCATCCAAGGCATGGAAACCGACGACGGTTGGCGCATCCGCGTGGCCGATACCGGGCCGGGTCTGCCGAAAAAGGCGTTGGACCACCTCTTCAAGCCGTTCCACGGAGGCGCGCGCAAAGGCGGGTCGGGCCTTGGCCTCGCCATCGCGGCCGAGATCATCCGCGGCCATGGTGGTCGGCTTGAACTGTCCGAGACCGGGCCGGAGGGAACGGTCTTTTCCATCTCCCTGCCCGCCAAGGTCGCAGCGCTGCCTTGACCTAGCGAAAGCGAAATCCCCGAGAATTCGCCCTTGCAACCCCCGGCGCCGGGGGTTAAATGCCGCCCCTACGCACCGGTAGCTCAGTTGGATAGAGTACTTGACTACGAATCAAGGGGTCGGGGGTTCGAATCCTCCCCGGTGCGCCACTTCCCCTCATAAAGACTGAGCGCTGCCGATAACCGAGGCGGGCATCTTCCTCCGGCGCTTTTGATCGCGGATTGTGCGCGGGCAACAACCCTTGCGCGACTTTTGTGCGAGCACCTCCACCGTCAGCGGCGGCATGGCGCGCGATTCGGGGTGTGTCGGACAAGATTTTTCAAAGCGTCTCCACAGAAATGATTGATCTAAATCAAAGATATAGGCGGTGTCCGGCTGTGGGAATTTCCGAGTGTAAAGAAAAAATCACACTGTCAATATTGATTGACACTTTGTCTGCATTAGGCTGCTCTTGAATTCGGAGGACAGCGCGCGGTCGCACGGACAGGAACCCGGCGCCGCGCACACGCAGAGAGATCAGACCGTGACGCTACATTCGAACGACCGTTTCGACCCGGTGCAACGGGCCGGCAAACCTGATCTTCGGTCAACGGCCAAGCCGATGCCGGGGGAAGATGCAGTATCCGCGTTGGTGGCCTGCGCCATGAAACGGATCTGCCGCGACAAGGAGATCAGCGAGATATCCGAAGAGGTCCAGCGCGCACTTGGCTCCCCCCTGACGGCCGCATTGGTTTGCGCGCTGTGCGATGTCGATGACGAGTCGGCGGAGGCGATCGTGAACGATTTGATCGCGGCAGGGGTCTCGGTCGAAGACATCTGCGTCGATCACCTTGCGGCCGCCGCCCGACGCCTTGGCGAAATGTGGGAATCGGATACGCTGCCCTTCACCGAGGTCACCATGGCGAGCGCGCGTATCCAGTCGATCATGCGCCAGTTGCCCCCTCCGCGGAAGCGGGTGACGCATCACCCGTCGCGCGGCGCGGTGTTCTGCGCCGTGCCCGGTGAAGAGCATACCCTTGGCGTGATGATGGCCGCGGACCTGTTTCGCCGAAATGGATGGGATGTCAGCCTGCTTGTGGGCATGAGCCACGAAGAACTCATCGACCGTCTGACGCGCGATGATCGCGGGGTGATCGGCCTGTCATGCTCGGGCCTGCATTCGCGCCCGGCGCTGATCCGGTTGATCGAGGACCTGCGCAGGGTTCGTCCGGCGGCCCACCTGATATTGGCGGGACAAATCGTGACGAAGCCGAGCGAATTGGCCGGAGTGCCGACGGTCGATGGCTATGTCGCGTCGTTCCAGGAGGCCGAGGCCGCCTTGCAGCGGATCGAAGGGCGCGTCACGTCCTAGCGCGCTGCCCCCGCAACCTCATGCGCAGACTCCTGACCGCATCGGACCAGGAGCGTGGCGGGGATTTTCAAAGATCGAGCTCGGCTACGGGAATGATCTTGAAGAATTCGCCTGTCGACCAGACACCGAACCAGTCTTCGCCCTCGACCTCGTGCGCCTCTCCCAGATCGACGAGGCGATAAAAGCTCTTGCGGTCGATCAGGGCCTCAAGGCCGGCGCGAACGTGCACATAGGGCGAGGGCTCGCCATTTGCGTCACGGACCACGCGGATCGCATTTTCGCGGCCCGCGATCACGGTGTCTCCGACATTGGTCTTGAAGGTGATGACCTGCGCCGGGCCCTCGCCCGCGGCCTCGAAATCGACGGCGACGAAGGGCGCGTCCTCGACCTGGATGCCCACTTTCTCGACAGGCGTGACCAGGAAATAGGCGTCCCCCTCGCGCTTGAGGATGGTCGAGAACAGCCGCACCAGCGGTTTGCGCCCGATCGGCGTGCCCTCGTAGAACCACGTTCCGTCGCGTTTGATCTCCATGTCGAGATCGCCGCAAAACGGTGGATCCCATTGATCGACGGGCGGAAGCTTGCCGTCCCTCTGCGCCTGTTTCGCAGCGGCGATCAGGCTGTCGGGGCCGGGCTTGGCGGCGGTGTCGGTCGTCGCAGTGGCGGATTGGTCGCTCTGGCGGGTCACGATGATTTGTCCCCTTCCGGCTTTTGCCATTTGTGATCGGCGGAATAGGTCTGTTACCTGTAGCTACATATTCATTGCGCGGAGCTTTGCCATGGTCGACACCCCCACTTCGTCGCCAGAAACCCTCGTGGCCGAGATCGAGGCGTTGGGGCAGCGGTTGGCCGAGGCCAAGACGTCCATCGCGACCCGCATCATCGGGCAGGAGCAGGTGGTCGACCTGTCGCTGGCCGCGATGCTGTCGGGCGGTCACGCGCTGCTGATGGGTTTGCCGGGGCTCGGGAAAACGCTGTTGGTCGATACGCTGTCGACGGTGATGGGCCTGAGCGAGAACCGCATTCAGTTCACGCCAGACCTGATGCCCGCCGACATCCTCGGATCCGAAGTGCTTGAAACGGCCGCCGACGGCACCCGGTCCTTCCGCTTCATCGAGGGGCCGATCTTCTGCCAGCTTCTGATGGCCGACGAGATCAACCGCGCCAGCCCTCGGACGCAGTCGGCGCTGCTCCAGGCAATGCAGGAGCGCGAAGTGACCATCGCCGGGGAGCATCGCCCGCTGCCCGCGCCGTTCCACGTTCTCGCCACGCAAAACCCGATCGAGCAAGAGGGGACCTACCCCCTTCCCGAAGCGCAGCTTGACCGGTTCCTGGTGAAGATCGACGTCGATTACCCGGATCGCGAGACGGAGCGCGGCATTCTTATCGCGACAACGGGCACCGAGCAGGCGACCGCCCACCAAGTCTTCGATGGCCCGTCGCTGATCGCGGCGCAGAAACTGGTGCGCCAGATGCCCGTGGGCGAGGCCGTGGTCGAGGCCATCCTCGACCTGGTGCGCGCCTGTCGCCCCGAAAGCGAGGAAGCGCCCGACGTGGTGAAATCCTCGGTCGCTTGGGGCCCCGGGCCGCGGGCGGCACAGGCCCTGATGCTGACGGCGCGCGCGCGTGCCGTCTTGGACGGACGGCTTGCCCCCTCGGTCGACGACGTGGCGGCCCTGGCCCGTCCGGTTCTGTCGCACCGCATGGCGCTGAGTTTCGCCGCGCGGGCCGAGGGTCGCGTGCTGGAGCAAGTCATCGACGAGGTCACGGCGCGCGTCACCCATGTCGAGGCCGCGGCTTGAGCCAATCCGCCCTGCATACGCCGGACACGCTGCGATCACGCTCCGAGGCGCTGGCAGGCACCTTGCCGGCGCTCATGGCCGATGCGCAGCATCTGGCGGCGACGGTCCTTCTGGGAACGCATGGCCGCAAGCGGGCGGGCACGGGCGACGAGTTCTGGCAATACCGTCCGGCCGAAGCGGGCGATGCGATGCGGTCCATTGATTGGCGCCGCTCGGCCAGGTCGGATGGGCATTTCCTGCGTCAGACGGAATGGCAGGCGGCGCAATCGGTGATGCTGGGTGTCGACGATGCGGCCTCGATGACCTTCACGGGGGCGAAGTCGCGCCCCTCCAAGCTGCGCCGCGCGCAGACACTGGCCATGGCGGTCGGCATTCTGGCCGTGCATGGCGGCGAGCGGGTTGGCCTGACCCATCTGAACGAGCCGCCCCGCGGCGGGCGTGGCCAGTTGATGAGGATGGCGCAGGCCCTGATGGATGGGCACGAGGCCGGGGATTACGGCGTGCCGCGCCCCAGGGTGATGCCGATGGGCAGCCGGGCGGTGTTCTTTTCCGATTTCCTCGGCGATCCGGCCCCGATTGAAGAGGTTCTGGGCCGCGCGGCGGATCGCGGCGTGAAGGGCGCCTTGGTGCAGGTCCTCGACCCGGATGAAGAGGCCTTTCCCTACGGCGGGCGCACGGTGTTCGAATCCATGTCCGGCGCGATCCGGTTCGAGACGCTCAAGGCGAAATCACTGCGCGAGGAGTATCTTGGGCGACTGGCCGAGCGTAAGGACCGGCTGGACCGCGCGACGCGGCGCACCGGTTGGCGCTTCACGATCCATCACACGGACCAGCCCGCCGAACCCACGCTGCTATGGCTCTACCGCGCACTGGAAAAGGTGCGGGCATGAGCGGGGGGCGGAAAACTCGAGTTTTCCGGGGCGATTTCCTTGAGGAAATCGTGCCGTTTTTCTCGAGAAAAACGTGCCTCGCGTCGGGCAGGGGTGTGCGCGCATGATCGGGTCGCTGGCCTTCACCACGCCGCTGCTTTTGACGGCGCTGATCGCTTTGCCGGTCCTGTGGTGGCTCTTGCGCGCCGTGCCGCCCGCACCAATCCGGCGGCGCTTTCCCGGGGTCGCGCTTCTGCTGGGTCTGAAAGACGACGAAAGCCAGACGGACAAGACGCCGTGGTGGCTGCTCCTGTTGCGGATGCTGGCCGTGGCTGCCGCGATCATCGGTTTCGCGGGGCCTGTGCTGAACCCACAGCAGGACCGCGCCGGAGACGGACCACTCCTTCTCGTCATGGACAGTTCCTGGGCGTCCGCCCGCGATTGGCCGGCCCGGCTGGATCGCGCTCGCCTTGCCTTGGAAGAGGCCGGGCGCGCGGGACGCACGGTGGCGCTTGTCCAACTCACCGACCTTCCGGCCGGGGACCTGCCCCTGCAATCCGCGGCAAGCTGGACCGCGCGCATGGCCTCCCTGGAGCCGGCCCCCTACGTCCCGGATTTCCAAGCGGCGGCAGACTGGGCTGCAAACCTGGATGCGGGGCTGGAGATGCTCTGGTTCTCGGACGGGCTGGACCATGCCGGGCGCGATGACCTGCTGGACGCTTTCGAAGACCTCGGCCCGGTGTCGGTATTTCAAGGCGCTCGGGACGTGGTGGCGCTGGCCCCCGCCCGGTTCGAGGATGGCACGATCCGCACGCCCCTGATGCGGCAGGGCGGCACGGGCCCGCGCGATGTGACGGTGGTCGCCCATGGCCTCGACCCCGCGGGCATCCCCCGTGACCTGGCACGCGAGACGGTCACGTTCGAGGGCGGTGCGATGGAGACCGACGCGGTGTTCGACCTGCCGCCGGAATTGCGCAACCGCATCACGCGGTTCGAAGTGGCGGGCGAACGTTCGGCCGGGGCCGTGGCCCTGGCCGATGACGGTCTGCAACGCCGCGAGGTCGCCCTGATCGCGGCAGGTGGCGAGGACGAGGGGCAAGCGCTCCTGTCGCCCTTGCACTACCTGCGCCAAGCCCTCGCCCCGACGGCGGACCTGATGGAAGGCACTTTGTCGGACATGCTGCTGGCCAGCCCCGATGTCATGATCCTTGCGGATGTCGCAACGATCTCGGCGGATGTGGAAGAGGCCCTGATCGCCTGGGTCGAGAACGGCGGCTTGCTCCTGCGCTTTGCCGGACCGCGGATCGCGGCCTCGGACCTCGCGCGGGAGGAAGTCGGGCCGCTGATGCCCGTGCGATTGCGTGCGGGGGGGCGCACCGTTGGCGGCGCGATGTCGTGGGGGGAGCCCAAGGCGTTGCGGCCGTTCGACGAAACCTCGCCCTTTTACGGCCTGACCATCCCCGAGGATGTGCGCGTCTCTTCGCAGGTCATGGCACAGCCCGATCCGACCCTGTCGGAGCGCACCATTGCCTCGCTCTCGGATGGTACGCCGCTGGTCACGCGCGCCGCACTGGGGCAGGGCAGCGTGGTCCTGTTCCACGTCACAGCGAATGCGGAATGGTCGACCTTGCCGCTGTCCGGCCTGTTCGTGCAGATGCTGGAGCGTTTGGCGGTGTCCACCCGCCCCGCGGTGCCGGATGCGGCGGACCTCGAAGGCACGACCTGGGTGCCGGAAGAGGTGCTCGATGGCTTCGGCATCCTGCGCGATGCAGGGACCCGGCCCGGCGTGGCCGGAGAGGACCTCGCTGATGCGCCTCTGACCGCCAACCTTCTGCCGGGGCTTTATTCTGACGGAGAGCGCCGGATCGCGCGCAACGTCATCACCGACGGCATGACGCTGCGTGCTGCCTCATGGCCCGCGCGCATCCCGGTCGAGGGGATGACGATGATTGCCCCGACCGACCTGATGGCGGCGTTCCTGACAGGGGCGTTGATCCTTCTCCTGATCGACGCGATCGCCGCCCTTTGGCTGGCGGGGCGGCTATCGGGCCTGTCGCGCGGCGCGGCCATCGTAGCGGCCTGCCTTCTGCTGGCCCCTGACGCGCAGGCGCAGGACCTGTCCATCGAGGACGAGTTGGCGCTTCTGGCGACGTCCGAAGTCACCCTCGCCTATGTCCTGACAGGGGATGCCGAATTGGACGAGGTCAGTCGCGCGGGCCTTACGGGCCTTTCGAACGTGTTGTGGCAACGCACCTCGGTGGAACCGGCCGCGCCCATGGGGGTCGACCTGGAAAGCGATGTGCTGACCTTTTTCCCGATGCTCTACTGGCCGGTATCGGTCGATCAGCCGCTTCCCTCGCCCGAGGCCTACCGACGGCTGAACGACTACCTGCGCGGGGGCGGAATGATCGTCTTCGACACGCGCGACGCGCATATCGGCGGCTTCGGGTCGGGCACGCCCGAGGGGCGGCATCTGCGTGCGCTGGCCGCGCCGCTAGATATTCCGCCGCTGGAGCCGATCCCCGAGGATCATGTTCTGACGCGCACCTTCTACCTGCTTCAGCATTTCCCGGGCCGCCACACGAGCCCCGATGTCTGGGTCGAGGCCGCGCCGCCCGATGCCGAACAGATAGAGGGCATGCCGTTTCGCAACCTCAACGATGGCGTGACGCCGGTGCTGATCGGCGGCAACGATTGGGCCGCGGCCTGGGCGGTGAATGACATGGGCCGTCCCATGTTCCCGGTCGGGCGGGGCATGACGGGCGATCGCCAGCGCGAGATTGCCTACCGCTTCGGTGTGAACCTCGTGATGCATGTGCTGTCGGGCAACTACAAATCCGACCAGGTGCATGTGCCCGCACTTCTTGACCGGTTGGGGCAGTAAGCATGGATTTCGCACGCCAAGTCCTGATCGACCCGCTTTTGCCGATGCCGGTGCTTTATGCGCTCGGGGGGGCGGTGCTGTTGGTCGTGGCCCTGTCCGTCTGGCGGGGGCTTTCCGGCTGGCCCTATCGCCTGCTGGCCGGGGCGGCGCTGCTGGCGGCGCTTCTCAACCCGTCGCTGCAATCGGAAGACCGCGAACCGCTCTCTGACATCGTGCTGGTCGTGATCGACCAATCGGCAAGCCAGCGCCTGTCGGACCGCGAAACCCAGACCGCCGAGGCGCTTGAGGGGCTGGAACGCGAAGTGGCCGGTCTGGGGATGGAACTGCGCGTCTCATCCGTGGGGGATGCCGCGGACAATGCCGGCACGCTTCTGATGGCCGAACTCAGCCGCATGATGGCAGAGGAGCCGCGCGCGCGCATCGCCGGGGCCATCCTGCTGACGGATGGGCAGCTCCACGATGCCGATTTGGTGCCCGACATGCCCGCCCCGATCCACGCCCTGCTGACGGGGCGCGAAGGGGATTGGGACCGGCGCCTCGTCATCGAAACGGCCCCGGCCTTCGCCATCATCGACGAGGAATTCACCCTGCGCCTGCGGATCGAGGATCAGGGCGCGGTGCCTGCCGAGCTTGCCGGCCGCTCCGAGATCGAGATCGCCATCGATGGCGGTGAACCGCAAAGCTACCTGGTGCCGGTTGGTGAAACGCTGGAACTGCCCCTGACGCTGGACCATGCCGGGCAAAACGTCGTGCAGTTCACGGTGCCCGAGGCCGAGGGCGAGTTGACGGACCGCAACAACGCCGCCGTGGTGCAAATCAACGGCATCCGCGACCGGCTGCGCGTCCTGCTGGTTTCGGGCGAGCCGCATCCCGGCCAGCGGACGTGGCGCAATCTCCTGAAGTCGGACCCGGCTGTGGACCTTGTTCATTTCACCATTCTGCGCCCGCCCGACAAGCAGGACGGTGTTCCGGTATCGGAACTCTCGCTGATCGCCTTCCCCACGCGGGAGCTGTTCATGGAGGCGGTGGACGAGTTCGACCTGATCATCTTCGACCGCTACCAGCGGCGCGGCATCCTGCCGATGCTCTATATCGACAATATCCGGCGCTACGTCGAAGACGGCGGGGCGCTCCTGCTGGCGGCGGGGCCGGACTTTGCCTCTGCGGCCTCCCTCTACCGAACGCCTCTGGCCGATATCCTGCCGGGCGAGCCGACGGCACGCGTGATCTCTGCCCCGTTCCTGCCTGAGATTTCCGAGCTGGGGCAGCGTCATCCGGTGACAGCGGGGCTGGAGGCCGAGCACACGCCGCTGCCCGATAGCGAGGCGCCTTGGGGGCGTTGGTTCCGCCAGATCGAGTTGCAGGAACGTGGTGGACAGACGGTGATGATCGGGGCCGAGGGCGCGCCGCTTCTGATGCTGGACCGCGTCGGCGAAGGCCGCGTGGCCGAGCTTGCCTCGGACAATGCCTGGCTCTGGGATCGCGGCTACGAGGGGGGCGGTCCACAGCTGGAACTGCTGCGCCGGCTGGCCCACTGGATGATGGGCGAGCCTGACCTCGAGGAAGAGGCGCTGGTGGCCGAGGCCGACGGTCAGACCATCACCATCACGCGGCGGACCCTCGCCAACGCGGTGGGCGAGGTGATCGTGACGGCGCCCGATGGCAGCGAAGAGGTCGTGGTGCTGGAGGAAACTGCTCCGGGCCGATTCACCGCCGAGATCGAGGGGGCTGAGCAGGGGCTCTATCGCCTGACCGACGGCCTTCTGGACACGGTCATCGCGCTTGGCCCCGCGGCCCCGCGCGAATTCGAAGAGACCATTGCCTCAGGCGATCGCCTGACCGAGGTGGTCACGCCCCTGTCCGGCGGTATCCTGCGGCTTGAAGACGGTCTGCCCGACCTGCGCCGGGTCTCCGAGGGGCGCAACGCCTCGGGCCGGGGGTGGATCGGGCTGACAACCCGCGAGGCTTACTTGACGACGGATATCACGGTCACGCCGCTTATCTCTGCATGGCTCTTCCTGCTGATCGCGGCGGGCCTGATGCTGGCGGGGTGGCTGCGCGAAGGGCGTCAGTAGCGGGTCCATCCAAAAGGACCGGGCCAAAACTGGCCCTGTCCCATCCTTCGACCGTCGTGCGGGCGCGGATCATGACCTCGGTCACCTCCGCCGGGATCGCGACGCCCGACAGGGATCGTGTGAAGGGCTGTTCCTCGACATGCGGGTGGAGCAACTCGCGGGTGCCTAGAACCTCACCCGCGAGGGTCTCGATCCGCCAGCCATCGGCGTAATCATCCCAACCCGTGTCGCCATGGCGCAGCGTGACCGCGAAGCGCCAGCCGGTTTCGCCGCGCTCGGCCATGACATCGATGATTGCGGCAGGGTCAGCCTTTGCGGCCGTTGCAGAGAGGACGAGGCTGAGCATAAAGGCGCGGAACATGGGCGAACCCTAGCACGTCGCCCTCAGCCGCCCGGATCAAAACGGCTTGAACACCACGAGGTAGAGCACGACGATCACGGCCAGAACGCTGATCTCGTTGAAAACACGCAGGTAGAAATCGCTTTCGTCGAATTCACCCCGGCGCGCGCGCAGCACCAACCGCCCGGTCCAGCCGTAATGCACCGCCAGCGCCGTCACGAGCCCCAGTTTCACCCAGGCCCAGGTCGGAAAGCCCCACCACCAGAACAGGTAGAGGCCCGACAGAATCGCGATGACGCCAAGGCCGAGCGAAAAGCGGTAGATGCGTATTGTCAGGTCGCCCGTGGGCCCGAACTCACCCAGCTTCGCATACTCGCGTTTCCAGTAAATCAGGGCGCGCGGCACCGCGAAGATGCCGGTCATCCACCCGAGAACGCACAACAAATGCAGAACTTTGATCCATTCCATGCCGTCACCAGTGACGCCGGGCGGCCCGATCTGCAAGATGCGAGAATGTCCCAGGGTGATTTTCGTTGCCTTGAGGCGTTATTGGTTATATTTCTTTACCAATTCCTAGGCGACACGGAGGAGGACCGCCCATGGAGATGCCTGCACCCGATACCGACATCCTGTCCCGCAAGGACCGGATCGTGCAGAGATTGCAAACAGTTTTGCCGAAGACAGCGGTCATCCATGACGATGTCGAGACGCGCGCCTATGAATGCGACGCGCTGACGGCCTACAAATGCCCACCCCTCGCGGCGGTTCTGCCCTCTACGACCGAGGAAGTGGCCGCCGTTCTGAAGATCTGCCACGGGGAAGGCGTGCCCGTTGTGCCCCGTGGGGCAGGGACCTCGCTGGCCGGGGGGGCGCTGCCCACGGCTGATAGCGTGATCCTGGGCGTGGCCCGCATGAACCGCGTGCTGGAGGTCGATTACGACAACCGCTTCATCCGCGTTCAATCGGGCCGCACCAACTTGAGCGTGACCGGTGCGGTGGAGCAGGAAGACTTCTTCTACGCGCCCGACCCCTCCAGCCAGTTGGCCTGCGCGATCGCGGGCAACATTGCGATGAATTCCGGCGGGGCGCATTGCCTGAAATACGGCGTGACGACGAATAACCTTTTGGGCGTGACCATGGTCACGATGGAGGGCGAGATCCTCGAGATCGGGGGCGCGCATCTGGACGCGGCGGGCTACGATCTGCTGGGGCTGATCTGTGGCTCTGAGGGGCAGTTGGGCGTCGTGACCGAGGCGACGCTGCGCATCCTGCGCAAGCCCGAGGGCGCCCGGCCTGTGCTGATCGGCTATGACAGCAACGAGGTCGCGGGCGAATGCGTCAGCGACATCATCAAGGCGGGCGTGCTGCCGGTGGCCATCGAGTTCATGGACCGGCCCTGCATCCGCGCGACCGAGGCATTCGCCAAGGCGGGCTATCCCGATTGCGAGGCGCTGCTGATCGTCGAGGTCGAAGGATCCGAGGCCGAGATCGCCGAGCAGCTTGGCGTCATCACGCAGATCGCGCGGCGTCACAACCCGGTTGAGTTGCGCGAGGCGCAATCGGCGGACGAGGCGGCGCGCATCTGGCTGGGCCGGAAATCGGCCTTCGGTGCGATGGGTAATATCAACGATTACATGTGCCTTGACGGGACCATCCCGGTGTCGTCTCTGCCCTACGTCCTGAAGCGGATCGGCGAGATGTCCGAGGAATTCGGGCTGGACGTGGCCAACGTGTTCCATGCGGGCGACGGCAACATGCACCCGCTGATCCTGTTCGACGCGAACAAGCCGGGCGACCTGGAAACCTGCGAAGCCTTCGGCGCCGAGATCCTGAAGCTCTGTGTCGAGGTGGGCGGCTGCCTGACCGGCGAGCATGGCGTGGGGATCGAGAAGCGTGACCTGATGACGACCCAGTTCGCGCCCGATGACCTCGAGGTGCAGATGCGGGTGAAGGACGTTTTCGACGCCAAGTGGTTGCTGAACCCGGCCAAGGTGTTCCCGCTGTCGGTCTCTGCCGAACGCAGGGGTTTCGCCGCCTGACGGCGGCGACCCGTGCGAGGGGGCTGTCTGCCCCCTCGCGCTCCCCCGAGAGTTTTCTTGCCAAGATGAAGGAGCGGGCGTGGTGCTGACCCCTGCCGACGAGAAGGAACTGAGCGAAATGGTGGCTGCCGCCAGCGGGCCTTTGAGGATCGCGGGGGGCGGGACCCGACCGATCGGACGGCACGTGGAGGGGGATACGCTATCGGTTGCGCGCTTGTCCGGTGTCGAGCTTTACGAGCCGGGCGCGCTGACCCTTGTGGTTGGGGCAGGGACGCCGGTGGCTGAGGTTGAGCGTGTTCTGGGCGAAGAGAACCAGCGTCTGCCCTTCGAGCCGATGGATCACCGCGCGTTGCTGGGGACGGATGGCACGCCGACCATCGGCGGGGTCGTGGCCACCAATGCCTCTGGCCCGCGGCGCATCCAGGCAGGGGCCTGCCGCGACAGCTTGATCGGGGTGCGGTTCGTCGATGGGGCTGGCACGCGGCTGAAGAACGGGGGGCGGGTGATGAAGAACGTGACCGGCTATGACCTCGTGAAGCTGATGGCGGGAAGTCACGGCACGCTCGGCTTGCTGACGGAAGTGAGCTTCAAGGTCCTGCCCGCGCCCGCCGCCCAGGCCACGGTGTCGCTGCCAGGGCTCAGCCCGGCGCAGGCGGTGGAGGCGATGGCGGTGGCGCTTGGATCGCCCTACGAGGTGAGCGGGGCGGCGCATCTGCCGGATGCCGACGGCGGCCCGGTGACAGTGCTGCGGCTGGAGGGGTTTGCCGACAGCGTCGCCTATCGCAGTGGCAAGCTGGGCGACGCGTTGAAGCGGTTCGGGGCAGCCCATGTCGAGACCGGCAGCGCCGAGGTTGCGGCGACATGGCGCGCGATCCGCGATGTGGAGGCGTTCGCCGGGACGCCCGGGGATGTCTGGCGCCTGTCCGTCAAACCCTCGGATGGCGCGGAGATCGCCGAGCGCACCAGCGGCAAGGTGATGTTCGACTGGGGCGGAGGCTTGATCTGGGTGCTGGTGCCCGAGGGCACCGACCTGCGCGGTCGGCTCGGCGCCTTCGATGGCCACGCGACGCTGGTCCGGGCCAGCGTGGAGACGCGCGCTAAGCTTCCGGTCTTTCAACCCGAACCGGAGCCGCTGGCGCGGCTGTCGCGGGGGTTGCGGGAAAAATTCGATCCGCGGGGCATTCTGAACCCCGGTCTCATGGGGTAAGCGATGCAGACGACATTTACACCCGAGCAGTTGAAAGATGCGGCGACCGCGCGCTCGAACGAGATCTTGCGCACCTGCGTGCATTGCGGGTTCTGCACCGCGACCTGCCCGACCTACCAGGTCCTGGGCGACGAGCTCGATAGCCCGCGCGGGCGGATCTATCTGATCAAGGACATGCTGGAATCCGGGCGGCCCGCGGATGAGAAAACCGTCAAGCATATCGACCGCTGCCTGTCCTGCCTTGCCTGCATGACGACCTGCCCCTCGGGGGTGCATTACATGCATCTTGTCGATCACGCGCGGGAGTATATCGAGCAGACCTACAAGCGCCCTTTCATGGATCGCGCGCTGCGTTGGGTGCTGGCACGGATCATTCCGTATCCGGGGCGGTTCCGTCTGGCGCTGCTCGGGGCCAAGATCGGGCGGCCTTTCGCGTTCCTGATGCCAGATGCGCGGCTGAAGGCGATGTTGGAGATGGCGCCCAAGCAGATCCCGCCGGTCAGCCGCAACGACGATGCGCAGGTCTTTCCGGCGGTGGGCGAGCGGCGGATGCGGGTCGCCCTGATGACGGGATGCGCGCAGCGGGCGCTGAATACCGATATCAACGACGCCACGATCCGGCTGCTGACGCGGCTGGGGGCCGAGGTCGTGATCGCCGATGGCCAGGGCTGTTGCGGGGCGTTGACCCATCACATGGGAAAATCCGACGAAAGCCATGCCTCGGCGGCGAAGAACATCCGCGCCTGGACGCGCGAGATGCAGGGCGAGGGGCTCGATGCCATCGTCATCAACACCAGCGGTTGCGGCACGACGGTGAAGGATTACGGCCACATGTTCCGCGAGGACGCGTTGGCCGATGACGCCGCTGCGGTGGCTGGTATCGCGATGGATGTCTCCGAGGTTCTGACGAAGCTGGGCCTGCCGGACGGGGCCGGTGTCGGCGGAGACACGCCCCTGAAGGTGGCCTATCACGCCGCCTGTTCCTTGCAGCATGGGCAGCAGATCAAGACGCTGCCGAAGGACCTGCTGAAGGCGGCGGGCTTCAAGGTCGTGGAGCCGGTGGACAGTCACCTGTGCTGTGGGTCTGCCGGGACCTACAACCTGATGCAGCCGGAGATCTCGAAGGAACTGAAGAAGCGCAAGGTCGAGACGCTGGAAATGACCAAGCCCGACCTGATCGCGGCAGGCAATATCGGCTGCATGATGCAGATCGGTTCGGGCACCGAGGTTCCGATCGTCCACACGGTCGAGTTGCTGGATTGGGCGACGGGTGGCCCAAAGCCGCCTGCCTTGCAGCGCGAGGGGGCGGCCGAGGTGCCGATCCTGCGCTAGTTGTCCTATTTTGGCTGACGCTCACTTTTCATCGGGTACGTCTTCCTCGATCAGGAGGTCCTCATCGACGCAGCTTCCGTCGACAATGATCGTGCCCGGCGGGCAGGCGTCGCTGAGGGGGTCCTCCTCCATCGGTTCCAGCGGCTCCATGGCGATGGTTGCACAATCATAGCTGTCAGTGCCGGGGGCGCAGGCCGAGGTGACGTGGCCCTCGACGGTGGGATCGTCACATTCGCCGTCATTGGCGAAGAGGCAGATGTTGTCGATGTTCTCGGGCGCCGTGTAATTGGCGCAATCGCTGCTGTCCGTCCCCGGCGCGCAGAGCCCCGAAACCGCCCCGTAGACCGAAGGATCGTCGCAATCGCCGTCATTCGCCCATTGGCACAGATCGTTCGCGACGGCCGGGGCAGTGCAGATGAAGGCCAGGAAAAGGGCCACGGAAAATGACGTTGGGCGGTATTTGGATAGGGCCATTTCGTTCTCCTCTCGCGTGATCAGGGCGCTTGCAGGTCGTGTCCTGAAAAGTCCTGAGCCCAAGCACGAAACATGGCCTTGATTCGGGTCAAAGGCGGGGGGCTTGGGCTGCCATGGCCGCAACCGCCCTTGGTGCCGTAATTCGGCCCGATTGCATGGGCACCGTCCTTGCCACCCGAATCTGACCTGTCCGCGCATGAAATACCTCTCGGTCCTTCTCATGGCGGTCCTTGCTGCGTTTCCGGCACTCGCGCAGCAGGACGGCCCTTTGCATAGCCTGACCACCGGCGACGACATCCGGGGGTGGGAAGCGGTCGGTCGTCTGGACACCGGGGTCAGTTTCTGCACCGCGACGTTGATCACACCCGAATTGGTGCTGACCGCGGCGCATTGCCTGTATCATCCGAGAACCGGTGCCCGACTCAGCGATGATGCGCTTCTGTTTCAGGCCGGCTTGCGAAACGGACGCCCCGAGGCGCTGAGGGGCGTGCGGGCAAGCCACGTCTCGCCGGGCTATGTCGCGGCCAACCGAACCGAGTTGTCGATGATCGCGCTGGACCTAGCGTTACTTGAACTGGACCTGCCGTTGCGCACGGGGCGGATTGCACCCATCCCGTCGGGCAGGGGGGCTATGCCGCGCACGGAGGTGACCGTGGTTTCCTACGGCCAGGATCGCGAGGCCTTCGCTTCCATCGAGGAGGGGTGCGAAATCCTCATGCGGCGCGACAGCGTGCGGTCGCTTTCCTGTCGCGTCGACCAGGGCAGTTCCGGTGCGCCGGTCATGCGGATGACGGTCGATGGACCCGAGATCATCGCGGTCATGGCGGCCAGCGGGCGGGACAGTGCGGGTGGCGCGATGTCCCTGGCTGTCGCGTTGGAGGGCCGGTTGGACGACCTGATGGCCATGCAGGGTGGCCACGCATCCGGCGGGGCCGTCACGATCATCCGCCCCGGCGCGACCGGTCGCGGGCGCTTGGAAGGCCATTTCATCCGCCCCTGATCCGATATGGCAACGGGCTTGAAACCCGTCCGCCACGATCCCAAATTTTGCGTATGCCGACGCCAATGACGGGTCGGCGTATCGTTCAGGCAGCGCCCGGGTTCGGGGCTGTCGCCCACATAAGTTGTCGCTCAATGGAGGATGACCCATGCGAAACTACGATCTTTCGCCGCTTTACCGTGCCACTGTCGGCTTTGACCGGATGGCCGACCTGCTCGACCGCGTGATGACGCAAGACACCGCGGCCAGCACCTACCCGCCCTACAACATCGAGAAGACCGCCGAAGATGCCTATCGCATCTCGATCGCCGTGGCCGGCTTCACCGAGGCCGAGTTGAGCGTCGAACAGCGCGAGACCGAACTGGTGATCGCCGCGCGCAAGGCCAAGGACGAGCAGCCGCGCACCTTCCTGCATCGCGGGATCGCGACGCGCGCGTTCGAAAAGCGCTTCCAACTGGCCGACCATGTCCGCGTGACCGGTGCGACCCACGAGAACGGCATGCTTCATGTCGATCTCGTTCGCGAAGTGCCCGAAGCCCTGAAGCCGCGCCAGATCGAGATCACCTCGTCGCGTCCGGCGGCCATCGAGGCCGAGAAGGCTGCCGATACCGAAACCGCCTGATCGCGTGTTGCGAGACTGTTGCGAGGGCGGCCCGATCGGGCCGCCCTTTTTGCGTCAGGGGGCCACGCGCAGGCGGCGCAGGCTGAACACCCCGGCAAGCGGGGCCAGGACGCACAGCGCGATCACTGCGCCATAGCCCGCGAGATCGACCAGGATCGCCCCGAGCCCCGGCGCCAAGGCGAAGGAAAAAAGCGACAGGCGCGCGACCGCCCCCGCGCTTTCGCCGAAACCGGCGTCGCCCATGACGTCGCGGGTCACGACCGGGCGCAGGATGCTGATGACGCCATAGCCAAGGCCTTGTCCGACCGCGAAGGCGAGGACCAGCCAGGGAAACGCTGCCGCCCCGGCCAAGGCCAAGGACGCCAAGGCCAGCATGATGAAGGCTGCTTGCGACAGGTGCCGCGCCTGCACGCGCGCGCCTGCCGGTGTCAGGATGATACGCCCGGACACCTGCGCCGGACCGATGAGAGAGGCCGCCAGGATCGCCATCGCATCCACCACGCCAAGCGATGCCATAAGCGGCAAAAGGTGGCTGAGCAGAATACCGGTGCCAAGTGCGCCGAACGCGAAACCGATCCCGAGCGGCCAGAACTCTGCCCGGGCGAACGGGCTGCGGCCCTTGCTTTTTGTCTGCGCTGGCGGGACCGGCGTCCGGTCGCGGGCCTCGGCCTCCAGCCGGCGGGCGGCGAATGTGGCGAGCGGAATGTTCAGGATCAGCACGAGGCCAGCCAGCACCCAAACGGCAGCGCGCCAGCCTGCGGCCTCGGTCACGGCAGCGGTCAAAGGGTAGGCGATGGTCGAGGCGAAACCCGCCACCAGCGTGATGGCGGTGATCGCCTGCCGGGCCGACGCGCCGCGCGCCCGTGTCACGATGGCAAAGCAGGCATCGTAAAGCGTGAAGCCCATCATCACCCCCAGCCACGCCCAGACCGCGTAGAACCCCCAGAGGCCCTGAACCTGTGTAAGCGCAACAAGGCCAACCACAGCACCCACCGCGCCAATCGGAAACCCACGGGGCGCAAAGCCCCGGTCGATCAGGCGACCGACGGACGGCGCCGCCAGCCCTTGCAACGCCAGCGCGACGCTGAAGGCCCCCATGGCCGCCGTCGCAGACCAGCCGAAATCCTGCTGCCAGTGCAGAACAAGCGCGGGAAAGCTGTAGAAGATTGCCGCCCAGATCAGGGTTTGCGCGAGCATGAACGCAAGGATGGGCGGATCGCGCAGAACGCTCATGGGATCAGGCGCAAGGGCTCAGAACCATTGCCCCGGTTCCATCAGCCCCAGTTCCATCAGTTGCAGCGACGACCAGTGAAACGGTACCGATTTGTGCCATCTGAAATCCGAGATGTCGTAGCGCGAACCGGGGTTCGTGCGCAGTGCCTTCGCCACCCGGAACGAACAGATCGCCGCCGACAGAGAGTTGTGCCACGGACAGGTGTAGGTGTTCATTTCCTCGTCGCTCAGCGTGTGATCGTCGCGCAGGTGAACCCCTGGCTGGGCCTGGAACAGGCCGACACGGTCGATCTTGCGCTTGGGCTGGGCGACGTGTTCCTCGAACCGCCATCTCAGGCCGCCGTAGAAGTCCAATTGCCGCTCCATCACGTCGCCGGCGGCGTTCTTTCGCGTTTGGGCGTAGTAGCCCGAACCGTCCAGCATCGCAGTGTCCAGGGATACGGCATCGGGATGCATGTTGAGGTCGGGCGCATAGAGGTCGATCACATAGGTCAGGATCGCGCTGCGGCGTTCCTCCATCACCCAGGTTGTCATCTCGCCGACGGTGCGATCCTCGCAGAACGGGTAGAAAAGGTATTCGCCGTTGAAACAGTAATGCACCCATTCACCCGGCACCTTCTCGGCCAGGGCGTTCACAGCCTTGGTCACGGCGCCGGGTTGGCGGGACGGATGGCGGATGATGTGACGTGTCTTCTCGGCGCCGGCCGGGGGTGGCGGCACGTCCAGTCCCGCGGGGGCCAGCACGAATATCGCCTTGAAGCCAAGGCTCTGTACGTGATCGAGGGTCGAGGCCAGTTCGACCCTGTCCTCGGCAATGACGAGGGCGAAGGGCCCTTTGCCGTATTGCCCCTTGGGGGCTGCCTTGAACTGATCCAGCGTGTCGAAATCCATGCCTGCCTGATCCGTGTCTGCCCCGCCCGCGCTGGCCTGCGCGGTTTTGCGCAGATTGGCCCCGGGCGCGCCGATTTGCAATCGCTCAACCGGGTGTGAGGGCAGGGGCGTTGATAGCCTTGCCCCCATGCGATACATGCCGCGGGTCAAAGAATGCTTACGGAACACGCGCCATGACCGGGACGAAGAAACTCTACGTCAAGACCTACGGCTGCCAGATGAATGTCTACGACAGCGAGCGCATGGCCGAGGCCCTGGGCGCGCAGGGCTACGAGCAGGTGGAGAGCCCCGAGGGCGCGGACATGATCCTGCTGAACACCTGCCACATCCGCGAGAAGGCCGCGGAAAAGGTCTATTCCGAGTTGGGCCGGTTCAAGCCGCTGCGCGAGGCGAACCCCGATCTGAAGATCGGGGTGGCGGGTTGCGTCGCGCAGGCCGAGGGCGAGGAGATCATGCGCCGCCAGCCGATGGTCGATCTGGTCGTGGGGCCGCAGACCTATCACCGCCTGCCGTCGATGATGGAAGCGCTCGGGCGTGGGGAAAAGGCGCTCGACACCGAGTTTCCCGAGGAAGACAAGTTCGCCCATCTCCCCAAGGCGCGTCTGCCCAAGCGTGGGCCGACCGCCTTCCTGACCGTGCAGGAAGGGTGTGACAAGTTCTGTTCCTTCTGCGTGGTGCCCTATACGCGCGGGGCCGAGGTCAGCCGCCCGGCCGACCGCCTGCTGCGCGAGGCGCGTGAACTGGTCGAACGGGGCGTGCGCGAGATCACGTTACTCGGGCAGAACGTGAACGCCTATCATGGCGCAGGCCCGGATGGCGGGGAATGGGGCCTTGCACGTCTGATCCGCGAGATGGCGCAGATCGACGGGCTGGATCGCATCCGCTTCACCACCTCGCACCCCAACGACATGGAGGACGACCTGATCGCCGCCCATGGCGATTGCGACAAGCTGATGCCTTATCTGCATCTGCCGGTTCAGGCGGGGTCGGACAAGGTCCTGAAGGCGATGAACCGCAAGCACACGGCCGAGCAATACATCCGCCTGATCGAGCGTATTCGCGCGGTGCGGCCCGATCTGCACCTGTCGGGCGATTTCATCGTCGGTTTCCCGGGCGAAACGGAAGAGGATTTCCAGGCCACGCTCGATCTGGTCGAGACCGTGGGCTACGGCACGGCCTATTCCTTCAAGTATTCCGCGCGCCCCGGCACGCCCGCCGCCGAACGCGCGATGGTCGATGCAGCCGAAGCCGACGACCGGCTGCAAAGGCTGCAAGCCCTGATCACCAAGCAGCAGCGTGCGACCCAGGACGCGATGGTGGGGCGCACGGTGTCGGTTCTGTTCGAGAAACCGGGCCGCATGCCTGGCCAGATGGTCGGCAAGTCGGAATACCTCCACGCGGTGCATGTGGACGGACCCGAGGGCCTTGCCGGGCAGATCGCCAGGGTCGAGATCGTGGAGAGCCGCCCGAATTCCCTGTCCGGTCGTCTGCTCGGCTGAGTCCGATCAACGGCGGCCCGGCGGGCTTTGCGCGATGATCTGGTTCAGGACGGCGATCATGCCGTCGGGGTTATGCACCGTCGACGGGTCGCGGCAGACCCGCTCGCCGATGGCGTGGGCCTCGGGCAGCGTGTAGCCCGCGGCGACCAGGCTGTCGGTGAATTGCGGGTTCGGTCGATCCCAGATCACGTCATCCCATGGCCCACGATAGCAGCTGATCGTGATGACCTGCCGTTGCGCCTGCACGTTGTAGGCGTGATCCTGTGCAACGGCGGATGGAACGGGGCCCAGAAGGCCGGCGGCGCATATGGCCGCGAACAGTGGTGTCTTGTACGTCATTGTCTTCCCCCAGTTGGCAGTCATCAGGGGCTGCGCCACGGCCTGACTGGGGCCGCGCGCGACTCCCTCAAGCCCGCGACCGTTCGACCATATCACGAAGCGCCACCGCGCAAGGTGTTTGCCCCCAAGATTCGACATACGCGGAAACAATCGCGGGCCCGCCGGCGCTTGGTTGCTTTCGCTGGCACAAAGGACAGGCCAAAGGGCCTCCGAAGCGGGTCTTGGTCCGACTTGGCGCAACCGAGTCTCGTCGCAGATCGGACTCGTGGGGATAATTCACAGCATATTGCCGCAACAGTGCTCGAATCACCCATATGCTGTTTCCGAGGCGGCAACAGGGCAGGCCAGATTCCCCTTCCTTTGTGGATGAAAGATGCTATCGTCAAGAAATCAAAGGCGTTTTCTTGAACGGCTGCCAACGTTTCGAAAGCGCATACCGGTTTGAATGGGGGATGTTTGTGTGATTGCCATAGTTTCACGCGCGATCGCGCGCGGTGTCGGCCTCTGCGCCGTCGTGGCCAGCGCCTGGATCGCGACCGCGGACAGGGCCGCGGCGCAGGATACTGTCATCGTGACCGGACGGGTTGAGCCGGGCCTCTGGGTTGATCCCGACGGCTGCCTGCACTGGGTCGCCGATGGGGGTGTCGAAGGATACATGGAGGGCCGGGTGAACCCCGAGACCGGGATGCCGGTCTGCCTCGATGTGAACACCTGCGCCGTGTCCAACTCGGACGTGCTGTTCCACACCGACAGCGCGCGCCTGACCACTTCGGGCCGCGAGCAGCTGCGCCAGTTCTTCTCGTCGGCGGGGGCCTTTGCCTACGCGATCTACGGTCATACCGACAGCCGTGCCTCGGACGAATACAACATGCGCCTCAGCCAGCGCCGCGCCGCCGCTGTCGCCAACGTCGCCCGGTCGGTCGGCGCCCGCGTCGCCCGCGAGATCGGTTACGGTGAGCGCCGCCCGGTTGCGCCCAATGACAGCGCCGCGAACATGCAGCGCAACCGTCGCGTCGAAATCGTGTGCTACAGGTGACCGCCATGACCAGTAAACTCTCTCTTCGGGGGGCTGTCGCCCTTGCCATTTCCGCGTTCGCGCTGACCGCCTGCCAAAGCTCGGACGATGCCCGTCTGATCGCCATCGGCGAAGATACCGGGTTCGACTCGGGCAGCCTCAGTCAGCTTGAGGCCGGCATCTATATCGATCCCGATGGCTGCCACATCTGGATGATCGACGATGGCCTCGAAGGCTATTGGTCGCGTCGCCTCGACCCGGTGTCGGGTCTGCCGGTCTGCACGGATATCGCGCCGCCGAACTACGTCGTCGGCGACATCAGCCGCAATCCGGGCATTCCGGACTTCACTCCCGGCTTCTGAAGGCAAACGAAAATTTTCCTCGGCGGGCGCGTTTTGCGCCCGCCTTTGTTTTGGGCAAGGTCCGGCGCCTGACACACAGGATAAAGAAAATTTCGTGACATCCCACACAACAGGTTGCGTTCGAGGCGGGGCGCGGTCACTCTGATCCCAGTCGGAACCCTCAAGATGGGAGATCCCGTTTGGCGACCACCACGCTGCCGCAGCCCGCTGCCGAGCCGCCCGTCGAACGACTGCTGGAATTTCCGGACAATCGCCTATTGATCGAATTATGCGGCGAGTTTGATCGCAACCTCGCGCAAATCGAGCATCTCCTTTCCGTGCATATCCTGCGCCGGGGCAACGAACTGGCCCTGCTGGGAGAGGCGCGAGAGGAAGCGGCCGGCGTTCTGGAGCGCCTCTATGCGCGGCTGGAATCGGGCAAATCGGTCGAACCCGGCGATATCGACGCCATGGTGCGCCTTGGCGATTCCGCCGAGGAGACCGGTGCGCGCGACGGCGACCAGATGGAGATGTTCGGCGCCGGGCCACTGGAAATCGGCACGCGCAAGAAAACGATCGAGCCGCGCACGCGCGCGCAGCAGGACTATGTCCGCAACCTCTACCAGAACGAGCTGGCCTTCGGGATCGGTCCTGCCGGCACCGGCAAGACCTATCTCGCCGTGGCGGTCGCCGTGAACCAGATGATCAACGGCCATGTCGATCGCATCATCCTGTCGCGCCCGGCGGTTGAGGCCGGTGAGCGCCTTGGCTTTCTGCCTGGCGACATGAAGGACAAGGTCGACCCCTACATGCAGCCGCTCTACGACGCGCTGAACGATTTCCTGCCCGCCAAGCAACTGGGCAAATTGATCGAGGAAAAGACGATCGAGATCGCGCCGCTGGCCTTCATGCGCGGACGGACCCTGTCAAACGCCTATGTCGTGCTTGACGAGGCGCAGAACGCCTCGACCATGCAGATGAAGATGTTCCTGACCCGGCTGGGGCAGGGCAGCCGCATGGTCATCACCGGCGACCGAAGCCAGGTGGACCTGCCCCGCGGGCAACTCAGCGGTCTTGTTCAGGCGGAGCGGATTCTCGGCGGGATCGAAGGCATCAGCTTCAACTACTTCACCGCAAAGGATGTCGTGCGTCACCCGATGGTCGCCAAGATCATCGAGGCCTATGACGAGAAAGCCGAGGACACGTAAAGGGCGCCCTCCGGTTTGCTGGACCGGCACGCGCGGGGTGTGAAGCTGCCGCAGTACTGACTGGCGCGCCTGCGCGGCGTGGTGCTATGGGGCGCCCATGATCGACGTGGATATCTTGATCGAGGCCGACGCGTGGGACGAAACCGCGCTTGAAACCCTCGCGCCCAAGGCCTTCGAGGCGGCCTTGGTTGAGCTCGCGCTCGCCCCGGATGGCTTTGCGGTCAGCCTTCTAGCCTGCGACGATGACCGGATCGCGACCCTGAACGCTGAGTTCCGGGGCAAGCCGACGCCGACCAACGTGCTCTCCTGGCCATCGGACGAGCGCGGGGCCGAAACCCCGGGCGATATGCCCGACCTGCCGACGCTGACGGGCGATGGTCCGCCCGAGGAACTGGGCGATATCGCGCTGGCCTACCAGACCTGCGCGCGGGAAGCCGCCGAGGCTGGCAAGCCGCTCGAGGATCACCTCGCCCATCTTTTGGTGCACGGGCTGCTACATTTGCTCGGATTCGACCACGAAACCGACAAAGATGCCGAATTGATGGAGCATCTTGAGGTGCGCATCCTTGCCAGACTGGGGGTCCCTGACCCATATTGACCTGACGGGCGTTTCAGGCCCGGTTTGCAGATCTGGAAAGGAGCAATGAGCTCGAACCCCGACCCCTCGTCTCCCGCGGCGCGTGGCGCGCAGGACTCCGAGGATGACACCCCCGCCCAGAGGCCGGGGTTTCTCGCCCGAATATTCGGATCGTCTTCTTCCGAGGACGAGGCCGAAATCATTGATTCCCACGAACCCGATCCAGAGGCGCAGCCCTTGGGCCAGCGGTCTTTCGGCATGTCTAACCTGCGTCGCATGCGGGTCGAGGACGTGGCCGTCCCGCGGGTCGAAATCGTGTCTGTCCCCTGCGACATGGGGTTGCCCGATCTTGTCGAGGTGTTCCGCGAATCCGGGCTGACCCGCTTGCCCGTCTATGACGGCACGCTCGACAGCCCGATCGGCATGATCCACCTGAAGGACGTGGCCCTGCGCTATGGCTTCAACGGCAAGGCGACCGATTTCTCGCTGCGCAAGATGCTGCGGCCACTGCTTTATGCGCCGCCCTCCATGCCCATCGGCGTTTTGCTGACCAAGATGCAGACCGAACGCACCCATATGGCGCTGGTCATCGATGAATATGGCGGGGTCGACGGGATCGTGACCATCGAGGACCTGATCGAACAGGTCATCGGCGAGATCGAGGATGAACACGATGTCGAAGAGGCTCAGCCATGGACGCGGGAGGGCGATGGTTCCTTCATCGCGCTGGCGCGGGCCCCGCTGGACGAGTTCGAAGCCGAGATCGGGTTGTCCCTGACCGAGGATGAGGACGAGGAAGAAGTCGATACGCTCGGCGGTCTCGTCTTCCTCTTGACCGGTCGCGTTCCGGCACGGGGCGAGGTTGTTCCGCATGAGGATACCGGCGTGGAGTTCGAGGTGATCGACGCCGATCCTCGCCGCATCAAGCGCCTGCGCGTGCGGTTGCCTGACAAGAGGGCGGAGTGATCCACCCCCCTGCGATTGCAGAGTGGATCGAGGCGCGCACGTATCGCGAACGGCTGACGCTCTCGGCGTTGTCCGGTGCGATCGCGGCGCTTGGCTTGGCTCCGTTCAACCTGTGGGTCTTCGGCTGGGTCGGCTTTGCGGGCCTTTTGCTGCTCGCCTCGCTCGCCACGACGGCGCGCCGGGCCGCCTGGATCGCGTGGTTTGGCGCAACGACCTATTTCGCCGTCGCTCTGCATTGGATCGTCGAGCCGTTCTTCGTCGATGCCGCGCGCCATGGCTGGATGGCGCCTTTTGCGCTTTTCTTCATGGCGGGCGGTCTGGCCCTGTTCTGGGCGCTGCCCGCCTACCTGGCGCGCCGCCTGCTGCCGCAGGACGCCCTCGGCTGGCGTCTGGCGGCCCTGACAGGGCTTGTGCTGCTGTCGGAGGCGGCGCGCGGTGTCGTCCTGACGGGGTTCCCCTGGGCCTTCCCCGGTCACATCCTGATTGGCAGCCCTTTCCTGTCCGCGGCGCAATTTGGTGGAGGGTTGGGCCTTAACTTGATCGTTCTCGGCTTCGCTGCCCTGATGGCCGGGCTGGTGCTCCGCAGCTTGGGGTGGGCCGTTCTTTCCCTGGCTGTCGCCGCGGGTCTGTCCGTTGCACTGATCGCCGTCGCCCCCACGCCGTCGGTCCCGGACCCGGATGCGCCCGTCATCCGCCTCGTTCAGCCGAACGCGCCGCAGCATCTCAAATGGCGGCGCGACATGATCCCGATCTTTTTCCAGCGCGGTCTGGCCCTGACCGCCGCCGCCCCCGAGATCGAGGGGCGAACACCTGACCTCGTGATCTGGCCGGAAACCAGCCTGCCGCAGATCCTCGATCGCTCCGACGTTGCGCGGGCCGAGATCGCCGGGGCCGCCGGAGCCGCCCGTGTGATCGTCGGCGCGCAGCGTTTCGAGGGGGTGCGCCCGGTCAATGCCATGGCCCTTCTCGATGCCGAGGGACGGATCGAGGCGGTTTATGACAAGCACCACCTCGTGCCGTTCGGCGAATACCTGCCCTATGCCGAGACCTTGTCTCGATGGGGCCTGCGCGGATTGGCCGAGGTCCTGCCCGGTGGCTACGTTCCCGGCCCAGGCCCGGACTTGATCGAGCTTGGCGGGGCGCTCGGCACGGCTTTCCCGATGATTTGCTACGAGGCGATCTTTCCGGGCTACATCCGCCAGGTCGCCACGCGTCCCGACTGGATGCTGCACATCACCAACGATGCGTGGTTCGGCACGCTCTCCGGGCCTTACCAGCATCTCGCCTTGGCGCAATTGCGCGCGGCCGAGCAGGGGCTTCCGCTGTTGCGGGCTGCCAATACCGGCATCTCGGCCGTCATCGACGGTCGCGGCCGGGTGGTCGCGGCGCTGCCGCTTGGCGAGGGTGGCGTTCTCGACGCCGCGTTGCCGCCTGCCCTGCCGCCGACCTTTTACGCCCGAACGGGTGACCTGCCGCTCGTGGCCCTGTTCCTTTTGGGAAGCCTGGCCGCAATTGTCGCAGGCCGTCGGTCCGCGCGCCATTGAACCTTTCCTGTCAAGGGCGTAAGCCAACTTGGCCCCGCAACGGCTTCCTGGCGTGGGGACAATGTTTTCAATGGAGCAACCTTCATGGCCCGATCGAACTATCTCTTCACCTCCGAGTCCGTCTCCGAGGGGCACCCGGACAAGGTGTGCGACCGCATCTCTGACGCTGTGCTCGATGCGTTCCTTGCAGAAGAACCCGAAGCGCGTGTCGCCTGCGAGACCTTTGCCACCACGAACCGCGTCGTCATCGGCGGCGAAGTGGGCCTGTCCGACAAGGACAAGCTCCACGACTACATCGACCATATCGGCGACATCGCCCGGGCCTGCATCAAGGATATCGGCTACGAGCAGGAGAAGTTTCACCACGAGACGGTCGAGGTGACGAACCTTCTGCACGAGCAGTCGGCGCATATCGCCCAAGGCGTCGACGCGGCCGAGAACAAGGACGAAGGCGCCGGTGACCAGGGGATCATGTTCGGCTTCGCGGTCGACGAGACGCCTGAACTGATGCCTGCGCCGATCCTCTATTCGCACGCGATCCTGCGCCGCCTTGCCGAGGTGCGCAAATCGGGACAGGAACCGACGCTTGGCCCCGATGCGAAAAGCCAGCTGACCTTGCGCTACGAAGACAGCCGCCCGGTCGAGGTGACGTCGATCGTGCTGTCCACCCAGCATCTTGATCCGAACATGACCTCGGATGACGTGCGCGCCGTGGTCGAGCCCTATATCCGCGAGGTCCTGCCGACCGACTGGCTGAACGACAACACCGTCTGGCACGTGAACCCGACCGGCAAGTTCGTGATCGGTGGCCCCGATGGCGACGCGGGCCTGACGGGTCGCAAGATCATCGTCGACACCTATGGCGGGGCAGCGCCCCATGGCGGCGGTGCCTTCTCGGGCAAGGACCCCACCAAGGTGGACCGCTCGGCCGCCTATGCCGCGCGCTACCTTGCCAAGAACGTGGTCGCCGCCGGGATGGCCAAGCGCTGCACGATCCAGCTCTCCTATGCGATTGGCGTGGCCGAGCCGCTGTCGATCTATGCCGAAACGCATGGCACGGGCGAGGTGCATGAGTCCGAGATCGAAAAGGCCATCCGCGACACGATGTGCCTGACCCCGCGCGGCATTCGCACGCATCTGGGTCTGAACAAACCGATCTACACCCGCACCGCGGCCTATGGCCATTTCGGGCGCGCGCCCGAAGAGGATGGCGGCTTCTCGTGGGAACGGACCGACCTGGTCGACGCGCTCAAGGCTGCCGTCTGATCACCCGTCTTTCGCATCGGCCCGTTCAGGGGCCGTTGCGAACTCTGCCCAGACCGGGAGGTGATCCGAGGCGCGCCGCGCTTCGCTGGTCCGGATCACACCGCAATCCGTCAGGCTCAGCCCCGATCCATGGGCGAACCGATCCAGTGGCGCGACCGGGTAGCTGGCATGAAAGCTGCGCCCCGGCGACATCACCATGAAATCGCGGCCCAATGGCTCGAACCCGCCGCTGACGGACCATTCGTTGAAATCGCCCGCGATGATGGTGGTCTGCCGGTGGTGCGGCTCGACATGAGACCGGATCGCCGCCAGTTGCCGTCGGCGCCAGCGTCGCAAAAGCCCCAGATGCGCCCCGATGAGGTCCACACGCCCCGTCGCGGGGGTGTCGACGGTCACCCGGACCGCGCCGCGCGGCTCCAACCCCGGCAGATGCAGGCGCTCGGTCGCCAGAACCGTCACGCCCGCTTTGACCAGCACGGCATTGCCATGCCAGCCGAGGCTTACATCGGTCGCGGCCACGTCAACGACGTCATAATCGCTTTCCAGGTCGATCAACCGCTTGGGTATGGCCGCGGGGCGCGCGCCGAGGCGTTTGTCGGCCTCCTGCAGGATCACCACGTCCGCACCGCTGTGGGCGATCACCGACAGCACCCGTTCGGGATTGCGCCGTCCGTCCAATCCGACGGCCTTACGAATGTTGTAGCTGAGAATCCGCATCGGTCCGATCAAAGCACCGGGGCGACAAGCCGGGCAAGGGGCGCGCCGACTCGGATCGACAGCGGCTGTTCATCAAGGGTTCGGTCCAGCCGCTCGGCCCGGGCAAAGTCGTCTTCCAGCATCTCGGCCATCTCGGCGGCAAGGGTCCGGTCGTGGAACAGGACCATCGTCTCGAAATTCAATCGGAAGGACCGGTTGTCGAAATTCGTGCTGCCAAGCGCGCTGAGATGGTCGTCGATCAGCAGCGCCTTCTGATGCAGGAACCCCTCCTTGTAGCGCCAGATCTGCACCCCGGCTTCCGTCAGCTCGTCGAAATAGGCAAAGGCCGCCAGCCAGGGCAGGTAGTGGTCGATGGTCTCGGGCACCAAGAGGCGCACGTCGCGCCCTGCCGCGGCGGCCAGTTTCAGCGCCGACAGAAGCGCCAGGTCCGGCACGCAATAGGGCGTGCTGAGCCAGACCCGCTCCTGCGCGGAGGAGATGGCCGCGAAAAACAGGGCCGAGCCGCCGTCCTCGTCATCGATCGGGCCCGTGGCGACGGTCAAGGCCTCGGTTCTGCCCTGTGCCTCGGGCACGGCCCAGTCGAGGTCCTTGCGCAGCGATGTCCCGGTCAGCCAATGCCAGTCCTCGGCAAAGATCAGCTGGAGTTGCGGCACGACCGGCCCCGTGATCCTGCAGAACGTGTCGCGCCAGGGCCCGAACTCCGGGTCACGGCCCATGTATTCATCGCCGACATTCAGACCGCCGATGAAGGCCTCGCGCCCATCGACGATCACGGTCTTTCGGTGGTTTCGGAAATTGATCTGCAGCCGCCGCATGATCGGTGTCCGGCGGCGCAAGGCAGCCCCGGCGACGCCAGCCTCCTCCATCCGGCGTATGGCCGCCCAACTGAGGTCCTTCGAGCCGACCGCGTCCGTGTAGAGGTGCACCTTCACCCCGCGCCGTGCCGCTGCCACCAGACGGTCGACGACCTCTTCTCCGATCCGGTCGTCGCGGAAGGTGTAGAACTGCACCAGCAGGTATCTCTCGGCGCGGTCGATGGCCTCGAACAGGGCGTTGAAGGTGGCCTCGCCGTCTTTCAAGACCTCGACCGAGTTGCCCTCGACGAAGGGCAGGCCCGCGATACGCTCGAACGGGCGGCGGTCGATCCCGCCCATCAAACGCGGCCCCTCCCCGTCGTGATCCGGGCGCTTGTCATCGAAGAGAAGGCGGCTGGCCCTTCGGTTCTTGGTCTGCCGCTTGTACCTGTGTGGGCCGAAGATCGCGTAGATCAGAACGCCGATATGCGGCGTCGAGAGCAGGAACACGACCCAGCCGACCGCGCCTTGCGGGGTGCGGGCCGCCTGTGCTGCCCGCCAGCTCAGCCAGATTGCCAGCGCCAGGGACAGGGCTGAAAGGATGGCGATCAGGGCGGTCAGCAAATCTGAAATTCCTCAAGAGGGCGGTTTTTCGTCTGTCTCAGCGTCGGGTGCCGCGTCCCAGGTCCTGCACGATGGCGATATGGGCCATCAGGTCACGGATGCTCAGCACACCGACAAGGGAACGCCCCTCGGCCACCAGAAGTTTCCTTTGCGGTCCGCTTGCCATCAGGTTCAGCGCCTCCTCGGCCGACAGATCGGGGCGCACGGCGGTATCCTCGGAGAGCGCGGCGAAGATGTCGCCGACCTGCGTGACGCCCCAGTCCGTGCGTGGGACTTCGCGCATCAGGGCGGTGTCGACATGCCCCAGCAGGACACCGGCCTCGACCACGGGAACGAAGCTGATGCCATGGGCCAGCATCACCTCGTCGGCGAGATCGGCCAATGTCATGTCCGGTGTCGCGCAGAACGGGTTTGGCGTCATCAGTTCGGAGACACGCAACCCCCTGAGGCTGGTTTGCGTGACGAGGTGTTGGTAGGTGCCGCGGCTGGCGTTCAACACGAACAGGCCGATCAGCCCCATCCAGATGCCGCCGACGCCGCCCCCCGAAAGGACGGAGAACAGACCAAGCGCCATCAGGGCGAGCGCAAAGACGACCCCCGCCGTGCTGGCCTTGCGCGTCGCCTCCAGCACATCGCCGGAGCGGTTCCAGAGCCACGCGCGCAGAACCCGCCCGCCATCCAGCGGGAAAGCAGGCACGAGGTTGAAGACCGCAAGGATCAGGTTGATCGAGGCGAGGTAGGACAGGACCATCCCGGCAACGCCCCCACCCGCGGCCATCGCGAGCAGGCCAAAGGCCCCGGCCAGTGCGAAACTCATGGCCGGCCCGGCAATCGCGATCCAGAATTCCGAGGCGGCGCTTTTGGGTTCGTCTTCCAGTTGCGCCACACCCCCGAAAAGGAACAGGGTGATGCCACCCACGCCAAGCCCGTAGCGCCGCGCGACGAGGGAGTGGGCCAGTTCATGCAGGATCAGGCTGCCGAACAGGCCCAGCATCGCCACGACCGACAGGATCAGGTAGCCGCTTGCATCAAGGCCCGGCAGAACCTCGGGGAAATAGCCCGAGGACAGGCTCCAGACGATCAGGGCCGCGATCAGCAGCCAGCTCGCGTCGATGCGGATCTCGAAGCCGAACAGGTCGAACAGGCGGACCGAGTGAGAGAACATCCAGGTATCTCCTTTCCGTGCCGCGCACACACGTCTGAGATGTGCGCCTGAAAAACGTAAGCACTTGCCCCCGGAAAGGAAGACCCTTGTCAGGGGCGCCTGACCACAGGGCGAGGTCGGGGAGCTTGCCACGCCATGCGCCCCTGTGGCCCAAGCCGGGGATTGAGACACGGATGGGCATGGGCTAGAGGACGGGGCCGCCGCGCCAGAGGATCGTGACCATGCAAGACCTGCCCAAGCGCCCGCATCGCAACTTCTACGGCCGCCGCAAGGGCAAGCACCTGCGCGACAGCCAGGAGGTTTATCTGGAAGAGGACCTTGCCGCGTTGTCGCCGGGGCCGGTGGGCTGGGACGAAAACCCCGAGCGTACACCGCTGGACCTTGCCGCCCTGTTCGCCGGGCGCGAGGTGTGGCTCGAGGTCGGGTTCGGCGGCGGAGAGCACATGATCCATCAGGCGGAGCGCAACCCGCAGATCGGCTTCATCGGGGCTGAACCCTATATCAACGGCGTGGCCATGCTACTTGGCAAGATCCGGGCGAGCGGGGTGCAGAACCTGCGCATCCATCCCGGCGACGCGCGCGACCTGTTCGACGTGCTGCCGGATCAATCCATTTCCAAGGCCTTCCTGCTCTATCCCGATCCGTGGCCGAAAAAGCGCCACCACCGCCGCCGCTTCGTGACGCCCGAGCACCTTGAGCCGCTGGCCCGAGTTCTCAAGCCGGGTGCGGAATTCCGCGTGGCGACCGACATCCCCGACTATGTCCGCCAAACGCTGGAAGAGGTGCCACGGGCGGGGTTCGAGTGGCTTGCCCAAGGGCCGCGGGATTGGCGCGACCCGTGGGGGGACTGGATCTCGACGCGTTACGAACAGAAGGCGCTGCGCGAGGGGCGTGTGCCGCACTACCTGACCTTCCGTCGGCTCTGATCCCCTCAGGGTTTGCGCCGTCTGCGACGTCGCCCGGGGGGGGGGGGGCGGCCTCACGCCCCTTTGGGGCGATCGCCCGCGCCTTTCGCCCGTGTGGATGGTCGGCCCCCTTATTTCGAGGCGGCGCGTGTGCGGGGTGTGGACGAGGCGCGCGCCCGCGTCTATCACCCCCGCGACTGACAAAAGGGGAGGGCGGCGCATGTCCGGCCATGGCGATCCGGTTCCGATGATGGCCCGCAAGGGCGGTGCGCTGACGGGCGAGGCCCATGTGCCCGGCGACAAGTCGATTTCGCACCGGTCCCTGATCCTCGGCGCGATGGCCGTGGGGGAGACGCGGATCACCGGCCTGTTGGAAGGGCAGGACGTGCTGGACACCGCCAAGGCCATGCGCGCCTTCGGGGCCGAGGTGACGCGCGACGACGATGGCACCTGGCACGTCCACGGCGTGGGCACGGGCGGCTTTGCCGAGCCCGAGGACGTGATCGACTGCGGAAATTCGGGCACCGGCGTGCGCCTGATTATGGGCGCGATGGCCACGACCCCGATCACCGTGACCTTCACCGGCGATGCTTCGCTGCGCTCGCGCCCGATGGCGCGGGTGACGGACCCGTTGGCGCTCTTCGGCTGCCGGTCGGTGGGCCGCGCCGGGGGCCGCTTGCCGATGACGCTGGTCGGCGCGGCGGAGCCGCTGCCGGTGCGCTACACCGTGCCCGTCCCCTCGGCGCAGGTGAAATCCGCGGTTCTGCTGGCCGGGTTGAATGCGCCGGGCCAGACCGTCGTGATCGAGGCCGAGGCGACTCGCGACCATACCGAACGGATGCTGGCGGGCTTCGGTGCCGAGATCACGACCGAGGTCACGGACGAAGGCCGGGTCATCACCCTGACCGGGCAGCCGGAGTTGGTGCCGCAGACCATCACCGTGCCGCGCGACCCCTCCAGCGCGGCCTTCCCGGTCTGTGCGGCGCTGATCACCGAGGGGTCGGACGTGCTGGTGCCGAATATCGGTTTGAACCCGACGCGCGCGGGCCTGTTCGAGACGCTGATCGAGATGGGCGCCGACCTGACCTACGAGAACCCGCGCGAGGAAGGGGGCGAACCCGTCGCCGACCTGCGCGCGCGCTATTCGCCCGACATGAAGGGGGTCGAGGTGCCACCCGCCCGCGCCGCCAGCATGATCGACGAATACCCGATCCTCTCGGTCGTCGCGGCCAATGCTGAAGGGCCGACTGTCATGCGCGGCGTCAAGGAATTGCGCGTGAAGGAAAGCGACCGGATCGCGGCCATGGCCGATGGGTTGCGCGCCTGCGGGGTGGAGGTCGAGGACGGACCGGATTGGTGGATCGTCCACGGGCGCGGCATGGGCGGGGTGAAAGGCGGGGCGACCTGCGCCACGCATCTCGACCACCGCATCGCGATGTCCTTCCTCTGCCTTGGTTTGTCGACGCAAGAGCCGGTCGGCGTGGATGATGGCGGCCCGATCGCGACCAGCTTCCCGATTTTCGAGGGGCTTATGCGCGACCTGGGCGCCGAGATCGAACGCGGCTGACGCTTGGCTTGCACGGCGTGGGGCTATCGGGGGCACTCTGGTTGGCACTGCCTGGTGACCCAGATGGACAAAGCCACGCCCTCAAGCAACGACAGTGGGGCGGGTCGCAGGATCAATCGAATGCCCTGACGACAGCCAAATTCGCCCTTGTGGCCATGGCCGGGGCCATGTTGATCTTTGCGATTGCGGGCCGGACCATCCACGCCGGAAGGAGACGCAGATGAGTTTTACCGTGGCCATCGACGGGCCAGCCGCTGCCGGAAAAGGCACGATCAGCCGCGCGGTGGCCGAGCATTTCGGCTTTGCCCATCTCGACACGGGCTTGCTTTACCGCGCCGTGGGCGCGCGCATGTTGACGGGCAAGGAACCGGTCGAGGCGGCGCAGGCGCTGACGGCGGACGACCTCGGCGATCCAGACGCCTTGCGCACGCCGGACGTGGCGCAGGCGGCCTCGAGAGTCGCTGTGATCCCCGAGGTTCGCGCGGCGCTCGTCGATTTCCAGCGCGCCTTTGCCCGGCGCGCAGGCGGCGCCGTGCTCGACGGGCGGGATATCGGCACGGTCATTTGCCCCGATGCCGAGGCCAAGCTCTTCGTCACTGCCAGCGCCGAGGTGCGCGCCAGCCGCCGCCACAAGGAACTGCTCGAACGCGGGATCGCGTCCGACTATGACACGGTGCTGGCAGATGTGCGCGAACGCGACGCGCGAGATGCCAATCGGGCAACCGCGCCCCTGCTGCCTGCCGCCGATGCCGTGATCATCGACACCTCGGACCTGAGTATCGAAGAGGCGGTCGCCAAGGCGATCAGGGAAATCGCGGCGCACCGCGACTAGGATGCGGCTTGCCAGATGCCCCTTCCATTGGCCATGTTCACTATCAGGTGGTCGAAGTGGAGGGAGACGCCTTGGCACCTGCGGTCAGGCAGACAGAGGCTCAGGGACAAGCGGGCGATATCGCATTGGCGGAACCCGGATTGGCCAGGGTGACGATCTCTTTCGACAAGATGGCACTTCGCGTCCTGTTCGTTTCCCTGGTTCTCGTATCACTCCTTTGCTTTGTGTCGACCTGGCGGGTCGTCGACTTCTGGTTGCACAACGACGTCGACTGGCGGGATTGGCCGCTGGCCTACAAACTGATGCTGCAAGGAAACCTGGCGCAGGAAAACGTTCTGGGCGCCTGGTTTTCCTCCATGTTGCTTCTGATGGCCGGGGCGGCCTTTCTTCTGTGCTTCGCCGCCGAGCCGCGTGACGCTGGGAAATCGGTCTTCCGCTTCGGTTGGCTGTTGTTCGGCCTGGTGTTCGTCGGCTTGTCGCTCGACGAACTCGGCTCCTTCCACGAGAGGTTGGCGCTTTGGCAGCCGGACGCCGCATGGAGGCTGATGATCGTGGGCTTCATTCTTGTGGTGCCCGTTTACATGACCGGGTTCGGCCTCGTTCAACTGCGCCGCAGCCGGGCGGGGGCGGGCTTGATCGTGCTTGGCGTGGCCTGCTTCAGTCTGATCCCCGTTTACGAGCACTTCGAAATCATGGGACTGGCAGCGCCCGGCGTTCCGGGGCGGAGCGGCCATGCCCTTTGGACCGCGGCTGAAGAAACCACCGAGTTGTTGGGCATGATCGCCTTTCTGGCAGCGGCGCTGGTCTTCGCGGCCACGTTCTCCCACCGGCCGATGGCGGGGTCGGGCGCCCCCCGTCTCAGCCTGCGCCTGAGCCCGCCCGTTTTGGCGGGCGCATATCTGATTGTCGTCGGCTTGGCGGCCGCCGGAGCCTATGCATCGCGGCGTTGGTTGGCCGTGCTGGAGGAAGATGGCGTCAATGGCCTGCCCGAAAACTGGTTTGTTGGTGCGCCGCTGTTTCTGTCCGCGTTGGTGGTCCTCGCCCTGTCGCAAGGGCGCGTGCACAGGTCGTTTGGCTGGGCAATCGCCTTTTCCGCGGTCCTGGTCTCGGCCCTGGTCGGGGCGGACATCCAGAAATTCTTTTGGAGCGAAGAGATGGCGTGGCTCAAATGGGGTCTTGCCGGTGCCTTGGCCGTCGCGGGCATTATTGCGCTGATGCCCCGGTCTGCCTTGGCGGTGCGTATCACGGGTTTGGCTGCGATCGCGGCCTTGGCCGTGACCGTGGCGGCCATGCCCGGTCCGCACACCCTTGCGCTTGGGCTGGTGGCCGTGTTGGGGCTTGGGTCATGTGGCTTGGCGCTGCTCACGCAGCCGGTGGAGGAACACTAACCCGCAGGCCGACCCGCCACAGGAACTGGCATACACGCCCTCACCGCCGAGACGGCGTGCCTTGGCGCAACTGGCGCCGCCAACCAAGGCCGAACCGCGCCAGCCCCTTGCGCAACAGGCCTTGCCCCTGTATACGCGCGCACGTCAACACGGCGAGCAACGCCGGAAACAGAGAGATCGAGCAGGGTCGGGTTCACCGGCCCTCTTTGTTTTCCGGGGCGTCAGACCAACGATCATCCCAAGACCGGCGGAGACAACCGCGCGGCCAGCAATATCGAACGAATAGGAACCGATACGCATATGTGCGCTAAAGCAACCATGGAGGAGTTCGAAGCCCTCCTGAACGAAAGCTTCGAAATCGACACGCCCGACGAGGGATCTGTCGTCAAGGGCAAGGTCATCGCCATCGAGGCAGGCCAGGCCATCATCGATGTCGGCTACAAGATGGAAGGCCGCGTCGATCTCAAGGAATTCGCGAACCCCGGCGAAGCGCCCCAGATCGAAGTGGGCGACGAGGTCGAGGTTTACCTGCGCAACGTCGAGAACGCGCGCGGCGAGGCTGTCATCAGCCACGAGATGGCCAAGCGCGAAGCCGCGTGGGACCGTCTGGAAAAAGCCTATGCCAGCGAAGAGCGCGTCGAAGGCGCCATCTTCGGTCGCGTCAAGGGTGGCTTCACCGTCGATCTGGGCGGTGCCGTGGCCTTCCTGCCCGGTTCGCAGGTCGATGTGCGCCCCGTGCGTGACGCAGGCCCGCTGATGGGTCTCAAGCAGCCCTTCCAGATCCTCAAGATGGACCGCCGCCGCGGCAACATCGTGGTCTCGCGCCGCGCCATCCTGGAAGAGTCCCGCGCCGAGCAGCGCGCCGAGGTCATCGCCAAGCTCAACGAGGGCGACGTGGTCGACGGCGTGGTCAAGAACATCACCGAATACGGCGCCTTCGTCGATCTGGGTGGTGTGGACGGCCTGCTGCACGTCACCGACATGGCCTGGCGCCGCGTCAACGACCCGAAAGAGGTCCTGTCCATCGGCGAAACCGTCAAGGTGCAGGTCATCAAGGTCAACAAGGACACCCACCGCATCAGCCTCGGCATGAAGCAGCTGCAGGACGATCCGTGGGATGCCGTCGAAGCCCGCTACCCGCTGGAATCGGTGCATACCGGCCGCGTGACGAACATCACCGACTACGGTGCCTTCGTCGAGCTGGAGCCCGGTGTCGAGGGCCTCGTTCACGTCTCGGAAATGTCCTGGACGAAGAAGAACGTGCACCCCGGCAAGATCGTCTCCACCTCGCAAGAGGTCGAGGTCATGGTGCTGGAAATCGACACCGCCAAGCGTCGCGTTTCGCTGGGTCTCAAGCAGACCATGCGCAACCCGTGGGAAGTGTTCGAAGAGCAGTACCCGGTCGGCACGCAGGTCGAGGGCGAGGTCAAGAACATCACCGAGTTCGGTCTGTTCGTGGGTCTCGACAATGACATCGACGGCATGGTGCACCTCTCCGACCTGACCTGGGAAGGTCGCGGCGAGGATGCCATCCAGAACTATCGCAAGGGCGACGTCGTCCAGGCGGTCGTCACCGAGGTCGACACCGACAAGGAGCGCATCTCGCTCTCCATCAAGGCGGTTGACGGCGATCCCTTCGCCGAGGCCGTGGATGGCGTGAAGCGTGGGTCGGTTATCACCGTCGAAGTCACCGCGATCGAAGATGGCGGCATCGAGGTCGAGTATGAAGGCATGAAATCCTTCATCCGTCGCTCGGACCTGTCGCGTGACCGTGCCGAGCAGCGCCCCGAGCGCTTCCAGGTCGGTGACAAGATCGACGTGCGCGTCACCAACGTGGACGCCAAGTCGCGCCGCCTCGGCCTGTCGATCAAGGCTCGCGAGATCGCCGAAGAGAAAGAGGCCGTCGAACAGTATGGCTCCTCGGACTCGGGCGCATCGCTCGGCGATATCCTTGGCGCAGCGCTGAAGCAGGACGACTAAGTCCGCGCCTAACGGCAAAATTGGAAAGGCCCCGCAGCAGCGGGGCCTTTTTTCGTTGGGGGTCCAAAAAGCTGTGGATAACGGGCGGGGCGCGCGACGCTGCCACATGGGTGTTACACGCCCGGTGTTCCCTCCGCCGCGCGCGGGGAATGTCCCTTCCCGCCCTGGCGTTCGGTTTGTCCCCTTTATCCCGCCGAACGCGACCGAGACGGACCGGCCCTGCACGACAAAGCCCCTGGTGCAGGGCCGCGTTCCTCTCAAGGATGTCGTGAGATCCGTGGTGTTGATCGCCGATCAGAAATCGACGTCGACGCCGGGCAGGTTCAAGGCGCGGACAAGATCCCGCAACTCCTGCCGTGCGGCGAGGTTCGAGATGTTCAGTCGCTCGACCCCGAGTTCACGCAAGTCCAGCAAGGTCATGCCCGTGGGGAACAGCTCGCGGAAAATCACCCGCTCGTTGAAGCCGGGTGCGACGCGGAAGCCGATGCGCTTGGACAGGTCCTCCATCGCGCGGCCTACTTTGCGCTTGTTGTGCATCTCCTGCGCGCCCAGGCGGTTGCGCACGACGATCCAATCCATCGGCGAGAGGCCCGCGCGCGCGCGCAACTGCCGGGCATGCCAGACCATCTCGGAATAGACGCTGGGGCCGGTGATCTCGTAGGTGTCCGGGTCGATCCGCGCCAGAAGGTCGAAATCGACGAAACTGTCGTTCATCGGCGTGATCAGCGTATCGGCAAGGCTGTGGGCGACTTGGCTCAGTCGCGTATGGCTTCCGGGGCAGTCGATAACGATGAAATCGCAGCGCGCCTCGTGCTCGGCCACGGCAGCCGAGAGGCGGCGGTCATAGATGTTCTCGCCCGGTTCGAGGTCGTCCGGGCTGAGGTTCGGCAATTCCATCAGGATGGGGCAGGGCAGGTCCAGGTCGCGCTTGGCGATCGTGTTCTGCCGGTTCTCGATGTAGCGCCCGAAGCTGCGTTGCCGCAGGTCAAGGTCGAGGCCGCCCACCACATGCCCCAGCCGGGCCAGCGCGGTGGCGATATGCATGGCGGTCGTGGATTTCCCCGAGCCGCCCTTTTCATTGCCCAAGACGATGATGTGTGCCACGCGCGTACCCTCGATTGACCCCGGCGGACCGGCCCTCATTTTGTGGGGCCGGTTTGCTATGTCGCAATATACGGCAGCATGCGGGGCGGAGTAAGGGATAATGGCCGCGATATGGGTCTTTCCCTTGGATTTGTGTCCAATCCGCCCGGTGAATCGAAAACGCCGCCCCGAAGGGCGGCGTTCATTGGTTTCGACGAGGCCGTCAGGCTCAGAAGCCGAGGCCTTCGTATTTCTTCTTGAACTTCGACACGCGGCCGCCCTGGTCCATCAGGCGCGAGGTGCCGCCGGTCCAGGCCGGGTGCACCGAGGGGTCGATGTCAAGGGACATGGTGTCGCCTTCCGAACCCCAGGTCGAGCGCATCTGCACGATGTCGCCATTCGTCATTTTCACGTCGATGACGTGATAATCGGGATGGATATCCTTTTTCATCTCGCCGCTCCTTACGCTTCGGCGCCCGACTTGGGCTTGTAGGTGGTGTCCTCGGCGATCCGGGCCGACTTGCCCCGGCGCGAGCGCAGGTAGTACATCTTGGCGCGGCGCACGCGGCCGCGACGAACCACCTCGATCGACTCGATGTTGGTCGAGTAGAGGGGGAACACACGTTCGACGCCCTCGCCGAACGAGATCTTGCGCACGGTGAACGAGCCGGCGATGCCCTTGCCGTTCTTGCGCGCGATGCAGACGCCCTCGTAGTTCTGCACGCGGGTGCGCGTGCCCTCGGTCACCTTGTAACCGACGCGCACGGTGTCGCCTGCCTTGAAATCCGGGATGGTCTTGCCGAGCTCAGCGATCTGCTCGGCCTCCAGTTGTGCGATCAGATCCATTGGACCCGTCTCCTATCATCAATGCTCGCGGTTTTTCCGCGAAGGTGTCTCGTCAACCCAGAGCTCCGGACTTCGACCGGGTCCGCCTTGATCCCGTTTCGGGGGCGCCCGCCGGAGATGCGGCCAATCCTTGCCTTGTGGTGTCGTCCCGGCTTTTGCGGTCGCCGAAGGTGCGTGCGCGGCCAAAAGAACAACGATCCGGCTGGCCGATTCCGGCCCCGGACCAGCGCCGTATAAGGCGGGGCGGGCGGGCGATCAACCCTTTCGTTTCTGGTAGTCGGCCCAAAGATCGGGGCGACGCGCGCGCGTCAGGCGCTCGGCCTCGGCCCGGCGCCATTTCTCGATGTCGCCATGGTGGCCCGACAGCAGCACATCGGGGATCTTGCGGCCTTTCCATTCGGCGGGCTTGGTGTATTGCGGATGTTCGAGAAGCCCGTCGGAGAAGCTTTCTTCCTCGGTCGAGGCCGCGTTGCCGAGGACGCCGGGGATAAGGCGCACGGTGGCATCCAGCACGGCCTGCGCGGCGATTTCCCCCCCGGTGAGGACGAAATCGCCAAGGCTGATTTCCTCAAGCGCATATTCCTCGATCACGCGCTCGTCCACGCCTTCGAACCGCCCGCAGAGGAGCGTCATCCCCTCGGCCCTTGCAAAACGCTGCGCGTCGGCCTGTGTGAAGGGTTTGCCGCGCGGGCTGAGATAGACGCGCGGCCAGCGAGTGGGATCGTCGGGCGTGCCCTTTGCCGCCATCGACAGCGCGCGGCCCAGCACATCAGGGCGCATCACGAGACCCGCGCCGCCGCCCGCGGGGGTGTCATCCACCTGACGATGCTTTCCAGTGCCGAAGCTGCGCAGGTCGATCGGCTCCAGCGCCCAAAGCCCGTCCTTGAGAGCGCGGCCCGTCAGCGAGGCGCCAAGCACGCCGGGAAACACCTCGGGGAAAAGGGTGACGATCTTGGCGCACCACGCGCCATGAAGGCGCTTGGTGTCGGCCATCAAGTCGCGTGGCGTCAGGTTGGCCGAGATCGAGAGGCGGCCGTGAGATTTCGAAGGCGGCTGGGACATGGGGAGGGATTAGAGCGGGGCGACGGGTTTCGCAATGGCAGGGTTTGCGCCGTCTTCGACGTCGCCCGGGGAAGCGTGCAACGGGGCATCGAGCCCCGTTGCACGCTGGCGCGTTCCGCGCGGGCATATTTGAGGGATAAAGATGGGATCAGTCGTCGAAGAGACCCTCGGGCGGGTCGATGACGATACGGCCCTGGGCGAGATCTACGGTGGGGACGACCTCGAGTGTGAAGGGGACGAGGACGGTACCCTTCTGTCCCGGCACACGCAGTTCCAGCAGGTCGCTGGCGCCGTGGTTCAAGACGGCGGAGACCTTGCCGCGGGGCTGGCCGCCGGTGTCCTGTACCGACAGGCCGATCAGGTCGGCGTGGTAGTATTCATCGTCGGGCAGGCTGGGCAGGGCGCTGCGCGGGGCGAAGAGGCGGGTGCCGCGCAGGGCGTCTGCCTCTTCCTTGGTGGTGACGCCTGAAAGGCGTGCGGCAAAGCCCGCCTTGACCGGGCGCGTGATGCGGAGGTCGAAACTGCGGCTGCCATCCTCGGTCGTCAGCGGACCATAGGTGGCGACGTCTTCGGGTGTGGCGCAGAAGCTCTTGAGCCGCACCTCGCCGCGGACACCGAAGGATCCGGCGATGGCGCCGACGCAGACCTTGTCAGCCATGAAGCAGTTCTCCGGGCAGGGCGGCGCGGTCCTGCGTGAGGGCGACCCACATCAGGAAGGTGAAAACCGCAGAGATGCCGATGAAGACGACCCCGACGACCCGCGCGGGCGCGTCGCCGAAGATCAGGAAGTAGAGGCCGACCGCGCCAAGCCCGAGTGCCGCGAGAATCATGCGATCCTCCGGGCCTGGGGTATCGGCGCGGGCCGATCCTGGGTGTGGCAGGATATCACCATGCCGAGGTCAGCGGGGCGCGGGCACAGGGGCCAGCACCCCGCAAGCACCTGATTACTCGGTGGTTTCTTCGGCAGCTGCCTCTTCCGCCGGCTCTTCGGCGGGGGCGGCGGCTGCTTCGGCGGCGGCTGCGGCCTTGGCGGCTTTCTCCTCGGCGCGTTCCTGCGCCTTCTTGCCGGGCTCGGCCTTCTTCATGTTGGCGCGCTCTTTCTTCTCCAGAACGCCGGCGGCTTCGAGGAAGCGGCTCACGCGGTCGGTGGGCTGGGCGCCCTGGTCGAGCCAGTGCTGCACGCGCTCCATGTCCATCTTCACGCGCTCTTCGCTGTCCTTGGGCAGGAGCGGGTTATAGGTGCCGAGCTTCTCGATGAAGCGGCCGTCGCGAGGCATGCGGCTGTCGGCTGCCACGATGCGGTAGAAGGGACGCTTTTTCGAGCCGCCGCGGGCCAGTCGGATTTTCATTGCCATGATGTAACTCCTTGATATGGCTTGCGAAGGCGGGATCAATCCCGCCCTACGATTGGTGTTGTTCGTGGTGACGGATGACCTCGTCGATCACGAAGCGTAGGAATTTCTTGGCGAAAACCGGGTCCAGGTCGGCCCGTTTCGCCAGGTCTTCGAGCCGTGCGACCTGCGCGGCTTCGCGCGTGGGGTCGGACGGGGGAAGGTCGTGTTCGGCCTTGAGCTTGCCGACGGCCTGCGTGTGCTTGAACCGCTCGCCGAGCGTGTAGATCAGGATCGCGTCGAGGCGGTCGATCGACTCGCGATGTCCCTTCAGGATCTCGGCGGCGCGGGTGGCGGCATCGGTCATGGGCGAACCTCGGAAACGGCGGGAAAGAGCGTGTCACAGGGCGTACACACCCCGTACACAGGCTGTACATACATGTGCGGCTGGCAGCGGGTCATTGCAGCCCCCCTTGCGACGGGGCGGGGTGGCGCCAGGCCTGAAGCGGCTCGTCGCGGTCGGGCAGGGCGGCACCGGTGTCATGGGTGCAGCCAAGCCGGCGGGCCAGCGCCAGCGAGCGGTCGTTGCGCGCGTCGATATAGCTGACCGCCGTGCGCCATCCGAGATCGTCATAGGCATGGGCGCGGGCGCGCGTCACCGCCTCGTGGGCATAGCCCTTGCCCTCGGCCTCTGGGGTCCAGATCGTCCAGCCCAGTTCATGCTCCGGCCAGTCGCCGGGATACCAAGGACCGACCGAGCCGATGGGCGTGCCGGTTTCCTTCACCTCGGCAACGAAGGTGCCGAAGCCCCGCAAATGCCAATGGCCAGTGATGATCGCCAGAACGCGCCAGGCGTGTCCGATATCCTTGTCCGCGCCGCCGCCGACGAAGCGCGCGCGGTCTGACATGACGAACGGCGCCAAGACCTCGAAATCCGAGGACTTGGGCGCGCGCAGACGCAGGCGCTCGGTCTCGAGGACCGGGGTATCGGTCAAATGCGGGATCATTTCTTCTTGCCGAAGCCGCCGAGGCCGGGGGGAAGGCCACCGCCGCCGAGGCCGGGCAGGCCGCCCATGCCCATCTGGCGCGCGGCCTTTTCCATTTCCGCCGGGTCCATCTTGGACGGGTCCATATCCTTGAGGGCAGAGGGCGCACCCTTGCCCATCAGCGCGCCGAGGCCGCCTTTCATCATGCCCTTCTTGCCCATCTTGCCGAGCTTCTTCATCGCGTCGGCCATCTGGCGCTGCATCTTTAAAAGCTTGTTGAGGTCGGAGACATCCTGCCCCGCGCCGGCGGCGATGCGTTTCTTGCGGCTGGCCTGCAGCAGGGCGGGGTTGGCGCGTTCCTTTTTCGTCATGGACTGGATCAGCGCGATCTGGCGCTTGATCACGGTGTCGTCCATGCCGGCGTCATCCAGTTGCTTCTGCATCTTGGCCATGCCGGGCATCATCGACATCATGCCCTGCATGCCGCCCATCTTGAGCATCTGTTCCAGCTGGCCCTTAAGGTCGTTCATGTTGAACTGACCCTTCTGAAAGCGCTTCATCATGCGCTCGGCCTGTTCGGCCTCCAGCACTTCCTGCGCCTTTTCGACCAGCGACACGATATCGCCCATGCCCAGGATGCGGCCGGCGATGCGCTCGGGCTCGAAGGTCTCGATCGCGTCCATCTTTTCGCCGAGGCCGACGAAGCGGATGGGCTTGCCGGTAATGGCGCGCATGGACAGGGCGGCACCGCCGCGCCCGTCGCCGTCCATCCGGGTCAGGACAACGCCCGAGACGCCGATCTTGTCGTCGAATTCCTCGGCCACGTTGACGGCGTCCTGGCCGGTCAGGCCGTCGACCACCAGCAACGTTTCACGCGGGTTGGCCACGTCGCGCACGGCGGCGGCCTGCGCGATCAGTTCCTCGTCGATATGCAACCGACCGGCGGTGTCGAGCATATAGACGTCATAGCCGCCGAGGCTGGCCTGGGTCTTGGCGCGCTTGGCGATGGCGACCGGGTCCTCACCCTTGACGATGGGCAGGGTGTCGACGCCGATCTGGGTGCCAAGAATCGCCAACTGTTCCATGGCCGCGGGGCGGTTGGTGTCGAGCGAGGCCATCAGCACCTTCTTGCCCTCGCGCTCTTTCAAACGCTTGGCAAGCTTGGCGGTGGTCGTGGTTTTACCCGAGCCCTGAAGGCCGACCATCAGGATCGGCGCGGGCGGGTTGTCGATTTTCAGTTTGCCGGGGTCTTCGTCGCCGGTCAGGACATGGACCAGTTCGTCATGGACGATCTTGATGACCTGCTGCCCGGGTGTGACCGACTTGGTGACGGCGGCGCCGGTTGCCTTTTTCTCGACCGCCTTGATGAACTGCCGCGCCACGGGCAGCGACACGTCCGCTTCGAGAAGGGCCACGCGCACCTCGCGCATGGCGGTGCGCACGTCATCCTCGGACAGCGCGCCCTGTTTCGTCAGGCGATCGAAGACGCCACCAAGGCGTTCTGACAGGTTCTCGAACATGGGCCATTGCCCCCTTTCGTCTCGGTTGCCCCCTTGAGGTAAGGGGCGCTCCGGGTTGCACCAAGGCCCTGCGGGCCGATCCGGCTGATCCGAAGGGCGATGCCCAAACGGACCTTGACCCCCGTGGGCGAATCCTCGCTGACGGGGGGCGATCCTGCCGAATGGCTCAGGACCGGAAGGCTGGCGCGTTCCGGGTTGTTGACGGGCTGTTACGCGCGCGGGCGCTGCGAGTCAAGCATCGCGGGCGATCAGGTGCAGACGGCGGTCAGCCGCGTGACGTTGCCCGCCAGCATGTCGCGCCCATGCGCCTGGAGCGAGAAGGAGCGCCGCAGGTCCATGCGGTCGAATTCCTCCTGCCGTGTGGGCGGGGCCGGGTCGGGGCGCGTGCCGGGGCGGCCGAAGAGGTTGATCGTCATGGGGCCTTCGAACTCGATCCCGGCCACGGTGAGGCCTTCGACATGGTTGGCGTAGATCCCGATCAGGTCGGCCGTTGGACCCTCGGAGGTGATCATCAGGGTCCAGATGGGGCCGGAGATGCTGTCGCCGATGGACATTTGTCCGGTCGCAAGATGCGCTGTCGATCCGCCCTCCTGCCGGAAAGAGGGGCCTTCGACGGTATAGCTGGCATGGCCCGTCAGTTCCTCGCCGGGGCGGATGCTGCCGACACCCTGCGTGACGACCACGATGAAGTCGATCGTGCAGGATTGCGCCGCGACGGGGGCGGTGTGCAGGAACAGGCTGGCAATGACGGCGGCGACCCTGAGCATGGCCGCAGGCTAGCAAAGCGCGGCGCCTGCGCAAACGGGGATCTGGCTTTCGCGAGACCGCCCTGAGCGGCGCCAAGATCCGCCATGCCAGCCTGAGCCGGAAGAAGATCGCGCCGGTCAGCCGACCGCAGGTCGCTGCGGTCGGGCATGGTTTTGTCAGGGTCCTTGGCGCACGGTTTGGGGGCGGGAGCATGACTCCTCTATGCGGGACAGTCCCGCCCCTTGGCTGCGCTGCGTGGATCAGGCGGCCACTCCGAGGGTTTCGACCTGCGCGTTGGCCTTTTTCATGCTGCTTTCGGCATCCAGCATCAGCCGGTCGGCGGCCACGAAATGCACATCGGTGATGCCGATGAAGCCAAGCACGTGGCGGATATAGCCAGTTGCGAAGTCGATCTCGGAGCCCGCCTCGGTCCCGCCGGAGGCGACGGCGATATAGGCCCGCTTGCCAGTCAACAGGCCCTCGGGGCCCGCCTCGGTATAGCGGAAGGTGACGCCGGCGCGGGCGACCAGATCGACCCAGGCCTTCAGGGTGGCGGGCACGCCGAAATTGTAGATCGGCAGGCCGATGACGATGATGTCGGCGGCGGTCACCTCGGCCACCAGCGTGTCGGACAGGGACAGCGTCTGGCGCTGTTCGGGGGTGCGGGCATCGGCGGGCGTGAAATTGGCGTCGACCCACGCTTCGTTGATCAGGGGCAGGCCATCGGCAAGGTCGCGGGTGGTGATCTCCGCATCGGGGGCGATGCGGTTGATGATGCTGTCGGTCAACTGGCGCGAGATGGAGCCTTGGCGGCGGGCGGAGGCGTCGATGCGCAACACGGTCTGGGTCATCCTGGAGGTCCTCGAAGGTGATGGGTTGGAGATGCCCCTACATGTGAAGCGTTCGCAGAAAAGTACAATTTGCGTAATGGCGCGGAAGACTCTGCAAATTCGCACGATCTTCGCCAGGCTATGCCCTCTGCGCTTCTCTATTGCATCGCCGAACAGGACAGGCGACATTCCGGCCAAGTTGTGAGCAACTGCACGGTGGCTTCATGGACAATTGGGACGAGATCCGCACCGCGTTTCAGGTGGCGCGCATGGGAACGGTCTCGGGCGCGGCGGAAGTTCTGGGCGTCCATCACGCCACGGTCATTCGTCATATCGACGCGCTGGAAAATCGTCTGGGGGCAAAGCTGTTCCAGCGCCACGCCCGCGGTTACACCGCGACCGAAGCGGGGCAGGACCTGTTGCAGGTGGCCGGCCAAGCCGATGACCAGTTCACGCAACTCGCCGGGCGCATCAGGGGGCGCGGCGACGAGGTGACGGGCGACCTGCTGGTTACGTCGCTGGCCTCTCTCTCGCCGCTGCTGGTGCCAACCATTGCCCAGTTTCAGGACCGCCACCCGGACGTGCGGGTGCGCCTGATCTCGGACGCGCGTCTGTTCCGGCTGGAATATGGCGAGGCGCATGTCGCCATCCGCGCCGGCAAGCTGCCCGATCAGCCCGACAACGTGGTGCAGCCGTTTTTCACCCAGACGATCCGGCTCGTGGCCAGTTCCGACTATGTCGAGAAACATGGCATGCTGACCGAAGAGACGATCGAGCAGCACAGGTTCATCGGCCCGAACGAGGATACGCCCCGCGCGCCCTTCTACCGCTGGCTTATGGAAAACGTGCCCGACCGGGCCGTGGTGTTCCGTGCCTCTCACATGGAAACGGTGAAAGAGGCGGTGCTGGCGGGGATCGGCATCGGCTTTATCGCCGGGTGGGATCAACGCGGCACGGATGACCTTGTCGATATGCTCCCCTCGATGGAGGACTGGTCGGCCAAGATCTGGCTGGTCACGCATATGGATTTGCACCGCACGGCCAAGGTGCAGACCTTCGTCAAACACCTCAAGGAACAGGTGAAGACCTGGCCCGTGGAGTGACCGGCAGCGCAGTTGTCAAACCAGCGGCAGAGGCGCGGCGCGGGCATATCGCCATGCTGGCCTTTTCCGCGCTGGTGGCGGGGTCATTCTCGCTTGGCGGGCAGATCGCGAACGAGATCGCGCCGACCGCGCTGAACGCCATTCGCTTCGTCATCGCCGCCGCCGCGATCTGGGCGGTGGTGAGAGCGCGGGGCGGGGTGCCGAGTTTCGCCTGGGCCGCGCCGTGGCGCTACCTGATCCTTGGCGGGTTCTTCGCCGTCTATTTCGTGACGATGTTCGAAGGGTTGAAAACCGCGCCGCCCGTGTCGGCGGCGGCGGTCTTTACCCTGACCCCGGTGATGAGCGCGGGGTTCGGCTGGCTGATGCTGCGCCAGGGGGTCAACCCGCGCATCGTGGCGGCGCTGGGCCTCGGGGCGGTGGGCGCGCTATGGGTGATCTTCCGCGCGGATTGGGCGGCGTTCACGGCGTTCGAGGTCGGGCGGGGCGAAGCGATTTTCTTCTGGGGCTGCGTCGCGCATGCGGCCTACACCCCCGCCGTGCGCTGGCTGAACCGGGGCGAGCCTGTGCTGGTCTTCACCTTCCTGACGCTCTCGGCCTGCGCGGGCATCCTGCTGGTCTATGGTGCGGGCGACATTCTGGCGACCGACTGGCTGGGCCTGCGCCCGCTGGTTTGGGTGACCCTGATCTATGTTGCGCTTATCGCCAGTTCGACCACCGTGTTCCTTGTGCAATACGCGTCCATGCGCCTGCCCTCGGCCAAGGTCATGGCCTATACCTACCTGACGCCAAGCTGGGTGCTGTTGTGGGAACTGGCGCTGGGCCAGCCGGTGCCGCCCGCGATGGTGCTGGTCGGGGTTGGCTTGAGTTTCGGCGCGGTGGCGCTGCTGCTGAAAGAGTGAATCGTGGCGGTAGCCGCCGTTTTCCGGTATGACGGGCGCATGAGAAACATCATCTATCTCGTCGGGTTGGTCGTGATCGTGCTCGCCGTGCTGCGCTTCGCAGGGATCGTTTAACTTTCGGGCATGTCGCCCGTACCGTTGCCCAGTTCGCGTTCGAGAAAGGCCTCGAAGGCATCGAGATTGACGGGCTCGAACTGTCCGAAGCCCTGCATCCAGACAGAAGCGGATTTCAGGGCGTCAGGCTCCAGCTTGCACCATTTCACGCGCCCGCGTTTCTCCTGCGTGATGAGACCGGCGGCGGCGAGGATGGTGAGATGTTTCGAGATCGCGGCCAGCGACATCTCGAAGGGCTCGGCCACGTCGGTGACGGCCATGTCATCTTCCAGCAACATCGACAGGATCGCCCGCCGCGTGGGATCGGCGAGGGCGGCAAAGACCTGATCGAGCTGTCTGGACATGAGGGCAGTTAGCGATGGCTGGGGCTTATCGTCAACCAAACGGTTGAATATGGGTTCGGGCGGCTGGCGGTGTGGCGGATTTGCCCGAATTTGAAAAATAGACGCAAAAACAGATATTTGGATCGTTTTTTCGTCGCTGCAATGCGCGTTGACTCCGGCGCGGCCTCTGCCTAGGTTCCGCCCGACTTCCCAAGGGGTGTCTTTAGCCATGTCCGAGCCATCCGAAAGCGACCGCCTCAAGGCGCTTGAGGAAAAGCTGGCTAAGGCGAAGGCCCGGCAGGCGCCGGCAAAGCCCCATACGGAGGAACACTATTCCCAGGCGCAACTGGCCTGGCGGATGGTGATCGAGCTTGTTGCCGGGTTGGGCATCGGGTTCGGGATCGGTTTTGGCCTGGATACCCTGTTGGGGACGCGGCCTTGGCTGATGATGGTTTTCACGATCCTGGGCTTCATCGCCGGGGTCAAGACGATGATCCGCTCGGCCGAAGAGGTGCAGCGGAGCGAAGTTGAAAAGGCCGCGACACCAGACGCGGCGGATGGGCAAGACAAGGGGTAACGGGACGTGGCGACCGAAAGCACCAATACCACCGGCAAGAGCGGCATGGGCCGCATGATCTTCTTCGCCCTGATCGCGATCGCGCTGGTGCTGTTCGCATTGGGCGTCGCCGACGATTACGAGGGCGGCCTCGCGATCCACCCGATGGACCAGTTTATCGTGACGCCCTTGTTCGGGGATGGCCCGGTGCATTGGTACACGCCCACCAACGTGACGCTGTGGATGGCGCTGGGTGTTCTGTCGATCCTCGCGCTGATGGTGCTGGGCACCCGCGGCCGCGCCGTCATCCCGTCGCGCAGCCAGTCGATTGCCGAACTCGCCTACGGGTTCGTGCGGAAGATGGTCGAGGACGTGGCAGGCAAGGACGCGCTGCCCTTCTTCCCCTACATCTTCACGCTGTTCCTGTTCATCGTGTCGGCCAACTTCCTGGGTCTGATCCCCGGGTCATTCACCACCACCTCGCATATCGCGGTGACGGCGGTTCTGGCCATGGCCGTGTTCCTGACGGTGACCATAGTGGGCTTCGTCAAGAACGGTGCAGGCTTCCTGAGCCTCTTCTGGGTGTCGTCGGCGCCGTTGGCGCTGCGCCCGATCCTCGCCATCATCGAGGTGATCTCGTATTTCGTGCGCCCCGTCAGCCACTCCATTCGTCTTGCGGGCAACCTGATGGCAGGTCACGCCGTGCTGAAGGTGTTCGCGGGCTTTGCGGGCGTCATGGGTGTGGCCGGTATCGCGCCGATCGTCGGGATCATGGCGATCTACGGCCTCGAGGTGCTAGTGTCCTTCATCCAGGCCTACGTCTTCACGATCCTCACCTGCGTCTACCTCAAGGACGCACTTCATCCGCATCACTGATCGGCGCCCGGGCCGGGACGGCCCGCGCAGATCACCGAAATTCTCGAACTTCCAACGTAAGGAGCAAGGACCATGGAAGGTAATATCGCAGAAATGGGTCAGTTCATCGGTGCTGGCCTCGCCGCAATCGGTTCCGGCGCAGCCGCCATCGGTGTGGGCCACGTTGCCGGCAACTTCCTCGCAGGCGCCCTGCGCAACCCGTCGGCCGCTGCCGGCCAGACCGCGACCCTCTTCATCGGCATCGCGTTCGCCGAGGCTCTGGGCATCTTTGCCTTCCTCGTCGCCCTGCTGCTGATGTTCGCCGTCTAAGGCATCTTCCGAACCTTCCTTACGGCCGGGGCGTGGCCGAGACATCGCCGCGCCCCGCAGTAACCCCGGTTCCAGGAGGACATCATGGCCGAAGACGCCGAACATAGCGTTGCAGATGCAGCGCACGGGGCCGCGGATGCCGCCCATGGCGCCGCCGACGCCGCGCATAGCGCGGGGCCGGGGATGCCGCAGCTCGATATCGCGACCTTCCCCAACCAGATCTTCTGGCTGGTGGTCACGCTGGTCGTCATCTGGCTGATCCTCGACAAGATCGCGTTGCCGCGCATCGCGTCGGTCCTGGCCGAACGCCAGGGCACCCTGACAAACGACCTGGCCGCCGCCGAGGACCTGAAGCGTCAGGCCGCCGAAGCGGAAAAGGCCTATGAACAGGCGCTCGCCGATGCCCGTGCCGAGGCGCATCGCATCGCCGACGAAACCCGTGCCGAGATCCAGGCCGGGCTGGCCGAGGCCACGGCCCGTGCCGACGAACAGATTGCCGCCAAGACCGCGGAAAGCGAAGCCCGGATCGCAGAGATCCAGGCCAGCGCCGCGCAATCGGTGGAAGAAGTCGCCCGCGACGTGACCGCCGAGATCGTCTCGGCCATCGCGCCCGGTCAAAGCGTGGATGCCGACGCGGTGAATGCCGCCGTCACGGCCCGGATGAGAGGATGAGCGACATGCGCAAGGCCCTGATCCTGTCCATTGCCCTGTTGTCCGCCGGCCCCGCGCTGGCGGCTGGTGGTGACTATGGCTTCACCTCGCTCTTCAACACCAACTTCGTGGTGCTGATCGGCTTCCTGTTCTTCGTGGCGATCCTGTTCTACTTCAACGTGCCGACCCTGATCGGTGGCATGCTGGACAAGCGCGCCGACGGCATCAAGGCAGAGCTGGACGAAGCCCGCGCGCTGCGGGAAGAGGCCCAGACCCTGCTCGCCGCTTACGAGCGCAAGCAGCGCGAAGTGGCCGAGCAGTCCGAGCGGATCGTCAGCCAGGCCCGTGCCGACGCGCAGGCCGCCGCCGACCAGGCCAAGGCCGAGCTTGAGCGCTCGATCGAGCGTCGCCTGCAAGCCGCCGAAGATCAGATCGGCAGCGCCGAAGCCAAGGCTGTGCGCGCTGTGCGCGACCGCGCCGTCGAGGTGGCCGTTGCCGCAGCGGGCGAGTTGATCGCCAGCAAGATGGCCGCGGCAGACGCCAACAAGCTGATCGACGACTCGATCACCGAGGTCGAAGCGCGCCTGCACTGAGACGCGACGACTGACACCAAAAAAGAAACGCCCCGGACCTGCATGGTTCGGGGCGTTTTCTTTTTTGCGCGCGTGGGTTCGCTTATTGGTCGAAGCTGCCCAAAGCGTCGAAATCCACCTGCTCCATATGCGCGATCATGGCCTCGGACGGCGCGCCGCTGACCTGAACCAGAACCCGCCCGCCGATCAGCGCCGACAACTCGCCATCGGCATCGAGGAAGTTTTCGCCATTGATGCGCTCGATCCGGCCCATCGCGCCCATCAAAGTCGCGTTGCCCAGCATCCCGGCCATGGCGCCGACCATCGGGTTGTCGGCCACGTAGGTGATCGTGAAACTCCCCTCCGGGCCGGAATAGCTCGCCTCGGCGGCGGAGCCCCCGCCCATGAAGCCCAGACCTGCGGCGGCCTCGTCCGAGACCTCGCGCGTCCAGCCGTCGAGCGCCGGGGGCAGGAAGGTTTCCAGGCCCTCTGCCTGTAGCTCGTTCAGAAGCTGGGTCGCGTAGGCGACTTCGCCCAAGGCATCCTGGATCTCGCCCGCCTCATAGGCGGTGATGGCGGCGCTCAGCGCATCGGTGATGTCGTCTGCCGCTGCGGACAGCGGTGCGAAACAGGCGGTGGCGGCGAAGACAAGGGAGAGGCGGCGCATGGGACGCTCCTTTCAAGTTGAGTCACGCGCAGTCTAGTCCAAAGGCGCGGGCATCAGAAGGTCAGGATATGCTGCCCTTCGCCGCGCGCCTGTCATGCGTCAGACCCCTAGCCATGGCGCGCGGCCCAGGTCGGTTTGGCGTCGTTTGGCTGTGTGGTGGCCGAGTAGACGCCGCGCGCGATGGCCCGCGCCATGCACAGCGCCGCTGCATGGCCGAGCATTAACGTGTCGCCCACGGGGTCCGCCAGCGGCTTGGCCCCGGTCGCCGCCGCGAAGACAAGGTCGCCGTCCATCGGTGTATGGCTGGGATAGATCGCGCGGGCGAACCCGTCATGCGCCGCGGTGGCCATGCGGGTCGCCTGGGCCTGCGTCAGGTTGGCATCGGTGGCGACGATGGCGATGGTGGTGTTCTGCGGCTCGGCCCCTTTCAGCGCGGGATGTGCGGCAGGGTCGAAAGCGTCGGCAGGCGCGGGACCAAGGCCGCCGAACTCGCCCCCCATCTCGAAGGGCGCGGCCCAGAAATGCGCGCTTTCGCCAACGGTCACCCGCCCAAGCGCGTTGACGGCGACAAGCGCGCCAACGGTGAAACCGCCGACTGTGACCGAGGCCGATCCAAGCCCGCCCTTGAGGTCCGCGATCAGGGCACCGGTTCCCGCCCCCGCGCTCCCCAAGGTGAAGCGGTCGCCAGCCGCCTCAAGGGCTTCGCGGCCAAGGCGCTTGTAGGGGTTCTCGGGCCAGGCCTTGTCGCCGCCGTTGATCAGGTCGAACAGGATCGCGCCGGGGACGATCGGCACGGTCTGGTCGCCCACGGCAAAGCCGCGCCCGCGCTCTCGCAGGGCATCGGCCACGCCCGAGGCGGCGTCGAGGCCGAAGGCGGAACCGCCCGACAGGACCAGCGCGTCGGCCTGCTGCACGGTCTTGTCGGGGGCCAGGAGGTCGGTCTCGCGCGTGCCGGGCGCGCCGCCCATGACATGCACGGCAGCGGTAAAGGGCTGCGCCCCCAGAAGGACGGTGACGCCGGTCTTTATCGCGGCGTCCTCGGCGTTCCCGACACTCAGGCCGGCAATATCGGTGATCAGGTTGCGCGGGCCGGGGCGGATCATGGCGCGGTGCCTTTCTGCATCAGGTGGGGCACGTGACCCCGAAGCGACCCGAGCGCTGTCAAACGGTCGGTTTCGCCCAAAGGGCAATCGGGGGACGCATGGGCGGCAGGCAGGACAAGGATCAGCGTGTCCTGCGCGATGGCGGTCAGCCGAGCGATTGTGGCCGGGTCGAAATACGGGGCGAGGCGTTTGTCGGCGCCCGCCCGGGGGATCACCTCGACATGGTCGAAGTCCAACTCGGGCGCGACATCCCAAAGATGCGCGAAGGCCAGCGGCTGGCTGGCGAAATCGCCCGCGAAGACGGTGATCTCGGCCGGTAGGCGCGCAAGCCGGGCCATCAGATGCAGCGCCCCCCGTCCACCTCCATCGCAACGCCGGTGATCATCGAGGCCGCGTCGGAACACAGGAACGCCGCCGCCTCGCCCATGTCCTCGGGGGTGGAGAAGCGCCCGATCGGGATGGTCGACAGGAATTTCGCCCGCATCTCGGGCGTGTCCTCACCCATGAAACTGGACAGGAGCGGCGTTTCACCCGCCACCGGGGCCAGCGCGTTGACGCGGATGCCCGCGGGGGCAAGCTCCACCGCCATGGCCTTGGTCGCGGTGATCATCCATCCCTTCGACGCATTGTACCAGTTCAGCCGGGGCCGGGGTGAGAGGCCAGCGGTCGAGGCGATGTTGAGGATCGCACCCGCGCCCTGTGCCTTCATCTGCGGTACGATCTCGCGCGCGGTCAGGTAGACGGACTTGGCGTTGACGGCGAGGACGCGGTCGAACTCTTCCTCGCTGACGTCTTCCAGCGGGGTCGGCAGGTGGGTGATGCCCGCGTTGTTCACGAGGATGTCGATCCTGCCCCATGCCGTCAGGGCGGCCTGGGTCATCGCCGCGACAGACGCGCCGTCGGCCACGTCGACAGTTTGCGCGATGCCGCCCACCTCCTCGGCCACGGCGCGGGCGGCGTCGGGGTTGATGTCGGCGACCATCACTTGGGCGCCCTCACGGGCGAAGATGCGCGCGATGCCTGCGCCGAACCCCGATCCGCCGCCCGTGACGATGGCGCATTTCCCCTCAAGCCGCATCGGCCTCTCCCTTCGTGGTTTTCAACTGTTCGAGCGCCGCGCGGATGTCGTCCGGAAAGGCCGTGGCGCGGCGCGCTTCAAGATCGAAGAAGACCGAGACATGGCTTGCCTCGAAGACCAGCGCCCCCGTATCGGCGCGGTAGAGCCGATGCGCGAAGCGGGCGGACTTGGTGCCCACATGCTCCACCCGGCTTTGCATCACGATCACGTCGCCCGACAAAAGCTCGGCCCGGTAATCGGCTTCGAGATGGGCGGCGACAAGGCCAAGGCGGCGCTCCGCCATCGCGGCGCGGGACAGGCCGAAGCGGGTCATCATCGAGAACATCGCGTCGGACACGGCATCGACATAACGCGCCACGTTCATGTGGCCGAGTATGTCACACTCTGCGGGCTGAACGGGTCGGCGCAGCGTCTCGATACCGTAAGCGGGAAGGTCAGTCATTCGGGGGCCTGTGTTTGCTGGGCATGGCGGGCGGCGTCGATCTGGCGGGCGCGCCGCATCGGCCAGAAGGCGAGGATCGCGCCAAGGCCGCCGCCGATATAGCTGGCGTCATGCATGAAGCCCGCGCGCAGGAACTCGGTCGGGTCCACACCATCGGGCAGGGTGAGCGAGGCATCCAGCCAGCCGGTCGCGGTGACGATGATGCCGCCGAGAAGGCCCGCCACCGCGGCAAAGGTGGCGAGGATCACGACAAGCCCAATCGCCCCGATCCCGGCGGCCAGGTAGCTGGCGTTCCGGGGAACCGCGACAAGCCCGTAGAGAAAGGCCGGAAGCCCCACCAGAGCCCCCATCCACCAACTCGCCTGCGCGCCCACAACGGCGGCGGCAAGGCGTGGGGCCATCCCCGGGTCGGTGCCGAACTGGGCGAACTTGTAATCCTCGAAATAGCTGGGGCCGACGGAATAGCTGATCTGGTTATGGAGCGCGCCGAACAGCGCGGCAGCCAGCGCCGCCAAGGCCAGCAACAGGGCGAAGACCGGGAATTTTCCGAAGCGTGACATGGCGTCTCCTGATGATCGCGGCGAGGCTAGCGGGCGCGCGGGGTTTGCGAAAGCCCCCGCGCGGCACCCCTTACCCGTGATGCGCTGCGACGGTTTTCAGGGCAGAGAAGCCGTAAAGCGCCTCGAACCCCTTTTCGCGGCCATGCCCGGAATGGCCGACCCCGCCGAAGGGCAACTCGACCCCGCCCGCAGCCCCGTAATTGTTGAGAAACACCTGCCCCGCGCGCAGGCGTTTGGCCAGCCGCATCTGCCGCCCGCCATCCGACGACCAGACCGAGGCAACCAGGCCATAGGCCGTGCCATTGGCGATGCGCACGGCGTCTTCCTCGTCCTCGAAGGGCAGGAGCACCTGCACCGGGCCGAAGATCTCCTCTTGCGCCAGCCGGTGGTCTGGATCGAGGCCCGAGATCAGCGTCGGCGCGACGTAGTGGCCGCCTTTCGGCGCATTATCCAGCACCTCGCCCCGCGCGATGACCTCCGAAGGATCGGCCAGCGACAGGTAGCTTTCCACGATATCCTTCTGACGGGCGGAGATCAGGGGGCCAACGTTCAGATCCGCCATGGCCGGGCCGACGCGCAGGGCGCGGTAGGCCTCGGCCATCCGCTCGGTCACCTCGTCCATGCGGTCGCGCTGCACAAGGATGCGGGAGGAGGCCGAGCAGGTCTGGCCTGCGTTCTGGATGCCCGCGTTGACCAAGAAAGGCAGGGCCTTGTCCACGTCGGCATCCTTGAACACGAGTTGCGGGGATTTCCCGCCCAGTTCCAGCGTGACGGGGACCAGGTTCTCGGCCGCCGCGGCCTGCACCTTGCGCCCCGTCCCGACCGACCCGGTGAAGGACAGGTGCCGCACGCCCGGATGGGCGGTCAGCGCCGCGCCGGCCTCGTCCCCCAGCCCCGGCACCACGTTCAGCGCGCCGGGCGGGAACCCGGCTTGCCGCGCGAGATCGGCAAAGGCCAGCGCGGTGAGGCACGCCTCTTCGGCCGGTTTCAGGACGCAGGCATTGCCCATCGCCAGAGCCGCGCCGATGGACCGCCCGATGATCTGCATCGGGTAGTTCCACGGCACGATATGGCCGGTGACGCCGTGCGGCTCGCGCAGGGTGTAGACGGTAAAGCCGTTCTGGAACGGGATCGTTTCGCCCATCACCTTGTCGGCGGCGCCGCCGTAGAACTCGCAATAGCGCGCCAGCGCGATGACGTCGTTCTTGGCCTGTTGCAGGGGCTTGCCCACATCGGTCGCTTCCATCTCGGCCAGCGCGTCGAAATGCTCACTCACCAGTTGACCGAGATGCAGCAGCAGGCGACCGCGCTCGGCGGCGGTCAGGGCGCCCCACTCGCCCTGCAAGGCGGCCTCGGCGGCCTGCACGGCGGCGTCGATATCGCGGTGATCGCCGCGCGCGATGCGCCCGATCTCCTCCCCGGTCGAGGGGTTTTCGAGCGGTAGGGTGGTGCCACCGGCGCAGGGTTGCCAGCGGCCGCCGATGAAGACTTGGGTCGGGTCAAACCAGGGTGTCATGGGATCCTCCGATATGGTCTGGCAGGCGCGGGGCGGCCTTGAGCAGGGTTCGGGTATAGGGGTGCGTGGGCGCGGTGAAGACGGCTTCGGTCGCGCCCTCTTCGACGATCTTGCCGGACTGCATCACAAGAACACGGTCGGTGATCGCGCGCACCACGGTCAGGTCATGGCTGATGAAAAGGTAGGAGAGGTGGAACTCCCCCTGCAACTCGGCCAGCAGGTCGAGGATGCGCGCGCGCACCGAGACATCGAGGGCCGACACCGCCTCGTCCAGCACAAGGAGCTTGGGGCGGGTGATGAGGGCGCGGGCAATGGCGATGCGCTGCCTCTGGCCGCCCGAGAATTCGTGCGGGTACTTGTGCATGTCGTCGGGGGAGAGATGCACGGCGGTCAGTGCCTCGGCCACGCGGTCGCGTCGGTCGCCCCCGCGCGGTGGATCGGGCAGCAAGTGAAAGGGTTCCGCGATCAGCCGCTCGACCCGCCAGCGGGGATTGAAACTGCCATACGGGTCCTGGAACACGACCTGGATATCGGCACGCGCGGCGCGCGGCATCTGGGGCGTGACCGGCGTGCCGTTCAGCCGGATCGCCCCGCCCTGGATCGGGTCGAGGCCCAGGATCGCGCGCGTCAGCGTGGATTTCCCGCAGCCGGATTCCCCGACAAGGCCCAGGCTTTCGCCCTCGTGCAGCGCAAAGCTGACCCCATCGACGGCGTGGAGCGGCGGGCTCCGGCGAAAGCCCTGACGCGGGCCGGGGTAGCTGCGCGTGACGTTCTCGACGGCCAGCAGGGGGGCGGGGTCGGGATACGTGGCGCGGTCGGGCTGGTGCGAGGAGGCCGCGAAAAGCGCGCGGGTATAGGGGTGATCCTGCCGGGCGAGGACGGTCTTGGTCGGCCCGGTTTCCACGATCTCGCCCGTCTGCATCACGGCGATGCGGTCGGCCATGTCGGCCACCACGGCGAGGTCATGGGTGATGAGCAGCAGCGACATCCCCTCGTCCGCCACGATATCGCGCAGCAGGTCGAGGATCTGCGCCTGCGTGGTCACGTCCAGCGCGGTGGTCGGCTCATCCGCGATCAGAAGGCGAGGGTGCAGCGCGATGGCGGCGGCGATGCAGACACGCTGTCGTTGGCCGCCCGACAACTCGTGCGGGTAGCGGTCCATCGGGATATGCTTGAGGCCCACGCGGTCCAGCCGGTCGCGCGCGATGGCGCGGGCCTCGGTCGCATCGGCCTTGCCATGGATCGTCAGGGTCTCGGCCACCTGCGCGCCGATGGTCTGCACCGGGTTCAGCGCGGTCATCGGCTCCTGGAAAATCATGCCGATCTCATTGCCGCGCAGGCGGCACAATGCGGGTTCCGACAGCGACAGAAGGTCCGTGCCGTCGAGACTGGCGCGGCCGGTCGTGGCCGCGCCGGTGGGCAGCAGGCCCATCAACGCCAGCGCGGTCATGGATTTGCCCGAGCCGCTTTCACCCACCAGCCCGAAGATCTCGCCCGGCGCGATGTCCAGCGAGACGTCGCGCAGGATCGGCTGGCCGTGGATGGACAGCGACAGGCGGTCGAGCGCGATCATGTCCGCCCCCGCCTCAGCCGCGGGTCGAGCACATCGCGCAACCCGTCGCCCATCAGGTTCAGCCCCAGCACCATCAGCACGATGGCCAGCCCCGGCAAAACGGCCAGCATCGGGTGGGTGTAGATCATCGTCTGTGCCTCGGACAGCATGCGGCCCCAACTGGGCGTGGGCGGCTGCGCGCCGAGGCCCACGTAGCTGAGCGCGGCTTCGGCAAGGATGCCCAAACTGAACTGTATGGTCGCTTGCACGATCAGCAGGTTCAGGATGTTGGGCAGGATGTGTTCCGCGCTGATGCGGATGCGGCCCTTACCGGCGGTGCGGGCGGCGAGGATGTAATCCAGCGTCCAGAGCGGCAGCGCGCCCCCGCGCGCCACGCGGGCAAAGACGGGGATGTTGAATATGCCGATGGCAAGGATCGCGTTGGTGGCCGAGGGGCCGTAGCGCGCGGTGATCAGGATGGCGATGACGAGCGAGGGGAAGGCGAAAATCAGATCGTTGCCGCGCATGATGACCTCGTCGAGCAGGCTGCCGCGCCGGGCGGCGGCGGCCAGCCCGAGGGGCACGCCAAGGCCCATGCCGATGCCCACGGCAAGGATCGCCACCGCGATCGAGGTTTGCGACCCCACCATCAGGAGCGACAGCACATCGCGGCCCAGCTGGTCGGTGCCGAGCGGATGCGCGAGGCTGAAAGGTTGCAGCCGGTCCGCGATGGACACGCCATCGACCGGGTAGGGTACCCAGACGAGCGAGATCAGCGCGATGATCAGGAAGGCCCCGGACAGGACGGCGCCGAGGATGAGGGCAGGGGGCAGGCGTCTCATCTGCGGCGCAACCTCGGGTCGACAAGGGCATAGGTGATATCGACGAGGAAGGTCACGAGGATCACCGAGAAGACCAACAGCATGGTTACGGATTCCACCACGATCAGGTCGCGCTGCGTGATGCCCTGGAAGATCAGCCGCCCGAGGCCGGGCAGGAAAAAGACGTTCTCGATGATGATCGCGCCCGCCAGCAGGAAGGAGAATTGCAGCCCGATGATCGTCAGCACCGGGATCAGCGCGTTGCGCAGGGCATGGCGGCGGATCGCTTGCCCACGGCTCAGCCCCTTGGCGCGGGCGGTGCGCATGTAATCCTGCGAGAAGGTCTCCAAAAGCGCCGACCGCATCACGCGCGCCAGGATCGAGGCCTGCGGCAGCGCCAGCGCGATGGCGGGCAGCGTCAGGGATTTGAGCGCCAGAAACGGGTTGTCCCAGCCCGGAAAGCCGCCCGCCGAGAACCATTGCAGCGTCACCGCGAAGAGCAGGACCAACAACATCGCGAACCAGAAATTCGGGATGGCGATGCCCAGTTGCGTCGCGCCCATGATGCCGTAATCCACCACGCCGCCCCGGTTCGAGGCGGCAAGGATGCCGATGGGAAAGGCGATCAGCGTGGACAGCGCCAGCGCCATCGCCGCAAGCGGCAGCGACACCTGCAACCGGTCCAGCACCAGCTCGGCCACCGGAACGCGGTAGGTGTAGGATGTGCCGAAATCCCCCGTCAGCATACCGCCGATCCAGTCGAAATAGCGGCTGAGTGCGCTGCCCCCCAGACCCAGTTCATCCCGCAGGGCGGCTAGCGTCTCGTCGGTGGCGTTCAGGCCCAGCATGTAGGTGGCAGGATCGCCGGGGATGACCTCGATCACCGCGAAGATCACGACGCTGGCCACGATCAGGGACAGCGACAGCGACAGGGCGCGGATCAGGAGGTAACGCAGCATGGGGCCGACGTTAGACGCCGCACCCGCCCCATGCCAGAGGGGACTTGCCAGAGCGTGCGCGCCTTGGATAATTGCCCGTGGCCGGGGCGATGGCGTCGCCCGACTTCAAGGTCTGTCCGCCCTGAACGCCGGGGCCTTCTGTAAAAGGAGGGTCGGCCGATGGAGCGCCCCCAGTTCTTCCGATTTCACAATGGCGAAAAGGCCCCGCTGCCGTTTTCACAGGCCGAGTATGACAGCCGCCTGATGGGCCTGCGCTCGATCATGGATGCGCATGGGCTGGACGCGGTTGTCCTGACCTCGATGCATAACATCGCCTATTACTCGGGCTTTCTCTACTGCGCGTTCGGGCGGCCCTATGGGTTGGTCGTCACGGCGTCCGAGGCGGTGGTCATCAGCGCGGGCATCGACGCGGGCCAGCCATGGCGGCGCTGCGCCTGCGATGCGATCACCTACACTGACTGGGAGCGGGACAATTACTGGCGCGCGGTGGCCCATGTGGCGGGCACCGGGCGGCATGTGGGGATCGAGGAAGATCACATGACGCTGGCGCACTGCGAAAAGCTGCGCCATTTTCTGCGCCCCCAGTCCAGCCTCGATATCGCACCGCAGACGATGCGTCAGCGCATGGTGAAATCCGAGGCCGAGCGCGAGTTGATCCGGGCGGGCGCCAACGTGGCCGATGTGGGCGGCTATGCCATCCGCGACGCGATTGCCGAGGGCGTGCGCGAGATCGACGTGGCCATGGCAGGGCGCGACGCGATGGAGGCCGAGATTGCCGCGCGCTTTCCCGATGCCGAATATCGCGACACCTGGGTCTGGTTCCAGTCTGGCATCAACACCGATGGCGCGCATAATCCGGTGACGGGCCGCAAGCTGGCGCGCGGCGATATCCTGTCGCTGAACACCTTCCCGATGATCTCGGGCTACTACACCGCGCTGGAACGCACACTGTTCGTGGGCGAGGTCGATGACGCCTCGCTGGCATATTGGCAGGCGAATGTCGGCGCGCACGAGTTGGGTATGAGCCTGATCAAACCGGGTGCGACCTGTGCCGGGATCACCCATGCGATCAACGATTTCTTCGCGGAACGTGACCTGCTGCAATACCGCAGCTTCGGCTATGGCCATTCCTTTGGCGTGCTGTCGCATTACTACGGCCGCGAGGCGGGGCTGGAACTGCGCGAGGATATCGACACCGTGCTGGAGCCCGGCATGGTCATCTCGATGGAGCCGATGCTGACCATCCCCGAGGGGATGCCGGGCGCGGGCGGCTACCGCGAGCATGATATCCTGATCGTGACCGAAGACGGGGCCGAGAACATCACCGGCTTCCCCTATGGACCGGACCACAACGTGATCTGAGCCGGTCATTTTGATTTGAGTCATCGCGGCGGCGGCGCGGTTTGGGGCAGGACGTCCTCGACCGAACGGAGCCTTCGCGATGACACGCCCCACGCCCCTTGGCCGCGATTTGCCCACTTGGGCGCTGATCCCCTTTGTCCTGCTGACCTTTGCGATCACATGGGGGTTGTTCGCGGGGTTCGTCGCCTATCAGGAACAGGTCGAGGCCGCGACCGGCCCCCTCAGCGGGCGGCATCCGGGGTTCGTGCTGGCGACATGGGCCCCGGCGATTTCCGGCGTCACGATGGTCTTGGCCTTCGGCGGGCTGCGGGGGCTGCGCGGCTACCTGTCTAGGTTGTTGCTGTGGCGGGTGTCCTGGCCTTGGGTTTTGTTCGTCCTGCTGGGCGTGCCGCTGATCTTTGCCATCGGGTCGCTGATCAAGGGCAACCTGTTCAGCGATCCGTTTCCCTTCGACGCGCTGGCCCCGCTCCTGGGCACGGTCGCCTTCATGGCGATCCTCGGCCCGATGGAGGAATTCGGCTGGCGCGGCGTGGCCCAGCCGATCCTGCAACGCCACGTCGCCCCGCTGTTCGCGGGCGTGATCATCGGCACCGTCTGGGGCCTGTGGCACCTGCCGGCCTTTCTGCTCAGCGGTCTGGCGCAAAGCAGTTGGAGTTTCGGCCCCTTCCTCTTGGGCAACATTGCGCTGGCGGTGCTGGTGGCTCCACTGTTCAACGCCGCGCGCGGTTCGATCCTGTGGGCCATGCTGTTTCACTGGCAGGTCAACATGCCCATGTGGCCCGATGCGCAGCCCTATGACACCTGGGTCTTTGCCGGGGCGGCGGTGGTGGTGGTCTGGCTGAACCGCAAGACCATGCTGCGACGGGACGGGGCGGTGACGCGGGTCATCCCGGCCTGAGCGGCGTTCATCAAACTGACATATCCCCGTAACGCAACCGTCACGGCCATGCGCCAAAGGAAGCGGGTGCAATTCTGCGACAACCCTTGGGGGACCCGTATGACCACCCGCTTCCTGACGCTGACCTCGGCGCTGGCCCTGATGGCCGGCCCCGCCTTCGCGCAAGACATGAATTTCAACCGCATCGCGTCCTTCCGCGTGGCCGACAACACGCCCGACGCCGAGGAAACCTCGGCCGAGATCATCGCGGCCACGGCGGACGGCATGACGCTGGTCTATACCGACAGCCCCGCGGGCGTTGTCGGCTTCATCGACATCACCGACCCGGCCAACCCCGCCGCCGCCGGTGTGATCGAGCTGGACGGCGAGCCGACCTCGGTCGCTGTCATGGGCCAGATCGCCTACCTGGGCGAGAACACCTCGGAAGATTACGTCACCACCTCGGGCGTTCTGCACGCCATCGACGTGGACAGCCGCGCGGTTCTGGCCAGCTGCGACCTGGGCGGCCAGCCCGACAGCGTCGCCATCGCGCCCGATGGCAGCTTCGTCGCCGTCGCGATCGAGAACGAGCGGGACGAAGACCTTGGCGATGGCCGCGTCGGCCAGATGCCCGCCGGGTACGTCGCCATCGTCGAGACCGCCGAGGGCGGCTTGAACTGCGACAGCATGATCATGGCCGACGTGACCGGCCTGGCCGACGTCGCCCCCGAAGACCCGGAGCCGGAATTCGTCGCGATCAACGCCGAGGGTGAGATCGTCGTCACCATGCAGGAAAACAACCATATGGTTGTCCTGAACGCCGCGGGCGAGGTGCTGAGCCATTTCTCGGCCGGCGAGGTCACGCTTGAAGGCGCCGACACCGAGGAAGAGGGCGCGCTGGTCTTCGACCAGACCATCACTGTCCCGCGCGAGCCGGATTCGGTCGCCTGGATCGACGCCGATCACTTCGCCACCGCCAACGAGGGCGATATGGATGGCGGCAGCCGCGGCTGGACGATCTTTCACCAGGACGGAACGGTGGTTTACGAAAGCGGCCTCGATTTCGAGCGCGCGATCATCGAGATCGGCCACTACCCCGAAGAACGCTCGGGCAACAAGGGCGTCGAGCCCGAGTCGATCACCGTCGACACGTTCGGCGGCGTGCCCATGGTCTTCGTCGGGTCCGAGCGCGGGTCGGTCGTGGGCGTCTATGACGTGACCGACCCCGCCGCGCCCGTGCTGATGCAGCTTTTGCCCTCGGGCATCGGGCCGGAAGGCTACGTGACCATCCCCGAGCGCAACCTGCTGGTCTCGGCCAATGAAACCGACGATGCCGGCCCCCGCGCTCATGTCATGCTGTTCGAATACCAGGACGCACCGGCGGTCTACCCGCACCTGACCAGCGCCGGGACCGAGGAACTGATCGGCTGGGGCGCGATCTCGGGGCAGGTCATGGCCGAGGATGGCACGATCTACGCCGTCTCCGACAGCTTCTACGGGATGCAGCCGACGATCTTCCACATCGACGTGAGCCAAACGCCCGCCCGCATCGTGGACGCGATCCGCGTGACGCGCGAAGGTCAGCCCGCGCAACTGCTGGACATGGAAGGCATCACGCTGGACGGCGAAGGCGGCTTCTGGATCGCCTCGGAAGGGCGCAGCGACCGCTTGGTGCCGCACGCGATCTACCACGTGGGTGCCGATGGCGCGATCGAGGACTACATCGCGCTGCCCGACGCCCTGCTGGCGGTCGAGCGTCGCTTCGGCTTCGAAGGGATCACCCGCGTCGATGACATGCTCTACATCGCCGTGCAGCGTGAATGGCGCGACGATCCGGAAAACCACGCCAAGGTTCTGGGCTACAACCTGGAAACCGAAGAATGGTCGGTCATCCACTACCCGCTGACCGATCCCGACACCGGCTGGGTCGGCCTGTCGGAGATCGTGGCGCATGGCGACTACGTCTATTTCATCGAGCGCGACAACCAGCTCGACACCCGCGCGGTGACCAAGATCATCACCCGCGTGCCCCTGTCGTCCTTCGAGGCGATGGTCCCGCTTGGCGACACCCCCGCCGTGCTGGAGCCGGAACTGGTCGTTGACCTGCTGCCTTACCTGACCTCGACGGGCGGTTACATGCTCGACAAGGTCGAGGGATTGGCCATCGCGCCCGACGGCACGATGTGGATCTCGACCGACAATGACGGCGTCGACGACCATTCCGGCGAGACGATGTTCTTCGCCATCCCGCCGATGTAATTCACCCAATTGCTTTCATGAAGATCCGGCCCCCGCCTTGGCGGGGGCCTTTTCCATCGGGCCGTCAGGGGGCGTTTTCCTCAAGGAAAACGGGACGGAAAACTCGAGTTTTCCGTCTGTCACCCGGTTTGCACGGTGCGCGCAATCTCCTCGGCCAGCCGGTCATAGACCAGCCGCACACGGCGGGAATTATGCACCTCGCGATGGGCGACCAGCCAGACGGGGAACCGCACCAGCGCGTCGGTGCCGGGCAGCACGCGGGCAAGTGCCGGTTCGGCATCGCCCAGCCAGCCCGGTGCCGCGATCATGCCCACCCCGGCCTGCGCCAGCGCCCATTGCACGTGGTGATCCTCGGTCAGGACGGGGAAGCTGTCGGGCGTCACGCCATAGCCCTGCTCGCCCAGAAGGCGCAGGTAGGTGTCGGTGGCATCATATCCGATGAAGGGCGCTTCGCTTAGGTCAGCCGGGCTTTGCACCGGCCCCAGTCGCGCGATCAGGTCGGGGGATGCGTAAAGCCATGCCTCGTCATGGGTGATCAGCCGCGCGGTCAGGTCGGGCTGCGTTGGGCGGACGTGACGGATGGCGATATCGGCCTCGCGCCGCATCAGGTCGCGCACGGCGTTCGAGGCGACGATGGTGATGCGCAATCCCGGCGCCTCGTCCCGCAGGCGGGCAATCACGGGCGGCAGGATATGGGCGGCATAAAGGTCCGAGGCGGTCACCGTGACCTCGCCCGCGATCTCGTCCGACTGTCCGCTGGCGGCCAGCGCCAGGGCATTCGCTGCCTCGCCCATCGCGCGCACATGGTCGATCAGTTTCAGCCCCGCCTCGGTCAGGTCCATCCGCTTGCCCGCGCGGGTGAACAGCGTCACGCCGAGTTCTTCCTCGAACGCCGCCACTTGCCGCCCCAGCGTTGGCTGGGTCAGGCCAAGGGCGCGGGCGGCAGCGGACAACGACCCTTCTTCGGCGGTGACGAGGAAGGCCCGCGCGCGTGTCCAGTCGAAGGTGATACTACGCCAATCCATGCGAATACGCATAACATGAATGCCATAATGGTCAATTTATTGAATGTAAGTGCATGGATATATCCCTCGCCAAGGCAGATGGAGATTTGAGAAGGAGGTCGACCATGAAAGCGGCAGTTTATGAAAATTACGGACCGGCCGGGGTTGTCCAGATCACCGAGATCGCACGCCCAGAGCCCAAGGCGGGCGACATCCTGGTGCGCGTCGGCGCGGCCGGGGTGACGACGGCAGATTGGCGGCTGCGCGCGGCTGCGTTCCCCGGCCTCATCAGCAAGCTGGCGGGACGGCTGATGTTCGGCCTCTTTGCCCCGCGCAACAAGGTTCTGGGGTCAGACTATGCCGGCGAGGTGGTCGCGGTCGGCGCTGGCGTTACCGGGTTTCGGCCGGGCGACCGTGTCTTCGGCTTCGCCTCGGGCGGGGCGCATGCCGAGTACATCGCCGTGAAGGCCGAGGGCGCGGTTCTTACCACCCCCGCCGGGCTGACCGACACGCAAGCGGCGGCTCTGCCCTTCGGCGCGCAGGCCGCGCTCGAATTCCTCGACCGTTTCGCGCAGGTGAAACCGGGCGAGCGGGTGCTGATCGTCGGCGCTTCGGGCGGTGTCGGGGCCTATGCGGTGCAGATCGCCAAGGCGCTGGGCGCGCATGTCACCGGCGTGGCCAGCGGAGCCAATCGCGCGCTGGTCGAGGGGTTGGGCGCGGATGCCTTCGTCGATTACCGCGAGGTCGATCTTGCCTCTCTCACCGGTCCGTTCGACGTGGTGTTGGAGACCATCGGCGTGATGAGCTACCCGACCGTGGCCGGGATGCTGGCCCAAGGCGGGCGTTTCGTGCCGCTGAATTTCGGGCTGGGCGATGTGTTTGCTGCGCGCAAGGCAAAGCGGAACGGGCATTCCGTGATCCTGAAGGTGAATGGCGACAGCAAGGCGGGTCTGAAACGCCTGTCGGACATGATCGAGGCGGGCCGGCTGCGCCCGGTGATCGACCGCGTCTATCCATTCGACCAGATCCACGCGGCATATACCCATGTCGAAACCCGCAGCCGCAAAGGGGCCGTGGTCCTGAAACTGCCCGGGGCCGAAGCCTTGCCCAAAGCCGCCTGACAAAGGAAAAGCCCGGCATGGGCCGGGCTTTTCCACGGTCTTCAAGCTGAAATCATTCGACCCAGCGTACGCCGGTCAGGTCGTTGGCCTGCGTGGGCGAGTTTTCCCACAACCCTTCGATATTGGCGTTCGCGACCCCCGTCTTGGCCAGCTGGAACAGGAAGCCGTTGACGAAATCCGCCGCGATCATCTGCTGGGCCTGCTGGTTCAACTCGGTCCGCGCGGCGGGGTCCGAGGTGACGGCCAGCTCTTCCATCAGCGCCTGGAAGGCGGGGTTGTCATACTGGAAGTAATACTCGGGCCGGGCGTAGATGTTGATATCGGCAGGTTCGGTATGGCTGACGATGGTCAGGTCGAAATCATACCCGCGAAACACCTGTTCCAGCCACTGCGCCCATTCGAGATTGGTGATCTCGGTCTCGATCCCGACCTCGCGCAGTTGCGCCGCGATGATCTCACCGCCGCGCCGCGCATAGGCCGGCGGCGGCAACATCAGCCGCAGGGTCAGATCCGTCGCGCCCGCCTCTTCCAGAAGGGCACGGGCCGCGTCGGGATCGTAATTCGAGTTGGCGGTCAGGTCGACATAGTCGGGATTGTGCGGCGCGAAATGCGTCCCGATGGGCGTGCCGTAGCCGAACATGGCCCCGTCGATGATGTCCTGCCGGTTGATCGCATGGGTGATCGCCTGCCGCACCCGGATGTCATCGAGCGGCGCTTGGGCGTTGTTCATCGCCAGGATCGTTTCCCCCTCGGTCGATCCGACGATGACCGTGAAGCGCGGATCGGCCTCGAAGGTGGACAGTGTCTCGGGCGCGGGGAAGTTCGGGAAGGCATCCACGTCACCCGCCATCATCGCGGCAAACGCGGCGTTCGGGTCCGAGACGAAGCGGAAGGTCGCGGCCTCCAGCGCCGGGGCCTCGCCCCAGTAGTCGGCATAACGGGTCAGCTCCACTCGGTCGCCCTGCACCCATTCCGCGAACTGGAACGGGCCGGTGCCCACCGGGTTGGTTGCGTTGGTCTCGGCGCTTTCGGGCGCCACGATCACCGCGTCGCCCCAGGCCATGTCGAACAGGAACGCGCCGTCCGGCCCATCCAGCGTAACGGCGACGGTCGTGTCATCCACCGCCTCGACCGAGACGATATTCGCAAAGAGTGACGGCTGCGCGTTGGTGGAACCTTCGGCACGCGCCCGGTCGAGCGAAAACACCACGTCTTCGGCCGTCATCGCGCTTCCATCATGGAAGGTGACGCCCTCGCGCAGGTTGAAGGTGTAGATCGTGCCGTCCTCGGAAATCTCCCAGCTTTCGGCAAGGCCGGGCACGATCGAGCCGTCCGAGGCAAAGCGCGTCAGCCCTTCGAAGACGTTGGCATAGACCACTTCGTCGATGGCGGCGGCCGCGCCGCCGGTCGGATCGAGGTTGGGCGGCTCAAGAACCATGCCGATGGTGATGTCGGTCTGTTGCGCAAGCGCGGCGCCTGCGGTCAGCGCGAGGATCGCGGCGCCGGTGCGAAGCGAACGGATCATTTTGTGCGTCTCTCCCTGTGATGGCACGTCGCCGCATATTGCCGCGCCGCGATGCAAAAATCTTGGGGAAAATGCACCTTTTTGCGGCAGGCGACAGCACGAGGATTGTCGCAATTCTGTCATACCGTGACTCGGAGAGAGAATTCTGGGTTAAGCTTTTCCTGCATCTGCATTGATTCGGGGGACAGATGAGCGTGCCAAGATCCGAAGAGATCCTTGCTGTAGCCAAGGAAAACGTCGCCGCCTTCATTCGCGATCAGGCCAGCACACGGTCGCTGACGCCCATCATCCGGACCCTCAATGACGATCTGCTCAGCGGGGATGAAACGGCGCGCGACATGGCCGCACGCGCCCTCGCGCATCTCGGGTTCCTCGAACGCGCCTGACCCGTCCGGCCCGCGTTTCCCTGACCATCCGCGCTTTTCCGCAGGTTGGCCAAGCCTCCTTTGCCGCGTTGGGTGCCTAAGCCTTCCGCCCCTGCGCCCGCATGACGCGACAGGCTGGCCCTGCCATTCCGCGAAAGAATCCCTTATATCAAGAGGGAACCCAACAAAGGGACATCTCGCGGATGCTGAACCTGGGGCGCTTGTCGATCATTCTGCTTGTCGGGCTGAGCGTGGTTTACCTGAGCCTCTATTTCTACCTGCGTGCGGGCGCGAAGATGCAGCTTGAAGAGGACTGGGTGATGGAAGGCCGCCCCGGCGACCGCGACGACTGGGTCGCCGAACGGCTTGAACCCCGCGCCGCCAGCCTGCGAAAATGGCTTGTCTTCCTCGTCTATGTCCTGCCCATCTGTGCCCTGAGTGTCACCGTGTACCTGACCAATTGAAGGATCGTTCCCATGCATTGGCCCCGGATCATCTTCCTGTCCTTGCTGGCCCTCTTTCTCGGGGCGTTCCTGCATTACACGCTGCCCCAGCGCGACATCGTGCGTGTCACCGATACCGAGATCATCCGGCAGGATTTCTCGGGGTGGAATCGCCTGTTTTACGCGCAGGGCGATAGCGGCGGCGCCAACCCCGACAGCCGGGACTTGCGCCTGATCAATACGGTGCAGGCCGATGGCGACGTGATGGTTTTCCGCAACGAGGACACAGGCTTCGGCTGGCCGCCCTATTTCAAGCTCGACAGCGCCGACCTGCAGGCCGAGGCGGCAAACCTCGTCTCCGATTCCGAGACCCCGCGCTGGGTCGCCGTCACCCATTACGGCTGGCGGTCGCGGCTGCTCACCACCTATCCCAACGCGATCAGCATGCGCGAGGTCGACGGCCCCGACGTGACCCTGGTCCCCTGGCTCAACATCGTGATCCTGCTCGTCTTCGCCGGGGTCCTCTTTATGGCCTGGCGGATCTGGGAACGGTTCGAGGACCGGGTCATCGTTCCCATCGCCGACCGCACCGCCGTGCGTTGGGCCAAGCTGAAGGATTGGGCGGCGGGTCGCGGCTGATCCCGCCCCATCGCATCTTTATCCTTCAAATATGCAGACCAGCGCCGAAAGGGGCTCAATGCCCCTTGAGGCGCTTTTTCGGGCGACGCGGCGAAGCCGCGGCGCAATCCCTCTCACCGTCACTCGCCGTAAGGCACCCAGATCGTCTTCACTTCGGTCGCGGCCTCGAGGAAGGCACGCCCCTCCCCATCGCCGCCCAGCCAATCGGGGTTGCCCTCGGGCGCCCAGACCCGCTTGAGGTTCCCGGCCGAGGCGGCGTCGATCATCGCCTGATCCGAGGCCGAGAAGTTCCACAGCGCGTCCACCTCAAGATGCCCGGCCAGCGCCGGGGCAAGATCGGCCGGGTCGCCCGTCACGATATTCACCACACCGCCCGGCACGTCCGACGTATCGAGCACCTGGTACAGGTCCGTCGCGGCCAGCGGGTAGGGGGATGAGGGCACCAGCACCACGCGGTTGCCCATCGCGATGGCGGGCGCGATCAGCGACACGGCCCCGAGCAGCGGCGCCTCTTCCGGGGCCAGCGCCCCGATGATGCCCACGGGCTCGCGCATGGCCATCGCCACGCCCCGGATCGGCACCGATTTCACACCGCCGTCAAACTTGTCCGCCCAGGCCGCGTAGGTGAAAAGCCGCGCGATCGAGGCATCGACCTCGGCGTCGGCTCTGGCCGCGCTGGTCGCGGTCAGGGCGCGCAGGCGCGCGGCGAACTCGTCCGCGCGGGCCGACAGGTTCTCGGCGATGTAGTACAGGATCTGCGCGCGCAGATGCCCGGTGGTCCTGGACCAGCCGGCAGCCCCGCGCGCGGCCTCGACCGCGTTGCGAATGTCCTTGCGGTTGCCCAGCCCCACATGGCCCAGCAATTGCCCGCGCTTTGACCAGACGGGCCGCGAATAGCCGCTGTCGGGCCGCGCCTGCTTGCCGCCGACATACATCTTGGCGGTGCGGTCCAGCCCCGGTGCCTCGACCGTGTCGGGGGCGGGGACCGGCTCGATCGGCTTGCGCGGGGTCAGTTTCGCCTTGGGTTTCAGGTAGGCCGACAGCCCCTCCCACCCGCCTTCGCGGCCAAAGCCCGACTCCCGCACCCCGCCAAAGGGGGCGGCGGCGTCGAACAGGTTGGTGGCGTTCACCCAGACCACGCCAGCGGCCAGTTTCGGCGCGATGTCGAGGGCGAGGTTCAGGTTCTCGCTCCAGACCGTCGCGGCCAGCCCGTAGCGCGTGTTATTGGCCAACTCCACCGCCTCAGACGGCGTGCGGAAGGTGGTGGAGACGAGCACGGGCCCGAAGATTTCGTCCTGCATCAGCGGCGCGGCGGGGCTGAGCCCGGTGATCAGCGTCGGCGGATAGAAACAGCCCTGCTCGGGCATCGCCACCTGCGCGCGATACACCTCGCCTTCGGTATTGGCCCCCACCATCCGCGTGATCGCCTGGTGCTGGACCGGGTCCACCAGCGCACCCACGTCGATGCATTTGTCCAGCGGATCGCCCACGCGCAGCTTGTCCATCCGCGCCTTCAGCCGCGCGTGGAAATCCTCGGCGATGCCTTCCTGCACCAACAGGCGCGAGCCCGCGCAGCAGACCTGCCCCTGGTTGAACCAGATGGCGTCGACCAGCCCCTCGATGGCTGAATCGATATCGGCGTCGTCGAAGACGATGTAGGGGGATTTCCCGCCCAACTCCAAGGTCAGGGATTTGCCCGATCCCGCGGTCGCCTCGCGGATGCGGCGGCCCACGGCGGTCGATCCGGTAAAGGCGATCTTGGCCACGTCCGGGTGGGTGACCAGCGACTCGCCTGTCGCGCCGTCGCCGGTGACGATGTTCACGACGCCCTTGGGCAACCCCGCCTCGCGGCAGATATCGGCGAACAGGAGCGCCGTCAGCGAGGTATATTCGGCCGGTTTCAGAACCACCGTGTTCCCTGCGGCCAAGGCAGGTGCGATCTTCCACGCCAGCATCAGCAGCGGAAAGTTCCACGGGATGATCTGACCGCAGACACCCAGCGGCGCATGGCCGGGCATCTCGCTGTCCATCAACTGCGCCAGGCCTGCGTGGTAGTAGAAATGCCGCTGCGCCAGCGGCACGTCGATATCGCGGCTTTCGCGGATCGGCTTGCCGTTATCGAGCGTCTCCAGAACCGCGAAAAGCCGGGCGTGTTTCTGCAACAGCCGCGCCAGCGCGTAGAGGTATTTCGCCCGCGCGTGGCCCGGCAGTTTCGACCATTTCGGAAAGGCCTTGGCCGCGGCGGCGACCGCGACCTCGACGTCATGGGCGCTGCCCTGTGTGAGCCGCGCAATCTCCTCGCCGGTCGCCGGGTTCTTCGCGGCGAATCCCTGCCCGGCATCGGTGAACGCACCATTGATGAAATGCCCGAAATCGGGGCCGCGCGTGGCGATCCAGTCGCGCGCCTCCGCGTCGCTTTCGGGCGCGGGGCCATACTCCATCGAGTCGAAGATTTCGCGGGTCGTCATGTCATGGTCCCCTGAAGAGGATGATGAAGATCACGGCGGCGAGGATCACCACCGCAGCCCCTTTGCGGATCCGGGCGCGCTGCGCGATGGCGGCATGGGCGCGCAGATCCTCGGGGTAGTCGGCATTGGCGCGCGACAGCGCGTAGAGATCGGAAAACCGCTGGCGTTGGGACTCCGTCAGCCCGGCTTCCGAGGTGCGCTCCTTCCGGTGCTCGGACAGGCCCATCCAGATCACGTAGATCGTCATGATCAGCAGAACGATGGTATTGAAACTGATCGTCATGGTCTGGCCCGGTCCACTCTGCCCCGCTCATCCCATCGGATGCCGGTAGCTGGCCGAATACTGGCCCGTCACGTGATGTTCCAACTGCCGCTCGATATCGCCAAGAAGCGACGACGCGCCGAAGCGGAACAGGTCGGGCCGCAGCCAACGGTCGCCCAGTTCTTCCTTGATCATGCTCAGGTAGACCAGCGCGTCCTTGGCCTTGGAGATACCGCCCGCGGGCTTGTAGCCCACCTTGAACCCGGTCGCGGCCTCGTAGGCGCGGATGGCTCGGATCATGGTCAGCGTCACGGGCAGGGTCGCGTTCACGCTTTCTTTGCCGGTCGAGGTCTTGATGAAATCGGCCCCGGCCATCATGCAGACCAGCGACGCGCGGGCGACATTCCGCAACGTCCCCAACTCGCCCGTGGCAAGGATGGCTTTGACATGCGCCTCGCCGCAGGCGGCCCGAAACTCGGCCATTTCATCGTAGAGCGCCTGCCAGTTCCCGGTCAGGACATGGCGGCGGGAAATCACGATGTCGATCTCTTTCGCGCCGGCCTTCACGCTTTCTTCGATCTCTTTTACCCGCAGGTGATAGGGCGACAAACCGGCGGGAAACCCGGTGGAGACGGCAGCGACGGGAATGCCGGTGCCCTCCAGCGCCTCGACCGCTGTCGGCACCATCTCGTGATAGACGCAAACCGCGCCGGTGGTGAGGGCAGGCAGGCCAAGCGCGTCGAGGATATCGGCGCGCACCGGTTGGCGGGCCTTGGCGCAGAGGCGCCGCACCCGGCCCGGCGTATCGTCGCCCGCCAGCGTCGTCAGGTCGATCAGCGTGACCGCGCGGGCCAGCCACGCGGCCTGATAGGCCTTTTTCACGCTGCGGCGGCCGGGCAGGGTGGCCGCACGGCGTTCGATGGCCGAGGTATTGGCCTGCACCCGCGCCACCCAGTCGAGGTCCAGCCCCGTGCCCGCGTTTCGCGGCAGGTGAAGTTGCGGCAACTGGTCGGACGGGGCGGTCCGCACGCTGGCCTCCGTGGCGGTCTGGGCTTCGGTCATCTGGTGTCGCGCAGGCTGGGAAGTGTCGGCGAAAGCGTGTCACGGGTGGCCTGCGAAGGCAAGCTTGACCAAACGGTCAAATTTCGGCGCGGGGCGCCCCGTCCGGCAGGGACGGCGCCCAAGATCAGGTCTCGATCAGGCGGGCAATCGGCACCTCGAACCGGGTCGTGACCGCGTTCAGCGCGCAATCGATTGGTGCCCGAACCCGCGGCCTGCAGACGCAGCGACCGCCGGTCTGCCCTGCTCACGTCCCGCGAGCCGAAGGTCTCGGGTTTCTGCCCCGCACCTCCTCTCGCCACGGCTTGCGCAAAGCAGCAGTCGCAACGCCTCTGCAGATGGACCGAACGAAAACGCCCCGCGCCGTGGTGAGGATATCGGCGCGGGGCGGGAATAACGCCGCCGGTGAGGGGCGGCGTATTCGGTGTTCAGACGGTGTCAGAGTTTGGTAGGCCCAGCCTCCAGCACGTCTTCCAGCGTGCGCAGCCCGGTGCGCGGCGCTTGCACGAGGACGGACATGTTCCCCGGCTTGTGCTCGTTGCGATACATCTTGGTATGCGCGTCGGGCAGTTCCGACCAGGGGAAGACCTCGGACATGCACGGGTCGAGGCGGCGCTCCACCATCAGCTTGTTGGCGGCGGCGGCCTGTTTCAGATGCGCGAAGTGGCTGCCCTGCAAACGCTTCTGGTGCATCCACATGTAGCGCACGTCGAAGGTGCAGTTGAACCCGGTGGTGCCGGCGCAGATCACGACCATGCCGCCCTTCTTGCAGACCAGCGTCGAGACCGGGAAGGTCGTCTCGCCCGGGTGTTCGAAGACGATGTCGACATTGTTGCCCTTGCCGGTGATGTCCCAGATCGCCTTGCCGAACTTGCGCGCCTCGGTGAACCATTCCTTGTATTCGGGCGTGTTCACGGTGGGCAGCTGGCCCCAGCAGTTGAAATCCTTGCGGTTGATCACGCCCTTGGCGCCAAGGCCCATGACGAAATCGCGCTTGTCCTCGTCCGAGATCACGCCGATGGCGTTGGCCCCGGCCGTGTTGATCAGCTGGATCGCGTAGGAGCCAAGGCCGCCCGACGCGCCCCAGACCAGCACGTTCATGCCGGGCTTCAGCTCATGCGGATGGTGGCCGAACAGCATCCGGTAGGCGGTGGCCAGCGTCAGGGTGTAGCAGGCGCTTTCCTCCCAGGTCAGGTGCTTGGGGCGCGTCATCAATTGCTGCGCCTGCACACGGGTGAACTGCGAGAACGAGCCGTCCGGCGTCTCGTAGCCCCAGATCCGCTGGCTGGGCGAATACATCGGGTCGCCGCCGTTGCATTCCTCGTCGTCGCCATCGTCCTGGTTGCAGTGGATCACGACCTCGTCGCCCACCTTCCAGTTCTTCACCTTGTCGCCCACGGCCCAGACGATCCCCGAGGCATCGGAGCCCGCGATGTGATAGTCGGCGCCGTGCCCGTCGAAGGGGCTGATCGGCTTGCCCAAACCGGCCCAGACGCCGTTGTAGTTCACGCCCGCGGCCATCACGAGAACCAGCACCTCGTGGCTGTCGATCTTGGGGGTCTCCACCACCTCGACCTGGAAGGCCTCGTGCGGTTCTCCATGGCGTTCGCGACGGATCGCCCAGGCGTACATCTGTGCCGGGACATGGCCCATCGGGGGCATTTCGCCCATCTCGTAAAGGTCTTTCTTGGGTGCGTCGTACTCGGCAGTCGCCGGGTTGCTGTCGAGTGCCATGGGCGGGCCTCCTCCGTTTCCACGGCGATGCCGCAACGCGGAATCGCCTTCTTGCTGTTGCAGAAAGACATAGAGATGGCCGCGCAACAAAGCAAACAGGAAAATGCGGTTTCGTGAAATATTATGTCGTCGCGGTTTCCGCACCCATGCGGTCAGGACGTGTCGGGCCAGGCAATTCGTCCAAAAGATGCGCCACGGATTGGGCGTAGAACGCGACGATGGGCTGGCCGGGGTCGGTCACCTCGATCCGGTCGCCCTCCACCTCGACCATGCGGCGCTCCATCAACCCGCGCAGGCCCACCTCGACCGTATAGTCCGTGTCATCGCGCGGCACGTGAACGGTCACCCCCGTGCGGTGCGCCTCGGCGATCTGCGCCTCGATCCGAGCCGTCAGCGCGGCGCGGCTGGTCACGCCGTCGGCCAGCGCATGGGCGACCAGCGGCACCGGCGTCACCGGCATCACCTTGGCGATTCGCCGCATCAGTTCGTCACCAAGTGCGGCGGCATCGTCGCGATGGGACGTGGACAGGAACTCGGTCAGGCTCAGCGGGTCGCCGAAACTGACGGCGGCGTATCCGTAGCGATGGAACCGCCCCGTCAGGCGCAGCCAGATCTGCCGCCGCAAGTAGCGATAGATCGGGCGAACCGAGAAGCGGAACCGCCGCGTGCCGTTCAGATGCGCGTCGATCAGGTTCCGGTCCTCCATCACCCGGTCATAGTTCAGCGCCACGGGCACGAAGACCACGTCGCGCGACTGACCCGGGTCGAACCCCTCCAGGATGTAGGAGATCAGCCCCAGCTTCGGTTTGCCCAGGCCCCCCGTTCGGCTAAGCCCGCCTTCGGGAAAGACGGCCTGCGTCACGCCCGCCTCGGTCGCCATCTGGACGTAGCGTGCCAGCACCTTGCGATAGAGCGCATTGTTATAACGGCGGCGAATGAAATAGCCGCCCATCGCCCGCACCAATTGCCTCAGCGGCCAGACCCGCGCCCATTCCCCCACCGCGTAAGCCAGGGCCGAGCGTTCGGCCACCAGCCACGTGACCAGCACGTAATCCATGTTCGACCGGTGGTTCATGACGAAGACCACGGTCGAGCTGTGGGGGATCGCCTCGAGCGCCGGGTCGTTCGCATGGGCCAGCCGCACCCGGTAGAGCGACTGGCTCAGGAACCGCGCGACGCGGATGGCGAAGCTGAAATAGGTGAAGGCCGAAAATCCCGGCACGATTTCCCGCGCGTAGCGTTCGGCCTTCTGAAAGGCCACGTCCTCGCGGATCCCGTTCTCATGAGCATGGTCGGAAATGGCCTGCGCGACCTCGGGGTCGTAGATCAGGCGGCGCACCGTATCCATGCGCCGCGCCAGCTTGAAGGGCTGAATCGGGCGTGCCAGCCGCGAGTTCAGCTGCTCGACCGCCGATTCCAGCCGGCGACGCAGGAACCAGCGCACCGACGGAAACAGGAAATGCGAGGCAAAGGTGACCGCGGCAAACAGCAGGATCAGGATGAACAGCCAAAGCGGCAGGGTGACCGGCGTCGTCATGTCGGGCAGGCTGTCAGCATTGGGCGTTCAAGACAATCACTTGTGTGAGTCCGGAATATGGGCGTCCTGCACGGTTTGTTAAGCTTTACGTGGTAGGAACTGTCTTCGCCGCGGGAAACCTGTGCTTGCCGCGATGCAGCGAATTGACAGAGACAGATTATTTTCAATATATCGCCTTGGACGCAATGAAATTGCTATTTGCTGATTCAGGAGGCCCGCCCGTGACCGCCCAAGAACGTGACAAGCCCTGGCTCATCCGTACCTATGCGGGCCATTCCACCGCCAAGGCGTCGAACGCGCTCTATCGCGGCAACCTCGCCAAGGGGCAGACGGGCCTGTCCGTGGCCTTCGACCTGCCCACCCAGACGGGCTATGACAGCGACCACGTTCTTGCGCGTGGCGAAGTGGGCAAGGTCGGCGTGCCGGTCTGCCACCTGGGCGACATGCGCACCCTGTTCGACCAGATCCCACTGGAACAGATGAACACCTCGATGACGATCAACGCCACGGCGCCGTGGTTGTTGTCGCTTTATATCGCGGTGGCCGAGGAGCAGGGCGCCGACATTTCCAAGCTTCAGGGCACGGTGCAGAACGACCTGATCAAGGAATATCTCAGCCGCGGCACCTATATCTGCCCGCCGAAACCCTCGCTGCGGATGATCGCGGACGTGGCGGAGTACTGCTACACCAACGTGCCCAAGTGGAACCCGATGAACGTGTGTTCCTACCACCTGCAAGAGGCCGGCGCGACGCCCGAGCAGGAACTGGCCTATGCGCTGGGCACCGCGATTGCCGTGCTGGATGAATTGCGCCCCCGCGTCCCGGCCGAAGATTTCCCGCGCCTTGTCGGGCGCATCTCCTTCTTCGTGAACGCGGGCATCCGCTTCGTCACCGAGATGTGCAAGATGCGCGCCTTCGTCGATCTGTGGGACGAAATCTGCGCCGAGCGGTACGGCGTCGAGGATGCGAAATACCGCCGCTTCCGCTATGGTGTTCAGGTGAACTCCCTCGGCCTGACCGAGCAGCAGCCGGAAAACAACGTCTACCGCATCCTGATCGAGATGCTGGCCGTGACGCTCTCGAAGAAGGCCCGCGCCCGCGCCGTGCAACTGCCTGCATGGAACGAGGCGCTGGGCCTGCCGCGCCCCTGGGATCAGCAGTGGTCCATGCGGATGCAGCAGATCATGGCCTTTGAGACCGACCTTCTGGAATATGGCGACCTGTTCGACGGCAACCCGGTCGTCGATGCCAAGGTCGAGGAGTTGAAGGAAGGCGCGCGCGCCGAACTGGCCAACCTCGAGTCCATGGGCGGCGCCATCGCCGCCATCGACTACATGAAGTCGCGCCTGGTCGAATCGAACGCCGACCGTGTCGGCGGGATCGAGCGTGGCGACACCACCGTCGTCGGCGTGAACAAGTTCACCCAGACCGAACCCTCGCCGCTCATGGGCGAGGATGGCGGCATCATGGTCGTCGACCCGGGCGTGGAGGCCGACCAGATCGAACGCCTGAATGCCTGGCGCGCAGAGCGGGACGAAGACGCCGTGCAGGCCGCCCTTGCCGATCTGCGCAGCGCGGCCGCCGAGGGGCGCAATGTCATGCCCGCCTCGATCGCCGCGGCCAAGGCCGGGGCGACGACCGGCGAATGGTCGGGTGTCATGCGTGCAGTCCACGGCCAGTATCGCGGCCCCACGGGCGTGTCGAAATCGGTGTCGAACAAGACCGAGGGTCTGGATGACATCCGCGCCGCCGTCGATGCCGTCAGCGACAGCCTCGGCCGCCGGTTGAAGTTCCTTGTCGGCAAGCCGGGCCTTGACGGTCATTCCAACGGCGCCGAACAGATCGCGTTCCGCGCCCGCGATTGCGGCATGGATATCTCTTACGAGGGTATCCGCCTGACACCTGCCGAAATCGTCGAGGCCGCGAAAACAGAAGAGGCCCATGTGATCGGCCTTTCGATCCTGTCCGGCAGCCACATTCCGCTGATCCGCGAAGTCATGGATCGCCTGCGCGCAGAAGGGCTCGATCATATCCCCGTTCTGGTCGGCGGCATCATTCCCGACGACGATGCGCAAACGCTTTTGAGCTATGGCGTGACCCGGGTTTATACGCCGAAAGACTTCGAGTTGAACCGAATCATGATGGATATCGTGACCGTGGCCGACCCGAAATCCATCGCAGCCGAATAAGCCGGCCATTATCGGCCTGCTCCTTGCGTTAACCTTTAGTCTTGCCCTTGCGCCTGAAAAGGCGCAAGGCTGTGGATAATTAAAGGAACTGCGCAAAGGACCAATAAAATGGCCAAGGCCCTCGAAAAGATGTCGCTTGAAGAGTTGAAGGCCCACCGCAAAGAGGTGGATGCCGCGATTGTCAATTTCGAGAAACGCAAGAAACAGGAAGCGCTGATCGCCGCGCAGAAAGCGGCACAGGAACATGGCTTCTCGCTTGATGAAATCCTCGGCGCAAAAGGGACAAAGACCAAGGTCAAAGGCGCGCCGAAATACGCCAATCCCGTGGATGCCAGCCAGACTTGGACCGGTCGGGGCCGTCAGCCGCAGTGGATCAAGGACGCTTTGGCCGCGGGCAAGTCGCTGGATGATCTGGCGATCTGATCCATGACCATCCATATCGGCGCAAAGCCGGGCGAGATCGCGGAAACCGTTCTCATGCCCGGCGATCCGCTGCGCGCGAAATGGGCAGCGGAAACCTTTCTTGACGATCCGGTCTGCGTGAATGAAGTGCGCGGGATGCTGGGCTATACCGGCACCTGGCGAGGTAATCGCGTCACGATCCATGGATCGGGCATGGGAATGCCCAGCCTGTCGATCTACGCCAATGAACTTATCCGCGATTATGGTGCGAAAACGTTGATCCGGATCGGATCGGCCGGCGCCATGCAGGAAAAGATCAAGCTGCGCGATGTCGTGATTGCAATGACATCGTCAACTATTTCAACTCCGTCGAAAGGGTTCTTCCGCGAATTGAATTTCGCCCCCTGCGCGGATTACGACCTGCTTGAATCGGCGAATGCAGCGGCGAAGTCCAAGGGGATCACCACGCATGTCGGGGGGATCTATTCCGCGGATGTCTTTTACGACGAGCGCCCCGATCTGAATGAACAGATGACGCGGCATGGCATTCTTGCCGTCGAGATGGAGGCGGCCGAGCTTTACACCGTCGCTGCCCGCTATGGTTGCCGCGCGCTCGCCGTGCTGACCATCTCGGACCATCTGCTGACGCATGAGGCGCTGCCCTCCGAGGATCGGCAGTCGTCTTTCTCGGACATGGTCGAGATCGCGCTTGAGGCAGCGTTCCCGTCGGCCTGAGCCAGAACGGACAAAGAAACGGGGCGCATCTTGCGATGCGCCCCGTCCTTGTTCAGATCACCACCACGTCCAACGGCGGGAAGCCGTTAAACCCGATCGAGGCATAGCTCGACGTGTAGGCCCCGCAGGCGCGGATCAGGATACGGTCGCCGGCCTTCAGACCCATCGGCAGGGCAACGGGGCGTTTCTCATAAAGCACATCGGCGCTGTCGCAGGACGGTCCGGCCAGGATGCAGGGGCCCATCGCCTCGTGATCGCGGTCGGTGACGAACTGGTAGCGGATCGCCTCGTCCATGGTTTCGGCCAGGCCCGAGAACTTGCCGATATCCAGCATCACCCAACGGTGCAGGTCGTCATGCGACTTGCGCGAGACCAGCAGGACCTCGGCGGCGATCAGGCCGGCCTCGGCCACGAGGCCACGGCCCGGCTCCGCCATGATGCGCGGCACGTCGCCGAAGCGCTCGGCCACCAACTCGGCCACGCGGGCGGCATAGGCGGTCGGATGCGGGATGTCATCGCCGTAGAAAGCCGGGAAGCCGCCGCCGATATTCAGCAGGTCGAGGGCGAACCCGGCATCCTGGGCGTCGTGCCAGGTCGCGGCGATCTGGTCGAGGATCGGCGCCCACATCATCGGGTCGCGCGTCTGGCTGCCGACATGGAAGGACAGGCCGACCGGGCACAGCCCGAGCGCACGGGCCTCGGCCATCAGCTCCAGCGCGACGTTATGCGAGGTGCCGAACTTGCGGGTCAGCGGCCAGTCTGCGCCGGAGGCTTCGACCAGCAGGCGGATATAGACCTGCGCGCCCGGGGCGTGGGCGGCGATCTTCTCCAACTCTTCGCTGGCGTCCGCGGCAAAGATCTCGACCCCCACGGCATGGGCAAAGGCGATATCGGCGGGTTTCTTGACCGTGTTGCCGAACGAGATGTGCTCGGCATGGGCGCCGGCGGCAAGGCACAGCTCGATCTCGCGGCGCGAGGCGGCGTCGAAATGCGAGCCGATGGCGGCCAGACGTTCGAGGATCTCGGGCGCGGGGTTGGCTTTGACGGCATAGTGGATCGCGGCGCGGCCAAGACCGGCGGACAGCGCGTGGTACTGCGCTTCGACGCGGTCGATATCGAGGATCAGCGTCGGGCGTTCGAACGTGTGCAAGCGCGCGAAGGCTTCGAGGCGAGAAGATACGGGTGCAGCGGCCGAAAGGCCGGTAAACGTAGCAGTCATGGTCATCTCCGATAAGACCGGTGGCCCGAATGGGCCGGCTCAGTTCCAAAAGGAGACGTTACCGTCGCTACGTAACTGCGGTGGTTGGGCCCGTGGGGCTTGCCACCCGTGACAGAGGCGCGTGCGTTGGCGTCCGTAAACGCGCACATGGGACCAAACGTGAGTCGACGCAAGAGATTTCATGCGCTTCGATGACGATTTTTTAGGGGCGCGTTTTCCTGCAGGAAAACGGCAAGGAATTCTTCAGAATTCCTGCACGAAAAACTCGAGTTTTTCGGTGCCTCACCGACCGTGGCTTCGGTCGTAGCCGTTCACGGGCGGCGGGGTGTGGCCCGGTGTGGCGGCACAGTCGAATACCTCGACCAGCAAAGGATGGCATGGCGCGGTGTCGCTGGAATGCTCGGCCCCGCAATCGCCGCCCGGGCAGGCGGACAGCGCACCCAGCAGGTCGATCTCGGCCAGGAAATCGATGTGGTCGCCGGGGCGCACGGGGCTGGCCTTCATGAAATACTGCCCGGTGTCACGGGTAAATCCGGTGCACATGAAGACGTTCAGCACGTCATGGACATGCCCCTCGGCCTTGGCTAGCGGCAGGCCGGTTTCATCAGTCAGCGCGCGGGTCAGGTTGGAATGGCAGCAGTGGTGATACTGCCCGCCAGACAGAAGGTTGTGCGTGTAGGGATCGCATCGCGTGCCGATCACGTCATGGACCGAGCCGCCGAATTCGTCGATGCCGTACCACTCCAGCGTATCGGCGACGATGGTGGCCATGGGGCGCAGGGCCGGAAAGCTCGACCACAGCCGATCGCCGGTCGTCACGTGGGTCCCGTGCAGCGCGCGGGTTTTCCCCGAATAGAACCGTTCCGACAGATCGGCAGCGTTCCACAGGTTCAGGTCGCCTACTTGCGGCCCCTCGACCGAGGTGATGCGAAACACCTGCCCGGCCGCAACGCGGAAACAACGCGCCTCGCGAGGGGGCACCAGAACCTCGGCCCGTTTCACCAGCCCTTCGCGGGCGGCGGCCATGACCGTTGGGTCGGGCGCGGGCAGCGTGTCGACCGGGTAGCAGATCACCGGCGCGATCGCGCGGCGGGCATCGGCATCAGCCGGGGGGCTGGGCGGGGTCTGGGGCATCCTGTGCGGGCTCCTGCGTCTTGCCGAACGAGGGTTTGCGCGGCGCAGCCGTGGCAGGGCCGGAGCAATCCTCGTTTCTCGTCGCATACATGGTCAGGGCCAGCGCGAGGAAGGCAAGGGTCAATCAGGCCGCGGCAGGCAGGGGCAGGTCGATATACTCGTTGTCTTCCAGCTCGGGCTGCTTTTCGGGGGTGTAATAGGCCCAAGCCTCGTCGAGGGCCGCAAGGGCTTCGGCGGCGGCGATTTGTGCGGGCGTGTCCTGGTGCTCGGTCATGGTGCCTCTCCGGCGTGATCAATGACCCTCCCTCACCGCGCAAAGTATGCCTCGGTGGACCGTTGCACATCCGACAGTTCGGCAATACCGCCATGCGCGGAGCGGGAGCCTGACGCTAGGTAAGGCTCTGGTGCCCCGCTTAAAAAAACGCCCCACCGGTTGGGCGGGGCGATTCGGGATGTCATGCGGATGACGCGATCAGAGCTGCCGCTCGACCATCATCTTCTTGATCTCTGCGATGGCCTTGGCCGGGTTCAGACCCTTGGGGCAGGTCTTGGCGCAGTTCATGATCGTGTGGCAACGGTAGAGCTTGAACGGATCTTCCAGGTCGTCCAGACGCTCGCCCGTCGCCTCGTCGCGGCTGTCGATGATCCAGCGATAGGCATGCAGCAGCGCGGCGGGCCCGAGGTAGCGGTCGCCGTTCCACCAGTAGCTGGGGCAGGAGGTCGAGCAGGACGCGCACATCACGCATTCATAAAGACCATCGAGTTTCTTGCGATCCTCGATCGACTGGCGCCACTCGTGTTCGGGGCGCTGCGTCTTGGTCTCCAGCCACGGCATGATGCTGGCATGCTGGGCGTAGAAATGTGTCAGGTCCGGTATCAGGTCCTTGACCACGGGCATGTGGGGCAGGGGGTAGATCTTCACGTCGCCCTTGATCTCGTCCATGCCGTAGATGCAGGCCAGCGTGTTGATCCCGTCGATATTCATCGCGCAGGACCCGCAGATGCCCTCGCGGCAGGAGCGGCGGAAGGTGAGCGTCGGGTCGATCTCGTTCTTGATCTTGATCAGCGCGTCCAGAACCATCGGCCCGCACGTGTCCATGTCGACCCAGTAGGTATCAACGCGCGGATTTTCCCCGTCATCGGGGTTCCAGCGATACACTTGGAACTTGCGCAGGTTCGTGGCGCCCTCGGGCTTGGGCCATGTCTTGCCGGTCTTGATCCGGGAATTCTTGGGCAGGGCCAGTTCAACCATAATGCTTTCTCCGGTCTCGGTCCGTCGGGCGCGTCAGTAGACGCGCGCCTTGGGCTTGATCTTGTCGAGGTCGATGCCGCCCTCGTTGTGGCCGATCAGCGGGTTCAGGTGCACCGGGCGGTAATCCAGCTCGACCTTCTCGCCATCGACGACGGCCAGCGTGTGCTTGCGCCAATTGTCGTCGTCGCGGTCCGGGTAATCCTCGTGCGCGTGGGCGCCGCGGCTTTCCTTGCGCGCCTCGGCCGAGACGATGGTCGCCATCGCGTTCGGCATGAGGTTGGTCAGCTCCAGCGTTTCCATCAGGTCCGAGTTCCAGATCAGCGACTTGTCGGTCACGTGCAGGTCGTCGAGCTTGGCCGCGACGCCCTTCATCTTCTCGACCCCTTCGGCCAGCGTCTTGTCGGTGCGGAAGACGGCGGCGTCGGCCTGCATTGTCTTCTGCATCTCAAGGCGCAACTCGGCGGTCGGCGTGTTGCCGTTCGCGTGGCGGATGTCGTCGAAGCGCGACAGCGCGTAGTCGAGCGAGGCGCGCGGCACGTCCGGCGTCGCCTCGGACGGGTCCACCACCTCGGCCGCGCGAATGCCGGCGGCCCGCCCGAACACCACGAGGTCGATCAGGCTGTTGGAGCCGAGGCGGTTCGCCCCGTGCACCGAGGCACAGCCAGCTTCGCCCACGGCCATCAGGCCCGGCACGATTGCATCGGGGTTGTCCTTGGTCGGGTTCAGCACCTCACCCCAGTAGTTCGTGGGGATGCCGCCCATGTTGTAATGCACCGTCGGCAGAACCGGGATCGGTTCTTTCGTGACATCGACGCCGGCAAAGATGCGCGCCGATTCCGAGATGCCCGGCAGGCGCAGGGCCAGCGTTTCGGGCGGCAGGTGGTTCAGGTGCAGGTGGATGTGGTCCTTGCCTTCGCCCACACCGCGGCCTTCGCGGATCTCCATCGTCATGCAGCGGCTGACCACATCGCGCGACGCGAGGTCCTTGTAGGTCGGAGCGTAGCGTTCCATGAACCGCTCGCCCTCGGAATTGGTCAGGTAGCCGCCTTCGCCGCGCGCACCCTCGGTGATCAGGCAGCCCGCGCCGTAAATGCCGGTCGGGTGGAACTGCACGAACTCCATGTCCTGAAGCGGCAGGCCCTGGCGCGCGACCATGCCGCCGCCGTCGCCGGTGCAGGTATGCGCCGAGGTGGCCGAGAAATAGGCGCGGCCATAGCCACCCGTGGCCAGCACGACCATTTTGGAGCGGAACACATGCAGCGTGCCGTCATCCAGTTTCCACGCGACGACGCCGACGCAGCGGCCATCCTCGGTCATCAGCAGGTCGGTGGCGAAATACTCGATGTAGAATTCCGCGTTGTTCTTCAGCGACTGGCCATAGAGCGTGTGCAAGATGGCGTGGCCGGTGCGGTCGGCGGCGGCGCAGGTGCGCTGCACCGGGGGGCCTTCGCCGAACTCGGTCGTGTGACCGCCAAAGGGGCGCTGGTAGATCTTGCCCTCTTCGGTGCGGCTGAAGGGAACGCCGTAATGTTCCAGCTCGTAGACAGCCTTGGGCGCTTCGCGGGCGAGGTATTCCATCGCGTCCGTGTCGCCCAGCCAGTCCGACCCTTTCACGGTGTCGTACATGTGCCAGTGCCAGTGATCCGGCCCCATGTTGCCCAAGCTTGCGGCGATGCCGCCCTGCGCGGCCACCGTGTGGCTGCGGGTCGGGAACACCTTGGTCACACAGGCGGTCTTGAGGCCCTGTTCGGCCATGCCGAGCGTGGCGCGCAGGCCAGAGCCGCCCGCGCCGACGACCACGACGTCATAGTCGTGCTCGGTGATGTCGTAGCTTGCTGTGGAAGCCATATCTTTCATCGCGAAAGGTCTCCTGTGTCAGAGCGCGATTTGCGCCAGCGCGACGATGCCCGCGGCCGCAAGGCCGTAGCTGACGATCGTCATGGCGATGATCCAGATCTTGCGGGACAGCCCGCCGACGTAATCCTCGATCAGCGTCGTCACGCCGAGGCGGAAATGATGCATGCCGACCACGAGGAAGGCGGCCACGATCAGCGCGGGCAAGGGACGCCCGAGGCTGGCCACCACCTCGTCGTGCGAGGCGCCCAGAAGCGGGCCCACGATGGCGAGGAAGAAGGGCAACAGAACCAGCAGCGCCACCGAGGTGACGGTCATGGTCCAGAAGTGATGCGTCCCGGTATGAGCGGAGCCAAGGCCTTCGACGCGCTTGCGGTCGGTCATGTATTGCATGGCGTGGTCCCCCTCAGACGGCGATCAGCGTGATGATGGTCAGCAGGACCGAACCGATCAGCATGGCCCAACCCATCTTGTCGGCGGTCTCGACCTCCAAGCCGCGGCCCGTGTCCCAGATCAGGTGCCGGATGCCGCCAAGCGCGTGATACCAGAGGCCCAGCACCGACAGCGACATGACGACGTCACCAAGGAAAGAAGTGATGAGCCCGTCCACCGTGTCAAAATAGGCGGCGCCACTTGCGGCCGCGATCAGCCACCAGACGATCAGGAAGGCCGAGACCAGCATCGCGTTGCCGGTGATGCGGTTCAGGATCGAGGTGATGGAGTTGAGCTGCGGGCGATACACCTGCAGATGCGGCGACAGCGGGCGGTTGCCGCGATTCACGTCGGCCATGGCGGACACCCCTTTCGGTTTTGCTTTGGTCGGGTCGTTTGGCCTTTATCCATAGCGGGTTTTGCCGAACTGTCACGCTGAATGGCGGGAATTTGAGGTCAAATTCTGGGTCTAAACGCCGCAATTTTCGATTTGTGATCACGAAATTTCAGCGTGTGATCACGAAAAAGCCCGCCACGGCGATCATGCTGCGGCGGGCCCGTTTGCGAAAGACTCAGCTCAGGCGGCGTTGCCGCGCAGGCTGAAGAACAGGCCGGTTGCTAGGAGCAGAACCTGGAACTCCATGCCGCCCGCCGGGTGCGTTTCCGAGGGCAGGGCACTCCACTGGCCCCAATGCACGAGGTAGACCGCGCCGATCATGATGACGATGACCGACAGGCCGCCGAGACGGGTCAGCACGTCACCGAGTTTCGACGACATCAGGCCGCCGGCCAGAAGGGCGACGCCGCCCACGACTTCCAGAACCGCCACGAGGGTCCAGAGCGCCAGGGGCAGGCCCATGAACTCAGCCCCGGCTGCGAGCGACGGGAACTTGTCGATGCCGTGATAGATGAAGGTAGCCGCGACCGAGGCGCGAAGCAGCCAATGGGCGGCGGGAGTGGTGGGAAGCGACAGGGCGGTCGAGCCGCTGTTATTGGTGGTGATGCTGGACATGCGCGTTTCTCCGATTGGTTCGCGTTGACGCAACGGGAGATGACGTGCGCAGAACCCGAGCGCAACGCGCAGGTTCTGTGCATAAATTCGGAGTCGAGCGCTGGTCGGAAAACTCGAGTTTTCCGTGCGGTTTTCTGCAGAAAACCGATCCCGCCTCAAACGGGCATCAATGCCCAGTAATCGAGATCGAGCAGGACATGGGGCAGGTACTTGCCGTCTTCGCCCTTCAGCTGCCCGGCCATGCCGCCCTCTTTCACGGCCACCAGCCGCAGGCGGATCGCGCCCACACCCGGCGCGGGCGTCTCGGCGATGTCCAGCACCTCGGACCAGGCGCGCACGGTGTCGCCCGCGAAACAGGGGTTGGTGTGGCTGCCGCCGTTGATCGCGACGATACATTGCGCATTGGCCAGCCCGTTGAAGGACAGCGCGCGGGCCATCGACATCACGTGCCCGCCATAGATCAGGCGCTTGCGATCCTCGCGCGGGGTGGCGTCGAAATGGGTTTTCGACGTGTTCTGCCAAAGGCGCGTGGCCATCATGTGCTCGGCTTCCTCGATGGTCACGCCATCGACATGGTCGATGACCTCGCCCACCCGGTAGTCGGACAAGCGGTGCGCTTCACCGGCCTGCACGAAATCATAGGCCGAGAAATCGATCCCGCCGGGCAGGACCAGTTTTTCCGGTGCGACGGCCGGGGCCAGATCGGGCACCACGGTCTCGGGCGCGGGCGCGTCGAGGTCGCGCTTCTTCACCATCACCCAGCGGGCAAACTCCATCACCGCCAGACCATGCTGGTTGCGCCCCGTGGTGCGCACATAGACCACCCCGGTCTTGCCCGAACTGTTCTGCTTCAGCCCGATCACCTCCGAGGAGGACCGGATCGTGTCGCCGACATAGACAGGGCGCAGCCAGCGCGCCTCGGCATAGCCGAGGTTCGCCACGGCGTTCAGCGACACGTCGGGCACCGATTTGCCGAACACGATGTGAAAGGCCGCCAGATCATCCAGCGGGCTTTCCGGCAAACCGCAGGCGCGCGCGAACTCGTCCGAGGAATAGAGCGCGTGCCGCGCCGGGTAGAGCGCGTGATACAGGGCCCGCTCGCCGCCGGAGACCGTGCGCGGCACCGCATGCTCGATCACGTCGCCAACCGTGTAATCCTCGAAGAAACGGCCGGGGTTGGTCTTGGCCTGCGGGCCTGCATCCTTGGGCATGAGTTCACTGCGCTCCCAGTTTCATGTCGGGGGAATAGGGGGTGTCCACCTCCTTGGTGACGGCCTGCCCGCAGCGCATCACGCCACGGGCCGCGTCAAAGGCGTATTGCGGGTCGCCATGAAGCTCCCACCCCTTCGAGATTGCCTCCGACACCTTGTGGCAGAAGGCCGACGTGTCATCCTCGGTCAGGAAGCGATAGAGTTTCATGCGCCACTCATCGGCAGGGGATAGTAGCCAAGCCAGGTGTGGACCACGGCGATCACGCCGAACAGGACCACGGCCACGACCAGCGCGATCAGGTCGTTCCTGGCGCTGGCATTGGCGGGCCGCTCCCAGGTCGGTTCGGCCTTGTTGATCAGGATCACCGACAGCACGGCCCAGGCCAGCATCGCGCCGAAAAGGATAATCGAGGCGAGATCCCCGTTCACCAAAAGGTGCGCGATGGCCCAGCTTTTGACGCCGGTCAGTTGCTTGTGACGCACGCGCGCCGACATCTTCCCCGGAATGGCAGACAGTGCGAAGAACCACAGCCCGATCAGCACCAGCAGGTTGTTGATGTGGATCATGAAGCTGGGCGGCGACCAGACCGTGACAAGCGCCGCCGAGCGATAGCCGATCACCATCAGTACGATCGAGGCCAACAGAACCAGGGCCATGACCCCTTTGCCCGCGTTCTCGCCCATTGCCGCCCGCTTGGCCGGGGCAAGGCGTTTGAACAGGTGCCCGCCGATCCAGAGCGCGATGCCGAGAATGAGTAGTAGGTAGCCCATGTGAACCTCTCCGATGCTGCCGAACGACATGTCCCGCGGACCTGACATGGCAGGCCGCCGCAAGCAAGATGTCAGGCGGCCTCGGCAGCCTCCAATTCGGCAATCGCACGGGCCTTGGCGAGCGTGGCGCGGGCCGTGTCGACATGCAGGTTCTCGACGATCTTGCCATCGACCACGGCCACGGCCTGACCCTCGGCCACGGCGTCTTCGTAAGCGGCGATCTGGCGGCGGGCGAGGTCGATCTCGTCGTCGGAGGGGGCAAAGACCTCGTTCGCGATGCCGACCTGCGCGGGGTGGATCACCGTCTTGCCGTCAAACCCGAAATCGCGACCCTCTTCACATTCGGCGCGCAGGCCCTCTTCGTCGCGGAACGCGTTATAGACGCCATCGACGCAGACGATGCCATGGGCGCGCGCCGCCAGCAGGCAGGTCTGAAGCGAGGTCAGCATCGCGCTGCGCGTCCGGCTGCCCAATTCCTTGGCAAGATCGTTCGTGCCCAGGATGAACCCCGCCATGCGCGGGGCCTCGGCGATATGCATCGCGTTCAGGATGCCCATCGGGGTTTCCATCATCGCCCAGATCGTCGTGTTCGCGGTCTCGGGGTAGGCATCCAGCCGGTCGGCCAGTTTCTCGATATCGGTGGCCTTGTTCACCTTGGGCACGAGAATCGCCTGCGGCCCGATCGCGGCAATCGCGTCGAGGTCGTCATTTCCCCATTCCGTATCGAACCCGTTGATGCGGACAAGCTGGGCGCGGGGACCATAGCCGCCAGCCGCCAGCGTCTCGGCCAAGAGCTTGCGGGCATTCGGCTTTTCCTCGGCCGCAACAGCATCTTCGAGGTCGAAGATGATCGCGTCCACGGCCATGGTCTTGGCCTTTTCCAGCGCCCGGGGCTTGGACCCGGGAATATAGAGAACCGACCGGTACGGGTGTGCGCGATGTCCCATGAGACCCTCCGCATATCATTGTATGCCAACCTTTGGCGCGTCAGGAACCATGCTGCCGCCGCGAAATCAAGTTAAAAATGCCGCGCTGCAGAAGAAATATTGTTGCGCGGCCATTTCGCAGCCCTCAGGTCAGCCCGTCCAACAACAGCTTGGCCCCGGTGGCCGTCAACCCGACATAGGTGACAAGGAAAAAGGCCCGTTCGGGAATCAGGCGGTGCGCCTTGACCCCGATCCATGTGCCGACCAGCGCGAAGGGCACCATCGCGGCGCTGACCCCGAGGGTCGAGAGGGTGAACAGCCCGATCGCCGTGTAGATGCCCGCCTTGATGGCATTGACGACCCAGAACACGATCACCGTCGTGGCCTGGTATTGCGTCTTCCCGATGCCTTCCTGCGACAACATGAAAACGGCCAGGGGTGGCCCGCCTGCATGACTGATGAACGAGGTGAACCCGACGGCCAGACCGGACACCAACCCGGCCTTCGCGTTGAAAGGTTGGGGTTTCGGCGAAACCCAGCCCCGTGCCCGGGCCAGTTGGAACAGCGGGAAGGCCACGGCCACCAGCCCGATCAGCACCCGGATCACATCCGCCGACACCACCGAAAACAGCGCCGCGCCGATCGCCATTCCCGGCAGCGAGCCGAGGATGACGACCTTGGCCGAGGGCGTGTGCCACTTGCGCCAATAAGGTCCGAGCGTGGCCAGATCGATCACCATCAGCACCGGCAGCATCAGCGCCAGCGCCGTGGCCGGGTCGATCACGATGGCGAGAATCGCGGAACTGGCAAAGCCGAGCCCCGCGCCGAAGCCGCCCTTGGACACCCCGGCCAAGAGCGCCCCGAGCGCCGCGATGACAAACACCCAAATTTCGGGCATCGGTTTCCTTTCCTGCGGAATTTCAGGCGCTTGATGCCGGATTTTCCTGTCCCCCGGGACGGCTTGATGCGCCGCCGCGCTGCAGCAGGCTTGCACGAGGCGGGGCGGGCGGCTACCCCTCGCGCCGATATCAACGAGGGACTTGGAGAACAATCTCATGGCCAGACCCAAGATTGCGCTGATCGGCGCAGGCCAGATCGGTGGCACGCTTGCCCACCTCGCCGCGCTGAAGGAATTGGGCGACGTCGTCCTCTTCGACATTGCCGAGGGCACGCCCCAGGGCAAGGCACTCGACATCGCCGAATCCGGCCCGTCCGAGAAATTCGACGCCAAGCTGAAGGGCACGAACGACTATGCCGACATCGCGGGCGCCGATGTCTGCATCGTGACCGCCGGTGTGCCGCGCAAGCCGGGGATGAGCCGCGACGACCTGCTGGGCATCAACCTCAAGGTCATGAAGGCCGTGGGCGAGGGCATCCGCGACAATGCTCCCGACGCCTTCGTCATCTGCATCACCAACCCGCTCGACGCGATGGTCTGGGCGCTGCAACAATTCTCGGGCCTGCCGCCGGAGAAAGTCTGCGGCATGGCCGGTGTGCTGGACAGCGCACGCTTCCGCCACTTCCTGGCCGAGGAATTCGACGTCTCGATGAAGGACGTCACGGCCTTCGTTCTGGGCGGTCATGGCGACACGATGGTGCCGTCGGTCCGCTACTCGACCGTCGCCGGCATCCCGCTGCCCGACCTGGTCGAAATGGGCTGGACCACGCAGGACAAGCTGGACGCCATCGTTCAGCGCACCCGTGACGGCGGCGCCGAGATCGTCGGCCTGCTGAAAACCGGCTCGGCCTTCTACGCGCCCGCCACCTCCGCCATCGAAATGGCCGAAGCCTACCTCAAGGACCAGAAACGCGTCCTGCCCTGCGCCGCCTATTGCGACGGCCAGTTCGGGCTCAAGGGCTTCTACGTGGGCGTTCCCACCGTGATCGGCGCCGGCGGCATCGAGCGGATCGTCGAGATCCAGCTGACCAAGGACGAACAGGCCATGTTCGACAACTCGGTCAACGCCGTGAAAGGCCTGGTCGACGCCTGCAAGGGCATCGACGAAACCCTCGCCTGACCCGGCGAGCTGCGGAGTTTTCGAAGGGCGGCCGTTTTGGCCGCCCTTTTTGTTGGCTCAGGTCGCAGGCACGTTGCGCTGATGCACGTAGCGCCCGCCGATATGTCGCCAGACGCCATAGGGCTGGTTGATCCCGCGATAGTTCTGAACCCAAAGGTCCGGAAACCCCTCGGACAATTGCGCGGTGTCGAGCCACGCCGCCACGACGGTCGTCTGGTAGGCGGGCCGAAACGCGCCGCCCGGCTCGGCGGTGAAGATAAATGTGCCCACCCCCGTGATGCCGTAGCTGTATGTGCTGACCCCGTGCTCGACCACCAGGATGCGTCGCCCATCCGGCAAGGCCGCCACGCTGGCCGACACATCCGTTTCGGGCTCCTGCGCCAAAACCGTCGCCATTAATTGCGCGGCAAGCGCCGTCGCCTGCGGGTCGCGCAACTGCGGGTCCACGCGCACGAAGCGCGCAGCATCTGTGCCGGGGGTCGCCGTCGGGGCATTCAACGGGGCCGCGCCGCAAGTCGCCATGGCGCGATCCACCGCCGCGGGGCGGTTGCCCAGCACATAGGGCAGGGGGTTCGAGTCGGGCTGATACAGCGCGACCGTCGCACTCTGCGCGCTGCGCAAGGCCCGTAACAACGCGCCATGGCGGGCCGGGTCATAGGGGATCGCCGCATGCTGATATCCGACGAGGTTCAACGGCGTCATATCGAGGCGGTAGGTCTGCCCGCCATCGACGCGGATGAACACCGGCAGCAGCGGTTCAAATCCGAATCCGCCGCCATAGGCCATCAACCCGATCTCGAACGGGCCGCCATCGCGGCAGGTCAGCATGAGGCAGGCCGCATTCTCGCCACCGCTCCAGCAGGCGCCTTGCCCGGCTCCGAACCGATCGGGGTCGAAGATCGGTCCCCATCCATCAGTTTGCGCCGAGCTCGGCGCAGGCATCAGCATCGTCAGAGTGAAAAAACCGACGGCCCAAAAAGCCGATACCAAAGCACGAATACGCATCCTGAAAATCCTTGTCCGCGGACGTCATCAATGGTCGGAAATCTGCCGCCCAACCCGCGCCTTGGGCAAGGGTTTTGTCGCGTGGTGCGGTTGACTTCCCCCACGCGCGCGCCCTTCATCGAGGCGATCCCACGACAAAGGTGACCCATGCCCCGCGATTTCGACGCCGAACTGGAAGAGCGCCTGCTGCGCTACACCGCCATCGACAGCCAGAGCGACGAAAACTCGCCCAGCCAGCCCTCGACCGCGATCCAGCTCGACATGCAGAACTTGCTGGTCAGGGAGCTACAGGAGATCGGCGCGCAGGACGTGACGCTGACCGACTACGGCGCGGTTCTGGCGACGATCCCGGGCACCGTTCCCGGCCCGACCGTCGGCTTTCTCGCCCATGTCGACACCGCGCCGCAATTCAACGCCACGGGCGTGAAGCCGCGCGTCATTCGCGGCTACAACGGCGGCGCGATCACCTACCCGGACGCGCCCGAGTTGCAGCTGACGCCCGAGGACAACCCCTATCTCGCCGAGAAACAGGGCCATGACATCGTCACCGCTTCGGGCACGACCCTTCTGGGCGCGGATGACAAGGCGGGGGTCGCGATCATCATGACCGCCGCGCGGCAGATGCTGGCCGACCCGGACATGAAACGCGGTCCCGTCCGCATCGCCTTCACCCCCGACGAGGAGATCGGGCGCGGCGTGGACGAGCGCTTGCCCAAGGATCTCGGCGCCGATTTCGCCTATACCTTCGACGGGCAGCGCGTGGGCGAGATCGAATATGAGACCTTCTCGGCCGATGGCGGCTATGTCGAGATCGAGGGCGTCTCGATCCACCCCGGTCTTGCTACTGGCAAGCTGGTGAATGCCCTGCATCTGGCCGCCAAGATCATCGACATGCTGCCGCAAGCCACCATGACGCCCGAGACCACCGGCGACCGCGAAGGCTTCTGGATGGTCACCGATCTGAACGGCAGCGCGGCGCATGCCAGCCTGCGCTTCATCCTGCGCGACTTCGAACGCGAGGGGCTGGCCGCCAAGGGCGAGATGCTGAAACAGGTCTGCGCCGCCGTGCAGGCGACCGAGCCGCGCGCCAGGATCACCTGCGAGATCCGAAAGCAGTATCGCAACATGCGCTACTGGCTGGAGGAGGACATGACCCCCGTCGATCTGGCCCGCGACGCGGTGAAAGACCTCGGGCTGGAGCCGGTCAGCGTTCCGATCCGGGGTGGCACGGACGGCTCGCGCCTGACCGAAATGGGTGTGCCGTGCCCCAACCTCTTCACCGGCATGCAGAATATCCACGGACCGCTGGAATGGATCTCGGTGCAGGACATGGCGCTGGCGACCCGGCTCTGCCTGACGTTGACGCAGCGCGCCGCGCAAACCGAGTCGTCCAAGAACGCCTGAGTCGCCTCAGTATGCCGCCGCATACCGATGGCGCCGCTAACGTGTGATCACACTTTTTCAAGCTGTGATCACAAATGTCGCTTTTTCGCGGTTGAAACGGCTTTGCGCCTGTTTTCTCCTGTATTGCGCGTTCCGGTTGTGCTTAAGCCTTGGGCGACTAGCACCAGTGACGGGACAGTTTCATGAACATTCATGAATACCAAGCGAAGGCCCTGCTTCGCGACTACGGCGCCCCGGTTTCCGAAGGTCACATCGTGACCCGGGCCGAAGAGGCTAAGACCATCGCAGGCGAACTCGACGGCCCCATTTGGGTGGTCAAGGCGCAGATCCACGCAGGCGGCCGCGGCAAGGGCCACTTCGTCGAGGAAAGCGCCGGCGAAAAGGGCGGTGTCCGCCTCGCCAAGTCGGTCGAAGAGGCCGCCGAGGAAGCCAAGAAGATGCTGGGCCGCACCCTGGTCACGCACCAGACGGGCCCCGCCGGCAAGCAGGTCAACCGCGTCTATATCGAAGATGGCTCCGACATCTCGCGCGAGCTTTACCTCGCCTTCCTCGTCGACCGTCAGACCAGCCGCATCTCGATCGTCGCCTCCACCGAAGGCGGCATGGACATCGAGGAAGTCGCGGCCTCGACCCCTGAAAAGATCCTGAACTTCTCGATCGACCCGGTCACGGGCTTCATGCCCTACCACGGCCGCCGCGTCGCCTTCGCCCTCGGGCTGGAAGGGCTCCAGGTCAAGCAATGCGTGTCGCTCCTCGGTTGCCTCTACAAGGCCTTCACCGAGAAGGACATGGAGATGCTCGAGATCAACCCGCTGATCGTCACCACCGATGGCAACCTCAAGCTGCTCGACGCCAAGCTGGGCTTCGACGGCAACGCGCTCTACCGCCAGCCCGACGTGGCCGACCTGCGCGACGAGACCGAGGAAGACGCCAAGGAACTCGAAGCGTCCAAGTATGACCTCAACTACATCGCGCTGGATGGTGAGATCGGCTGCATGGTGAACGGCGCGGGCCTGGCCATGGCGACGATGGACATCATCAAGCTCTACGGGTCCGAGCCGGCCAACTTCCTCGACGTGGGCGGCAGCGCCACCAAGGAAAAGGTCACCGAGGCGTTCAAGATCATCACCTCGGACCAGAACGTGAAGGGCATCCTCGTCAACATCTTCGGCGGGATCATGCGCTGCGACATCATCGCCGAGGGCGTCATCGCCGCCGTGCAGGAAGTGGGCCTTCAGGTTCCGCTGGTGGTGCGCCTGGAAGGCACCAATGTCGAGAAGGGCAAGGAGATCATCGCATCCTCCGGCCTGAACGTGATTGCGGCCGACGACCTGTCGGACGCCGCCGAGAAGATCGTGAAAGCGGTGAAGGGGTAAGAAAATGGCAGTCCTCGTCGACGAAAACACCAAGGTGATCTGCCAGGGCTTCACCGGCTCTCAGGGCACCTTCCACTCCGAACAGGCCATCGCCTACGGCACCAAGATGGTCGGTGGCGTGACCCCGGGCAAAGGGGGCATGACCCACCTGGACCTGCCCGTCTTCAACTCGGTGCACGAAGCCAAGCACGCGACCGAGGCCAACGCCACGGTCATCTACGTGCCGCCGCCGTTCGCCGCCGACTCCATCCTCGAGGCGATCGACGCCGAGATGGAGCTGATCTGCTGCATCACCGAGGGCATTCCGGTCCTCGACATGATGAAGGTCAAGCGCGCGCTGGAAAGCTCGTCCTCGGTCTTGATCGGCCCGAACTGCCCCGGTGTCATCACGCCTGACGCCTGCAAGATCGGCATCATGCCTGGCCACATCCACAAGCGCGGCAAGGTCGGCGTCGTCTCCCGCTCGGGGACGCTGACCTACGAGGCGGTCAAGCAGACCACCGATGTGGGCCTTGGCCAGTCGACTTGCGTCGGTATCGGCGGCGACCCGATCAAGGGCACCGAGCATATCGACGTGCTGGAATGGTTCCTCGCCGATGACGAGACCGAGGCGATCATCATGATCGGCGAGATCGGCGGCTCGGCCGAAGAGGAAGCCGCGCAATTCCTCGCCGACGAGAAGAAAAAGGGCCGCTGGAAGCCGACCGCAGGCTTCATCGCGGGCCGCACCGCCCCTCCGGGCCGTCGCATGGGCCATGCCGGCGCCATCGTCGCCGGCGGCAAGGGCGGCGCCGAGGACAAGATCGAGGCGATGAAATCCGCCGGGATCGTGGTTGCCGAAAGCCCCGCCTCTCTGGGCGAGGCGGTGGTTCAGGCCATCGGCTGATCCGGTCCGGGCCGGTCTGCCGGGCCAGAGGAGGGCTCGGCAGATCCGAAAGACAAGAAGGAGGACGCGTGTGACCTTCAAGGAGTCGATCCGCACTTGCATTGCCAAGGCGACGACCTTTGACGGCCGCGCGCGTCGCTCCGAATTCTGGTGGTTCTACCTCTTCGTGACGCTGGGTGCCCTCGTGGCCTACGTGATCGACTTCTTGCTGTTCTGGCCGCCCGTCGACCTGGTGGGCGCGCGCCTGGCCGGGGCCTTCGCCGACCCGCTGTCGATCCATGCCCAGCTTCTGCCGGTCACCAGCTTCTGGTTCTTCCTGACGATCCTGCCGCTTGTCGCCGTGGGCGTGCGCCGCCTGCATGACCGCACCAAGCCCGGCGGGTCGTTCATGGGCCTCGACGCCCTGATGATCCTTCCGGGCACGGCCGGGTCGAGAGGGCCCAACAGCTACGGAGAGGAGCCGCAGCCATGAGCGACGACCGGAAGCGAACCCTGGCGGCGATCTGGCGCACAGCGCACGGGCTGGGCGCCCTGGCGCTGGTGGCCTTGGCCGTCGCGATCTTCATGGCCTTGCCGGTGCGCGCCCAGGGCACGACGGTCGGCAGCCTCGAACCCTGCCTCGACACGCATTTCGATCCGGCCCGCTACGTCGCCGACCTTCAGGCGATGGGCTGGCAGCCGGTGCCCGAGGCCACGCGGGGCCCGGCGCTCGACCGTCTGAGCGACGCGTTCCTGGCCCTGCTGGTGGTCGAGTTCGACCCCGCCGCCGCCGAAACTGCCGGCCTGCGCCAGGCGCAACGCGTCGATTGGGCCGCGCGCACCGACGGGCGCAACGTCTTGCAGCGCGAAGGACAAACGCTTTTCATCGGGGGCGATCTTGCGCCCGATGGCCGTCAGCGCGTCCTGTGCTGGATGGCTACCGGCCCCGACGACGCCCTGATGTCTGAGCTGTGGGCCATCTGGACCGAGACGGGCCACACCGATCAGGCGGGCGTGGTGACCCGCGCCGCCATTCCCGAAACGCCGACCCCGACGCCCGGCGCGACCTTCGCCTTCTACGCCGTCTCGACCCCGCAGGACGCGATGACCCCGCCGCTGGCCGCGTCCCAGGGCCTGCTGACCCAACTCATCATTTCGCCCCAGGCTACAACCGATTGACCCTTGAATTCCGCGCCTGTGCAGGATCAACCGCGCAGGCCGCGACCCGCTCACCGGAGGAGCAAAAATGACCGATCAAAGCCCCAACGATCAGTTCCACGCCTCAAGCTTCATGCAGGGGCACAACGCCGCCTATCTCGAACAGCTTTACGCGCAATACGCCAACGACCCCGCCGCGGTGGACGAGGGCTGGCGCGCCTTCTTCGAAGCCCTGGGCGATTCCGAGATCGACGTGAAAGCCGAGGCGCAGGGCCCGTCCTGGGCGCGCCCCGACTGGCCGCCGCAGCCCGCCGATGACTGGACCAACGCCCTGACCGGCGAATGGCCGGCGGCGCAGGCCGAGGTCAAGGAAGCGGGCCGCAAGATCAAGGAAAAGGCGCTCGAAAAGGGCGTCGAGCTGAGCGACCAACAGGTGCAACGCGCCGTGCTGGATTCGATCCGCGCGCTCATGCTCATCCGGGCCTACCGGATCCGGGGGCATCTGGTGGCCGATCTCGACCCGCTTGGCATGCGCGACCAGACCCCGCATCCCGAGCTTGATCCGAAATCCTACGGCTTCACCGAGGCCGACATGGATCGCCCGATTTTCCTCGACAACGTGCTGGGGCTTCAGACCGCCTCGATCCGGCAGATCGTCGAGATCGTGAAGCGCACCTATTGCGGCACCTTCGCGCTGCAATACATGCACATCTCCGACCCCGAGCAGGCCGCCTGGCTGAAGGAGCGGATCGAAGGTTTCGGCAAGGAAATCGCCTTCACCCGCGAAGGGCGCAAGGCCATCCTGAACAAGATGGTCGAGGCCGAAGGCTTCGAGAAATTCCTGCACGTCAAGTACATGGGCACCAAGCGTTTCGGCCTCGATGGCGGCGAGTCGCTGATCCCCGCGATGGAGCAGATCATCAAGCGCGGCGGCGCCCTCGGCGTGAACGAGATCGTCATCGGCATGCCGCACCGGGGCCGCCTGTCGGTTCTGGCCAACGTGATGCAGAAACCCTATCGCGCCATCTTCAACGAGTTCCAGGGCGGCAGCTTCAAGCCCGAGGATGTGGACGGCTCGGGCGACGTGAAATACCACCTCGGTGCCTCCAGCGACCGGGAGTTTGACGGCAACACCGTTCACCTGTCGCTGACGGCCAACCCCTCGCACCTGGAGGCGGTGAACCCCGTCGTTCTGGGCAAGGTTCGCGCCAAGCAGGACCAGTTGGGCGATGCCGAGCGCAAGCAGGTTCTGGGCGTGCTTCTGCACGGCGACGCGGCCTTTGCAGGCCAGGGCATCGTGGCCGAGGGCTTTGGCCTCTCGGGCCTGCGCGGGCACCGCACCGGCGGCACGATCCATTTCGTGGTGAACAACCAGATCGGCTTCACCACCGCGCCGCATTTCTCGCGCTCCTCGCCCTATCCGACGGACATCGCCCTGATGGTCGAGGCGCCGATCTTCCACGTGAACGGTGACGACCCCGAGGCCGTGGTTCACGCCGCCAAGGTCGCGATCGAGTTCCGCCAGATGTTCGGCAAGGACGTGGTCATCGACATGTTCTGCTACCGCCGGTTCGGTCACAACGAGGGCGATGAGCCCATGTTCACCAACCCGCTCATGTACAAGAAGATCAAGACGCAGAAGACCACGCTGCAGATCTACACCGAGCGGCTGGTGAAGGACGGCCTGATCCCCGAGGGCGAGATCGAGGACATGAAGGCCGCCTTCCAGGCGCATCTGAACGAAGAGTTCGAGCGCGGCAAGGAATACAAGCCCAACAAGGCCGACTGGCTGGACGGGCGCTGGTCGCACCTCAACCGCGAGGGCGAGGAATACCAGCGCGGCGAAACCGCCATCGCGCCCGAAACCATGGCCGAGGTCGGGCGTGCCCTGACCACCGCGCCCGAGGATTTCACCCTGCACAAGACGGTGGGCCGCCTGCTCGAGTCGAAAAAGCAGATGTTCGAAACCGGCCAGGGGTTCGACTGGGCCACAGCCGAGGCGCTGGCCTTCGGCAGCCTGCTGACCGAAGGCTACCCCGTCCGCCTGTCGGGGCAGGATTCGACGCGGGGCACGTTCAGCCAGCGGCACTCCGGCCTCGTCGATCAATCGACCGAGGATCGCTACTATCCGCTCAACCACATCCGCGAGGGGCAGCAGAAATACGAGGTCATCGACTCGATGCTGTCGGAATACGCGGTGCTCGGGTTCGAATACGGCTACTCGCTGGCCGAACCCAACGCGCTGGTGATGTGGGAGGCCCAGTTCGGCGATTTCGCCAACGGCGCCCAGATCATGTTTGACCAGTTCATCTCGTCGGGCGAACGCAAGTGGCTGCGCATGTCGGGCCTTGTCATGCTGCTGCCGCACGGGTTCGAAGGGCAGGGGCCGGAACACTCCTCGGCCCGCCTCGAACGCTTCCTGCAGATGTCGGCCGAGGATAACTGGATCGTCGCCAACTGCTCGACCCCGGCGAACTATTTCCACATCCTGCGCCGCCAGATCCATCGCAGCTTCCGCAAGCCGCTGGTCCTGATGACGCCGAAATCGCTTCTGCGGCACAAACTGGCGATCTCGGATGCCGAGGATTTCACCACCGGGTCCAGCTTCCACCGCGTGCTGTGGGATGACGCCGAAAAGGGCCATTCCGACACGAAGCTCAAGGCCGACGACAAGATCCGCCGCGTCGTGATCTCGTCGGGCAAGGTCTATTACGACCTGCTCGAAGAACGCGACGCCCGTGGGATCGACGACGTTTACCTCCTGCGTCTCGAACAGTTCTACCCCTTCCCGGCGCTCGCGCTGATGAAGGAGTTGGAGCGTTTCAAGGGCGCCGAGATCGTTTGGTGCCAGGAAGAGCCCAAGAACCAGGGCGCCTGGACCTTCGTCGAACCGAACCTCGAATGGGTGCTGGGCCGCATCGGCGCCACCCATTCGCGCCCCCGTTACGCCGGTCGCGCCGCCAGCGCCTCGCCGGCAACGGGTCTCGCCAGCCAACACAAATCCCAACAAGCCGCGCTCGTGAACGACGCGCTGACCATCGAAGGGTAAGAAGACATGTCGATCGAAGTTCGCGTCCCCACCTTGGGCGAAAGCGTCACCGAAGCCACCGTGGCCACCTGGTTCAAGCAGCCGGGCGATTCCGTCGCGGTGGACGAAATGCTCTGTGAGCTGGAAACCGACAAGGTGACGGTCGAGGTGCCCAGCCCCGCCGCCGGCACGCTTGGCGAAATCGTCGCCGCCGAGGGCGAGACCGTGGGCGTCGACGCGCTCCTCGCCACGCTCAGCGAAGGGGAGGGCGCTGCCCCCGCCGCCAAGCCCGAAGCCAAGGCCGAGGCCGCGCCCGAAGCCTCGGGTGGCGGGGAAGCCGTCGACGTGATGGTCCCCGCGCTTGGTGAAAGCGTGACCGAGGCGACCGTCTCGACCTGGTTCAAGAAAGCGGGCGACACGGTCGCGCAGGACGAAATGCTGTGTGAGCTGGAAACCGACAAGGTCTCGGTCGAGGTTCCGGCCCCCGCCGCCGGTGTCCTGTCCGAGATCCTCGCCGGTGAAGGCGACACGGTCGAAGCGGGTGGCAAGCTTGCCATTCTGACAGCAGGCGAAGGCGCGGCCGCCTCGGCCCCCGCCGCCGCCCCGGCCCCGCAGGCCGCCGCCCCCGCATCCAGCACCGGCAAGGATGTCGAAGATGCCCCGTCGGCCAAGAAGCTGATGGCCGAAAAGGGCATCGACCCGGCCAACGTGCAAGGCACCGGCAAGGATGGCCGCATCATGAAGGAAGACGTGATGAAGGCCGCCTCGGGCGCTGCCGCCGCCGTAACCGCCGCTGCCCCGGCCCCTGCGCCTGCCGCCGCCCCCCGCGCGCCCAGCCCGGCCGAGGACGCCGCGCGCGAGGAGCGGGTCAAGATGACCCGCCTGCGCCAGACCATCGCCCGCCGCCTCAAGGACGCGCAGAACACCGCCGCGATCCTGACCACCTATAACGAGGTGGACATGACCGAGGTCATGGCGCTCCGCAACCAGTACAAGGACGCCTTCGAGAAGAAGCACGGCGTGCGCCTCGGCTTCATGTCCTTCTTCACCAAGGCCTGCTGCCACGCGCTGCGCGAAGTGCCCGAGGTGAATGCCGAGATCGACGGGCAGGAGATCGTTTACAAGAACTTCGTGCACATGGGCATCGCCGCCGGCACGCCCCAGGGCCTCGTCGTGCCCGTCATCCGCGACGCCGACCAGATGTCCTTTGCCGATCTCGAAAAGGCGATCGCCGAGAAGGGCAAGCGCGCCCGTGACGGCAAGCTCTCGATGGCCGAGATGCAGGGCGGCACCTTCACCATCTCGAACGGGGGTGTCTACGGCTCGCTCATGTCCTCGCCCATCCTGAACCCGCCGCAATCGGGTATCCTGGGCATGCACAAGATCCAGGAACGCCCGATGGTCATCAACGGCGAGATCAAGATCCGCCCGATGATGTACCTGGCCCTCAGCTACGACCACCGCATCGTCGACGGCAAAGGTGCTGTGACCTTCCTCGTCCGCGTGAAAGAGGCGCTGGAGGATCCCCGTCGCCTGCTGATGGATCTGTAATCCAGTGGCGGGATGAATCCCGCCCTACGGTGCGCCGTAGGGCGGGACTTGTCCCGCCTCTCCCTCCCTCTTCGGAGACATGGAATTGACCACCGAACTAACCGTCCTCACCCTCGCCGCGCTGTTGCAGGTCGTTCAGATCGGCCTGTTCTCGGTCACCGCGCAGGGGCAGGTCGGCACGGAATACGCGGCCGGCCCGCGTGATGAAAAGCGCGAATTGACCGGCGTCGCGGGCCGCCTGCAACGGGCGATGAACAACCATTTCGAGGGGCTGATTCTCTTCGGGATTGCCGCCGTCGTGATCTCGGTCTCGGACCAGTCCACCACCGTGACGCAGCTTTGCGCGCACGCCTATCTCATCTCGCGCATCCTCTACGTGCCGGCCTACGCGCAGGGGCTGACCCCTTGGCGCAGCCTGATCTGGGCCGTGGGGTTCGTCGCGACCGTCATCATGCTGATCGCCGCGCTTCTCTGAGGCGGCGGGTCAGCGGGTTTCACCCGCGGCGGGCAGATCCGCCGCGCATCATCATCTGGCCTCGTGTATGTACGGGGTGTGTACGGGGTGTGTACGCCCTGTGACTGCAAGAACTGGATAGGAGACACCCATGTCCCAGTACGATGTGATCGTGATCGGCTCCGGCCCCGGCGGCTATGTCTGCGCCATCCGCTGCGCGCAACTGGGCCTGAAAACGGCCTGCGTCGAAGGGCGCGAGACGCTTGGCGGCACCTGCCTCAATATCGGCTGCATCCCGTCCAAGGCGCTGCTGCATGCCTCCCACCAGCTGCATGAAGCGGAACACAATTTCGCGAAAATGGGCCTCAAGGGCAAATCCCCGTCGGTCGACTGGAAACAGATGCAGGCCTACAAGGACGACGTGATCGGCCAGAACACCAAGGGCATCGAATTCCTGTTCAAGAAGAACAAGATCGACTGGCTGAAAGGCTGGGGCTCCATCCCCGAGGCCGGCAAGGTCAAGGTCGGCGACGAGGTGCACGAGGCGAAAAACATCATCATCGCAACGGGGTCCGAGCCTTCGGCGCTGCCCGGAATCGAGATCGACGAGAAGGTTGTCGTAACCTCCGAGGGCGCGCTGTCGCTGCCCAAGATCCCCAAGAAGATGGTCGTGATCGGCGCGGGCGTCATCGGGCTGGAGCTTGGCTCGGTCTATGCCCGCCTGGGCGCCGAGGTGCAGGTGATCGAATTCCTCGACCAGATCACGCCCGGCATGGACGGTGAGGTCTGCAAGACCTTCCAGCGCCTTCTGGCGAAACAGGGCCTGTCCTTCACCCTCGGCGCGGCGGTCCAGTCGGTCGAGGCGACCAAGACCAAGGCCAAGGTCACCTACAAGCTGCGCAAGGATGACAGCGAGGCGACCGTCGATGCCGATGTCGTTCTGGTGGCGACGGGCCGCAAGCCCTATACGGATGGGCTTGGCCTCGACGCCCTCGGAGTCGAGATGTCCGAGCGCGGCCAGATCAAGACCGACGGCCACTGGGCCACGAATGTGAAGGGCGTCTACGCCATCGGCGACGCCATCGCCGGCCCGATGCTGGCCCACAAGGCCGAGGATGAGGGCATGGCCGTGGCCGAGGTGGTCGCGGGCAAGCATGCGCACGTGAATTACGACGTGATCCCGGGCGTGATCTACACCCACCCCGAAGTGGCCAGCGTCGGCCAGACCGAGGAGGCCCTGAAAGAGGCGGGACGCGCCTACAAGGTGGGCAAATTCTCGTTCATGGGCAACGGCCGCGCGAAGGCGAATTTCGCCGCCGATGGTTTCGTCAAGATCCTGGCCGACAAGGAGACCGATCGCATTCTGGGTGCGCATATCATCGGGCCGATGGCGGGCGATCTGATCCACGAGATCTGCGTCGCGATGGAATTCGGCGCCAGCGCGCAGGACCTTGCACTGACCTGCCACGCGCACCCGACCTATTCCGAGGCCGTGCGCGAAGCGGCGCTGGCCTGCGGTGACGGGCCGATCCATAGCTGAGACAGCCCGCGTCACGGCGGCCTGGACGGCCAGCTACACCCCCGCGCTGCGTGTCGCGCGGGGGGAGCGCCTATCGGCCGGAGGCACGGACCCGGACAACCCTGGCTGGCGCTGGTGCGTGAACGCAGAGGGCTTGGGTGGGTGGTTGCCCGAGGGCCTCGTGGTGGAGGGCCGGGCCAGCATGGCGTTCGACTCCGTGGAATTGACCGTTCGTGCCGGTGATCTTGTGACCTTGCTGGAAACGCATGCCGGTTGGTGGCTCTGCCGCCATGCGGATGGGTGTGTTGGCTGGGTGCCGGACGCCAACTTGGCGCGGACGGGCTGAGGCCCGAGGGATTTTGCGCCGCCCTTGGCGTCGCCCGGTGTCGCGGGGCAAGGGGTCTTGACCCCCTTGCCCCGCGCGCGCGTTCCGCGCGTGCATATTTTCCGGGATAAAGATCGGATCAGGTGGCGAGGAGCCGCAGGCCCTGGGTCACATCGGCCCGCACGGCGAGTCGCAGGCCGGGTTCGTCGCCTGCCTTCAGCGCGGCGAGGATCAGCTTGTGGTGCTGCGGCGGTTCGGTGCGGTTCAGCCGCCCGTAAAGCGCGCGCATCGTGGGGCCGAGTTGCAGCCAGACTGTTTCGGCCAAGGCCAGCATCGCCGGGGCCTGCGCGCGCAGGTAGAGCGTGCGGTGAAACTCGAGGTTGGAGCGGATATAGGCGACCGCGTCGCGGCGGGCGACGTTCTGGGCGATGGCGGCATTGATCGCTTCCATGCGCTCGATCAGCGCCGGATGTGCGCGGGGCAGGGCGCGGGCGGACAGCTCGGGTTCCAGAAGCGCGCGGATCGCGGCCAGTTCCTCGATGCGTTCGTTCGAGAGCTCGGGCGTCGAGACACGGCCCGAGGCGGAGAGAAACAGCGCGCCTTCGGAGACCAGCCGCCGGACGGCCTCGCGCGCGGGGGTCATGGAGACGCCGAATTCGCGGCCCAGACCGCGCAGGGTCATGGCCTGCCCCGGGCCGACCTCGCCATGCATGATGCGCGAGCGCAGGGCGCGGTAGACCCGGTCATGGGCAACGGCGGCGCCGGTATCGGTGGGGCGGGGGTTCATCAGCATGGCTGGGACCTACGTGCTGGGAGGACTGTCGAAGCGCCAGGACAGGAGGTCGGCGCCATGCGCCTTGAGCCATGCGCGGTGGCGGTCGGTCTCGGGGCAAAGCTGCTGGCAGACCGCCCAGAAGGCGGCAGAATGGTTCATCTCGGCGAGATGCGCGACCTCGTGGGCGGCGACGTAGTCGAGGATTTCGGGCGGCGCCATGATCAGCCGCCAGGAAAACATCAAATCCCCCCTGGCCGAGCAACTGCCCCACCGCGACCTTGGATCCCGCAGGCTGAGGCGACCGGGCACGCGCCCAAGCGTCTCGGCATGGCGGGCAACGGCGGAGGCGAGCCTGTCGCGGGCCAGAGCCGTGAGCAGGGCCTTGATCCGGGGCCCCTCCCGCGGGCCGGGCGGGACGTGGATGACACCGCCGTCGAAGCGCGCGGCGCGCCCCGCTCCGCTTTCGACCGGGCGGAGGGTGCCGCAGATCGGCACCATCGCGCCCACGCGCGCCAGCTTGGGGGGCGGGGCGTCCTGCAGGTGCCGGCGCACCCAATCCTCGCGCGCGCGCAGAAAGGCCAGCGCCTCGGCCTCGGGGGCCCATTGCGGCAGGCTGAGCGACACACGCCCGTCCGAGCGGCTGACACGCAGGGAAAAGCGTTTGGCGCGGGCGCTCCGGCGCAACCTGACTTCGACCGGCGGATCGCCGGGAAGTACATGGGTTGAAACAGGCGGTCTGGGTGCCAATCTCCGCTCCGGGGTTTGTTGTGGCCGGACCCTTCGCCGGATTGCCGGGAAAGGCTTTACACGCTTCCGACAGTATGGCAGATGGCCGCAATTCTCTCGATAGCGATGATTGAAGGGGGTGTCATGCCCAAAGAGGAATGGGGCGTTAAACGCGTTTGCCCCACGACCGGCAAACGGTTTTACGATCTGAACCAGAATCCGATCGTCAGCCCCTACACGGGGGAAGTCGTCGAACTGGATACCGGCAAGGGCGGACGCACGCTTGTCGCCGACAAGGCGGATCCGAAGACGGCCAAGAAGAAGTCGGAAGAGGACACCGATGACGAGGTGGTGCTCGACGACGATCTGGATATCGATGACGATTCGGATGTCGATATCGACGACGACGATGTGCTGGACGATGACGACGACAGCGATACGGTCGCGTTGGACGACCTGGCCGATGTCGCGTCGGACGACAGCGACGAAAGCTGATCGCGGCAGCGGCGGATGCGCTGGTGGGGCAGGTGATTTTTTCGCTTGAACTGCCCGGTCAGTGCCACTAAACCGCCGCTACCGAACGCGCCGGGCAGCCGGTGCAGGATGGGGCCATAGCTCAGTTGGGAGAGCGCTTGCATGGCATGCAAGAGGTCAGGGGTTCGACTCCCCTTGGCTCCACCAAATCCTTCCCGGACATTGCATCGTGCCGCTTGAGATGCGTCTGCCTGCATGTCCAGAAAACGAAAACGCCGCCCGATTGGGCGGCGTTTCGCGTTCTGGCCTTTGGGCGGATCAGGCCGCGGCGGGCGTATTGCCGCCGCCATTTCCCTTTTTCTGCATCCCGAGGTCCGCACCGATGGCCCGTCCCCAGGCGCGAACGTCGTAGCGGCTCACGGCGCGGCGCAGGTCGGCCATGCGGGCGCGGCGCTCGTCCTCGGGCATGTCGAGGGCCGTGAAGATGGCGCTGTCCATGGAGCGGTAGGAGAACGGATTGGTGATGACCGCCGAACCAAGCTCGACCGCGGCGCCGGCGAATTCCGACAGCACGAGAACCCCGTCGCCATCGGTGCGCGAGGCGATGAATTCCTTGGCGACAAGGTTCATGCCGTCGGCCAGCGGCGTGATCCAGGCCACGTCGGCGGCCCGGTAATAGGCGATCAGTTCCGAGAAGGGGATCGCCCGCGAGATCAGCGCGATCGGCTGCCAGTCGAGCCGCCCGAACCGGCCATTGATCCGACCGGCGGCCTGTTCGATATCGCTTTGGATTTCCTCGTAGGCGGTCATGTTGCGGTTGGCCGCGACCGAAACATGCATGAGCCGCACCTTGCCCACCAACTCGGGGTGTTTTTCCAGCAAGCGCTCGAAGCTGGCGAGCTGTTCAAGGCCACCCTTGGTGTAATCGGTGCGGCCCACCGACAGGATCAGCTTGGCGGCGCCCATTTCCTCGCGGATCTGTGCGGTGCGCTCAGTGGTCTCGGGGCTGTCGGCGTTTTTCTCGACGAAGGGCACGTCCACGCCCACGGGCGCCACGCTGATTTCCACCTCGCGGCCCTTGTAGGAAACGCGGGTCGGCACCGTGCGCTCGTTCAGCGCCGTGCCCTCGAAGGTCAGGTTCTCGCTGACGGCTTCACGGTCTTCGACGGTCACGTCCAGCAAGCTGCGTGCGACCGAGACGAAGTTGGTGGCGTATCGCGGGATGTGGAACCCGACCACGTCGCAGGCCAGGAGGCTTTCCACGATCTCGCGTCGCCACGGCAAGACGTTAAAGACGTCCGCCGAGGGGAAGGGCGTGTGGTGGAAGAAGGCGATGCGCAGGTCGGGGCGCATCTGGCGCAGGTAGCCGGGCACAAGCCACAGGTTGTAGTCATGCACCCACACCAGCGCGCCATCCGAGGCCTCGGCCGCCGCCGCCTCGGCAAAGCGCCAGTTCACCTCGCGGAAATTGGGCCAGTCCACCGGGTCGTAATCGTAGCGTTCCTTGAAGGAATGCAGGATCGGCCAGAAGGCGGATTTCGACGTGACGTGGTAGAACTCGTGCACCTGCTCCTTGGTGAGGGGCAGGCGCGAGACGGAGTATTTGCCGTAGGCATCGTCGATCTCGACCACTTGCTCGAAGCCGGGATTGGCGCTGTCTTCGGCCAGTTTCCAGGCGATCCAGGCGCCGTGATCGACCGCGCCGAAAAAGCTTTTCAGCGTCGGGACGATGCCATTCGGGCTCTTGTTCTCCTGGAAGGTGACCTTGCCGTCCTTGTCCTCGACTTCCTCGTAGGGTTGGCGGTGGTAAACGATGACCAGATCCGATGCCATGGCTGTAATCCCCCCTTAGCTTGCGGCCAGGAACTCGAAACGCAGGATCGCCTCGGCGATGCCGGCGACCCCATGTTCCTTGGCAAGATGCACGTGGTCGTGCCCATCCAGCGCCTCGATCAGCGCGGCCTCGGAATTGCCGACCGCAACGGCGGGCACGCCCATGGCAAGCATCGAGTGGTCGTTCATCGTATCGCCCGCCACGAGGCATTTGCGATTGTCGATGCCCAGGTGCTCCAACAGGCGCAGCAGGGACGGACCCTTGCTCACGTCCTTGGGCAGAACGTCGAAATAGCAATCGGCGGAGACGAGGGAATCGAGCCCCATCTCGGCCACGATGTCATAGGCGACCGGGTCAAAACGGTTCGGGTCCATGTCGTAGCTGACACGATAGCGGAAGGCGGCCGATTGCAGCTTGAGGCCCGAGACGCGGTGCAGCGCGCTTTCAACCTTGCGATTGGCATCGCCCCACTTCTCTGCGATCTCGGCTTCGAGCTCTTCGATGGGGGATACGTGATTGCTGTCGTCGAACGCGGCAATCGTGGTGCCGACATCGCCGATCACGTAGTCGGGGCGCGGCACGCCCTGCTTGCGCGTCAGATGGGTGATGAAGCCCGGGTCGCGCCCGGTGACGAAGATCAGCCCGACACGGGACCGGTTCTCTTCAATCCAATCATAGAAAGAGCGGCGCTCCTCGTCGGTGCCGCCCAGGAAGGTGCCGTCCAGATCGGTGGCAAGCACCAGGTCCTTGTCGGCGATGGTCGGAATGTCGATTTGCTCGTGTCGGGTCATGATATCCTTTCTGCCAGCGTTTGTACGGCGGAATCATCCGCCGGATGGGTCAGCGACAGCGCCATCGTGCGCGGTTCGGACTCGATCGGTCGGGCCCAAAGCGCGGCGAATGCATCGCCGAGGGCGGCTCCATCGAAGAGGATGGAGCGCACCGTTTCACAGATCGGCATCGGCACATTCAGGCGCCGCGCCAGGTCCGTGACGGATTTCGCATTGCGCTCGCCTTCCACGACGACGGGGGCGCCGTCGAAGCAGTCTGCGCGCGCAATACCTTTGCCTAACTGCTGACCCAGCGACATGTTCCGTGACGTGGGCGAAGAACATGTCAGGGTCAGGTCACCGACCCCGGACAGGCCGGTGACGGTCTCGCGCCGGCCACCCAGGGCTTCGGCCAGCGCCTTCATCTCGTCCACGCCGCGCGTGATCAGCGCGGCACGGGTGTTTTCGGCAAAGCCCGCGCCCGTCATCATGCCGCAGGCGATGGCGATGACGTTCTTGACCGCGCCGCCGACCTCGACCCCGATCGGGTCGTCCGAGACATAGGCCCGGAAGCTTTCGGTCGTCAGCGTCACGGCAAAGCGGGCCGCCGCGCTGTCCCCGGGGTGCAGCCGGTCGCGGTAGGAGAACGGGAAGGCCGCAACCGCCGCCGTCGGATGGTTGAGCGCCGTTTCCCGCGCGAAGGTCGGGCCGGACACGACGCCGACGGGGTGCCCTTTCAATTCCTCTTCCGCCACCTGCGTCATCAGAAGGCCCGTTTCGCCCTCGATCCCCTTGGCGCAGATGCTGATCGGGATGCCCGGCGCCGCGTGCTCGGCCACTTGGCGGGCGACCAGCCGCACGGATTGGGACGGCACCACGATCATCGCGGCCTCGGCCCCGTCGAGTGCGGCCTTCATCTCGTGCACGGCCAGCAGCGTTTCGGGCAGGTCGACATCATCCATGTAGCGCGGGTTTCGGTGGTCGCGGTTGATCGCGTCCACCACCTCGCCCGAGCGGCCCCATAGCCGCACCGTACTGCTCGCCCGCGCCGCCGTCGCGGCAAGCGCCGTTCCCCAGGACCCCGCACCGATGACGGCAAGACGGGAAAAAGGTTTCGCATGATGCGGAAGCGGGTCGCCATTGACGGGTTGGATCTTCATGTCTTCTCCGTGTTTTGGGCGCGGGGCGGTGCGCCTGGGGCCGTGTGGGGCCATGTCGCCTGTTACGCTACGGAACTCGGCACCCTGTCGGGTTTGCGTCGGCGGCGGCGGGGGTAGCGGTGATAGCGCTACCAATGCGGGGCATTCAACGAAGCATGTACTAAACAATGGGGCTTGTCCGTCGCGCTTCAACCTCCATGCCGCAACTGCATCCCGAAACGGCCCGCCGATCCACGACCTGCCTAATTATTAGGCAGCATCCTCGGCGGATTGGTTCATTTCACCCCTTATGGAGGATTTTTTGCCGGATTGCGACACTTGATGCGTCGTTTTTTGACCTTCCGGCGTTCGGTGCCTAGATAGGACCGGAAGCGGTGTGTCTGCTGCACCGCGGCATCAAAACAGGAGGGCCCCACCCGATGACCAGCACTGTTCGCACCGCAATCTTCCCCGTCGCCGGCCTCGGCACACGGTTTCTGCCGGCCACCAAGGCGACCCCGAAGGAGCTTTTGCCGGTCATCGACACGCCCCTGATCCAGTACGCTATCGACGAGGCTCGCGCCGCCGGTGTCGAACGCATGGTGTTCGTCAGCCACCCGTCCAAGACCGCCATCCAGCGCCATGTGATGGATGACGTGCGCTTGCGACAGGAATTGTCCGAGCGCGGCAAGGGCGCGCTGGCCGACGAATTGCAAGAGGCCGCCCTGTGCCCCAAGGCCGATGACGTGGCCTTCACCATGCAGAACGAGCAATTGGGCCTTGGGCATGCAGTTCTGTGCGCCAAACCCTTCGTCCTGCCGGGGCCGGTCGCGGTGATCCTGCCCGATGACCTGATCCTCGGGGAGCCCGGCTGCCTGTCGGAAATGGTCGAGGCGTACGAGACCGCTGGCGCCGGCCACATGATCGCGACGATGACCGTCGCGCCGGAAGAGACGAAGAAATACGGCATCCTGTCGGTCACCGGCAGCGAAGGCCGCCTGATGCGCGCCGATGGCATGGTCGAGAAGCCCGATCCCGCCGACGCCCCGTCGCAAGAGGCCGTCGTGGGCCGCTACATCCTGCATCACGATATCTTCGACGCGCTGGAAACCCAGACCCCCGGTGCGGGCGGCGAGATCCAGTTGACGGATGCCATTGCCCGCGGCGCAACGGAGTACGGGCTTGCCGGGTGGCGTTTCTCGGGCATCCGGTTCGACTGCGGCTCCAAGCCGGGCATGTTGCGCGCGACGCTCCACCTCGCCGCGCAAGACCCGGAATATGCCGAGGTTCTTGCCGAGCTAGCCCCGGCAGCCGCGACACCGCCGCGCGCGGCCTGATCCATTCCCATTGCGCCCGGGGCGCCTTGCGGGCAAAACCCGGGTCGATCGCTGGACAGCCCCCCGCCGCCTGCTACCGTTGCGCGGCGCGGGCAGGGCGCCCGGCCAAGAAATGGGAGAGAGGGACAGATGGCGAAACTGGCATTCCTGGGTCTGGGCGTGATGGGCTACCCCATGGCGGGGCACCTGAAAGCGGCGGGTCACGACGTGACCGTGTACAACCGCACGACCGCCAAGGCAGAGAAATGGGCCGCCGAGCATGGCGGCAGCTTTGCCGCCACCCCGCGTGAAGCGGTCGCCGGCTGCGATTTCGTCATGGCCTGCGTCGGCAACGATGACGATCTGCGCTCGGTCGTGACCGGCGCGGATGGTGCGCTTGCCGGGATGAAAGAGGGCGCGATCTTCGTCGATCACACGACCGTTTCCGCCATCGTGACCGAGGAACTGGCCGCCGCGGCCGCCGAAAAGGGCATCGGCTGGGTCGATGCGCCCGTTTCCGGCGGGCAGGCCGGGGCCGAGAATGGCCAGCTTGCCATCATGTGCGGGGGGGAAGAGGCCCACTTTGCCGCCGCCGAGCCGGTGATGGACTGCTATTCCAAGATGACCGAGCATTTCGGCCCCGTCGGCTCGGGCCAGAAGACCAAGATGGTCAACCAGATCTGTATCGTGGGCGCGATCCAGTCGATTTCCGAAGGCCTCTATTTCGCGATGAAGGCGGGGCTCGACCCCAAGAAGGTCGCCAACCTTGTCAGCCAGGGCGCGGGCGGATCGTGGCAATTGGCCAACCGCGCGGGCACGATGGTGGATAACGAGTTCAACCACGGGTTCGCCGTCGACTGGATGCGCAAGGATCTCGACATTGCGCTAACCCAGGCCGACGAGATGGGCCTGTCGCTGCCCGTCACCGCGCTGGTCGACCAGTTTTACGCCGAGGTGCAACAACTGGGCGGCGGCCGGTGGGACACCTCCAGCCTGATCCAGCGCTTCCGCCGGATGAACGGCGAAGAGGTCTGACGCGTCGGTGGCGTTCACCCTGACCGACACCGGCGCGCTCTCCGGGGCGGGGTTCGACACGATCATCGACGTCCGCAGCCCCGCGGAATTCGCCGAGGATCATATCCCCGGCGCGATCAACTTGCCTGTCTTGTCGAACGAGGAACGCGCGCAGGTCGGAACGATCTACGTGCAGGAGAGCCCGTTTCGCGCCCGCAAGATCGGCGCTGCGCTGGTCGCGCGGAATGCCGCCCGTCACATCGAAGACAGCCTGATGGGCTTCGATGGTGGCTGGCGGCCGCTCGTCTATTGCTGGCGCGGCGGGCAGCGGTCGGGGTCCTTCACCTCGATCCTGCAACAGATCGGCTGGCGGGCCGAGGTGTTGGAGGGCGGCTACCGCACGTGGCGGCGGATGGTGGTGAAGACGCTCTACGACGATCCGCTGCCCTTTCGCATCCTGCGGCTCGACGGGTTCACCGGAACCGCCAAAACCGCGCTACTGGCCGAGGTGGCGGCGCAGGGCGGGCAGGTGATCGACCTGGAAGGGTTGGCCAATCATCGCGGGTCGATCCTTGGCGATATCGAAGGCGATCAGCCGGCGCAGAAAGGGTTCGAGTCGGCCCTGGTGAGTGCGTTGGACCGGTTGGATCCGGGCCGACCCGTGCTGGTGGAGGCGGAATCGGCCCGGATCGGCAGCTTGCGCATCCCGCCGCAGATGTGGGTCGCCATGCGCGACAGCCCGCGCCTCGTGATCGAGGCACCCGTTGCCGCCCGCGCGGAATTCCTCGCCCAAGCTTACGCCGGTCTTGCCGCTGACAAACCCGCCCTGACCGAACGGCTGAACAAGCTGCGGACGCTTGCGGGGCATGACACGGTCGATGGATGGCTGGTGCTGCTGGAGGAGGGCCGGTTGGTCGAACTGTCCGCCTCACTGGTCGAACGCCATTACGACCCGGCCTATGCCCGTCTGCGAAAGGGCGATGAAAGCCCGGTTCTGGCCCGGCTCCAGTCCGACAGGCTCGATCCCGCTGCTCTCAAGGCGCTTGCCGGCCGGATCCGCGACACGCTCGACGCCTGAGCGGGCGTTTTCCTCGAGGAAAACGGCCCGGAAAACTCGAGTTTTCTGCCCCCTCCCGGCCCGACCGTCGCGCTATGCCGCGCCGGTGCCCCCTTGGCCTTTCCGCTTGGCTTCGGTAGGGAACCCGGCGACGCGAGGAAAGAGGCGTGGAACCCATGGACAAGAGCTTCAACGCGGCCGAGGCCGAGGCCCGCATCATGCAGGAATGGCAGGCGAAGGACTGCTTCAAGGCAGGCGCCAACGCCAAGCCCGATGCCGACCCGTTCTGCATCATGATCCCGCCGCCAAACGTGACGGGCGTTTTGCATGTGGGCCATGCCTTCAACAACACGCTTCAGGACGTTCTGGTCCGCTGGCACCGGATGCGCGGCTTCGACACGCTGTGGCAGCCCGGCACGGATCACGCCGGCATCGCCACGCAGATGGTCGTCGAGCGCGAACTGGCGAAAGAGGGCAAATCGCGCCGCGACATGACCCGCGAGGATTTCCTGTCCCATGTCTGGGCGTGGAAAAAGCAGTCGGGCGGCACGATCCGCGAACAGCTCAAGCGCCTCGGCGCGTCGTGTGACTGGTCGCGCGAGGCCTTTACCATGTCCGGCGCGCCCGGCGCCCCCGAGGGCGAAGAGGGCAATTTCCACGATGCCGTCATCAAGGTCTTCGTCGACATGTACAACAAGGGCTTCATCTACCGCGGCAAGCGGCTGGTGAACTGGGACCCGCATTTCGAGACCGCCATTTCGGATCTCGAGGTCGAGAATATCGACCAGCAGGGCCACATGTGGCACTTCAAGTACCCGCTCGCCGGCGGCGAAACATACACCTATGTCGAGAAGGACGAGGATGGGAACGTTATCCTCGAAGAGGAACGCGACTACATTTCGATCGCGACCACCCGGCCCGAGACGATGCTGGGCGATGGCGCGGTTGCCGTGCATCCCGATGATGCCCGCTATGCGCCGATCGTCGGCAAGCTTTGCGAAATCCCGGTCGGGCCCAAGGAACACCGCCGTCTGATCCCCATCATCACCGATGAATACCCCGACCCCGATTTCGGCTCGGGCGCGGTCAAGATCACCGGCGCGCATGATTTCAACGACTACGGCGTGGCCAAGCGTGGCGGGATTCCCTGCTACCGCCTGATGGATGAGAAAGCCCATCTGCGCGACGATGGCGTGCCCTACGCCGAGGCCGCCGCCATCGCGCAGGAGGTCGCCAACGGCACGCGCACCCTGACCGAGACCGAGGCCGATGCCCTGAACCTTGTGCCTGACCACCTGCGCGGGCTGGAGCGGTTCGAGGCGCGCAAGCGCGTCGTCGAGGAGATCACCGAGGAAGGCCTCGCCGTGATGACCCGCGCCGATGACCCGCGTCTTGGCAAGGCCGCGGTCAAGGCAGAGGACGAAGCCGCGTCGCACCCTGTGCCGCTGGTCGAGGAAAAGGTCATCACCCAGCCCTTCGGCGACCGCTCCAAGGTGGTGATCGAACCGATGCTGACCGACCAGTGGTTCGTCGACACCGCCAAGATCGTCGGCCCCGCGCTGGATGCCGTCCGCGACGGGCGCACGACGATCATGCCGGAACAGCACCGCAAGGTGTATTTCCACTGGCTTGAAAATATCGAGCCCTGGACGATCTCGCGCCAGCTGTGGTGGGGGCACCAGATCCCCGTCTGGTACGGGTTCGACCTTGGCAGCCACGGCTTCGTCGATGACGAGGGCGACGGGCAACTCGATATCGTCGAGATGCTGCGCCTCCTGTCGGCGCAGACCCTGCTGAAGGGTGATGAACGCCATCACGCCGCCCATGATTTCGAGGCCGTCTCGGGCCAGTTCGCCGATGTGCTGGCCAAGCTGCCCGCGCCGCTGAACCATGCGCAGGTGATCGAAGTCGAGGATCGGCACGCTGCCGCCCATGCGCTGGCCGAAAGCCTTGCGCAATACAACCTCAGCGAAGACCCCACGCATCTGGTTTATCCCGTCTGGCGCGATGCCGACGTTCTGGATACGTGGTTCTCGTCCGGGCTCTGGCCCATCGGGACGCTCGGCTGGCCCGAGCAAACTCCTGAATTGCAGCGCTATTTCCCGACCTCTGTCCTGATCTCGGGCTTCGACATCATCTTTTTCTGGGTCGCCCGGATGATGATGATGCAACTGGCCGTGGTGGACGAAATCCCGTTCAAGCAGGTCTATGTCCACGCGCTCGTCCGCGACGAGAAGGGCCGCAAGATGTCGAAATCCATCGGCAACGTGCTGGACCCGCTGGAACTGATCGACGAGTTCGGCGCCGATGCCGTCCGTTTCACGCTGACCGCGATGGCGGCGATGGGGCGCGACCTGAAACTGTCGAAAGACCGCATCGCGGGCTATCGCAATTTCGGCACCAAGCTGTGGAATGCTGCGCGCTTTGCCGAGATGAACGAGTGCAAGCCGGTTCCTGGGTTCGACCCGGCCTCGGTCACGCAGACGGTGAACAAATGGATCATCGGCGAAACCGCCCGCGCGCGGCTGGCCCATGACGAGGCACTCGGCGCCTTCCGGTTCAACGATGCGGCGAACGGCCTTTACGCCTTTGTCTGGGGGCGCGTCTGCGACTGGTACCTCGAATTTGCCAAGCCGCTTTTCGCCAGCGGCGACGAGGCCGTGATCGCCGAAACCCGCGCGACGATGGCCTGGGTGATCGACCAGTGCCTGATCCTGCTGCACCCCACCATGCCCTTCGTCACCGAAGAGCTTTGGGGCGAAATCGCGGATCGCGACACGATGCTGATCCATGCCGATTGGCCGAGCTATGGCGAGGAACTGATCGACCGGGCCGCAGATGCCGAGATGACCTGGGTTCTGTCCCTGATCGAAGAGGTCCGCTCGGTCCGGCAGCAGATGCATGTGCCAGCCGGCCTCAAGGTGCCGCTCTTGCAGTTGCAACTCGATGCCGACAAGCAGGCCGCTTACGACGCCAACGCGATGATGATCGACCGCCTTGCGCGGATCGAGGAGTTGCGCGTGGTCGAGGAGTTGCCGAAGGGTGCCGTGACCGTCGCCGTCGAGGGGGGCACCTTCGGCCTGCCCATCGCCGATTACATCGATGTCGAGCAGGAGAAGGAGCGCCTTGAAAAGGTGCTCGGCAAGCTTGGCAAGGAAATCGGTGGCCTCAAGGGGCGGCTCTCGAACCCGAAATTCGCGGAAAGCGCGCCGGAAGAGGTGGTGCAGGAAACCCGCGAGAACCTCGCCGCACGCGAAGAGGAAGAGGGCAAGATCCGCGCCGCGTTGGAGCGTCTCAGCGCCCTTGGGTGATTGACCTGCTGACATCCGGTTGCCCGTCGCCACGGGCGGCCGGATGCGGTAGACTGGGCGCATGTCCGGTTTCTTCGACAAACTGGCCGAACGCCAGATGCAGAAGGCCTTGGCCGAGGGGAAGCTCTCGCGCCTTGAGGGCGAGGGCAAACCCTTGCCGGAGCATCCCGAAGAGGCTTTTGTCAGCGCGGGCGAGGCCGTCGGCTATCGCATGATGGCCGAACATGGCGCCTTGCCCGAAGAGGTCGAACTGCGCCGCGCGGTCGAGGCTGCGAAAGCTGCCTATGCCGAGGCCGTGACCGAGGACGCGAAACGCCGCGCCATGGCCCTGATCGCAGAACTGGAGATGAAGCTCGCCATCGCGACCGAGGCGCGCAAGGCCTTCATGCGGTGAAACCTCCATTGCCGCAGGGGTGCCGCTTGGGCGACACTGGACCTGTAGAAGCAAAGGAGTGCGCCATGCCCCGCCGTCTTTTCGCCCTTCTTGCCGCCGCGACGCTGGCGGCCCCTGCCGCCCACGCCACCGCCGATGGCCCCGATGCCTGGCGCGTCACGGGTGTCGCGTCCAACGACGTGCTGAACGTGCGGGTCGGACCGGGCACCGATTATTTCGTGATCGACCAACTGCCTCATGACGCGCGCGGCGTTCAGATGGGGGTCTGCGTGCCCACGGTCACCCGCGATCAGTTCTTCGCCCTCAGCCCCTCGGCACAGGCTGCGCTGAACAATTACACGGCGTGGTGCCTGGTCGAATGGCAGGGCACGCAGCGCGGCTGGGTCAACCGCCGCTACCTGACCGAGGATATGGAGTGAGGCGATGGCGGTGCCTCCTCATATCGTCACCTATGGCCTCGGGGCGGTGACGGGCCTTGGGCTGTCGGTGCTGGCTTGGCGGGTCTGGACATTTGGGCCCGAGGGGGCGGGCATCGCCGGACGGCGTTCGGGGGTCGTGGCTTGGGTCGTGGACGGTCTGGTGGCACTGATCGGTCCGGGCGGTGCGGCGGGGCTGATCGCCGCGCTCGCTCTGGGGGCGCTGGCCTACGCGATCAGGTTGGGCCGACGGCAGGCGCGCGATGCCATGGGCTAGCGCACCACCTTGTCCACGGCGCGCATCGCCCCGAGCGCCTTGTCATAGACCAGCGTGAGGATGCGGCGCGACCTGACACGCGCCGCGATCGGGGGCAGCACGCGCACCACTCCGGCCGCGGCGGTGACCGCGAGAAACCCGCGTCTGTTCAGATCGGGCATGGCGCCCCTCCTGCTTGCGTCGAACGGCCCATAGCCTAGCGGCACAAGACATCTTGCGCGGGGGGAGAATTTCGGATTTTTCTCCGCGCCATGTCGAACGCATCCACCCCCCCGCGCTACACCGATCTGCTCAACAGCCTGCCGGCCACGGTGCCCTTTGTCGGCCCCGAGACGCAGGAACGCGCGCGGGGTGCGCGTTTCGACGCCCGTCTCGGCGCGAATGAAAGCGTGTTCGGCCCCAGCCCCCGCGCCGTCGCGGCCATCGCCGAAGCGGCCAGGGACGCCTGGATGTACGGCGACCCGGAAGGGTTCGAGTTGCGCAGCGCGCTGGCCGCCCATCACGCCGTCGGGATCGATAACATCGTCCTGGGCGAGGGGATCGACGGGTTGCTGGGCTATCTCGTGCGCATGCTGGTGGCCGAGGGCGATGCCGTTGTCACGTCTGACGGGGCCTACCCGACCTTCAACTACCACGTCGCGGGCTTCGGCGGCACGCTGCACAAGGTGCCCTATGCGGGCGATGCCGAGGATCCCGAGGCGCTGATCGCCAAGGCGCGCGAGGTGAACGCCAAGCTGGTCTACCTCGCCAATCCCGACAACCCGATGGGCAGCTGGCATGACGCCGCCCGTGTTCGGGGAATGATCGACGCCTTGCCCGAGGGCACCGTGCTGGCGCTGGACGAGGCCTATGTCGACACCGCGCCCGCAGAGGCCGTTCTGCCGCTCGACCTGAGCCATCCGCGCGTGATCCGGTTTCGCACCTTCTCCAAGGCCTATGGTCTTGCGGGGCTGCGCGTGGGCTATGCGTTGGCAGCCCCCGAGTTCATCGCCGCGTTCAACCGGATTCGGAACCATTTCGGCATGGGGCGCGTGGCACAGGCGGGGGCGCTGGCGGCGTTGCAGGATCAGGACTACTTGCAGTCGACCGTTGCGCGCATCGCCACCGCCCGCGAGCGCATCGCGCAGATCGCGCGGGACAACGGCCTGACGCCTCTGCCCTCGGCCACGAATTTCGTCACAGTCGATTGCGGCGCGGATGGCGATTTCGCCCGCGCCGTCCTTGGCCGGTTGGTCGCGCGCGGCATCTTCGTGCGCATGCCCTTCGTCGCCCCGCAGGACCGCTGCATCCGCATTTCCTGTGGCACGGAGCGCGATCTCGACCGGTTGGCCGAACAGCTTCCGCTTGCGCTGGACGAGGCGCGCAGCGCGGGCTGAACCTTTCCCTGCGACATTTTGGCACTAGGTTCCTCGGCACGCTCCCCAAAGCCGAGGACCCCTGCCATGATGCATTTTCGCCTGTTTTTCGGGGTGCTCGTCGCCTTCGGTGTTTTCGCGCTGTTCGTCCTTTGGGCGCTGACCGGCCCGCTGGGGGCGTTCCTTGCGGCGGCGCTGACGCATCTGCTGCTGCGCGCCTGCGAACGCCAGCAGGACGCGCAACTGGCGCTCGCGCGCAAGACGCGCGAAGATGATCTCCGCCGCGCCTTCCGGGGCGAGGAGTGACGATCAGCCTTCGGCGATGACCTTCATCGCTGCTTCCAACCCGGTGGGCCCGTGCGGGACCTGCAGCGCGGCCATCCCGGCCTGAAGGCTCCCCAGAACGCCGAGGACCATATGCGCGTTCACGTGGCCCATATGCCCGATGCGCAGGAAGTCCGCCGGATCGCCGCCCGGCCCCTCGACGCCGCCCAGGGGAATGCCCAACGTGACCCCGGCTTCCGAGGTCATCCAGTCGCGCAGACGCTGCCCGTTGCCGGGGCCGAAATTGACCGTCGTCACCGCGCAGGAGCGTTTGTCCGTCTCGGCGATGTTGGCGCGCACCGGCCCGGCCTGACCCCAAACATCCACCGCGGCCCAGACCGCGCGGGCGAGCGTGCTGTGGCGTGCCCAGACATTCTCCAGCCCTTCTTCCTTGATCATGTCGATCGCGGTGCGCAGGCCATAAAGGTGATGCGTGGGCGCGGTGCCGTTGAAGTAGCGGTAGAACTCGGTCACGTCGACGCGTGGGCGCCAGTCCCAGTAGGGCGTGACAAGGTTCGCGTCCGACCGCGCCCGGTCCGCCTTGTCGTTGAAAAAGACAAAGCCCATGCCCGGCGGGGTCATCAGGCCCTTCTGGCTGCCCGTCACCATCAGGTCGACGCCCCAGTCGTCCATGTGGAACTCGTCACAGGCCAGGCAGGCGATGTTGTCCGAAAACAGGAGTGCCGGGTGGCCCACGGTATCGAGCACGTCGCGCAGGCCGCGAATGTTGTTCTTCACGCTGGTCGATGTGTCGACCTGCACCGCCATGACGGCCTTGATCTGGTGATCGGTATCGGCCTCCAGCGCCTCGGCCACGCGGGCCAGATCCACGTCGGATTGCTGCCCGAAATCGATCACCTGGCAATCGACGCCCATCTGCGCCGCGAATTCCCCCCAGCCGAGGCAGAACCGCCCGGTGCCGAGAACGAGGATCTTGTCGCCGCGCGACAGGGTGTTGGAGATCGCCGCTTCCCATGCGCCGTGGCCGTTGGTGATATACATGGCCACGTTGTGCTTGGTGCGCGCAATCGCCTTCAGGTCCGGCACCAGCCCGTGCACCATCTCGACCAACTCGCCGGTATAGATGTTCGGCGCGGGGCGATGCATCGCCTGCAACACACGGTCGGGCATGACGGACGGGCCGGGGATGGCAAGGTAATGGCGACCGTTGGCGAGGCTCATGTCGGGGGCTCCTTTTCTCGGACGGACGAGAGTTACGCCCGCGCTTTGACGGGGTCAATCGTGGGGCATGGCTTGCGCAAGGCGCTGACATGATTAGCTGTTGGATGGCAAATCAGCGGAGGTGATGCATGATCGGTGAGCAGGCTGAAAACCGGGTGGTTCTGCGCCTTACCGGGGGTGAGCGCGAACATTTCCTGCATGGGCTTGTCACGCGCGACGTGGGCAAGCCGGGCGACGGCCTGACCTACGCTGCCTTGTTGACGCCGCAGGGCAAATACCTGGCCGATTTCTTCCTGCTCAATCGGGGTGACGACCTGCTGCTCGATGTAGATGGCGGCATTGCGCAGGCGCTGGCGCAGCGGCTCATGATGTACAAGCTGCGCGCGGACGTGGGGATCGAGGAGAGTGGCCTGCCGGTTGCACGCGGCTTGGGCGAGCCCCCCGAGGGCGCGTGGCCCGACCCGCGCCACCCCTCGCTCGGGTGGCGGGCCTATGGCGTCGAGGCAGCGGCGCCGTCGATCGATTGGGACGCGATCCGCGTGGCCGCCTGCATCCCGGAGACGGGCATCGAGCTGATCCCCGACGACAGCTACATCTTGGAGGCCGGGTTCGACCGGCTGTCGGGCGTGGATCACCGCAAGGGGTGCTACGTGGGGCAAGAGGTGACCGCACGGATGAAGCACAAGACCGAGCTTCGCAAAGGCCTCGTGACCGTAAGCGTCGATGGCTCGGCCCCGGTGGGCACGCCCATCACCGATGCCGATGGCCGCGCGGTCGGTACGCTTTATACACAGGCGAAGGGGCAGGGCATTGCCTATCTGCGCTATGATCGCGCCGGTGGCGAGATGTGGGCGGATACCGCGAAACTTAAGTGGAATGGGGAAAAGCCTGTTTAAAAGCCTGTGAGTTCAGCCGTTTTCTGAAAGCTCAGATCAGCAGGCCCGCGGCCCCCTCGTGGCGGAGGAGCCAGACCTTCGCTTCGATCCCGCCCGGCGCGCTGAACCCGCCGAGCGAGGTCGCGCCAAGCGCGCGGTGGCAGGGGATGAGGATCGGCACGGGGTTCGCGCCGCAGGCCTGGCCGATGGCTTGGGCTGGCGCGCCCAGGTCCTTGGACAGGTCGCCATAGGTCCGCGTTTCACCGAAGGGGATGGCCGACAGCGCGTCCAGCACCCGACCGGTCAGTCCGCTGACATGCGGGTGTAACGGCACGGTAAAGCGTTCCAACCGTCCGTTGAAATAGGCCGTCACCTCGTCCAAGGCGGCGATCAGGAGCGGATCGTCGCCACCCTCTGCGACGCCCCAGCCGCTGGCCACCACCGCCCCGTCCGCGACCTCGACCCAGACCGGGCCAAGGTGGGTGTCGACCGATCCTTTCACGAAAGCCCGCCGTCCAGCCGCAACCGGATCGGACCGCGTGCCGTGACCGGATCGACCGCTGCGCCCCGCTGGGTGGCGATCAGCGGCAGACCTGCCGCCACCCGGCGCACCTCTGGCATGAGCGGACGCCAGTCCGCGGACAGCGCCCGCGCGACCTCTGACGGGCAGAAGCTCTTGTCCGCCCCGCGCAACCGCGCGAGGCGCATCAGTTCGACAGCGATGGCGTCATCGCTTGCGCCGGTCACTCGGCTGCCTGCACCTTGTCTTGCGTCTTGGTGTCGAAATCCGACGCGTCATGGCGCTCCCACAACTGCTCGGCCGGGTCGCCGAAGGTGCGGTTGACCATCTTGCCGCGCTGCACCGCCGGGCGGTCAAAGAACCGGTCCGCCCATGCCACGACGTTCTTGTAATCCTGCACCGACAGGAACTCGCCCGCGTCATAGGCCTCGCCCATCACCAGCCGGCCATACCAAGGCGCGATGGCGATATCGGCGATGGTGATGTCGTCACCCACCATCCAGTCGCGCCCGGCAAGGTGGCGGTCCAGCACGTCCAACTGCCGCTTGGTCTCCATCGCGAAGCGGTTGATCGGGTATTCCATCGGCTCGGGCGCATAGGCGTAGAAATGGCCGAAGCCGCCGCCCAGATAGGGCGCGCTGCCCATTTGCCACATCAGCCAGGACAAAAGCTCGGGCCGATCCTCGGGCTTGCCAAGGAAGGCCCCGAATTTCTCGGCCAGATGCAGCAGGATCGCACCGGATTCAAAGACGCGAAACGGGGTGTCGCCCGACCGGTCCACCAGCGCCGGGATCTTGGAATTCGGGTTGATCTCGACAAAGCCCGATCCGAACTGGTCGCCGTCCCCGATACGGATCAGCCACGCGTCGTATTCCGCGTCATGGCCTGCGGCCAGCAACTCCTCGAACATCACGGTGACCTTCACTCCGTTCGGCGTGCCCATTGAGTAGAGCTGGAACGGGTGCTTGCCCACCGGAAGCTCCTTTTCGTGGGTCGCTCCGGCGATGGGGCGGTTCAGGCTGCCCCATTTGCCGCCATTCTCCGCATCCCACGTCCAGACCTTGGGGGGCGTGTACGCTTGGCTATCCGTCATTGCACAGATCCTCTTGCTGCCATTGCCCCACACATAGCCACCCAACGGCCCGAGACCAATGCGCAGAGGCGCAGGAACCCTGTGCGTCCGGCGCGCGTTGCCCTTTCAAGCAAGCAAAGGAGGCTGTCATGCTGACCACCGACACCATTCAGGAATTCGACCCCGGCATCGCCAACGTTCACGCGTTCCGCATCACCGGTGCGGTCACCCGCGACGACATGGCCGCGATGGGCGAGCGCATGAACACGCTGTTCGATGCGCTGCCGAAGGACAGAAAAATCGACATGCTGCTGGTCTTCGACACCGATCGCAGCGCCGAGGCTGGTGCAAACTGGTCCACAGATGCGATGACGGCGCAGGCCAAGGCCGTGACGAATGTCCGCAATTACGTCGTGGCAAACGCCCCGGGCGATGCGGGCGGCATCGTCGAGACCGTGGGCAGGGTCCTGCCGGTCGAGGCAAAATCCTTCGACAGCGAAGAGGCCGCGCTGGCGTGGCTCAAGACCGATCAGGCGGAGGCGGCCTGACCCGGCAACTTCAAGGTGCTCAAAGAGTGACGAGTATCAAGGGCGCGCCGATCCCTCGGGCGCGCCCTTTTTCCTGTCAGCCCAAGGCCGCGTCACAGCGTTTGCAGACGCCCGCATGGCTGTGCTGGCCCACGTCGGGCAGGATCTTCCAGCAGCGCTGGCATTTTTGCCCGTCGGCTTTTTCAAAGACGACGCCCACGCCCTCGACCTCGGGCATGCGGAACGCCTCGGCCGGGACCGGATCGGCGGTCAGCACGATATCCGAGGTGATCGCCACATCCTCGAACGCCACCGATTTCAGCGCGGCCAGCATCCCTTCGTCGCGGACATGGACGACGGGCGCGGCCTCGAGGCTTGCGCCGATCACCTTGTCGCGGCGCTGGATTTCCAGCGCGGCGGTCACGACGCGGCGGGCGCGGCGGACCTCGGCCCATTTCGCGGCCAGCGCCTCGTCCCGCCATGCGGCGGGCGTTTCGGGGATGTCCTGCAAATGCACGCTGCTGTCATCGCCCGGGAAACGTTCCAGCCAGACCTCTTCCATCGTGAAGACGAGGATCGGGGCCAGCCATGTCGTCAGCCGGTGGAACAGGATATCCAGCACGGTGCGCGCGGCGCGGCGGCGCGCCGTGTCGCCATCGCAATAGAGCGCGTCCTTGCGGATATCGAAGTAGAAGGCCGACAGGTCACTGGTGGCGAACTGGAACACCGCGTTGAACACGCCGGGGTAGTCATAGGCGTCGTAGCCCTTGCGCACGGTTTCGTCCAACTCGGCCAGGCGGTGCAGCACCCAACGCTCCAGCTCGGGCATATCGACGGGGTCCATGCGGTCGGCCTCGGTGAAGTCGGCCAGCGAGCCCAGCATGAAACGCATCGTGTTGCGCAAGCGGCGGTAGCTGTCGGCCACCCCTTTCAGGATTTCGGGGCCGATGCGCAGGTCGACGGTGTAATCCGACTGCGCCACCCAAAGGCGCAGGATATCGGCGCCGTACTGGTCGATCACCTCTTGCGGGGCGACGGTGTTGCCGACGGACTTGGACATCTTCATGCCCTTCTCGTCCAGCGTAAAGCCGTGGGTCAGAACGCCCCGGTAGGGCGCGCGCCCGATGGTGCCGCAGGCCTGCAGCATGGAGGAGTGGAACCACCCCCGGTGCTGGTCGGTGCCCTCTAGGTAGAGGTCGGCGATGCCATCCTCGGACCCGTCCTCGCGGTCGCGCAGGACGAAGGCATGGGTGGAGCCGCTGTCGAACCACACGTCGAGGATGTCGAAGACCTGTTCGTAATCTTCCGGGTCGTATTCATTGCCGAGGAAGCGGGCCTTGGCGCCGGGCTTGTACCAAGCATCTGCGCCTTCGGTCTCGAACGCCTCCAGTACGCGGGCGTTGACCGCCGGGTCGCGCAACAGGAAATCCTCGTCGGTCGGGGCGGCCCCCTTCTTGACGAAGCAGGTCAGCGGCACACCCCAGGCGCGCTGGCGTGACAGAACCCAGTCGGGCCGCGCCTCGATCATGGAATAGAGGCGGTTGCGGCCTGTTTGCGGGGTCCACTCGACCAGCTTGTCGATCGAGGTCAGCGCGCGCTCGCGGATCGTTTTGCCATAGGTGTCGTCGCCGCCGATCTCGCGGTCGATGGCGGCGAACCATTGCGGGCGGTTGAGGCGGATCACCGGCGCCTTGGAGCGCCAGGAATGCGCGTCGCTGATGGTGATGCGGCGACGCGCCAGCAGCTTGCCCACCTCGACCAGCTTGTCGATCACGGACTTGTTGGCCCCGCCCGGCTTGCCGTTTTCCTTGATGATCCGCTCACCGCCAAAGAAGGGCAGGTCGGCCCGGAACGAGCTGTCGTCGAGGATGTTGTAGGTCATCTCCAGCCCGTGCTGACGCCCGATCTGGTAATCGTCGTCGCCGTGGCTGGGGGCGGTGTGGACAAAGCCCGTGCCCGCGTCGTCGGTGACATGATCGCCGGGGAAGAGCGGCACGTCATAGTCCCACTCGCCCTCCGCGCCCTCGACCCCGCGCAGGGGATGGGCACAGGTCAGCGCGCCCAATTCGTCGGGCGTCACGTCGCGCAGGCGGCGATACATCTCGGGCTCCAGCCGCATGGCAGACAGCGCCTCTTCGGCCAGGGCATCGGCCAGGAGGTAGCGGTCGCCGATCCGCGCCCAGCATTCCTCGGGGCGGCCGGTGATTTCATAGAGGCCATAGCTGATCGTGGGGCCGAAACAGATCGCGCGGTTCTGCGGCAGGGTCCAGGGCGTGGTGGTCCAGATCACGACCTTGCCACCCTCCGTGTCGCTGGCAGCGCCCGCCGAGATATCGAACGGCACCCACACGGCGTCGGTCTGACGGTCGTGGTATTCCACCTCGGCCTCGGCCAGCGCGGTTTTCTCGACCGGCGACCACATCACGGGTTTTGACCCCTGGTAGAGCGCGCCGTTCATGAGGAATTTCATGAATTCCTCGGCGATCACGCGCTCGGAGTGGAAATCCATCGTCAGGTAGGGCTTGTCCCACGTCCCGGTCACGCCAAGGCGCTTGAACTCCTCGCGCTGGACGTCGATCCAGCCCTCGGCAAAGCGGCGGCATTCCTGCCGGAAATCGACGACGTCGATCTTGTCCTTGTCCTGCCCCTTGGCGCGGTAGGCTTCCTCGATCTTCCATTCGATCGGCAGGCCGTGACAGTCCCATCCGGGGATGTAGCGCGCGTCGCGGCCCATCATCTGCTGGCTACGCACCACGAAATCCTTGAGGATCTTGTTCAGTGCGTGGCCGATATGCAGGTGCCCGTTGGCATAGGGCGGGCCGTCATGCAGGGTGAAGGGCTTGCGCGATCCGTCCTTGGCCTTGTCGCGCAGCCGCTCGTAGATGCCGATCTGGTTCCACCGCTCCAGCCAGGCCGGCTCGCGCTTGGGCAGGCCCGCGCGCATCGGGAAATCGGTTTTCGGAAGGTTCAACGTGTCCTTGTAATCGACCGTCTGGTCGGGCGTATCGGCGCACATGGTCGGGCGCTCCTCGGGCTTTGCGGATGTCGGATGGTGAATAGCAGGGCGGTGCGATAGCTCAAGCACCTTCGTCCCGGCGGCCTGATCGGGTCAGAGCGCCGGGCTGCTAATTCGAATGAGGATCGCGGCAAACGTCATCATGGCGCGGGTATAGGCCCGCGCGGGCGCAGGGTAAAGGGCAGGGCGGCGCCTGCGTCAGCACGGCCCCCAGATCACGCCAAGGCCGCGCAGCACGTTGAAGATGCCGATCATCACCGCCGCACCCGAAACCATGAGGTTCACCAGCTTGCCCTCAACCAGGCTGAGCGCCTTCACCTCGCCAAGCGACCCCAGGAACGCCCCGGCTGCCCCGAACAGCAGCGCGCCGTAATCGATGAAGCTGCATTGGGTCACGCCGTTCACGGTGCTGGTGGTCAGCGTCTGGACCCCGAAGACGAAGCCGAGGATGGCGACGATCAAGGCAACCTTGGGCAGGGTGGTAAGATCGGAATAGGACATGGGCACACTTTCTACGAGACAGGGCAGGGACAGCTAAACGCCGAGAAGGGGGCGTTCACAAGGCGGGAAATCCGGTGCGTCACACCGCGAAGAACGTGCCGACGGCATAGGCTACACCCGCCGCCGCCCCGCCGATGGCCAGTGTTTCGCCGCCCGACCGCCACCAGGGCGCGACCGACCAGATGGATTTTGCCGCGCCGATCCCGAAAAAGACGACGCCCGTCATGATCGCCGACAGGCGGAAGGCATCGGGCAGCCCCAAAAGGAAGGGCATGAGCGGCACCGCCCCGGCCAGCAGGAAGGCCCAGAAGGTTGCCAAGGCGGCGCGCATCGGGCGGGGTTCGACCGGCGAAAGGCCGTATTCATCCGTCAGCATCAGGCGCACGGCGACCTCCCTGTTCGTGGCGATCTGGTCCGTCGCGGCGTCGAGCACCTCGCCCGACAGGCCTTTTTGCCGCAGGATTTCACGGATCTCGCGACGTTCCCCATCGGGATGGTCGGACAGGTGGCGTCGTTCCACGTCGGCCAGCCGCCGCGCGTCGTCACGCTCGGCCTTGGTGCCCGAGAAATTCCCGGCGGCCATGGAAAACCCATCGGCCAGCACGTTGGCCAGCCCCAGGGCCACGATCACGGTGGGCGACAGGCCCGCTCCCGCAACACCCGCCACGATGGCGAAGGTCGTCACCGCCCCGTCGATGCCGCCGTAGACGATGTCGCGCAGGTATCCACGCCCGGCAGGGGCGTTGATCCGGGCCTCGACCTCGGTTTGGCTGTGTCCATGTTCGCGCGCCATGATCCGCCGATCTTGCCTGCCGCTTCGCCGCTTTGCCTTGCGGCAGATCAATCAGGCGGCGGGGGGTGCAGCCCGGCTGACCGCGCGTTCGCGCCAGACGATGTAGAGGCCCGCAGCGATGGTCACCACGATCCCCCAGGCCGCCAACCCGTCTGGCAGGTCACCGAAGATGACGAAGCCCACGAGCGTCGCCAGCGGGATTTCAAGATATTGCATCGGCGCCAGCGTGGCGGAGGGCGCAAAGCGCAGCGACCATGTCATAAGCAGATGCGCCACCGCCCCCGCGAACCCGAGGATCGCGAAAAGGCCCAGGTCTGCCCCCATCGGCGTGATCCACCCGGTCAGCGGGGTTTCCCCGGCCACGGGCAGAAACACGAAAGGGATCAGGATCGGCAGGGCAAGGATGGCCGCGGCCCCCTGCAGGGCGACCGGGTCGATTTCCTTGGCCACCTGCCGCGTGACGAGCATGAAGAAGGCGAAGATGAAGGCCACCGCCAGGGGCAAAAGGGCGGGCCAGCCGACCTCGGCGAAACTGGGCTGCACGACCATCAAGGTGCCCGCAAACCCCACGGCGCAGGCGGCCAGACGTCTGGGGCCGACCTCTTCGTTCAGCACCCACCACCCGAGCAGCAGCATGATGAAGGGCATGACGAAGGCGATGGCGATGGCATCGGCCAGGGGGAGGTAGCGCAGCGCGGTGAACATCAGGCCGATCCCGCTCATCTGCAAGAGAGTGCGCAGCAGCGTCAGCCGCACCACCCGTGCATTGGGAAAAAGGCTCTGCCGTAGCCAGAGTGCCAGCGGCAACAGCAGGATCGCCTGAGCCGCGAAGCGGATCAGCACCAGTTGTGTCAGGGGAAAGTCGCCCAACAGCTTCGCCATCGCATCGGCGATGGGCACGATGGCGCAAAAGCCCAGCATCAATACGATGCCGAGCAGCGGGCGGTCGGCGTGGGGTTGGCTCATGCCCCTGTCTGTGGCACGCGGCGCGGGGGCTGTCACGTCAGATCAGCCATGCAGATCGAAGCGGGCTCAGGCCTTTTGGCCGAACAGCCCCGTCAGCGCCCGGCGCACGGTCGCCGTCACGCCGGGCTTCTTGACCGTGGTAAAGGGGATCGGGCGGCAGACTTCGATGGCTGCGACCCCCACCCGCGCGGTCAACGCGCCGTTCACGATCCCCTCGCCGAACCGACGGGAGACCTTGGAGAGCATCGAGCCACCGGCGACCGACCCGATCAGGTCGTCGCCAACCGCCACCGCGCCCGTGGCCACGAGGTGGGTCAGCACCGCGCGGGTCAGGCGCCACGCACCAAGGGTGCCGGCGCGCCCGCCATAGATCTCGGCGATGCGCCGGATCATCCGCAAGTTCGCCGTCAGCGCCGTGAACACGTCCGCAAGGGCGAGCGGTACAAGGGCTGTGACCGTCGCCACTTGCCGCGCCGCGGCCTCGACCTCGCGCGTTGCAGCAGCGTCGAGCGGGGCCAGCAACTGCGTCTCGGTCAGCGCGAAGAGGCTGGTGACGTCGAACACGTCCCCGCGCTGGCGTTCGACCGTCTCGCGCCCGAGGCGCAACTCCGCCCGCCCGCGATACAGGCCGGTCAGCCGGTCCACGACCGCTCGCCCGTCCTTCAGATCGCCCGAGGCCAATGCGCTTTCGGCCTGCCGATGAAGGGCGTCCAATCGCCCGAGGCGCGAAAAAGCCGCCAACTCGCGCAGCGCAATGATCGCAAGGGTGCCGATGACGACCGCGATGAGACCGGTCGCCGTCCATCCGAGGATCGGGTTGGTCGCCAGAAGGCCCGTCACGAACTCCCACGCGGCCAGCGAGACGACGAACCCGATCAGCGCGGTCAGCGCCGCCCAGAACCAGCGCGCGACGCGCGAGGGTTTGCGCGCGCCCAAGGTCGCAACCACCTGCATCGCGCGGCCTTCGGGGGCGCTGCCGGGCAGATCGGGGACCGGGTCGGCTGCTTCGGGGCCTTGTCGCGATGCCGCCTCGTCTTCGTCCAGTTCGATCAGGACCGGGCCTTTGCGTTCGCTCATCTTTCCGTCCTCATCTCAGCCGGTCGCCCAGCAGGAACTCCGCCGCGCGGTCCAGCCGGATATGCGGCGGCCCCTCGCCCGGTCGCAGGCTGGACGGGGCGGGCGCGAACCGCATCACGCCGTAATCGCCATCGAGCCAAGCCTCGGCCCCGTCCCGCGCGGGCGTCAGCAGGGCCGCCGGATCGGCGGGCAGGTCGCCGGGATGAAGCGCCGCCTGTTTGCCGGTTTCTTCCAGCACGCCCCGAACGACCCCGAGGTCGTCGCCGTTCACCCGCCGCGTTTCCTCGACCGTTGCGCGCAGGGCGGCGATGGCCATGGCCTGCGTCTCCGCCCCGCTGAAATCGGCGCGCCGCCGCGCCTCGGAGACCAGCGCCTCCATGATCGCGGCAAGGCGGGCGTGTTGTTCGTGGTGCAGATGGTCCGCCTTGGTCGCGGCAAAGAGGATGCGGTCCACCCGCTTGCCGAGGATCGCGGTCAGAAAGCTGTTTCGCCCAGGCCGGAACGCCCCGAGGATGCCGGCCAGCGCGCGGCGCAGATCCTCCAGCGCGGGCGGCCCGGAATGGATCGCGCCAAGCGCATCGACCAGGACGATCTGCCGGTCGATCCGGGCGAAGTGGTTGCGAAAGAACGGTTTGACGACCTGCGACTTGTAGGCCTCGTAGCGCCGGGCGAATTCGCGCGCCAGCGAACCGCGCGGGGCGGCGCTTGCGGGCAGCGGCGCAAAGGTCAGGGCGGGGCTGCCCTCTAGATCGCCGGGCAGAAGGAACCGGCCCGGCGTGCAATCGGAATAGCCGGCGTCGCGCGTGGCTTGCAGGTAGTCGGTCCAGCCACGGGCCAGCGCCGTGGCGGTGGGTTCGTCCAGCTTGTCGTCCGTTGCCGTCCGCTCGACCAGGGCGACATAGGCCGTCCCCTCGGGCCGGGTGCGGGCAGCGGCAAGGGCCGCCTCGGACCACGCCGCGAAATCCTGTTCCAGCAGCGCGAGGTCCAACAGCCACTCGCCCGGGTAGTCCACGATATCGAGATGCACGGTGCGCGGCCCGGTCACTCCACCCAGCAGCCCCGTTGGCCGCACCCGCAGCGACAGGCGCAGTTCCGAGACCGAGCGCGTGCTGTCCGGCCAGTACGGGGTCGGCCCCGTCATGGCGGCGAGGTGATCCTCGAAGGCGAAGCGCGGGACGGTATCGTCGGGTTGCGGTTGCAGGTAGGCGGCCTCGATCCGGCCGGATTGCGCGGCCTCCAGCCCCGGCATGCGGCCCCGGTCCAGCAGGTTCGCCACGAGCGAGGTGATGAACACCGTCTTGCCTGAGCGTGCGAGGCCCGTGACGCCCAACCGGATCACGGGTTCGAAGAAGGTTTCGGACACCGCCTGCGAAAGCCCCTCCACCCCGCGGCCCAACCCGTCTGCTACTCGTCCGATGACCACGCCTTGGCGTCCTTTCCACTTCTTTGCCCTTGAGAATAGGCATTCGCAGGCGGCGTTTACAGGGGAGAAGACCGCGCGCGTCGTCAGGCCCCGTGGACGCCGCCCGCGCGATGCGCTAGCCGGTCGCCATGCCGCGTTACGCCCTCAAAGTCGAATATAACGGCGCGCCCTTTGCCGGGTGGCAGCGCCAGGCCGACCAGCCCTCGGTCCAGGGTGCGATCGAGGCCGCCCTCGCCCGGTTGGAAAAGGACGTTCCTTCCATCGCGGCGGCGGGGCGTACGGATGCGGGCGTGCATGCCACGGGGCAGGTGGCGCAGTGCGATATGGCCCGCGACTGGGACCCGTTCCGCCTGTCCGAGGCGCTGAACTGGCACCTGAAACCCGCGCCCGTCGCCATCGTGGACTGCGCGCGCGTGGCCGACGATTGGCATGCGCGGTTCTCGGCGGTCGAACGGCGCTATACCTACCGCCTGATCGCGCGCCGCGCTCCTTTGGTCCATGACGCGGGGCTGGCTTGGCATGTGCGCGGCGATCTCGACCCCGCGCCGATGGCCGAGGCGGCTAGGGCGTTGATCGGCAAGCACGACTTCACGACGTTCCGCGCCTCGATCTGCCAGGCCGCCAGCCCGGTCAAGACACTGGACGAGGTGGTGGTGGACCCGGTCGATCTGCCCCATGGCCGCGAGATCCGCTTTCACCTGCGGGCGCGGTCTTTCCTGCACAACCAGGTGCGGTCCATCGTGGGCACCCTGGAACGCGTCGGCGCCGGGGCCTGGCCGCCCGCACGCGTGGCCGAGGCGTTGGCGGCCTGTGATCGCGCCGCCTGCGGTCCGGTCGCCCCGCCTGAGGGCCTTTACCTGACCGGGGTTGGCTACCCCGACGACCCCTTCGCGAAAGGTTGAGACGATGGAAACCGGTCCTGTCCCCCTTGTCAAAGACCTGCTCTTCGTGGGCGGGGGCCATTCGCATGCGCTTGCCTTGCGCAAATGGGGGATGAACCCGGTGCCCGGCGTGCGGGTCACGGTGGTCAATCCCGGCCCGACCGCCCCCTATTCGGGCATGTTGCCGGGCCATATCGCAGGGCATTACGACCGCGACGCGCTGGAGATCGACCTTGTCCGCCTGGCGCGCTTCGCCGGGGCGCGGCTGATCTGCGACCGGGCTATCGCGTTGGACGCCTCGGCCAAGACCGTGACGCTCGCGGGGGGGCGGGTGCTGCGCTACGACATCTGCTCTCTCGATATCGGGATCACGTCTGAAATGCCGTCGCTTCCGGGCTTTGCCGCGCATGGCGTGGCCGCCAAGCCCCTGGCGCGTTTCGCCGACCGGTGGGCCGAGGTTTGCGCGGGGACCGGGCCGATCAGGATCGCTGTCATCGGGGGCGGCGTGGCGGGCTGCGAAGTGGCCATGGCCTGCGCACATCGCATGAAGACGGTGGGGCGGGCGGCCGAGATCTGCGTTATCGACCGCGGCACGATCCTGAACAGCGTGGTCCCGGCGGCCCGCCAACACTTGCTGAAGGCGCTGAGGGACTGGGGGATCACGCGGCACGAGGGCGTCGCCCCGGCAGAAGTCACGGCAAGCGACATCCGGCTGGAGGACGGCCGCCGCATCCCCTCGGACCTGACGCTTGGCACCGCCGCCGCCCTGCCGCAGGCCTGGGTGGCCGAGACGGGGCTGGAGGTGAAGGATGGCTTCCTCGTCGTTGATAAATACCTGCGCTCGGTCAGCGATCCGACGATCTATGCCGCCGGGGACTGTGTCCATTTCGCCCCCGACCCGCGCCCCAAGGCAGGCGTCTACGCCGTGCGCGCTGCGCCGATCCTTGCCCACAACCTGCGCGCCGACCTGATCGGGGCGCAGCGCCGCGCGTTCAAGCCGCAGGGCGATTTCCTGAAACTCATCTCGATGGGCGATCAGCGCGCCGTGGCCGAGAAGGCGGGGTTTGCCGTGGCGGGCGGGGCGCTGTGGCATTGGAAGAACTCCATCGACCAGAAATTCATGGAGAAGTTTCGCCAGCTGCCCCGGATGGAGGCCCCCCGTCCGCCCGCCAACGCGGCCAAGGGCGTGGCGGCCGAGATGTCAGGACCCGCGCCATGCGGCGGCTGCGGGGCCAAGCTGGGCGCCGGGGCGCTGTCGAACGTGCTGACGGGCCTGCCCTCGGCCAATCGCAAGGACGTGGAGCGCGTGCCGGGCGACGATGCGGCCGTGCTGGTGATGGGCAAGACGCGGCAGGCGATCTCGACCGACCATTTGCGCGCCTTCGCGCTCGACCCGGCCTTGGTGGCGCGCGTGGCGGCGATCCATGCACTCGGCGATGTCTGGGCGATGGGGGCGGTCCCGCAATCGGCCCTGGCCAATGTGATCCTGCCCCGCATGGCGACCCACATGCAGGGGGCATGGCTGGACGAGGTCATGGCTGCCGCAGCCGACGTCTTTGCCGCCGAAGGGGCCGAGGTGGTCGGTGGCCACAGCTCGATGGGATCGGAACTGACCGTGGGGTTCACGGTCACCGGCCTTCTGGATGGACCCGCCGTCACGCTGACGGGCGCGCAAGCGGGCGACGCGCTGATCCTGACCAAGCCGCTTGGAACCGGCGTCATCCTCGCCGCCGAGATGCAGGCGAAAGCCCCCGGCGACCAGGTCATGGCGGCCTGGGCGGCGATGGCCCGCCCGCAGGGCGACGCGGCGACGCTGTTGGCGCCGCTGGCCCATGCGATGACGGATGTGACGGGCTTCGGCCTGGCTGGGCACTTGTCGAATATCTGCACGGCCTCGGGCGTCGGCGCGCGGGTGGACGTCTCCGCCCTCCCGCTGCTGGACGGGGCCGAGGTGCTGGCCGATCGTGGCATCCGCTCGACGCTGTACCCGCAGAATCGCGCCGCCCTTCAATGGACGGTCACGGCCCCGGAGAGCCCGCGCGCCGATCTGTGCTTCGACCCGCAAACCGCTGGCGGCTTGCTGGCCGCGCTGCCCGAAGCCGATGCGACCAAGGTTCTGCCCAGGATCCGCGCGCTTGGCCATGACGCGGCGATCATCGGTGTCGTGACCGAGGGGGCGGGGATCACGCTCGCCTGAGCGTCACAACGCGCGGTCCAGTTTCGTCGTCAGGTGGATCAGGCTTTCGGAGCTTTTCACGCCGTCGATCTCGCCGATCCGGTCCAGCACGGCATCGAGCGCCGTCGTGGTCGGCGCGGCAACCTCCAGCAACAAATCCACCCGGCCCGAGGTGGTGTGAATGCGCTCGACCTCGGCCACTGCGCGCAAGCGCGACAGGATGGCGGCCTGGCTGCGCGGTTCGATCGTCAACAGGACCGAGGCACGGATACGGCCCGCGCGCGCCGCTTCCCCCAGCTTGAGGGTGTAACCCGCGATCACGCCGGAGTTTTCCAGCCGTTCCAGCCGCGCCTGAAGCGTTGAACGCGCCACCTTCATCTTGCGCGCCATCACGGCGACCGACATCCGCGCATCGCCCGCCAGCAGGCGCAGGATATCCCTGTCGATCTCATCCATCATCAGAATTGCCCGTCATTTCGTCACTTTGCCGGCACCTTTGCGCAAATTGTTCAAAGTGACCAGTGAAACCGCCGGTTTTGCGCGGCATCCTTTTCTTGCGAGCAGCCCAACAGGAGACGCGCAATGACCGTCACCCGCCCTTTCCACATGACGCCCAAGTCTTACCTCGTGGCCGAGCAGCCCGATGACCCGGTGCTGTTCCTGTCGCCCGAGATCCTGGCGCAGACGGCGCGGCGGTTCCTCGACGGGTTTCCCGGCCTCGTCACCTACGCTGTCAAGGCCAACGCGGCAGGCCCGGTGGTCGAGAACCTCGCCCGCGCGGGCCTCACGGCCTTCGACGTGGCCTCGCCCGCCGAGATCGCGCTGGTGCGGTCCATCGCGCCCGAGGCGGCGCTGCATTACAACAACCCCGTGCGGTCCTGCGCCGAGATCGACGCAGCCATCGGCATGGGCGTGACCTCCTACTCGATCGACGATGCGGGCGAATTCGCCAAGCTGGTCGAGGAGGGCGTCCAGCCCGGTGCCGAGATGACCGTGCGCTTCAAACTGCCGGTCGCGGGCGCGGCCTATGATTTCGGCGAGAAATTCGGCGCATCGCCCGAGGCCGCGACCGATCTGCTCCGCGCCGTGGCCAAGGCCGGGTATCGCCCGTCGCTCACCTTCCATCCCGGAACGCAGTGCACTGACCCCGAGGCTTGGGTCAGCTATATCTTCGCGGCGGCCGAGATCGCGCACAAGGCGGGTGTCACCCTCGACCGTCTGAATGTCGGCGGCGGATTCCCGTCGCGCCGGATGCAGGCGGATACGCCGCTGCTGGAGGCGATTTTCGACGCCATCGGACGCGCGGTCACGCGGGTCTTCGGCGATGCCCGCCCCGCCTTGGTCTGCGAACCGGGCCGCGCGATGGTGGCCGAGTCGGTCAGCCTTGCCCTGCGGGTAAAGGCGCTGCGCCCCGGCATGGTCTACCTCAACGATGGCATCTACGGGGCGCTGGCGGAACAACCCGTCATGGGCATGACCGACCGCCTGAGCGTTATGGCCCCGGATGGCGAGCTGCGCTGCGCGGCGCCTGTCCCGCGCCTGATCTGGGGGCCGACTTGCGACAGCCTCGACCGCATTCCGGGCGACGTCGCCCTGCCCGGTGACCTGGCCGAGGGGGACTATTTGCTGATCCACGGGATGGGGGCCTATTCCACCGCGACGATCACGCGATTCAACGGCTACGGGGCGATGCGGATGGCCACGGTGCGCAGCCTCGCGTGACGCTGACCTCGCGCGCCCTCTGGACAGGGCCGCGCATGCCCCTACTGTCCGATCCAAGGTGATCGTGTGGACATGGGACGACAGGCATGACGAAATTCGGCAGCAGCCAACCGGTGACGCGGCTTGAAGATACCCGGTTCTTGACCGGCAAGGGGCGCTATATCGACGACAACGCCCCCGAAGGCGCGCTGCGATCCTTCGTGTTTCGCAGTACGCAGGCCCATGGCGACATCACGACGCTGGATGTGTCGGACGCGCGCGAGGCGCCCGGTGTGCGGGCCGTCTACACCGCCGCCGATCTGGCCGCGCACGGTCTGAAGAACGCGATGCGCTTCTCGACGGTCGCGAACCAGGATGGCAGCAAGGGCGCCGCGCCTGACCGGACGATCCTGGCCGAGGGGCGCGTGCGTTTTGTCGGTGAACCCGTGGCCTTCATCGTGGCCGAGACCCTGGCCGAGGCGCGCGATGCCGCCGAGTTGATCGAGTTCGACATCGACGAATTGCCGGTCAAGCTGGACCTTGCACCGGGCGGCCCCGCGATTCACCCCGAGGCCCCCGAGAACGTCGCCTACGACTGGGCCATCGGGGATGCCGACGCGACCGAGGCCGCGCTGGCGGCCTCGGCCCATCGCGTGACGCTGACGACCCATGACAACCGCATCATCGTCAACAGCCTCGAACCGCGTGGCTGCTACGCCGAGATGGAGGGTGGCCGTATCCACCTCGCCCTGAACGGCCAGGGGGTCTGGGGCCCGAAAAAGGACCTTTCCAAGTGGTTTGGCTGGGAGGCCGAGCGCGTCCACGTCACCACGCCCGACGTGGGCGGCGGGTTCGGAATGAAGGCCATGGGCTACCCCGAGCAGTTCCTTGTCTCGCTGGCCGCACGCGAATTGGGCCAGCCCGTGCACTGGATGGCCGAACGGACCGAGTCGATGCTGTCGGACAACGCGGGCCGCGATCTGGATGTGACCTGCGAGTTGGGCTTCGATGCGGATTACAAGCTGACCGCCTATCGCGTGGACAGCGTCTCGAACCTCGGGGCCTACAACTCGCAATTCGGGCAGGGCATCCAGTCCTCGCTGTTCTCGAAGGTGCTGACCGGCACCTACGACATCCAGACCGTGTTCATGCGCAACCGCGGCATCTATACCAACACGACGCAGGTCGATGCCTATCGCGGCGCGGGTCGCCCCGAGGCGATCTACGCGCTGGAGCGCGCGATGGACTACGCCGCGCGCGAGTTGGGCCTCGACCCGCTGGACCTACGCCGCCGCAATTTCATCAAGCCCGACCAGTTCCCCTATCGCTCGGCGACGGGCGAGCTGTACGACGTGGGCGATTTCCCCAAGCTGCTGGACCGTGCCGTGATCGAGGCCGATCTGGACGGGTTCGAGGATCGCCGCGCCGGGTCCTATGGGCAGGGCCGGCTGCGGGGCCTTGGCGTCTGCTATTACATCGAGTCGATCCTCGGCGACCCGGACGAGACGGCGACCATCGAGCTGACCGAAGATGGCGCGCGCGTCTATGTCGGCACCCAGTCGAACGGGCAGGGGCATGAGACGGTCTATGCCCAACTGCTGCATGATCAGACGGGCCTGCCGCTCGACAAGATCGAAATCGTGCAGGGCGACAGCGACCGCATCGCCACGGGCGGTGGCACCGGCGGGTCACGTTCGGTCACGGTGCAGGGCATGGCGATGCGCGCGGCCGGCACCGCGCTGATCGGCGGGCTGACCGAGTTCCTGGCTGAAGAGATGGAGCAGCGCGATATCAGTTTCGATGCGGAAGAGGGCGTGTTCCGCGCGCCGGGCTCGAACGTGGTCGTGACGCTGATCGAGGCGGCCGACCGCGCCCGCGCGGCAGGCAAGGCCGAGTTGTGCAGCGCGACCCGACACGAGGAATTGCCGGGCCGGTCCTACCCCAACGGGTGCCACGTGGCCGAGGTCGAGATCGACCGCGAAACCGGGGACACGCGCGTAGTGCGCTACACGGTGGTCGATGATTTCGGCAACCTGATGAACCCGCGCCTGGCCGAGGGGCAGGTCCATGGCGGCGTGGCCCAAGGCATCGGGCAGGCGATCATGGAGCGCGTGGTGTTCGACGAGGACGGTCAGCTTCTGACCGCGACCTTCATGGATTACGGGATGCCAAGGGCTGAGGATACGCCCTTCGTCGCGTTCCATACCGAACCGGTCCCCTCGATCATGAACCCGCTCGGCATGAAAGGCTGTGGCGAGGCCGGCACGGTGGGCGCGCTCGCCGCCGTCGCCAACGCGGTGCAGGATGCGCTCTGGCCGCTTGGCGTCCGGCAGGTGGACATGCCCTTCACGCCCTCGCGCGTCTGGGCGATGTTGCAGGATCAGACCGATGGGAAGATCGCGGCGGAGTAGGGGCATATGGACCCGGCTTGCCGGGTTTCGCAACGCGCCCCCGCGCCTGCCACAGGTGCGCCCGCCGCAGACCCACGTGGTTCTGCTCGATGGCACGATGTCCTCGCTCCGCAAGGGGTGGGAGACGAATATCGGGCTGACCTATCGTTTGCTGCTCGACCTGCCCTCCGACGCGAATGTCACGGTGTATTACGAGCCGGGCATCCAATGGCGGGGCGTCCGCCGGGCGCATGAGGTGATTGCGGGGATCGGGATCAACCGGCAGATCCGCCGGGCCTACCTGTTCCTCGCCCGCAATTACCGCCCCGGCGACCGGATCATCCTGATGGGGTTCTCGCGCGGGGCCTACGCGGTGCGGTCGTTGGCCGGGCTGATCGACAAGATGGGCCTGCTGCGCCCTGCGCAGGTGGACGAAGACACGCTCGAGCGGGTCTATGATTTCTACCGCCACGCGCCCGAATGTCCCGAGGCGCGGGCGCTGAAAGCGTCACTCTGCCACGAGAGGGTCTCGGTCGATTTCCTCGGCGTTTTCGACACGGTGCGCGCGCTTGGCATCCGCTGGCCGATCCTGTGGCGGCTTCTGCCCATGCCGCACCCGTTCCATTCGCATATCCTGGGCCCCTCCGTCCGCTGCGCGCGGCAGGCGCTGGCGCTGGAGGAAACGCGCGATGTCTACGCGCCGGTCATGTGGACCTGTCTTCCGGACGCAGCGGCGCCAAGCCATGTGCAACAGATGTGGTTTCGCGGCACGCATGGCGATGTCGGCGGGCAGATCGACGGATGGTCGCCCGCGCGCGGCCTGTCGAACATCCCGCTGGTCTGGATGCTGGGCGAGGCCGAGGCGGCGGGCCTGCCGTTGCCGGTGCATTGGCGGCATCGTTACGTAACGGAACCGGGCGCGCCGTCGATCGGGACCTTCATGGGGGCGGGCAAGTATTTCCTGTTGCGTCACCGGCGGCCTGTCGGGCTGGACCCCTCGGAATGCGTGCACCCGACCGCGCGTGCGACAGCCCTTGCACGGGGGGAGCGGCTGCCCGATCCGCCGTCCCCGGCCATCCCCGCCTGAGCCGGGCGGGGGCGCTGCCGCGTGGCTCGGCCTGCGGCCTGCGCCCACGACGGCGGTGGCCGCGCTGGCGCGCGGCGGAGGTGTGAAATACGGGCCACACATCAGGATTTTCGGGGCTTGGCGCGCAGGGTCGCCTCGGCGCTGCGCGGGTCCTCGGGCCAGGGGTGCTTGGGGTATTGCGCACGCATGTCCTTGCGCACATCGGCATAGGAGCCGTCCCAGAACCCCGGCAGATCGGTCGTGACCTGCACCGGGCGCTGCGCGGGCGACAGCAGGACCAGGCGCACCGGCAGGCGGTCACGCCCCACGGTCGGATGCGTGGTCACGCCAAAGACCTCCTGCAAGCGCACGGCCACCTCGGGCACCTCTCCGCCGTAGTCGATGGCGAGCGCGCGCCCCAGCGGGGTTGTCCAGCCCTTCGGCGCGAGGCGGTCCACCTCGGCCATCCGGTCCCATCCGATCCACGCCGACAGGGCATCGTGGGGGTCGAACCGGGCCAGCCCCTCGGCATCGCGTATGCCACTCAGGAAAGGCGCGGCCCATTCATGCAGGTGGTCGAGAAGGGCTGAGTCCGACAGGTCCGCGACGCCCGAAAACCGCACCCGCGCACGCAGAAGCCGCGCCTGTTTCGTCCAGCCAAGCGCGCCGAGGCCAAGGTCGCGAATCCCCTCCAGCAGCGCGTCGGTCACGGCCTCGGGCGGGGCGTTCTTCCACGCGCGATCCTCCAGAACCAGCGTGCCGAAGCGTTCCTGCCGCCGCGCCTCGACCCGGCGGTGGCGCCTGGACCAGTGGCAGGTCTCGACCCACCCGATCCGGTCCCCATGAACCGCGCGCAACTCGGCATCGGACAGAACGGCGGCCTGACGGATGCGCGCCTCGCGCCGGTCGCCATCGAGGTCGGTTGCCACGATCAAGCGCTGGCCGGCCAATGCGTCACCATCGGGCAGAACAGCCCCCTTGCCGCCGGACAGGACATAGCGCGGCGCATCCCCGGGGCGGCGCAGGCCAACCCGGTCGGGATAGGCCAGCGCCGCCTGTGCGCCGGGCGACAGGGGCGGCCCGTCCTCGAACCGGGCCAAGCGCCTCGCCTCTTGCCGGATGCGGGCGACGACCCCGCGATCAGCGCCCATCGCGGCAGGATCATCGAGTGCCCGCAGGCGCAGGGCCAGGTCGGTGCCGCGCCCGCGCAACGGGTCCCGCTCGGACAGGAGCGCGGCCACCCGCGCCGCGCCGGGGCCGCCCAGCCGGACAAGATGCCCAAGGCGCGGGTGCAGCGGGAGACGCAAGAGCGCGCGACCGTGTTCGGTGATCCGTGCCCCTTCATCCAGCGCGCCGAGGTCGCGCAGCAGCGCGCGGGCCTCGGACAGCGCGCCTTCGGGCGGCTGTGTCAGAAAGGCCAAACCCTCGGACCCGCCCCATGCGGCCAGTTCCAGCGCGAGATTGGCGAGGTCGGCGGATTCGATCTCGGCCGGGGGAAAGGCGGGCATCGCCCCTTCCTGCCCCTTGGTCCAGAGCCGGTAACACACCCCCACGGCCACCCGGCCCGCGCGGCCCCGACGCTGCGTGGCCTCGGCGCGGCTGACGGGTTCGGTCACCAGCCGCGACATGCCGCTGGACGGGTCGAACCGTGCCCGCCGCGACCGGCCCCCATCCACGACGATGCGCACATCCTCGATGGTGAGGGAGGTCTCTGCGATGGAGGTCGCCAGCACCAGCTTGCGGCCCTGCGCCTCGGGCCGGATGGCCGCGCGCTGCTCGGCGAAGGGGAGCGCGCCGTAGAGGGGGCGCAGATGCACATCGCCCGGCAGACGCCCGTTCAGCAGGGCGGCCACGCGCCGGATCTCTCCTTCGCCGGGAAGGAAGGCCAGACAGCCGCCGGGGGCATCCGACAGCACCCGCTCGATCAGCCGGGCCAGTTCGACCTCCCACCGTGCGTCGGACGGCAAGGGGCGGTCGAGATAGCGCGTTTCGACCGGGAAGGCGCGCCCCTCGGACGAGATCAGCGGCGCATCGTCCAACAGCGCGGCCACCGGCGCGGCGTCAAGCGTGGCCGACATCACCAGCAGGCGCAGGTCCGGCCGCAGCGCGCCGCGCACCTCCCATGCCAAGGCAAGGCCCAGATCGGCATTGAGCGAGCGTTCGTGGAACTCATCGAAAATCACCGTGCCGATACCCGGCAATTCCGGGTCGTCCTGCAACATCCGGGTCAGGATGCCCTCGGTGACAACCTCGATCCGCGTGGCCTTGGAGATGCGCGACTCCCCCCGGATTCGGTAGCCGACGGTTTGCCCGACACTCTCCCCAAGCGTTTCGGCCATGCGTTCCGCCGCGGCGCGGGCGGCCAGGCGGCGCGGCTCCAGCATCACTAGGCGCCCCTCGATCGCGCCGGCCTCAAGCAAGGCCAGCGGCACGCGCGTCGTCTTGCCGGCGCCGGGGGGTGCCTGCAACACGGCGCGCCCGTGGGTGTCCAGCGCCGCGATCAGCTCTGGCAGGATGGTGTCGATGGGCAGGGACAAGGGGCGATCAGTTCCGACGTTCCATGCGGACGGTGCCGTAGATCGTGGCAGACGCCACCTCGGTCAAGTGCCAAAGGCCGTCGCCGGCGGGTCGAAAGGTCGCCGTGAAGTTGAAGGCCGGGAACCGCCCCAGGTCATCGGCCGGGAACCCCTCCAGCCGACGATGGGTCGCGTTGCAGGTGATCATGTCGCCCTGGCGGCTTGGCGGCCCCAAGGCGACCGCGGCCAAACGGGCGCCGTCATAGATCGACGCGCTCCAGTTGCACAACTCGCCCTCGGGGCGTGCGCGGGCCAGCCGGTACATGGCCGTCAGCGGATCGACCGCGCCGCGTCCGCGCGACGGGGGCACGGGCGTCGCGCTTCCGGTTCCGGCCACCTGGCTGCGGATGACGGGCGTGCCGCTTTGCCAGACCATGTCGACGCTGCTTTGCCTCTGCCCGGTGTCGACCGTCTCGCGATAGCTGGTTGCGTGCAGGCTGGGCGAGCCGAAATAGCCTTGCGCGTTCATGGTGAAATTCACGCGGGCGAAAGCCGCCGCCAACCCGGTGGCGCGGATATCGGCGGCAACGGCGTAGCTGTTGCCCCCCTCGCGCGATGCCACGGAAATGCGGGCGACCGTCAGCGGCCCATATGTGATGTCGAAGGCAAAATTCTCCTGGTCTTGGGCCGAGGCAGAGGCCGGCAGGACCAACCCGGCCAGCACCAGGGCCCCGGTTGCGCGACCTATGCGCCTGAGCGGGGCGGTCGGTCTGGACAGGGCAGGGCGAATGCGGGCAAACAGCTTGGACATATCGGAACTCCCCCTCGGTGTGCCCCCTGAGTGTAGCAAGGAAAGACAGAGGTTCCATGACGGAAATCCAGGCCCTCGCAGACCGGATCCTTGCGGGCGACCGCCGTGCCCTTGCGCGGGCGGTGACCTTGGTGGAAAGCACGCGAGCCGATCACCGGGCCGAGGCGACGGCGCTGATGGAAGCGTTGCGGGGGGCGGACCGGCAGGCGCTGCGCATCGGTCTGTCGGGCACACCCGGCGTGGGCAAGTCCACCTTCATCGAGGCCTTCGGCATGATGCTGATCGAAGCGGGGCTGCGGGTGGCCGTCCTTGCCGTCGATCCAAGCTCAGCGCGCTCTGGCGGGTCGATCCTCGGCGACAAGACGCGGATGGAGCGGCTGAGCCGCGAAAAGGGCGCGTTCATCCGTCCTTCGCCGTCCTCGTCGCAACTGGGCGGCGTGGCGCGCCGCACGCGCGAAGCGGTCAGCCTGTGCGAGGCGGCCGGGTTCGACGTCGTCCTGATCGAAACGGTGGGCGTCGGACAGTCCGAGACGATGGTGGCCGAGATGTGCGACCTCTTCGTGCTGCTGCTGGCGCCCGCGGGCGGCGACGAATTGCAGGGCGTGAAGCGCGGCATCATGGAGATGGCCGACCTGATCCTCGTCAACAAGGCCGATGGGGATCTCAAGGCCACGGCGACACGCACGGTTTCCGATTACTCCGGTGCGCTGCGGCTGCTGCGCAAACGCCCGCAGGACCCGGAGGATTTTCCCAAGGCGCTGCCGGTCTCGGCGGTCGAAGGGAACGGCCTGGAAACCGCGTGGCAAGAGATGCAGACGCTGGCCGAGGCGCGCAAGACAAGCGGCTGGTGGGATCGGCGCCGCGCCGAGCAGGCCGCCCATTGGTTCGAGGAAGAGGTCCGCTGGGGCCTGTTGCAGCGGCTTCACACCGATCCGCAGGTACGCGCGGCGATGGGGGAGCGGGCCGCGGCTGTGGCACAGGGCAAGATGACCCCGGATGCAGCCGCGCGCGAGATGCTGGAGCATTTGAGCACCTAGGGCGGGATCCATCCCGCCCTGCGGGTCAGTCGAAGATCCGCTCGCCCTGTTCGTCGATCACCTGCTTGGCCTTCAGGATGGAAAACCGCTCGGCCTCCTCCCGGCTCTGGATCAGGTCGGCGCGCAAAAGCTCGTGAACCTTGGTTTCTCCGTCCACATCCTTCTCGATCCGCGCCCCGAGGCGAAAGCCGCCCTCCGCCGAATGCGGCTGCGCGATGATGCGGTATCCGTTGTAGATTTCGGGCTCCACCTCGAGCTTTGATCCGCCGCCGAAGAGCCTGGAGAAGAGGGACATGGGCCGCCCTTTCGATGCGTTGTTTTGCAGAAGGGTAGTGCGCGGCGGCCGGTCGGAAAAGGGCGGCGTCACGCGCCCGTCGCGGGCGGCCGCCCGATGGCGATTTTGAGCAGAAGGACCAGCCAGGGCGTCCCGTGCAGGGCCAGGTCGAAGATGTCGATGGGCCGCACCAGCGTTCCTGCCGCCAGCATCTTGAGCTTCTCCCAGATATGGGGCTCGGGCACGAACGGCGAGAGGCCGAGCGTCAGGCAGATGACGATCAGGATGGAGTAGGGGATCTGAGCGAGGAGGGAGCGGAGTCTGGTCATGTAAGTTAAATGGACTTTGAACCCCTTAAGGTACCTGCGTCGCCCAATCAAAAGTCATGACACGGGCCTGTTCCGAGCGTAGCCCGTGCCATCCGCCATATTTCTCAAGCGCCTTAGCGGAAGGTTTGACGGATCCAGCAGACAGCGACGGTTTGTCGACAACCACGGTCGAGATGTCAGGTACACCTCTTTTTCGACACAGAGAGCGCAGTCGGTCGAGGGGATCACCAAGCAACCGATGCTGCCCAGGGCGGCCAAGTCTATTGGACAGCTCTCCATATGTTATGAAAATCACCCCCTCATCGACCCGTAGTTTCACATACAGGTCGAAGATCGTTTCTGCGAGGCGGTCATTCTCACCCATATCACTGATCGAGGAAACTCCGCAGCTTCCGGCTCCGGCTGGGGTGTTTCAGCTTGCGCAGCGCTTTGGCCTCGATCTGGCGGATGCGTTCGCGGGTGACGCTGAACTGCTGGCCGACTTCCTCAAGCGTGTGGTCGGTGTTCATCCCGATGCCGAAGCGCATGCGCAGCACACGTTCCTCGCGCGGGGTGAGCGACGCCAGCACGCGGGTCGTCGTTTCCTTCAGATTCTCCTGAATGGCGCTGTCCAGCGGCAGGACGGCGTTCTTGTCCTCGATGAAATCGCCAAGCTGGCTGTCTTCCTCGTCGCCGATGGGCGTTTCTAGGGAGATCGGCTCCTTGGCGATCTTCATCACCTTGCGGACCTTTTCCAGCGGCATCTGGAGCTTCTCGGCCAGTTCCTCGGGCGTCGGCTCGCGGCCGATCTCGTGCAGCATCTGGCGGCCGGTGCGCACCAGCTTGTTGATCGTCTCGATCATGTGGACAGGGATACGGATCGTGCGCGCCTGGTCGGCGATCGAGCGGGTGATCGCCTGGCGGATCCACCACGTAGCGTAGGTCGAGAACTTGTAGCCGCGGCGATACTCGAACTTGTCGACCGCTTTCATCAGGCCGATATTGCCCTCCTGGATCAGGTCCAGGAATTGCAGGCCGCGGTTGGTGTATTTCTTGGCGATGGAGATCACGAGGCGCAGGTTGGCCTCGACCATTTCCTTCTTGGCCTGGCGGGCTTCTTTCTCGCCCTTCTGGACCTGCGCCACGATGCGGCGGAATTCACTGATGTCGAGGCCGACATAGGTGCCAACCTGCGCCATGTCAGAGCGCAATTCTTCGACCTTCTCGCGCGAACGTTCGAACAGCGCCTGCCAGCCGCGCCCCGATTTCTCGGTCATGCGGTCGATCCAGGACGGGTCCAACTCGTAGCCGCGGTATTCCTCGATGAATTCGCGGCGGTTGATGCGCGCCTGGTCGGCCAGTTTCACCATCGCGCTGTCGATCGACATGATACGGCGGTTGATGCCGTAGAGCTGGTCGATCAGGGCTTCGATCCGGTTGTTGTGCAGGTGAAGCTCGTTCACCAGTTCGACGATCTCGGAGCGCAGCTGCTGGTATTCGGCTTCGGCCTCTTTGGAGAAGCTGGCGTCTTCGTTCAACGTCGCCGAGATCCGCTGGTCCTGCATTTCGGACAGGCGGGTATAGTCGTCTGCAATACGGTCAAGGATATCGAGCACGCGAGGCTTCAGCGCAGCCTCCATCGCGGCGAGGCTCATGTTGGCCTGCTCGTCCTCGTCGTCATCGTCTTCCTTGGCAATCGGGTTGCCGTCGGCATCCAGTTCGGGCTGATCGTTCGCGGAGTCGGGCTTCTTCGCCGCGTCCCCGCCGGTGTTCAGCGTGTCGACGACGGGGGCATCCCCCTCTTCGTCCATCTGGTTGCCGAAGGTCGCATCGAGGTCGATCACGTCCCGCAGCAGGATGTCTTCGTCGAGAAGTTCGTCGCGCCAGATCGTGATGGCCTGGAAGGTCAGCGGCGACTCGCACAGGCCGGCGATCATCGTGTTGCGGCCGGCCTCGATGCGCTTGGCGATGGCGATCTCGCCCTCGCGGCTGAGCAATTCGACGCTGCCCATCTCGCGCAGGTACATGCGCACCGGGTCGTCGGTGCGGTCGAGTTTCTCGGTTTCGGTCTGGGCGACGGCCACCTCGCGCGAGGTGGAGGTTTCGACCACTTCGGTCGATCCCTTCTGGTCGTCACCATCTTCGGCCTCTTCATCCTCGATGACGTTGATGCCCATTTCAGAGAGCATCGACATGACGTCTTCGATCTGTTCCGAGCTGACCTGATCGGGCGGAAGCACCGTGTTCAGTTGGTCATAGGTGATATACCCGCGGGCCCTGGCCTCGGCGATCATCTTCTTGACGGCGGCCTGGCTCATGTCGAGCCCGATCTCCGGCTCGTCGCCATCCGCCTTGCGATCGTCGGTGTCTTTGGCCATGGGCATTCATCCTTGTTCGGCTTGGGACGGGCGGGCACCCCGAGGCGCGATGATGCGCGCATCCCTTGCATTCGCAACCTTTATCTAGCGCGAATCACTGATTCGCACAGGGCGGTCACCGGCTTTTCTTCGCGCGACCGGCGCTATTTAGCAACTCATGGAACGCGGCACGCGCTTCTTCGGTGTCGCCGAACTGTTCGGCGCCGCCGCCTTCGCGGGGTGAAAGGGCGGCGTGCTTGCTGCGCACGGCCTGGTTCAGCCGGAACGCCAGCGTCGCGTCTTCCTCGTCCGTTACATGACCGAGATCCTCGAGGGCTTCGGCCATTTCCTCTTCGATCGCATGGGCGGCGGCGTGTTTGGCGAATTCCTCGGCCAGGCAGGTCGCTGCCTTCTCGATGTCGCCCGTGCCAGACAGAAAAGGTGCAATTCGCAGATGGCCCGTGGCCTCGATGCTTTCAAGGGTTTCGCCCAAGCCCGCCGAGGAAATTTCCACCCTGAGTGCCTCGGCGTCCCGCTGTGGCGTGGCCAGCAGGAAGTTGGCGAGGCGCGCCTGCCCCTCGTTTCGGGCGAGCATGCGCTCCAGCCGGTCCTCGAACTGGTCGATCAGGTCGGGAAACCGGCACAGCGTGGCCAGGATCAGGGACACCCGTAGCCCCTCGCCATCAAGCGTCGTGGCAAGGGCGCGCGTATAGGCCAGCGGCATCGCGGCCTCGGCAAAGCCGCGCCCGCGCCAACCGGTGTTGCGGCCTTGCGTGCCACGAGCGGGCCGGAACAGCGTGCGGCGCATCTCGGCCAGCGCCTCGCCGTAATGGCGTTTGAGCGAGGGATCGTTGATTCGCCCCACCGCCTGCCGCAGGCGCCGGTCCAGCCCCGCGCGCCGTTCCGGGGTGTCGAAGACCTGCCCCTCCGTCTCGCGCCGCCACAGCAGGTTGACCAGCGGCTCGGCGGCATCGAGCGCGTCTTGCATGGCCTTCGCCCCCTTCGCCTTGATCAACTCGTCGGGGTCCTGTCCCTCGGGCATGATGCAGAAGCGCAGGCTGCGGTCCGGCCCCAGATGCGGCAGGGCCAGGTCGATCAGGCGCATCGCGGCCCGCAGGCCCGCCTTGTCGCCATCCAGCGCGATGATCGGCTCGGGCGCGATGCGCCAGAGAAGCTGCAACTGGTCCTCCGTGATCGCCGTGCCAAGCGGGGCGACCGCCGCCTCGAACCCGGCCTGCACCAGCGCGATCACGTCCATGTAGCCTTCGGCCACGATCAGGGGCTGGCCCTTGCCCGCTGCCTCGCGCGCCGGGGCGTGATTGTAGAGCGCGCGGCCCTTGTCGAAGAGGGGCGTCTCGCGGCTGTTGAGGTACTTGGCGCGCGCGTTTGGGTCCATCGCGCGCCCGCCAAAGCCGATGCAGCGCCCGCGCGGATCGCGGATCGGAAAGGTGATGCGGTCACGGAAGGCGTCATAGGGCGCGCCGCCATCGTCGGGGCGCGTGGCAATCCCGGCCTCGATCACGTGGTCGGCGGGCACGCCCTTGCCCGTCAGGGCGGTGAAGGCCCCTTGCCGCTGCGCCGGGGCAAAGCCGATCTCGAACCGCTCAAGCGTGGCTTGTGTCAGCCCGCGACGCTCCAGATAGGCGCGGGCCTCGGATGCGGCGGCGGTTTTCAGTTGCAGGCGGTAATGCGCGACGGCTGCCTCGGTCGCCTTGGCCAATTGGCTGGCGTGATCGGCCTTCTCCTGCGCGCGCGGGTCGCGCGCGGGCATTTGCATCCCGGCCTCGCGGGCCAGGATCTCGACCGCCTCCATGAAGCCCACGTTCTCGGTTTCCTGCACGAAGGTGAAGGCGTTGCCCTTCGCGTGGCAGCCGAAGCAGTAGTAGAACCCCTTGCGGTCATCGACGTGGAAGCTGGCCGTCTTTTCCTGGTGGAAGGGGCAGGGCGCCCACATGTCGCCCTTGGCCTGGTTCGATTTGCGATTGTCCCAGATGACCTTGCGGCCGACCACCTGCGACAGCGAGGTGCGTGCGCGAAGCTCGTCAAGGAATCCGGGGGGCAGGCTCATGTTTCCTATATCGGAGCGCGGCAGGGCCGAGTCCAGTCGGCTTGATGCCGACGACAAACCAGCGGCCCGATAATCCACAGTTCTTTTGCGATGACCGGTCCCGGCCGGGTTTGACCGTTATCAAGGCAGGGCGGCGCGGCCAGTGGAACACCTTGTCATGGACGCGCCTGCAAACTGGGAGGAGAACATGCGTCATCACCACCTTTACAAGGTCCTGTCGGCGGCCCTGGCCGTCGGAATGGAACAGGTTGATGATGCCGCGTTGCGAATGCATCACGTTGTAGTTCAACTCGCCCGACAGCTTTTCCCAGAGGTTCAGGCGGTGGGCCATACCCGGCGCCCCGCTTGTCACGGCACTATCGCACGGGGTCGAGGGAAAAGAAAGCCTGCGAGCGACAACGGTCTGCGGCCAGGCGACGGTGCAAGATCACGAGCTTGGCGCGTCTTCTTCGTCGTCGAACGGGACCTGTCCGGCGTAGCGCGGGCGCACCAGCGTGAAATTCTGGAAGTCGATATTCGTCAGGCCAAGGTCGAAGGGCGGATCATAGGCGACCGTCGTTTCCACAAGGACGACGCGCTCGCCATTGCCCATCAGCGGCAGATGCTCTTCGACCTGCGGCAAAGTCGTCGTGAACAGGCGCGCCGCCCCGTTGACGCCATGGGACCAGTCCACCTGGTAGTTGCCGTTGACCATCCCGATCTGGGTCACGCGCATCCGCACCGGCGGCGTGTCGCGGATGATATGGGTGAGGATGTTGGCGTACCCCTCGATGTCGTCGCTGTAGATCATGCTCCGCTGGCGCGAAATCAGGTCCGCCACGCTGTAGGTCGCCTTGACCGACGTGTTGTAGGTGCGGAACGCGTCGAAAAAAACGAAGCTACCAACGAAGGCCCAGATCAAAAGCGGCAGGAGTAGCACCGTCTCGAAGGCGACGGCGGCGCTGGTATCAGCCCAGAAACGGCGGAACGAACGTGAGATCATGGCGGCCCCTCCTCAATCCGGCTCGTTCACGAAGACCGAGGCCGCGATCATGTGCAGGCCGCCGGAATCGTCGCGTGTCAGGTTCAGCCCGTATCCCGAGAATGGCAGGATGCGATCGACGATCATGCAGGTCCGGATCAGCATGATCCCGTGATCGGCGCCGACGGTGAACTCGTTGCCGGGCGTGACGCTGGCGTCGTGGCGATGCACGCACAGGTCATTGTCACCGGGCATGGCGTAGGTGTCTGTATCGATCGGTTGAAGGTCGATCGTCAGCAACTCGTGGCAGTCGGGCAGGAAGCTGGTGTTGTCGCAGATCGTGTCGCGGATCTCGTCCGAGGTGACCGTCAGGCCCTTGGCCAGGCGCAGCACACGCACGGCCTGGTCCAGCGTACGTTCCATCATCACCTGCCGCGTCATGATCATCGAGGTTTCGAACGAGGCGACGAACACCATCATGATCACCGGGAAGATGATGACGAATTCCATCGTCGCCGTGGCGGTTTCATCCCGGAAGAACGTGATCAATCTGGAGCGCATCGCAGGCATTCCGGTCCCTCTCACTGGACCAGGCGCAGCTGGTTGATGCTGCGCGCGATCGAGGCGAAGGCATCGCTGATCTCGATCCCTTCCACATCGTAGTAATGCGCATCGGAACTGGCACACGCGCGCATGACCTGCTGTCCGCCATAGGGCGCTTCGAACCCGACCGAGAAGATCAGGATCCCCGCGTCCTGGGCCGCCGCGCAGGCCGAAAGCAGGTTGGCGTCGGCTGCCGACCTGCCAGCATACATGTAGTCCGCATCGTAGCGCACGCCGTTATAGACCGACCAGTTGCCGGACATGTAGGCGGGAACGCGCAGGTAGCGGTCGGCGATGTAGCGCCCGGTATAATTCGCCCAGAGATAGGTCCAGGACAGTGCCACCGAGTCTTCGCCTCCATAGGGCTCGTCGGACCACCAACCGTCATAGTCGTCGGGGTCGTAGCGCGACACCCAGAACTGGTCGCGCGATGGCACATAGACGGAATAGCGGTCGTGATCCGAGTGGTAGTAGATGGGCGAGCCGCCGCTCTTGTACGGGTCGCGCAGGTCGTATTGGTTGGTGTTCTCGCCATCGGTCATCATCACGACGACCTTGATGGTTTCCTCGTCCTCATAGTCTGCCGGGCGGTCGAAGAAATCTCCGTCGACCGCGTCGGCATCGATCAGCGCATTCAGCGCCGGACGTGCGGCAGGATCGAGCAGGCCGACGGCCCAGTTCATGCCGAGGTCGATGGCCGTCCAGCCTTGGGCGCGCAAGCTGTCGATATGGGCGTGAAGCACGGCCTCGTCATGCTCCCACGGCAGTATGGCGCCGTAGTTGTTCGTGGGGCAGTAGGGGCTGTCGAAATCGTCGTACTGGCCGTAGTCGTCGTGATCCCAGTGGGCGATACGCTCCAGCGTTTCGGTGGGGAAGATCGCGGTGCGGGCGAATTGTTCGGAGGTGAAGCGGACGCAGCTCGATTGGTCATGTTCGCCGGACAGCGTGAACACCGACTCGAGCGTGTCGCCCATATTAACCATACCATTGTAAGGCACGATCGAAATGGACACGAGGTTGCCCTGGTCGCTTTCGTTCGCCTCAAGCACGGTCGTCACGAATTCGCGGGCGGCAGCGCGCATGTTCTGGATGCGGTCGTAGGATCCCATGGACCCCGAGATATCGAGGACCATGGAAATCTCGACGTTGCGGATGCGCTCCTCGGCCGCGCCTTGCGCCGGGGAACTCAGCACCCGCACGCCGAACATGTGCATGAAGAGAGAGTTGATCTCCAACTCTGCGTAGGCATCGACCCGGCGGTAGTTGAACCCTTGGTCCACATCGATATCGAGACGGTAATTCTGCAGCCCCGAGACTTCGAAATAGCTTTGGACGACGTCATACGGGTCCAGCGGCTGGGTCACGGACGCGGCCGCAAGCACCGCGCGGTCCAATGTGTATTGAAGCTGTGCCCGTTGCGTCTCGTAGCGCATGATATCGACGGCGATGCCGCCGACGGCCACCATGAGAACGAACATCATCAGCGCGAAGGACGTGATCGTGCCGTCTTCGGCACGGCAGAATCGCTGCGCCAGCGTTGCCAGGGCACGCGGCTTGCGATTGGCCTTCTGGCCTGGCCCGGATGTCTTTGACGTCTTGGTCATGGACGTTGTCTCGACTGTTTTGCTTGGCCGGGCGCGCAGGACGCACCTTGCCGTTGGTCATTTATTGACCGCCAAGAAGGGCGAAATTGGGGCGCGGCCATGATCGAAACGCGGAGTTTCCGGTGCACGATCAATGCCGTGGCCTGCCCGATGGGCGATTGGTTGCGGATTGGGCTTGTGTCATGGACCCTTGCCGTGGATGTCTCGGGGGGCGCGCGCGACCAGCCGAAAAGGCATCAGCCCCGATAACCCGCGCCGCGTAGGGAGGAGCCACCATGTCCACGCCCACCGGTGAACCGAGTTTCCGCCAATCCGTCGACCTGATGTTCAACCGCGCCGCCGCGCTGTTGGACCTGCCGCCGGGCCTCGAGGAAAAGATCCGCGTCTGCAATGCCACCTACACCGTGCGCTTCGGTGTGAAGCTGCGTGGCGAAATCCGCACCTTTACCGGCTATCGCTCGGTCCATTCCGAACACATGGAACCGGTCAAGGGCGGTATCCGCTATGCCCCCACCGTGAACCAGGACGAGGTCGAGGCGCTGGCGGCCCTGATGACCTATAAATGCGCCCTGGTCGAAGCGCCCTTCGGTGGATCGAAGGGCGGGTTGTGCATCGACCCGCGCCAGTACGAGCCCGACGAGCTGGAAAAGATCACGCGCCGCTTCGCCTATGAGCTTATCAAGCGGGACATGATCAACCCGGCCCAGAACGTGCCCGCCCCCGACATGGGCACCGGCGAACGTGAGATGGCGATCATGGCCGACCAGTATCAGCGCATGAACACCACCGACATCAACGCGCGCGCCTGCGTGACCGGCAAACCGCCCCATGCGGGCGGCATCCAGGGCCGGGTCGAGGCGACGGGACGGGGCGTGCAATACGCTCTGCGCGAGTTCTTCCGCCACCCCGAGGACGTGAAGAAGGCCGGTCTTTCCGGCAAGCTCGACGGCAAGCGGGTGATCGTGCAAGGCCTCGGCAACGTGGGCTATCACGCAGCCCTATTTCTCAGCACCGAAGACGGCTGCAAGGTGACCCATATCATCGAGCGGGACGGGGCGTTGGAAAACGCCGATGGGCTTGACGTTGCCGCGGTGCACGACTGGATCGCCGGTCACGGCGGCGTCAAGAACTGCCCCTTCGGCACCTATCACGAGAACGGCGCCAAGGTGTTGGAAGAGGACTGCGACATCCTGATCCCTGCCGCGCTGGAAGGCGTGATCAACATGCACAACGCCAATCAGGTCAAGGCGCCGCTGATCATCGAGGCGGCCAACGGGCCGATCACGGCCGGTGCCGACGAGATTCTGCGCCACAAGGGAACGGTCATCATTCCCGACCTCTACGCCAACGCGGGCGGCGTGACCGTGTCCTATTTCGAATGGGTCAAGAACCTCAGCCATATCCGCTTTGGCCGGATGCAGCGGCGGCAGGAAGAGGCGCGGCACCAGTTGATCGTGGACGAGTTGCAGCGCCTTGACGAACACCTGGGCGGCGCATGGTCGATGACGCCGGACTTCAAGCAGAAATACCTGCGTGGCGCGGACGAGTTGGAACTGGTGCGATCCGGCCTCGATGACACGATGCGCGCGGCCTACGACTCCATGCGGCAGGTCTGGTGGGAACGCGATGACGTCAGCGATCTGCGCACGGCCGGGTTCATCGTCGGGATCAACCGGGTCGCCGCCAGCTACCAGGCCAAGGGGATCTAGCCGCCTGCCTGTCCGCGCTGGACCAGCAGCACGTTCATCAGGTCGGCGGTCGATTTCGCCTCGGCCCCCGAGGTCACGCCGCCGACCGCAAGTCGGCGCCCCGAGCGCATCCAGAGACCGGGCGCATAGACCCGGCTGCCCGGTTCTTTCAGCCGTACGACAAAGCCGTTCGCGGGCTTGAAGGCCGTCAGCCCGCGTTCGACCTTCATCACGTTGTCCAACCGGCACAGGAGGCGCCCGTCCGGTCCCGCCTCGCGCAGTTCCTCGCGGGTCAATTCCAGGGTGATCGCGCTGGCCTGCCAAAGCCGCCATGCCAGGAACAGCGCCCCGGCCCCGAACAGGATCAGGAAGATCAGGAAGGCCGGTGACTGCGGTGGCCGTTCAGCTGCCACCGTCAACACAAGCGCCCCAAGCGCGCCCATCATGCCCACCGCCAGACCGCGACGCAGCGGTTGCGGCGTGATGACGGCGAGAATCTCTTCGTCGGTCTTGGGCATCTGGCGCGGTCCTTCGCATCGGGTGGCCTGACATACCGCGCTGGCCGGGCGACGCAAGCCTGCGCTGGCAACCTTCGCACCGCGCGGCTAGAAGGCGAGCATGCTGACCGTCCAGACCTATGGCGAGGAGAACTCGCACCCGCCCATCCTGATCGCGCATGGCCTCTTCGGCTCGGCCCGGAACTGGGGCGTGATCGCGAAACGCCTGTCCGAGGCGCGTCGCGTGCTGGTCGTCGACATGCGCAACCACGGCGACAGCCCATGGATGGAAGCGCATTCCTATCCGGACCTCGCCAATGACCTGGCCGAGGTGATCGCCGCCCATGGCGGCACGGCGGATGTGATGGGGCATTCCATGGGGGGCAAGGCTGCCATGGTGCTGGCCCTGACCCACCCCGAGGCCGTTCGGCGCCTTGTCGTGGCCGATATCGCCCCGGTCGCCTATGGCCACACGCAGCAGCACCTGATCGACGCGATGCGGAAGGTGGACCTGTCGGTGATCGAGAGCCGCCGGGATGCCGACACGCAACTGGCGCGCCATGTCACGACCGACGGTGTGCGGGCGTTCCTGCTGCAATCGCTGGACGTGAAGGCGCGCAAATGGCGTCTGAACCTTGATGTGCTGGAAAAGGATATGGAGCTGATCCTGTCCTTTCCCGAGGTGCGGGGCACGTTCGACGGCCCGACTCTGTTTCTGACCGGCGCGGAGTCCGACTATGTCCGCCACGAGGATCGCCCGGCGATCAAGGCGCTGTTCCCGAGTGCGAAATTCGCGAAGATCCCGGGCGCTGGCCACTGGCTCCACGCGGACAAACCGCGCGAATTCGAAGCGTCGCTCCGGGCGTTCTTCTCGGCTACTTAGGCACCATCATCCGCCGCATCAGCCCGGTTTTCCAGACAAGCTGATGCACGGCGACGGCGCCCACATGCGCGATAATCAAAAGTAAAAGCAATGACTTGAGGATCTCGTGCGCATCGCTTGCGCCCTCCATCCGGCCGCCCCAGGCGGCGGCGCCGGTGACCGGCAGGAGGAAAAGCAGGGCGTAGAGCGCGAGATGGGCGGCGTGGCCGAGTTTCTGGAACAGCGGCGGTTCGCCCTCGGGCGGGGGCGGCACGCCATGTTCCTTGCGCAGCAGCACGCGCCACGTGGCCAGCAGCAGGATCAGCATCCCGCCGCCGGCATGCAGGGCGACAGGCAGGGTGATGGCATAGGCACCGGTTTCGGTCGCCCGGTCATAGGCGTCTGAAATGCCGTCATGCAGCAGGAATTGCAGCGCGACCAGAAGCACCGTCACCCAGTGCAAGGCGATCTGAACCCGGCTGTAGCCGGCGGCGCGAGACATGGCGAAACCCCTGTGAAACCTTTGGCAGTCAGGAGTTTAGCACGAAAATCGCGCTGGGCGGACTCAAAGATTCCGGATCTTGTTGGCGGATATCCAGGCGGCGGGGAGGGCGGCGACGGCGCCAATGGCGGCGGCGATCACGATGGGCTCCCAGCCATCCATGCGCGCGGCCAGAACGGCGGTGATGAGGATGCCGGCCATGGCGGTCGATGCAAGGGTGTAGATCAGGAAAAACAGACGCATGGGGGTCCCTCCGCAGCGTGTGGCGCGTGTCCTTATCCATGTCAATCATATCGCCGGGGCGCGTGCCTTGATCCCGATCAAGCCGCGATCCGGCCATGTCACACCCCGTACACAGCCTGTACACACCCCGTGCATACGCGCGACGCCCCCCGACCGGCCAGCCGGAGGGCGCAAGGCTCAGGGGCGCACGTAGGCGTAGCCCTCTTCCTGCAACTCGATCAGGCGCACGACGCCCGATGGCGTGATCTCGGCACCGGCCACGAGCGGCAGGGAGAACCCGTCGCGGCGCGACCAGTTGGCATGGGTGTTGCCGCAGGCCGAGAAAGAGACGTTCTCCATCTCAAGGCTCATCTGTTCGATGCGCTGCTGCACCGGGCTGCGCTCGTCGAGCAGCATGGTCAGGCCGGGGCCATAGGCGACCAGTTCGACCATCACGCTATCGCCGTGTTCCTCGTAGTAGCGGGTGACGTTCAGGACGTTGTTCAACGCCATGTTCATCACCTGCGGGTCGTTTTCATCCACGTGGATGGCGACGTAATGCGTCTCGCCGTCGGCAAAGACGGGGCTGGTGACGGCGAGCGCCAGGGCGGCGGCCGTAACGAGTGATTTCATGATAACTCCTCCCAAAGTTGTTCTTGCAAGGTATCGGACAATCTATGGGAGGGAAGAATTTTCTTCGGATGGCCGGGCGCGGGCGCCGGTCAGACCTCGCGCGCGGCGGGGTTGGGGACGGTGCCGGTCCGCTCGACGCGGGTTTCGTCCCAGTTCGGGTCCTGCCGCTTCACCCGGCGCGAGATCACGTAGGCCAGGGGCCAGCTGAGAGCGAAGCCCAGAACGGCAGCGCCGATCACGGCGGGCCAGGCATAGAAGCCGAGATTGAAGGCGAGAATGGTGAAGGCGCCGGTCGCCACCGCGCCGACGGGAATGGTGAGAAGAATGCTGAAACGATCCATGGGATCCTCCTTTCACCGGCCCAACGCGGCGGGCGGACAGGGGGTTCCGAAGCGGGGGTTTTCAACCATTGCCGGTGGTCTGGCGGACAAGAATCTTGACCCAAGGTCAACGAATCAGGACCCTGAAGGCCTATTGAAACCAAAGGGGGTAACTATGCTCTTTTCAAAAAACGTCTTGGGGACTGCCATCCTCGCCGCCGCGCTTGCGGCCTCGACCCAGGCCAGCGCCCACGAAGTCTTCAGCGAAACGATCCAGATGCCGGTGGTGGGATCGGGTGACAGCCAGGAGGTGACGATCACCTGCCCGGCGCATCATTACGTCATCGCGGGCGGCTTCGCGAACAATGACCAGCTGACGCCGACCGGCCCGCTGGTGGTGACCGCCAGCTTCCCGGCCTCGACCCGCAGCTGGACGATCGAACTGACCAACCGCAGCGGCCGCCCGACCTCGACCCGCGAGGCGATGGTCACGATCTACGCGACCTGCGATCACCATTGGTGATGTGAGACAAACGCCAGCCGTCCCGTATTTTGGGGGCGGCTGGGGTTACTTACGTGAAGACCGCGCGAAATCGAAACTAAACGAGCCGGAACGAAATTAGTCGAGCCGGCAGTGGTTTCTCTCGATGTTCTTTTCGGCGGGCTTTCCGGCGAATTGCGGCGGGACAAGTCCCGCCCTACGAGTCCATCTTGAGCGCGTTGATGAAGGCGCTTTGGGGGATCTCCACCTTGCCGAACTGGCGCATCTTCTTCTTGCCCGCCTTCTGCTTTTCCAGAAGCTTCTTTTTCCGCGTGGCGTCGCCGCCATAGCATTTGGCGGTCACGTCCTTGCGCAGCGCGGCGATGGTTTCGCGCGCGATCACGCGGCCGCCGATGGCCGCCTGGATCGGGATCTTGAACATGTGGCGGGGGATCAGCTCTTTCAGCTTTTCGCACATGGCGCGCCCGCGCATCTCGGCCCGGTCGCGATGCACCATGATCGACAGCGCATCGACCGGTTCCTCGTTCACGAGGATCTGCATCTTCACGAGGTTGTCGGCGCGGTAGCCGATCATCTGGTAGTCGAAGCTGGCATAGCCCTTGGTCACCGATTTCAGGCGGTCATAGAAGTCGAAGACCACCTCGTTCAGCGGCAGGTCGTAGACGACCATGGCCCGCGTGCCGGCATAGGTCAGGTCCAGTTGTTCGCCCCGCCGGTCGTGGCAGAGCGTCAGCACGTCGCCGAGGTATTCGTCGGGCACGAGGATCGTGGCCTTGATCCGCGGCTCCTCCACATGGTCGATGAGGGTCTGGTCGGGCATGTCGGCGGGGTTGTGCAGCTCGACCACCTCGCCGTCCTTCATGTGCAGGTGGTAGATGACCGAGGGCGCGGTGGTGATCAGGTCGATATCGTATTCGCGTTCCAGGCGGTCGCGGATGACCTCGAGATGCAAAAGCCCGAGAAAGCCGCAGCGGAAGCCGAAGCCAAGCGCGGCCGAGGTCTCCATCTCGGAGGAGAAGGAGGCGTCGTTCAGGGCAAGCTTTTCGATTGCGTCGCGCAGGTCTTCGAAATCATTGGTGTCGACGGGGAAGAGGCCGCAGAACACTACGGGCTGCGAGGGTTTGAAGCCCGGCAGCGCGGTCTGGCACTGTTTCTTCTCGTGGGTGATCGTGTCGCCGACGCGGGTGTCGCGCACCTGCTTGATCGAGGCGGTGAGAAAGCCGATCTCGCCCGGTCCAAGCTCGGCGATGTCCTGCATTTTCGGGCGGAAGACGCCCAGCTTGTCGATCTGGTAGGTGCCGCCCGTCTTCATCATGCGCACGCGGTCGCCCTTCTTGACCACCCCGTCGATGACGCGGATCAGGACGACGACGCCGAGATAAGGGTCGTAGTAGCTGTCGACCAGCATCGCCTTGAGCGGCGCGTCGCGGTCGCCCTTGGGCGCGGGCAGGCGGGTGACGATGGCCTCCAGCACGTCGGGGATGCCGAGGCCGGTCTTGGCGCTGATCTCGATGGCGTCCTGCGCGTCGATGCCGATGACATCCTCGATCTGTTCCTTCACCCGGTCGGGCTCGGCCGCGGGCAGGTCGATCTTGTTGAGGACCGGGACGATCTCGTGATCAGCGTCGATGGCCTGGTAGACATTGGCGAGCGTCTGCGCCTCGACGCCCTGGGTGGCGTCCACCACCAGCAGCGATCCCTCGACGGCCTGCATCGAGCGGCTGACCTCGTAGGCGAAGTCAACATGGCCCGGCGTGTCGATGAGGTTGAGGATATAGGTCTCCCCGTCCTGTGCGGGATATTCGATGCGGACGGTGTTGGCCTTGATGGTGATGCCGCGCTCGCGCTCGATATCCATCGCGTCGAGGATCTGCTCCTGCATGTCGCGCTCGGCCACGGTGCCGGTCAGCTGGATCAACCGGTCGGCCAGCGTGGACTTGCCGTGGTCGATATGGGCGACGATGGAGAAGTTGCGGATGCGGGAGAGGTCGGTCATGGCGGCCTGCATGGGGAAATGGTCAGAGGGGGATGTAGCTTAAGGTATGTCGGGAGGGAAGGGCTGGGCGTATCTGTCCGACCGTCCGGGGCGATATGGACGGCGGCAGCGCGGGGCCGGGGAGGCGGATTGCGGACGCACCGGGCCCACCGCCGGTGTCTACAGTGCTGAAAAGCTTGTTTTGCAGGCGGGATTGTGCAATTCACCCATCCGTGGGGGCACCATCAAGCGGGTGGTGCATGACGCGTTTTGTTTCTTCGACCCATTTTTATGTCGAAGCAGACCCTTCAAGCATAGTCCTGAGTGTTCGGGACGTGGCGCTCAGGCGTGTCTGGACGGCCACGAAACGGGCGCGCTTCTTGCCGCGTGGCGTTTGCAAAGCGGTGAACTGGGCCGCGCGGGCCAGTCGGCCCATGATCGTCGCGAGCGACCGGTTCGTCGCGACACCCCTGGAAAAGGGGCAAACCTACCAGCGCATGCTCGACGTCTGGACCCATCGCGAGGATCTCTCGGCCAGCGAGACGTATCGAAACATCTGGAACACGTTGACGCGCACCGGACGCTACCAGCACAAGCGATACGAAATCACCGACCCGGCCGAGATCCCGAAATTGATTGCGACCTGTTATCTTGACCTTCTGGAAAGCATGTCACGCGACGGCTACTGCGCGGACAGGACATCTGAATTTGCGACCGGCGGGTTGGGCCGGGCCATTGTCTGGCAGGACGGCAGCCTCGTCCACGAAAACGGTGCCACGCATCGTCTGGCGGCTGCAAAGATCGTCGGCCTGCGGCATGGGTTCCCCTTTCGCATCGTTGGGGTTCACGAGGATTGGCTCCGGGTGAACGGCGTTGGGCAACGTCCGAAGGATGGGGCGGTGCGGTGGGCGGTCGGGCTGTCAAAGTCCGTGCTTTGCATGGATCCTAACGCTGTCGAAGATGACGTCATGGCGGTTCAATAGGCCTTTTCGCGCGCCTTCTGGGGCATGGTTGACCGGCTTCAGCCGACCTGCGGCAACACCTCGCGGCTGACCATCGTGCGCAGCGAGAAGCTGGAGCGCGTGGCGCGGATGCCGGGGACGTGGACGAGGTGGTCTTCGAGGAAGCGGTCGAAGGCCTTGAGGTCGGGGGCGACGACCTTGAGCAGGATATCGCGGGTGCCGGTCATCAGGTGGCATTCCACGACTTCGTCGAAGCGTCGGATCGCGGCTTCGAAATTGCGCAGGGTCTCGTGGCTCTGGCGTTCCAGCTCGACGAAGATGAAGACGGTCAGCGCAAGGCCCAGTTTCGAGGCGTCCACCCGCGCGGTGTAGCCGGTGATGATGCCGTCTTCCTCCAGCTTCTGGACGCGGCGGGCGCAGGGGGTGGGGGTCAGGCCCACGCGCTCGGCCAGCTCGGTGATCGACAGGCGGGCGTTTTGTTGCAGTTGGGCGATGATCTGGGTGTCGATCCGGTCCATTGGGGGAAGTCTCCAAGAGTTTCCGATTTTGTAGCGGAAATCGGCTTCGTGGGCCAGTTGCACGGGGTCAGTTTGGTGAAACACGCTGCCCGATGTCGCCTAGGCTGTTGGGCAAGGAAGGGACGAAAAAGTCCAACAGGAGGTTTCCCATGCACACGACCCGGATTTCCAGCGACAGCCATGAAACCGTCTTGCGCGTCGAGGACGCGGCGGCGGGGCTGATCGGCTTTATCGCCATCCATTCCACCGCGCGCGGCCCGGCGGCGGGCGGCTTGCGGATGCGGCCCTATGGGTCCGAGGCCGAGGCGTTGGAGGATGTGCTGCGCCTGAGCCGGGGCATGACGCTGAAGAACGCGGCGGCGGATCTGCCGCTTGGCGGCGGCAAGGCGGTGATCCTGGGCGACCCGGCGGAGAAGACGGACGCGCAGTTGCGGGCGTTCGCGCGGGCTATCGAGGGGTTGGCGGGGCGCTACTGGACGGCCGAGGACATGGGCATGTCGCCGGCCGACATGGCGGTGATCCGGGGCGAGACGCGCTATGTCGCGGGGCTGGACGAAGGGGCACATGCCTCGGGCGATCCGTCGCCGGTCACGGCGCGCGGCGTGTTCTACGCCATGCGCGTGGCCGCCGAGCGGCGCTGGGGCAGCCCGGTCCTGGAGGGGCGGCGCGTGGCGATCCAGGGCCTGGGGCATGTCGGTTGGCACCTGGCCAAGCTGGTGCGGGCTGCGGGCGCCGAGTTGGTCGTGTCGGATCGCGATGGCGAGCGGGCGGCCTGGGCCGCGACCAGTTTCGGCGCCGAGGTGGTGACGCCGGACGAGATCCTGTCGGTGCCCTGCGATATCCTTGCGCCCTGCGCCATCGGGGGGGTGCTGACGGTCGAGAGCGTTGCGGGCGTGCAGGCCGAGATTGTCTGCGGTGCGGCGAACAACCAGTTGGCCGATGACGCGGCGGGCGATGCGCTTTGGGCGCGCGGCATCCTCTACGTGCCGGATTACGTCGCCAATGGCGGCGGCATCGTGAATGTCGCAACCGAGATACTGGGTTTGGCCGACCGGCGCCGCTTCGTCAGCGACAAGCTGGCCGCGCTGCGGGTGATGACGGCGCGTATCGTCGCCCGCGCGCAAAGGCAGGGCGTCAGCCCGCATCGCGTGGCAGATGAGGTGGTGGCGGAACGGCTGGTTCGGCAGGACAGCGCCGCCTGATCGGCGGGAAACCGGCACGCGGCGAGAGGTCGCGCGGGCATCGCTGTGGCGATAAGGTATATCCGTGACATGGCAAATAATTGCTAGTGTTATATAGGAGACCTCCATGCGTTTCGTTTCGATGCTCGTTGCTGCTGGCCTGACCCTTGGCGCCGCCCCCATGGCTTTGGCGCAGGATGCCGCGCCGCTGGTGACCGTCGTGACCGCGGACAACCCGCAGACCCAGCTGATGTCGATGGTCCTGACCGGCCAGGCCGCGCAGCAGGGCCACCCGGTGCGCGTGCTGCTGTGCGGCCCCGGCGGTGACCTCGCTCTCGCCGATGCGCCGGAAAGCGCCACCGCTGGCCAGCCGCCGATGGGCGCCAGCCCGCAGGGCCTGCTGATGCAGTTGATCGAGGGCGGCGCCACGGTCGAGGTGTGCGCCATCTACTTGCCGGGCCTCGGCGCCGATGAAAGCGTGCTGATCGACGGCGTCAGCGTCGCCCAGCCCCCCGCCATGGCCGGCGCCATGGCCGCGGAAGGCACCATCGTCTGGTCCTTCTGATCGGGTCACATCTTTGCCGGGGCGGATGTGATCGGCCCCGGCATGGACAGAATCAGGTGTTTGGCGCATTCTATGCAGGAACGGGCGCAAGACCCGTGTACCCATATAGAACCGAGGCATAGAGACATGACACGCATCCTGATCGCGTCCGTGACGATCTGCGCGGCCCTTGCCGCACCGGCTTTTGCCAACCCCATCGAGCGCGCCTGCCTGAGTTCCGACCGGCCGGCGGCCAGCCGTTCGCTCTGCGCCTGTATTGGCGAGGCGGCGGACCGCACCCTGACCCGCGCTGACATGCGCCTTGGGGCACGCTTCTTCCGCGACCCCGAAGAGGCGCAGCGCGTGCAACTGTCCGACACCCCGCGGAACGAGGAAATCTGGCAGCGCTGGCGCAATTTCGGCGAGATGGCCGAAGCGATGTGCCGCTGATAGCGGAGCTCTAGCCGGACGATCCCGACAAACGGGCCGCCCAGAGACGGGCGGCCTCTTCGATCAGGTCGAGCGCGCCCTCGAAGTCGCGGGTGTAGTAGGGGTCGGGCACGTCCCCTCCGCCGAGCGGGTCGAGATACATCGCCAGATCGGCGCGCGCGCCCTTGGGTGCCATCCGCGCCAGGTCGGCGTGATTCTCCGAATCCATCGCGAGGATCAGGTCGAACCGGTCGAAATCGGCCGGGCTGACCTGCCGCGCGCGCAGCCCCGAAATGTCGTAGCCCCGCCCAAGCGCCGCCGCCTGCGCGGGGCCATAGGGCGGTTTGCCGATGTGCCAGTCGCCGGTGCCGGCGCTGTCGATCTCGTGACCGGGCAGGCGGGCGCGCAGCACCCCCTCGGCCGTGGGGGAGCGGCAGATGTTGCCAAGGCAGACGCAGAGGATACGGTCGGTCATGGCGACAGAAGTGCCAGCGAACGCGGAGGGGTGCAATGGATCGGATCGTCATTCTGACCGGGGCGGGCGTGTCCGCCGAAAGCGGGCTGGGCACGTTTCGCGACAAGGATGGGCTGTGGACCCGCTACGACCTGTCCGAGGTCGCCACGCCCGAGGGCTATGCCCGCAACCCGCGCCTTGTCCTCGATTTCTACAACGCGCGCCGGGCCAATGCGCTGGACGCCAGCCCGAACGCGGCCCACCGGGCGCTGGCGCGCTTGCAGGAGGGGTTCGCGGGCGAGGTCCTTCTGGTCACGCAGAATATCGACAACCTGCATGAACGGGGCGGCAGCCGCGAGGTGGTGCACATGCATGGCGAGATCACGCGCGCGCTCTGTGCATCCTGCGGGCATCGCTGGGATGCGCCGCGCGAGATGGCCCCGAGCGATCTTTGCCCGTCCTGCACGGCCCCTGCAACGCGGCCCGATATCGTCTGGTTCGGGGAAATGCCCTATCACATGGAGCGGATCCTGCCCGCCTTGAGCGAGGCAGACCTGTTCGTGGCCATCGGCACCTCGGGCGAAGTCTACCCGGCGGCGGGCTTTGTCGAGATTTCGGAAGAGGCCGGGGCAGAGACGCTGGAAATCAATCTCGATCCGGCGCCTGCGCCGGGGCGGTTCGATCGCATGATCGCGGGCAAGGCGACCGAGGCGGTGCCGGCCTGGGTGGCGGAACTGCTGGGCAGTTAACGGCGGCGCGCCGTCAAGATGGATGGAACAGGTGGCGCGCCGTCGCCGGCCCCTTGCGGGGGCTCGGGGCCGGGGCGGCGACCAAGGGACCGGCCACCGCGCCCGGATGGGGCGATGTCAGCCGTCGCTGTCCATCATCATGCGGCCGCCCGCATTGGCAGGCGCGCCGTGCATCATGCCGCCGGTTCCCATCTGGGCGGGCATCCGGTCATTGTCGATCGGGATGGTCACGGTCATGTCGCCGGCATTCTCGAAGGTCAGGGTGACCTCGATCTCATTGCCGTTTTCCAGCGGCTCGCGCAGGCCGAGGAACATGACATGCATCCCGCCGCGCTGCAGGTGGATGGTTTCGCCCGCGGGCACGGCAAAGCCTTCTTCCACCTCGACCATGCGCATCACGTCGCCTTCCATGATGTGGGTGTGAAGCTCCACCCGTTCGGCCACATCCGAGGCGGCGGCGATCAGGCGGTCATCGGCCTCGCCTTCGTTGGTGATGGTCATGAAGGCCGCGCCGGAAATCGCCATGGCGCTGGCGGCGCGGGCGTAAGGGTCTTCGACGGCCATCTGGGCCGAGGCGAGCGCGGGGACGAGCGCGCAGGCGCCCGCGAGAACAAGGGTTTTGAAGGACATGGTCATCTCCGTCTGTCCGGATGGTCTGGGTTTGGTTGGGTGGGGTCAGGCCGCGGCAGGCGGGCTGCGTCCCTGTCCCCCCAAGCGCCAGAGCGTCGGAGCGAGAGCGGCGTAGGTCGTTTCGGAAAGGGTGGACTCGGACCCGGCCACTGGCTGCGCCACGGGCGTATCCGGTGCAAGCGCGAGGGCTCCGACGATGCAGTCGGGGCAGGGGTGTTCGGTCAGTTCGACCGGCTCGCCCGCGTCGTCGAAGAGCGGCAGCCCATCCACCGCCAAAACGATCTGGGGCGTGTTATAGCCGCAAAGCACCCCGTCAGCCGCCATCGCGCCACGCGCCATGGAGGCGGCGAGGCCCGTGACGGACATGAGCAGCGCAAGCGCGATGCCGAGGATGACGCGGGTCGTTCTCATCGCACTCAATCTAGGGATGCAGGCCTGCGTCCGCGCTGCGGCAAAACGACAATGGGCGGTGCTGCGCGACATACGCAAGCGCCCCGCAGGCCAAGGCCGGCGGGGCGCGCGCGATTCGCAGGTGACCGAAAGATCAGGCCTGAGCGGCCTGCGCCTTTTCGATTTCACGCTTGATCTTGACGGCCTTGGGCGACAGGTCGGCCTCTTTCGCGCGGGTCAGGAAGGCATCGAGGCCCCCGCGATGGTCGACAGTGCGCAGCGCGGCGTTCGAGACGCGCAGGCGGAAGCGACGGTCCAAGACGTCCGAGCCGAGCGTCACTTCGCTCAGGTTCGGCAGGAAACGGCGCCGGGTCTTGTTGTTGGCATGGCTGACATTGTTGCCAGTCATCGGGCCCTTGCCGGTCAGTTCGCAGACACGCGACATGGTCTTCGTCCTCGTTCTGGGCAGCGGGCCGGTGTGATCGAACCATCTGGGCCGGGCGCCGGCGCTGCGGAAACCAAAAGGGCGCGGAGGGGGCCTCCACGCCCAATAAATCTGCGGTGGCTTTAAGCGGGCCACCTTGAGGTGTCAAGCCGGGAATCGGGCCAGGGTGGCGTCAATTCGTCGGAAAGAGATGGATCTCGAGCACCGTGTTGCGCGGGTCGGCCTGAAGCGCGTGCATGACCGCGTCGGCGACATCCTCGGGCTTGAGCTTGTCAGGCTTGGCCTCGGAGAAAAAGGGCGTGTCCACCATGCCGGGTGCGATCACGGTGCAGCGCCCGCCCCATTCGCGCATTTCCTCGGCCAGGTTGCCGGCATAGCCATGCACGAACCACTTGGACGCGCCGTAGATCGAGCCCTTGAGGTGACGGCGTCCCGCAGCCGAGCCGGTCAGCACGATGCTGCCCTTGTGGGGCTTGAGGTGGGGAATCGCCGCCTTGGCGGTGTAGAGCAACCCCATGATGTTGAGATCGACGAGGCTGCGCCATTCCTCGGGGTCGCCGGCCTCGGTCCCCGGCGTGTCGAGGCCGCGGCCCGCATTGGCGAAGGCGGCATCGAGGCGGCCGAAATGATCGACGGTCTTTTGCATGGCCTGCGCCTGGTCGTCATAGGATGTCGCGTCGCCGGGCAGGGCGAGGGCCTGGTCCCCGATCTCGGCGGCCAGCGCGTCGAGCTTGTCCCTGGACCGGGCGAAGAGGGCGACGTTCCAGCCGGCCTTGGCGGCGGCATGGGCGGTGGCGGCGCCGATCCCGGTGGATGCGCCGGTGATGAAGAGGGTCTTGGTCATGGGGCAGTCTCCTTTGTCCTTGGCCTGCCAACGTCTCTTGGGCGGCCCGGTTCCGCCGGACGCGATTGTCACGGCCGCGGCGCTGGCTAAACTGGGGCCATCATGCGCGAGACGGATCTTTATCCCCCCATCAAGGCCTTCCTGGAAGAGGCCGGCTACGAGGTGAAGGGCGAGATCGGCCCCGCCGACGTGATGGGCGTGAAAGAGGGCGAGGACCCGGTGATCGTCGAGCTGAAGACCGGCTTTTCGCTGGCCCTGTTCCACCAGGGGATCGCGCGGTTGTCGATCAGCGATCGTGTCTATGTCGCCGTGCCGCGCAAGACCGGCCGGGTTTTTGCCCGCGCGCTTGCCGAGAACGTGAAACTGGCGCGGCGGTTGGGCCTGGGCCTGCTGACGGTGCGTGTGGAAACCGGGCTGGTCGAGGTGCATTGCGACCCCGGGCCTTATGCGCCGCGCAAGAATGCGCGGCGGCGGGCGGCGATGCTGTCGGAATTCGCGCGGCGGCGGGGCGACCCGAGCGCGGGCGGCACGCAAGGGGTGCGGATGACCGCCTATCGTCAGGACGCGCTGGCTTGCGTGCAGCACCTGGCGGGGGCGGGTGCCTGCAAGGGGGCCGTGGTGAAAGAGGCCACGGGCGTGGCGCGCGCGACCACGATCATGCGCGACAACCACTATGGCTGGTTTGTGAAGGTGGAGACCGGGATCTACGATCTGAGCGCGGCGGGGCGGGCCGTTGCCAGCGGCTGAGCGCCATCGGTTGAGGGGTTGCGCCGCCTTTGGCGTCGCCCGGGGAAGCGGTGCAGGGGGCATCGAGCCCCCTGCACCGCTGCCGCGCGTCGCGCGGGGCATATTTGAAGGATAAAGATCGGGGCGGGAGGGGCATCTTGCAGACGGAATTCGAGATCGAGACGCGCGGCGCGGGGTTGGTGGAGTTTACCGGCCAGGTGGCGCGATGGGTGTCAGGACAGGGCGACGGGGTGCTGACGCTGATGGTGCGGCACACCTCGGCCAGCCTGCTGATCCAGGAGAATGCGGACCCGGACGTACAGGTGGACCTGCTGGGGTTCTTCGAGCGCCTGGTGCCCGCCGGAGACGACCCCTCGATGCGCTGGTTGACCCATGTGCTGGAGGGGCCCGACGACATGCCCGCGCATATCAAGGCTTCCCTGTTGCCGGTGTCCTTGCAGATCCCGGTGAGGGACGGACGGATGCGGCTTGGGACGTGGCAGGGGATCTACCTTTTCGAGCATCGTGCGCGGCCACATCGGCGGCGCGTGGCGGCGCATTTCAGTGCGGATCGCGCGGGGTGAGTCTCTTTCGCCACCCCTGATCTTGTGGCGGGATTTGCCCTCTACCCAATCCCTGACCTCTGACCTATAGTGCCTGTGGATAAGTGGGCATCAGACCCAAGGGATGAGGCAGGCGCGGCGAGATCCCCGCGCAATGGGACAGGAAAGGGGACGGCGATGCGCTGCCCGTTTTGCGGAAATGTTGATACTCAGGTGAAGGATTCACGCCCCGCGGAGGATCACGTGGCGATCCGGCGGCGGCGGTTCTGCCCGGCCTGCGGCGGACGCTTCACCACTTACGAGCGGGTGCAGTTGCGCGACCTCGTCGTGGTGAAATCCAATGGCAAGCGCGAGGATTTCGAGCGTGACAAGCTGGAGCGTTCGGTGCGGATCGCGTTGCAGAAACGCCCGGTGGAACCGGAGCGCGTGGATCAGATGATCTCGGGCATCGTGCGGCGTCTGGAAAGCATGGGCGAGACGGATATCCCGTCCAAGACCATCGGCGAGATCGTGATGGAGCGCCTGGCCGCGATCGACTCGGTCGCTTATGTCCGCTTTGCCAGCGTCTACAAGAATTTCCAGGCCACCGACGATTTCGAGGATTTCCTGGCAGAGCTGCGGCCGCCGGTTCAGCCCGGCGACTGAGCCATGGTCTCCATCGCCGAAGACGCGCGCTGGATGCGGCTGGCGCTGGCCCTGGGGCGGCGCGGGCAGGGGCGGTGCTGGCCCAATCCGGCGGTCGGCTGCGTGATCGTCAAGCAGGGGCGCGTGCTGGGGCGGGGCTGGACCCAACCGGGCGGCCGCCCCCATGCCGAGGTCGTGGCCTTGGCGCAGGCAGGCGACGCGGCGCATGGCGCGACGGCCTATGTCAGCCTCGAGCCCTGCAACCACTATGGACAGACACCGCCCTGTTCCGAGGCGCTGGTCGCGGCCTCGGTCGCGCGGGTGGTGATTGCCGCGACGGACCCGGACCCGCGGACGGATGGGGGCGGGGCCGCGCGGCTGCGCGCCGCGGGGATCGCGGTGGAGACCGGGGTGCTGGAGGACGAGGCCGCGCGGGATCATCGCGGCTTCTTCAGCAAGGTTCGCGCGGGTCGTCCGGCCCTGACGCTGAAACTGGCGGCGTCGCTGGACGGGCGGATCGCGACCGCGACGGGCGAGAGCCAGTGGATCACCGGGCCCGAGGCACGCCGCTGGGTGCATGGGCAACGGGCGCGGCATGACGCGGTGATGGTGGGCGCGGGCACGGCGCGGGCCGACGACCCCTCCTTGACCGTGCGGGGATTGGGCATCGCGCATCAGCCGGTCCGGGTGGTGCTGTCGCGGCGTCTCGATGTTCCGGTGGAAAGTCATTTGGGACGCACGGCGCGCGAGGTGCCGGTCTGGCTGTGTCACGGGGCCGATGCGCCGGAGGCGGCACGGGCGGCGTGGCGTGACGCCGGGGCGCGATTGATCGAGGTGGCGACCGGCCCGGGCGGGCAGTTGGACCTGTCGGCGGCCATGGTGGCGCTTGGAGAGGCGGGCCTGACCCGTGTCTTTTGCGAGGGCGGTGGTAGCCTCGCGGCCGGGTTGATCGCGGGTGACCTGGTCGATGATCTTGCCGTGGTCTCGGCGGGCCTGACCTTGGGCGCGGAGGGGACACCGGCGGTCGGCGCGATGGGCGTTGCGGCCTTGTCGGAAGCCACGCGGTTCCGCCTGATCGAGACGCGGGACCTGGGCGGCGACGCGCTGAGCCTGTGGGTCAGAGAGGCCGGGTAGGGAGCGGCGGATATACTCACAGCCTGTGAGTGGAGGCCGAAATTTTCGCCCATGCTGTGAGTAAGTGAGCCGGGCCTGTGGAGAGGTGCAGAAAATCAGCGTCGCCAGATCCAGCTTTGACCCGCGAACCAGCCTTGGAGCTTGGCCAAGGCACGCAAGCGGGGCGGCTGCGGGGCCGCGGTCGGGTCGGCGAGTCTGTCGATTGCGACCTCGACCGGGCAAGGGCGGTTCGTGACCGGATCGTGATAGCGCGGGTAGGCGATCAGCGCCGCGTGCACCAACCCGGCGAGCGAGACGCGGGCCTGCCGCCGTGACGGCACAGGCCCGAGGTCGTTGGTCAGGCCCCAACCGGCGTAGAACGGCGCGCCGAGGGTCGTGACGGGGATGCCGCGGATCAGCGCCTCGAACCCGAGGCCCGAGGTCATGGTGACGACCCGGTCGGCTTGCGCGAGGCAGGCCTGCGCGCCGGTCCCCCGCGCGACATGGTCGGCCAAGGCGGTCAGAGTTTCGTCCGGCACCGCGCCCGGGCGCAGCCCGGCCTCCACATCGGGGTGCGGCTTGAACACGATCCACCCCCTGGGGTGCAGGCGACGGGCGGTGCGCAGAAGCTCCTCGTTCGTGGCGACATCGCCAGCCCCCAGCAGGATCGAGGCGTCGTTTTCGACCTGGCCGGGGACGAGGATGACGCTGCGCCCCTCGGGCGGGGGCGGCAGATCGGCAGCGCCGCCGAGGTTGTATTTCGTGACACCCAGCTTGCGCAGGCGGCCCATCAGGCGGTCGGCGCGGCGCAGCGCCTCGGGGCGGGCATGGGCGCTGTCGGCGATCAGGCGTTCGAGGCGGCTTTCCCGGCTGGGGTCGTAGTAAATGCCGAGGTCATCCAGCACCAGCGAGAGCGGCGGCACCAGTTCCGCACCCAGTCCGCGCGAGCGCAGGAACCCGTCCTCGACGCGGTAAAGGGGCATCCCGCTTTCGGTGCAGGTATCGCGCAGGCGTTTGGTCTCGGCCCCGGCCCAGACCATGACGGGGCGGGTGCTGGATGACGCATCACCGGGGTCGTCAGCGAATTGCATCCGTCCGCCGTCCGCCTCGAAACTGGATTTCAGGTGGCCGCGCTTCCATGCGCGCATGCCGAGGGCGACATATCCCCGGCGATCCTCGCGCCAGGCGCGGGTTTCTGCCTCCAAGGTGCCGAGGACGGTTTCGAGGTCGCAAAGCCGGTCTCTGTAAGGATCATACCAGGTCGGGTACAGGATGAGGGCGGCCGCCACCAGTTGCGCCCGGCTGAGACGGCGCGCGCGGCGGGCGGGCACGGGGCGACGATCGTCCGTCAGGTCCCAGCCCGCGTAGAAGGGCGTGCCGAAAGTCACCGGGCGATGGCCAGCGAGGATCGCCTCGAACCCCAGTTGCGAGGTGACGGTGTAGACCGCGCGCGCGCCTTCAAAGAGCGTTTGCGGCGGCAGGGGGCGATCCTCGATCACCACGCCGTCGGGCAGGGTGGCCGGGTCGAAATGCCCCGCGCGATGCCCGTCGCGGGTTTCGGGGTGGGTCTTTATGACGATCTGCGCGCCGGGGTGGTCCTGCTGCGCCCATGTCAGCATCTCGGCAAAACTGTTGGCATCCGCGTCGCCCAGCCGGATCGAGGCATCGCCGCGGGTCTGGTCGATGACCAGAACATATCCCGGTGCGGGGGGGCTCAGCGTGAGGTCGGTCGCGCTGTATTTCGTAAGGCGGCTTGCCGCGATCCGCGCCATCCCCTCGCGCGCGCGGTCCAGAAGCGCGGTGTCGTCCAGCGGGTGATGGGCAAGGATGTCTTCCAGGTCGGAGGGGCGAGATGCGTCGAAATACATGCCCTTGCGGTCGATCACGAGGCCGAGGGGCGGCTCGCCGGACCGGCCCGGATGCAGCGACCGCAGGAACGCATCCTCGATGCGGATCAACTCTGCGCCCGTGCTGTCGGCTGCTTTCTCGCCGCGCGGGGCATAGGGGGAATGCCCCCAGACCATGACCGCGTCCTCGGGGCCGGGCAGGCCGATGCGCAGGTCGTAGCCCGCCAGCGTCAGGATACGCCGGACGCGGGCATTGGTCAGGAAGCCTGCGTTGAAATGAAAGGCGCGGCGGCGCGACAGGTGCGATGCGCTGCGCTCCGTCGGATCGGCCGTGGCCGCCATCGCTCTATTGGCCGAGGGAGGACAGCGTGTTCGCGGTGCCCGCGGCGCTGGTCAGTGTCCCGGTCAGCGCGCTGATGGCGTTATTCCACTGCGTGATCGGGGCCGAGGTGACATAGACCGTGTCCTCGTCGCGGATGGCGAAATCTCGCGCCTCGAACATGCCGGTGGGCGCGGTCAGGTCCAGCACGTAGACGAAGCGTTGCGTGCCGATCAGGTCCGAGCGGCCAAGGACGGCATTGGCCATTTCCTCGGGCTCGTTGCGCAGCACGAAAACGCCGGTCGGATCGGCAAGGCTGGGGTTCAGGCCGCCGACCGAGGCAATGGCCTCGAGCGCGGAAATGGTGCGGCTCTCAAAAGGCACGAGGGTTTGCGCCGCCGTCGCGCCAAGCGCGGTGAAGCTGCGGCTGTCTTCCTCGACCAGGATGCGGTCGCCGTCGCGCATGGCAATGTCGACCTGCGGCTCCAGGAAGATGTCCTCGTACCAGACCGTGCCGGACTGGCCGCCGCGAATGACGGTCACCTGCGTGATCTCGGGGTCGGGCGTCACGCCACCGGCAGCGGCGAGGATGCCCGAAAGCCGACGGGTGGGCCGTTCGATCGGATAGATGCCCTCCCCGCCGATTTCACCGGAGACGGTCACGGTGGCGCCGTCGCCAACTTCGCGGATCACGATCACCTGCGGATCGGGCGTCTGTTCGTCGAGGTTGCGGGTGATGATCTCGCGCAACTGGTCGGGCGTGTTGCCCGCGGCGCGAATACGGCCCGCGTAGGGAATGAAGATGAAGCCGGCCCCGTCGACCTGGATCGAGCTGATGGCCGAGGCATTGGCGTTTTCGCCCGACAACAGGCCGTCATTGACGTTTTCATAGATCGTCAGCGTCAGGGTGTCGCCGGGGCGAATGATATCGGTATTGGCGCTGGCGGCATTGAGCAGCGACGGCGGGAAGCCAAGCGCGGGCACGGCCGAGGTGACGGCGGTCACGCGGCTATTGACCTCGACCACGAAAGCGTCGCCCTCGCGTTGGACCGATCCTGCAAAGATCTGGTTTCGTGTCGGCCCCGAGGAGGGAAGGAACCCGTTCAGCATCCCGCATGACGAGACAGCCGACACAACGGCAAAAAGCACGGCCGACCGGGCCGTTTTCAACACCAGCGATGTCACGGAGTTGGCTCCTTACTGCCTGAAACTGCCTCGAATATTTTTTTATTGGGCGGGACCTTAGCCAAATTCGACCAATTGGGGAAGCCCCGGCGTCATTTCACGAGGTTGAGGTGTTGCCGTGGTGCCGGTCTGCCGGCGTCGAGCGCGTCATAGGGATCGTCCGGGCTGAGCATCATGTCCACCACTTGCCGCAGCAACTGGCGCCGGCCGCGCGCCGAGTAGAAGCTGCCCGTGATCTGCGAGGTCTCCAGAAGGTAGTGGCGATAATCGCGATAGGCGCGGCTGTCGGGGCGCTGCGGGTTGCTGAAGAACTCGGCCAGCGGTTGGGTCGAGACGAATTCCGGCTTGAGGTAGACGGCTTGCCCGAAGGCCTTGAGCGGCAGCCCGCGCCAGAGCGCCTGTTGCGCGGCGGTGGAATTGACCGTGACCGCGCTGCGGGCATCGTTGAGAAGCGGCGCAAGCTTGCCCCCGCGCACGAAATGCACGCGCCCGCCCACACCGTGCCGGGCGGCGAGTCGACGGATCTCGGCGCGGATCGGAACGCGGCCATCTTCGAGCGGATGCGCCTTGAAGACGAGGTGATGATGCGTGGGCGCGCCTTCCGCGAATCCTTCGATCAGCACTTCGAGGAACTCGGTCATGCTTGAGAACGGCCCGTGGTCGCGGAAACTGGCGTCATGTTCCAGTTGCAACAGCGCAAGGTGATAGGGAAACCCGCCGGTCTTGATGCGCCGGGTGGCGCGCCGGCGATCCGCCCAGTGGAACGGCATCAGCGCCAGCCGCCGCAGGTAGAGGCGAAACTCCTCGCGGACGGTCAGCGTGCGGTGCGGGCGAAAGGCGGTGTAGCGCCGGTTTCCGACCATCAGGAGCCAATGGTAGAGCGCGCCGTAGAAGACATGCTGGCGCATGTCGCCCCAGCGGGCGGGGGCGTCGGGCAGGTCGAGGTCGAGATCCCTGAGCGCGCGGCGCATATCCCCGACATCCGTGTCGATGATGCGGGAGTTGCCGTTGGCGCCGCCCCGCTCGTAGGTCACCCAGTAGGGGCGCAGGTAGCCTTCTTCGAACACGTGAACGGTCAGGCCGCGGGCCCGGGCAGCCTCGATCGCTGTCGCGTGGATCGGGCGCGTGTCCCCGTACAGCACGAGGTCGGTCACCGATTTTTCTTCGAGCAGGGTGGCGACACGCTCGGGCCAGCTGTCGATCGGGCCGGTTTGCGGGATGAAATGCGCGCGGTCGGACCAGAACACCTCGTCGCCGCGATTGAAGCCCACGCGCCAGACGGTGGCGCCTGCGGCGGTCAGCATCCGGCCGAGACGGTCGAAGAACGGTCCGTGGGGGCCCTGCAGGACCAGAAAGACGCGATTGGACGGGCGCGGGGCCATGACGAGTACCTTTACGGCGCGTGGAGCAAGCCCCGCGGGCCTTTGAGTGGGTGATAGACCTTCGCAGGGAGGGGAACAATTCCTTGCGGCCTGCGCAGGGCGCCAATGCGGCAAGCCTGTGGCCCCAAGCCGCACCCTTGCAGGACCCCGCGAACCGGGGCTAGGTCAGGTCCGACGTCATTTGGCTTGGAGGCCTGCCCATGTTCACCGGACTGATTACCGATATCGGCACCCTGCGCGGGGTCGACCATCGCGGCGACCTGCATGCGCGGATCGCCACGGGATATGACATGGCGACGGTCGAGATCGGCGCGTCGATCGCCTGCGACGGCGTCTGCCTGACGGTGACCGCCAAGGGGGACGACTGGTTCGAGGTGGATATCTCGGCCGAGACGGTCTCGAAAACGACGCTTGGCGCGTGGGCCGAGGGCAAGCGCGTGAACCTCGAGCGCGCGCTGCGTGTGGGCGACGAATTGGGCGGGCATATCGTGTCTGGCCATGTCGATGGCGTGGCCGAGATCGTGGCCACGCGGGACGAGGGCGAGTCGACGCGGTTCACTTTCCGCGCGCCCGAGGCGCTGGCGCGCTTTATCGCGCCGAAAGGCTCGGTCGCGCTGAACGGGACCTCCCTGACCGTGAACGAGGTGGACGGGGTCGAGTTCGGGGTGAACATCATCCCGCACACCAAGCAGATGACAACCTGGGGTAAGGCCAAAGCAGGGGACCGGGTGAACCTCGAGATCGACACGCTCGCGCGCTATGTCGCGCGGTTGCAGGATTGGCCGGGCTGAGGGCCGGGCCGGGGGGAGCGCCCGCCGCACGCGCCCTCCGGGCACATTTGGCGGGCGCTGGCCGGGCTGTCGCCGGCCGGGCCTGTGTCAGCGGCGCGCCTTGTCGTCGGAACGACCTCGGTTGCCTGGCCGGGGACGCCTCCGGCGGGCATATTTTTCGGGATAAAGAGGGGGCGGGATGGCGCGGGACGTGGTGATGCGCTCCATCGAGGACGGCTCGGCGCAGCGTTGCGTCGACCTGATCCGTCTTGCGAGCGGTGATTGGGCTTTCGTCGAATGCCGCCGCGATCCCGAAGACGGCCACGGCTGGCGACGCGTGGCTGCGCCTTCGGGCGGGGTCGCATCGGAGGCGGAGGCCCTTGCCGCGGCGCGGCGTGCGGTGGCATGGTTGGCCGAGGAGGATCGCGCATGACCGGGATCGGACATAATGGCGGGCCGTCGATGGAGGCGGGCTACGGGTTTCGCAAGCTGGCGTGGAAAAAAGCGCGCCGGTCGTTGTTGCCTGCCCTGCCGCTGGAGGTGGTTCGGGTGCGCGTGGCGCGAGCCAGGCGCCTGGGCCTGCCCTACCAGACCTATGCGACGATCCGGGCCACGGCGGGGCGCGATATCGTGGCCTTCCTGTTCTCGGGCAATTCTCTGGGCCTGACGGCGCGGCGCATCGAGATGCCGGAGGTGGAAGCCGGGCGGCTTGACGGCCTGTCCGGCGCGGCGGCGCGGCTCGGGGCCGTCTATCACGCGCCGGCAGACGTGCTGGCCGTGAATGGCGCACGGCTGGAGGCAGCCGGACCTGCACCGCAGATGACGGCATCCTGGCGCAACACGCGAGAGACCTTGCGGGGCCTGATCCGGGAGGAAGGGCTGCCGCTCGACGGTGTCGTCCTGGTGCCCGCCACCAGCATCGAGGCGGAGTGGTGTGCGACGGCCGGTCTGGCCGGGTCGGTTCCGGCCGAGCGCTTCTTCGCCCCCGCGCCCTGACCCCCGCGCTGCCGCGTCGCGGGGCGGCGTGTCTGGCAAAGTCCCGCGCCATGGTCTATCTGCCAGCGGGAAATGACGCGTGAAGGGCGGCCATGACGCAAGCATATGAAACCCCGGGCCCGGTCGAGCGGGACTGGTCCGACGCCATCTCCTCGATCGAGGAGATCATCGACGACGCCCGCAACGGGCACATGTTCATCCTTGTCGATCACGAGGATCGCGAGAACGAGGGGGACCTCGTGATCCCCGCGCAATGGGCGACGCCGGACGTGATCAATTTCATGGCCATGCACGGGCGCGGGTTGATCTGCCTGTCGATGACCAGCGACCGGATTGAACAACTGGGCCTGCAACTGATGTCGACGAACAACTCGTCGCGGCACGAGACGGCCTTTACCATCTCGATCGAGGCGCGCGAGGGCGTGACCACGGGCATCTCGGCGGCCGACCGCGCGAAAACGGTGCAGGTGGCCATAGATGCGTCCAAGGGCGCGGCCGACATCGCGACGCCGGGGCATGTGTTCCCGCTGCGCGCGCGGGATGGCGGCGTGCTGGTGCGCGCGGGCCATACCGAGGCGGCGGTCGATATCTCGCGGTTGGCGGGGCTGAACCCCTCGGGCGTGATCTGCGAGATCATGAACGAGGACGGGTCGATGGCGCGCCTGCCCGACCTGATCGCCTTTGCACAGCGTCACAACCTCAAGATCGGGACGATTTCCGACCTGATCGCCTACCGTCGCCGCCATGACAACCTGGTCAAGGTGCGCGCCGAGGAGGTCATCGAAAGCGAGTTCGGTGGCGAATGGCGGATGCGCATCTACACCGACGAGACGCAGGGCGCTGAACATATCGTGCTGATCAAGGGCGATATCGAGACGGACGAGCCGGTTCTGGTGCGGATGCACGCGCTGGACCCGCTGATGGATATCGTGGGCGTCGGTCCCAAGGGCCGCGCGGGCGAGTTCGCCGATGCCATGCGCCTGATTGCCGAAGAGGGGCGCGGCGTGGTCGTCCTGCTGCGGGATCTGACGATGAAACTGACGGTCGAGGGAGAGGCCTCTCCGCAGACGCTACGGCAATATGGGCTGGGGGCGCAGATCCTGTCCTCGCTCGGGATCTCGGACATGATCCTGTTGACCAATTCGCCGAAACCCAAGGTGGTGGGGCTGGACGCCTACGGGCTGAGCATCCTCGACACGCGCAAGATCTCGGAGCTGGGATAATGGCCGGAGCTTCTCATTACGTCCTTCCGCTGCCGGAATTCGACAAGCCGGTGAAACTCGCCATCGTGGTGGCGCCCTATTACAAGGAAATCGCCGATTGGATGATCGCGGGCGCCAAGGCCGAGATCGAGAAGGTCGGCGGCAGCTACGAGGTGATCGAGGTGCCCGGCGCGCTGGAAGTGCCGACCGCCATCCGCATCGCCTATCGCCAGTCGAATTTCGACGGGTTCGTGGCCCTTGGCTGCGTCATCCGGGGCGAGACGACTCATTACGACACGGTCTGCAATGACAGTTCGCGGGCGATCCAGTTGCTGGGCCTCGAAGGGGCCTGTATCGGCAACGGGATCCTGACCGTCGAGAATTACGACCAGGCCGCGGTGCGCGCGAATCCCGAGGATCAGAACAAGGGCGGCGGGGCTGCTGCGGCGGCGCTCCACCTGATCGCGTTGACGCGCCGGTTCGGACGGCCTAAGGGCGGCGTCGGATTCAAACCCCGCGCCGAGACGATCGAGATCGCGGGGGGCAGCGAAGGGCCCGCCACCGCATGAGCGACGAAGACGATACGACCGAAGGCGCCCCGCGCCAGATGCCGAAACCCAGCCGGGAGGAGAAGCGCCAGATGCGTTCGGCTGCGCGGCTCTACGCGGTGCAGGCGCTGTTCCAGATGGAAGTCTCGGGCCAGACCTTCGACGAGGTGCGGCGCGAGTTCGAGACGCACCGTTTCGGCGCCGTCTACGAAGGCGACGAGATGGCCGAGGGCGACCCTTACCTCTTTGCCAAGACGCTGGAAGATGCCGTCACGCGGCAGGCCCGGATCGACCAGATGACCGACCGCGCGCTGGTGGCGAAATGGCCCATCGACCGGATCGACCCGACCTTGCGGGCGCTGTTCCGCGCGGCGGGGGCGGAACTGGTCGAAGGCTCGGCGCCGCCGAAGGTGGTCATCACCGAATACGTGGATGTCGCGCGCGCCTTTTTCCCCGAGGGGCGCGAGCCCAAGTTCGTCAACGCCGTGCTCGATCACATGGCGCGCGAGGCCAAGCCCGAGGCGTTCTGAACGCGCCACGGTGGAACCCCTTGCGGTTGTCTGCCGTTCCTACCACGTGAAAAGGGGGCCGCCTGGGTGGCCCCGCGGAACGGAGGATCAAGGCGATGTCCGATCAGAATGGCAATGGGTTCGGAACGGGTGGCCCGCCGCCGCCGCCCGAGGTTCTGGACGCGATCCGCGCCCATCGCGGCACCTTCATCGCGCTTGGCGTCGCCCTGATCGTTGCGGGTGTCGCGGCCATTGTCTTTCCCCTGATTGCCAGCATCGCCGCCAAGCTGCTGTTCGGCTGGCTCATGCTGGCGATGGGCGGGCTGACGCTGTGGCACGCGTTTCACACGCGCAGGTGGGAGTCGGCCCTCTGGAATGGGCTGATCGCCGTGCTGCTTCTGGCAGCGGGTGTCTACCTCGCCTTTTTTCCGCTGACGGGATTGGTCGGCCTGACGCTGGTCCTGGGCGTTGTGTTCCTGATGCAAGGCGTGTTCGAGACCATGATCGCGCTGCAAAACCGGGCCCGGCGCGGCTGGGGATGGCTGCTCGGGTCGGGTATTTTGTCCGTGGGGTTGGGTGTTCTGCTGATCGCGGGCTTGCCGGGCACGGCGGCTTGGGCGCTTGGCCTTCTGATGGGCCTGCACTTCCTGACCTCGGGTCTGTCGCTTGTGGCGCTGGCGCGGGCGGCTTAAACCGCCCCGTGTGCTGACACTCGACAACATCATCAGCGATCGCGGGTCGAAATACGCCGTCTCGGGTGGTCCTTGCGCCACAGCCGAGGAGGCGGCGGCCTTCCTGAAAGAGCTGAAGCGGAAAAAGAAATTCGCCAAGGCGACCCATAACACATGGGGCGTGGTGACAGCGGACGGCCCGCTGAAGAATGACGATGGCGAGGCCGGGGCGGGCATGGTCATCCTGCGCATGTTGGAGCGCGAAGGCGTGCAGGGGCATATCGTCGTGGTCACGCGCTGGTATGGCGGCAAACATTTGGGGGGTGATCGGTTCCGCCACGTGCAGGAGGCGGTGCGCGTTTACCTTGAAGAGGCCGGGCTGACCTGACGGCGCGCGCAGATCGTCTGTCGACAGGGGCGAAAAAACCTTGCCGCGCTCCTTAGCAGGATGGCGCGCACGCCCCATCTGCGCTGCACCCATGGTCGGCTGTCCCGAGCCCGTGGAGGGAGTGAAGGCGACATGGATTTTCTTTTTGTCGGTATTGGCCTTGCGATGCTGGTTGCGGGGGGCGAGGTGCTCGTGCGCGGCGGCGTCGGTCTTGCGCAAAGGCTCGGCCTGCCCAGTGCGGTGATCGGCGCAACGGTTCTGGGGTTCGGCACCTCGACGCCTGAACTCGTGACCTCGCTCCGCGCGGCTTTCGACGGGGCGCCGGGTATCGCAATCGGCAATGTCGTCGGCTCGAACATCGCGAACATCCTTCTGATCCTTGGCTGTGCTGCGCTGATCTCTCCCATGGCGCTGCGCGGGGTTGCGCCCGTGTCCGATGTCATCGGCCTGTTGATTGCCACGGCGGCCGGGGTCCTGATCCTGCTGCTGGGGGAAGCCGGGCGTCTTGCCGGCACCCTGCTGCTGATGGGCGTGGTTGCCTATCTCTGGGTGGTGCTGCGCACGGACCGACCCGCGCCGGCGGAGGGGGAGCTGCCGGTGGAGGGTGCAACAATGCCCCTTTGGAGGGGGTTTGCCCTCGCCCTTGTGGGGATTGCCGTGCTGGTCTTCGGGGCAAGCCTTCTGGTGGGTGGTGCGACGCGGATCGCGCAAGGGTTGGGCGTGTCCGAGGCCGTGATCGGCCTGACCCTGGTGGCGGTGGGAACCTCGCTTCCGGAACTGGCCACCAGCGTCGTTGCGGCCCTGCGCGGGCAAGGGGCGATGAGCCTTGGCAACATCCTCGGATCGAACATCTTCAACGTCGCGGGCATCCTCGGGCTGACGGCGCTCAGCCACCCGTTGGTGGTGCCGCCGGATATCGGGTTGGCCGACGGGGGCGTGCTGGCGGTCTCGGCGCTTGTGCTGGTGGGCCTGATTGCGCTTGGCCGGATCGGCAGGGGGGCGGCTTTGGCCCTGCTGGCCGGGTATGCGGGGTATATCGGCTGGCTTGCCGCATCGGCCTAGGCCGATCCCCGCGCAGATCGACGCAAGGGCTTGTCCCGCGTCGCTTTGCTGTTACCTTTGTCAATGAATGACCGCGAGGGAGGCCAAGATGCCCGACCATATCAAGCTGATCCTGTTTCATGCCTTCATCGGCTTTCTGCTGTCGCTCGCCTTCGTGGGCGGGCTTCTCTACCTCAATATCGCGAACCTGTGGCACCTTGTGACCCACACGGCGGAAGGGCCGGTCGCCCTGATCATGCTGGTGGTGTTCTGCACCATCACCTTCGGATCGGCGCAGATCGGGTTCCGCATCATGATGATGGCCGAGGAAAACGATGACGACGAGCCGAAGGGCGGCAAGCGCGACGCGATCCCGGTGCTGGACGCCATCGCGATCCCGATCCCGGTCAAGGCCGACGACCGCCGCGCCTGAGACCTGGGACAGAGAAAACGAAACGCCGGCCCATCGTGGCCGGCGTTTTCGTGTCTTGCGGGGTGACGGGACCGCACCAACCGTAGAGGCGTGAATTCCCGAGAGCCTGTAATTACAGGTGGGCGCCAGGTAACCGAGCCACGGCCCGGACAGAGCCAGCTCCCTCGGAAATGCTTAAGGCCACTGGAATTTTGCCACAGGTACGAGAAGGGCAGAACCCGTCCCGACAGCACATAAGGCGCATGGCCATGTGGGACAAGGGCGTGCGTCGGTCTTCACGCGCTTGTATATGTTCCGCAAATGTTCCATTCTCGCCGCATGGTTGATCTTGCCGCACAAGCCGCTGTCGAGGGGATGATGCCCGGCCAGGTTTTAGCCCGTGGCGTCTGTCGGCACCTGGCCAGCCATGGCTTCGCCTGCATCGAGGAGTTCACGCCCGACCGTGGCAAGCGGCTGGACGTCATGGCGCTTGGCCCCAAGGGCGAGTTGTGGGTGATCGAGTGCAAGTCGAGTCGGGCGGATTTCACCTCGGACGCCAAGTGGCAGGGTTACCTCGATTGGGGCGACCGGTATTTCTGGGCGGTGGACGAGGGGTTTCCGACCGACCTTCTGCCGCCTGAAACAGGGCTGATCATCGCCGATGGCTATGACGCCGAGATCCTGCGCATGGGGCCGGAAACGAAACTGGCCGGCGCGCGGCGCAAGGCCGTGACGCAGCGCTTCGCCCGCATCGCGGCGCAGCGGCTTCAGCTGTTGCGCGACCCCGGCGCGGTGCTCTGAGCGCGCCCGACACGGGTCAGCGCCAGCAGCGTCAGGGGCGGGCCGATCAACTCGAAGATCACGGTGGTGCCGACGGTCAGGGTCAGGATCGTCTCGCGCCAGTCGGGGAAGGCCTCGCCGGCCACCAGCGCCATGCCGACGGCGACGCCGGCCTGCGGCATGAGGGCCGGGCCGATCCAGCGACATTCCGTGGCGTCCAGCCCGGCCATGCGCCCGCCGATCCAGCCGCCCAGAAGCCGCGCCGCGATCCGCAGGCAGACATAGGCCGCCCCAAGCGCGCCGAGATGGACCAGGCCTTCAACCTCCAGCACGGCGCCCGCCATGACGAAGAACAGAAGCATGAACGGCCATTGCAGATGCTCGATCTCGTGAAAGGCGCGATCGTGGTGGCGGGCGAGATTGGCGATGCTGGCGCCTGCGACCAGACCCGCGATCAGGATCGACACGTCCAGCCACGCGGCCAGCCCTGCGGTCAGGAAGACGAGGCCAAGCGCCTCGGTCTGCAACGGCTCGCCCGGTGAAAGCCGCCCGGTCAGGGCCGCGCCGGGCAGGCCCACCAGCAGGCCGACAAGGACCGCGCCCCCGAGGTCTCGCGCGGCGTGGATCAGCGCGCTGCCGCCCTCGCCATCGCCCGAGAGGGCGCCCGCCGCCACGAGGACGAGGCTGAACACGATCAGGCCCCAGGCATCGTCCACGGCCACGATGCCGCGAATGCGATCGGCAAAGCCACCCGTCGCGCCCGATTGGTGCAGGATGTCCGCGGTCGCGGCAGGGGCGGTGGCCGTGGCGATGGCGGCCAGGATCAGCGCCAGCGCGGGCGGCATGCCAGCCAGCCATAGCCCCGGCGCGACCATCATCAGGGTCATGCCGACGACCGACCAGGACAGGATCAGGATCGCCCGGCCATGCGCGGCCAGTTTCTCGCGCGTCAATGCATTGCCAAGCAGGAAGGCCACAAGGGTGAGGGCCGCCGTGGACAGGATCTCGAACAGGTCGCCCGCCTCGGCCGGGATCAGGCCAAGCCCCGATTGGCCCGCCGCCACGCCGATCAGCAGAAGAAGGGTGACACGCGGCAACCGGGTGCGGCGCCCCAGCGCATCGGCGGCCAGCCCCGCAAGGAACAGGGCGCCGAGTGTCACGAAAAGGCGGGCGATCTCATCCATGGCGGGTGGCTCGTCCAAGGGCAGGTGATGCCATCTTCGGGTCGCGCACGCCCCTCAGCCGAAAAACCCGGGTTTTTCGGACCGGAAATCTCGAGATTTCCGCCAGCCCCCGGATCAGCCCTTGCCCTTCTTGCCCATCTTGCGGGCGGCCGCCGCCGCGGCGCGCAGTTCTTCGGCGATCTCTTCCGCTTCCTCGGGGTCGAAATCCAGCGGCAGGTCGATGCCATTGCCCTCAAGGTAGATCCGCACCATCCCGAGCGTCGTCGGTCCGATCTGCAGATTGGCCTCGATATCGCTTTCGCTGTTGATGCCCATGTCCGGCCTCCGTCAAACTGGCTGAGGGCGTAGTCGCTTCGCCCGTCCAAGGCAAGGGAGGGCCGCATGGCCGAGGGCGAGATCGAGTTGCGGGACCTCGGGATCGGGGATGCGGGCTGGCTGATCCAGCAACATGCCGAGCTCTATCACCGGGAAGAGGGGTTCGACGCCAGTTTCGAGCCGCTGGTCGCCCGCATCCTCGCCGATTACATCGAAACCCGCGATGCGGACTGCGAGCGGGCGTGGATCGCGTGGCGCGGGGGTCAACGGCTCGGCTCGATCTTTTGCGTCAAAGGGCCCGAACCGGGGCTCGCGAAACTGCGCCTTTTCCTGATCCGCCCCGAGGCGCGGGGCACCGGCCTTGGCAAGCGGCTGCTGGCCGAATGTATCGCCTATGCCCGCGACAAGGGCTATGGCACCATAGCCCTCTGGACGCATGAAAGCCATCGGGCGGCCTGCGCGCTCTATGAAAAGGCCGGGTTTACGCTGGTCCGGTCCGAGCCGGTCCACTCCTTCGGGGTCGATCTGGTGGAACAGGAATGGCGTCTCGATCTGGCGAGAGACTGACTGCGAAAACCTGCCCAAAACCCCCTTGCAATGCTCGCGCGGCACGAGTATTTCGCCACGCAGTGCCGGCGTAGCTCAGTTGGTTAGAGCGCCTGATTGTGGATCAGGAGGTCCCCCGTTCGAGCCGGGGCGCTGGTACCATCCCACCGCATAAGCGAGAACACTCAGCCCTCGGGCAGTGCAAGCTCTTGCACTTGCGCGCCGCTTTCGGCGTCGAACACGCGGACCATCCCGTCATCGCCGATGACGATGACGTGCTGACCTGCCAGCTGGAACCCCGTGACCCCAACACCGTCGGGCAGGTCGAAGTCGCCGGGCGCGACGGTGATCACCGGCGCGGTTCCCGTATCGTTGAGTCGGATGACAAGCAGCGCCGTGATCGTTATCACGCCTGCGATCATCACCACGGTCAGGATCGTCACGAGCGTTTTCAGGAAACGCAACTCGCGCGGCAGGCCGGCCTGGTCCTTCGGAGCGTCGTCCATGTCCACTTCTGCCCGCCTTGTCTCGTTTCCCATCGGGCCGGACCCGGCCCCGCGTCTTGATAAGGCACTGGCCCGCGACGTGCCAGAGGGCGAGAGCCTCAGCCGATCCCGCCTTGCGCGCCTGATCGAGGGCGGGGCGGTGTCGGTGAACGGGACCGTCGTCACCGATGCGCGGGCCAAACTGTCTGAGGGTGACCTGATCGAAATCACGGTCGAAGAGGCCGCCGAGGTCGAAACCCGGCCCGAGGCGATCGCCCTGGACATCCTTCATGAAGATGACGACCTCATCGTCGTCAACAAGCCCGCAGGCATGGTGGTGCATCCCGCGCCGGGGACGCCCGGCGGAACGCTGGTCAATGCACTGCTGCACCATTTCGGCGGCAACCTGTCGGGGGTGGGGGGCGAAAAACGCCCTGGCATCGTGCACCGGATCGACAAGGATACGAGCGGCCTGCTGGTCGTGGCGAAATCGGACCGGGCGCATCATGGGCTGGCCGATCAATTCGCGGCCCACAGTGCCGAGCGGGAGTATGTCGCGCTCTGCCACGGCGTGCCGAACCCGGCGGACCCGCGACTGCGCGGCGTGCGCGGGGTCAGCTTCGAAGAGGGTGGCGTGATGAAGATCACCACGCACCTGGGGCGCCACAAGACCGACCGGCAGCGGCAGGCGGTGGTGTTTTCCGGCGGGCGGCACGCGGTCACGCGCGTGCGGGTCGAGGAATGCTTTGCCGGGGTGGTGTCGCGCGTCTCCTGCCGGTTGGAGACCGGGCGCACCCACCAGATCCGCGTGCACATGGCCCATGTCGGCCATGCGCTGATCGGCGACCCGGTCTATGGCGGGCGGCGGAAAGTGGCGGAAAAGGTGCTTGGGCGGGAACCGGCAGAGGCCCTGAACGGTTTCAATCGCCAAGCCCTTCACGCGGCAAGCCTTGGCTTCGTGCATCCCGTCAGCGGCGAGATGATGCGTTTCGATGCGGATTTGCCAGAGGACATGGCAGGCCTTTTGCACCTGCTGCGCGATACGGGCCTGTAACCTGTGCGCAATTGCACGTGATCGGCTTGTAATCTGTATTGCTGTTCGATTGTGCGCGGCGCATACACGAAGGGATCGCGAAGCCGGGGAGACTTGAAATAAAGTTAATCCGGTTTACATAAGTCTCAACACGGTCGAACAGGGGGACCGATATATGAGCAATTTTGCAAATCTGCCGGCGCCGTCGCCGGAGCAGGGGCTGAACCGCTACCTGCAGGAAATCCGCAAGTTCCCGATGCTGGAACCGGAAGAAGAATACATGCTGGCCAAGCGGTGGGTCGAGGACCAGGATACCGAGGCGGCGCACAAGATGGTCACCAGCCACCTGCGTCTCGCCGCGAAGATCGCCATGGGCTATCGTGGCTATGGCCTGCCGCAGGCCGAGGTGATTTCCGAGGCGAACGTGGGCTTGATGCAGGCCGTCAAACGCTTCGACCCCGAAAAGGGCTTTCGCCTTGCGACCTACGCGATGTGGTGGATCCGCGCCGCGATCCAGGAATACATCCTGCGGTCCTGGAGCCTTGTGAAGCTGGGCACCACCAGCGCGCAGAAAAAGCTGTTCTTTAACCTGCGAAAGGCCAAAGCCCGCATCGGTGCGCTGGAAGACGGCGACATGCGGCCCGAGAACGTGGCCCGTATCGCCAACGATCTTGGCGTGACCGAGGACGAGGTCATCTCGATGAATCGTCGCCTGTCGGGGGGGGATGCCTCGCTGAACGCGACCATCGGCACCGAGGATGACAGCTCGACCCAGTGGCAGGACTGGCTGGAGGACGAAAGCGCCAACCAGGCCGAGGATTATGCCGAGAAGGACGAGTTCAGCCAGCGCATGGCCATGATGGAAGAGGCCATGGAAGTGCTGAACGAGCGCGAACGCGACATCCTCACCCAGCGGCGTTTGCAAGACAGCCCGGTCACCCTCGAAGACCTGTCGGGCGTCTACAATGTCAGCCGCGAGCGCATTCGCCAGATCGAGGTGCGCGCGTTCGAAAAGCTCCAAAAGCGGATGCGGGAACTGGCGCGCGAACAGGGCATGTTGGCGAGCGCCTGACCCATTCGAGACCAGATGCCAAAAGGCGTCGGAGAAATCCGGCGCCTTTTTGATGTCGGGCTGCTTGCTTTTGTCGGTGGCGGCGCGAGAGGACGCTCGGCAATCCTGTTTGCGCCCGTGCAGGCCCGCAGGATAGGCTGAGCCGGACAACCAAGCCGATCGGAAGGGGCAAGACAGATGCGCGATTACCTGCGTTGGGGCGTTCTGGGGGCATCCAACTTCGCCCGCAAGACGATGGCCCCCGCCATCCATGCCGCCGACCGGGCCGAGCTTGCTGCCGTGGCCACGCGGGACGCTGCCAAAGCGGCGCCGTTTCAAAGCTTTGCCCCCGGTCTTCGGGCCCATGCCAGCTATGACGACCTGCTGGCCGACCCCGAGATCGACGCGGTCTACATCCCCCTGCCGAACGCGCTGCATGTCGAGTGGAGCGAGAAGGCAGCTCAAGCCGGCAAAGCGGTGCTGTGCGAAAAGCCCATCGGGATGACGGCGGGCGATATCGACCGCCTGATCGCCCTGCGCGACGAGACAGGCGTGTTCATCGCCGAGGCGTGGATGCCCGCCCATCATCCGCAATGGGCCCGCATACGAGAGATCCTCGCCGAGGGCGGGATCGGCAAGCTCCACACCGTTGCAGGGGTCTTCACCTATCCGCTGCCCGCGGGCGCCGCGAATGTGCGCAACGATGCGGCCCTGGGTGGCGGCGCGCTGCGCGACATCGGCGTCTATCCCATCGGGGCGGCGCGGATCGCGACGGGGCTTGAGCCGGAGCTGACATGGGCCGATGCCATCATCGAGAAGGGGGTCGATTCGAGCACCTGGGTGCAGGCCCGGCTGGGCGACGCGCGGTTTTCCTTCTACGTCTCGATGCGCGCGGGGCTGCGGCAGGAAATGGTGTTTCACGGCAGCGAGGGCAGTCTCGTGGTCGAAGCGCCGTTCAACGCGGGCAGCTATGGTGAGGCCGCGATCCGCTGGCGCAGGGCCGGGCTGGATGAGGACCTGATCCGCTATCCCAACGAGCAGCAATATAAAAACCAGGTCGAAGCGGTGGCCGCCAGTGTGCTCGAAGGTGCCGAATACGCCTGCCCGCTGGAATTATCCCGCGGCACGCAAGCCTTCATCGACAAGGTGTTCGCGTCGCTCTGAAGCTGCGGGTGGCTTGCCGTTCGTCAACGGTTGCGGCGCGGACAGAATAGGCCCACCCTGAATACGATGGGCCAGCTTCAAGGACGGGTGCTGTGGCGGACGACGACAAGATCGAAGGGCGGCTTCACGGCGAACAGCCGGATGCCGAGAAAGACAACCTCGGCATGCGGTTGATCTACATGCTGCTGATCGCCTTCATGCTATCGATCTCCCAGACCGTCCTGACGGTGCTGACGGTCGTGCAATTCATCACCATGCTGGTCAATAACGGCGAAAAGAACGCGCGGTTGGCGGATTTCGGGACCGATCTGGGCATCTGGATGGCCAAGGCTGCGCGCTATCAATCGGCGGCGTCCGAGGTGAAGCCTTGGCCGTGGACGGAGCTTGATTGACCTGCGCCCCGCCGGGTCGCTTGCAGGCTCGGGCCGCACGGGCGTAGGCTGATCCGGTCAGGGGGGGGCGGCCATGGCAGGCGGATGGGCGCGTGATGGCGCTGTATCGGAACAGATCGAAGCCTCGATCGAGGATGAGTTGAAACGCCTCAAGGCGCGCAAGCAGCCGCAAGGCGACAGCGCCACCCATTGCGTCGAGTGCGACGAGGAAATCCCCGAGGCGCGGCGCAGGGCGATCCCCGGCGTGAAGCTCTGCATCGACTGTGCGAGCCAGCGCGATTCGCGCCCCGAGGCGCGTGGCGGGATCAACCGGCGCGGCTCCAAGGACAGCCAGTTGAAGTGAACGCGCCGCTCCGCGTGTCGTTGGCAGTACGGGCAGTTGCGGTGCGGCCGGGCCATGCCACGTTGGCCCTATGGGCGGTTCGGAAACGGGTGGGGGTATCGGCACCACAGGGGCATCGCAAACTTGGGTGTGTCTTGGTTGCAACGAAATTGATTGTCGCGAGAAATTATTTTAGCAGCCTTCGACAAGGGCAGCGAAGAGAAATAAAATCTCCTTTGAAACGAAGTGGAATCCTAGGAGTTCAGCGATGAAAGGTTTTTCCCTTTCCGTGCTCGCGCTTGTTCTTGCCGCACCGGCTTTTGCCGGCGGTGTTGTCGAACCGGTCGAGCCCCCCGTCATCATTCCGGCTGACCCGGGAACGGATTGGACCGGCGCCTACGGCGGTCTGCAGTTTGGCACCATTCTTGATGGGTCGCTGTGCTGTGGTCCGCAGGGCGAAGAGCCGGATGTGGACGGGACGCTCTACGGCATCTTCGGCGGCTATCGTCATGACTTCGGCACCTTCGTGATCGGCGCGGAAGTCGACCTGATGATGGGAGACGGCGAGCTTGACATTGGGGGCATCGGCGAAGACTTCGACATCGATAGCCTCTTGCGTGTTGGCGTTGAGGCCGGCTTCGATCTTGGCAGCATCTTTGCTTACGGGACCGCCGGCTATGCAAGCATCACGATTGCACCGCCGGGTGGTGGCGCGGACGATGATGGCACCGGCTATTTCTGGGGCGTCGGCATGGATTTCCTCGCCACGGATAACGTCACCATCGGCGCCGAGTTGCTGCACCACACCTTCGAGGATATGGGCCCGGCCGATGACGCCGACTTGGACGCGCTGACCCTCGGCCTGAACGTCGCGTACCGGTTCTGAGCCGACGACAACTGCACCGATCGAAAATGGCCGCCTTTCGGCGGCCATTTCTTGTTTCGGGGGCAACGCGGCATCGACCAGGCGAACGGTGAGGCATCGGGTTTGGCCTCATCGACATTCGGGCCGATGATCCGCGTCTCAGCGCGGCTCGAAATAGTTCATAGGCACCTTGAGGTAGGAGCGCCCGTTCCCCTCGGGTTCAGGCAAGCGCCCGCCCCGGACATTCACCTGAAGCGCGGCCAGCATCAGCTTGGGCAGCGGCAGGGTGGCATCGCGGGCATCGCGCACCTCGCGATACTCGGCCTCGGACGGGGCATTGCGCAGGTGGATGTTCATCGCCTTGTGCTGGCCCACGGTTGCCTCGCATTGCGCCTCGCGGCCCTTGGGGGCGTAGTCATGGCCAATGAACACGCGGGTTTCGTCGGGCAGGGACAAGATCTTCTGGATCGTCTCGTAAAGGTCCCTGGACGACCCGCCCGGGAAGTCGGCGCGCGAGGTGCCGCTGTCGGGCATCATCAGCGTGTCATGCACGAAGGCCGCGTCGCCCGCGACATAGGTGACCGAGGCAAGCGTGTGGCCCGGTGAAAAGATCACGCGGACATCGATAGTGCCGACCTTGAACGTGTCGCCATCGGCCCAGAGATGATCCCATTGCGAGCCGTCGGTCGGGAAATCCTCGGGCAGGTTGTAGATGACCTGCCACAGTTTCTGAACGCCCACGACCTTTTCGCCGATGGCCGTCGGGGCGCCCAGCTGTTCCTTCAGCCAGGGCCCGGCCGAGAAATGGTCGGCATGGGGGTGGGTGTCGAGGATCCATTCGACCTTGATGCCCGTGTCGCGGACATAGTCGAGGATCGCTTGCGCGTTCTTCGTGTAGGTGGCGCCGGCGTTGGCGTCGTAATCCAGAACCGGGTCCACGATTGCGCCCTTCATCGTTTCGGGGTCGTGAAAGACGTATTGCCAGCTTCCGGTCGGTTCGTCCCAGAAGGCTTTGACGATCGGGTTGGTCATGGGATGTCCCTTTCCTTGTCGCGGTCAATCTTTTGCAGGGTCAATGCGGAGCGGGCCGAGAAGGTCGGCCCGCTCACGCGGTCGTGAGCTTGCGTGAGGCCGGGTCAGAGGGCGCGGGTCGAGAAATACCAATCGACCGTGTTGTAGCCTTCGCCGGCGCGGGCGGCGGCCTCTTCCGGGGTTTTCGGCGTCGGCACGATCACCTCGTCGCCCGGCTTCCAGTTTTCGGGCATGGCGCAGGCGTTCGCGTCCGCCGTTTGCAGGGCGACCAGCAGGCGGTGGATCTCATCGACCGAGCGGCCCGCGTTCATCGGGTAGTAGACCATGGCGCGCAGAACGCCCTCGGGGTCGATGATGAAGGTCGCGCGGACAGCCGCCGTGTCGGAGGCGCCGGGCTGGATCATGCCATAGGCCTGCGCCACCGCCATGTTGAGGTCGGCGATGATCGGGAAGCGGATCTCGACGCCGAATTTTTCCTTGATGTTCAGCATCCACGCGATGTGGCTGTAGTGGCTGTCGATCGACAGGCCCAAAAGCTCGGTGTTCAGCGCGTTGAACTCATCCTGTTTCTTGGCGAAGGCGATGAACTCGGTGGTGCAGACGGGCGTGAAATCGGCCGGGTGCGAGAACAGGATCAGCCACTTGCCCCGGTAGTCTTCGAGGGTCTTCTGACCGTGGGTGGTGGGCGCGTCAAAGGCCGGGGCGGTTTCGTTCAGGCGGGGGCCGGTGGGCTGGATCTGGTCAGTCATCTCTGTCTCCGATGGGGTTGGTGTGTTTCGATGAGGAAGAGATAAGGGGTGGCGCAACTTTGGTGAAATCAATTAAAAAGCTTTCAGATATCGAGAAAGGCAATAACTAATGGTGACCCTCCGCCACCTCCGTTTCCTGGTTGCCGTGGCCGACCAGTTGAATTTCTCGCGCGCGGCCGAGGCCTGTTTCGTGACCCAGCCGACGCTGAGTGCAGGCATCAAGGAGATGGAGGAGCGTCTTGGCGTGCAATTGGTCGAACGCACGCGGCGCAGCGTGATGCTGACCCCTTTGGGCGAGGAGGTCGTGGCGCGCGGGCGACGCCTGCTGCTGGAGGCCGAGGAGATCGACAAGCTGGCCGAGGCGCATCTGCGGCCGGACGAGGGAGAGTTGCGGCTTGGGGCGATTCCGACGATCGGTCCCTACCTGATCCCGCCCGCTCTGCCCGCTTTGCGCGCGGCCTTTCCGAGGCTCAAGATCTACCTGCGCGAAGAGATCACCGAAAGCCTGATCGCCGGGCTGAGCGAGGGGCGGCTCGACGTGATCCTGATCGCCTTGCCTTTCGAAATCGGGTCGCTGGATCACATGCCACTGTTCGAGGACGGTTACCAACTGGCGACGCCGCCCGGTCCGATGGCCGTGAACGGCCCTGCGGCGCTACAGGAGGGCGGGCAGGTCATGCTCCTGGAAAAGGGCCACTGCCTGCAACGCCACGCGCTTCAGGCCTTTCCCGACCGCCATCTGGAACAGGACGAAAGCTTTTCCGCCACCAGCCTGACCACCCTGATCGCCATGGTGTCCGAAGGGTTGGGGATCACGCTGTTGCCGAACCTCGCCGTGGACGCTGGGGTCGCGTCAGGCGGCGCGGTGGCCCTGACGCCCTTGCCCGAGGCCTGCCCGCGGCAGGTCGTGCTGGCGTGGCGAAAGACAAGCGCACGGTCCGAGGTCTTCCGCCGGATCGGTGACGTTTTGATCCGAACTCGGGACACGATGGCGCAAAGCACCTAAAGAAATGGCCGCCCAAGGGCGGCCATTTGCAGTCGGGATGGTGAGAACCCGTCACTCCATCGCTTCCAACTCGTCGATGAAGCCCTCGATCATGCTCAGACCCTTGTCCCAGAACGCGGGGTCGGAGGCATCGAGACCGAAGGGCGCCAGCAATTCCTTGTGGTGCTTGGACCCGCCCGCCTTGAGCATCTCGAAATACTTTTCCTCGAAGCCGGGCGTGCCTTCTTCGTAGACGGCATAGAGCGCGTTCACGAGGCCATCGCCGAAGGCATAGGCGTAGACGTAGAAGGGCGAATGCACGAAGTGCGGGATATAGGCCCAGAAGGTCTCGTAGCCCTCCATGAACTCGAAGACCGGCCCGAGGCTTTCGGCCTGCACGCTCATCCAGAGCGCGTTGATATCGTCGGGGGTCAGTTCCCCGCCGCGGCGCGCGTCGTGCAGTTTGCATTCGAAATCGTAGAAGGCGATCTGGCGGACGACCGTATTGATCATGTCCTCGACCTTGCCCGCCAGCATCACCTTCTTCTGCTGGTCGTCCCTGGCCTCGGCCAGCATCTTGCGGAAGGTGAGCATCTCGCCAAAGACGCTCGCCGTTTCGGCCAGGGTCAGGGGGGTGGAGGACAGCAATTCGCCCTGACCGGCGGCAAGGCGCTGGTGCACGCCATGGCCCAACTCATGCGCGAGCGTCATCACGTCGCGCGGTTTGCCGAGGTAGTTGAGCATCACGTAAGGGTGCACGTCCACGACGGTGGGATGCGCGAAGGCGCCCGGCGCCTTGCCCTCTTTCACGGCGGCGTCGATCCAGCCATCGGTAAAGAACGGCTCGGCCAATTCTGCCATGCGCGGGTCGAACCCGGCATAGGCGTCGGAGACCAGTTTGCGCGCCTCGTCCCAGCCGACGATGCGGGTTTCTTCCATCGGCAGCGGCGCGTTGCGGTCCCAGACTTGCAGCGTGTCGAGGCCCAGCCACTTGGCTTTCAGCTTGTAATAGCGATGGCTCAGGCGCGGGTAGGCGTTGACGACCGCGTTGCGCAGGGCCTCGACCACCTCGGGCTCGACATGGTTGGCGAGGTGACGGCCCATCTGCGGGGTCGGCAAGCCGCGCCAGCGATCCTCGATCTCCTTTTCCTTGGCCAGCGTGTTGTGCACGCGGGCAAAGAGCGGCAGGCGGGACTGGAACGTCTCGGCCAGCGCGCGGGCGCCGGCCTCGCGCTTGGTGCGGTCCTGTTCGGTCAGCAGGTTCAGCGTGGCCTCGATGCCAAGGGTTTCGCCATCGACCTCGAAGCTCAGCCCCGCGATGGTTTCATCGAACAGCTTGTTCCACGCCGACGAGCCGACCACCGACTGGTCGTGCAGGAATTTCTCCAACTCGTCCGACAGCTGGTAGGGCTTCATCGCCCGCATCCGGTCGAAGACGGGCTTGTAGCGGGCGAGGTCCGCGTTCTCGGCCATCAGCGCGTCGTAACGCTCATCCGGGATGCGGTTGAATTCCAGGCTGAAGAACACCAGCGGCGTGGTGAAGGTCGTGATCTTGTCCTGCATGTCGGACATGAACTTGGCGCGCTCGGCGTCGGTCGTGTGCTGGTAATAGCGCAGGCCGGCATAGGACATGATGCGCCCCGCGATCAGGTCGATCTTCTCGTAGCGCAGCACGCAGTCCAGGAGGGCGGTGGCGTCCAGATCGGCCAGTTTGCCCTCGTAATCGGCGGCGAAACTGGCACAGGCCTCTTCCAGCCAGTCAAGGTCGCGCTTCAACTCGGGGGCGTCCTGCGCGGTATAAAGATCGTCGAGGTTCCATTCCGGCAGGTCGCCAAGCGGCACGCCCCCGGCCTCGGTTGCGGCGTCGCGGGGCAGGGCGGCGGGGAAGGGCAAGTTCATCTGGGAAACCTCGGCTGTCGTTGTTTCATCTGCGTTGAGGCAAGATATGCGCCCCGTGTCCGCCCGTCTCAAGGCGAAAGGGGCAGAAAGCCGCGATGCCCGCGCTTGACGCAGGGCCGCCGCGCTGGTCCGATCATCGTGCGGGATGACAGCGGGGTGCGGGGATGGAGTGCGTGACCGGGGCCGAGCGGGCCAGTGCCGAGGATCTGGCCGACCACCGGGCAACGGCCTGGGCGGCGCAGAGGGTGCATGTCGCCGAGAACTCGGTTTTCTATCGGACCTTGTGGCTGGACCAAGCGCCGCCCGAGCGGTTGGAGGACCTGCCGGACCTGCCGCTGTCGGACAAGTCGCAACTGCGCGTGGCACAGGCGGCGCATCCGCCCTTCGGCAATTACCTCGCCGCGCCGGTCACGGACGCGGTGCGGCTGCATCGGACCAGTGGGACGACGGGGCAGGCCATGAACCTTGCGCTGTCAGCCCGCGATGCGCGGATCACGGCGGCGGTCGGCGGGCGATGCCAGGCCTCGGCGGGGCTTGGACCCACGCACCGGGTCGTGCATTGCCTGAACTACCGCATGTGGATGGGCGGGCTGTCGGATCACATGACGCTGGAGGAGACAGGCGCGCTCGTCGTGCCCTTCGGCGTTGGAGAAACGGACCTGCTGGTGCGCACGATCCGCGAGGTGGGGATCGACGCGATCTCCTGTACGCCGTCCTACCCGGCGGTTCTGGAACGGGTCATCGCCGAGCGCTTTCCCGGCACCCATCCGCGCGACCTCGGCCTGAAACTGGGCTTGTTCGGGGGGGAGCCCGGGGTGGATGACCCCGCCTTTCGCGCACGGATGATGGAGACCTGGGGCATGCAGGCGCGCAACGCCAATTACGGCGTGTCGGACGTATTCTGCAATTTCGCCGCCGAATGCCCGCATGACACGGCGCTGCATTTCATGGGTATGGACGTGATGCACCCCGAGCTGATCGACCCCGACAGCGGCGACGTGGTCCCCATCGCGCCGGGCCAGCGGGGGGAATTGGTGCTGACCCACCTGATCCGCGATTGCCAGCCCCTGGTGCGGTTCCGTACCGGCGACATCCTGGAAATCGTCGCGACCGAGCCCTGCGCCTGCGGTGTGACCGGTTTCCGGTTCCGCGTGGCGGGGCGCTCGGATGACATGGTGGTGGTGCGGGGGTTGAACATGTTCCCCTCGATGGTGGCCGCCGTGGTCAACTCCTTCGTCGAGTTGTCGGGAGAGTACCGTATCCGGCTCGACACCCCGCCGCCCTATGACCGCCTGCCCATAGAGGCCGAGCTGGCCGAGGGCGCGCAGACCGACGGATTGGCCGAGGCCTTGGCGCGCGAGATCAAGGCGCGGCTGGGGGCCACGGCCGAGGTGGTGCTGCTCCCCCATGGTACGCTGCCGCGGACCGAGGGCAAGACGAAGCGCGTGATACGGGGGTATGGATGAGCGATTTCACCTATGACACGGTCCTGAGCGAGCGTCGCGGCGCGGTGCGAATCATCACCCTGAACCGGCCCGAGCGGCTGAACGCGATGAACCGCCAATTGATCGACGACCTCGCCCGCGCGGTCGATGACGCCAATGCCGAAGAGGCCTGCCGCGTGATCCTGCTGACCGGGGCGGGCAAGGCGTTTTGTGCCGGCGACGACCGGAAGGACCATGTGCATCCGGAAAGCGAAGCCGAAGCGCGCGACCTCGTTGAGGCGATCCAGCGCTGCACGGTCGCGCTGGTGCAGGGCGAGGCGCCGGTGGTCGGCGCGATCAATGGCTGGGCCGTGGGGGGCGGGTTCGAATGGGCGATTAACTGCGATTTCCCGATCTGGGCGGAAAGCGCGCGCGGGTTCTTTCCCGAAGTGTCGCTGAACGTATTTGTCACAGGCGCGGTGACGGCGATCCTGCCCACCCTGGTCGGGATGACCAAGGCGCGCGAGATGCTGTTTTTTGGCGAGCGCTACGGTGCGGCGGAGCTGGCCGAGATGGGCGTGGCCTGGCGCGTTGTGCCGGATGACGCGTTGATGGCCGAGGCGATCGCCGTGGCCGAGCGCCTTGCGGAGCTGCCGCCCCTGGCCGTGCGGTCGATGAAGCGGGTGCTGAACATGGCGGGCCTGCCCGACCTGACCCGCGCGATGGACCTGGAAATCGAGGCGACGGTCGCCGGGTTTCTTGACCCGGAAACGACCCGGCGGGTCCGGGATTTCTGAGGGGTTGCGCCGCCTTCGGCGTCGCTCTGTCTGCGCCTCAAGGGGCCTTGAGCCCCTTTCGGCGCGGGCGCGTTCCGCGCCGTGCATATTTGAAGGATAAAGATGGGGGCGGGATGCACTGGCCCAAAGGGTGCGGGTTAAAGTTCGACCTCGCCGTCCTCGCCGACCTCGGGCAGGTCTTCCTCGATGGGCGGTGCGTCGGGTGAGCGGCGAATGATGATGTCGCCGTTTGGCAGCCGCTCGGGCAGTTCGTAGGCGGTCAGATCGTCGATCTGGCGGCCGAGTTCCTGAAGGAAGGGCAGCATCTCGTCTTCGAAGAACGGCCGGGCCTCTTCCAGCATGGGGCGCATCTCGTCGAGCAGGTTCTCGAGGATCATGCGCGAGCCTTCGCGAAGCAGGCCGAGGCCTTCGGACATGTCGCCATCGTCATCCTGGGCATGCGCGGGGGCCGCGGCCAGAAGCGCGGCGACGGCGAGAGGGATAAGGCGGGATCGCGTCATGGGTCCAATATAGGGGCTGAGACCCGTCTCAGGAAGGCGCGCTGTTCAGGTCGAGCGTCACCGGGAAATGGTCGGAGGCGGTCAACAGCGCCTCGCGCAGGTGCACATCATGCCAGCAGCCGGGGTCTTCGAACGGATGCCAGATGCGCCAGCTTCGGGCGCGCGGGCGCAGATCGGGCGAGACCATGATGTAGTCGAGAAGCGCGGAGAGGTAGTGCCCCTCCTCGGCGAGAAAAAAGCGTGCGCTGGTGGCCTGGGCGGCGATGCGGCTTTGCAGGGCGCGGGCGGCATGGGGATCGTAGAGGCGGCGATCGGGGGGCAGATCCTTGCCCATCACGATCTCGACCCCGGACCGCCCGAAGAGTTTTTCGTACTCGTCGAGGCCCGGGCCGTCATTGAGATCGCCCAGCACGATCAGGGGCTCTCCTGCATCCAGATGCCCGTCGATGCGCTGACGCAGCCAGATGCATTGCGCCAGTTGCTTGCGGCGGTTGGCGATGGCGATGCGCATCACCTCGTCGGGTGTGCTGGCGCCATGCGGGGCCTTGGATTTGACGTGGCATCCGATCATGCGCATCGGTCCAAGCGCGGTGTCCAACGCCAGTTCCAGCGGCGGCTTGGAGAAGGTGACCACATCCTCGGTCGCGTCGATATCAAGGTCGATGCGGAACGCCCCGTCGAACCGCGGTGCGTCCGGATCCCCGCGCTTGCTCGTGGCATTGCCGCGCGGGTCGTGGCGCGCCGCCATGACATCAGGATCATAAAGCAGCATCAGCTCTTGCTGCGTGTGATTGGCAAAGCCGATCAGCGCCTTGCGCGCCCGGATCCCGGCATGCGCGGCGAAGGTCTCGAGCGCGACCGTGCCGTCGCGGTGGCGCGAGGTGTCGGGGGCTTCGATCACCATGATGGCGTCGGCATCCATGGCGCGGTAGATATGTGCGAGCGCCGCGATCTGGTCCTCGCGCGTCACGTCCTGCCGGGCGGACCAACGGTCGTCGTTCAGCAGCGTGCCGTCATCCGCGAAGAGCGCGTGGAACCACTCGACATTGTAGGTGGCGACCCGCATATCAGGCGGCCCCGTTCCGCTCGGATTGGATCGCCTCCCACGCGATGTTGACCGCGGCAAGCCGCGCCTCGGCGAGTCTCACCGCCTCTTCCGGGACGCCGCGCGCCAGCATCCGGTCGGGATGGGTCGCACGCACCTCGGCCCGCCAGATCGCCTGGATCTCCTCGAGCGGGGTATCCGGCGCCACCCCGAGCACCGTGTAGGGATCCGGCGGCGCATCGGGAACATGCCGGGCGCGCATCCGGCGAAAGGCCCCGTCCTCCATGCCGAAGATCTCGGCGACGCGGGCGAGGAAGGCATCTTCGCCGGGGTGATACTCGCCATCGGCGGTCGCGATGAAGAACAGCCCCTCCATCAAGTCGCACAGCACCGAATCCTGCCCGCAGGGCTGATCGTCCGAGCGGAACATGCGCGCGATCCGGGCGGCGTACTCCTCGAACCCGGCGACGTCCTCGCGCGCCATGTTGAAAACCCGGGCGGCGGCGCGTTCATCTTCGGCGGCGATGTGAAAGACCTGCCGAAAGGCGGCCACCTCGTCACGGGTGACAAGCCCGTCGGCCTTGGCCATCTTCGCAGACAGCGCGATCACCGCGATGGTGAAGGCGACACTGCGCTCGGGCGGGGTGCGCAGCTTGTCGAAGACAGCCGACAATCCCTCGCCCTTCGTCAGGGCGGCCAGCGCGTCCGTGATGCGGGACCAAAGCGACATGGGGGTTTTCTAACGCAAGCGTCCGGCGAGGGGCAGGGGAATTGTCACCGCATGGGCCTCACGACCGGCTGAGGCGCATCCCGCCCCCGCCCCATCTTTATCCCTCAAATATGCAAACGCGCGGAACGCGCGACAGCGCGGCAAGGGGCTCGATGCCCCTTGCCCCGCTTCCCCGGGCGACGGCAAAGCCGGCGCAAATCCTCAGAGGTATTTCTGCATCAGCACAAGATCGTGCCACCGGTCGAACTTGCGCCCCACCTCGGCCAGGCGTGCGACCTCGCGGTAGCCAAGCGCTGCATGAAAGGCGATGCCCTCTGCATTCTCGCCAGACACGCCGGCAAAGACCGAATGCACGTCCATGGCGCGCAAGGCCCCCTCGACCGCCGTCATCAAGGCGCGCCCAAGTCCACGCCCGCGGGCCCCCTCGGCGACATGGATGGAATGCTCCCAGGTATGGGCGTAGCCGGGCCCGCCGCGAAACTGGCCCGCCGTGGCAAATCCCGCGACCGCGCCGTCGTGCTCGGCGACGAAGAAGGGTGTCCCGTCAGCCATCATCCTGGCCAGGGCCTCGGGCTCCTTCTCGGCAGTCGTGAAGGTGATGACGGTGTCGCGGATGATCGCGTTCCAGATCTCGGCGATGGCCGTCGCATCCTCGGGGCGCGCCGGGCGGATCACAGCGTGATCTCGCCGCTTGGCGTCGCCAGGACGGCTTCCATGCGCGGCACCTCTCCGGGCACGACCTTGATCCGGTCGTCCGAGATCATCGGCGCAAGGGCCGCCGACAACCCGTCCGCATCGGGCGAGATCAGGCGCAGCCCGGTCAGGCGCACCGAGCGGTCTTCCAGCCGCGGCGCGGGGTGGGCCGGGCCGCTCCATTCGATCAGCGCCGGAAACAGCCCGGAAAAGGGCAGCAGCCCGGTTGTCGGGATCGCCATGCGCCAACGCAAATCGGCCCGTTCAAGGCTCCACGGCACGCCCGTGCCCTCGGGGGCCGCGGCAAGCGCGGCGTCGAGGTCGTCGCAGCGGCAGATCCAAGTGCTGGTACGCGTCACGCCCGCGAAATTGTCGAGGTCGAACCAGCGCGGCTGCGCGGGGGCGGGCGCGCCGGGTTCGATGGCGATCAGTTCGAGATATTCCTCGGGTCCAAGCGACAAGAGGCGGTTCCATGTCCCCATCGCGGCATGTTGCCCACCGGGGGCGAGCGGGACGCCCAGTTTCTCTTCCACCTCGGCCGCGCCGGTTTCCAGCGCCTCGGTCGAGATCGCGATATGGTCGAGTGTCAGCATGGCCGCCCCTTCATGATACCTGTCGCGGCAAGGCGTAGCGCGCGGGCGCGTGTCGGAAAAGCCCGCACTTGGGTCGCGTCGCCTGTTGCGATCCGGCGCGGAACCAAGAAATCTGCCGCCATGAACGACGACCCCAAAGCCCGGTTGCGCAAGCTGGCCTATGCCGCGCGCAAAACTGCCCATGCGGCGGCGGGGGATGCCGTCGTACGCGCAAGCCGCCACCTGCTATCCGAGATCGGCGAGGCCGCCGGGCGGACCGTGTCTGGCTACATGCCGATTCGCACCGAGATCGACCCGCTTCCCGCCATGGCGACGCTGCACGAGGCCGGGGCCCGGGTTTGCGTGCCGGTGATCGCGGGCAAGGGCAAGCCGCTTGATTTCCGCGCGTGGACGCCGGGCTGTGCGCTGGTCGAGGGGCCGTTTGGCGCAATGGTCCCGGACACGGGCGACTGGCTGGTGCCGGATCTGCTGATCGTCCCGCTCGTGGGGTTCGACGCCGCGTTGAACCGCCTGGGCTATGGCGGAGGGTTCTACGACCGCACACTTTCACGTTTGCGCACTGCGGGGCCGGTCCGGGCGATCGGCTTTGCCTATGCCGCGCAGGAACTGCCGGATCTGCCGGTCGAGCCCACGGACCAGCCGCTTGACGCCATCGTGACAGAGCGGGGCGTCATTCGGCCCTAGCCCGGTCACGCCCCCCTTGCCGCGCGCGCCCTTGCGGCATAATCGGATGGTATGAAACTGCTTTTCCTAGGCGACGTGATGGGCCGGGCCGGCCGCACGGCGATCACCGAACATCTCCCCCGCATCAAGGCCGACTGGCGGCTGGATTTCGTCGTGGTCAATGCGGAGAACGCGACCAACGGCGCGGGCCTGTCAGGCGCGCATGCCAAGGCGATCCTCGAGGCCGGGGCGGATTGCATCACGCTTGGTGACCATGCCTTCGACCAGCGCGAGATGATGCAGGTCATCGAAAGCGAGCCGCGCATCCTGCGCCCGATCAATTTCGCCAAGCAGGCGCCGGGCAAGGGGATCCGGATCTTCGAGGCGCCGGGCGGCCGCCGCGTGGTGGTGGCGCAGGCGCTGGGGCAGGTCTTCATGAAACGGCCCTTCGACGATCCGTTCTCGGCGCTCGACGCCGCGCTCAGGACCTATCCGCTCGGCGGGCAGGCCAATGCGGTGATCGTCGACATCCACGCCGAGGCGACCAGCGAGAAGATGGCCACGGGCCATTTCTGCGACGGGCGCGCCAGCCTCGTCGTCGGCACCCACACCCATGTGCCGACCTCGGACACGATGATCCTGCCCGGCGGCACCGCTTACCAGTCCGATGCCGGGATGTGCGGCGACTACAACTCGGTCATCGGGATGGAAAAGGACGAGCCGCTGCGCCGGTTCATCACCGGGATGCCCAAGGGCCGCTTCACCCCGGCCGGTGAGCCTGCCACCCTGTCCGGCGTCTATGTCGAGACCGACGACCGGACCGGCAAGGCCAGCCGCGTTGCGCCCATCCGCGTTGGCGGGCGCCTGCAAGAGGCAACCCCTTGAACCGTGACCGCCTGATCCTGATCGCGCTCTTGGTCGGGATCGGCGCCGCCTGGGGCATCACCCAGCCCTTCGCCAAGATCGCTGTCTCCGAAGGCTACAGGCATTTCGGCATCATCTTCTGGCAATTCGCCCTCGGGGCGCTGATCCTGCTGCCCATTAATGGGCTGCGCAGCGGCCGCCTGCCGATGGGAGCGCGCCATCTTGCGTTCTACACGGTCATTGCCCTGATCGGGACGCTGCTGCCCAACTCGGCCAGTTACACGGCGGCGATCCATCTGCCCTCGGGGATCCTGTCGATCGTGCTTTCGACCGTGCCGATGGTGTCCTTTCCCATCGCGCTGGCGCTTGGGATGGACCGTTTCTCGGCCCTGCGCCTGATGGGCCTGCTGCTTGGCTTCGCCGCCATCCTCCTGATCGGCCTGCCCGAGGCGAGCTTGCCGGACCCCGCGATGGTGTGGTGGCTGCCTCTGGCCCTGGTCGCGCCCGCCTTCTACGCGGTCGAGGGGAATTTCGTCGCCCGCTACGGCACCGAAGGGCTGGACCCGGTGCAGGTGCTTCTGGGTGCCTCGTTGGTGGGACTGATCCTTGCCGCGCCGCTGGCGGTGATGACGGGGCAATGGATCTCGCCCCTGCCGCCCTATGGCGCGCCGGATCTGGCCATCGTCGGCTCTTCCACGGCGCACGCGATCGCCTATGCAGGCTATGTCTGGCTTGTACGGCGCGCCGGCGCGGTCTTTGCCGCGCAGGTCAGCTACCTCGTGACAGGGTTCGGCATCCTCTGGGCCAAGCTCATCCTGGGCGAGACCTATTCGCCCTGGGTCTGGGCGGCGCTCGGGTTGATGATGCTGGGCCTGTTCCTCGTGCAGCCGCGCCGGGCCGAGCCAGCCGTCACCCCCGCCTGACACCGAGTGAACGCCCGGCACCAGTCGCGGCTTGCAGCGACGGTGTTCCTCGTCAATGATGCGCAACGGGCCGGGGCCTCTCCGGATGGCAAGGGATATTCATGCTCGATCTCAACCTGTCTCAGACCGGCGAAGGGGTGATGGCGCTTGTCGTGCTGCTCGTGATGTTCGGCCTGTTCCTGCGCGAGATCTGGCCGACCGAGGTCGTCGCCTTGGGCGGGGTCGCCGCGCTCTTGATCCTTGGCCTGTTGCCCTATGACGCCGCGGTCGAGGTGTTGGCCAACCCCGCGCCCTGGACCATCGCGGCGATGTTCATCGTCATGGGGGCGATGGTGCGGACCGGATCGCTCGACCGGCTGACGAAATTCGCCGAGTCGAACGCGGGCAAGCGGCCAAAGCTGGCGCTTGCGACTCTCCTTGGCTTCGTCGCCATTGCCTCGGCCTTCATGAACAACACGCCCATCGTGGTCATCATGATCCCGGTCTTCGTGCAGGTGGCGCGCATCCTCGAACGCTCGCCCTCCAAGCTGCTGATCCCGCTCAGCTATGCCGCGATCATGGGCGGCACGCTGACCCTGATCGGCACCTCGACCAACCTGCTTGTCGATGGTGTGGCCCGCGCGCGCGGGCTGGAGCCCTTCACCATTTTCGAGATCACGCCCATCGGCCTCGTCGTCGTGGCCTGGGGGATGATTTACCTGCTGGTCGTCGGGCGGCACCTGCTGCCCGATCGCAGTTCGATGGCCTCGGTTCTTGGCAGGGGGCGCTCCAAGGCCAAGTTCTTCACAGAGGTCGCCGTGCCCGAAGAATCCGCCCTGATCGGGCAGAACGTGAACGAGGTGGACCTCTTCCGTCGCGAGGGCGTACGCCTGATCGACGTGCTGCGCGGGGATGCGTCCCTTCGGCGCGACATGACGGGTGTCGTTTTGGAGCCGGGTGACCGCGTGGTTCTGCGCACCGACATGAGCGAGGTTCTGGGCCTTCAGCAATCCAAGGAGCTCAAGACCGTCGACAAACTGAGCCAGGTGCGCACGACCACCGTCGAGGTGCTGATCACGCCGGGCTGCAAGATGGTGGGCCGCAGCCTGGGCAACCTGCGCCTGCGCCGCCGCTACGGGGTCTACCCACTGGCGGTGCATCGCCGGAACCAGAATATCGGCCGGCAACTCGACGACCTCGTGGTGCGGGTGGGTGATACGCTGCTGCTGGAGGGCGACCCCGCCGATATCCAGCGTCTGGCCGCCGACATGGATCTTGTCGATGTCACTACCCCATCCGAGCGCGCCTATCGCCGGACCAAGGCGCCCATCGCGGTGGCCGCCATGGCGGGGATCGTGGTGCTGGCGGCCTTCGACGTGGCCCCCATCCTCGCGCTGGCCGTGATTGCGGTGGCCGTGGTGCTGCTGACCGGCTGCATCGACGCCGAAGAGGCGTTTTCCTTCGTCGAGGGGCGTCTGCTGGCGCTGATCTTCGCCATGCTGGCCGTCGGCGCGGCGCTGGACCATACCGGCGGCATCGAGTTGATCGTGGGCGCGGTTGCGCCATGGCTGCAGACCATGCCGCCCGTCGTCCTGATCTGGGCGGTCTATTTCATCACCACGGTTTTGACCGAGCTGGTCTCGAACAACGCGATCGCGGTCATCATGGCGCCCATCGCCATCGCGCTGGCGGACGCGACCGGCGTCGATGCGCGGCCGCTGGTCGTGGCCGTGATGATTGCGGCCTCTGCCTGTTTTGCGACCCCGATCGGGTACCAGACGAACATGCTGGTCTACGGCCCGGGTGGATATCGATTTACCGATTTCCTTCGCACGGGCATTCCGCTTAACCTCAGTCTCGGGGTGGTCGTCTGCCTGACGATTCCCTTGATCTGGCCGCTCTGAGGACCACCTGAGCATCATGTTGCCGAAACTGTCCGATACCGTGCTGATGGGGATGATCGTCGTCCTTCTGACAGGTTGCGTGGCCTCGTCCCCGCGCCCGGTCGCGGTTGAGGTCAGCCGCGCCGCCATCGACGTGCGCCTCTCGGATGGCAGCCGGTGCACCGGGCCTGCGCCTGCCGGGTCGCCGACGGCATGGTCCGGCCGGTTGACGGGATGCAGCGCAAGCTATCCCTACACCGTCGTGTTCGAGACCAACCCGAACCTCCTGCGTCAGGGTGTCGAGGCCGTGGTCGAAGCAATCGGCGCCGACGGCCTGCTTTACCCCATGGCCGAGGTCGCGATCACCGGGCCCGAAGGGCAGACCTGGCGCTTTTCCTCGCCCCCGCCGCAGGTCGACTGACCGCCAGCACATGCAGCGCCTTGCGGTGACGCGGGCGCACGGGTAAAACCCGCGCGATTGTCAGCACCGACCGGGAGAGACCCATGGCAGGCCATTCAAAATGGGCGAACATCCAGCACCGCAAGGGTCGTCAGGACGCCGCGCGGTCGAAACTGTTTTCCAAGCTCGCCAAGGAAATCACCGTGGCGGCCAAGATGGGCGACCCGGACCCCGACAAGAACCCCCGCCTGCGCCTGGCCGTGAAAGAGGCCAAGTCGAATTCGGTCCCGAAGGACGTGATCGACCGCGCGATCAAGAAATCGCAGGGCGGGGATGCCGAGAATTACGAGGAAATCCGCTACGAGGGCTATGGCCCTAACGGCGTTGCGATCATCGTCGAGGCGATGACCGACAACCGTAACCGGACGGCCAGTACGGTGCGCTCGACCTTCGGCAAGAACGGCGGCAACCTTGGTGAAACCGGCTCGGTCAGCTTCATGTTCGACCGCAAGGGGCAGGTGACCTACCCGGCTTCGGTCGGGGACGCGGACACGGTGATGATGGCCGCCATCGAGGCCGGCGCAGAGGACGTGGAATCGAGCGACGAGGAACACGTCATCTGGTGCGCCGATACCGATCTCAACGATGTCTCCAACGCGCTGGAGGCCGAACTGGGCGAGTCCGACTCGACCAAGCTGGTCTGGCGCCCCACCACCACGACCGAGCTGGGGCTGGAGGATGCGCAGAAGCTGATGAAGCTGATCGAGGCCTTGGAAGACGACGACGACGTGCAGAACGTCACCGCGAATTTCGAGATCTCGGACGAGGTGATGGAGCAACTGGCGGGCTGAGCGGGGGCGGCGGGACACGCCCCACCCTGCGAAAACCGACACGTCACACCCCGTACACAGGGCGTACACAGTCCGTGCATACACGACTCATGCTCGCCGCGCCGAACGCTTGGGCGCGGCGTTCCTTTTCGATTCCAGCGGTTCAGACGTCTGGGCGTGATCTGAACGCAGGGAGCGGGTTCGCATTTGACGCGAGCGGAGCTCAGCCGACCTTTTGGTCATGGCCTCGATGCCGAAGCAGTAACCCGCATGGGTGCCATCCGCCGCAATAGCGAGCATTCTATGCAAACGCGGCCCCAAACGGGTGAAAAATGACAAGGGGGGTGGGTCGCTGGCCTCCGGGGCCGTAAGCTGCTCATCGCGGTGGGAAACACGGCATCGAACCTGAACGGAGGGCGGCCTGTGCCCGGAGTGACCAGACACGGCATCTCGCGGAAGGTCCGCACATGTCTTGAAAATGCCTCGGCTTGGGTCACGTTGCCCGCAAGGGAAATTGTAACCAGCGCAAAGTCCATTTGTCCGAACGATAGAACTGCTGTGGGGTTTTCGCTTTGAGGTCGACGCAAGAACCGGATGTTCTGGTGGTCGGATCGGGCGCGTCAGGGTCCTTCGCCGCGCTGGAATTGACCCGGCAAGGCCTGAGAGTTCAGATAATCGAGGCCGGCAGGGAGATTGTCGCAGAGGATCCTGGCGACGATGGGACCAAGGGCGGCGACAGCACGTCCCTGGACCTGCGCGCACGCGTTCGCGCCACCTTGCGTGGCCAGCACATTCAGTCCCGCGCCGGTTTGTTCAACGACCGGGTCTCGGACCTCTACGTCAATGACCGTCGGCACCCTTACACGACACCGCGGGAGGCCCCTTACCTTTGGTTCCGCGGGCGGCAGGCCGGCGGTCGGCTGCACACTTACGGGCGGGTCTTGTCGCGGTGGTCGGATGACGATTTCCGCATGTTCAGCCGGACAGGTGCGGGCGTTGATTGGCCCATCTGCCATGACGATCTTGCGCCGTACTATGCCGAGGTCGAAGAGCTTCTGGGGATTTGCGGCCAGACCGACCAGATCGAGACCCTCCCCGATTCCATCTGCGCGCATCCGTCCCGCCTGACGGAGGCCGAGGCGTTTTTCAAGCAGACGGTCGAGAGCCGTGATCCGGCGCGGCGTGTCGTGGCACGGCGCTATACCCTGCCGGAAGAGGGGCCCGTGCCCAAACCCCTGGCAGCGGCGCTGGCGACGGGACGTCTCGATATCCGCTACAACATGACCGCCCGAGAAGTGCTGATCGATCCTGACACCGGACGAGCCGTCGGCGTTGCGTGCATCGACTCGATCACCAGAAAGGAACACGTCTTTCGCGCATCAGCCGTGGTCCTGTCGGCGTCCGCGATCGAAAGCGTGCGCCTGTTGCTGAATTCGGGTCCATCGGGCGGGGGCGGTCTCGGCAACAGCTCCGGTATGCTTGGACGGTATTTCGCCGATCAGCTCCACTGTATCGCCGTGGGCACCATGCCGCGGTTTCGGGGCTACGCCGAGACCGACGCCGCTTCGGGCGATCCGGCCGGTATCTTCATTCCCCGCCTGCTTCCGGAGGAGGCGGGCGGACGCCCCCGCACCTACATGTTCCAAGGCAAGATCGCCCGGACGCCTGTACCGAAAGACGCCCCGTCGAAGTTCACCTTCATGGGCTATGGGCAGATGACCCCAGATCGCGACAACCGGGTCACGCTGGACCCGAAACGGCGCGATGCCTTGTCCATCCCGATCCCCCGGATCCGCTGCGCGATCTCCTCCGGAGACGAGGCCACTTTGCGCCTCATGCAAGACGCGCTCAAGGAGATGGTTGCAGATGCAGGGGGCGAGTTGGACTTCATTGGCTCGCCGTTGGGCCTGACCGAGATGGGCAAGGGCGCCTTTCCCGACTCGGGCTTCGCCATCCGGCAGGCGTTTCGGGTGCTTTTCCCACGCAGCATGGCCATGGGCAGCGCAGTCCATGAAAGCGGCGGCGCCAGGATGGGGGCCGACCCCCGTTCCTCGGTCCTCGACCCGTGGTGCCGCCTCCACGATGCGCAGAACATCCTTGTGACGGACGCCGCCGCATTTCCGACAGGGGGCGTCAGCGGCACGACCCTGACGATCATGGCCATGACCGTCAGGGCCTGCCGGCAATTGGCGAAGGATCTCGGATCGGGCCAGCCCCGCCCCGCCGCGTGAGCCGCGCCAAGGCTGGGGGCACCCTGCGGTCTGCTTGGGGTGCGACGGGACCGCGGTCGAGGTTCGCGGCCCGGATCCGAAGGGCCTAGCTGCGCGGCAATCGCACAGGATGGAAAAGGCTGTTCGGCCTTTCGGGACCCACGCCCAATTTCCCGTTTGCCAGTGACCCGCGAATGCGGGATTGAGGGTGCCGTCACGCCTTCACCGGACCGCCCATGTTTACTGCCGCCCTTGCAGGCTTTGCCCTGTCCTTTTCGTTGATCCTCGCCATCGGGGCGCAGAACGCCTTTGTCCTGCGGCAGGGGCTGCGGCGCGAGCATGTGGGCTGGGTCGTGCTGGTTTGCTGTGCCTCGGAGGCGATGCTGATCGCGGCGGGCGTGGCCGGGTTTGGCGCGCTGGCCGAGGCCGCCCCCTGGGCGCTGGAGGCGATGCGCTGGGGCGGCGTCGCGTTCCTGACGGTCTACGGGGTGAAAAGCCTGCGTGCGGCGCTTCTGGTGTCCGAGGCGCTGACCGCCGGCCACGGGCCTGCGATGAGCCGGCGCGCGGCGATCGGCACGACGCTGGTGATGACCTGGGCCAACCCGCATGTCTATCTCGACACCGTTGGCCTGATCGGCGCGGTGGCCGCGCAGTACCGGCCCGACCATTGGGCCTTTGGCGCAGGGGCGTTGTCGGCCTCGTGCCTGTTCTTCTTGCTTCTGGGGTACGGCGCGCGGGGGCTGGCCCCGGTCTTTGCCCGGCCGGCGGCGTGGCGCGTGCTGGACGTGATCGTGGGCGCGACGATGCTGGCGCTGGCGGGAAAGCTCGCGATCTTCGGCTGAGGGTGCTTGCGGCTGTCGCGGCTTTGGGGTCTGTTCGCGCAAATGGAACCAAGCGCGTCCCCCCCAGCCAAACCGGACAGAGCCCCGCCCCACCGCCCCGTGCTGGGCGTGATCTGGATGATCGTGACGGGCCTGTGCTTCGTCGCTGTGACGGCCACGGTGAAGATGGTCGGCTCGGACGTGCCGGCGGCGCAGGCGGCCTTTTTGCGTTACGTGCTGGGGCTGGTGTTCCTGATCCCCATGCTGCCGGCGGTGCGCGCGACGCGGCTGAGCGGGCGGGCCCTGCGCCTGTTCGGCGTGCGCGGCGTGGCGCATACGGCGGGGGTGATCTGCTGGTTCTACGCCATGACGATGATCCCCATCGCCGAGGTGACGGCGATGAACTACCTCAACCCGGTCTATGTTTCGGTGCTGGCGGTCTTCGTGCTGGGCGAGCGCATGGCGTTTCGGCGGATCATGGCGGTGGTTCTGGCGCTGGTTGGTGCGCTGATCATCCTGCGCCCGGGGTTCCGCGAGCTGAACCCCGGCCATTTCGCCATGCTGTTCACGGCGGCGAGTTTCGCCGTTGGCTACCTGATCGCCAAGATCATGGCCGACGAGACGCCGCCGCAGGTGGTGGTCTTCATGCTGTCGGTGACGGTGACGCTGGGGCTGGCGCCCTTCGCGGCCTGGGTCTGGGTGCCGGTCAGCTGGGAGAACCTGGGCTGGCTGTCGCTGACGGCTGTTTTCGCGACGGGGGGGCATTACGCGATGACGCTGGCCTTCCGGGCGGCGCCCCTGACGGTGACGCAGCCCGTCACCTTCCTGCAACTGGTCTGGGCAACCCTTCTGGGGGCGGTCGTTTTCGGCGAGCCGGCGGATATCTTCGTGATCCTCGGCGGGGCGCTGATCATCGCGGCGGTCAGCTACATCACCTGGCGCGAGGCGGTGTTGCGTCGCCGTGCGGCGCAGGGGCGATAGGTCCGAAATGGTTTCGATTGCGCCTGTAAATTAGGCAGGCTCCCGGTCCTGCGCCCATGGCGCCAACAAAGGGCGATGCTGCGCTGCCGCAAACGCCTCCCGGTTGCTTGAATGAAAGAGTCGTACGTCTTCGTTCTGGAAAGGACGGAGGTATCGATGACACTGGAAGCCTTGATTTTTGGCGGGATGGGAAGTCTTGCCGAATGCGCCGAGATCGACCGGCGCGCGTGGAACGCCGCGTTCCGGATGCACGACGTGCCGTGGGAATGGTCCTGGGATGTCTATGCCGAGTTGATGCGTCCGGGCGGAGACAGGCAACTTGCCGCGCGTTATGCCGCCCATCTGGGGCAGGTGATCGAGGCCGAGGTTTTGGATGTGACGCATCAGCGGCTTTTCGCGGCGATGATCGTGGACGAGGTGCCCCTGCGTTCGGGCGTTGCGCGCGTGCTGACATGGGCGGCGCGCGGCGGGGTGAAACTGGCGCTGGTCAGCCGGGCCGAAGAGGCCCCGGTGGGCGCGCTTCTGAAGGCGACGGCGCGGGCGCGGGCGGGGATCTCGTTCGACGTGGCGGTGCTGCGCCCCGACGTGGAGCGCATGGCCCCCGACCCGGAGGCGATGCAGCTTGCCGTCAGCCGCCTGGGCGTCGGTAATGGCCGCTCGGTCGTGGTGGCTGACACGCTTGTGGCGGCGCAGGCCGCGCGGGCGGCGGACCTGCCGGTGCTGGCCTTTCCGGGGCGGATGGCGCAGATCGACGGCGATGGGTTCGAGGGCCTGCCGGTCGCCGATGTCCTCAGCCCCGAGGCCGTGATGCGGGCCTGGCGCGGCACCCTCGATACGGCAGCGGAATAGACCCGGATTCATTCCACGGTTGATCTGGCTCAAGGCCGTGTTGCGTGCGCGCCGTCTATCTTCCTTCTCGGACACGACAGGAAGGAGACACGCAATGTCGAACACGCCACATCTTTTGGCCGATGAATTCCCCAACGACGCCGAGAAAATCCATGCGCTCAAGATGTCTGACCCGCATTTTTCGAAGCTGATGGACGAGTATCACGAGGTGAACCGCGCCGTGCACCGCGCCGAGACCGGGGTCGAGCCCATCGACCAGTCTGCGGAAACGCAGATGCGCAAGGAGCGGATGCGCCTGAAGGATGAAATCGCGGGCATGCTGGCCAAGGCCTGACCGCGGCAACAGCGTCTGCGCCCCGATCCCACGCGAAGGGACGACCTGGCCAAGGCGGCTGGCGGGTGGATCGGAAGGCGCGGTCCGGGGGGCAGCGGCCCCGCGCCCGGGGGACTGGCGCGGCCGCCGCGCCCTCCGATATTTTTCTCGTGTTCGGCAGCGGCTACGCGGCCGTCGCGCAACCGGTGCCGTGCCCGCCGTTCTGTCGGGGTCGTTAGCTGGTCGCTGGCGCGTCGTCGCCATCGCCTTGCGCAAGGGGATCGTCCTCGGTCCCCTCGACATGGGCCTGGAACCGCTCGAAGAACTGGTCGGCCATCTTCTTGGCGAAACTGTCGATCAGGCGGGAGCCGAGCTGCGCCAGCTTGCCGCCCACCTTGGCGTCAACGTCATAGTGGAGGTCCGTTCCGCCACCCTCGGCATCCGACAGGATCACCGTGGCCGAGCCCTTGGCGAAGCCCGCCACGCCGCCCTTGCCCTCGCCCGAGATGACGTAGCTTTCCAGCGGCTTCACGTCCGACAGGGTCACGTCGCCCTTGAAGGTCGCTTTCACCGGGCCGACCTTTTGCTTCACCTCGGCGTGGAAACCTTCCTCGGGCGAGCCGTGGAGTTCCTGGCAGCCGGGGATGCAGGCCTCCAGCACCCTGGCATCGTTGAGCGCCGCCCAAACGGTTTCACGATCCGCGTTCAGCGTCCGTGTCGCGTGCATTTCCATTCTGGCCGTCCTCCCTGTCCGTCGCAGTCCAGATGTAGGGGCGCAACGGTCGAAGCGTCAACGGCTTTGCTTATCCACCGATCTGGTAGGGCAGGGTGCCGCGATGGTCCGGATCGACCGTCAACTGCCGTTCCAGCGGCGGGACCGAGCGTTGGTGGCAATGCGCGCGCTCGCAGATCCGGCAGGAGATGCCGATGGGCTGGAAGGCCTCGTCCCGGTCGAGGTCGAGCCCGTCGGCATAGACCAGCTTGGGCGCGTGGCGCACCTCGCATCCCAGCGAAATGGCGAAACGGCGAGTGGGTGTGCCCCATGCCCCGCCGGATTTCGACACGTCGCGGGCCAGGATCACGTAGCGCATGCCATCGGGCGTTTCGGCCAGTTGGCGCAGGAAGCGCCCGGGTGTCTCGAAGGCCTGGTGCACGTTCCACAGCGGGCAGGCCCCGCCGAAACGCGCGAATTGCAGGCGGGTGGCCGAGTGGCGTTTGGTGACGGTCCCGGCCTGGTCGACGCGCGCAAAGAAGAAGGGCACGCCCTTAGCGCCGGGGCGCTGCAGGGTCGAGAGGCGATGGGCGATCTGCTCGATCGAGGCGCCGAACTGGATCGACATGCGCTCAAGGTCGTGGCGGGTTTCCTCGGCGGCCTCGGCAAAGCGGGTGTAGGGCATCAGAACCGCGCCCGCGAAGTAATTGGCCATGCCGATGCGGGCGATTTCGCGCGCGGTGTCGGTCTGGAACCGGGCAAGGTCAAGCGTGGCTTCAAGCAGCTGGCTTTGCGCCAGAAGCGCGTATTGATGCAAAAGCTGGAACCGCTGCGTCTCGGGGGCTGCGCGGGGCGACAGGGTCAGGGTTCGGCTGGCGCGGTCGTAATGGCGCACGCCTTCGCCCGCAGCGTGGCGGATTTGGACGCCCATGCCCTCAAGGACGCGCTCCGTGTGCTGCGCGAGGTCCCCTTGCGCCTGTCCGGCAAAGCGTTCGGCGGCGCGGTCTACGGCGTCGATGTAGTTGTCGCAATAATGGAAGAAATCGCGCACTTCCTCCCACGGGCTGGGGGTGGCGCGCCCCTCGTGCCCCAGTGCCTCGTCCAGCGAGGCGAGCCGCTCGTGCGTCTGGCGATAGGCGCGGTGCAGGTCGAGGAAGGCGCGCGCGAGTGCCGGCGCGTTCGAAGCGGCAAGGCGCAGGTCGGCCAGGGGCGGGCTATCCTCGGCAAAGACGGGGTCGGCCAGCGCCTCGCGCATGTCCGAGACGAGGCGTTCGGTGTCGCCGGAACTCAGCTCGGTCACGTCGAGGCCGAATTCCTGCGCCAGTCCCAGCACGACCGTGGTCGAGACAGGGCGGTTGTTGTTCTCCATCTGGTTCAGATAGGGCAGCGAGATGCCGAGCTTGCCGGCGAAATCCTTTTGCGTGAGGCCAAGCCGCGTGCGCACTTCGCGCAGCTTGGCCCCGGCATAGAGCTTGCGATTGGGCATGGGGGCTCCAGGTGCTTTGCAAAATCACTAGTGGGTTTTGCAAAGAGATGGAAGCGCAGGCCTCAGCCGGGGTTCACCTGCCGCTCGCGGCGGATGGTGTAGAGGATCGAGATCACGGCCAGGATCGAGGTGGTCAGCATGATGAAGATCAGCGGGTAGGCCCCGTTTCCCCCGGTCAGAAGGGCCCCCGCCAGCGCGGACAAGGCCGCGCCGCCGCCGATCATGATCGCCCCGCCAAGGCCGCTGGCGGTTCCGGCCAGATGGGGCCGCACCGACAACATGCCCGAGGTCGCGTTGGGCAGGACCATGCCGTTGCCCAGGCCCACGAAGGTCATGAACCCGAAGAAGACCAGCGCCGTCTTGAACCCCAGGAGGAACAGTAGCAGCAAGGTGCAAAGACCGCCCGCCGTCAGGACCGTGCCCCACAGGATCATCCCGTTGATGCCCACGCGGACGGAAAAGCGGCCCGAGATGAAATTGCCGAAGAAATAGCCGACGGCGGGCGCACCGAAATAGAACCCCACCTCGGCCGCTGACAGGCCGAACACCTCCGAGCCAACATAGGGCGCGCCGCCAAGATAGGCGAAGAACGCGCCCCCGGCGAAGGCAGCGGCCATGCAGTAGCCCCAGAAGCGGCGCGAGGTCAGCAACTCGGGGTATTGCGCGAACTGGTCGCGGAAACTGCCATGGCCTGGGGCGGCGGTTTCACCCAGGTCGCGCCAGATCAGGATGCAGACGGCCAGACCGAGCACGGCCAGAAGCCAGAAATTCGCTTGCCAGCCAAGCGTCTCGTCCAGCGCGCCGCCGATGGCCGGGCCGATCATCGGGACCACGGCCATGCCCATCGTGACATAACCGATCTGGCTGGCGGCCTGGTCGACGGGGTACATGTCGCGCACCACCGCGCGGCCAAGGACAAGCCCCGCCACGATCACCGCCTGCAACATGCGAAAGGCCAGAAAGACCTCGACCGTCGTCGCCAGAAGGCAGCCAATGGTCGCAAGGATGAAGATCGCGACGCTGCCCAGCAGGACGGGGCGTCGGCCCAAGCGGTCCGACACGGGGCCGATGACCACCTGCAACACCGCGTTCACGGCGAGGTACAGCGCCACCGACAGTTGCATAAGCCGGTAGTCGGTGTCGAAGAACGTCGTCATCGCGGGCAGCGACGGCAGGAAGATGTTCAACGACAGCGCGCCGATCCCGGTCAGCACGATGAGGGTGAAAATATGCGGTGGCGTGGAGCGGTCGAGAAAGCGGACCGTCGGGGAAATACTCATTCCCTAGGGCTTAGGTCGTGGCGTGGGTCTTGTCCATGTGCGGCCATGCACATCGGTTTCCAGCACCGCGCAGTTGATTGCATTATTTGCAATTACGCAGTTTTCTAAAGTCATTCGCAAATTTATTTGCAAATATGCCAGTTCAGACTCGCCCGATGCCCGGCGCCTCATTAGGGTGCGCCGCCAAAGGGGGCGCGTGCGCAGCATAAGGCGGCCGCCCGGGGGAAGGCCAGCCACGGAAGGGACCGAGATGAAAGACATCCTGCATGAGTTGGAGGAGCGCCGCGGCGAGGCGCGTCTGGGCGGCGGACAGAAGCGGATCGACAGCCAGCATGCCAAGGGCAAGCTGACCGCGCGCGAGCGGATCGAACTGCTGCTCGACGAGGGCAGCTTCGAGGAATACGACATGTTCGTCACCCACCGCTGCACCGAGTTCGGCATGCAGGAGAACAAGCCCCGTGGCGATGGTGTCGTCACCGGCTGGGGCACGATCAATGGCCGCATGGTCTATGTCTTCAGCCAGGATTTCACGGTTCTGGGCGGCTCGGTCTCGGCCACCCATGCGCAGAAGATCTGCAAGATCATGGACATGGCGATGCAGAACGGCGCGCCCGTGATCGGCATCAACGACTCCGGCGGCGCGCGCATCCAGGAAGGCGTCGACAGCCTCGCGGGCTATGGCGAGGTCTTCCAGCGCAACATCGAGGCCTCGGGCGTGGTGCCGCAGATCAGCCTGATCATGGGCCCCTGCGCGGGCGGCGCGGTCTATTCGCCCGCCATGACCGACTTCATCTTCATGGTGAAGGACAGCAGCTACATGTTCGTGACCGGCCCCGACGTGGTGAAGACGGTGACGAACGAGCATGTCACCGCCGAGGAACTGGGCGGGGCCACGACCCACACGCGCAAATCCTCGGTCGCCGATGGCGCCTTCGAGAACGACGTCGAGGCGCTGAGCGAAATTCGCCGCCTGGTCGATTTCCTGCCGCTCTCGAACCGCGAAAAGCCGCCCGTTCGCCCCTTCTACGACAGCCCCGACCGGATCGAGGACAGCCTCGACACGCTGGTGCCCGACAACCCCAACATGCCCTATGACATGAAGGAGTTGATCACCAAGATCGCGGACGAGGGCGATTTCTACGAGATCCAGCAGGATTTCGCGGGCAACATCATCACCGGCTTCATCCGGCTCGAAGGGCAGACGGTCGGCGTGGTCGCCAACCAGCCGATGGTTCTGGCGGGCGTGCTGGATATCGACAGCGCGCGCAAGGCCGCGCGGTTCGTGCGCTTCTGCGACTGTTTCGAGATCCCGATCCTGACGCTCGTGGACGTGCCCGGCTTCCTCCCCGGGACGGGGCAGGAATATAACGGCGTCATCAAGCACGGTGCCAAGCTGCTGTTCGCCTATGGCGAGGCGACGGTGCCCAAGGTCACGGTCATCACCCGCAAGGCCTATGGCGGGGCCTATGTTGTGATGTCGTCCAAGCACCTGCGCGGCGACGTGAACTATGCCTGGCCCACCAGCGAGATCGCGGTGATGGGGGCAAAGGGCGCGGTCGAGATCCTGCACCGTTCGGACCTGGGCGACCCCGAGAAAACGGCGCATCACACGCAGGAATACGAGGACCGCTTCGCCAACCCCTTCGTCGCGGCCGAGCGTGGTTTCATCGACGAGGTGATCCAACCGCGCAGCACGCGCAAACGGGTCGCCCGGGCCTTCGCCATGCTGCGGCGCAAGGAAAAGAAGATGCCGTGGAAGAAGCACGACAACATCCCGCTGTGAGGCACCTAAATTGAAATGGGTTGAAGAAATTGTCGGAGCGTTTGAAGCTCTAGACGGTGCCGCTCGATATTCGGATCTCTACGAGTATATTGAGCGTACGACCGACCGTGAATTAACGCTGCAATGGAAAGCGACTGTACGCCGGACAATTGAAGACCATTCCAGTGACTCCCTTAATTTTCGTTCCGATGATCTGTTTGAACACCTAGACCACGGTTTCTGGGGCCTTCGTGGCCGACAAATTGACCGCGGGATGATTTTAGAGAGGGAAAAAATATCATCAAAAGAGCTCGTCGATCGGGTTTTGGTTCATGAGCATTATCGCGGTTTGCCAAGCAAGCAATCGAAGTCTGACCCCATCTTTCACATGATCACCGGCGGCCCGCGCCCGGTTGCCCCCTTTTCCCATGCGGTGGAGGTGGATGGCTGGGTGATCCTGACGGGCCAGATGCCGACCGATCCGGCCGCCCCTGACGCGCCCCTGCCCGAGGGGGTGGAGGCGCAGACGCGGCGGGTGATGGAGAACCTGCGCGTGGTGTTGCGGGGCGTGGGGCTGGACCTGGAGCACGTGGTGCAGATGCGCGCCTACCTGACCGAGTTCGAGCGCGACTACGCCGCCTTCAACGAGACCTACCAAGGCTTCTTCGCGCCTGACCGCCGGCCTGCGCGCACGACCGTGGGCGTGACCGCCCTGGCGGTGGGGGCCCTGGTCGAGATCGACTGCATCGCGCGCCGACCGGAGGGGGCTGATCGTGCATGAACGTCCTCTCCCGTCTCCCCCTCAGCCCGCTGGGATGGGCGGCCTTGGGCGCGGTGGCGCTTGGGGTGACGGTGCTGCTCTGGCCACGGGGCGAGGCGCCGTTTGCCTGCCCCTTGGATCGGGCGCTGACCTTGCCCTCGGGGCAGGCGGCGACACTGTGCGAGGTGGTGCCGGAACCGCAACCCTTCACCGAGGCGACATGGCTGGTCCTGCGCGTGGTGGCGCCCGACCTGCCGCCCGCGGATGCCGATGGCACGCATGGCGATCACGACTGGATCTGCACCGAGCTTGGCCTGCCGCAGGCCGAGGCCTTGGCACGCCCGCCCGAGCGCATCGTGGTCCAGCTGATGACCGCGCCCTTTCCGCGGGGCGAGGCCGCGCCCGGCATTCGGCAGGCCATCGAGGCTTATACAATCGCGACCGGTTCCTGCATGTGGGAACTTTTGTGATGCAGCTACAAGATCTTGCGATCCATACTTCATGTGAATGGAAAGGTGATGCAGCGGAGTCACAGGCGCGGTTTGCTTGTGGAAAACTCTGTGGATCGGTCGCGCGGCAAGGTATCTTCGATCTCGGCTGCTCAATTGCAGCTGTACCTCGGGTCGTGGCCGGGTCTGAGCGCCCGGTCACGCACCCTGTTTCGCGCGCTGCACCTGCCGCGCCTCATTCGGAGGGCGCGCAATGATCAAGCATCGCGGTTTCCCCTCGCGCCTGCCGGGCACGGATTACCAGTTCACCATCCGCCGCGAGAACAAGTCCGGCGCGACCAGGCTGATCCGGCGCGAGCGCTATGCCGACCGGCGTCCCGCCGACCGCCGCGCCGATGCCGCCTTCATGGAGGCGCTGTGGCTGTTCTTCGGGGATGAGCCGTTTGAGCGCGGCAATCTCGACGCGGGCCGGTTGTCGTGGCTCTTCGGGCGCGAGGTGATCGCCGCCGAGGACCCGTTCGATCCCGAAAGCTACGAGGCGCTTCTGGTCATCGACGAGAATGTGGCGCGCGCCTCCTTCCCCGAGGCCTTCGACGGCTCGGGTGTATGGGAGGATGGCTCGGCATGATTTCGCGCAGCCATCATCAGCTTGGGCAATTTCGCGCGCATCGCGCCGGGCAAGTCGATTGCCCCCTTCTGCGTGCTGAAAACCGTGGCATTGTCGTCATGTCGGCCCCTGTCCCCAACGGTTTCCGGGCCGGCAACGACAAGACGTGTTACCCTTCCCCTTCAAAGCGGTCGGCCAGCTTTCTGTGCCGACCGCCTTTTTTTCGGCAGAACCGCGCCGATCGCGTTGCGTTCAACAGTGGTGCTGTTGCACGACGCCCGTTCCGTGTATGCCTGACCGCACGAGGCATATCGACAGGAGCAGACGCAAAATGCGCGCCAAACTCATTCTTCCCACGACCCTTTTCGCCGCTGTCATCGCGCTTTCGGGCTGCATGGCCAGCGACCTCGAACGCGCCGGGATCGGCGCGCTTGGGGGCGGTGTCACTGCTGCCGCGCTCAACGGCAATGTCGGCACGGGCATCCTCATCGGCGCGGCCGGTGGGGCGCTGTGCGACGACGTCAACCTCTGCTGATCGGGGCCGCGCGGGCCGTCTGACCGCCCGTCCCCCTTATCGTCTGACACGGGACCAACGGGGCCATCGCGCCCCGCTGGTCCCTTTTTGTTTGGGAGATGCCGCGGGCGCGCCGCGCCGGGCCAAAAGGAAGGGACAGGACGCATGTTCAAGAAGCTGCTGATCGCCAACCGGGGCGAGATCGCCTGCCGGGTGATCAAGACCGCGCGGAAAATGGGGATCGAGACGGTCGCCGTCTATTCGGATGCGGACAAGCACGCGCTGCATGTCAAGATGGCCGACGAGTCGGTGCATATCGGCCCGCCGCCCGCCTCTGAAAGCTACATCGTGATCGACAAGATCATGGCCGCGATCAAGGAGACCGGCGCCGAGGCGGTGCATCCCGGGTATGGCTTCCTGTCGGAGAACATGAAATTCGCCCAGGCGCTGGAGGCCGCTGGCGTGGCCTTCGTCGGCCCGCCGGCGGGGGCCATCGAGGCCATGGGTGACAAGATCACCTCGAAAAAGATCGCCGCCGAGGCGGGCGTGTCCACGGTGCCCGGCCATATGGGCCTGATCGAGGATGCCGAGGAAGCGATCAAGATCTCTGGCCAGATCGGCTACCCGGTGATGCTGAAGGCGTCGGCAGGCGGCGGCGGCAAGGGCATGCGCATCGCGTGGAACGAAGAAGAAGTCCGCGAAGGCTTCCAGGCGTCGAAGAACGAGGCGGCCAGCAGTTTCGGCGATGACCGCATGTTCATCGAGAAATTCGTCACCCAGCCGCGCCATATCGAGATCCAGGTGCTGGCCGACCAGCATGGCAACGCGATCTACCTGGGCGAGCGGGAATGTTCGATCCAGCGCCGCAACCAGAAGGTCATCGAAGAGGCGCCGAGCCCCTTCCTCGACGAGGCGACGCGCAAGGCGATGGGCGAACAGGCCGTGGCCTTGGCCAAGGCCGTAGGCTATTCCAGCGCGGGCACGGTGGAATTCATCGTCGACGCCGACAAGAATTTCTACTTCCTCGAAATGAACACCCGCCTGCAGGTGGAACACCCGGTGACCGAGCTGATCACGGGCGTGGACCTCGTCGAACAGATGATCCGCGTCGCCAGCGGCGAGCCGCTGTCGATCACGCAGGAAGATGTGACGCTGACCGGTTGGGCGATGGAAAGCCGCCTCTATGCCGAGGACCCGTATCGCAATTTCCTGCCGTCGATCGGGCGTCTGACCCGCTACCGCCCCCCGCAGGAGGTGCAGGCCGGCCCCCTGAACGACACCGGGAAATGGCAAGGCGAGGCACCCCATGGCGACACGGCGGTGCGCAACGATACCGGCGTCTACGAGGGCGGCGAGATCTCGATGTATTACGACCCGATGATCGCCAAGCTCTGCACCTGGGCGCCGGACCGTGCGGGCGCGATCGAGGCGATGCGCGTGGCGCTCGACAGTTTCGAGGTCGAGGGGATCGGCCACAACCTGCCGTTCCTGTCGGCCGTGATGGACCATGACCGCTTCACCAGCGGCAACATCACCACCGCCTTCATCGCCGAGGAATATCCCGACGGTTTCGAGGGCGTGACGCTGGGGGACGACGCGCTGCGCCGCGTGGCCGCCGCCGCCGCCGCGATGCACCGCGTGGCCGAGATCCGGCGCACCCGCGTCTCGGGACGGATGGACAACCACGAACGCCGCGTCGGCACCGATTGGGTGGTCAGCCTTCAGGGCGAGGCGTTCCCGGTCACCATCGCCGCCGATCCGAACGGGTCCACCGTGACTTTCGAGGATGGGCACGCGATGCGGATCACCTCGGACTGGACGCCGGGCGATGCCTTGGCAACGCTCAGCGTCGACGGTGAGACCCTGGTTCTGAAGGTCGGCAAGATCCCCGGCGGTTTCCGCATCCGGACCCGCGGGGCCGAGTTGAAGGTCCATGTGCGCAGCCCGCGCCAGGCCGAGCTTGCCCGCCTGATGCCTGAAAAGCTGCCGCCCGACACCTCCAAGATGCTGCTTTGCCCCATGCCCGGCCTGATCGTGAAGATAGATGTCGAGGAAGGGCAGGAGGTGCAGGAGGGACAGGCGCTCTGCACCGTCGAGGCGATGAAGATGGAGAACATCCTGCGCGCCGAGCGCAAGGGCGTGGTGTCCAAGATCAACGCGGGCCCCGGCGACAGCCTCGCCGTGGACGAAGTGATCATGGAGTTCGAATAAGGCCATGCGCGGCTGCGTTTCATATCACGCAGCCATGGCGGCGGGTCACTGCCCGCCGCTGCGCAACTCTTCCTGCCGGAACGAGAAATTGTCGATGCCGCGGATGATCTCTCGCACGTCGCGGGGGCTGGGTCGGCGGAACCCGACGCTGCCGTCTTTCTGCATCACGACCAGCGAGAACCCGCGCGGGCGCAACTCGGTGCGGATGGCCGAGCGGGCGGCGGGGTCGGTATCGACGATGATGACCGCGTCCCGTTCGATCAGCGGATCGGGCCGCGCGGCCAGCAATTGCATCTGCTCGATGAAGCGCGGATCGGCGGGCGTGTCGGCAAAGACGATGATGGGCCGCGCGGTCCACAGGAATTCCTCCAGCGTCACGTCGGCGGCGTCGCGCGGGGCCATCGGGTCGACGGCCTCGATCTCGGTGTCGCCGGACTCCGAGGCGGCCATCGCGAGTGCATCATCGGCCTCCTGCGCGGGGATCGCGGCAGGGGCCAGCATCAGGGCGGCAGCAAGGGCAAGGGGGGTCGGTCGCATCACTCCTCCAGTCCTGCCAGATATAGGCAGGGTCCCGGGAATTGCGAAGCCTTTCCGCAGCTTTCGCCGCGGCAATCGGCCCCTGCGGTCCGGCGCATTCACCCGATCTTCATCGCTTTCGGGGCAGTCTGGGCGGTATTCCGTCCTCACAGCCGCGGGAGATCGCAAGATGGAGGTTATCCTGCACGCGGGCGCCCACCGCACCGCAACCGCCACGCTGCACCACGTCATGCGGCAGGGGCGCGCGGCCATGGTCGCCAAGGGCATCACCGTCTGGGACCCGGAGGTGACGCGCGCGGGCTTGTTCCAGGGGATCACCGGAGAGGGCGGAGAGCGTCTGACCGGTCGCATGGCGCTGCGCGTGCGGCAGGCACAGGAGAAGGGGGCGGCCCTGCTGATCGTGAGCGACCCCGACATGATCGGGTCGCTGGCCGAGGTCATCGCCGAGACCCGCCTTTATCCTCGCGTCGCCACGCGCCTGAGCCGGATCGCGGGCGGGATCGACCCGGCCAAGGTGAAGATCGCCTTGGCCATCCGCTCTTACGATGCATGGTGGGCCTCGGCGCTCGCGATGCAGATCGCGCGGGGCGGCACGGCGCCGGGGTCCGACATTTGCGACCGGCTCATCACCCAGCCGCGCCGGTGGCGTCACGTGATCGCCGATCTCGCCCATGCCCTGCCCGGTGCCCGCATCGCGGTCTGGAGCCACGAGGCGATGGCCGGGCGCCCTGATATCCTGTTGCGCCGCCTGACGCACCGACGCCTGGCCTTCGGTCGTCGCCATGAACACCTGAACGCGGCGCCGGGTGCTGTGTCGCTTGCCAGGCTTCTGGCCGATGCGGGCGACGATGCGTCGTCGCTTGGCATCGTCGCGGGCCGCTACATGCCCTTCGACCCCCATCAGCGCGCCATCCTGCGCGCCCAATATGCCGAGGACCTCGCCTGGCTGCGCGCCGGGGCCGGGGGCCTTGCCGACTACCTAGATGAGCCCGCGCTGCAGATGCGGGCCAGGACAGACGTAGGAAGAGGAACCCCCGATGACCCAGACCCCCGAGACCCCCGGCCCCGAGACCCCCGGCATCGACGCCTGGCGTGAGCGCGCCGAGAAGGAACTGAAGGGACGCGACCCCGACAGCCTGACCTGGGAAACCCTGGAAGGTATCCGCGTCAAACCGCTTTACACCGAGGCCGATACGCAAGGGCTTGGCCACATGGGCAGCCTGCCGGGCTTCGCCCCGTTCACCCGCGGCCCCAAGGCGACGATGTATGCCGGCCGGCCCTGGACCATCCGCCAATACGCGGGCTTTTCGACGGCGGAGGAGTCCAACGCCTTCTACCGCCGCAACCTGGCCGCCGGTCAGCAGGGGGTCTCGGTCGCCTTCGACCTTGCCACGCATCGCGGCTATGACAGCGACCACCCCCGCGTTCTGGGCGACGTGGGCAAGGCGGGCGTCGCCATCGACAGCGTCGAGGACATGAAGATCCTGTTCGACGGTATCCCGCTGGATCAGGTCAGCGTCTCGATGACGATGAACGGCGCGGTGATCCCGATCCTCGCCAATTTCATCGTCGCCGGCGAAGAGCAGGGCCATGACAAGTCGCTGCTGTCGGGGACCATCCAGAACGACATCCTCAAGGAGTTCATGGTCCGCAACACCTATATCTACCCGCCCGAGCCGAGCATGCGGATCATTTCGGACATCATCGGCTACACGTCGGAAAACATGCCGAAATTCAACTCGATCTCGATCTCCGGCTACCACATGCAGGAGGCGGGCGCGAACCTTGTGCAGGAGCTGGCCTACACGCTGGCCGACGGGCGCGAATACGTGCGCGCCGCGATCGACGCTGGAATGGACGTGGACAAGTTCGCCGGGCGGCTGAGCTTCTTCTTCGCCATCGGCATGAATTTCTTCATGGAGATCGCCAAGCTGCGCGCCGCGCGCACGCTGTGGTACGAGATCATGGAGGGGTTCGGCGCGAAATCCGACCGCTCCAAGATGCTGCGCACGCATTGCCAGACCTCGGGCGTCAGCCTGCAGGAGCAGGACCCCTACAACAACGTCGTGCGCACGGCCTACGAGGCGATGTCGGCGGTTCTGGGCGGCACGCAGTCGTTGCACACCAACGCGCTGGACGAGGCCATCGCGCTGCCGACCGAGTTCTCGGCCCGGATCGCGCGCAACACCCAGTTGATCCTGCAGGAAGAGACGGGCGTGACCAATGTCGTCGATCCGCTGGCGGGCTCCTACTACGTCGAAAGCCTCACCAACGAGCTGATCGAACAGGCCCGCGTCCTGATGGCCGAGGTCGAAGAGATGGGGGGCATGACCAAGGCTGTCGCCTCGGGCCTGCCCAAGCTGCGGATCGAGGAATCGGCGGCGCGGCGGCAGGCCATGATCGACCGCGGCGAAGAGGTGATCGTCGGCGTCAACAAGTACCGCAAGGACAAGGAAGACCCGATCGACATCCTCGAGATCGACAACGAGAAGGTGCGGGAAAGCCAGATCGCGCGGCTGGAGAAGATCCGCGCCACGCGCGATGCGGCGGCCTGCGACGCGGCGCTGGCCGAGTTGGAGCGGCGCGCGAACGAGGGCGGCAACCTGCTCGAAGCGGCGGTCGAGGCCGCACGTCACCGGGCCAGCGTGGGGGAAATCAGCATGGCGATGGAAAAGGTGTTCGGCCGCCACAGGGCCGAGGTGAAGACGCTGGCCGGCGTCTATGGCTCGGCCTACGAGGGCGACGAGGGCTTTGCCCAGATCCAGCGCGACGTGGACGCCTTCGCCGAGGAAGAAGGCCGCCGCCCGCGCATGCTGGTGGTCAAGATGGGCCAGGACGGCCATGACCGCGGCGCCAAGGTGATCGCCACGGCCTTTGCCGATATCGGCTTCGACGTGGATGTGGGCCCGCTGTTCCAGACCCCGGAAGAGGCTGCGCAGGACGCCATCGACAACGACGTGCACGTGATCGGCATCTCGTCGCAGGCCGCCGGTCACAAGACGCTGGCGCCCAAGCTGATCGAGGCGCTGAAGGCCGAGGGCGCGGGCGACATCATCGTGATCTGCGGCGGCGTCATTCCGCACCAGGATTACGAGTTCCTGCAGAAGGCCGGGGTCAAGGCGATCTTCGGGCCGGGTACGAACATCCCCTCGGCGGCGCGCGACATCCTCGACCTGATCCGCGCCACGCGGGCCTGAGCGGACCGCCCGCAGGGCGGGCCCGGAAAACCCGGGTTTTCCGGGCAGGAAATCTCGAGATTTCCTGCCCGTTTTCCTTGGGGAAAACGGGTTTGTTCCCCCGCTTTCCCCTTGCCCCATGGCCCTCCCTGCCGCATCTATCGCGACAAAGGAGACGCCATGGCCCTGCCTGTCCGCAAACAGCTGCTCTACTGGGGGATCGCCCTTGCGGTGTTCTTCGCGCTGCTGTGGTTGCTGGGCGACGTGATCCTGCCCTTCCTCGTGGGCGGGGCGATTTCCTACTTCCTCGATCCCGTCGCCGACCGGCTGGAGAAGATGGGCTTCAGCCGCGTGCTGTCGACCGCCATCATCTTCGTGATCCTCGTTCTGGTCGTCGTACTGGCGATGCTGGTCGTCGTGCCGCTGCTGATCCAGCAGACGACCGACCTGATCCAGTCCGCGCCGGATCTGTTCAACCAGTTGCGCAGTTGGCTGACCGAGCGCTTCCCCGAGTTCATGGACGACACTTCGCCCCTTCGCCAATCGCTGAGTTCCATCGGCGAGACGATCCAGTCGCGCGGCGGAGAGTTGTTGCAAAGCGTGCTGAGTTCGGCGGCGGGCGTGGTGAATGTGCTGGTCTTCATGGTTGTCGCACCGGTCGTGGCCTTCTACCTGCTTCTGGACTGGGACAACATGGTCGAGCGCATCGACGACCTGTTGCCGCGGGACCACGCGCCGACGATCCGGCGACTGGCGTCGCAGATCGACCGCACGCTGGCCGGTTTCGTGCGCGGGCAGGGGACGGTCTGCCTGATCCTCGGCACCTTCTACGCCGTGGCGCTGATGGTGATCGGGTTGCAATTCGGCCTGGTCGTCGGGCTGTTGGCGGGGCTTTTGACCTTCATCCCCTATGTCGGCGCGCTGGTGGGCGGGGCGCTGTCCATCGGGCTGGCGCTGTTCCAGTTCTGGGGCGACTGGTGGATGATCGTCGCCGTGGCCGCCGTTTTCCAGGTGGGCCAGATGGTCGAGGGCAACATCCTGACGCCCAAGCTGGTCGGCTCGTCGGTCGGTCTGCACCCGGTCTGGCTGATCTTCGCGCTCTCGGCCTTTGGAACGCTCTTCGGCTTCGTCGGCATGCTGGTGGCCGTGCCGGTCGCCGCCGCGCTTGGCGTGCTGGTCCGCTTCGGGATCGAGCAATATACCGACAGCCTGCTTTATCGCGGGCTCGAGGGGCGGCCGATCCCCGAGGAATACCGTGATGACCCGGACGAGGACGGGGCGCAGATCTGATGGCCGAACAACTCGTTTTCAACCTCGCCCTTCGCCCCGCGATGGGGCGAGAGGATTTCTTCGTCTCCACCGCCAACGCTGGTGCCGTCGCCCAGATCGACGCCTGGCGGGACTGGCCCCATGGCAAGCTGGTGCTGGCCGGCCCCGAAGGCGCGGGCAAGACGCATCTTGCGCATGTCTGGGCCGGGATGAGTGGCGCAGCATTCGTCGAGGCGAGTGACCTCGATGAAGCCGCGGCGGAACAGCAGGCCGCTGCGCCCGCCCTTGTCGTCGAGAATGTCCACCGCATCGCCGGTCACGCCGCCGCCGAAGCCGCGTTGTTTCACCTGCACAACGCGCTAGTCCTGCGGGGTGCGCCGATCCTGTTCACCGCGACGGACGGGCCCGAACGCTGGGGCCTGACGCTGCCCGACCTCGACAGCCGCATGCGGCAGGCCGGGCTGGCGCGGGTGGCGCCGCCGGACGACGCGCTCTTGATGGCGGTGATGATGAAACTGGCCCATGACCGCGCCTTGCGCCTGACGCCGTCGATGCTGACCCATGTCGCGGCGCGCATCGAGCGGTCCTTTGCCGCGGTGCGCACCTTCGTCGATGCGCTGGACGCGCGCGCGCTTGCGGCGAAACGCCCGCCCCGGTTCAAGGATGCCAAGGCGGTCCTTGCCGAGATGCAACAGCCCGTGTCACGCTGATGTCACAGGCCCCACCTAGGTCAGCATCATGAGCTTTGCCGATTTCCTCTCCGCCCCGATCCCCGAGCCCGTCGATCTGCCCGAGGCGCAGATCAGCGGGCCGCGCCGTTTCTTCAACCGTGAACTGAGCTGGCTCGCCTTCAACTGGCGCGTGCTGGAAGAGGCCGAGAACCCGCGCGTGCCGCTGTTGGAACGGGTGCGCTTCGTGTCGATCTCGGCGGGTAACCTCGACGAATTTTACACCGTGCGTGTCGCGGGCCTGCGCGAACTGGCGCAGGAGGGCAACACGACCCCCTCCGACGATGGCCGTACGCCCGCCGAACAGCTCAAGCTGATCAATGCCGACGCCCGCAGCCTGATGCAGCACCAGCAGGCGGCCTGGGTCAACCTCCGCAAGGAGCTGGAGGCCGAAGGCATCACCGTCGTCACCCGCTCGGGCCTCAAACCCGCGGATAAACGGTACCTCGAAGAGGTGTTCCTGACGCAGGTCTTCCCGGTGTTGTCGCCGCTGGCCATCGACCCGGCGCATCCGTTCCCCTTCATCCCGAACGAGGGGATCGCGCTGGCGCTGCACATGAAGCGGGAACGCGACGGGCGCGAGTTGCAGGCGCTTCTGCCGATCCCCAGCCAAATCGACCGCTTCCTGCGCCTGCCCGCGCCCGAGGGCGAGGCGCGCTTCCTGCCGCTGGAAGAGCTGTTGCTGACCCATATCGGCGCGCTGTTTCCGGGCTACAAGCTCGCCGGGCATTGCGCCTTCCGCGTGCTGCGCGACAGCGATCTTGAGGTCGAGGAAGAGGCCGAGGACCTCGTGCGCGAATTCGAGACCGCGCTGAAACGCCGCCGCCGGGGCGAGGTGGTGCGCCTTCAGATCAGCGCGGGCGCGCCCGAGGATCTGATGGCCGAGATCGTGGACCAGATGCACGTCACCGGCGACGAGGTGGTGCAGGTCAAGGGCATGATCGGCCTGGTCAGCCTGAAGGAGTTGGTGATCGACACGCGGCCCGACCTGCTGTGGAAATCCTTCACGCCGCGCGTGCCGGAACGGGTGCAGGACCATGACGGCGACATGTTCGCGGCGATCCGTCAGAAGGACATGCTGCTGCACCACCCGTACGAGACCTTCGACATGGTCATCCGCTTCCTGGCGCAGGCCGCGCGGGACCCCAACGTGGTGGCGATCAAGCAGACGCTTTACCGGACCTCGAACGAGTCCCCCATCGTCGAGGCGCTGTGCGAGGCCGCCGAGAACGGCAAATCCGTCACCGCGCTGGTCGAGTTGAAGGCCCGCTTCGACGAGGCCGCCAATATCCGCCAGTCGCGCAAGCTGGAACGTTCGGGCGCGCATGTGATCTACGGGTTCATCACCTACAAGACCCACGCCAAGATCAGCACCGTTGTCCGGCGCGAGGGCGACAGGCTGGTGACCTATACCCATTTCGGCACCGGCAACTACCACCCGATCACCGCGCGTATCTACACCGACCTCAGCCTTTTCACCTGCGACGACGCCTTGGGGCGGGACGCCACCAAGGTGTTCAACTATGTCGGCGGTTATGCCGAACCCGAGGGGCTGGAGAACCTGTCGATCTCGCCCCTTTCGCTGAAATCCACGATCATCGAGAACCTGCGCGCCGAGGCCGAGCATGCCCGCGCCGGAAAGCCCGCGATGGTCTGGGCCAAGATGAACAGCCTGATCGAGCCCGACGTGATCGACGCGCTCTACGAGGCGAGCCAGGCGGGGGTGAAGATCGACCTCGTGATCCGGGGCATCTGTGGCATTCGCCCCGGTGTGAAGGGCCTGTCGGAAAACATCCGCGTGAAATCCATCGTGGGCCGGTTCCTCGAACATTCCCGTATCGTGTGCTTCGGCAATGGTGCGGGCCTGCCCTCGAAAAAGGCGCGGGTCTATATCAGTTCCGCCGACTGGATGGGCCGCAACCTGAACCGGCGTGTCGAAACGCTGGTCGAATGCACCAACAACACGGTGAAGGCGCAGATCGTCAGCCAGATCATGGCGGCCAACCTCGCCGATGTGGCGCAGACCTGGGTGCTGCAACCCGACGGGAGTTTCCTGCGCCCGGACCTGTCCGAGTTGGAGAACCCGTTCTCCTGCCACCGCTTCTTCATGGAGAACCCCTCGCTCTCTGGGCGGGGGTCGGCCGGGGCCAAGGATGTGCCGGAACTGACCCACGGCGACGATTGAGGCGACCGCCCGTGACGATTGACGCCGTCCATGGCCCCGTGCGAACACTCGATCCATGACGCAGCGCGCGACCGCTTCGGGCCCGATGAGCCCGGTTGAACTGCATCCCGAATGGGGACCCTTCGGGGTGCCCTTGTTCGACGCCCCCGAGGCGCAGGCGCTCAAACGTGTGGGCGTGATCGATATCGGGTCGAACTCGGTCCGGCTGGTGGTGTTCGACGGGGCCGCGCGCAGCCCCGCCTATTTCTACAACGAAAAGATCCTGTGCGGCCTTGGCGCCGGCTTCTCGCAGACGGGGCGTCTGAACCCCGAGGGGCGCGTCCGCGCGCTGGCCGCGCTTCGCCGGTTTGCCGCGCTGACCAAGGGCATGGGCGTCGCGCCGCTGTTGACCGTGGCGACGGCGGCCGTGCGCGACGCCGAGGATGGGCCCGAGTTCCGCGCCGAGGTGATGGCCGAGACGGGCCTTGCCATCCAGATCGTCGACGGCGCGGAAGAGGCGCGGCTGTCGGCGCAGGGCGTTCTGGTCGGCTGGCCCGGGGCCGAGGGGCTGATCTGCGATATCGGCGGATCGTCCATGGAACTGGCGCAACTGACCGGCGACGGGCAGGTGGGAATGCGCCAGACCTCCAGCCTCGGGCCGCTCAAGCTCATGGGGATCAAGGGCGGCAAGAAAGCCATCCGCGCGCATATCAAGTCGCGCGTAACCGAGTTGGTGTCCCATTTCGAGACGAAGCCAAAGCGCCTGTTCCTGGTCGGCGGAAGCTGGCGGGCCATTGCGCGGGTCGACATGGAGCGGCGCGGCTACCCTCTCAAGGTGCTGCACGAATACCGGATGAAGCCCAAGGCGATCCTCGACACGATCAAGTACATCGCCAAGTCCGACCTAGAAGAGTTGCGCGCCCGCACCGGCACCTCGGCGGAACGGATGAAACTTGTGCCGCTGGCCTCCGAAGTGCTGAAGCGCCTCGTGCGGGAACTCCAGCCGCAGGAGGTCGCGATTTCCTCTTACGGGATCCGCGAAGGGCTGCTCTACGAACAGATGACGCCTGCGCTGCGCCAGCGCGACCCGCTGATCGAAGCCGCTCGCCATGCCGAGGCGTCCTCGGCCCGGATGCCGGGCTTTGGCCGCGCGCTCTATTACTTCGTCGAGCCGCTCTTCCCCCGTGCCCGCCCCGAGAAGCGCCGCCTGATCCGCGCCGCCTGCCTGCTGCATGACGTCAGTTGGCGCGCCCATCCCGACTACCGCGCCGAGGTCTGTTTCGACAACGCCACCCGCGCCAATCTCGGCGGGTTGACCCATGGCGAGCGGGTCTTCCTGGGTCTGGCGCTGCTGCACCGCTACAAAGGCAACCGCGCGGCCACCAATTTCGACGAGGCTCTGCTTCAGCTGCTCCCCGAGGACAAGGTGAAAGAGGCCGAGATCCTTGGCCGCGCCATGCGGTTCGGCGCGATGTTCACCGTCGAAAAGCCCTCGGATCACGGCGCGCTGCGCTACCGCCCGCAGCGGCACGAGTTGATCCTGACGCTGAAAACCGACCAGGGCAGGGCGCTCTTCGGCGAGGTCGCCGAGGCACGGTTCAGGGCGCTGGCCACGGCGCTCGGGGCCGAACCGATCGTCGAGGGCGCGGCTTAACCGGCTGGTAGGGATTTCCTGCATAGTCTGCGCAGAAGCGTTGTCCTACCGTTGGCTCAGCGCTTGGATCTGCCCCAGTGCCGGAGTACCTGCCATGACCTTGCTGAACTACCTCGCGGTTTCCCTCGTCTTCGTGATCGTCGTGATGTTTTCGGTCCTGGTATTCGGCCCGACCGCCGTTTCGGCGATGCCGGTCTAGGCGCGCCCCTGCCGGGGCTGGCGTCTTGTCCCTTTTCCCCTGGCCAGCCCCGGCGCCCCTTTCCAAGACTGCGGCCCCCGCGTGGGGCCGCTTTTTTGCGGGCGGGGTAGGGAAAGCCTGACTGCCGCCGCGACGGCCAAGCGGGTAGAGTGCCGCCCATCCAAGTGATGGGAGGCTGCCATGTCCCTTCTGAACAAGCTTTCGCTGACCCTGATCGCGCTTCTGGTCGTGATGGCCGCCGCGCTCTGGATCGGGATGCGCCCTGCTTCGGCCGGCGTATTCGGCACGCCCACGGGCGGCTGGGGGATCGACGCCCCGGCGCCCGCCCCGGCCCCCGGCCCGCGGGGTGGCGGGTTCGCATCTTCGGCCGGCGGATCGCCGAATGTCTGAGCACCGCTTGTGAGCGGTTTCGCCTTGGCTTAGACCCGACGGGACAACCAGAGTCCAAAGGGTCCGCCAGATGCGCCTTTCCCGTTACTTCCTTCCCGTTCTGAAAGAGACGCCCGCCGAGGCGCAGATCGTCAGTCACCGCTACATGCTGCGCGCCGGCATGATCAAGCAGGCCAGCGCCGGGATCTATTCCTGGCTGCCGCTTGGCTTCAAGGTGCTGCGCCGGATCGAGCAGATCGTGCACGAGGAACAGGTCCGCGCCGGCCATATCCCCATGCTGATGCCGACCCTGCAATCGGCCGACCTCTGGAAAGAGTCGGGGCGCTACGATGCCTATGGCCCCGAGATGCTCCGCATCCGCGACCGCCATGATCGCGACATGCTCTATGGTCCCACCAACGAAGAGCTGATCACCGACATCTTCCGCAGCCACGTGACCAGCTACAAGGACCTGCCGCTGACGCTGTATCACATCCAGTGGAAGTTCCGCGACGAGATCCGCCCCCGCTTCGGCGTGATGCGCGGCCGCGAATTCCTGATGAAGGACGGCTACAATTTCGACCTGACGAAAGAGGACGCGCTGCACGCCTATAACCGTCACCTCGTCAGCTACCTGCGCACCTACGAGCGCATGGGCCTGCAGGCCATCCCGATGCGTGCCGACAGCGGCCCCATCGGCGGCGACGACACACATGAATTCCTCGTGCTGGCCGAGACGGGCGAATCCGAGGTGTTCTACGACAGCGAGATCACCGACCTGAAATTCGGCGACCGCGAGATCGACTATGACAGCGTCGAGCAGTGCCGCGCCGTGCTGGAGGAATTCACCAGCCGCTACGCCCGCACCGACGAGACCCATGACGAGGCCGTCTGGGCCGACGTCCCCGAGGATCGCCGCCGCGTCGCCCGCGGAATCGAGGTGGGACAGATCTTCTATTTCGGCACCAAGTATTCCGAGCCGATGGGCGCCGTCGTGACCGATCGCGAAGGCAACCGCGTGCCGGTGCACATGGGCTCTCACGGGATCGGCGTCAGCCGCCTTGTCGGCGCGATCATCGAGGCGAGCCATGACGAGAACGGCATCATCTGGCCCGAGGGGGTCACGCCTTACCATGTCGGGATCGTGAACCTGAAACAGGGCGACGCCAGCTGTGACGCGGCCTGCGAGGATCTTTACAAGGCCTTCACCGCCAAGGGGCTGGAGCCGCTTTACGATGACCGCGAGGAACGCGCCGGTGCAAAATTCGCCACGATGGACCTGATCGGTCTGCCCTGGCGGATCACGGTCGGCCCGCGGGGCCTCAAGAACGGCATGGTCGAACTGACCAGCCGCCGCACCGGCGAAAGCGAAGAGATGACGCCCGAAGCCGCAATCGCCCGCGTGGCCGAGATCTATGCGCCGCACCTGCCGCTGATCGCGGGTTGAGCCGCGCGGCCGGCCTTAGCCTCCGAACACGAAAACGCCCGGACCTGATGGTCCGGGCGGTCTTGTTTCCCGGTCGGGGCCTTACTTCGTGGCGGGGACCATCGCGCCGGATCCCACCGTGCCGGTGCTGCCGCCCTGGCCCGCCATCGCCCACATCTCGTTGACGATATACTCGGAATACATCGCGACGTTCTGGTCGAACTCCTCGCGCGGCATGGCGTTGGTGTGGGACTCGATCCCGATGATCCGATAGCGCCCGTCCGTCTCGATAAAGAGCGGCGAGCCCGAGTCGCCCTGCAACGTATCGCATTGGTGGATCAGGCGGTTCTGGCTGCCGATCTCGACGAAGGGGCAATCCAGGTTGCCGGTCATCAGCCCCTGCTGGTCGTAGGAATACCCGGCCTGCATGATGTCGGGGCCATCGCCTGTGCGGGCGGCGGCGATCTCCGCGTCGCTCATGACCGTCACGTCCATCCAGCCGACCTGGTCGCCGATCGGGTTGGTCAGATAGAGGAAGGCGAAGTCATACCCCTCCTGCTCGCCCGCCATCCAGTTCGCAGGCACGTGGTAGCCGCTGATAGGTGAGCGGGCGACGAAATCGCCCCGGTCGAAGCCCGCGATGAATTCCACCGGCAGGGTGGTGATCTGGCCCTCGTCGGCCAGGCAATGACCCGCCGTCAGCACTGTCGCCGGCCCGATCAGGACGCCCGTACAACTGGCCGAGGACAGGTCCACGAAGCCGATCATGTTCCACGGTGCCTGCGACGGGTCGACCACGATGCGGTCATCCTCGCCGAAGAAGGCGCGGGCGAAGGTGGCGGCGAAGGGCGCCTCGCCCGACATCGACAGGATGGCCGAGGGGTAGTCGCCGTTGCTGGGCTGATAGGTGCCCACCCAGATGTCGTATTGCCCCGCCAGCGGTTCCTCGAAGCTCAGGCCCGGGTTCAGGCCCGAGCTGTCATCGTTGCAATGCCACTGCGCGTCGGGGGTGTTGACGAGGAGGACGGTGTCGTCGCGGGATTCGACGTAGATGGAGAGGGGTTCGCCCTCGGACGGGTCGTAGAACAGGCGGAAATCGGGGGCGTCGGCGAAATGGCCGGTGCAGCGATTGCCCGTCACGGCATCGGGAAACTCGCGTCGGATCTCGCCGCCCGCAAGGACGTGAATCCAGTTCGGATCGGGCTGGAACCCGCCGGTGATCGAGATCTCGCCGAAGGTCGAGGGCAGCGACCAATCCTGCGCAATCAAGGGGTTAGCAGAGGCCACGCAGCCGAAAACAAGGGCCGCGGCGACCTGCGCGCGAGGGGAAAAGACTTGCATCGAATACTCCCGAAAACGTCATGGGGCGGGGTGTGCGACGCTCAGGGTAGGGGCCGGGCACGGACCTGTCCACGCTCCTCTGCGGGGAAAAACCCGCGATCGCGGACGCCGCCCCTGGGCCGAAAACGACACGTCACACCCCGTACACACCCTGTACACACCCCGTACATACACGCCCCCTCAACGATTTCTTAACCCTTCCACGCCAGACTGGCCGCCTTCCACATCAGAGCGACAAGGGGGCCCGGAGATGACGACTCTGGACGAGGCCATGCACGGCAAGCCGCTGACCATGGCGCAGCGCAAACACCATTTCTACCTCGCCGACGCGCTGCGGCGGTTCGAATGGGACATGCACTCGGCCATCTTCATGGACCAGCGCATCCCGATGGAATGGCGCGAAATCGCCACCCGCCGCGAAAGCGCCAAGACACGGATCACCGTGCGGCTGGACGAGGACGTGGTGAAATGGTTCCGCTCGATGGGGCCGGGCTATCAGCCGCGCATGAACGACGTGCTGCGCGCCTTCATGCATGCGCGCCTGGGCGGGCTGATCCGGGGCCGCGACACGATCGAGCCGTTCAAGGAGTCGACGACCAGCCAGACGGCCCCGCCGCAATGGGGCGAGGCGGCAAGGGTGATGGGGGAGGAGGAGTGAGGGGGGATATGGCCCACAACGGAGATTGATCAACTGCTCTCTCGCCATCTTGGCCACCGTAGTCGGCCCAAATATAGTCGAGCCACCATTGTCCAAAGGTGTTTGTAAATGACCAATGCCCGATTGACCCTGCCCGAACCGGAAATCGATCTTTATCAAGATGGGTTCGACGGGGTTTGCCAACTGGACAGAGCAAGTGAGGGCAAAAAGCTCTCGAACTTAGTGGAAGCTATATCTGAACCGATGGTCATTGCTGTAGATGCGCCGTGGGGAGCCGGGAAGTCCGTTTTTTTGAAGTGTTGGGTTGGCGCCCACGCCAAGGAAAACAATGGAACCGCCAAAACGGTCTATTTTGATGCCTTCAAAAACGACTTCATGGACGATCCCTTGATCGGCCTGACCGGCACAATCTCTGAAAGGATAGAGACAACCGGCGCTACCAAGCGGCATTGGGAAAATGTAAAAAAGGCAGCATTTAAACTCGCGCGACCGGCTCTCAAGATCGGCTTGGCGCTCGCGACTGCGGGTGCGACTGAAGTCGCAGGAGTGGTCGGCGATGCCGGGCTAAACGCTGGATCGGATGAGTTGGAGAAAGCGTCCGAGGCTTTCTGGAAGAAAGAGGATGGCAGACGTGCGGCCATGCAGAGTTTTCGGGAAGCGCTGGAGGAGTTAGCCGCAGAAAACAAGCTAGTGATTGTGGTCGATGAACTAGACCGATGCCGGCCTGACTACGCCTTAAACCTGCTGGAGGTCATCAAGCATTTTTTTGACGTTCCAAACGTGCATTTTGTCCTTGGGGTCAATCTTAAAGAGTTAGCGAACAGCGTCCGTGCTCGCTACGGTGTCGGCGTTCAGGCGGACCGCTACCTGCAGAAATTCGTGACCCTTTCCATGCCCTTGGTACCGCGCCGTGGGCGATACACCTCCAACCGCACCCAGATGCGCCACTTCCAAAACGTCTCCGAAGGGATCGGTTTGTTTGGCGATTGGAAGTACAATTGGTTGGAGGAGTACTTGCAGTACGTTGACCACCACGCAAGGCTGAGTTTGCGTGATGTCGAGAAGATTGCCACGCTGGCGATGGTGACACCCGAGCCATCCCTAGATTCGCCGGCATCACCCCACTTTTATATTGGACTTTTGGTGCTGCAGGTATTGTCTCCGAGCGCGGTTGAAAGCGCCCGCCAAGGAAAACTCACTGGCGACGAGTTTTTCCGTGTTTTCGAACTTGAGCGCCGGTCCACGGATACTCGCGATCAGCGGTATGAGCATCATGTCATATGGCGGCTGACGACCAGCCAAGATCTCGATTCCCTTCCCAACTACTTGGATCAAGCGGTTGTCAGCTTTTTTCCAGATCGCAACCCGCGAGAAATTCTCCGTAGTGTAATCGCCGAAACCCTCGATGTGTTCCAACTGTGAAATAACTTCTGCCGATATTCAGTCAGAAAAGGAAGCCTCGATCCCTCGCGCAAACCGTCAATAAATGCATCCTGCGGTGAACTTTAGCTCCCCGCCCTACGCCTGCAGTGACCGCACGCCCAGCTTGCCGTCCTTGGCGGCGACCATGGCTTGGGCGGCGGCATGTGACCCTGCCAGCGTCGTGAAATAGGGGATCTTGTCGGCCAGCGTGACCGCGCGCATGGAGCGGCTGTTGTCCACGGGCTGTGCGCCCTCGGTCGTGTTCAGCACCAGTTGCACGCCGCCATCCTTGATGATGTCGACGATGCTGCGCCCACCCTCGCAGGCCTTGTTGCCCTCGTCGCGGTCACCTTTGAAATCCGCTTCGGTCAGACCTCCGGGACGTCGCCATTCGCAGGGAAAAGCCAAGCGCCTGCTCATGCAAGACCGCGCGATGCACACTGGTTTGTTGCATTCGCATTGATCTATCGCAAGTCTCCCGTCGTGGAACGAGATTAGTGTTGGTCCTTAGGAATTTATGGGAGGACATAAATCGATGAAGTGGATTATCGGAACGCGCCTCGTCGCCGTATTGATCTTGTTCGCAAGCCCGACCGTTGCCGACGTCGTGGGGGAGCGGGAGTACTTCGTCGCATGCGCCGGGTGTCACGGAGAAAGCGCATTGGGGGATGGCCCGCTGGCCGGTTTGCTGAACATAGAAACCCCCGGGCTTCTTCAGCTTTCGCAGGCGAACGGGGGTACCTTTCCGTTTGAAGCTGTCCTGGCAACGATCGATGGCCGGGACGGCATGCGGGCGCATGGCAGCGCGATGCCTGTCTGGGGCGAGCGCTTCCAGATTTCGGCGAGCAGCGAACGAGGCGAGACCGCGGACATGGTCGTGAGAGGCAGAATTCTTTCTCTCGTCACTTACCTGCAGTCGATCCAGCAGTAAGCGCAGACGCCGTTTCGACACGCGGATCGCTGGCGTAGGTCACACATGACGGGCGCCGCCCGCCGCGTCGTCTGACGGCCCTTATTCGGCAGAGGGCGCGGCGGGATAAATCCCGCCCTACGCCTGCAGTGACCGCACGCCCAGCTTGCCGTCCCTGGCGGCGACCATGGCTTGGGCGGCGGCGTGGCTGCCTGCCAGCGTCGTGAAATAGGGGATCTTGTCGGCCAGCGTGACCGCGCGCATGGAGCGGCTGTCTTCCACCGCCTGTGCGCCCTCGGTCGTGTTCAGGACCAGTTGCACGCCGCCATCCTTGATGATGTCGACGATGCTGCGTCCGCCCTCGTAGGCCTTGTTGACCACGTGGCTCGCGATGCCGTGCTCGGCCAGGTAGGCCGCGGTGCCACGGGTCGCGATGATGTCGAAGCCGAGGGTTTTCAGCATCTCGGCGGCCTCGATCAGGAGCGGGCCCTTGTCGGCGTCCTTGATCGAGATGAAGACGGTCCCGGCCTCGGGCAAATGCGTGCCCGCGCCAAGCTGCGCCTTGAGGAAGGCGCGGGGGAAGGTGCGGTCCCAGCCCATGACCTCGCCGGTCGAGCGCATTTCCGGCCCCAGCAGCGTGTCGACGCCGGGGAAGCGGGCGAAGGGCAGCACGGCCTCTTTCACCGAGAACCAGGGCGTGCGGAAATCGGCCAGCGCCATGGGGTCGCCGGGGATGATCGGGGTGTCGTCATCGACGGGCTGGTGCGGCTCGGCCATCGGGAAATCGGAGAGCTTTTCGCCCGCCATGAGGCGCGCTGCGATGGAGGCGATGGCGCTATCGGTGGCCTTGGCGACGAAGGGCACGGTGCGCGAGGCGCGGGGGTTGACCTCGATCAGGTAGATCTCGTCGTCCTTCACCGCGAACTGGACGTTCATCAGGCCGACCACGTTCAGCGCCCGGGCGAGCGCGTGAGTCTGTTCGATGATGCGGTCCTGGATCTCGGGCGAGAGGGTGTGCGGCGGGAGCGAACAGGCGCTGTCGCCGGAATGGACGCCCGCCTCTTCGATATGCTGCATGATGCCCGCGACATGGACGGCCTCGCCATCGCAGAGGGCGTCGACATCGACCTCGGTCGCGCCGTCGAGATAGCTGTCGAGGAGCACCGGGCTGTCGCCCGAGACGACAACGGCGTCGCGGATGTAACGGTCGAGCTGGGCGCTGTCGCGCACGATCTCCATCGCGCGGCCGCCCAAGACGTAGGAGGGGCGGATCACCAGCGGGTAGCCGAGTTGCTCGGCCGCGGATTTGGCCTCGGCATCGGTGGTGGCGATGGCATTCTCGGGCTGTTTCAGGCCGAGCTTCTGGACGAGCTGCTGGAAACGCTCGCGGTCCTCGGCCAGGTCGATGGCGTCCGGCGTGGTGCCGAGGATGGGGATGCCCGCGTCATGCAGCGCATTGGCCAGTTTCAGGGGCGTCTGGCCGCCGAACTGGACGATGACGCCGTGCAGCGTGCCGCGCTCCTGCTCGACGCGCAGGATCTCCATGACGTGTTCGTAGGTCAGCGGCTCGAAATAGAGGCGGTCTGAGGTGTCGTAATCGGTCGAGACCGTCTCGGGGTTGCAGTTGACCATGATGGTCTCATAGCCCGCGTCGCTGAGCGCGAAACAGGCGTGACAGCAGCAATAGTCGAACTCGATCCCTTGCCCGATACGGTTGGGGCCGCCGCCGAGGATGACGACCTTCTTGCGGTCGCTGGGGCGCGCCTCGCATTCCGTTTCGCCCATGACGGGGGTCTCGTAGGTGGAATACATGTAAGGCGTCTGCGCCTCGAACTCGGCGGCGCAGGTGTCGATGCGCTTGAACTGGGCGGTGACGCCGAGGTTCTTGCGGGCGCGGGCGATGTTCGTCTCGGTCCGGCCGGTCAGCTTGGCGAGGCGGGCATCGGTGAAGCCCATCATCTTGAGCGCGCGCAGGCCTTCCTCGGTCACCGGCAGGCCGTCGCGGCGGATATCGTCCTCGGTCTCGACGATCTCGCGGATGCGCGACAGGAACCACGGGTCGAAATGGGTGACCGCCTGGATCGTGTCGTTGGAGAGGCCGTGACGCATGGCCTGCGCGATGACGCGCAGTCGGTCCGGGGTCTGCTTGCTGAGGGCCTTGATGATGGCGGCCTCGTCCGGGGCGCCCTCGATCTCGATCTCGTCGAAGCCGGTCAGGCCGGTTTCCATCGAGGCCAGCGCCTTTTGCACGGATTCGTGGAAGGTGCGGCCGATGGCCATGGCCTCGCCCACCGATTTCATCGCGGTGGTCAGGGTGGGTTCGGAGCCCGGAAATTTCTCGAACGCGAAGCGCGGGATCTTGGTGACGACATAGTCGATGGTCGGCTCGAAGCTGGCCGGCGTGACCTTGGTGATGTCGTTGTCCAACTCGTCCAGCGTGTAGCCCACGGCCAGTTTCGCGGCGATCTTGGCGATGGGAAAGCCCGTGGCCTTGGAGGCCAGCGCCGAGGAGCGCGAGACGCGCGGGTTCATCTCGATCACGACCATGCGGCCGTCTTCGGGGTTCACGGCCCATTGCACGTTGGACCCGCCGGTCTCCACCCCGATCTCGCGCAGCACGGCGATCGAGCCGTTGCGCATGATCTGGTATTCCTTGTCGGTCAGCGTCAGGGCGGGGGCGACGGTGATCGAGTCGCCCGTGTGCACGCCCATCGGGTCCACGTTCTCGATGGAACAGACGATGATCGCGTTGTCCGCCTTGTCGCGGACGACCTCCATCTCGTATTCCTTCCAGCCCAGCAGGCTTTCATCGACGAGGATCTGCGCGACCGGAGAGGCCTCCATCCCCGTGCGGCAGTAATACTCGTATTCCTCGCGGTTGTAGGCCACGCCGCCGCCCGTTCCGCCGAGCGTGAAGGCGGGCCGGATGATGGCGGGCAGGCCGACATATTCGATGGCCTCGATGGCGTTCTTCATGCCGGCGGCGATGTCGTATTTGCCATCCGCGCCCTTGGGCGCGCTGACGATGGTGGCCTTGGGGTTTTCCAGCCCGATCCGGTCCATCGCTTCGCGGAACAGCTTGCGGTCCTCGGCCATCTCGATGGCGTCGCGCTTGGCGCCGATCATCTCGACGCCGAATTTTTCCAGCACGCCCATCTCTTCCAGCGCGAGCGAGGTGTTCAGCCCCGTCTGCCCGCCCATCGTCGGCAAGAGCGCGTCGGGGCGTTCCTTTTCGATGATCTTGGCGACGACCTCGGGGGTGATCGGCTCGATATAGGTGGCGTCGGCCAGTTCCGGGTCGGTCATGATCGTGGCCGGGTTCGAGTTGACCAGGATGACGCGGTAGCCTTCCTCGCGCAGGGCCTTGCAGGCCTGGGCGCCAGAATAGTCGAACTCGCAGGCCTGGCCGATGACGATGGGGCCCGCTCCGATGATCATGATCGACTGGATATCGGTTCTTTTCGGCATGTCATTCCCCAGGGTCAGCAGGCACCGGTCGAGGGACCGGGCCGGGCGGCGCGCAAATTGCTGGCGTTATAGACAGGCAAGCGTTGCGCGCAAGGGGCGATCCGGGGTGCAGACGGGCCGGGGGGACACCGCGACGCATTCCAAATGAACCGTGCGGCGGTTTTGAGCGTATACCTGTAAAGGAAACGTGACACGTGGAGGTCAGCCATGCCCATCAAGGCCATTTTCTTCGGCGCCATCGGAACGCTGGCCGAAACCTCGGAAGTGCAGCGCGAGGCCTTCAACCTTGCCTTCAAGCAATCTGGCCTCGACTGGGTGTGGGACCGAGCCAGCTATGTCCGGATGCTGGAGGTGCCGGGCGGCGCGCGGCGCATCGCCGATTTCGCCCGCATGATGGACGAGGTGGTGGACGCCCCGGCCATCTATTCGCGCAAGGTCGCCAATTTCCGCGCGCTGGTGCTGGATCGCGGGATCACCCCGCGCCCCGGCGTGGTCGAGGTGATCGAGGCCGCGCGCGCGGCCGGTGTGAAGATCGGCTGGGCCACCTCGACCTATCCTGACACGGTCGAGTTGATGCTGGAGGGGCTGGCGGGCTCCATCCCGCGGGATCGATTCGATTATATCGGAGACGGCGCGCGGGTCGCGGCGCGCAAACCCGCACCCGACATCTACCTCGATGCGCTGGCGCAGACGGGCGTTGCGGCCACCGAGGCGCTGGCCATCGAGGATACGCCCGAAAGCGCCGAGGCGGCCCTGGCCGCAGGGCTGCGCTGCGTGGCCTTCCCGGGCGAGGCGGCGCGCGCGCGGGCCTTCCCCGAAGGATGCGTGGTGGTGGACACGCTCTCGGTGGACCTGCTGAAAACCCCGCTCGCCGCCTGAGGCTTGCCCGCGCGCGCGCGCCGGTCTAGGCCGGTCGCGGATTGCATGGGGGTCTTCGGATGATCTGGCTTTATCTTGTCATCGCCATCGCGGGCGAGGTGATCGCCACGACCGCGCTGAAGGCCAGCGACGGGTTCACCCGCGCGGGCCCCGTGGCCATCGTCGTGGTGGGGTATGGCGTGGCCTTCTACTTCCTCGCGCTTGTGCTGCGCAGCCTGCCCCTTGGGGTGACCTACGCGATCTGGTCGGGCCTTGGCGTGGCGCTGGTCACGCTGATCGGCTGGCTGGTCTATGACCAGCGGCTGGACGGCGCGGCGATGATGGGGATCGGGCTGATCGTGGCGGGGGTGCTGGTGCTGAACCTGTTTTCCGGCACGACGCCGCATTGAGGCGCCGGAAAACTCGAGGTTTCCAGCCCGTTTTCGCCGGCGAAAACGTAGGCGCGCGTGCCGTCTATTCCGCCGCCATCCGGCGCGGGCGGTCGGCGGGGTAGAGGTAGTCGCGGGTCAGCGGCACGGCCTCTTGCCGGCGGGTCATCTGGTACTGGAAGACGCATTGCCCATGGTGGCGGAAGGTCACCTCGCAGGCCTTCAGGTAATAACGCCACATCCGGCAGAAGCGCTCGTCATAGAGCGCGCGGGCCTTGTCCTCGTTCGCGACGAAGCGGTCGAACCAATGGCGCAGCGTCTCGGCGTAATGCAGGCGCCAGACCTCGATATCGGTCGGGTAAAGCCCGGCCTTTTCCACCGCCGCCGCCATTTCCGACAGGGCGGGCACATAGCCGCCGGGGAAGATGTATTTCGTGATCCAAGGGCTGGTGGCGCCGGGCGGAGTGGAGCGCCCGATGGTGTGGATCAGGGCCACGCCGTCGTCCTTGAGCCGGTCATGGACCGTCTCGAAATACTCGCGGTAATGGGGCACGCCGACATGTTCGAACATGCCGATGGAGACGATCCGGTCGAACTGCCCGGTGACTGAGCGATAGTCCCGCAACTCGAACCGCACCCTGTCCGAGAGGCCCGCCGCGGCGGCGCGCTCGGTCGCGATCTTGTGCTGTTCCTCGCTGAGGGTGACGCCCAGCACCTTGACCCCGTAATCGCGCGCCAGCGTCAGCGCCATGCCGCCCCAGCCGCAGCCGATCTCGAACACCTCCATGCCCGGTTCCAGCAGAAGCTTGCCCGCGATGTGATGCTTCTTGGCCTCCTGCGCGGCCTCGAGCGACATCTCGGGATCGGCGAAATAGGCGCAGGAATACTGCCGGTCGGCATCGAGGAAGAGATCGTATAGCTCGCCCGACAGGTCGTAGTGATGCGCCACGTTCTGGCGCGCCTTGTAGGCCGGGTTCCACTGGTCGAAGCGGCGGCGCGCGCGGCGGGCCGTCTGCCCGATCTCGCGCCACAAGACCTTCTGCTTGCGGTTGGAGTTCTGAACGGCGAGGGCCAGCAGCCCCTCGACATCGTCCTGCGCCACGCTCAGGCGGCCATCCATATAGGCTTCGCCCAAGGCGATCTCGGTGTTCAAAACCAGCTTTCGCGGCAGGCTGGGGTCGGTCATGGTGACGCGAACGGGCTCTGCCCCCTCCTCGCCGTAGCGCCGCGTGGTGCCATCGGGATAGGTAATTTCGACTGCGCCGATCACGAACAGATCCCGCAGCATACGGTCGAGGATACGGTCCCACATCGCGGCTCTCCTCGCGGGTGTCGGTGCTTCCCTTCCTGCGACAATCAGTCTGCCGGATTGCGACAATTTTTCAAGAGGCGCGTTGAAACGCCTGTCTTTCTTGGGAAAAGCTTGATCTGCGTCAACCTGATCCGACGTGTTTCGTGGTCTTGTAAGCCGACGCCGGGCCGGAGAGTCGCGCAGCTGCGCCGCCCTCCGAGGATCTGGCCGGCGACCCGATGGAGGTGGGACATGAACGCACAAACGGGCCGGATCGGACCGAACGCCATTCTGCAACTTGTCCCCGTTCTGGAGGACGAGGCCGGCCCCGAGGTCACGGCCCATCTGATGGCCATGGCGGGGGTGATCGAAATTCCCAATCCGGCCGAGGGGCTGATCGACGAGGGGCCCGCCGCGCGGCTGCACCAGGCCATGCGGGCAGAGATGCCCGATGCCGCCCCGCGCCTGGCCAAGGAAGCGGGGAAACGGACCGGGGACTACATCCTCGCCCACCGGATCCCCTCCAAGGCGCAAGCCATCCTGCGGCTCTTGCCGGCACGCCTTGCCGCGCCGATCCTGGCCAAGGCCGTCGCGAAACATGCCTGGACCTTTTGCGGGTCGGGCGATTTCCGGCTGGTTTCGACATGGCCCGTGGTGTTCGAGATCGGCGACAACCCGGTGGTGCGAGGGGAACGTTCGGATGTGCCGCTGTGCCATTGGCACGCGGCGGTGTTCGAGCGGTTGTTCTCGGAACTCTGCGGGCCTGGCTGGAGCTGCGAAGAGGTCGCCTGCTGCGCCCAAGGGGCCGAGGCGTGCCGCTTCGAGATGGCCCGCGTGCGGTGATCCGGGGTATTGCGCCGCGGCGTTGCCGCGTCGCCCGGTGGGCTGTGCCCTCGGACCCCCTCCGGGGGCCACTCGGGCGCAGCGGGGCGTGGGACGCCCCTGCATATTTGAAGGATAAAGATGGGTGCGTTTAACGCCTTCTTTACCTTGGCGCTCCATATTCGAGGCACGGTACAGGCAGGCATGCCGATGACCGTGGATGAAGATGCACGCCCTGCCTCGTGAAGCCGGTTCGGATAGCGGGGCAGGGCGTCGCCTTTCGCGCCCTTCCCATCTTTATCCAGAAAAATATGCCGGCTCGCGGGTCACGATCTCAGGCCGAGGTCGAAATCCTGGCGCCCCCGGCCGCTTGCGGCCGGGCGGGCTGTCGATGGCTTCCCCTGGGAAGCTTGAGACAGGCCGCACAACCGCCCGTCAGGGCAGGAATTGCGCCGGATCGACCGATTCGAACCCGCGACGGACTTCGAAATGCAGGAAGGACGGGTCGCCTGCGCCCACCTCGGCCACGCTCTGACCGCGGCTGACGCTGTCTCCGCGCGACACGCGGATGTTCTGGATATTGGCATAGACGGTCAGCAACCCGTCCTCGTGTCGGATCACGAGGATCGGGATCTGGTCGGTGTCCTGCGTGATCGCGGCGACGGTGCCGTTGGCGGCGGCGCGCACGGCGGTGCCGGCCGGGGCGGCATAGTCGATCCCGTCGGTTCCGGCCGAGAAATCGCGCAGGACCGACCCGTCGACGGGCCGCACGAAGCGCGCGTTGGTCTCGGGCTGCGGCGCCGGGGCGGGGGCGGCCGGCCCGCCGCCCGTTGCCGGCGGCAGGGGGGCGGCCTCGATCGCGTCGGGAAGCGGGTTGGCCGCCGAGGGCGGCGGCGGCGCGATCGAGGCGCCCGGACGCTGTGCCTCGGTATCGGCGGCGGCCTGCTCGATCACGATCGGGATAATCAGGTACTGCCCCTCGCGCACGGCCAGGTCGGGGCCGAGCCCGTTCCATTCGGCCAGCGACCGCACCGACACGCCGTAGAGCCGCGCGATGGAATAGGCCGTTTCGCCGCGTCCGACGCGGTGCTGCACCGGTTCCTGCCCGGGCTGGAGCGCCGGACCGGACGCCGAGGGCCCCCGTGCCTCGGCCTCGTCGATCGCCCCGCGGGCGAGCGCGGCGATATCGGTGCCCGCTCCGGCGCCCGGCGCCACGCGGCGCGGCATCGCCAGGACCTCGTCGGCGCGCAGCGTGTCCGTTGCATTGCGCCCGTTGAACCGCGCCAGTTCCTCGGGGCTCAGCCCCACGCGCGTGGCCACATCGGCCACGGTATCGCCGCGGCGGGCCACGACCATCTGGTAGCTTTCATAGGTGATCAGACCGTTGGCATCGGGCTCGGGGCGCGGTGCTGTTTCGGACCCGACACCGGACGAGATCGGCCCGCCGCGAAAATCGAAATCGAGCTCCGGCACGGCCCCGACGCAGCCGGCCAGCAAAGGGACGGAGAGGCCGAGGGCGAGGATCGGGGTCAATCGGGGCATGGTGCGGTCCTGTGCTCGGGCCGGCCGGAACATGGGCCGGAGGTGCTCGTCACTCGTCATCAGGGGCATCGCCCCCTGTTTTGCAAGGGTTCTACACCGAAGCGCGGTCCGGTTTCCAGCCCCCGCGCCGCTCAGTCCCGCGCCAGCCCTTCGACCAGCGGCACGAAGCGCACGGGCATCAGTTCCTCGTAGTCGAACCCGTCGGCCCTGCGCGTCACCTTGATGAGGCTTTGCACGTGATCGGACTGTCCGACCGGCAGAACCATGATCCCGCCCTCCTTCAACTGCGCCAGCAGCGGGCCCGGCGGGTCCTCGGCCGCTGCGGTCACCAGGATGCGGTCGAACGGCCCCTGGTCCGGCAGCCCGAAACAGCCATCCGAGGTCAGCACCGTGATGTTGGAATAGCCGCCACGGGTAAAGATCAGCTCCGCTGCGCGGGTCAGGCTGCGGTGGCGGTCGACGGTGTAGACGCGCCGCGCCAGGTGGCTCAGCACCGCCGCCTGGTAGCCCGAGCCGGTGCCGACCTCCAGCACCGTGTCGCGCGGCTGCACCTGCAAGGCCTGCGTCATGAGCCCGACGACCGAGGGCTGGCTGATGGTCTGGCCGCAGGAAATCGGCAGGGGCATGTCGTCATAGGCGCGATCGGCGAAATGCCCGCGGACGAATTGCCCCCGATCGACCTTTTCCATCGCCGACAAGACGCGCGCATCCGTTACGCCCTTCTGGCGCAACTGGAACAGGAACTGCATCTTGCGTTCGGCGTCGTCTATCATTCCAGCGCAGACCTCAGACCGTCCAGCGCCTCGTGCGCGGTCAGGTCCGCCCGCAGCGGCGTGACCGAGATGTAGCCGTCGAGATTGGCGTGCGCGTCGGTGCCCGGCTGGGTCGGCACATCCTGCGGCCCGCCCCGGATCCAAAGGAAGCGCCGGCCATTGGGGGCGACCTGCGGCGACATGCCGAACCCCGTGCCGCGCCGGAACCCCTGCGCGGTCACGCGGGTGCCCTTCACCTCCGAGGCGGGCAGGGGCGGGAAATTCACGTTGTAGAACACGCGGTAATCCTCGCGGTCCCAATGCCCCTGCTCCCAAAGCGTGCGAACCAGCGCCGCGCCATGGGCGACGGCGGCCTCGAACGGATCGTCGAGGCCGATGTTCTTCGGCCCGAGATACTGGCTCAGCGCAATCGCGGGCAGGCCCTGAAGCGCGGCTTCCATCGCGCCGCCGATGGTGCCGGAATACAGCACGTTCTCGGCGGCGTTGTTGCCCCGGTTCACCCCCGACAGGACAAGGTCGGGCGGCGTGTCGGCCAGCACGTCGCTCAGCCCCGCCAGCACGCAATCGGCCGGCGTGCCCTCGGCGGCGAACCGGCGCGGGCCCAGCTCGGCGATCATCGTGGGGTGGACGTAGGAAATGCAATGCGCCACGCCCGATTGCTCGAAGGCCGGCGCGACGGTCCAGACCTCGCCCGAGGGGCCAGCCACCTCGGCGGCGATGGCCTCCAGCACCGTCAGGCCCGGGGCGTTGATGCCGTCGTCATTGGTGATGAGAATGCGCATGGAAACTCCGGAAGGTCAGGCGTGGGTGGCGCAAAAGGGCCGCTTTCGCGTGTAGCCCGTGGACCTTGGGCGAACAAGGGGGCCACCGCAGCGCACCCCTGCGCCGTGAGCCTGTGGTCACGCCCCGCGGGCAGCAGAGCCCGGCCCATTGCATCTTTATCCCGAAAAATATGCCCGCCGGAGGCGTCAGCGCGGCAAGGGGCTCGATGCCCCTTGTCGCGCTTGCCCGGGCGACGCGGCAAGGCCGCGGCGCCCCCCTCGGATCAGGCGCGCAAGGCCACCCCTTGCCGCGTGGCCTGTCCCAGCAGAAGCACAGCCCCCGCCACCGCCGCAAACCCATAGAGCGTGGGCCAGTTCGCCACCGCGATGCCCACGGCGGCCCAGCCGGCGGCGAAGGCATAGGTCGGCGCGCGCAGCCGCTGGCTCAGCGGCAGGGCGATCAGAAGGGCCAGCGCCAGCCCCGCCCAACTGGCGGTCATCGGTTCCAATAGCCCAAAGCCCATGACCACCGTTGCCGTCGCGACCGAACTGGCCGCCGTCAGCCACCCGGCATAGAGCCCGATCGGCCAGGCCAGCCACCCCCGGTCCCGCACGGGCGCGCGCAAGAGCGCCCAGACGGCCCCGGCCCACATCACCCAGATCAGCACCGTGGCCATAACCGGCGAGCTCAGCGCGATCGGGATCCACGCCGCCCCCACCGCGAAGGACAGGAACAGCGGCCAGCGTATCGCGTCCCAGTCGGGCGCGCTGTCGCGCTTGATCAGGCCGAACAGGGCCGAGGCGACCAGCCAGATGTAGATGACGCCCCAGATCGCGAAGGCATAGCCCGCGGGCGTGACCGGTGGCTCCAACACCTCGACCGGCATCTGCCCCGGCTCGAACCCGGTGAAAGGCTCGTTCAGGAAGGGCGAGACGAAAAACGCCACCGCAGCGATCACGACGAAGACGGCCTTCATCCGCGCCGTGTCGCGCGGGTCGTCGGGGTTTTCGGGCGGCGGGTCGTTTGGGTTGATTTCAGTCAAGGGTTCCCTCGGCGGTGATGCGGGTTCTCCCCCCCATGTAGGGATGCAGCACCTCCGGCAACAGGACCGAGCCGTCTTCCTGCTGCCCGTTTTCCAGAACCGCGATCAGGCAGCGCCCCACGGCCAGGCCCGATCCGTTCAGCGTATGGACGAACTCGGGCTTGCCGCCGCTTGTCGGACGGAAGCGCGCGTTCATCCGCCGCGCCTGGAAATCGCCGCAGGTCGAGACCGAGGAAATCTCGCGATAGGTGTTCTGGCCCGGCAGCCATGCCTCGATGTCATAGGTCCGCCGCGCGCCAAAGCCCATGTCGCCGGTGCACAGCACGACCGTGCGGTAAGGGATGTTCAGCGCTTCGAGGATGCCCTCGGCGCAGCGCAGCATGCGCTTTTGTTCCTCGTCCGAATGGTCGGGATGGGTGATCGAGACCATCTCGACCTTCTCGAACTGGTGCTGGCGTAGCATGCCCGCCGTGTCGCGCCCCGCCGAGCCCGCCTCGGACCGGAAGCACAGCGAATGCGCGGTGTAGCGGCGCGGCAGATAGCTTTCCTCGACGATCGTGTCGTTGACGATATTGGTCAGCGACACCTCCGAGGTCGGGATCAGCCACCAGCCATTGGTCGTCTGGTAGCTGTCCTCGCCGAACTTGGGCAGTTGCCCCGTGCCGTACATGATGTCGTCGCGGACGAGGACGGGGGCGTTGACCTCGGTCAGGCCGTTTTCCAGCGTGTGGGTGTCGAGCATGAACTGCGCCAGCGCGCGGTGCAGGCGGGCGACGGCGCCCGACATCAGCACGAAACGCGAGCCGGAAAGCTTGGCCGCCGTCTCGAAATCCATGCCGTCCTGAACGGCGGCCAGCTCGTAATGTTCCTTGGGTTGGAAGTCGAATTCGCGCGGGGTGCCCCAGCGGTGGATCTCGACATTGTCGGCCTCGTCCGCGCCCTCGGGCACGTCGTCATAGGGCAGGTTCGGGATGCCCGACAGCAGGTCGCGGAGGGCCGCGTCCTTCTCCTTGGCCTCGTCCTCCAGTCTTGCGATTTCCTCTTTCTTTTCAGAGACAAGCGCGCGGAGGCGTTCGAACTCGGCCTCGTCCCCGCTGGCCTTTGCCTTCCCGACTTCCTTGGAGGCAGCGTTGCGCTCGGCCTGCGCGGCCTCGGCCTTCTGGATGCAGGCGCGGCGGGCCTCGTCGAGAGCGAGGATCGCGGGCGATTGGGGCGCAAGGCCCCGGCGGGCCAGCGCGGCGTCGAAGGCGTCGGGGGTCTCGCGGATGGCGCGGATGTCGTGCATGGGGGCCTCGGCTCAGCGAATGCGGTCGCGCGCGGGTATGCCAGAGCCCGGGGCGGGGGAAAAGGGGCGGGTTTGTCAGGCGACGCCCTTGCCGCCGTGCCCCTCTGCGCCCATGTGACCCGGACCACCCGCCGGGGCTGCCTTGCCAAGGCAGCGCCCCGGAATTAGGGTGCCGCGACTTTTGACCGGGGGGGACCGATCCGCCCCCGACAGACATGACAGAGGACCCCGATGGAAGCCTTCGCCCAGTTCGTCCCGCTGATCCTGATCTTCGCGATCATGTATCTCCTCCTGATCCGCCCGCAGCAGAAGAAGGTGAAGGAGCATCAGGCCATGGTCGCGGCGCTGCGCCGGGGGGACGAGATCGTCACGCAGGGCGGGCTGATCGGCAAGATCACCAAGGTCAAGGACGACAACGAGGTCGAGGTCGAGCTGAGCCAGGGTGTGAAGGTGCGCGTGCTGCGCCCGACCATCGCGCAGGTCCGCTCCAAGACCGAGCCCGCCGCCAACGACTGAGCCCCTCGCGCCCCGGGGCCTGACGGCCCCGCGCCAAGACAGACAGGCCCCAGATGCTGCAAATCCCCCTATGGAACCGGCTGTTCATCATCGCCGTGGTGCTGGCCGGGCTGGCCTTTGCCATGCCCAACCTGTTCTACGAGCGGGTCGAGCAGTATAACGACGCGGTCGCAGAGGTCGAAGACACCGGCGTGACGAGCGAGGCCGCGGCCGAGGCGCTGTCGGGCTGGCCGTCCTTCCTGCCGTCGACGTTGGTGAATCTCGGGCTCGACCTGCGGGGGGGCGCGCATCTGCTCGCCGAGGTCGAGGTCGAGGATGTCTACGAGGCGCGGATGGACGCGCTCTGGCCCGAGGTGCGGGACACGCTACGCGATCTGCGCGACACGGTGGGCACGATCCGCCGCCAGGACGCGCCCTTGGGCGAGTTGCATGTCCGCGTGAGCCAGCCCGAGGGGTTGGCCGAGGCCGTGGCCGCCGTGCGCGGGCTGGGTCAGCCGGTGGCGAGTCTGACCGGCGTCGGCGCCTCGACGCTTGATGTGCGGGGGGAGGGCGATCTGCTGATCGTGACCCTGTCGGAGGCCGAGCGCGAGGCCACCGACGATCGCACCATGCAGCAATCGGTGGAAATCGTGCGCCGCCGCGTCGACGAGGCCGGCACGCGCGAGCCGACGATCCAGCGCCAGGGTTCCGACCGCATCCTGATCCAGGTGCCGGGCATCGGCAGCGCGCAGGAACTCAAGGACCTGATCGGCACCACCGCGCGGCTGACCTTCCATCCCGTCGTGGGCCGCACCGACGATGCCGACGCGGATGTGGAAAGCCGCCAGATCCTGCTGCCCTCGATGGACGAGGAGGGGGTGTTCTACATCCTCGAACAGACGCCGGTCGTCACCGGCGACGACCTTGTCGACAGCCAGCCGAGCTTTGAGCAGCAATCGGGTTTGCCGGTGGTGACGTTCCGGTTCAACTCGACCGGGGCGCGGGCCTTTGGCGAATACACCTCGGCCAATGTGGGCGCGCCTTTCGCCATCGTGCTGGACGAAGAGGTGATCTCGGCCCCCGTGATCCGGCAGGCCATCACCGGCGGCTCGGGGCAGATCAGCGGCAACTTCACCGTGGAAAGCTCGACCGAACTGGCGGTTCTGCTGCGTGCGGGCGCGCTACCGGCCGAGATGACCTTCCTCGAAGAACGGACCATCGGGCCGGAACTGGGCGCGGACAGTATCGCGGCGGGGGAGATGGCCGCGCTGGTGGCCTTCGCCGCCGTGCTGGTCTTCATGATCCTGAGTTACGGCTTGTTCGGCGTCTTCGCCTCCATCGCTCTGGTCCTGAACGTGGGCCTGATCTTTGGCGTGCTCAGCCTGATCGGGGCGACCCTGACCCTGCCCGGTATCGCGGGGATCGTGCTGACCATCGGTATGGCGGTCGACGCGAACGTGCTGGTCTTCGAACGCATCCGCGAAGAGTTGAAAACCGCGCGCGGCCCCGCCCGCGCCATCGAGCTGGGCTATGAACGCGCGCTGAGCGCCATCATCGACGCCAACCTGACGACCTTCATCATCGCGGTGATCCTTTTCGCGCTGGGCTCGGGCCCCGTGCGCGGCTTCTCGGTGACGCTGGGGATCGGTATCCTGACCTCGGTCTTCACCGCCATCTACGTCACCCGCCTGCTGATCGTGACCTGGTTCGACCGGGCCCGTCCCAAGAAAATCGAGGTCTGAGCCATGCGCCTGAAACTGGTTCCGCAGGATACGAATTTCGACTTCTTCAAACATGCCAAGTTGACCTTCGGTGCCTCGGTGGTGGCCATGGTCCTGTCCATCGGCATCTGGCTGACCATGGGGCTGAATTTCGGCATCGATTTCCTTGGTGGCACCACGATCCGCACCGAATCCGCGCAGAGCATCGATGTCGGCGAGTATCGCGCGGTTCTTGAACCCCTGGGCCTTGGGGATGTGACGATCACCGAGGTGTTCGACCCCACATTCGCCGCCGATCAAAACGTGGCCATGGTGCGCATCCAGGCGCAGGAAGGGGCCGAGTCGGTTACGCCCGAAACCATTCTGGCGGTGGAAGAGGCGTTGCGCGGATTGGACCCGGCTATGACCTTCCCCTCGGTCGAGTCGGTGGGGCCGAAAGTCTCGGGCGAGTTGATCCAGACAGCACTTCTGGCTGTGTGCGCGGCGCTGGCCGCGCTGCTGGTCTATATCTGGCTGCGCTTCGAATGGCAGTTCTCGGTCGGTGCCATTGCGGCACTGGTGCATGACATCGTGCTGACCATCGGGTTGTTCAGCCTGCTGCAAATCCGGTTCGACCTGGCGACCATCGCGGCGCTGCTGACGATCATCGGCTATTCGATCAACGACACGGTGGTGATCTTCGACCGGCTGCGCGAGAACCTGATCAAGTACAAGCAGCGCGCCTTGCGCGACGTGATGAACCTGTCGGCCAACGAGACACTCAGCCGGACCCTGATGACGAGCGGAACCACGCTGATCGCGCTGATCGCCCTGCTGGTGCTGGGCGGCGACGTGATCCGCGGCTTCGTCTTCGCCATCTTCTGGGGTGTGATCGTGGGGACCTATTCCTCGATCTATGTGGCCAAGAACGTGGTGCTGATGATCGGCGTCAAGCGCGACTGGTCCAAGCCGTCCTCGGGCGGGGGCACGCAATTCGCCAATATCGATGCCTGACTGGCTGGTCCCGGCGCTGAGTGAGCCGGGGCTGATCTGGGTCTGCGGGGCCTCGCTTCTGGCGGGGCTGATCTATGGCTTTGCCGGGTTCGGCTCGGCGCTGGTCTTCATGCCGCTGGCAACGATCTTTCTGCCGCCGCCCATCGCCGTGGCGGCGTTTTCCCTGTCGGCGCTGGCCTCACTCTTCACGGTCGTTCCCGGCGCGTGGAAGGTGGCCGACCGCCGTGCGACGGCGGTGATGATCGCGGCGTGCCTTGTGACGACCCCGTTGGGGGTGGCGGCGCTGCGGCTGGCGCCCGAAGACGCGATCCGCACCGGGGTCTGCGCCCTGACGCTGTTGACCTTGGCCGCCCTTCTGGCGGGCTGGCGGATGCCGGTGACGCCCGGGGTCGCGACGCGCGCGGGGATCGGGGCGTTGGCCGGTCTGACGGGCGGGTCGACCGGGCTGAACGGGCCGCCGGTGATCCTGTTCAACCTTGGCACGGCGGGGCAGGCGGTGGCAGTCACGCGCGGCAACCTTGCGCTGTTCCTGACGCTGACCTCGCTGAGCTTTCTGCCGCAGCTTTGGTTGCAGGGGCTGTTGCCGCCCCGCGCGCTGGCCCTTGGCGTCCTTCTGCTGATCCCCTATGGCGTGGGGACGTGGACGGGCGCGCGGCTGTTCCGGCCCGATTGGGCGGGATTTTATCGCGGCGCGGCCTACCTGTTGATCGGGGCGGCGGGGCTGGCGGGCCTGCCGTTCTGGACCTGAGACACGACACGCGAGCAACCCGAGGGGAGGCACCCCATGCGCATCACCGAGATCACCTATGACGACAGCGTGCCCGTGGACGGCTATGGCCCCGGCTTCTTCCGGCTGGGCGGCGAGCGGGTCGAGGGCGCGGTGCTGCTGATGCCCTCGGGGGTGCGGGCCTGGCTGGGCTACGGCGAGGCGCAGCCGATCCTCGACCGGGCGGGCGAGATCGACGTCCTGCTGGTGGGCACGGGGCCGGAAATCGCGCATCTGCCGGCTGATTTGCGGGCCGTCCTGGAAGAGGCGGGTATCGGGGTCGAGGTGATGGCCAGCCCCGCCGCCTGCCGCACCTATAACGTGTTGATCGCCGAGGGGCGTCGGGTGGGCGCGGCCCTGCTGCCGGTCTGAGACCCGAGGGATTGCGCCGCGTTTCACGCGTCGCCCGGTGGCGCCGTGCAAGGGGCATTGAGCCCCTTGCACGGCGCGCGCGTGCCGCGCGGTGCATATTTGAAGGATAAAGATGGGGGCGGGGCGCGCGCTGGGTCAGTCGGCGTCGAGTTGGCCGAGGATCACCACGCGCAATTCGCGTTCGAGCTTGCGGCGCATGGCCTCGGCGAAGTCGTCATGGCTGCGGGCGAATTCGACGAAGGCGCCGGGGCCCTGGATGACCTCATCGCGGTAATACTGCTCGATCTCGCGCGAGGCGCCGCCGATGGCGAGCCCGTTCACGGTGACGCCCGCCAGCGGGAAATGGGCATAGGCGGCATCGGGGGGAAAGCCGTCATTGTTCTGCCCGTCGCCCGAGATGTCGAGGGTCTGGAACAGGCAGGGGGGCGCGTCGGCGAAATGGGACGCGGCGAAGCCAAGCGCGTAGCCGAGCGCCGTGGGGAAATCCTCGGTCCGGCGGGTGGCGCGCAGCACGCGCTCGGCCACGGTGGTCAGGTCTTCTTCGGAGCGGATCAGGGTCCAGTCGACGAGGATGTCCTGCTGGAAGCGCCCGGACCATTCGTAGATCGAGAGCGCCACGGGGCCGTTGCCCGAGAGTGCCGCCTCGACCACGTTGGGGTCGATCAGGGCGGCGGCCAGCCCCTCGATCTGCTGGGCGTATTCCCCGGCATCGACCGAGGCCGACACGTCGAGGCCGAGGAGCAGCGCGAGGCGGCACTGCTCCTGTGCGGTGGCGGGCGCGGCGAGGCCCGTCGCCACCGCAAGGGCCAGAAGGGCGCGGCGGATCACCAATGCCCAGTGTTTTCCATCGAGGCCCAGGGCTCGGCCGGGGCCAGCGCTTCGCCGGCCTGCAGCAGTTCGACCGAGATGTTGTCGGGCGAGCGGACGAAGGCCATGCGGCCATCGCGCGGCGGGCGGTTGATGGTCACGCCATTGTCCATCAGGTGCTGGCAGGTCTCGTAGATATTGTCGACCGAGTAGGCGAGATGGCCGAAATGGCGGCTGTCCGAGGGCAGCCCCTCGTCGCCGTCCCAGTTGTAGGTCAGCTCGACCGGGCACTCCTCCTGCCCCGGGGGGGCCATGAAGATCAGCGAAAAGCGGCCCTGTTCGTTCTCCATCCGGCGCGTCTCGCGCAGGCCGAGCAATTCGTAGAAAGCCATGGATTTTTCGAGATCCTTCACGCGGACCATCGTGTGCAGGTATTTCAGACCCATACCGCTCCTCTTTTGGTTGGATAGCGTTCGGGGCAACTCTAGCGCGGGATGGGCGCGAACACAGCCCGGCAGGGCGGTAAATTTCACGTGGCTGCCCGCGCCGTAGCGCGATGCGACACCGCACCCCGCAGGAGCAGCCCCCTTTATCTTGCGGCCCGCCCTTTGCGTGATGCAAAATGTTGTGAACGCGCCCCTGCGAATCCCATGCCAAGGAAAGGCCCGATCCCATGCCCCTGACCGAAGACCAACTGGCCGAGATCGAGGCCGCCCGCGCGAACCCCCAGCCCACGCTGCGCGCCGTTGCCCCAGGCATGGAGCAGCATCTCTACACCGCGGTGCCGGTGCTGGACCACGGCTTTGTCCGGGTGATCGACTACATGGGCGACGACGCGGCCATCGTGCAGGCGGCGCGGGTCAGCTATGGCGCGGGGACGAAAAAGGCGCGCGATGACAGTGGCTTGATCCGCTACCTTATGCGGCACTGGCACTCGACCCCGTTCGAGATGTGCGAGATCAAGCTGCACGTCAAACTGCCCGTCTTCGTGGCGCGGCAGTGGATCCGCCACCGCACGGCGAACGTGAACGAATACTCGGCGCGCTACTCGATCCTCGACCGCGAATTCTACATCCCCGAACCCGACGCACTGGCCGCGCAATCCACGGTCAACAACCAGGGCCGAGGCGAGTTGTTGCAGGGGGCCGAGGCCGCGCGGGTGCTGGAGATCCTGAAATCCGACGCGGGCCGCGCCTATGACCATTACGAGGAAATGCTGTCACAGGAGGGGCAGCAGGGGCTGGCCCGCGAATTGGCGCGGATGAACCTGCCCGCCAATATCTATACGCAATGGTACTGGAAGGTGGACCTGCACAACCTGTTCCACTTCCTGCGGCTGCGCGCGGACGAGCACGCGCAATACGAGATCCGCGTCTATGCGCAGGCGATTGCCGAGATGGTGAAGGACTGGGTGCCCGCGGCCTATGGCGCCTTCGAGGATTACCGCGTGGGCGGCGTGGCGCTGAGCGCGAAAGGGGTCGAGGTTTTGAAGCGGCGTCTGGCGGGGGAGGCCGTGACGCAGGAGAATAGCGGGATGAGCAAGGGCGAGTGGCGGGAGTTTGAAGAGGTGTTTGGGTGAAACTATCGGAAACCGCAATAGAGTATCTTGTTGGCATTATTACAGGCGATACGAACCGAACTCCGTACCGTAGCGGCCCAAAGCTTGTCGATTTCTTCAATGAGCTAGGCTTCGAGGATCTCTATGGCAGTGGATTTCCGGCGCGTCATAGTTACGTTCGCCAGAACATCTTGGAGGTTAATGGAACAGAGAGAATGAAAAAGGTAGTTGAAGCTGCCTTTAACTGGTCTGTTGAAGACGAAAAGGCCGCCGAAGACAATGCTTTTCAGTTTTCGAGGATTATTTCGAATGGCGGCTACAAATTGAAGAAGGAGTATGGCCGCGGTTTTATGTCTGGGGATGATTATATCCCGGGTCTGTTAATGTTTGAGGTGGTTGAAAACAAAATATTGAAGATCGAAACACCAGACTTTTTTCTTTCCCATGAAAGCCTTGCGGTGCATGTTCGGCGTTGTCATGAGAGAATCGAAAGTGCTGATTACTCGGGTGCCATCACTTTGGCCTACACGATTGTTGAAGAGTTCATAAAGCTATCGCTCCGGGCTAGGAACGTGAAATTTTCTGAAACTGAGGGTGACATCAAGAAGCTCTACCGGCTTCTAGCTGGTGAAAGTGGCCTGCGTGTTACCGATGAAACTTCAGAGGCATTGAAGCCTCTGTTGAGTGGCCTTTCGTCAATGGTGACAGGATTCTACGAAGTCGCAAATAAGGCGAGTGATAGGCACGCTGCAAAGTACCGCGCAGATCGGCATCACGCAAAACTTGTTATTTCACTTGCGATGGCTTTTTGTGACTTTTTGATTGACTCCGAGCAGCACCAGAAAGCCCTTGTGAAGGGATGAACTAACATCGCCGATGAACGACTGTTGCAGTACGCTTCCATGGTGCATCAGACTGTAGTGTGGTCTGCGAAGCAGGCCATAAGCGCCTTTTTGGCGCGACCAGACTATAGCTAACCGTTCTGCGGTTCCAACTGTAAGGTGACGCCGGTTCTAACTCCCGTCTTTCTCGACACCTCCCCCCTTCACCCTACCTCCGCTCCACCCCAACCGCCGGAGCGCCCATGTCCCTCGTCATCCTGTTCGTCGCGACCTCGCTTATCTTCCTGATCGCCGATGCGGTCATGTTGCGCGGGGTGATCCAGCCGATCTTTGCGCGGCATCTGGGCGACGGGCTCTACGAGGGCGGGTTTCGCTTGGCTCCGGCGGTGTTGTTCTATTTCACCTACATGTTCGGCGTGCTGTATTTCGCCGGCTGGCCCGCGCTGCGCGACGGGGTGCCGGTGCAGGCGCTCGTGAACGGGGCGGCGCTGGGCTTCGTCGCCTACGGCACCTATGAATTCACGTCCTGGGCCGTGATGCGCGACTGGCATCCGCAGATGGTGGCCGCCGACCTCGCCTGGGGCACGGCGGTGACGGGCCTGTCGGCCTGGGGTGGGGTGGTCATTGCGCGGGCGCTGGTGGGGTGATCCCCGCGCCGGGGCGGTGGCGGGCTGAAGCCCGCCCTACGGCGGCGCAGGGCCCCATGCCGCGCCGCAACCGGCGCGGGGGCTGAGGGCTGACGCTATCAGGGGCCGCCGGGGCGACCCGTTTGCCGGTCAGAGCTTGACGAGATCCACCGCCGAGGCGCGGCCGTCGCGCCCCTCTTTCAACTCGTACTGGATCTTGGTGTCATCGGCGAGGCCGGTCATGCCCGCGCGCTCCACGGCGGAGATGTGCACGAACACGTCCTTGCCGCCGTCGTCGGGTGCGATGAAGCCATAGCCTTTGGTGGTGTTGAACCATTTCACGGTGCCGGTGGGCATCGGTCTTTCCTTCTCAAGTCTCACGTTCTCGCCCGCCCGCGTCATGCGGCGGGATGGTGCAGCAGCCGTCTCCGTGACCGATTTGCTGCCTTCTTGAGAGGGGCGGTTCACCGGGAAACCTGTCGTCACGCGAAAAAGGATGGCGCAGCGCCGGGGCAAAACAAGGGGGAAGTGCTGGCCCCCGCCGCGATTGGCGTTAATTTGCGCACCCGTGACATGACGGTGCTGGAAAAGGGGGCTTTGATGATCGTTTACGGGCTGAAAGCGTGCGATACCTGCCGCAAGGCGGTGAAGGCGTTGCAGGGGGCGGGCCATGAGGTGCGGCTGGTCGATGTGCGGGCCGAGCCGTTGACGGCGGCGCAGATCGAGGCCTTCGTCGCGGCTTTTGGCGACAAGATCGTCAATCGCCGCTCGACCACGTGGCGGGGTCTGTCCGAGGAGGATCGCGCGCTGCCCGAGGCCGAGATCATCGCCGCGCATCCGTCGGTGATGAAACGCCCGGTGATCGAGGCGGGCGAGACGCTTTATCTCGGCTGGGATGCGGGCGTGCGCGATGCGCTGACCTGACGGCCCAGCATCGCGTCGACCGAGACCGGCCCGGCCCCGCGCAGGACGATCACTGCAAGCAGGAACACCCAGTAGGCGCGCTGGTCGGCGATGAGGCTGGAGGCGTCATTGTCGAACCACGCGCCGAGATCCGCGCCGCCGACGCCGTGGCCCACGATGTCCACCCAGGTCTGCACCGCGACGAAGCCGATCATGCCGAGCGCCGCGAGCCGGGTGAACATCCCCAGCACGATCAGCGCGGGCAGGAGGAATTCAGCCCATGTGCCGAACAGGACTATGGGCGCGGCCAGCGGCCCGAGGCCCGAGGGGTCATATCCCGCGGCCTCGAACTGGCGCGGCAGGATCTGGATATAGGCGCCCAACTCCAACGAGAACGGCCCGCCCGACAGCTTCGTCAGCCCCGAGTTCCAGTAATAGACGAGAAGGGTGCCCGCGAAGATCAGCCGCGCTGCGGTGGGGATGAGCCACGGGGCCACGGCCTCTTCCAGCGCGGCAAAGAGACGGGTGTGCAACTGGATCAATGCGTGCATCGGCTAGGCCTCCGGCAGGGGGAAGTCGAGCGTCAGCGCGCCCGAGGTCAGGACAACGGTCAGCAGCGCGGCCATGTCGGCGCCGGGATGGGCGGCTTGCGTGGCGGTCAGCGCCTCGGCCAGCGTCAGCTTGCCCTTCAGGTGACGGGCCAGCGTCAGCCCGCCCTTGGGCAGGGCATGGGGGGCTGGGTCGAACCGCGCGCGGGCAATCAGGATGTCTTCGGGGCCGGGGGCGGGTTTCGGCCCGCCGCTGCTGTTGAAACGCCAGATCGACAGGACCGGGTGGGGCGAGGACAGGACCAGCGTGGCGGGCGCAAGCCGGGGGCGCAGGGACAGGACGCTGCCCGCATCGTGGTGCGAGACGTCCAGCGGGCGCGCATCGGCGGCGTGGTAGCTTTGGCGCAGGCCAAGCTCCAGCCGCGCCATGTCGGGCAGGTAGGGCAGGTGCGCGACGGGCGGAAATGCTGACAGGAAGCCGGGAAACTTCCCGCCCCAAAGCGGCAGGCGCGGGTCCTCGGGCGGGCAGGCGCGGAAGAAGACCCCTGCCATGGCGTCGAAGAACTCTGCCCCCACCAGCCGCTTGATGACCGGGAACCCGTCGCCCAGCGCCGCGATCAGCGAGGCCGCGACGTTGTTGCGGTAGACGGCGAAGCGCTTGGGCGCGGGGCGGCCTGCGGGGTCCGTCAGGCCGGGGGGTACGGGGGCGTCCGCGTCCAGCAGGGCCGCGGCGAAGGCATCTTGTGTCATGCGCCCACCTCCACCGGCGACAGGATGGCGTCGGCGCGCGCCGCCTCGGCGCGGAGCGTCGGCCAGTCGGGCACCTCCGTGTCCCATTCGATCAGCGTGGGGCGTGGGCCGCCGCGCGCGAGGGTGTGGGCGTAGAGCGTCCAGACCGGATCGACCACTTCGCGCCCATGGCTGTCGATCAACAGCGGCGCGCCGTGGTCATCCTCATCCTCGTCATGGCCGCCGAGATGGATCTCGCCCACCGCGTCCAGCGGGAAGGCGTCGATATAGGCGCGGGCGTCCCAATCCTGGTTGGTGGCCGAAACGAAAAGGTTGTTCACGTCCAGCAGCAACCCGCAGCCGGTGCGCCGCGCGATTTCGGACAGGAAGGTGACCTCGTCCATCTCGGTCTCGGCGAAGGCGAGGTAGGTCGAGGGGTTTTCCAGCAGGATGCGGCGGCCCAGCGCCTCTTGCACCTGGTCGATATGGGCGCAGACGCGGGCGAGCGTCGCCTCGGTATAGGGCAGGGGCAGCAGGTCGTTGAGGAACCCCGTGTCATGGGTCGACCATGCCAGATGTTCCGAGAAACTGGCCGGGTGCAGCCAGTCGCACAGGTGGCGCAGCCGGGCGAGGTGGGCAGGGTCCAGGGGGCGTTCGCCGCCGATCGACAGGCCCACCCCGTGCACGGAGGCAGGGAAGCGTTCGGCCAAGGCGCGCAGTTGCGCCAGCGGGCGGCCGCCCTCTCCGAGGTAGTTCTCGGCGTGGATCTCGATCCAGCCGACCGGGCCGGGGGCGTCCGTCAGCCCGGTGAAATGCGCGGGCTTGTAGCCGACGCCAACGGTCGCGGGCAGGGCTGTGTTGGGGGGGGGGTCGAACATGGGCGGCCTCGTATGGCGAAGCGCGCGCCGCCCGGTCGGGGGCGGCGCGCCGATTGGTCGGCTCAGCCGTCCATCATCATGTCGACGGGCATGTATTGCGCCACGACATTCTCGGACAGACCCTCGGGCAGGTCGCGGGCGATGCCGATATAGCCGCCCTCTTCCAGCTCGGCCTCGGTCATGCCCATGCGGCCGTCGGGCAGCTCGATATCGCCGCAGGTACCGGCGGGCACGAGCGTCCAGGCATTGCCCTGGTAGTCGACGGTGGAGGAGCCGGCGCAGGTCGTGCCCGGCCCGGCGGCACAGCTGTTTTCCCCGGCGAGGCTGACGCCGTAGCATTTCTCGTTTTCCTGCGCGGCGGCCTCGGTCGTGGCATAGGCGCTGACGGCGGCGGTGGCGGCGCCCAGAAGGGCGATGGACTTGGTGACGTTGGTCATGGGTTTCCTCATGGTTCCCGAATGGTACGTGACAGCGCGGCCTGTTGCTCGACCGCTGAGGAAAGACTGCTCGCAGCGCGCCATCACAGGCCAGTCACAGGGGTGTGCAGCACGCTCGCGTGACGGACGGCGAGTAGGGCGTGAGACGTGTGATTTCCCGAAAATGATGGAATTTCAGGTTGTTGGCGGCGTTCTTGTGGCTGAAAACTTGGCCCGGTCAACCAGAATGTTTCCGTTGCGGAAGGGGGAAGGCGGGCAATTGTTTCACCGTACGGTTGAGCGGCGCGCCTCTTGGGGGAGACGGGTAACGCCCATATCTGCTAGATACGCGTCGAACTGACAGGAGTGTGACCATGCGCAACGCCGCCCTTGTGCTCGGGCTGATCGGAGGGATCTGGGCGATGATCGTCGGATTCTTCGTCTATGGATATATCGAGTTCATTGACTGGTTCGGCGAGGTGCCGGATCTGGCCCGTCAGGTCGAGGACCCGGCGCTGTTCCGCACGGTGTCGATCCTGTCGCCCGTCCTCGCCATCGCGGGCGCGGCCATGGCCAAGGTGCGCGCGCTCTGGGGCGGGGTGTTGTTGCTGATCGCCACGGCGGGGATCTGGCATGCCTTCGGCTTCGGCGTGTTCACCATGTTCTCCATCGCCATGTGCGGGCTTGCCGGGCTGCTCGCCATCGCGGCTGGCAAGCCGGACGAGGAAAAGGCCCATTTCTGAGGCCGCGCGGCCCGGTCAGTCGCCGATCTGCACGCAGATATTGCCGAAGGTGGCTTGCGCTTCCAGTGCACGGAACGCCTCGGGCGCGTCGTCGAAGGCGACGGTCTGCCCCACGACGGGGTGGAGCTCATGGGCGGCCAGCGCGCGGTTCAGCGCCTCGAACCCCTGTTTCGAGCCGACGGTGACCGAGCGCAGCGTCATTTGACGGGTCAGGATCGCGGGCAGGAACAGCTCGGCCATGTTGCCGGTGACGTTGCCCACAAGGATGATCTGCCCACCGACGCGCGTGGCCTTGATCGAATGTGGCAGCGTCGCCGCCCCGCCCAATTCCAGCACCCGGTCCACGCCACCGTCGCTGGCTGCGCGCGCGGCTTTCGCCCAATCCTCGGTCACCGAGCGGTCGATCACGAGGTCCGCACCCATGGCGCTGACCCGCGCGGCCTTCTCATCCGAGGAGGTGGTGACGATGGTCCGTATCCCCGCCGACTTGGCCAGTTGCAGCGCCATCAGCGCGACGCCCCCGGTTCCAAGGATCAGGAGCGTCTCGCCCACCCGCATCGGGGCCTCGCCGAAAAGTGCGCTCCACGCGGTCAGACCGGCGCAGGGCAGTGTCGCGGCCTCGGCGTCGCTCAGGTGGCTTGGCACATGGACAAGGCCGCTGGCCGGGAATACCCGGTCCGTCGCAAGCACCCCGTCGAGCGGCCCGCCCAAACGCCCGATCTCCAGGTCACGGGGCGGGGCGCCGCCCTCCCAATTCTGGAAGAAGACGGGCGAGACCCGGTCGCCCACGGCGAACCCGGTCACCGCCCCGCCCACGGCCAACACCGCGCCCACGCCATCCGAGAGCGGGATCAACGGCGGCTGCACCGCGCGCCCGTGCTGGCCACGCAGCACGACGAGGTCGCGGAAATTGAGCGAGGCCGCACGCATCCCCACAAGCACCTCATGCGGGCCGGGGGTGGGGCTGTCGCCCGCCCGCAGAACCAGATTGTCGTAGCCGAAGCCCGCCTCGAACGACCAGTAGCGCATGAAACCCCTCCCTTATCCGTGCGCAGCATGGCAGGGGACGGAGCAACAAAAAAGGGCGATGCAGCGTCAGCCACATCGCCCCGTTCGTTGGTATGCCCGGTTTCAGCCCTTGCGCTTGACGTCCGGGGCCACGGCCTCGGCGGCCAGCGCAGCCACGACATCGTCCAGCGCCTCGACCGAGGTCTGCTTTTCGCCCAGCCGCCGCAGGGTGACGGTGCGATCCTCGACCTCCTTGCGGCCTATGGCGAGGATGACGGGCACCTTGCCGACCGAGTGTTCGCGCACCTTGTAGTTGATCTTTTCGTTGCGGATGTCGGCCTCGGCGCGGATGCCCTTGGCTCGCAGGGCTGCGACCACCTCGTGCACGTAATCATCCGCCTCGGACACGATCGAGGCGACGACCACCTGCCGCGGGGCCAGCCAGAAGGGCAGCTTGCCCGCGAAGCTTTCGATCAGGATGCCGATGAAACGCTCGAACGATCCCAGGATCGCGCGGTGCAGCATAACCGGGCGATGCTTGGCCCCATCCTCGGCCACGAAATCGGCGTCCAGACGGTCGGGCAGCACGAAATCCACCTGCAACGTCCCGCATTGCCAGTCGCGCCCGATGGCGTCGGTCAGCACGAATTCCAGCTTGGGCCCGTAGAAAGCGCCTTCGCCGGGGTTCAGCTCGAAATCGTAGCCGGCGGCCTCGGTCGCGGCCTTCAGCGCGCCTTCGGCCTTGTCCCACACCTCGTCCGAGCCCGCGCGCTTTTCCGGGCGGTCCGAGAATTTCACCTTGAAGCTCTCGAACCCCAGATCGGTGTAGACCGAGGCCAGAAGGTCGATGAATTTCTTGGTTTCCGCCTCGATCTGTTCCTCGCGGCAGAAGATATGCGCGTCGTCTTGGGTAAAGCCGCGCACGCGCATGATGCCATGCAGCGCGCCCGAGGGCTCGTACCGGTTGCAAGAGCCGAATTCGGCCATGCGCAGGGGCAGGTCGCGATAGGATTTGAGGCCCTGGTTGAAGATCTGCACGTGACCCGGGCAGTTCATCGGTTTCAGCGCGTTGATGGTCTTTTCGCGCGCGTGTTCCTCGTCCACTTCGACGATGAACATGTGTTCCTGGTATTTCTCCCAGTGGCCCGAGGCCTCCCACAGGCGGCGGTCGACGACCTGCGGCGTGTTCACCTCGACATAGCCGCCCTCTTCCTGGCGGCGGCGCATGTAGTTCTGCAACTCGGTATAGATGCGCCAGCCATTGGGGTGCCAGAAGATCTGGCCGGGCGCTTCCTCCTGCATATGGAACAGGTCCATCTCGCGGCCCAGCTTGCGGTGGTCGCGCTTGGCGGCCTCTTCCAGCATGGTCAGGTGCTTTTTCAGATCGTCGCGGTTCTTGAAGGCGACGCCGTAGATGCGTTGCAGCATGGGGCGGTCGCTGTCGCCGCGCCAATAGGCGCCCGCGACGCTCATCAGCTTGAAGGCGTCGGCGGGCAGTTGCCCGGTGTGCTGCAAATGCGGGCCGCGGCACAGGTCCTGCCAATGGCCGTGCCAATACATGCGGATCGGCTGCCCCTCGGGGATCATGCCGACCAGCTCCACCTTGTAGGGCTCGTTATTGGCCTCGTAGAAGGCCACGGCGCGGTCGCGGTCCCAAACCTCGGTCGTGACCGGATCGCGGCGGTTGATGATCTCTTTCATCTTCGCCTCGATCTGGCCGAGGTCTTCGGGGGTAAAGGGCTCTTGCCGGTCGAAATCGTAATACCAGCCGTTCTCGATCACGGGGCCGATGGTGACCTTCACGTCGGGCCAGATCTCCTGCACGGCGCGGGCCATGACATGGGCGAGGTCGTGGCGGATGAGCTCCAGCGCCGGGGCGTCGTCCTTCATCGTGTGAATGGCGATCTGCGCGTCGGCCTCGATGGGCCATTGCAGGTCCCAATGCGCGCCGTTCACCGAGGCGGAAATCGCCTTTTTCGCGAGCGAGTTGGAAATGCCGGCGGCGACCTCAGCAGGCGTGATGCCAGCGTCGAAGTCACGCGAATTGCCATCGGGAAAGGTGAGGGAAATCTGGGCCATCTTGGCTTCCTCGTCAGTTTGGCGCCCACGGAACGCCCGGTTGCGGGTTATGTGATGCGCGCTATGTGACCCTCCCTGATAGTGAAGTCAACGGTGGAAGGCACGGTATGGGCCGGGACCTGCAGGATGCGACGTTCGAGTTGCTGTTCGACACGGAACAGGACGGTGCGGAGACGTTGAAGGACAAGGCCGCCGAGGCCGAGGAAGGCAACGCGCTGCGCCATGTCGCCAGCCTGTCGATGACCAAGCTGGCGGACGGGTTCATCAACCCCAAGCTGGTCCTGTCATGGCTGGTCGGCGCGTTGGGGGCACCTGCCGTTTTCGCGGGGCTTCTGGTGCCGATCCGCGAGGCCGGGGCGCTCTTGCCGCAACTCTTCTCGGCAGGCTGGGTGCAGGCGCAGGCGCGACGCAAATGGATCTGGGCGGCGGGCAGCCTCGTGCAGGGGCTGGCGGCGGCGGGGATCGTTGTGGCGGGGCTCTTGCTGAACGGCTGGGCTGCTGGCGCCGCGATCTGCGCGCTTCTGGCGGTTTTGGCCGTGGGGCGGTCCTTCTGCTCGGTCAGCTACAAGGACATCCTGGGCCGCACCGTGGGCCAGACGCGCCGCGGCACGGTGACGGGGCTGGCGGGATCGGTCGCGTCGGTCGGGGTGATCGGCTTCGCGCTTTACCTGATGGTCGGGCCGGGGGCCGAGATGACCGTGATCCTTGTCGCCATAGGCATGGCGGCGGCGCTCTGGATCGCGGCGAGCCTGCTGTTCTCGACCCTCGACGAGCAACCGGCCGAGACCGCGGATGCGGGCGAGGAGGGGCCGTTCGCGGCGCTCTCCTATCTGAAGGAAGACAGCATCCTCGTTCGGTTCATCCTCACGCGCGGTTTGCTCACGGCGACGGCGCTGGCCCCGCCCTTCCTCGTCCTGATGGCCGGTGGCGAAGAGGGGTCCGGCCTGGGGCAGTTGGGGGCGCTGGTGCTGGCCTCGGCGCTCGCCTCTTTCGCGTCCTCCTATGTCTGGGGGCGGCTGGCCGACCGGTCCTCGCGGCAGGTCCTGATGCGCTCGGGCCTGCTGGGCGCGGTCGCCTTGGCGCTGGCCGTGGGCCTCTACCTTGCCGGGGTCTTCGCGCAGGTCTGGGTCGCCTCGGGCGTGCTGTTCCTGGTGATGATCGCCTATCACGGCGTGCGGCAGGGGCGGTCCACCTACCTGACCGACATGGCCCCGGAAGAGGCGCGGGCCGGCTATTCTGCGGTGGCCAACACGGTGATCGGCACGCTGTTGCTGATCTCGGGGGCATTCGGCGGGGTGGCGAGCCTTCTCGGGTCGGAATGGGCGGTGGCGGGTTTCTGCCTGATGAGCCTTGCCGCGGCGGCGGTGGCCCGCGGATTGCCCGAGGTCGAGGAGATCGACCGCGGCTGATCGCTTGCCCCTTTGGCGCCGCTGTCCCAGAAAGGCGGCAAAATGTTCAGGGGAGTACGCATGTCTGCATCCTATCTCGACACCGCCCAGGGGCGGCGGCTGGCTTATCACCGCTTTTCGGGGCGCGAACCGGGGGTGGTGTTCCTGGGCGGTCTGCGCTCGGACATGACGGGCACCAAGGCCGTGCATCTGGAGGATTGGGCGCGCCGCACGGGCCGCGCCTTTCTGCGGTTCGACTATTCGGGGCATGGCGAAAGTTCGGGCGACTTTACCGAAGGGTGCATCGGCGACTGGGCCGAGGATGCGCAGGCCGCGATCGAGGGGCTGACCGAGGGGCCGGTGATCCTGGTGGGGTCCTCGATGGGGGGCTGGATCAGCCTGTTGATGGCCAAGCGGATGCCCGAGCGGGTGGCGGGGCTGGTGACCATCGCCGCCGCGCCGGATTTCACCGAGGACGGCATGTGGGCCGACTGGAGCGAGGAGCAGCGCACCGCCTGCATGGAAGAGGGGCAGGTGGCGCTGCCCTCCGAATACGGTGAGGACATGATCATCACGCGGCGCATGATCGAGGATGGGCGCACGCACCTGGTCCTGCGCGACCCGCTGCCCTTGCCCATCCCCGTGCGGATGTTGCAGGGCACGGCGGATGCGGATGTGCCCATGTCCGTCGCGCTGCGGTTGCTCGACCATCTCGACGGTGACGATATCCGGCTGGAGCTGGTGAATGGGGCCGATCACCGCTTCTCGGATGAGCCCTGCCTTGCCACCATCGCCCGTGCCGTCGAAGAGGTGCTGGCGCGTGCGTGACGTCGGGCGCTGGCTGGGCCGGTTCCTGCTGGCGCTGGTCGTGCTTGGCGCGGCGTTCTGGTTTCTCGCCCCGCGCGAACAGGTCGTGCGTTCGGCCACGGGATCGGCTGTGTTTGAGGCCGACCCGGGCCTTCTGGCCGCGCGCGAGGCCGGGTTCGACGATATCGTGCCGGGGACCGAGGCGCGCGTCGTCTGGGCGGGGGATGAGGGCGCGGTGACGCGCTGGGCCGTCCTCTACCTGCACGGGTTTTCCGCGACATCGGAAGAGCTTCGCCCCGTGCCCGACCGTGTGGCCGAGGCGCTGGGCGCGAACCTTGTCTTCGCGCGGCTTCCCGGGCATGGCCGGACGGGGACCGCCATGGCCGAGGCGCGGGCGAGCGACTGGGTCGACGACACCGACCTGATGCTGGATGTCGCGCGGGCCGTGGGCGACCGGGTGCTGGTGATCGGCACCTCGACCGGCGCGACGCTGGCCGCCTATGCGGCGACCGAGCGCGACATGGCGGTGGACGTGGCGGGCATGGTTCTGATCTCGCCCAATTTCCGCGTGGCCGATCCGGCAGGGATGGTACTGGGATGGCCGCTGGCCGGGGTCTGGGTGCCGTGGATCACCGGCCCCGAGCGCGGGTTCGAACCCGTGAACGAGGCGCAGGCGGCCTATTGGACCACGGCCTACCCGTCGCCGGTTCTGGCGTCCCTCGGGGCGCTGCTGCGCGAGCTGCGGGGGCGGGACCTGTCGGCGGTCACGGTGCCGGCGTTGTTCCTGTTCTCGGATGCCGACGCCGTGGTCGATCCGCGCGCCACCCACGCGGCGGCGGAGCGCTGGGGCGGTCCGGTCACGCTGCGCCCGGTGACCCTGCCGGACGAGGGGGTGGACCCGTATGCCCATGTGATCGCGGGGGATATCCTGAGCCCGGTGATGACGGATCGCGTGGTGGAGGAAATCCTCGATTTCGCGGGCGGGGTGCCGGACTGACCCAGAGGGGTTGCGCCGCCTTTGGCGTCGCCCGGGGAAAGCCGCGCAAGGGGCATCGAGCCCCTTGCGCGGCTGACGCCTCCGGCGGGCATATTTGCAGGATAAAGATGGGGCAGGATCGGGCGCCTGGCGGGTGGCGGTCGAAGATTGAAAAAGAAAGCCCTTGCCGAAACCGGTTTCGGAAGTGAGCCTCCCGACTCGGGAGAGAGGTTTCCATGACGCCACCTGGCGAAAACGGACCGCGCCGCGCGCGGGTCACCATCAACGATCTGGCAGCCGAGCTGGGGCTGGCCAAGGGCACGGTGAGCCGTGCGTTGAACGGCTACCCGGACATCGCCGAGGCGACGCGGCTGCGCGTGGCGAAGGCGGCCGAGCGCATGGGCTATCGCCCGCTGGCGCAGGCGCAGGCGATCCGTACCGGGCGGGCGCGGTCGCTGGGGCTTGTCCTGAATGCCGGGCGGTCGGATGCGCACAAGCCCTTCCTGACCGATTTCCTCGATGGGATCAGCCGGGCCGCGTCGGAAGAGAACTGGACGCTGACCGTCGCGACCGCCCTGGACGAGGCCGACGAGGTGGCGACGCTCGACCGGCTGGTGGACGAGCACAAGGTGGACGGGTTCATCTTGCCGCGCACCAAGCTGCACGATCCGCGCATCGGACTTTTGCGGCGGCGCGCGGTGCCCTTCGTGCTTTATGGCCGCACCGGCGACCCGGAGGGCTGTGCCTGGTTCGACATCTCGGGCGAAGACGCCATGGCGGGCGCGGTGGCGCGGCTGGCAAAGCAGGGGCATCGACGCATCGGGTTTCTCGGGGGGCATCCGGATTTCAACTTTTCGCACCTGCGTCGCGATGGGTACCTCGCCGGGCTGGAGGCCGCCGGGCTGCCCCATGATCCGGCCTTGATCCGCGAGGGGATCTTCACCGTGCCCGAGGGCGAGGTGGCGGCGCTGGACCTGCTGGACCTGCCCGACGCCCCCAGTGCCATCGTCTGTGCCCTCGACCTTGCCGCGCTGGGGCTTTACCGCGCCGCGCTCCGGGCCGGGCGGCAGATCGGGCGCGACCTGGCGGTCATCTCCTATGACGGCATCCCCGAGGCGGCCACGCTGGACCCGCCGCTGACCACCTATGTCGTCGATACCCGCGCGGCGGGGCGGCGGCTGGCGCAGATGCTCTTGGCGCGTATTCGCGGCGCGGCCCCCGAAACGTTGCGCGAGATTGTTCCCGCCCGCCTGATCCCGCGCGGATCGGACCGGATCTGGAGCGACGCGCGCCCCGACAGGGCACGACCCGATCCGGTCAGCCCCGGCACGACACGACAAGACGCGCAGGAAACGCGTGCATCCAAACCCCAACCTTTTGCCTGAAGAAAACCAATGGGAGGTTATGACATGGCAATGATGAACCCCACGGGCCGCGCGGCCCTTTTGGCGGCGGCCTCGGTGCTGGCGCTGACCACGGTGGCCGGGGCGGACACGATCCGCTTCTGGACGACCGAGGAACAGCCCGAGCGCCTTGCCCGGCAGGAGGCGATGGCCGCGGACTTCACAGCCGAGACCGGCATCGAGGTCGAGGTCATCCCGGTTACCGAAAGCGACCTTGGCACGCGCGCCACGGCCGCCTTCGCCGCCGGTGACCTGCCCGACGTGATCTACCACACGCTGCAATACGCGCTGCCCTGGTACGAGGCGGGCATCCTCGATGCCGATGCCGCGACCGAGGTGATCGAAAACCTCGGGGCTGACACTTTCGCCTCGGGGGCGATGGAAATGGCTGCCGTGGAAGAAGGCTATGCCAGCGTGCCGGTCGATGGCTGGACGCAGATGATCGTCTACCGCGCCGACCTGTTCGAAGAGAACGGGCTGGAGCCGCCGACCACCTATGAAAACGTGCTGGCCGCCATCGAGGCACTGCACAATCCGCCCGAGATGTTCGGCTTCGTCGCCGCCACCAAGGTGGACGAGAACTTCATGAGCCAGGTGCTGGAGCATGTCTTCCTCGCCAACGGCGTCTCGCCGGTGGATGAGAACGGCTTTGCCCCGCTCGACGAGGCCGCCACGATCGAGGTGCTGGAATTCTACCGCGCCATCGTCGAGGCCAGCCCCGAAGGAGAGCTGTTCTGGCAGCAGTCGCGCGAGCTCTATTTCGCGGGCCGCGCGGCGATGATCATCTGGTCGCCCTTCATCCTCGACGAACTGGCCGGCCTGCGCGACAGCGCGCCGCCGACCATCAACGATGATCCGACCAGCACCGAACTGGCCAGCATGACCGGGATCGTCACCAACTTCGCCGGTCCGTCGAACCCCGATGGCGCGGCCTGGGCCGATATCCGCTATTTCGGCGTGACGGCCGATGCCGATACCGAGGCCGCGCAGGCCTTCATCGAGTATTCGCTGTCGGACGGCTATACCGCCACGCTCGCCATCGCGCCCGAGGGCAAGTTCCCCGTGCGCCAGGGCGATGGTGAGAACCCGACCGCCTTCACCGAGGCATGGGCGCAGCTGGACGTGGGTGTCGACCGCCGCGCGCCCTTGGGCGACCTCTATGCCGCGGAGATGATCGACGAGATCGTCGGCGGCCTGGACGTGGCGCAGCGCTGGGGCGTGGCCGAGGGACAGCTGGCGCTGGCCTCGAACATGATCAACAGCCAGGTCATCAACCGCCTCGTGCGGGAATACATCGACGGCGTGCGCAGCGCCGAAGAAACCGTCGCGCTGATGAACGAGGAACTCTCGGGGATCGAATGATCCTGCGCGAGACCTGCCGGGGCCGCCGATGTGCGGCCCCGCACCCACCCGGACCCGTAGCTGCCGGAGCCTGACCCATGACGACCGCGACCCCACCGAAAGGACGGGGCCCGCTGGCCCGCCGCGAGGCGCGGCTGGCCTGGAGCCTCCTTCTTCCGACGCTGACCAGCGTGATGCTGGTGGTCATCCTGCCCTTGCTGGCGATCTTCTGGATCTCCTTCAAGCCGGTGGGGTTGGCCGACCTGCGCCCGCCCGCGCCAGTGGTGCGCGAGGATCTGCGCGATGCCGATGAAGAGGTGGCGACGCTGCGCTACCGCATCCGCAATTCCAGCCAGGACGAGCCGATCCGCAACACGGTGCTGACCGATACGCTGCCCGCGGGTGTCACGGTGCAGGCCTTGCCCGAGATCTGTACGCTGGAGGGAGCGGCCCTGCGCTGCGACATCGGCGAGTTGGAGCCGGGCGGACGCCTGACGCTGGAAATCCCCGCCCTGCTCGACGGCGACCCGGATGCGCTGGAGGACGCGATCGAGGACGCGACCCCGGTCGAGATCACCGGCGAGGCGGACAATATCCTCGCCAATTTCGAATTCACGCTGGAGAATTTCCGCGACGTGTTCGACGCGCGCGAATTCTGGACCGTGATCTATGCCACCCTGTTCTATACCGTGGTGGGCACGATCGGTGCGCTGGTCGTGGGCCTGTTTGCGGCGATGCTGCTGAACAAGTCGTTCAAGGGGCAGGGCGTGCTGCGGGGGCTGTATCTGTTTCCCTACGTCGCCCCCGTGATCGCGGTGGCCTTTACCTGGGTGATCCTGCTCGACCCGTTCTCGGGCAGTGTGAACGCGCTTCTGGTGCAGATGGGCGTGACCGACGACACGATCAATTTCTTCGGGGAACGCCCGCTGGCGCTGATCATGGTGACGGTGTTCGAGATCTGGCGCTACTTCCCGCTGTCCTTCCTGTTCATCCTCGCGCGGATGCAGTCGATCGACCACGACATGTACGAGGCGGCGGATGTGGACGGGGCCAGCCCTTTCCAGAAATTCCGCTACCTGTCGCTGCCGATGCTGATGGGCATCCTGTCGGTCCTGTTCCTGCTGCGCTTCATCTGGACCTTTAACAAGTTCGACGACATCTTCCTGCTGACGGGCGGGAACGCGGGCACGCGGACGCTGACGGTGAACGTCTATGAACAGGCCTTCGCGGTCAGCAATATCGGCGCGGGCGCGGCGGTGGCCGTGGTCATCCTGATCTGCCTTCTGATCTTCAGCTGGGCCTTCTTCCGCTTCATCTCGAGAGAGGAGGGCCTGTGATGCGCGCCTTCTGGTACGGATATGTCACCGGCCCGATCCTTGGGGTCTTGTGGGCCTTCATCATGGCAACGACGCTGGCGGTGTTGCTCAGCTTCACCACCGGCGAGGCGTTCCGCCCCGGCCTGTGGGGTTGCATCCTGCTGGGTGCGCTGGTCGGGCTGGCCGCGCCGGAAAACCGGATGGGCTGGCTCTTGGCTTTGGGGGCGGCGGTGCTGGGTGTCGCGCTCAGCTACACGCCGTTCAGCCCGATCCACGTGGCCGAGACCGTCGGGATGGGCGGGCACCTGTCGGCCGGGATCGGCTTTGGCATCGGCCTGGCCTGGCCCGTCACGGTGATGATGGCCGGGGCCCCGCGCGGGGCGCTGAACCGCCATGAGTGGGAAGAGGCGGTGATCCGCTTCCTGACCGGGTTCGGCTACATCTTCTTCACCGCGATCGTGGCGATCCCCTTCTACGTCATGGTGATGACCAGCCTGAAGACGCAAGGCGAACTCATCGCCAACCCGCTCGATTTCTCGATCGATCTCAGCCAGGGCTGGGGGCTGTTCCGCAGCTATTCCGAGCTGTTCCGCGACTTCAATTTCGGCAGCTACATGTGGACGTCCTTCTACGTCTCGGTGCTGACCGTCTTCATCACCTTGGCCTTCTCGATCCCCGGGGCCTACGCGGTGGCGCGGCTTAAATTCCGCGGGCAGAAGGCGCTCAGCCGGTCGATCCTGCTGATTTACATGGTGCCGATGATCGTTCTGGCGCTGCCGATCTACATCGTCTTCTCGATGACGGGCTTGCGCAACTCGATCCTCGGGATCGTCATGATCTACCCGGTCACGACCATCCCCGTCGCGCTCTACATGCTGCAGGGCTATTTCCGCGGCCTGCCCGGCGAGGTGGAGGAAGCCGGGCTGATGGACGGGCTGAACCGGTTGCAGGTGATCTGGAAGATCACGCTGCCCCTGTCGCTTCCGGCGCTGGCGAGCGTGTCGCTCTACGTCTTCATGATCGCATGGAACGAGTTCCTGCTGGCCTTCATGCTGCTGGACGATCCGTCGAAATTCACGCTGACGCGGGGGATCGCCTCGCTCAACAGTTCCGAGATTCCCCGTCAGCACCTGATGGCGGGCGCGGTGATCGCCACCGTTCCCGTGATGGCCCTGTTCCTGGGGCTGGAGAAATTCATGACGCGCGGCCTGACCGCGGGGAGTGTTAAAGGATGACAGATATCTTGACCGAAATCGACGTGGCCCCCCTCGATGCCGAGGCGCGGCGCATTCTGGAGTTGAACGACCGTGGCGGCTACACGGTGCCGACTGATGGTCTTTACCCCTACCAGTGGAACTGGGACTCGGCCTTTGCGGGGCTGGGGTTCGCCGCGGTCAATATCGACCGCGCCTGGGCCGAGATCGAGACGCTGTTCTCGGGCCAGTGGGACAACGGCATGGTGCCCCATATCCTGTTCCACCGCCCCGATCCGGGCTATTTCCCCGGCCCCGATGTCTGGGGGACCGAGGATGCAGTGGGCCGGGGGGCGTGCGCTGTCGCCTCCTCTGGCATCAGCCAGCCGCCCGTTGCGGCCTCGCTGGCGTGGCGCATCTACCAGGCCAACCCGGCTGCGGGCGCAGATCGCTTGCGCGCGCTGTTTCCGAAACTGCTGGCCTATCACCGCTGGATCATGGCGGCGCGGGCCGAGACCGGGGCCGTGGTCATCACCCACCCGTGGGAAGCCGGGCGCGACAACGCCCCCGATTGGGACGAGGCGATGGCCGGCGTCGATCCGGTGGGCGTGCAGCCCTACACGCGCCGCGACACGGGTCATGTGGACCCGCGCATGCGCCCCACGAAAGAGGATTACGACCGCTACATCTGGCTGGTGCAGTTCGGGCGCGACCGCAAATGGGACGAGGCCGCGATTGCCGCGGAAAGCCCGTTCCGCGTGGCCGACCCGACGATGACCTTCACCACCCTGCGCTCGACCCGCGACCTGGCCGCGATGGCGGATCTGCTGGGCGAGGATGCGGGCGAGATCCGCGATTGGGTCGCCACGCTGGAAGTGGGGGCCGAGACCCTGTGGAACCCCGAAACCGGGGCCTATGACGCCAAGAACCTGCGCACGGGCAACTTCGCCGGGTCGCTGTCGAACGCGTCCTTCCTGTGCTGGTGGGGCGGTCTGCGGGACGACCGCGCCGTGCCCGCGCTCGACGCCCTTCTGGCGCGCAGCCCCTATGCGCTGCCCAGCTATGACCCCGAGGGGCCGAAATTCGACCACCTGCGCTACTGGCGCGGGCCGGTCTGGGGGGTGATGAACTACCTCGCCGGGAACGGCATGGCCGAGGCGGGGCTGACCGCGCAAGCCGACCGCGTGCGCCGCGACACCGCGCGGCTGATCGCCGAGAACGGCTTTGCCGAGTATTTCAGCCCGATCGACGGCACGCCCGCCGGTGGGGCCACGTTCACCTGGACGGCGGCGGTGTGGCTGGCATGGGCCAGCCCCTCGGCCCCCTCCGGGCAGGGAAAGGACTGAGCGATGGGATCGATCGAGCTGAAATCCGTCGAGAAATGGTTCGGCGATGTGCAGGTCATCAAGGGCGTGGACCTGTCCATCGGCGATGGCGAGTTCGTCATCTTCGTCGGCCCCTCGGGCTGCGGGAAATCCACGCTTCTGCGCATGATCGCGGGGCTGGAGGAAACCAGCCGCGGCCAGATCATGATCGACGGGCGCGACGCCACGGCCGAGCCGCCCAGCAAGCGGGGCCTTGCCATGGTGTTCCAGTCCTACGCGCTTTACCCCCATATGTCGGTGGCCGAGAACATGGGCTTCTCGCTGAAAACCGCCGGCGCCCCGAAAGAGGAACAACAGGCCAAGGTGGCCGAGGCCGCCCGCGTCCTGCGGCTGGAACCCTATCTTGAACGACGCCCCAAGGACCTTTCGGGCGGGCAACGACAGCGCGTCGCCATCGGGCGGTCCATCGTGCGCGACCCCACGGCCTTCCTGTTCGACGAGCCGCTGTCGAACCTCGACGCCGCGCTGCGCGTCGAGATGCGCTACGAGATCGCCAAGCTGCACGAGCATCTCGACTCGACCATGATCTACGTGACCCACGACCAGGTCGAAGCGATGACGCTGGCCGACCGCATCGTGGTGCTGGATTTCGGCACCATCGCGCAGGTGGGCACGCCGAAGGAGCTTTATGAAAACCCCGGCAACCTCTTCGTGGCCGAGTTCATCGGCAGCCCCAAGATGAACATCCTGCCCTGTTCCGTCTCGGGCGGGGAGTACCACCTCGAAGACGGGCGCAGCGGTGCTGCGCCGGGCAAGGATGGCGCGGTCAAGCTGGGCATCCGGCCCGAGGCGATCGAGATCGTGGCCCCCGGCACGGGTGATCTGGACGGGCGGATCGACCTGGTGGAATACTTGGGCGCCGATACGTTCCTGATCGTGGATTGCGGCGGGGCAGGCAAGCTGACCGTCCGCGTGGATGGCGAGGCCGAGCATCGCAATGGCGAACAGGTCGGCCTGAGCTTCGCCTCCGGCAAGCTGCATTTCTTCGACCCCGAGGGGCAGGCCATTCGCTAAGGGCTTGGGCGCGGGGCGAAAACCGGTCTAGCCTGCGGTCAGTTGCAGATTGACCGGAGTGCCTCATGCCCATCCGCCCCGTTCGTGCCGCCACGGCGCTTGCCCTCGCGCTATGCGCCGCGTCCCCATTATCGGCGCAGGCGGGCGACCCGGCCGCGCTCGCCGCCCTGATCGTGGACGTGGCCGATAACGAGACGCTCCATCGCGAGATGACCGTCACGCTGGAAGGCTGCGCACTGCGGATCGAGACCTTCACGCCGTCGCCCGTCTGGATCGACGCGCCTGATGGGCAGCGCTACGAGGTCCCCGCCGGGCGGGACGAGATGCGCTTCGACCTGTCGCTGTTGGCGCCGGTCGTCGAGTCGATGATCGTGACGCAAGATGACAGCGTCCCCGCCTTCAGCATTGCCGAATTTCCGGTGGATGCCGCGCATCTGCACGAGTTGCAGGCCGCAGCCAACACCATCCTCGACACGATGGAAGAGGAATTCGCCCGCGGCCTGCCGCAGGAGGGTTTGAACAGCGCCCTCCGCGCGTTGTTCCAGCGGGTGCAGGCAGGCGCATACGGCCCCTTGGCGGCACGGGTCAATTTCCTGCGCGAGGATGTCTTTCCACGCATGGATGGCAGCGGTGAGGCGGATGTGGGTCTTTCGATCTATATCGACGAGACGCTCTACCTCAACGTCCTGCCCGGGCGGGCCGAGGAGCTTGCACAGGCCATCGCGGCCTACCGGGCCGCAGTCTGCCCCGACTGACCGTTCCGTGTTGCATTCGTATGCAAATTGCGGAATCCTGCGCCCGACACATCCGGGGGAGGATCAGCGATGGCGGAGTATCTCAAGCGCGGCAAGCCCGAGGCCGAACGGGCCGAGGATGACGCGAAAACGCGAACGGTGGTCGAAGGCATCCTGTCGGATATCGAGACGCGCGGCGATGCCGCCGTGCGCGAGCTGTCCACGAAATTCGACGGCTACACGCCCGAGGCGTTCCGCCTGACCCGGTCCGAGATCGAGGCGGCGATGAGCCAGGTCTCGACCCGCGAGATGGAGGATATCCGCTTCGCGCAGGACCAGATCCGCCGCTTCGCCGAGGCGCAGAAGGACTCGATGCGCGATATCGAGGTCGAGACCCTACCCGGCGTGATCTTGGGCCATCGCAACATCCCGGTGAACTCGGTCGGCTGCTACGTGCCGGGCGGCAAGTTCCCCATGGTCGCCTCGGCGCATATGTCGGTGCTGACCGCCAAGGTCGCGGGCGTGGGGCGGATCGTGGCCAGCGCGCCGCCGGTGGGGGGCAAACCGCATCCGGCCATCGTGGCCGCGATGCACGAGGGCGGCGCGGACGAGATCCTGTGCCTTGGCGGCGTGCAGGCCGTGGGCGCCATGGCGCTGGGAACCGAGAGCATCGCGCCGGTCGACATGCTGGTGGGACCCGGCAACGCCTTCGTGGCCGAGGCCAAGCGGCAGCTTTTCGGGCGCGTGGGGATCGACCTGTTCGCCGGGCCGACCGAGACCATGGTCATTGCCGATGACACGGTGGACGCGGAACTGGTGGCGACCGACCTGCTGGGCCAGGCCGAGCATGGTTACAACTCCCCCGCCTGCCTGATCACGAATTCACGCACACTCGCGGAGGCCACGCTGGCCGAGGTGGACCGTCTGCTGGGAATTTTGCCCACGGCAGAGACCGCCTCGGCCAGCTGGCAGGATTACGGCGACGTGATCCTGTGCGAGGGGCACGACGAGATGCTGCGCGTGGCCGATGAGATGGCCTATGAGCATGTGCAGGTGATGACCGACCGCGATGACTGGTACCTGGAGAAGATGACCAATTACGGGGCGCTGTTCCTTGGGCCGCGCACCAACGTGGCCAATGGCGACAAGGTGATCGGCACGAACCACACCCTGCCGACCAAGCGCGCCGGGCGCTACACGGGCGGTCTCTGGGTGGGCAAGTTCCTCAAGACGCATTCCTACCAGAAGGTGCTGACCGACGAGGCGGCGACCCTGGTGGGCGAATATGGCTCGCGGCTGTGCATGCTGGAAGGGTTCGTTGGCCATGCCGAGCAATGCAACATCCGGGTGCGCCGCTACGGGGGGCGGAACGTGCCCTATGGCGAGGGCGCGCCTTATCGCGACGCGGCGGAATGAGATCGGGGGTGGGCGGGCCCGCCCGCCCACCCCTTTTGGGGGCTGCGCCCCCTTGCCCCCGCTTTGCATATTTTTCGGGATAAAGATGGGGTGGTGGGTTTTCTTCGTTTCCACAGCTTGTGCAGAGATTTATCCACAGAACTGATGCAGAGACACCGGAACAATCCACAGGAGCCGAGATGACCCTTCCCCGCACCCCGAGCTTTCGATTGGACGGCCGCCGCGCCCTTGTGGCCGGTGGATCGCGCGGGATCGGGCTGGGCTGCGCGATGGCGCTGGCCGAAGCGGGGGCGCATGTGATCGTGGCCGCGCGCGGGGAAGCGGAGCTGGATCGAGCGGTGGCAGAGATGCTGGCCGCGGGCCTGTCGGCCGAGGCGCTGGTCCTCGACGTGACCGACCGGGGCGCGGTTGTGGCCGCGATGGATGGGATCGGGCCGTTGGATGTGCTGGTCAACTCGGCCGGACTGGCGCGGCACACACCGGCGCTTGAGACGGAAGAGGGCGACTATGACGCGGTGATGGCGGTCAACGTGAAGGCCGCCTATCACCTTGCGCAGGAGGGCGCGCGGCGCATGGGGGACGCGGGCGGCGTGATCATCCAGATCTCCAGCCAGATGGGCCATGTCGGCGGCATCGACCGGGCGGTCTATTGCGCCTCGAAGCACGCGGTGGAGGGGATGACCAAGGCGATGGCGATCGAATGGGGCGCGCGGGGCATCCGGGTGAACACGGTCTGCCCGACCTTCATCCGCACGCCCCTGACCGAAGCCACCTTTGCCGATCCCGAGAAACGTGCCTGGATCGAAAGCAAGATCAAGCTGGGCCGCGTGGGGCGGGTCGAGGATGTCATGGGCGCGGTGCTGTTCCTCGCCTCGGATGCCGCGGCGATGGTGACAGGCACCTCGATCCTGGTCGACGGGGGCTGGACGGCGGGCTAGCCCGCCGTGCGCGTCACTCGGCGGCGGTCGCGGTCTCTTTCACCGGCGTTTTCGGCACGTCGCAATTGGCGTCGATGAAATCGAGCACCAGCGGCCGGATGTTGTTGCGCCAGCTCTTGCCCGCGAAGATGCCGTAATGGCCCGCGTTCGGTTCGAGGTAATTGGCCTTCTTCTCGGGCGGCAAGCCGGTGCACAGGTTCAGCGCGGCGACGCATTGGCCGGGGGCCGAGATGTCATCCTTGCCGCCCTCGACGGTCTTGACCGCGACGGTGGTGATCTTGCCGATATCGACCTGCTTGCCGTCCACCACGAACTTGTTCTGCGCGATTTCGAGCCCCTTGAAGATCCGCTCGACCGTCGAGAGGTAGAACTCGGCCGTCATGTCCATCACGGCGAGGTATTCGTCGTAGAACTTGTTGTGCTTGTCGTGATCGCCCGCCTCGCCCTTGGCGACGCGCATGATCTGGTCGGTGAAGGCCTTGGCGTGCTTCTCGGCATTCATCGCCATGAAACTGGTCAGCTGTTGCAGCCCCGGATAGACCAGCCGCCCCGCGCCGCGATACTTGAAGCCGACGCGCTGGATCACGTGACGCTCCAACTGGCCCATGGTGACGCGGTTGCCGAAATCGGTGACGTCGGTCGCCGCCGCGTCGGGGTCGATCGGGCCGCCGATCAGGGTCAGGGTGCGTGGCTGCGCGTCGGGGTCTTCCTCGGCCAGGTAGGCGGTCGCGGCCAGCGCCAGGGGCGCGGGCTGGCAGACGGCGATCACGTGGGTATCTGGCCCCATCTCTTTCAGGAAATCGACGAGGTAGAGCGTGTAATCCTCGACATCGAACTTGCCCTCGCTGACGGGGATGTCGCGGGCATTGTGCCAGTCGGTGATGTAGACGTCGCAATCGGGCAGCAGGCTGAGCACGGTCGAGCGCAGCAGCGTCGCGTAATGGCCCGACATCGGCGCCACCAGCAGAACCTTGCGGCCCGTCGGCTCGCGGCCATGCACCTTGAATCGGATCAGGTCGCCGAAGGGGCGGGGCAGGACCGTCTCGACCGAGATGATGTGATCGCGCCCATCATCGCCGGGGATCGAGTAGATGCCCCAGTCGGGTTTCGCGACCATCCGCGCGAAGCTGCGCTCGGTCACTTCGCCCCAGGCGGCGGTCAGGTTGATGAAGGGATTCGCCGCCAGCCCAAGCTGCGGGTAGGAGCACATCGCACGCGCGGTCGAGCCCAACCACTGGTTGGTTACGCGCATGGATTCCATGAAATCATAGGTGAGAAGGTAACGCATCACTGTCTCCTGCCGCGGGGCCACGTCGCCGGACAAAGGCCACAGGGGCAATATTTCATGCCCCACCCGGTTGAATTCGGTGCTTTGCCCCCTCACCAAGGCATCGCCATACTTGGAAATGCCGCATAAAAGGGATGAAATCAAGGTGGGACAAAGCGACTTGGGAGGAGCCGCGATGGGAGAGAACCTGGATCGCATCAGCGAGAACCTGCAAAAGATCGAGACGCTCTCCAAGCGTCTCGTCGCGGCATTGGCCGAGAAATCGCCGGGCGATGTCGGCCTCGAAGGGCCGGGGCAGGACCTCTACCTGAAGGCGAGCACGGCCTATTGGTCGGACATGATGACCAATCCCACCAAGCTGATCGAGACGCAGGTGGAATACTGGGGCAAGACCATGGCCCAGTTCATCGAAATGCAGAATGCCATGGCGCAGGGCCAGTTCACCCTGCCCGAGAATGGCGAGGCACCCAGGGACAAGCGGTTCGCCAACCCGCTGTGGCGCACGCATCCCTATTTCGCCTTCGTCCGCCAACAATACGAGCTGGGCGCCAAGGCCATCGAGGACGCACTGGCCGATCTCGACGGGTTGGAGCCGCGCGACAAGCAGCGGGTGGAGTTCTTTGCCCGTCAGGTGATCGACCTGTTTTCGCCCACCAACTACCTCGCCACCAACCCCGATGCGCTGGAACGCGCGGTCGAGACCGAGGGCGCAAGCCTGGTGCAGGGGTTGGAAAACCTCGTGCGGGACATCGAGGCGCGACGCGGCGACCTGCTGCCGACGCTGGCCGACCCCGACGCGTTCAAGGTGGGCGAGAACCTTGGCGTCTCGGAAGGATCAGTGGTGTTCCGCAACCGGATGATGGAGGTGATCCAATACGCCCCCAAGACCGAGACGGTGCATCGCACGCCGCTGGTGATCTTTCCGCCCTGGATCAACAAGTTCTACATCCTTGATCTCAAGCCGCAGAACAGCCTGATCAAGTGGATCGTCGAGCAGGGCTTTACCCTCTTCGTGGTCAGCTGGAAAAACCCCGATGAAACCTACGCCGATGCCGGGCTCGATACCTATATCGAGGAGGGCTATCTCGAAGCGATCCGCGTCGCCAAGGAGATCACCGGCGAGTCGCAGGTGAACGCGGTGGGCTATTGCGTGGCGGGCACCACGCTGGCCCTGACGCTTTCGCTTCTGAAAAAGCGGGGCGACAAGTCGATCAAGTCGGCCACCTTCTTCACCACGCTCGTGGATTTCTCCGAGCAGGGGGAATTCACCGTCTTCCTGCAGGACGATTTTGTCGATGCGATCGAGCGGCAGGTCGATGCCGCCGGCTATCTGGACAGCTACTACATGTCCAAGACCTTCTCGTTCCTGCGCGCGCAGGACCTTGTCTATCAGCCTGCCATCCGCAGCTACATGATGGGAGAGTCGCCCCCGGCCTTCGACCTGCTGTTCTGGAACGGTGACTCGACCAACCTGCCGGGCAAGATGACGGTGCAATACCTGCGCGGCCTGTGCCAGGCGAACGCGCTGACCCATGACGGGTTCGACCTGCTGGGCGAGACGCTCAGCGTCAAGGACGTCACCGTGCCCGTCTGTGCCGTGGCTTGCGAGACCGACCATATCGCCGCCTGGAAGGACAGCTATCGCGGGTTCCAGCAACTGGGGTCGAAGAACAAGACCTTCATCCTGTCGGAGTCGGGGCATATCGCCGGTATCATCAACCCGCCCTCCAAGAAGAAATACGGCCATTACACGAATGACGATCCAAGCCTCTCGCCCGAGGAGTGGCAATCCACCGGCGACTACCACGAAGGCTCGTGGTGGCCGCGTTGGGGCAAGTGGCTGGCGAGTCGCTCCGGCAAGCAGGTCGAGGCCCGCGTGCCGGGAGAGGGCGGCTACAAAGTGCTGGCCCCGGCCCCCGGAACCTATGTTCTTGAAAAGGTAAACGGCTGAATTCCCTAAGGGAAGTTTCGCACACGCTCCGGTAATGCTGCACTGCAGAATAATCTTGACTTTCTGCAGTGCAGCATCCATATTTTGTGCAGATGCAGCAAAGCCCGCTCACCCGGCGGAACAAGGAGCAAGCAGATGGCTAACACCGATTTCACGAAATACATGACCGAAATGATGAACGCGTTTCCGATGGACATGACGGCCTACACGGACGCTTTCAAAAGCTCGGCCGCGATGAGCGAGAAGATGTCGAAAGTCGTTCTCGACGCCGCCGAAAAGTCGACCGAGATCTCCTCGAAGTGGACGAAAGACACCATCGCCAAGATGGGTGACGTCGCCGCCGTCAAGGAAGAGCCGACCGACTACACCAAAGCCATGACCGATTTCGCATCGGCCCAGGCCGAGATGACCGCCGAATCCATGGCCGCCTTCGCCGAGATCGCGAAGAAGGTGCAGATGGAAACCGTCGAGCTGATGATGGCCGCCGGCAAGGAAGCTTCCGAAGAAGCCACCGCCGCCGTCAAGAAAGCCACCGCCGAGGTGACCACCGCTGCCAAGAAGGCATCGGCGAAGTAATTGCGCGGCGCCACCCGGCGCCAGCAAGCCTGATTTCGCGCCCGGCGTCCTCCCCGCCGCCGCGAAACACAAGAAGGGCGGGCCGGTTCGGTCCGCCCTTTCCTCTATAAGATCACGTGAAATGGTTGATTGCTTTTCCCTAAGATAGGCTTAGGCTGACCGATGCTGCATCGCAGGAAGGGAGAAGAGCATGGCCGAGCCGACCGAGCCGCTGCTGATCAAGCGTTACGCCAGCCGGCGTCTCTACAACACCGAGACCTCGGACTATGTCACCTTGGAGGATATCGCGGGTTTCATCCGCGCGGGCCGCGAGGTCAAGATCGTCGACCTGAAATCCGGTGATGACCTGACCCGCCAGTATCTTCTTCAAATCATTGCCGAACATGAAAGTCGCGGCGAAAGCGTCCTGCCCATTGCCGTGCTGACCGACCTTGTGCGCAGCTACACCACGCAGGCGCAATCGGTCGTGCCCGATTTCCTCGCCATGAGTTTCGACATGCTGAAAGAGGGGCAGTCGAAGATGGTCGAGAACATGACCGCGATGAACCCGATGGCGAACATGCCCGGCTTCGAGGCAATGCGCGCGCAGCAAGAGGCCTTCATGAAGGCGATGATGGGCGGCATGGGCAACAGCTGGTCCGGCCCGTCCGGCGATGACAGCGCCGAGACTGCGGAAGCCGGCAGCGGCGGCCAAAGCTCGGACGAGGAACTGGCCGACATCAAGAAGCAGCTTGCCGACCTGCAATCGAAACTCAGCAAGATGTAGCGATCGCCGGATCCGCCATGCAAAAGGGCGCCGCGCGGCGCCCTTTCTCGTGTGATGGGGGAGGGCTCAGGCGACTTCGGCGAAGACCTGTTTCAGAGAGGCGTCCAGCTTTTCGAACATCTCGTCCATCTGCGCGTCGGTCAGGATGAAGGGCGGGCAAAGCACCACCGACTGCCCCAGCGGGCGGCAGATCAGCCCGTGATCGGTGCAGGCATTGGCGATCCGCTCGCTGACCGACAGCGACCCGTCGAAGGGCACCTTGCCCTCGCGGTCCTTCACCGCCTCCAGCGCCCACATGTAGCCGATGCCGCGCAACTCCCCGATATTGGGGTGCTTGGCGATCTCGGCCAGGCCCGCCTCCATCCGGCCCGCGCCCGCGCGCACCATGTCCAGCAGCCCTTCTTCGAGGACCACGTCGATCGCTTTCAGCGCCACGGCGCAGCCGACCGGGTGGCCCGAGGCGGTGAAGCCGTGCGGGAACTCCTCGATCGCGTCGATGGCCGCCTGCAGCTTGTCGGTCATCTCGGGGCCGAGGATCACCGCGCCCATCGGGAAATACCCCGCCGTCAGCGCCTTGGACGAGATGATGGCGTCGGGGACGAACCCGTAGGTCTCGCAGCCCCAGACCTCGCCCGTCCGGCCAAAGCCGCAGATCACCTCGTCCGAGATCAGCGGGATGCCGTGCTTTTTCAGGATCGGCTGGATCGCCTGGAAATAGCCCGCCGACGGCGGGATGACCCCGCCTGCGCCCATGACCGGTTCGGCGAAGAAGCCCGCGATCGTGTCGGCGCCTTCGCGCGCGATCACCTCTTCCAACTCCGCCGCCAACCGCGCGGTGAACTGTTCCTCCGTTTCGCCCTCCGCGCCGAAGCGCCAGTAATGCGGGCAGGTCAGGTGGATGAACCCGTCCAGCGGCAGGCCGAACACCTCGTTATAGGGCTTGCCCGTCATCGAGGCCGAGATCGCCGTGACCCCGTGATAGGCGTTCCAGCGCGTCAGGATCTTGCGCGCCTGCGGCCGGCCCGTGGCGCGGTTCAGGAACCACAGCATCTTGACCATGGTGTCGTTCGCCTCGGAGCCCGAGTTGGTGTAGAACACCTTGCCCCGCTCGAAGGGGGACACCTCGATCAGGCGTTCCGACAGGGCGACGGTCTGGTCCGACATCCGCCCGAAAAACGCGTGATAGCCCGGAAAGCGGTCGTATTGCGCCTTGGCGGCCTCGGCCAAACCCTTGTGATCGAAGCCCGCGACCATGTTCCAAAGGCCCGAGTTGCTGTCGAGATAACGGGTGCCGTTGGTGTCGACGATATAGGGCCCCTCGCCATGGGTGACGACGACGGTGCCGCGTTCGCGGACCGAGGGCAGATCGGTAAAGCCATAGAGCGAGTATTCCTCGGCCCGGGCTTCCCAGGAATTGGGGGCATGGTCTTTCATGGCGTCCTCATGGATATCGCGCGACGATTGCGGGCACGCTATCCACGGCCCGTCAGACTGTCCATCACCCATGACGATCTGCCGATGCGTTTGGCAGAAACGCGACGGGAAGAGTTTTCACGAAAACTCTTCCCACCCGAAAAATCTTCGAGAAGATTTTTCGGCTCAGGTGCCGTAGGCGCGCGCCTCGCCCATCACGTCCTCGGCAGCGGCCAGGAGCGCACCCGCCACGAAATCCAGTTCGGGCTTTGTCAGCCGGGCGGGCAGGCGCACGTCGCAGGCGCGCATCAGCATCGCGCGGGTCTGCGGCAGGTCGGGCATGTCGCCGGGGATGAACTGCCAGTTCCAATAGGCGCGGGCATTGTCGGTCGACAGGCCGAAAACCTGCACCTTCACGCCGCGCGCTTCGGCGGCCGCGGCAAAGGCCTTGGCCTGGTCGTCGGTCTCGACGCCCACGAGGTTGAACTGGATCGAGTCGGGCGCGCGCTCTTCCGGGCCAAGCGGGTCGGGCACGTTCAGCCAGGGCGAGGCGTTCAGCAGCCCCGCCACATAGTCGTGGTTCGCGCGGCCATCGCGGACGCGGCGGGCCAGCTCGGGGATCTGCGGGCGGATCACGGCGGCGCTGAGGTTCTGCAACCGCATGTTGTAGAGCGGCAGCTTGTTCTGCCAGCGGGCAAAGGCCATCGCCAGTTCCGGGTCGTTCTGCCCCTCGGGGCCCTTGTGCTTTTTCCAGTTGTGCTCGTAGGCGCCCGACAGGATCACGGCGCGCGCGATCACGTCGGCGTCGTTCGAGATCAGGATGCCGCCTTCGCCCGCGTTCAGCATCTTGTAGGACTGGAACGAGAAACATCCGACCGCGCCGATCGTGCCGATCTTCTTGCCGTGCCACGTGGTGCCCAGCGAATGGGCCGCGTCCTCGATCACGGGGATGCCGGCCGCGTCGCACAGCGCCATGATCGCGTCCATGTCCGAGGTATGGCCGCGCATGTGGCTGATGATGACGGCGCTGATGCTGTCATCGAGCTTGGCTTTGAAATCCTCGATGTCGATGCGGTAATTCTCGCCCACCTCGACCAGCACGGGCTGCATCCGCGCATGCACGATGGCCGAGGGGACCGCCGCGAAGGTGAAGGCGGGGATCAGCACGCGCGCGCCCGGTTCCAGCCCCAACGCCTCTAGCGAGATGAAGATCGCGGCGGAACACGACGACACGGCCAGCGCGTATTTCACGCCCATCAGGTCGGCGAATTCGCGTTCCAGCAGGGCCACGGGCGCATCCGCAGGCGCGGTGTAGCGGAACAGGTCGCCCGATTGCATCAGCCGGTCGATCTCGGCCCGGGCCGCCTCGGGGATCGGTTCGGCATCATAGACATTGGGGGCGAGGCCGGTCTGCGTGGGCGCCATGGTTTCACCTTTTCGAAATGTCCCTTTTCGAAATTCTTATACTCCCAAACGCGCGAAAAGGGCCAGTGAAAGAAAGATGACGCTGCCAGCAGGTCAGATGCCCAGGCGGTCGCGCAGCGAGAACCACGTCATCGCCAGCGTCAGGATCGGCGCACGCAGCGCCGTGCCACCCGGAAAACGCGGGATCGGCAGGGCCTCGAAGGCGGTGAGGTCGTCCTCCTGCCCCATCACGGCCTCGGCCATGATCCGCCCCGCCATACCCGAAAGTGCCACGCCATGCCCCGAGAACCCGGCCGCCGACAGCATCCGGGGGCTGAGGCGGGCAAGGTAGGGCAGGCGCGGCACCGTGATCCCCAGCGAGCCGCCCCAGACATGGGTGACCTCGACGCCCTTCAGTTGCGGGAACAGCCGCGTCATGCGGGCCACCAATGCCGTCGAAATGTCCGAGGGGAAGCCGATGGAATAGCTCTCGCGCCCGCCAAAGAGGAACCGTCGATCCTCGGAGAAACGATAGTAATTCACGACGAAGCGGGAATCGGCCACGGCGATATCCTCGGCCAGCACGTCGCGCCAGGTGTCGGGCAGCGGCTCGGTCGCGGCGATGAAGGAGTTGATCGGCATCACCCGCGCATTCACCTGCGGCAGGATGTTCGGCAAATAGCCATTGCCCGCGATGATGGCGTGATCGGCGGTGACGCGGCCCCCGGCGGTGGTCAGCACCACCTGCGCGCCGTCCTCGATCCCCGTGACTTCGCTTTGCTCGTAGATCACCGCGCCCGCCGCCTCGGCCTCGCGCGCCAGGGCGCGCGCATAGGCCAGCGGGTTCAGGTGCCCGCCGCTGTGGTCGAGAATGCCGCCCTGGTAGAGGGGGGATTTGACCAGCGCGCCGAACGTGTCCGCGTCCATCACCTCGGCGGTCTGGCCGGTCCTGGCGGCGATATGATCGGCCTCGGCGCGGGCCTCGTCCAACTCGGCGGAGCTGTAGACACCGTGGGCGATGCCGGGTCGAAAGGCGGCCTCGGGGGCATGGGCGGCGCAGAAATCGCGCAGCTGGTCCTTCGCCCCTTCGGACAGGTCCCACAGCGCGCGGGCGCGCGTGTCGCCCAGTTTCGACTCTAGCCAATCCAGCGGCTTGTTGTATCCCGAATGGACCTGCCCGCCATTCCGCCCCGAGGCGCCGAAGCCCACGCGATGCGCATCCAGCACCACCACTTGCCGCCCGGCGCGGGCCAGCACCAGCGCGGCCCACAGCCCGGTGAACCCGGCCCCCAGGATCGCCACATCCGCCCTGACCTCGCCCAGCAGGGCGGGGCGCGTCGGCGGCGCGGGCAGGGCCGAGGCATACCAGGACGGCGCATGGCTGCCGGGGCGGTCGTTGCGGTAAAGCGCGCTCATGACGGGCGTCACACGTTCAGGAGCAGATGCTCCCGCTCCCACGGGCTGATCACTTGCAGGAACTCGTTGTATTCGAGGTCTTTGACAGCGGCATAGACGTCGCAGAACTCGGTGCCGAGCACCTCGCGAATGGCCGTGTCCTCGCGCAGCAGGTCGAGCGCCGCGCCAAGGCCGCGCGGGATATTGTCGTCGCCGGTATAGGCATCGCCCACCCATGGCTCACCCGGCGCGATGGCGTTCACCAGCCCCAGGTAGCCACAGGCGAGCGAGGCCGCGATCCCGAGATAGGGGTTGCAATCCATCCCCGGCAGGCGGTTTTCCACGCGACGCCCTGCGGCATCCGAGATCGGCACGCGCAGCCCCGTGGTGCGGTTGTCGCGCGCCCATTCGAGGTTGATGGGCGCGGCGAAATCCGGGACGTAGCGGCGGTAGCTGTTCACGTAAGGCGCCAGCAGCGCGATGACCGAGGGCAGGTGCCGCTGCATCCCGCCGATGAAATGACCGAAGGCCGGGGTCTCGTCCCCCTCGGCATCGGAAAAGATGTTCTGCCCGGTTTCCATGTCGACCACCGAGTGGTGGATATGCATGGCGCTGCCCGGCTCGCCCTCGATCGGCTTGGCCATGAAGGTCGCGTAGCAGTCATGCTTCAGCGCGGCCTCGCGGATCATGCGCTTGAAATAGAACATCTCGTCGGCCAGCCGCACCGGGTCGCCATGGCGCAGGTTCAACTCCACCTGGCCCGCGCCGCCCTCTTGCAGGATGCCGTCGATTTCCAGGCCCATCGCCTCGGCGAAATCGTAGATGTCGTCGATGACGGGGCCGTATTCATCGACCGCCGACATGGAATAGGCCTGCCGCGCGGCGGCGCGCCGCCCCGACCGGCCCATCGGCGGTTCGATCGCGCGGGCGGGGTCGGTGTTGGGCGCGACGAGGTAGAATTCCATCTCGGGCGCGACGATGGGGGTCCAGCCGCGCGCGTTGTAAAGCGCCACCACCCGTTTGAGGACGTTGCGCGGGGCGAAGGGCACCGGCTGGCCCTGCTGATCGTCGATGTCGTGGATCACCTGCAGCGTCCAGTCGGCGGTCCAGGGCGCGGGCAGGGCGGTGGTGAAATCCGGGGTCAGGACCATGTCCGGCTCGGTAAAGCCCACGTCCAGCGGGTTGTCGGCCCAATCGCCGGTGATCGTCTGGAAGAAGATCGAGTTGGGCAGGTAGAAATGTGTCTGCTGGGCGAATTTGCCGCCCGGCATCGCCTTGCCCCGCGCGACCCCGGCGAGGTCGGCGACGATGCACTCCACTTCGTCGATGCTGCGCCCTTCGAGATAGACTTGCGCCACCTCGGGCAGGCGTTCGACAAGATTGCTCATCGCGCTCATGCGCTGACCTTTCGCGTGAAATTGCCGGGCAGGACGGTGGCGTCCGCCCCTTCCAGCACATCGGCCAGCCAATCGGCGACGGGCGGGTTGTCGGTGGGCCGCGACAGCCCCTCGCGCGCGGCGTCGACCAGCGGGTCGGGCACGGTGGCCGAGCGGTGCTCGATCAGGCCCTGCACGACGGAGGCGCCGAATTCGGGATGGGGTTGCACCGTCAGGATGCGCGGGCCGAAGGCCAGCACCGCGTTGGCGCAGAAATCGTTATGGCCCAGAACGGTCGTCCCCTCGGGCAGGGCGACCACCTGGTCCTGGTGCCACGCGTTGAGGTAAAGCGTCCGGTCGCCCACCTGGTAGCTGCGCCGCCCGACGGACCAGCCGCCGGCGAATTTCTCGACCGTGCCGCCAAGCGCCTGCGCGATGATCTGGTGGCCGAAACAGATGCCCACCAGAGGCGCGCCCGCATCGCGGATGGCGCGGATCAGCTCCTCCAGCGGGGGGATCCACGGGTGATCTTCGTAGGCGCCATGCTTGGAGCCCGTGATCAGCCAGCCCTCCGCCGCCGCGGCGCCGTCGGGAAACTCCATGTCCACGACGTTATAGACGTCATAGGTGAACTCGCGCCCTTCGAAGAGGCGGGCGAACATGTCGGCATATTCGCCGTCCGTGGCCTTGATCTCATCCGGGACATGGCCGGTTTGCAGGATGCCGATACGCATGGGGGTAATCCGTCAAAAGGGTATGGCGCGAAGCTATGCCTGCCCGCGATCCGGCACAAGTGGGCGCGCATCGGGGTTTGCCATGCGCCGCCGTTCCATGTTGTGCTGCAGCTGCGAAACCTCGGGAGGTAAGGCATGAAAGTCGGAATCGTAGGCGCAGGCATGGTCGGATCGGCAGCGGGGTTTGCCCTGATCCAGCGCGGCCATGCGCGCGAGATCGTGTTCATCGATATCGACACCGCGCGCGCCCGGGCCGAGGCCGAGGATATCGCCCATGCCGTGCCCTTCGCCGCGCCGGCCCTGGTGCGCCATGGCGATTACGCCGATCTGGACGGGGCGGATGTGGTCATCCTGTCCTGCGGCGTGTCGCAGAAACCGGGCGAGACGCGGCTGGCCCTGCTGGAGCGCAACGCCGCCGTGTTTCGCGCCGTGGTGGGCGAGGTCATGGCCGTTTGCCCCAGTGCGATCCTGCTGGTCGCCTCGAACCCTGTCGATATCATGGGGCAGGTCACCGCGCGAATCTCGGGCCTGCCGCCGGGGCGCGTGATCGGGTCGGGCACGATCCTCGATACCGCGCGGTTCCGCTGGCTGGTCGGACGGCACCTCGGGATCTCGCCGCGCTCGGTCCATGCCTATGTGCTGGGCGAACACGGTGACAGCGAGGTTCTGGCCTGGTCGAACGCGCGGGCCGGTTCGGTCGCGCTGACCGATTTCGCCGCCCAGATCAGCGCCCCCCTGACGGCGGATGTGCGGGAGCAGATCGATAAGGGCGTACGCAACGCCGCCTACACGATCATCGAGGGCAAGGGGGCCACGTGGTACGGGATCGGCGGCGGGCTGGCCCGGATCGTCGGCGCCATCGCCGGGGATGAACAGGCGGTGCTGTCGGTCTCGACCGTCGAGGGCGAGGTTTTGGGGGTGCCCGACGTGGCGCTGTCCCTGCCGCGGCTGGTGGGGCGCGAGGGCGTGTCGGCGACCCTGATGCCGGAATTGAGCCGCGACGAGACCGAGGGGCTTCGCGCCTCGGCCGAATTGCTGAAAAACCTTGTCGAGCAGATCGCGACCTGACGCGCCGCGTCAAACGGTGTCGAGGTAGAGTTCCTGCTGCTCGTCCTCGGACAACTCGGCCATGTAGTGCAGCTCCTGCCGCTTGGTGGCGAGGAAGTTGCGGCGGATTTCCTCGGGGAAAATCCGCGCGATCTCGGGGCTTTGGTCGAAGGCCTCAATCGCCTCGGCCCAGGAGCCGGGCAGTTGCGCAAGATCCTTGTCATAGGCGTTGCCGGTGATCGGGGGCGGCGGCGTCGCCTCGTCCTCCAGCCCGTTCAGCGCAGCGCCCAGCACGGCGGCGAGGAACAGGTAGGGGTTGATGTCACCGCCCGCGACGCGATGTTCGATCCGCCGCGCCGCAGGGCCGCCCGAGGGCACGCGCAGGGCGGTCGTGCGGTTCTCATGCGCCCAGGCGATGCCGGTCGGCGCATGGGCGCCGGGCACAAGGCGATCATAGCTGCTGGCGTGCGGCGCAAAGACCAGCATCGAGCCTGGCATCGCCGCCATGCAGCCCGCGATGGCATGGCCAAGCCGCGCCTCGCCCCCCGCGCGGCGTTCGTCGAAGATGTTGTTGCCCTCGGCATCCAGCACCGAGAAATGCGTGTGCAGCCCGTTGCCGGAATAATCCGGGTAGGGTTTGGCCATGAAGCTGGCCGCGAACCCGTGCTGGCGCGCCAGCCCCTTGACCGCGATCTTGAACAACCACGCATCGTCGGCGGCCTTCAGCGCGTCGGCCTGGTGCATCAGGTTGATCTCGAACTGGCCCGGCCCGGCCTCGGAGATCGTAGTATCGGCGGGAATATCCATCGCCTCGCACGCGTCGTAGAGCGCGGTGAAAAAGTTGTCCCACGCATCGAGCTGCCGCATGGCGAGGATTTCCGCCTGGTGCCGCCGCTTGCCGGAGCGGGGCGAGGGCGGCACGCGCAATTCGCGGCCCCGGTCGTCGATCAGGTAGAACTCCATCTCGGTGGCAACCACGGGGCTCAGGCCGCGCTCGGCATAGCGGGCGACGACGCGGGCCAAGGCCTGCCGCGGGTCGCCCTCATAGGGGCGCCCGTCATGGTGAAACATCCAGATCGGCAGAAGGGCGGTCGGCGCATCCAGCCACGGCATCGGGACAAAGCCGCGCTCGGTCGGCATCAGGATGCCATCGGGATCGCCCGCCTCGAACACCAGGGGGCTGTCGTCGATATCCTCGCCCCAGATGTCGAGGTTCAGCACCGAATAGGGAAAGCGCGTCCCCTCGGTGATGGCCTTGTCGGCGTAGCGGCGGGCGATGCGTTTGCCGCGCGGCTGGCCGTTGAGATCGGCGGCGGCGACGCGGATCGATTTGATCTGGGGATTGTCGTGAAGATAGGCTTCCATGCGCCGATATAGCTATCGGATCAGGGTCGGACGCAAGCGCAATCGCGGCCTCTGTTCCGAGGGAAGGTGGCGGTTCAGCCGCCGGTTCATCGCGCCGAAGAGACCGATGATGACCAGCGTGAAGATCACGAAATAGACCGCCACGATCGGGTAGGGGATGAACGGATTGAACGTCCGGTCCGCGAAATAGCTGGCGTAATAGAGCGCGTCGCCCTTTTGCTGGAAGGCCGGGAAGGAGGCGAAGAAGACCAGCGCCGTGGCATGAAACAGGAAGATCGCCTCGTTCGTGTAGGCGGGCCAGGCCAGCCGCAGCATCGTCGGGAAAGTGATGCGGCGAAACTTCTTCCAACCGGACAGGCCGTAGGCATCCGCCGCCTCCAGGTCGCCTTTCGGCACAGCGCGCAGCGCGCCGTAAAAGATCTCGGCGGTGTAGGCCGAGGTGTTGAGAAAGAGCACGATCAGCGCCCCCAGCCAGGCGCGCGCAAACCAGCGGGTCTCGGCCTCGATCATGATGCCGAACAGCTCGAACTCGACGCCCACGCGGGGCAGCATCACGAAGGCCTCGTAAGCCATGAAGAACTGGATGAAGAGGGGCGAGCCCCGGAAGACGAAGATGAACCATTCCGCCGGTTTGCGCGTCAGCCGCGAGGGCGTGTTCTTGGCCACCGCCAGCAGCACGGCGAAGGCGAACCCGAAAAGCAGCGCCAGCACCGCGAAATAGACGTTCCAGATCATGCCCGAGCCGATCAGAACGACCTGGTCGCATAGCGTGATCTCGCCGCGCGGCAGCAGGCGCTCGCCAAAGCCGAGTGCGCGCAGGCCGTAGGATTGGAGCGCTTCGCCGCAGATCATGCCGCCGCCTTTCGCATGTCTTCGCCCGCCATCGTCGCCTGTCCGTGGCTCAGCTTGCGGGTCAGGCGCGCCAGCACGATTTCCGAGACACGGGTGAAGGACAGGTAGAACACCAGCAGCCCGAGGAAGTACCAGAAGCGCCAGTCGGGATGCGGGTACTGGTAGGCCGAGGTGCGGCTGCCGCCCAGCTCGCGCGCCCAGTAGACGACATCCTCGATCCCCAGCAGGAACAGAAGCGGCGTGGCCTTGATGAGGATCATCCAGATGTTCGACAGGCCCGGAAGCGCGTAGATCCACATCTGCGGAACTAGGATGCGCCAGAAGGTCTGGCGCCGCGTCATGCCATAGGCCTCAGCGGTCTCAAGCTGCGCGCGGGGCACGGCGCGCATGGCGCCGAACAGGACATTGCCGCAGAAGGCGCCGAAGACGATGGCGTAGGTGAAGACCGCCAGCGCGAAATTGTAGACCTCGTGCACCCATTGCGGGCTGGTCGATTGCGGCGTGCGGGCCGCGTCGCAGACGAGGAAATTCGCGCCCTGCCGGATCGGCTCGTCCCAGTCGGGGCAGGTCACGATATGGCGCAGATACTCGATCCCCTGGTCGAGGACGAGCACGAAGAAAAGAAAAAAGACGATGTCGGGCACACCGCGCACCATCGCGGTATAGCCCTTGCCCACCCAGCGAAACGGGGCGACATGGCTGCGCGACGCGGCGGCGGCGGCAAAGCCGAAGGCCAGCGATATTGGCGCGGTCACGGCCAGCAGCGCGAACACGGTCAGAAAGCTCTGGTAGAACCGGAAATGCGCCCCGTTGGTCAGGTAGCAACTGAACCAGTTCAGGGTCGAGAGCGTGTCTGGATCTGAGCAGTATTCGAACATCGGCTCACCGCTGGCCTGTGGAGAAGGCGGGCCTTTCCACAGACCGGGTTATGCAAACGCAACACGGGGCGCGATTGGCCGCGCCCCGCGTGTTTGGCGTGATTACCAGGTCGGGGTCTCTTCGCCGAACCACTCGAGCAGCAGCGCGTTCAGCGTGCCGTCTTCCTTCATCGAGGTGATCGCCTCGTCGAAGACCGCGATCAGCTCGTCACCTTCGCGCAGGCCCATGGCAACACCGCCGCCGACCTGCACCGGGTCGAGGATGACCATCAGGTCGGCATCTTCGGCCACGATCGGCAGCAGGTAGTCGCCATCGGCGAAGACCGCGTCGGCCTCGCCGTTGCGGACGGCGGCGACGGTTTCATCGGGGGTGGCGAACTCGATCAGGGTCGCGCCGGTTTCCGAGGCGATGTAGCTGGCCTGGATGGTGTTGGTCTGGGCCGCGATCACCGCGCCGTCCAGCTCGACATCATCGGACAGACCCACGAACAGCGAATCCGACGGCGGGATGTAGGCCTGGGTGAAGTCGATGACCTCGTCCCGCTCGGCGTTGAAGTTCATGCCGGCGATGATCGTGTCGTAGTTGCCCGAGGTCAGGTTCGGGATGATCGAATCCCAGTCGTTCAGAACCCACTCGCAGGTCAGCTCGGCACGGGCGCACAGCTCGTCGCCCAGGACACGCTCGAAGCCGTCGATCTCGCCGTCATCGTTGATGAAGTTGTACGGAGGGTAGGCGCCCTCGGTGCCCATGCGGACGACGTTGCCATGCGCCTCGGCAAAGGCCGCACCGGCGGTCAGGCCGACAAGCGCAGCGGTAAGAATCAGTTTTTTCATTCGGGTAGTCTCCCTGGTTGGGTTTGAAGGGTCTCGGCCCTCGGTCAGGCGGCCTGACTGTGGCTGAGAAATTGGCGAAGCCGTTCGGACTTCGGGTTGGCGAAGAGGTCGGCGGGCGCCCCCTCTTCCTCGATCTTGCCCTGGTGCAGGAAAATCACGTGGTCGCTGAGGTCGCGCGCCATGCGCATGTCATGGGTCACGAGGACCATGGTGCGGCCTTCCTCGGCCAGCGCGCGGATCACGCGGACGACCTCCTGCTCGAGCTCGGGGTCGAGAGCGGATGTCGGCTCGTCGAACAGAAGCGCGCGCGGCTCCATGCACAATGCGCGGGCGATGGCGGCGCGCTGCTGCTGCCCGCCGGAAAGCTGCGCGGGCCAGGCGTCGGCCTTGTCGCCGATGCCGACCTTGTCGAGAAGCGCGCGGGCGCGATCCTCGACCACGGCGCGGTCCTCGCCCAGCACCGTCACGGGCGCTTCCATGACGTTTTGCAGGATGGTCAGGTGGGACCACAGGTTGAACTGCTGAAAGACCATCGACAGGTTGGTGCGAATGCGCCGGACCTGCGCGGCATCGCCGGGGTGGCGATTGCGCCCCGTGCCGCGCCATGTGACCGGCTCTCCCTCGAACAGGATCTCGCCCTGCTGGCTGTCTTCCAGCAGGTTGGCGCAGCGCAGGAGCGTGGATTTCCCCGAGCCGGAGGATCCGATCAGCGACACGACATCGCCCGCGCGGGCGGTCAGGTCGACCCCGCGCAGCACGTCCAGTGTGCCGAAGCTTTTGTGCAGGCCGGTGATCTGGATCACAGGCGGTGTCTGGTCGGTCACGTTTGGCAGCGTCCCTTCGAGTTTCCCGCGATTTGTGCCCATGAAGGCGGCAAATGCAACGTCCCTGTGCAGTGTGACGCACAGGAAAGGGTCGGTTTTCGCCAATTTCAGCGTCGTTTGCCTATTCCGGCGGCGCTGGTGGAACCGGCAGGGCCGCGTGGCGGGCCGGTTCGGCCGGCGTGATGGCGTGCATGCCGCGGGCGCGCAGGCCGTCGCGGATCAGCTCCTACCATGCGTCATGGGCGGCCCGGTTCTCGGGCCGCGGCTACATCGGCAGGGAGGCGATCATTTCCGCGCGGCTTCGACCCTCTGGCGGGCGAGGTTCGAATCGCGGTCGTTCACCCCCAGCATCGGCGCAACGAGGCGCAGGAGGGCGTCTTCCTCGTGGTCGCGTTCGCCATCGGCCAGCACGATGTCCCACATCGCCTCGACCACCTTTTCGCGGGCCTCGTAGGGGACCGAATCCTTGATGGCGCGGGTGAAGCGGACGGTGTCGGGGGCCTCGGCCTCCATCGCTTCGGCTTCGACGCGCAGGGCGGTGGCCGCCTGGGCGGAGAGGCCGTAGCGTTTGGCGAGCAGGGTTTCGATCCGGTCCTTCTCGATCTCGGCGTAGTCATCGTCGGAACGGGCGATGCGCACCAGAAGGGCGGCGAGCGCGAGGCGCGCGTCGTCGAAGGGGAGCGGATCGGGGTCGGGGGCCGTCAGGCGGCGGAGGATGTCAGCGATCATGGGGCAGATATAGGCAGGTCGCGGGCCGGGGGAAAGCCGCGCTCACGGAATTCGGATCTGGCCCGAGGCGACGGGCACGGCGGACCCCGCGACACGGATCGCGGTGAGTGCGCCATCTGCCACGTCGACCGAGAGGCGCAGGGCGGAGGGACGGCCCATCTCGACCCCTTGGTGGAGGCTGAGGGTAGTGGTGCCATCGGAAAGCGCCCCATTGGCGAGGAGTTGCCCGGCGAGAAGCGCGGTGGCCGAGCCGGTGGCCGGGTCCTCCGGGACGCCGTCATCGGGGGCGAACATCCGCGCCTGCCAGTCGCAGCCCGCGCCAGCGGTATAGAGGTAGAGACCCACGGGGGAACGGCCGGTGTCGTCGATGCCCGCCGTCGCAATCATGGTCCCCCATCCGGGCTGTGCCGGGGCGGCGGCGGCCAGCGCGGCAGGGTCGGTCAGCTGCGCGTAGAGAAAGGCCGGGCCTCCCTCGAACGCGCCGGGCGCGTGGGGGCCGATCTGCGCAGGCGAAAGGCCGATGGCGGCGGCGATGGTGGCGGCATCGGGCGCGGTGCCGATGGGGGCCGGGATGCGCGGGGCGGTGAACTCGGCCAGCGTGCCGGATCGGGTGATCGCGACGGGAACGAGGCCCGCGCGCTCTTCGAGGGTGATCGTGCCGTCCTGTCCGCCCGCGAGATGCAGGGCGCAACCGATGGTGGGGTGCCCTGCGAAGGGGATCTCGGCCGCGGGCGTGAAGATGCGCACCTTGGCGGTATGGGCAGGGTCGTAGGGTGTCTGGACGAAGATGGTCTCGGACAGGTTGAACTGCCGCGCGATGGTCTGCATCTGCGCGTCGCTCAGGCCGTCGGCCCCCTCGACGATGGCCAGCGGATTGCCGGAAAACGGCCTGTCGGTGAAGACGTCTGAAACGTGGTAGCTGAGCATGGCGGAGCCTTTCGTCGGGTCGGCCGGCAGGGAACAGCCTGGCACGCGGGATGGCAAGGGGGGCGTTTTCCGCAACGGAAAACGGCGGAAAACTCGCGTTTTCCGGGTCGGACATGGGGCCATGTCCGATGGGGCCTTCTGGTTGGCGATATCTCGGGGGAGGGGCGCGTCGCACCTCTGGTCAGGTCGCAAGGATGGCGGCGCCGCCAAGGGGGCGGTGTCCACACCCCGGGATCGTCCGGGGCCTTTGAGCTTGCTCGGTGGCCCGCCGCCTTGGCCCTTTGGGGGCTGTCTTGGGCGGCGGCTGGGACCCTGATCTTGCGGGCCGGGCGGTGTCAGCGCCCGGCGGGACATGTCCATGACCGGGGACCCTGCCACGGAAAGGTTAAGATTCCGTCAACGCAGTTCCCCTTTGACTCGACTCACCCATGCCCGTATTAAATGAACAAGTGTTCAATTAAAGGGAGGGCGAGGGCATGTTCATGGCCTCGATGAACTTCGATCTCGGCGAAGACGTGAATGCGCTGCGCGAGATGGTGCACCGCTGGGCGCAGGAGCGGGTGAAGCCGCTGGCTGCCGAGACCGACAAAACCAACGCGTTTCCGAACGAGCTGTGGACCGAGATGGGCGAGTTGGGCCTTCTGGGAATCACGGTGGACGAGGCCTATGGCGGCGCGGGGATGGGATACCTCGCCCATACCATCGCGGTGGAGGAGATCAGCCGCGTCTCGGCCTCGATCGGGCTGAGCTACGGGGCGCATTCGAACCTCTGCGTCAACCAGATCAAGCTGAACGCGACCGAGGAGCAGAAGAGTAAATACCTGCCCAAGCTGATCTCGGGCGAGCATGTCGGCGCGCTGGCCATGTCCGAGGCGGGCGCGGGCTCCGACGTGGTGGGCATGAAGCTGCGCGCCGAGAAGAAGAACGGCTATTACACGCTGAACGGCACGAAATACTGGATCACCAACGGCCCCGATGCCGACACGCTGGTGGTCTATGCCAAGACCGACCCCGAGGCCGGATCGAAGGGCATCACGGCCTTTATCGTCGAGAAATCGATGAAGGGTTTTTCGACCAGCGGGCATTTCGACAAGATGGGCATGCGCGGGTCGAACACGGCCGAGCTGGTGTTCGAGGATGTCGAGGTGCCGTTCGAGAACGTCCTTGGCGAAGAGGGGCGCGGCGTGCGCGTTCTGATGTCGGGCCTCGATTACGAGCGCGTGGTCCTGTCGGGCGTCAATATCGGCATCATGGCCGGCTGCATGGACGAGATCATGCCCTACATGGCCGAGCGCAAGCAGTTCGGCCAGCCGGTCGGAAACTTCCAGCTGATGCAGGGCAAGATCGCCGACATGTATGTCGCGCTGAACACCTCGCGCGCCTATGCCTACGAGGTCGCGCGCGCCTGTGATCGCGGCGAGGTCACGCGGCAGGATGCGGCGGGCTGCGTGCTTTATGCCTCGGAAGAAGGGATGAAGGTCGCGCATCAGGCGGTGCAGGCGATGGGGGGCGCGGGCTTCATGAATGACAGCGCGGTCAGCCGGATGTTCCGTGACGCCAAGCTGATGGAGATCGGGGCAGGCACCTCCGAGATCCGGCGGATGCTGATCGGGCGGGAATTGATGGCGGCGATGGGCTGAGGCGATGGGCGGGCGGCGTGGCCTGATCCTGCCGCTTGCGGCGCTTCTGGCCTTTGGCGGGGCGCTGGGCGTGTTGCTGGGTCTGCGGGCCGCGCCACCCGGCGAGACGGCGATCATCGAGGCGGTGGCGGCGGGTTACGTGGCCGAGACCGGCGGCGCGCGCACCGATTGCTTCGCCCGCCCCTCGGCCCTGCCGGAGGTGCGCATGGTGGTGATCTGCGCGCCCGAGGGCGGCACAGCGCGGGCCTATCCGGTCGACCGGCTCGGACGGCCGGTCGAGATTGATGCAGCCGCCCTGGAAGCGGAGCTTGGGACATGAGGCGCGGGGAGGCGTGAGATGAGATTGAAATCTGCTCTGGTGACGGGATCGGAGGAGGCGCGGGCGAACCGGGCCGCGCATCTCGACGCGCTGCGCGTGATCGAGGAGGCCGCCGCGCTGGCCGCCGCCGGTGGCGGCGCGCGCGCGCGGGAGCGGCACCTGTCGCGGGGCAAGATGCTGCCGCGCGAGCGGGTGGCGAACCTGCTCGACCCCGGATCGCCTTTCCTTGAGGTCGGTGCGACGGCGGCGCATGGCATGTATGACGGCGCGGCCCCGGCGGCGGGCGTGATCGCGGGCGTGGGCCGGGTGCAGGGCCGCGAGGTCATGGTGGTGTGCAACGACGCCACGGTGAAGGGCGGCACTTATTACCCGATGACGGTGAAAAAGCACCTGCGCGCGCAAGAGATCGCCGAGGAATGCCATCTGCCCTGCATCTACCTGGTGGACAGTGGTGGTGCGAACCTGCCGCAGCAGGACGAGGTCTTCCCCGACCGCGACCATTTCGGGCGCATCTTCTACAACCAGGCGCGGATGAGTGCGAAGGGGATCGCGCAGATCGCCGTCGTGATGGGCTCCTGCACCGCCGGGGGCGCCTATGTGCCCGCTATGTCGGACGTGACGATCATCGTGAAGGAACAGGGGACGATCTTCCTGGCCGGGCCGCCTTTGGTGAAGGCCGCGACGGGCGAGGTGGTGAGCGCCGAGGACCTGGGCGGTGGCGATGTGCACACGCGCCTGTCGGGTGTGGCCGATTACCTTGCCGAGGATGACGCGCATGCGCTGGCGCTGGCGCGGCGGGCGGTCGGGTCGTTGAAGGGTGTGGGGGATGGCGGGCTGAAGCCCGCCCTACGGGGGCGGCCCCCGGCCTATGATCCGGAGGAGCTGTTCGACGTGGTGCCGGCGTCCTTGTCGACGCCTTATGACATCCGCGAGGTGATCGCGCGGCTGGTCGATGACAGCTGGTTCGACGAGTTCAAGCCGCGCTATGGCGAGACGATCGTGACTGGCTTTGCCGAGGTGATGGGCCTGCCCGTGGGCATCATCGCCAACAATGGCGTGCTGTTTTCCGAAAGCGCGCAGAAGGCTGCGCATTTTGTGGAGCTGTGTTCGCAACGGAAGATCCCGCTGGTCTTCTTGCAGAACATCACCGGCTTCATGGTGGGCCGCAAATACGAGAACGAGGGGATCGCGCGGCACGGCGCCAAGATGGTGACGGCGGTCGCCACGACCTCGGTGCCGAAGGTGACGATGCTGGTTGGCGGATCCTTTGGCGCGGGCAATTACGGCATGGCCGGGCGGGCTTATTCGCCGCGCTTCCTGTGGACTTGGCCGAATTCGCGGATCTCGGTGATGGGCGGCGCGCAGGCGGCGGGTGTTCTGGCGACGGTGAAACGCGCCGCGCTGGAGAAAGCCGGCGAAGAGTGGTCCGCCGAGGCGGAGGCCGAGTTCAAGCGCCCGACCGTCGAGATGTTCGAGCGGCAGAGCCACCCGCTCTATGCCTCGGCGCGGCTGTGGGATGACGGGATCGTGGACCCGCGCAAATCGCGCGAGGTGTTGGGGCTGAGCCTGTCGGCGGCGCTGAACGCGCCCATCGAGGAGACGCGCTTTGGCGTGTTCCGGATGTGACGGTGAGCCTGGACGATCTGCGGCGGCGCTATCCCGGGGCCGTGACCTACCGCTTCGGTGACGGTCCGAAGCTGTGCGCGGAGTTGATCGCGCTTGTTCGGGCGGGAAAGAAGCGGGCGACCTGCAGTTCCGAGGCAGAGATCGCGGCAGGGCAGGACGCGCCGGTCGTCGGGCGTTGCGATATCGCGGTCGATTTCCACGACGTGCCGCAGCTTGTGACGCGGACACTGGACCTTGTGCCCGTGCGCTTTTGCGACATGACCGAGGAGATGGCGCTGATGGAGGGCGAGGATGACAGCCTCGCCGGCTGGCGCGCGGGGCATGAACGCTATTACCGCCGCAAGGGGATTTTCGCCCCCGACATGAAGCTGATCTGGGAGCGGTTCGAGGTGGTCGAGGACCTGGGGGAGGCAAGCGTTTGAAGGGGCGGCGGGTCTGTGACGGGCCGGTCCTTCAAGGATCGAACGGTGCCGCTGGTGCCGGCCGCGGGAGCGAGGGGGCTGTCTGCCCCCTCGCGCTCCCCCGAGAGGTTTTTGGCCAAGATGAAGGGGCGGGACGGGTGAGGACCCCTGCGCGTCCGAGGGAGGGATGATGTTTCACAAGATCCTGATTGCGAACCGGGGCGAGATTGCCTGCCGGGTGATCGAGACCGCGCGCAAGCTGGGCGTGGGCACGGTGGCGGTCTATTCCGACGCGGATGCGGAGGCGCGCCACGTGGCGATGGCCGACGAGGCGGTGCATATCGGCGGGCCGCGCCCGGCGGACAGCTACCTGCGGGGAGACGCGATCATCGCGGCGGCGCAGGCAACGGGGGCGCAGGCGATCCATCCGGGCTATGGCTTCCTGAGCGAGAACCCCGATTTCGTGGACGCGGTCGAGGCGGCGGGGCTTGTCTTCATCGGGCCGTCGGCCAAGGCGATCCGCGCCATGGGCCTGAAGGATGCCGCCAAGGCGCTGATGCACGAGGCCGGGGTGCCGGTCGTGCCGGGCTATCATGGCGCGAACCAGGACCCCGAGCATCTGTCGGGCGCGGCGGATGCCATCGGCTACCCGGTGCTGATCAAGGCCGTCGCGGGCGGCGGCGGCAAGGGGATGCGCAAGGTGGATGCGCCCGCCGGTTTCTTGGAGGCGCTGGCCTCGGCCAAGGGGGAGGCCGCGACGGCCTTTGGCAATGACGCGGTGCTGATCGAGAAATTTGTCGAGAAACCGCGCCATATCGAGGTGCAGGTCTTTGGCGATGGGACGCATGCGGTGCATCTCTTCGAGCGGGATTGCTCGCTCCAGCGCCGCCACCAGAAGGTGATCGAGGAAGCGCCCGCCCCCGGCATGACCGAGGAGATGCGCGCCGAGATGGGGGCAGCGGCCGTGCGCGCGGCCGAGGCGATCGGCTATAGCGGGGCGGGGACCGTCGAGTTCATCGTCGATGCCAGTGCCGGGCTGCGGCCTGACCGGTTCTACTTCATGGAGATGAACACGCGGCTTCAGGTCGAGCACCCGGTGACCGAGGCGATCACGGGCGTGGACCTGGTGGAGTGGCAGTTGCGCGTGGCCGCCGGCGAGGCCCTGCCCGCGCGGCAGGAGGATCTGTCGATCACCGGCCATGCCTTCGAGGCGCGGCTTTATGCCGAGGACGTGCCGAAAGGCTTCTTGCCCGCGACGGGCCGCCTGGCGCATCTGCGCTTTCCCGATGGCGTGCGGGCCGATACCGGCGTGCGGGCAGGCGATGAGATCAGCCCGTGGTACGACCCGATGATCGCCAAGCTGATCGTGCATGGGCCCACGCGCGCGGTGGCGCTGCGGCAGTTGGACCGCGCCTTGGCCGAGACCGAGGTGGCGGGATCGGTCACAAACCTGACTTTCCTGCGGCGGTTGGCGACGCATGAGCGGTTCGCGGCCGGCGACGTGGATACCGGGTTGATCGACCGCGACGTGGCGGACCTGTCCGAGGAGGTCGCGGCCGGCTCCGACGCGGTGGCACTGGCGCTGGCGGGGGCGGCGCTTGGGGCCGGTGTGCCGGATGCAGCTCCGGGCTTCGCACTGTGGGTGCCCTTGGAGCGGGCGGTGTGCGTGGCGGAAGGGGACACGCTGCACGCAGGACGCGTCGCGGTTCTGGGCGCTGGCCGGGCGCGGTTGATCCGAGAAGGCGGCGAGACCGAGGTCACATGCGAGGGTGGCCGTTGGTCCCTGGACGGGCAGCCGGTTCCGGCGCGGGTGGTGCACCATGACGCCGGGCTGTCAATCTTCTGGGGGGAGGCTGCGCATTTCACCATCCCCGATCCGCTGGACGTGGCCGCCGGGCCGGGGGCGGCGGCGGGCCGGATCGAGGCGCCGATGCCCGGGCTGGTGAAGGCCGTGCTGGTCGCGCCGGGGCAGGCCGTGTCGGCGGGCGACCGCCTGGCCGTGCTGGAGGCGATGAAGATGGAACATGCGCTGACGGCGGGCCGTGACGGCGTGGTGGCCGAGGTTCTGGTGACCGAGGGCGCGCAGGTCGAGGCCGGGGCGGCGCTGATCGTTCTGGCCGAGGAGGAGGCCGCATGATCCGTCTGCATCACGTGCCGCAGAGCCGCTCGATGCGGACGCTGTGGCTGCTGCATGAATTGGGTATCGAGTTCGAGGTGGTGCAATGGCCCTTCGACAAGACCCTGCGCAGCCCGGAATACCTGAAGCTGAACCCGGCGGGCCGCGTGCCCGCGCTGGAGATGGACGGGCGCTGCATCTGGGAAACCGGCGCGATCACCGAGGTTCTGTGCGAGCGCTTTCCCGAGACCGGCATGGGCCGGATGCCGGGCGATGACGAACGGATCGACTGGCTGATCTGGGTGCATTTCGCGGAGACGCTCAGCCAGCATGTCGCGGCGCTGACCCAGCAGCACCTCGTGCTTTATGACGACGCGATGCGCAGCCCGGTGGTTATGCAGATCGAGGCCAAGCGGGCGGCGAAATGCTACGAGGCGATCGAGGCGCGGCTGGAGGGGCGGGATTATCTGCTCGACGGGGGCTTCTCGGCAGCGGATGTGAGCGTGGGGCAGGCGGTCTACATGGCGCGCCATTTCGCGCCGATCGAACCTTACGCGCGTCTTGCAGATTGGTACGGGCGCATCACCGCGCGGCCCGGCTTCATCGCGAGCTTGCCGATCTCGGACAGTGAGCGGCTCTATACGCGGGACTATTACGAAGCATGGGAGGCGTGAGATGGCGGAATTCGTCGAGATTTTCGAGGTCGGCCCGCGCGACGGGTTGCAGAACGAAAAGCGCCAGATCCCGACGGCGGACAAGATCGCGCTGGTCGATCTGCTGAGCCGCGCGGGCTTTCGCCGTATCGAGGTGGCGAGTTTCGTAAGCCCCAAATGGGTGCCGCAGATGGCCGATTCGGGCGAGGTGCTGGCCGGGATCACGCGGGCGCCGGGTGTCTCCTATGCCGCGCTGACGCCGAACATGAAGGGCTATGAGCGCGCGAGGGAGGCCGGGGCCGACGAGGTCGCGATTTTTGGCGCGGCGACGGAAGGGTTCAGCAAGGCCAATATCAACGCGAGCATCGAGGAAAGCCTCGAACGGTTCCGCCCCGTGGCCGAGGCGGCCAAGGCCGATGGCGTTCCGGTGCGAGGCTATATCTCTTGCGTCACGGATTGCCCCTATGACGGGTCGGTTGCGCCCGAGGCGGTGGCGCGGGTTGCCGCGGCGCTGCGCGACATGGGGTGTTACGAGATCTCGCTGGGTGACACGATCGGGCAGGGCGTGCCGGAAACGGTCGACGCGATGCTGGCCGCCGTGCTGGAGGAGGTACCGGCGGAGAAACTGGCAGGCCACTTCCACGACACGGGCCGCCGCGCGCTCGACAATATCGAGGCGGCGCTGGAGCGCGGCCTGCGCGTCTTCGATGCGGCGGTGGGGGGCTTGGGCGGCTGCCCCTATGCGCCGGGCGCTGCGGGCAATGTAGCGACCGAGGCCGTGGCGCGGCGGTTGGCGGATTTGGGCTATGACACCGGCCTTGACCTGTCGGTGATCGACGAGGCGGCGGGGATGGCCCGCGCGATGCGCGGCGTCGCGGCCTGACGCAGGAAAACGGAGGCGAGAGATGAGCGAAACGATCCGCGTGGACGTGGACGAGCGCGGGGTCGCGACCCTGACGCTGGCGCGACCCGACAAGCACAACGCGATGAATGCCGAGATGATCGGCGCGCTGACCGAGGCCGCCGAACGGTTGGGCCGCGACCCGGCGGTGCGGGTGGTCGTGCTGACCGGTGAGGGCAAAAGCTTCTGCGCCGGGGGCGATCTGGGCTGGATGAAGGACCAGATGCAGGCCGATGCCGCGACCCGCGCGCGGGAGGCCCGCAGCCTTGCCGAGATGCTGGGCGCGCTCGACCGGATGCCGAAACCCCTGATCGGGCGCGTGCAGGGGCAGAGTTTCGGCGGCGGCGTGGGCCTGATGAGCGTGTGCGACGTGGCCATCGGTGTCGAGACGGCCGAGATCGGCCTGACCGAGGTGCGCCTTGGCCTGATCCCGGCCACCATCGGGCCCTATGTCGTGGCCCGGATGGGCGCGGCGAACGCGCGGCGGGTGTTCTTCTCGGGTCGGATCTTTGGCGCGGCGGAAGCGGTCGAACTGGGCCTTCTGGCGCGCGCGGTGTCGGCAGAGGATCTGGACGGGGCTGTCGAGGCCGAGGTTGCGCCCTACCTGTCGGCAGCGCCGGGTGCGGTGGCCGCGGGCAAGAAGCTGGTCGCGGACCTCGTGGCCCCGGTGGACGAGGCAATGATCGCGCTGTCGATCGACGCGCTGGTGGCGCGCTGGGAAGGCGAGGAAAGCGCCGAGGGGATCGGGGCGTTCTTCGACAAGCGCAAGCCGCGTTGGGCGGAGTAGGCGCGCGACCGGGACAAAGGGAAGGACGGGGACATGAAGGCGGTTTGGTACGAGCGGTTCGGTCCGGCTGCAGAGGTTCTGACCCTTGGCGAGATGGACACGCCCACGCCCGAACCGGGTGAGGTTCTGGTGCGCATGCATGCCTCGGGCATCAACCCGTCGGATGTGAAGCTGCGGGCCGGCGCGCGACCCGGGGCCGAGATGGCCTATCCGCGCGTCATCCCGCATTCGGATGGCGCGGGCGTGATCGAGGCCGTCGGCGAAGGCGTAGATACCGCCCGCGTGGGCGAGCGCGTGTGGATCTGGAACGCAGGCTGGCAGCGCGCCTTTGGCACGGCGGCGGAGTATGTCGCGCTGCCCTCGGAACAAGCGGTGCGGCTGCCTGAAGGGACAAGTTTCGCGGAAGGGGCCTGTTTCGGCATCCCGGCAATGACGGCGTGGTACGCCGTTTGCGGCGACGGGCCGGTGGCGGGGCAGACCGTGCTGGTGACGGGCGGCGCGGGAACCGTGGGGCGCTATGCCTGCCAGATGGCGCGGCTGTCGGGGGCGCGGGTCATCACCACGGTCTCCTCCGAGGAAAAGGCGGCCCATTCCGGGGCCGAGACGTGGGTGAATTACCGCGAGGCCGATGTGGTCGACGCGGTGATGGACCTGACCGACGGCGCGGGCGTGGACCGCATCGTTGACGTCGATTTCGCCGCGAACCAGGACGCGTCGCTTGCGCTGCTCAAACCGGGCGGCACCATCGCCGCCTATGCCTCGGCCAGCGAGATGGCGCCGGTGCTGCAATTCTATCCGTTCATGTTCCGCAATATCCGCCTGCATATGCTGATCGTCTATCAACTTGCCGGAGAGGCGCGGCGCATGGGCGAGGCGCAACTGACCAAATGGCTGGAGGCGGGGGCGCTCAGCCATGCGGTGGTGCCGGGCGGCGGGCTGGCCGAGTGCGCGGCGGCGCATGATCGTGTCGCCGCGGGCGACAAGCTGGGCACCGTGGTGCTGGACATCTGATGCCGGCTTGCTAGCCTTCCTCGGACGCCCCACGGGAGGAAACGGGGCGCGCGAGGGAGGACAGCCAGATGACGATTTTTCCGAGCCTTCACGGCACGGTCGAGGTGCCGCGCATCTCGATCACCGAGCGGCTATTCGAAGGCCTCGCGCCGCGCGTGGGCGAGGTGGCGATGATCGACGGCCCCACCGGGCGCGAAGTGACGGCAGGTGCCTTGATCGAGGGGATCAAGCGGCTGGCCGGGGGGCTGACCGAGCGGGGCATCCTGCCCGGTGGAACGGTCGCACTGCTGGCCCCCAACATTCCCGAATACACGGTGGTCTTTCACGGCGTGGCCTTCGGCGGCGGGACGGTGACGACGCTGAACCCCACCTACACCGCGCCCGAGATCCAGCACCAGTTGGAAGATGCCGGGGCGACGGTTCTGGTGACGATCCCCATGTTCGAAGAGGTTGCCCGCGCCGGGATGAAGGGCACCGCCGTGCGCGACCTGGTCGTGATCGGCGGTGGCGGCGAGGGGAGCCTGTCGCTGGACGATGTGATGGGCGCGCCGCTTGAGGCGCAGGCGCCGGTAGATCTCGACGAACACATCGTCGTGCTGCCCTATTCCTCGGGCACCACAGGTCAGCCCAAGGGGGTGATGCTGACCCATGCGAACCTCGTGGCAAATGTCACCCAGTCCGGGGCGGTGGCCGGGATCAAGCCGACCGACACCGCGGTCGCGTTCCTGCCGTTCTTCCACATCTACGGCATGACGGTGCTGATGAACCTGTTCCTCGCGCAGCAGGCCAGTTTGGTGACGATGCCGCGTTTCGATCTGGAACTGTTCCTGAAGCTGATCGAAACGCATCGTGCGACGCGACTCTATATCGTGCCGCCCGTGGCGCTGGCGCTGGCCAAGCACCCGATGGTGGACGAGTTCGACCTGTCCAGCGTCGAGGAGGTCTTCTCGGGCGCGGCCCCGCTGGGGCCGGAGACCGAGGCGGCGGTGGGCGACCGCTTCGGCGCGCTGTCGGTGCAGGGCTATGGCATGACCGAGATGTCGCCCATCAGCCACATGACCATCGGCGGCAACGTCCGCCACGGCTCCAGCGGGCAGGCCGTGCCCTCGACCGATTGCCGGATCGTGGACCCGGTGACGATGCGCAACCTGGGGCCGAACGAGGAGGGGGAGCTGTGGGTGCGCGGCCCGCAGGTGATGAAGGGCTACCTGAACAACCCCGAGGCCACCGCCGAGTCGCTGGTCGAGGGCGGCTGGCTGCGCACGGGCGACCTGGCCGTGATCGACGAGGACGGCTTCATGTCGATCCGCGACCGGTTGAAAGAGCTGATCAAGTTCAAGGGCTTCCAGGTCGCCCCCGCCGAGGTCGAGGCGGCCCTGATCGCCCATCCCGGTGTCGTGGATGCCGCCGTGATCGGACGCCTGGACGAGGAAGCGGGCGAGGCGCCCGTGGCCTTCGTCGTGCGCGCGCCGGGGAGCGAGGTGAGCGAGGAGGAGTTGCGCGCCCATTGCGAGGGCTGCCTTGCCCATTACAAGCACCCGGTCGAATACCGCTTCGTCGAGAGTGTCCCGAAATCGGCCAGCGGCAAGATCCTGCGTCGGGAATTGCGGGACCAGATGGCCGACGGAACATAACGCGCCGGGTCGCGCAACGCGGCGGACAAGGCTAGGCTCTGCGCATGTTGAGTGTCCTGTCCCACCCGGTTTTCGCGCGCCTCTTCGCGGCGCAGATCATCGCGTTGATCGGCACGGGCCTGATGACCGTGGCGCTTGGCCTGCTGGCCTATGACCTGGCCGGCGACAGCGCGGGCGCGGTGCTTGGCACGGCGCTGACCATCAAGATGGTGGCCTATGTGGGCCTGTCGCCGATCGCCAATGCTCTGGTCGAACGCGCCTCGCGCAAGGCGGTCCTGATCGGGGCGGACCTGCTGCGGGCGGCAATCGTGCTGGCCCTGCCTTTCGTCACGCAGATCTGGCAGGTCTATGCCCTCGTCTTCGCCTTGCAGGCGGCCTCGGCCACCTTCACGCCTGCATTTCAGGCCACGATCCCCGACATCCTGCCCGACGAGGGTGATTACACGCGGGCGCTGTCTCTATCGCGGCTGGCCTATGAGTTGGAGAACCTGGTCAGCCCGGCGCTGGCGGGGCTGCTGCTGACGCTGGTCAGTTTTCACTGGCTGTTCGCGGGCACGGCGCTGGGCTTTGTCGGATCGGCGATGCTTGTGCGGATCGCGGCTGTTCCGCCACGGGGCGCGGCGCGCGCGCGTCCGTTTCTCGACCGGGTGACGCGGGGCGTGCGCATCTATGTCCGCACGCCGCGGCTGCGCGGTCTATGGATGCTGAACTTCGCGGCCGCCTCGGCCGGGGCCTTCGTGATCGTGAACACGGTCGTGCTGGTGCGTGCGGCGTATGGCGGGGCCGAAAGCGCGGTCGCCATCGCGCTGGCCGCCTTTGGGGGCGGCTCGATGCTGGCCGCGCTGGGTTTGCCGCGCCTGCTCGACCATGTGCCGGACAGGCCGGTGATGCTCGGCGCGGCCTTCGCCCTGTCGATGGCGAGCGTGGGCTACGCGCTTTACTGGCTGCGCGCGGACTTGCCGGAGTGGCCCGTGATGCTGGCGGTCTGGCTGCTGTTCGGGATGCTCTACGCCGCGATCCTGACGCCATCGGGGCGGCTTTTGCGCCGGTCCGTCCACCCCGAAGACCTGCCCGCGATCTTCACTGCGCAATTCGCGCTCAGCCATGCGGGGTGGCTGGTGACCTACCCGATGGCGGGCTGGATCGGCGATGCGCTGGGGCTGCCGCAGGCGATGCTGGCACTGGGGATCTGCGCGACCGTCGCCAGCCTTGCCGCCCTGCGCCTCTGGCCCGCTGGCGACCCGCGAAGCGTCGAGCACGCCCATGACGACCTGCCGCCGGATCACCCGCATCTCGATCGGCACCCGTTGCAGAACGGGCGACATGCCCACGCCTACGTCATCGACGACATGCACCACCGCTGGCCGCGACCGGGGGCGTGACGCGTGTTCCTGCCAGTGCCAAAAGCCCGTTTGACGCAGGAGGCCCGGTTGACCCGTCCGCGGGTCGAGAGTAGATCACGAGAAACGACCGGAGCCGTTCCGTGCGCACGAGCGGGACGCGACCCATTTGGACAGGCAGTCGCCGCCATGGAGGGCCTAGAGTGCAAGAGTTCCTGACGAATTACGCGCCGATTCTCATTTTCATGGGAATCGCGATCGGGTTGGGCCTTGTCCTGATCCTTGCCGCCGTCATCATCGCGGTGCGCAATCCGGACCCCGAGAAGGTGTCGGCCTATGAATGTGGCTTCAACGCGTTCGACGACGCGCGCATGAAGTTCGATGTGCGATTCTACCTCGTGTCGATCCTCTTCATCATCTTCGACCTCGAGATCGCGTTCCTGTTTCCCTGGGCGGTCAGCTTTGCCGACATGTCGATGACGGCCTTCTGGTCGATGATGGTCTTCCTCGCCGTTCTGACGGTGGGCTTCGCCTATGAATGGAAGAAAGGGGCGCTGGAATGGGAGTGATGACAGGGCCGAACACCGCCGGGGCCGACCGCGAGGTCACCACGCAGGCGCTGAACCGGCAATTGCAGGACAAGGGCTTTCTCGTCACCTCGACCGAGGACCTGATCAACTGGGCGCGCACCGGGTCGCTGCACTGGATGACCTTCGGTCTTGCCTGTTGCGCGGTCGAGATGATGCACACCTCGATGCCGCGCTACGACGCGGAACGCTTCGGCATCGCGCCGCGCGCCACGCCGCGCCAGTCGGACGTGATGATCGTGGCGGGCACGCTGACCAACAAGATGGCCCCCGCGCTGCGCAAGGTCTACGACCAGATGCCCGAGCCGCGCTACGTGATCTCGATGGGGTCCTGTGCCAATGGCGGCGGCTATTACCACTACAGCTACTCGGTGGTGCGCGGCTGTGACCGGATCGTGCCGGTGGACCTTTACGTGCCGGGCTGCCCGCCGACGGCCGAGGCGCTGCTCTACGGCATCCTGCAATTGCAGCGAAAGATCCGCCGCGAAGGCACCATCACGCGCTGAACGACCAGAGATCGGGGCGGCGACAGACCCGAACGGGAGAGACGAGAGATGACCAACGAGGCCCTGCGCGAGCTTGCCGAATACGTCTCGGAGCGGATGCCCGATGCCGTGCGCGCGACGTCGATCACCAATGGCGAGTTGACCGTCGAGATCAGCGCGTCCGAGGCCGCAACCTTCATCGAGTTCCTGAAATCGGACCGCAGCTGCTCCTTCTCGACGCTGGTGGACATCACCGCCGTCGACTGGCCCGAGCGCGACCGGCGCTTCGATGTGGTCTGGCATTTCCTGTCGATGTACCAGAACCACCGCATCCGCGTGAAAGCGGCCGTGCGCGAGGATGATATCGTCCCCTCGATCGTCGAGACGCACCCCTCGGCCGGGTGGTACGAGCGCGAGGTCTACGACATGTTCGGGATCATCTTCTCGGGCAACCCGGACCTGCGCCGCATCCTGACCGATTACGGCTTCCGCGGGCACCCGCTGCGCAAGGACTTCCCGACCACCGGCTACACCGAGGTTCGCTTCGACGACGAATTGAAGCGCGTGGTCTACGAGCCGGTGAAGCTGGTGCAGGAATACCGCCAGTTCGACTTCATGAGCCCGTGGGAAGGCGCGGATTACATCCTGCCGGGTGACGAGAAAGCCGAGGAAAAGGCCTGATCCCCGTGGCACCCGCGGGCGATACCGCCTTCGATTTTGGCCGTACGCTCCTGATCGGGATCGGGGCGCAGAAAGCGGGCACCACATGGCTCGCCCGGAAACTGGCCGCTCACCCGCAGGTCCATGCCCCGATCAAGGAAGTCCATTACTGGGACCGCGTGCGCGCGCCGTACCACGACGCGAAACGCTGGCGCAGCGCGATCACCAATCGGCGCGACCGATTCGTGCGGAGCCTGCCGCAGCGTTTCTGGCGCAAGAAATGGTCCACCAGCCTGATGGTGCGTCCTGACCCCTGCGATCACTCCGGCTATGTCGACATGTTTCGCTGGGGCTATGGCGGGCAGCCAGTGCTGCATGAGTTCACGCCCGCCTACGGGTTGCTGGCGCCAGAGGTTTTCGACGAGATGCGCGCCCTGCATGCTGATGTGCGGTTTCTGTTGCTGCTGCGCGATCCCGTGGCGCGGTTCTGGTCGGGGATTCGCCACGCCCACCGGGTGCAACTGGCCAACGGGATGACGGAGGAGAGCCTCGTTCACCTGGCGCGGCTCGCCCTCGCCGATCCGCATGATCCGCACCGGCGCCGGTCGGACTATGCCGCGCTCCTCTCCGCGCCCGCGTTGGGGAAGGGGCGGATGCATGTCGCCTTCTTCGAGACGCTGTTCACGCAGGAGAGTTACGACGCGGTGCTGGATTTCGCGGGCCTTGCGCGAGAGCCGATCGGCGCGGTCGAGAATCCGAACCCCAGCCGGTTTGGCAAAGTGGCGATGCCGGAGGATCTGGCCGCGCAAGCGCGCGAGGTTTTTGCCTCCAGCTACGAACAGGTCTATGATCGGTTCAAAGACCGCGTTCCGGCCCGATGGGGTGGCGCATGACGATACTTGCGGCAATCGAGTCCTTGCATGCCAGTGCCCGGCAATGGCAGAGGGGGCTTACATCCGAAATGGCGCCGTCGCGCGCCGAACGACCGATGAGATGTGAGACATGATGGACGGCTCGATGGACGATCCGCGCGGGTTCCACGACGCGGAGACGCACGAACAGCATATTCGGAACTTCAACATCAACTTCGGGCCGCAGCACCCGGCGGCCCACGGCGTGTTGCGCCTTGTGCTGGAGCTGGACGGCGAGATCTGCGAGCGCTGCGACCCGCATATCGGGTTGCTGCACCGTGGCACCGAAAAGCTGATGGAGAGCCGCACCTACCTGCAGAACCTGCCCTATTTCGACCGGCTCGATTACGTGGGCACGATGAACCAGGAACATGCCTGGTGCCTCGCCATCGAGAAGCTGACCGGCGTCGAGGTGCCGCGCCGGGCGCAGTTGATCCGCGTGCTGTATTGCGAGATCGGGCGCATCCTGAACCACCTGCTGAACGTGACGACCCAGGCGATGGACGTCGGCGCGCTGACCCCGCCGCTCTGGGGGTTCGAGGAACGCGAGAAGCTGATGGTCTTCTACGAGCGTGCCTCGGGCGCGCGTCTGCACGCTGCCTATTTCCGTCCCGGCGGCGTGCACCAGGACCTTCCGCCCAAGCTGATCGACGATATCGAGGAATGGGCCAGGGAATTCCCCAAGGTCCTCGACGACATCGATGGGCTGCTGACGGAAAACCGCATTTTCAAGCAGCGCAATGTCGATATCGGCATCGTCACCGAGGAAGACATCCAGAACTGGGCGTTCTCGGGCGTGATGGTGCGCGGGTCGGGCTTTGCCTGGGACCTGCGGCGCGCGCAGCCCTATGAATGCTACGACGAATTCGAGTTCCAGATCCCCATCGGCAAGAACGGCGACTGCTATGACCGCTATCTCTGCCGGATGGAGGAGATGCGCCAGTCGATCCACATCATCCACCAGGCCATCGAGAAGCTGCGGATGCCGGAGAACCAGGGCGATGTGTTGGCGCGGGGCAAGCTGACGCCGCCGAAACGCTCGGACATGAAGACCTCGATGGAAGCGCTCATCCATCACTTCAAGCTTTATACCGAGGGGTTCCACGTCCCCGAGGGCGAGATCTATGCCGCGGTCGAGGCGCCCAAGGGCGAGTTCGGCGTCTACCTCGTGGCGGACGGCACGAACAAACCCTACCGCGCCAAGCTGCGCGCGCCTGGCTTCGCCCATCTGCAGGCGATGGATTACATGTGCACCGGCCACCAGTTGGCGGATGTGTCGGCCATCCTCGGCTCGCTCGATATCGTGTTCGGCGAGGTGGACCGGTAGCACCGACATCACCGCATTTGATCAAGGCCGCGCCCGCGACGGAGCGCGGCCTTTTTTGTTGTCGGCTTCGCCGCGCGTGCCGCGCGTCGACCCGCGCGCCTTCGGCGCGTGTTCGGGGGGCTCTGCCCCCGCCGCGCTTTGCGCGGCTCCCCCGGCATTTTCAGTGGATAAAGAGGGGATGGGCCGCCCCGGGTGGGGTTTTCCGTCAATGGACAAGCGCGGCGGCCTCTGGCACCGATGGTGTCAGACGCCATCACAGGAGTGTTGCCATGCGGATTGCCCCGGTTCTTGCCAGCGCCTGCCTTGCCGTTCCCGCCTGGGCCGAGGATGCGCCAACGCCCGAGGCGCATATCGGCTTTCCCTTGGCGGAAACCATCGCGCAGTTCGGCTGCGTGCTGCACGAAGAGGCGACGAACATGGTCCTGTTCGAAGCGGGGCTGACGGCGGATGATTTCCCGCCCATGGCGATCGCGCTGATGCAGGACGGCATCTTGCGCCCAACGGGCAACGGGACGCTGACACTGGTCAACTGGGGGCCATGCACCGGCGCAGAGGCGGCGGCGCTGCTGGGCGCAGGCGAGGCGGCGGCGCAGGACTGAGCAGCGGGCCCGCAGCCCGGTCGCCGGGATTTTCGGCGCCTGTATGCGGCTGCGCACAAAACGGCGCATGGACATTCCCGGCCCGACGTGGCAACCCGTCGCCCGAACGGACGACCGACGGACAGGACGCCATGCTCAGACGCCTCCACCCCGACCAACCTGACAGTTTCGCCTTCACGCCCGCCAACCGGGCCTGGGCCGAGGCGCAGATCACGAAATATCCCGAGGGCCGGCAGGCCAGCGCGATCATTCCGCTGTTGTGGCGGGCCCAGGAACAGGAAGGCTGGCTGACGCGGCCGGCCATCGAATATGTCGCCGATATGCTGGACATGGCCTATATCCGGGCGCTGGAGGTGGCGACCTTCTACTTCATGTTCCAGTTGCAGCCGGTCGGATCGGTGGCGCATCTGCAGATCTGCGGCACGACATCGTGCATGATCTGCGGCGCCGAGGACCTGGTCGCCGTCTGCAAGGACAAGATCGCGGCCAACGCGCATGAATTGTCCGCCGATGGCAAGTTCAGCTGGGAAGAGGTGGAATGCCTCGGCGCCTGCGCCAACGCGCCGATGGCGCAGATCGGCAAGGATTACTACGAGGATCTGACCGCCGAGAAGCTGGCCTGGATCATCGACGAGATGGCCGCCGGTCGCGTGCCCACGCCGGGGCCGCAGAACGGGCGCTACGCCTCGGAGCCCGCGAACGGGCTGACCTCGCTGACCGAGCACGAGGCGGGGCGGGACTCGCTGAACGCTTCGGCGCGTCTTGCGGCCGATATCGGGGACACGATCAAGCGGATCGACGGCACCGAGGTGCCGCTGCTGGCGCCTTGGGGCAAGCAGTCGGGCCGCGACGTGGATGTGGAGCCGACGCCGAAAAAACCCTTGCTGGCCGAGGATGTGCCGGCGGACGAGACCGGGATCGACAAGCGCGAGGCCCCGGTGCAGGGCACGGCGCATCCCGCAAGCGGGGCGCCCGCCGCCGCAGCGGAGGCCGAAGGCGTGGCGGATCGGCCCGAGGAACAGCCGGAGCTTTTGAGCGGCCCGCGCGAAGGTGGGGCCGACGATCTGAAGCGGATTTCGGGGGTCGGCCCGAAACTGGAAGGCGTGCTGAACGAACTGGGCTTTTACCATTTCGACCAGATCGCCGCCTGGACGCCTGAACAGATCGCCTGGGTCGACAATCGCCTGAAATTCAAGGGCCGGATCGAGCGTGACGACTGGATCGCGCAGGCCCGTGCCCTGGCCGCCGAAGGCTGAGGTGCAGGCGACGGCATTCCCCTGACCAACACCAGTTTTCCTGCGCGGGGATCGCCCCGCGCTTTGACCTCGCGCTTGTAGCATAATCTTGAAAGGTGCCCAAAATGCTGAAGATCCGAAACGGCCGTCAATTCCTTCTCGCGCTTGCCAGCTGGTCGATTGCCGCGATCGTCGGGATCACGGTTGCCTTCGTGGCTGTGGGCTTTTTCCACCTTTGGGTGATCGTGGGCGTCGTGGGCGCCGTGGGCGCGGCCATTGCGACCGGCCTGGTGCTGCAATTTGCGCTGGTGACCGATTTCGACGCCGTCCTTGACGCGCGCAAGGCCGACGTCGCAGACGACTGAGCGCCATATCCCTGCTTTGCGTGACAGGCCCGGTCATTGCAGTCCGGGCCTGTTGTGTGTCTGCCGCGTCGGACAACGAACTGTTCCGTCAGGTTAACAGCGTTGCAGACAGGCGGAAATTCTCGGGTTACAACTATCGGTGAACTGACAATCGAGTGACAGGGGGATGTGGATCATGAACAGTGTTCAAGGTCTGATTTGTGCGGCTGTCAGCTGGGGGGTTGCGGCCCTCGTCGGGCTGATTGCCATGGCGATGCTGATGATCGTGGGGGATTGGACCCTGATCCAGGCGCTGTACGTGGGTGTAATCTTGATCTTGGTCCTCGGCGTTCTGCTGATGGTGACGATGTGCGGCCCGATGCCCGCGCGGCGCGCGCCGGGGGATATCGACGCGGCTGCCGCTCCGAAAGCGCCTGCGCCGGCCAGCGCCGCACCCGCGCCCGCGGCAAGCGCGCCCGCCCCCGCCGCTCCGGAACCGGCCCCCGCACCCGAGCCTGCCCCGGCGGCGGTCGAGGGGGAGGGCACCCGCCCCGAGGCGCTGTCGGCTCCGCGCGGTGGCGCCGCCGATGACCTCAAGCGTATCAAGGGGATCGGTCCGAAACTGGAGAAACTGTGCAACAGCCTCGGCTTCTACCATTTCGACCAGATCGCCAACTGGACGGCAGACGAGGTCGCCTGGGTCGACCAGAACCTCGAAGGGTTCAAGGGGCGCGTGACCCGCGACAACTGGGTCGAACAGGCGCGGCTTCTCGCCTCTGGCGAAGAAACGGAATTTTCGCAACGAGTCGATAAAGGTGATGTATACTGACCTTCGGGAGGCTGTGTGAACACAACCCGAGGAGTAGGTCATGAACCTTGCCGAAGACATCTGGCTGCGCGGTCAAGCCGCGCAGCGTTCCTTTCTCGAACTGTCCGCCTATAACGCCGCGTTCCTGAGCAATGCGACCGTGCAGGCCATCGAACTGGGGCTGACGGCGCCCTCGACCTTCTGGTCGGCCATAGGTCGTGTCGGCCGCGCCGATCTCGCGTCCGAAACATCCGATCCCTCACCTGTCGCGACGGTTGTGCAGTTGCATGAGGCCCCGGCGCCCGTAGCCGAGACGCCCGAGGTCGTGGAAGAGGCCCTTGGCCCAAGCCCGCACCTGCTGGACGGGCCACGCGGCGGTGCGGCTGACGACCTGACCGAGTTGAAGGGTGTCGGCGCCAAGCTGGCCGAGGCGTTGAACGAGTTCGGCATTTTCCATTTCGACCAGATTGCCACCCTGGACGAGGACGGCGTGGCGTGGCTGAACGATCAACAGCCGGGCTTCAAGATGACCTGCGCCCGCTATGACCTGATCGCGCAGGCGCAGGCGCGGACGGCCTGAGGTGCAAAGGATCGTACAGGCGCGGGGATTGCTCCGCGCTTGTCGGCACGCTAGGTCGTGGCCCGAAGGACCGCGAGACCACTGCCCATGCCCGCACGATCGAAAACCACCGTCATGGACCGGGACCGCCGGCTTGCCCGGCAGGGACGGCGCGCGGCGCTGGTGATCGCGGCGACCATGCTGCTGTGGATGGGCGGACAATACATCGGCGGGCAGATGGGCTGGCCGCTGCGCTATGCCTTCCTGATGGATCTTGCGGCGATTGCCGCACTGGTATGGGCGCTTGTTGTGACGTATTGGGTATGGAAAGCGCGCCGGTCCGATCCCGACAGGGGGTAGGCCGGAGGACACCGGGGCCTGACCGGACCAAGGCCCGCGCGACGGACAAGAGCGAACGGAAAGCTGGATATGCTGCAGGACAAAGACCGGATCTTCACCAATATCTACGGCATGCACGAGCGCACCCTTGCCGGGGCGCAAAAGCGCGGCCATTGGGATGGCACCAAGGACTTGATCGGCCTTGGCCGTGACAAGATCATCGAGATCATGAAGGCCAGCGGCTTGCGCGGCCGGGGCGGCGCGGGCTTCCCGACCGGTCTCAAGTGGTCCTTCATGCCCAAGGAATCCGACGGTCGGCCCAGCTACCTCGTGGTCAATGCCGACGAATCCGAGCCGGGCACCTGCAAGGACCGCGAGATCATGCGCAATGATCCGCATGCGCTGATCGAGGGCTGCCTGATCGCGTCTTTCGCGATGCAGGCCCATGCCTGCTACATCTACATCCGCGGTGAATACATCCGCGAGCGCGAGGCGCTTCAGGCCGCCATCGACGAGGCCTATGACGCGGGCCTGCTGGGCAAGAACGCCGCGAATTCCGGCTGGGATTTCGACCTCTACCTGCATCACGGTGCGGGCGCCTATATCTGCGGCGAGGAAACCGCGCTGCTCGAATCGCTCGAAGGGCGCAAGGGCATGCCGCGCATGAAGCCGCCGTTTCCGGCGGGGGCGGGGCTTTATGGCTGCCCGACCACGGTGAACAACGTCGAATCGATTGCCGTCGTGCCGACGATCCTGCGCCGGGGCGCGGAATGGTTCGCGGGCTTTGGCCGCCCCAACAACGCGGGCACCAAGCTGTTCGCGATCTCGGGCCATGTGAACAACCCCTGCGTCGTTGAAGAGGCGATGTCGATCACCTTCGAAGAACTGATCGACCGGCATTGCGGCGGGATTCGCGGCGGGTGGGACAACCTCAAGGCGGTGATCCCGGGCGGCTCGTCGGTGCCTTGCGTGCGCGGCGAGAACATGCGCGACGCGATCATGGATTTCGACTACCTGCGCGGCGAGTTGCAGTCGGGCCTTGGCACGGCGGCGGTCATCGTGATGGACAAGCAGACCGACATCATCAAGGCGATCTGGCGCCTGTCGAAATTCTACAAGCACGAAAGCTGCGGCCAGTGCACGCCCTGTCGCGAAGGCACGGGCTGGATGATGCGCGTGATGGATCGCCTGGTGCGCGGCGAGGCGCGGGTCGAGGAAATCGACATGCTCTTCGAGGTGACCAAGCAGGTCGAGGGCCACACGATCTGCGCGCTCGGCGATGCGGCGGCCTGGCCGATCCAGGGCCTGATCCGCAATTTCCGCGACGAGATCGAGGATCGGATCCGCACGCGCCGGGACGGCACGGTCCAGGTCGCCGCCGAGTGATCCGGTGAGGGCTGCTGCCCTGATCGCGATGGCGTTGCCGAGCGCAGGGGCGGCCCTGCCGGCTGGCTACCGATACGGGGCGACGGCTCAAAACCCGTTCAACGAATGAAAAGACGTCGGAGGAAGGTCATGTCGTCAGTGCTTCGCATCGGTTTGGTCTTTTGCCTCGCCGTGCCCTTGGCGGGCTGCGGGATCGGCCAGCGGGTTTCGAACTTCGTTGGCGGGACAGGCTCGAACCAATCGGTCGACCTGCCTTTTGCCGCGTCGCTGAGAACCGGCGAGACGCCGCGCGATTTCACCGTCACCGCCCGCGCACCGGGCGCCTCTCTGGCCGAAGCGCGCGAAAGCCTGCGTTATCCGGCCACGTCGCACTGCGTGGACCGCTACGGCAATTCCGAGATCGATTGGGTGATTGACCCGGCAACCGGCGACTGGGCGGTCAGCCGCCTTGAAAACGGTGACCTGGTCGTGACCGGCCGCTGCGCCCGTATCTGACGCCCCTGCAGTCTGCCGCGGCATTCGCGCCACAGCTTTCGCGCAATGCTGGCTGTCGCGTGCCCCCGCGCGTTGCCGATTTGTCAGCGTTTCCCTATGGTTGGCCCACAAAAAGAGGCTCGGCGCGGGGGCAAGCTCGACAGCGCCGACACGAGGCTGAATCGAGGGCAGGTAACATGGTTCGTTTTTACTGGTACGGGCTCACCTTCATCTATTTGTCGTGCTGCGTCACGGGCATGATTCTCGGCTATGGCTGGGGCGTGGGCGGATCGATCCTCGGGATCGTGATGGGTGCGATGCTGGCCGCCGCGGTCGCGCTGATTCTGAATTCCCCCGAGCGGATGGAGGCGGCCGTCTATGGGCTTCTCTCCATCGCGGTCGTGATTACGCTGGTCTGGCTGATCGTCACCTTCTGGGGAGTGCGGCTCTGAGCACCGCGCAGCCGCTGGCGGCGAAATCGCGCCCAGTGGGGCGCTCACTTCATCGTGTCATTGAATAACAAGGCCGACCGCGTCCAGATCGACCGCGGAAACGGGGCTTTTCCCGAGTTAAGGCGAACGAATGAAGACGGAAATGAAGATCATGATGGCCTGCGCCCTTGCGGTGGTGACGGGCCTCTTCACGACGATCGGGCATGCCCAGGAGGATCGCTGGCAGGTCCTGCGCGATGATCCGACGCTGCGCAGCGGCCTGACCGTGTTTGCCGTGGGGCGCCGGATCGACCGGCGCTGCGATGATATCTCGGCCCGCCCGATCCGGGCCTATGCCTTTCTTCAAGGCCTTGTGAATCATGCCGAGGGCCTTGGTTTCACCCGCGACGAAATCGAGGATTACGTCGAGGACGAGGACGAACAGGACCGCTATACCGAGATCGCCCGCGCCTATTTCGCCGAACGCGGCGTGGACTGGCGCGACAATGACGGGATCTGCCGTGTCGGGCGCGACGAAATTTCTTCGGGTTCGCAGATTGGCAGACTGCTCCGAGGCGGTTAGAAGGCGGTCTATCGTGGCATACCGTCGGCGGGACAGGACCAGACCACCCGCCCGGCGGTCCAGGAAGGGACCTACCCCATGAGCGACCTGCGCAAGATCATCATCGACGACCGCGAGATCGAGGTCGATCCGGCCATGACCCTGATTCAGGCCTGTGAAGAGGCCGGGATCGAGATTCCCCGCTTCTGCTATCACGAGCGCCTGTCGATTGCTGGCAACTGCCGCATGTGCCTTGTCGAGGTGGTCGGCGGCCCGCCCAAGCCCGCCGCGTCCTGCGCCATGCAGGTGCGTGACCTGCGCCCCGGGCCCGAAGGCCAGCCGCCCGTCGTCAAGACGAACTCGCCCATGGTGAAGAAGGCGCGCGAAGGGGTGATGGAGTTCCTGCTCATCAACCATCCGCTGGATTGCCCGATCTGCGACCAGGGCGGAGAGTGCGATCTACAGGACCAGGCCATGGCCTATGGCGTTGATTTCAGTCGCTACCGCGAGCCCAAGCGCGCCACCGAGGATCTGGACCTCGGGCCGCTTGTCGAAACCCACATGACGCGCTGCATCTCCTGCACGCGCTGCGTCCGCTTCACCACCGAGGTCGCGGGCATCACCCAGATGGGCCAGACCGGTCGCGGCGAAGATGCCGAGATCACCAGCTACCTGGGCCAGACGCTGGACAGCGAATTGCAGGGCAACATCGTTGACCTGTGCCCGGTCGGCGCGCTGACGAACAAGCCCTACGCGTTCACCGCGCGGCCTTGGGAACTGACCAAGACCGAAACCATCGACGTGATGGACGCGCTCGGGTCGAACATCCGCGTCGACACCAAGGGCCGCGAGGTCATGCGCATCCTGCCCCGCAACAATGACGGGGTGAACGAGGAATGGCTGGCCGACCGCTCGCGCTATGTCTGGGACGGGTTGCGCCGCCAGCGCCTCGACCGCCCCTATATCCGCGAGAACGGCAAACTGCGCCCGGCCAGCTGGCCCGAGGCCCTGTCGGCCGCCGCGGACGCGATGCGCGGTGCCAGCAAGTTGGCGGGCTTGGTCGGGGATCTGGCCCCGGTCGAGGCGGCGTTCAGCCTCAAGAAGCTGATCGAAGGCCAGGGCGGCAATGTCGAATGCCGCACCGATGGGGCGAAACTGCCTGCCGGGAACCGCTCGGGCTATGTCGGGACGGCGGCGATTGAGGATATCGACAGCGCCAAGGCCGTGATGCTGATCGGCACCAACCCGCGCGTCGAGGCCCCGGTTCTGAACGCCCGTATTCGCAAGGCATGGTTGGCCGGCGCCTCGGTCGGCCTGATCGGCCCGGCGGTGGACCTGACCTATGACTACGACCATCTCGGGACCGACCGCGCCGCGCTGGAAAGCCTTATGGGCGGGTCGCATGGCGACGAGATTCGCGAAAAGCCGTCCATCGTGATCGTCGGCCAGGGCGCGCTGCGCGAGGCCGATGGCGAGGCGGTTCTCGCCGCCGCGATGAAACTGGCCGAGGAGACCGGCTCGGGCCTGCTGATCCTGCACACCGCCGCCGGGCGCGTCGGGGCCATGGATGTCGATGCCGTGACCGAGGGCGGGATGTCCGCCGCGACCGACGGGGCCGACGTGATCTACAACATGGGCGCGGACGAGATCGACATCGATCCGGGCGCCTTCGTGATCTACCAGGGCAGCCATGGCGATCGCGGGGCGCATCGCGCCGACGTGATTCTGCCTGCCGCCGCCTACCCGGAAGAGGCGGGGCTGTTCGTGAACACCGAAGGCCGCCCGCAGCTGGCCTTCCGCGCCAGTTTCCCGCCGGGCGAGGCCAAGGAGAACTGGGCCATCCTGCGCGCCCTTTCGGCCGAGGTCGGCAAGACGCTGCCGTGGAATACGCTGGCGCAACTCCGCCGCGAGCTGGTCGCGGACGTGCCCTACCTCGAACTGGTCGATGAAGTGATCGAGAACGAGTGGCTTCCGCTTCCGGCCAAGCCGCTTGGCAAGGCGGATTTCGTCCTCGCGATCAGCGACCATTACCTGGTAAATCCGATCGCACGGGCCTCGACCGTCATGGCCGAGTTGAGCGCCAACGCCAAGGCCCGCGCCAACGCGCCGATGGCGGCGGAGTAACCGGTCTTGAGCAAGACGACCGGGTTCGTGGCCTCGGCGGCGTTGGCCGCCGTACTGGCCTTGGCTGCGTGCCAGCCGGAAGGGCCGGAACCCGGCACGCAGCCGCCTGCGACCTATGACGGGGTCGAGACGCGGCTTCTGGATGACGATCTGGTGAATTTCAGGGTGCAAATGACAGGTGTGGCAACGCGGGATGACCTCAGCGCCTATGCCCGATGCGCCGCTGCGCAATACACTTTGATCCGGGGTTTTGGATTCGCGCGACATCTGCGCACAAATGTGTACGAAGAGGGTGGCGTTTGGGTCGCAGATGCGGTTTACACCGTTTCGCCGGCGCTCCCGCGAGGGTTGCAGACACTGGACGCCGAGATCGTGGCGGCCGACTGCGCCGAGCTTGGCATACCGACGGTTTGAGGACGACCAATGGACGGCTTCTTTTCGACGACACCGGGCCTGATCCTGATCATGGCGGCGCAAAGCCTCTTGGTGGTCGGGTTCGTGATGATCTCGCTGTTGTTCCTTGTTTACGGCGACCGCAAGATCTGGGCTGCCGTCCAGATGCGCCGGGGCCCGAACGTGGTGGGCGCGTTCGGCCTGTTGCAGACGGTGGCCGACGCCCTGAAATACGTGGTGAAAGAGGTCGTGGTGCCCGCGGGTGCCGACCGGCCCGTCTTCATCCTCGCGCCGATCACCAGTTTCGTACTGGCGCTGATCGCCTGGGCGGTGATTCCGTTCAACGACACCTGGGTTCTGGCCGATATTAATGTCGCCATCCTCTATGTCTTCGCCGTTTCCTCGCTGGAGGTGTATGGCGTCATCATGGGGGGCTGGGCGTCGAACTCGAAATATCCGTTCCTCGGCTCGCTGCGCTCGGCCGCGCAGATGATTTCCTACGAGGTGTCGATCGGCCTGATCATAATCGGGGTGATCATCTCCACGGGCTCGATGAATTTCGGTGACATCGTGCGCGCGCAGGACGGGGATTTCGGCCTGTTCAACTGGTACTGGCTGCCGCACCTGCCGATGGTGTTCCTGTTCTTCATCTCGGCGCTGGCCGAGACCAACCGCCCGCCCTTCGACCTGCCCGAGGCGGAATCGGAGCTGGTCGCGGGCTACCAGGTGGAATACTCCTCGACGCCGTTCCTGCTGTTCATGGCGGGCGAATACATCGCCATCTTCCTGATGTGCGCGCTGATCACGCTGCTGTTCTTCGGCGGCTGGCTGTCGCCCATCCCCTTCATTCCCGACAGCCCGTTGTGGATGGTGGCGAAGATGGCCTTCTTCTTCTTCCTCTTCGCGATGGTGAAGGCGATCGTGCCGCGCTACCGCTATGACCAGCTGATGCGGCTGGGTTGGAAAGTGTTCCTGCCCTTCTCGCTGGTGTGGGTGGTGCTGGTGGCCTTTGCCGCGAAATTCGAGATGTTCGGCGGCGCCTATGCCCGCTGGATGGTGGGGGGCTGACATGACCCAGATCGACTATACCCGCGCCGCGAAATACTTCCTTCTGGCCGATTTCTTCAAAGGCATGAAGCTGGGCCTGAAGTATTTCTTCGCGCCCAAGGTCACGCTGAACTACCCGCATGAAAAGGGGCCGCTTTCCCCTCGTTTCCGCGGAGAGCACGCCCTGCGCCGCTACCCGAATGGCGAGGAACGCTGCATCGCCTGCAAGCTGTGCGAGGCCGTGTGCCCCGCGCAGGCGATCACCATCGATGCCGAACCGCGCGACGACGGCAGCCGCCGCACGACGCGCTACGACATCGACATGACCAAGTGCATCTATTGCGGCTTCTGCCAGGAGGCCTGCCCGGTCGATGCCATCGTCGAAGGGCCGAATTTCGAGTTCGCCACCGAAACCCGCGAAGAGCTGTTCTACGACAAGGCCAAGCTTCTGGAGAACGGGGAGCGCTGGGAAGCCGAGATCGCCCGCAACCTTGAAATGGATGCGCCCTACCGATGACATCCGACAAGCCCACAAACCCGTTCGAAGCGATGATGCGCCAGTCCCAGGAAATGGCCGAGACCTGGGTCAAGGCCGTGAACCCGGCGCTGGCCAACATGAGCCCGCTCAGCTTTGACAAGGCCTGGCCGACCGTGCCCGCCGACATGCTGGAAATGTTCATGGGCAAGCAGTTCAACCCGCAGGGGCTGGACGCCAAGACGCGCCTGTTGCTGACCCTGATGGGCCTGACGATCCAGGGCGCGCAGGCCGAGGCGCAGGTGCGTCTGACCGTGCGCCACGCGATCGAGGCCGGGGCGACCAGCCAGGAAGTCGCGGAAACCATCGCGATGGCCGCGCTGTTCGGCGGTGTTCCGGCGATGAACAAGGCGATGGACCTCGCGAAAGAGGTCATCGACGGAGAGAAGGAGTGACTGGGCGATGAACGTTGCTGATATCACCTTCTATGTCTACTCGATCACGATCATCGTGGCGGGCCTGTTGACGGTCACGTCGCGCAGCCCCGTGCATTCGGTGCTGTGGCTGATCCTGTGCTTCATCAGCGCGGCGACCATGTTCATCCTGCTTGGTGCCGAGTTCGTCGCGATGCTGCTGGTGATCGTCTATATCGGCGCGGTCGCGGTGCTGTTCCTGTTCGTGGTCATGATGCTGGATGTCGACTTTGCCCAGCTTCGGGCGGAGATGTCGAAATACCTGCCGATCGCCTTGCTGATCGGTGTGGTTTTGCTGATGCAGCTGGTGCTGGCCTATGGCACCTGGACCTATTCCGAGGGGATGGAAGCCCGGCTGGTCAACCCGACCCCGGCACCTGACGAGATCCATAACACGCAGGCAATCGGCGCGCTGCTCTATGACCGCTACATGCTGCCGTTCCAGCTTTCGGGGCTGGTGCTGCTGGTGGCGATGATCGGCGCCATCGTGCTGACGCTGCGCCACCGCGCCGACGTCAAGCGCCAGAACGTGCTGGCGCAGATGTACCGCGACCCGGCCAAGGCGATGGAACTGAAGGACGTGAAACCGGGGCAGGGCCTGTAGGGCGCATCCCCAGAGAACATGCGAAGACCACGAGCGAACGTGGCATGTGTGGATTGACGGTGCGGGGCAGGGGCCTCGCGGAGGGACGACATGACGATTGGTCTTGAACACTACCTGACGGTGGCCGCGGCGTTGTTCGTCATCGGCATCTTTGGCCTCTTCCTGAACCGGAAGAACGTCATCATCATCCTGATGTCGATCGAATTGATACTGCTTTCGGTCAACATCAACCTCGTCGCCTTTTCGCACTACCTGGGCGATCTGACGGGGCAGATCTTCACACTGTTCATCCTGACCGTGGCCGCGGCCGAGGCCGCGATCGGCCTTGCGATCCTCGTGTGTTTCTTCCGGAACCACGGCGACATCGCGGTCGAAGACGTCTCGAACATGAAGGGCTGACCAGATGGAAACGATCCTGCTATTCGCGCCCCTGGTCGGCGCCCTGATCTGCGGCTTCACCTGGCGGATGATCGGCGAACAGGCGGCCTGCGTCACGGCGACGGCGCTGCTGTTTCTGTCCTGCGTGCTGAGCTGGGTGGTCTTCCTCGGCTTCGACGGCGAGACCACGACGCGCAGCCTGTTCACCTGGATCGAAAGCGGCAGCTTCTTTGCCGACTGGGGCATCCGGGTCGACCGCCTGACGACCATCATGCTGATCGTGGTGACGACGGTTTCGGCGCTCGTGCACCTGTATTCCTTCGGCTACATGGCCCATGACGACAACTTCAAGGAAGGCGAAAGCTACAAGCCGCGCTTCTTCGCCTACCTGTCGTTCTTCACCTTCACCATGCTGATGCTGGTGACCGCCGACAACCTGCTGCAACTCTTCTTCGGCTGGGAAGGTGTGGGCGTCGCCTCCTACCTTCTGATCGGGTTCTATTACCGCAAACCGTCGGCAGGGGCCGCCGCGATGAAGGCCTTCATCGTCAACCGTGTGGGCGATTTCGGCTTCCTGCTGGGGATCTTCGCGATCTTCTGGATGGCGGATTCGATCCAGTTCGACGTGATCCTGCCCATGGGTGCGGAATTCGCCGAGATGACGATCAATTTCCTCGGGATGGAACTGGATGCGGCGAACACCATCGCCTTCCTGCTGTTCATCGGGGCGATGGGCAAATCGGCGCAACTGCTGCTGCACACCTGGCTGCCGGACGCGATGGAAGGCCCGACGCCCGTGTCGGCCCTGATCCACGCGGCCACCATGGTGACGGCGGGCGTGTTCCTTGTCTGCCGCATGTCGCCGATCATGGAATATGCGCCGGTCGCCACGAATTTCGTCGTGATCCTTGGCGCGATCACCGCCTTCTTCGCAGCGACGGTGGGCCTGGTTCAAAACGACATCAAGCGCGTCATCGCCTATTCGACCTGTTCACAGCTGGGCTACATGTTCGTGGCTGCTGGCGTCGGCGTCTACTCGGTCGCGATGTTCCACCTGCTGACGCATGCTTTCTTCAAGGCGATGCTATTCCTCGGGGCCGGTTCGGTCATCCACGGAATGCATCACGAGCAGGATATGCGGAACTACGGCGGGCTGCGGAAGAAGCTGCCCTACACGTTCTACGCGATGCTGATCGGCACATTGGCCATCACCGGTGTCGGCATCCCGCTGACCGGGTGGATCGGCTTTGCCGGCTTCGCCTCCAAGGATGCGGTCATCGAAAGCGCCTTTGCCTTTGGCGGCGATATCGGCCAGTTCGCCTTCTGGTCGCTGGTCATCGCGGCGCTGTTCACCAGTTTCTACAGCTGGCGTCTGATGTTCCTGACGTTCTGGGGGGAGCCGCGCGGGAACAAGCACACCCATGACCACGCCCATGAAAGCCCCAAGGTCATGCTGATCCCGCTGGGGGTTCTGGCCATCGGGGCCGTGTTCTCGGGGATGGTCTGGTACAACTCCTTCTTCGGGCACACCAACGATGTCGCCCGGTTCTTCGGCGTGCCCTATGCCGAGGAGGGCGAGCATGGCGACGAGGCCCATGCCGAGGAAGACACGCACACCGCCGCCGACGAAGCCCATGGCGAGGACGCCGTCGCGATGGACGAGGCCCACGGGGCCGAGGGTGGCTATGGTGAGACGCATCACTACGTCTTCACCGGCGCACCGGGCGAGGGGGCGATCCACCACGCCCCGGACAACCATGTGCTCAATGACGCCCACGAAGTGCCGAAATGGGTCAAGGTCTCGCCCTTCGTCGCCATGCTGCTTGGCTTCGCGACGGCCTTCCTGTTCTACATCGTCAACCCGTCGCTGCCGCGCCGCCTGGCACAGAGCCAGCGCCCGCTCTACCAGTTCCTGCTGAACAAGTGGTATTTCGACGAGATCTACGACTTCCTCTTCGTCCGGCCCGCCCGCGCGCTTGGGCGCTTGTTGTGGAAGGGCGGGGACGGCAAGATCATCGATGGCGGCATCAACGGGCTTGCGATGGGGGTCATCCCCTTCTTCACCCGGCTCGCGGGCCGCGCGCAGTCCGGTTACATCTTTCACTACGCCTTCGCGATGGTGATGGGGATCGTGGTGCTGGTCACCTGGGTCACCCTTTCGGTCGGAGGCTGAGGTCGGATCCATGGACAATCTTCTCTCCATCGTCACCTTCCTCCCGCTCGTCGCGGCGCTGATCCTTGCCGTGTTCCTGCGCGGAGAGGACGAGGCCGCGCAGTTGAACGCCAAGCGCCTGGCGCTGGCCGCGACCACGGCGACCTTCATCACCTCGATCTTCATCCTGGTGCAGTTCGATGCTTCGAACACCGGCTTCCAACTGGTCGAGGAAACCGAGTGGATGTTCGGCCTGACCTACAAGGTCGGGGTCGATGGCATCTCGGTCCTGTTCGTGATGCTGACGACCTTCCTGATGCCGCTGACCATCGCGGCCTGCTGGGGCGTGACGCATCGCGTGAAGGAATACATGATCTCCATGCTGGTGCTCGAAACGCTGATGCTCGGCGTGTTCGTGGCACTGGACCTTGTGCTGTTCTACCTGTTCTTCGAGGCCGGCCTGATCCCCATGTTCCTGATCATCGGGATCTGGGGCGGCAAGGACCGCATCTACGCGGCCTTCAAGTTCTTCCTCTACACCTTCCTCGGCTCGGTCCTGATGCTGGTCGCGATGATCGCGATGTATGTGGATGCGGGCACGACCGATATCCCGAGCTTGCTGAACCACCAGTTCAACGCGGGCCCGATCACGGTGATGGGCTGGCAGGTGGCCGGCGGTGTGCAGACACTGCTTTGGGTGGCCTTCTTCGCCAGCTTCGCGGTCAAGATGCCGATGTGGCCGGTGCACACCTGGTTGCCGGACGCCCACGTGCAGGCGCCGACGGCGGGCTCGGTCGTGCTGGCCGCGATCCTGCTGAAGATGGGGGGCTATGGCTTCCTGCGCTTCAGCCTGCCGATGTTCCCCGTCGCCTCGGACCTGATGGCGCCCTTCGTTCTGTGGCTGTCGGTCATCGCCATCGTCTACACCTCGCTTGTCGCGATGGTGCAGGAGGACATGAAGAAGCTGATCGCCTATTCGTCGGTCGCCCATATGGGCTATGTCACGATGGGGATCTTCGCGGCCAACCAGCAGGGCGTGGACGGCGCGATCTTCCAGATGATCAGCCACGGTTTCGTTTCGGGTGCGCTGTTCCTGTGCGTCGGCGTGATCTACGACCGGATGCACACGCGCGAGATCGACGCCTATGGCGGGCTTGCCGTGCGGATGCCGGCCTATGCGCTGATCTTCATGCTCTTCACCATGGCCAATGTCGGCCTGCCGGGCACCTCGGGCTTCGTCGGTGAATTCCTGACGCTGATGGGTGTGTTCCAGGTCAACACCTGGGTGGGCCTGATCGCCACGACCGGCGTGATCCTGTCGGCAGCCTATGCGCTCTGGCTCTATCGCCGGGTGGTCTTTGGCGACCTGATCAAGGAAAGCCTGAAGTCGATCACCGACATGACCCGCCGGGAGAAGGCGATCTTTGCGCCGCTCGTGGTCATGACGCTCCTGCTCGGCGTGTATCCCAGCCTTGTCACCGACATCATCGGACCGTCGGTCGAGGCGCTCCTGACGCAATACGACATCGCGGTGGCCAACCACGTCCCCGGCACGCATGTCGCCGCCAACCACTGAGGTGATCCGATGATCGGTGCCGATCTCTCCATCCTGATCCCCGAAATCGTCCTGTCGCTTTACGCGATGGGGGCCATGATGCTGGCGGTCTACACGTCGAAGGACGCGATGGCACCGGCCCTGACCTGGGCCACGGCGCTGGTCCTGGCGATCATGGGCTTCTACATCGCCGTGACCGGGGGCGGGGAGAACCCGGCCTTCGACGGCATGTTCGTCGATGACGCCTTCTCTCGCTTTGCCAAGGTCACGATCCTGTTCGCCGCGGCAGCCGTGCTGCTGATTGGCCTCGACTACATGGTCAAACACGACCTGCTGCGTTTCGAATACCCGATCCTGATGGTTCTGGCCGTCGTGGGCATGATGGTGATGGTCTCGGCGGGCGACCTGATCACGCTTTACATGGGGCTCGAGCTGCAATCGCTGGCCCTTTACGTGGTGGCCGCCGTGCGCCGCGACAGCGTGCGGTCGACCGAAGCGGGCCTGAAGTATTTCGTCCTAGGCGCGCTGTCCTCGGGCCTGTTCCTGTATGGCGCATCGCTCACCTATGGCTACGCGGGCACCACGGCCTTCGAGGGCATCATTGCAGCGGCATCGGGCGACGACATCTCGCTTGGGCTTCTGTTCGGTCTGGTCTTCGTGATCTCGGCGCTGGCCTTCAAGGTGTCGGCCGCCCCGTTCCACATGTGGACGCCGGACGTGTACGAAGGCTCCCCCACGGCGATCACGGCGCTGTTCTCGACCGCGCCGAAGGTGGCGGCCATGGCGCTCTTTGCCCGCGTCGTGCATGACGCCTTCGGTGGGGTGGTCGATCAATGGCAGCAGATCGTGGCCTTCCTTGCCGTGCTGTCGATGTTCCTGGGCGCCATCGCCGCCATCGGGCAGACGGATATCAAGCGCCTGATGGCCTACTCCTCGATCTCGCACATGGGCTTTGCATTGATGGGCCTTGCGGCCGGCACTGCGCAGGGTGTCGAGGCGATGCTGATCTACATGGCGATCTACGTGACCATGAACATGGGCACCTTCGCTTTCATCATGACGATGGGCAAGGACGGGCGCTCGGTGACGCAAATCAGTGCGCTGTCGAGTTTCGCCAGCCGCGAACCGGCCAAGGCGCTGGCGCTTCTGGTCTTGATGTTCAGCCTTGCAGGCGTGCCGCCGCTGGTCGGGTTCTTCGGCAAATACGCCGTGCTTCTGGCCGCGATCGAGGCCGACATGGCGTGGCTTGCGATTGCCGGTGTGATCGCGTCGGTGATCGGCGCCTATTACTACCTGCGGATCGTCTACCTGATGTATTTCGGCGAAACCCGCGAGGATATCGACGGCAAGATGAGCCTCGTTCCCTATGTCGCGCTCGTCGCGTGCGCGGCCATCATCGGGCTGGCTTGGCTTCCGGGGATCAACCTGTTCGGTCTGGAAGCCAGCGCAGCGCAGGCTGCCGAAATCCTGCTGCGCTGAATGACCTTGGCCTGGCCCGAAGGCGTCGGGCGCCATGTCCTGCCCAGCACCGACAGCACCATGGCCGAGGCCGCCCGGCGCGCGCCCTCGGCGCTTGGCCCCGAATGGGTGCTTGCGTTTGAACAGACTGCAGGGCGCGGTCGCCGGGGCCGGGCGTGGTCCATGCCCGCGGGCAATTTCGCCGCGTCGCTGATCCTGCATCCCAAGGAACCGCCGCAACAGGTGGCCCTGCGCAGTTTCGTGGCGGCTCTGGCCTTGCATGATGCACTGGTCGCGCTTGGGGTGCCCGCAACTGATCTGGCGCTGAAATGGCCGAACGACGTGCTGCTCAAAGGCGGCAAGCTGGCGGGCATCCTGCTGGAAAGCCTGGGCGATGGGCGCGGGGGGCTGGCGCATCTGGTGATCGGGATCGGCGTGAACCTGGCCGCCGCACCCGAGCCATCGGCGCTGGAAGCGACGGCTGTTGCACCGGTCAGCCTTGCCGCCGATGCCGGGGTGCAGGTCGGCCCCGAGGACGTCCTGAACGCCCTGGCGCCGGCTTATGCCGATCTGGAGGCGCAGTTCACGACCTACGGCTTCGCGCCGATCCGCAATGCGTGGCTCTCGAAGGCCGCGCGTTTGGGCGAGGTCATAACTGCGCGGCTGCCGACCGACGAGATCACCGGCACCTTCACCGACGTGGACATGGACGGCAATCTCGTGTTGGAAACGCTGAAAGGCCGGCGGACCATCGCGGCGGCGGACATCTTTTTCTGACCCGGGCAACGGAGGGCGCGGCCCATGCTTCTGTGCATCGATTGCGGCAACACCAATACCGTCTTCTCCGTCTGGGACGGCGAGCGGTTCCTGTGCACGCTGCGCACCGCGACAGACCATCAGCGGACAGCCGACCAGTATTACGTCTGGTTCTCGACCCTGATGGAGCACAACAAGCTCGATATCGACATCACCGAAGTCATCCTGTCTTCGACCGTGCCGCGTGTCGTGTTCAACCTGCGCGTTCTCTGCGACCGCTATTTCGATACGCGCCCGCTGGTCGTCGGCAAGCCGGACTGCCTGTTGCCGCACCCCCCGCGCGTGGACGAGGGCACGCAGGTGGGTCCTGACCGTCTGGTCAACACCGCCGGGGCCTACGACCGCCATGGCGGAGACCTGATCGTGGTCGATTTCGGCACCGCCACCACCTTCGACGTGGTCGACCATGACGGGGCCTATATCGGTGGCGTGATCGCGCCGGGCGTGAACCTCAGCCTCGAAGCGCTGCACCATGCCGCCGCCGCCCTGCCGCATGTGGACGTGACGAAACCGCAGCGTGTCGTCGGCACGAACACCGTGGCCTGCATGCAATCGGGCGTGTTCTGGGGCTATGTCGGGCTGGTGCGCGGCATTTGCGACCGCATCCGCGAAGAGGTGGAGCGCCCCATGCGCATCGTCGGCACCGGGGGGCTGGCCTCGTTGTTCTCGCAGGGCGATGTGCTATTTGACGATATCGAAGATGACCTGACCATGCATGGCCTGACGGTCATCCATCAATACAACAAGGATCACGCGCAGAAATGACCGATCGCAACAGGCTGATCTACCTCCCCCTCGGCGGCGCGGGGGAGATCGGGATGAATTGCTACGTCTACGGCTACGGGCCGCAGGGCGCAGAACGCTTGATCGTCGTCGATACGGGCGTGGCCTTTCCCGACATGGACGGACAGCCCGGTGTGGACCTGATCCTGCCCGATATCGACTGGCTGGCAGAACGTGCCGACCGGATCGAGGGGATCTTCATCACCCACGCTCACGAAGATCATGTCGGCGCGCTGGGGCATCTGTGGGGCCGTCTGCGCGCGCCGGTCTACGCGCGGAAATTCACTGCCATTCACGCCATGCGCAAGATGGAAGAGGCCGGCCACGACCCGTTGCAGGTGCATGTCACCGGCCCCTATCCCGCCGTGATCGAGGCCGGGCCGTTCAAGGTGCAGTTCGCGCCGGTCAGCCACTCGATCCCCGAAGCCTCGGCGCTGGTGATCGACACGCCCGAGGGGCGCGTGGTGCATTCGGGCGATTTCAAGATCGACCGCGACCCGGTGGTGGGCGAGCCCTACGACCCCGAGATGTGGGGCCAGATCGCCGCCGACGGTGTGCGCGCCTTCATCTGCGATTCGACCAACGTGTTTTCGCGTCATCCCGGTCGCTCGGAAAGCCAGTTGCCCGAACCGATCGGTGAGTTGGTGGCGAATGCCAAGGGCATGGTCGTGGCCACGACCTTTGCCTCGAACATCGCGCGGCTGAAGACGCTGGCCGATGCGGGCACGGCGAACGGGCGCACGATCTGTCTGCTGGGGCGCGCCATGAAGCGCATGGTCGCCGCCGGGGTCGAGTCGGGCGTCCTGACGGGCTTTCCCGCGACGGTCGGCCCCGAGGAAGCCAGCGAGATCCCGCGCGAGAACCTGATGCTGATCGTGACCGGGAGCCAGGGCGAGCGGCGCGCAGCCTCGGCCGCCCTGTCGCGCGGCAGCTACCTTGGGTTGGAACTCAAGGAAGGCGACACGTTCCTGTTCTCCTCCAAGACCATCCCAGGCAACGAGGTGGGCGTGGCCCGCATCCAGAATGCGCTCGCCGAAAAGGGCGTCGAGATCGTGGATGAAAGCGCGGGCTTCTACCATGTCTCGGGCCATGCGAACCGGCCCGACCTGGAGGCGATGCACGACATCCTGCGGCCGCAAATCCTGATCCCGAACCATGGCGAATTCCGGCATCTGCGCGAACATGCCCGGCTGGCCCTGTCGAAGGGGATGCAGGGTGTCGTCGCGGCCAACGGATCAATGGTGGAACTGTCGGGCAACGCCCCCCAGATCGTCGAGTATCACGAGGTCGGGCGAACCTATCTCGATGGCTCGGCCTTTGTCGGGGCGTTTGACGGTGTCATCCGTGATCGGATGAAGCTGGCGCTGAACGGCGTGGTCTTCGTCGCCCTGATTGTGGATGAGGATGACGAGATCCTCGAAGATTGCTGGGTCGCGTTGCGCGGCTTGCCCGAGGTCGGAAACACCGGGGCGGATCTGGCGGAGATGATCGAGGAGGACCTTGCGGCGCTCTTGCCCCGGCTCGACGCGAAGACCGTCGACGATGACGACAAGCTGGAAGAGGCGGTCAAGCGCGTCGTGCGCCAGGTCTGCATGAGCGAGATCGGTAAAAAGCCGGAGGTAACCGTTTTGACCAGCCGACTGATGGCCGGTTAAGCAGGCCACCCAAGGCGAAAAGAAAACGGCGGCCTCGCTCGGGCCGCCGTTTTCTTTTCGAGGATTGGTCTTGGCGTCTCAGGCCGCGTCTTCGTTCGACCCGTCAGCGTCGTCTGTCGGGGCGGTCTGCTCACCGGCTTCCTGCTCGGTGTCGGAGGCGGTTTTTGCCTCGTCCGATTGCGCCTCGACCGGGTCTGCCTTCTTGCGGCGGCGGCGCTTCGGTTTCGGGGCTTCCGCCTCGGCTTCCGGCGTCTCGGATGCGCTGTCTTCGTCCACGTCGGTTTCCGGCTCATCCTCGCGGGCCGGGCCGCCGCGCCGTTCGTCAAAGCTCAGCGCGATGAAATCCGGCATGTGATCGCCCATTCCGACGACCGTATTGCCGCGCCCGCCGCCCGAGGGCGCGCGGCCACGCCCGCCACGGCTGCGACCGCGCCCTTGCCCGTCATTGGTCGGCGCGTCAGTCTCCTGCGCCTCGGGGGTCGCGGTTGCCGGCGTCGCCTGATCGTCATCCGTGGATTTCGACCGGCGCGACCGGCTGCGGCGCTTGGGTTTGTCGTCTTCGGCGCCGGTGTCCCGATCATCGGATTTCGGACGGCGCGACGAGGTATCTTCCGGCGTCCAGGGCAGCTCGGCCCGCGGGATCGTCATTTCCGCCAGCGATTCGATGGCTGTGAGGTATTTTTCGTCCGACGGCACGGCCAGCGTGATCGCCACGCCCTTCAGGCCAGCGCGACCCGTCCGCCCGATGCGGTGGATGTAATCCTCGGCATGGCTGGGCACGTCGTAATTCACCACGTGGCTAACCGCCGGGATATCGAGGCCGCGCGCGGCCACGTCCGAGGCGACGAGGAATTGGATCGTCCCCTCACGGAACCCGTCCAGCGTGCGCATCCGGTGCGACTGGTCCAGATCGCCATGGATCGGCTCGGCATTCATGCCATGCTTTTTCAGCGACTTGGCGACGATATCCACATCGACCTTGCGGTTGCAGAAGATGATCGCGTTCTTGCAGGCCTCGCCCTCGGCCTTGATGGCGGCGCGCAGCATCTCGCGTTTTTGCTTGGCGGCCATGTCACGGCGGGTCGGTTTGAACTCCAGCAGGCGCTGCTCGATCGTGTCCGAGGTGGTGGCCTGACGCGCTACTTCGACCCGGGCGGGGTTCGACAGGAAGGTGTTGGTGATCCGCTCAATCTCGGGCGCCATGGTGGCCGAGAAGAACAGCGTCTGGCGGGTGAAGGGCACAAGGCCGAAGATCCGCTCGATATCGGGGATGAAGCCCATGTCGAGCATGCGGTCGGCCTCGTCCACCACCATGATCTGCACGCCGGTCAGCAGGAGCTTGCCGCGCTCGAAATGATCCAGCAGGCGGCCGGGCGTCGCGATCAGAACGTCCACGCCCTTGTCGATCAGCGCATCCTGTTCCTTGAAGCTGACGCCGCCGATCAGAAGCGCCTTGGTCAGTTTCACGTGCTTGGCATAGGTGTCGAAGTTTTCGGCGACCTGCGCGGCCAGTTCCCGCGTGGGGCAAAGCACAAGGCTGCGCGGCATTCGGGCGCGGGCGCGGCCACGGGCCAGCATGCAGATCATCGGCAGGGTGAAACTGGCGGTCTTGCCGGTGCCGGTCTGCGCGATCCCGAGAACGTCGCGCCCTTCCAGCGCGGCGGGGATGGCCCCTTCCTGGATCGGGGTGGGCTTTTCATAGCCCGCCTCTTCAACGGCCTTGAGTACTTTGGGATTCAGATTGAGGTCGGAAAACGTTGTCATATGCGTCCAATCATGCCGGGCGGTTCCGCGGCGTGGAAAACTGGAGCGCATGATATCCTGTCGCGCTCCGCGGCGAAGAACCCTGCGCGGACCGCAGGGAGTGGGCGCGACATAGGCGAAAACCGGGGCGCAGTCAAATTTATGAAGTTCGGGTCAGTCGGGAGGGGTATCCTCCAACAGGCCGGTGGCGCTCGCGCGCCCGTACGCCTCGGAAAAAAGGGATGCTGGCACAACGAGGTCGATGGCCCCGGATCGCCCGGTCAGCCGTGCCGTCAGTCCGGTTCTGGAGAAATGGCGCAGCATGTCGGGGCTGAGCGCGATCAGCCCCACCGGCCGATCCCGGCAATGGCCATGGCTGCAGGTCTGGCCAGTCATGCGCCGGAACGGGAGCTCGATGCCGCCCGCGAAGGCTTGCGAATATCGCAGGTAGTGGACGCCATCGCGGCGCTGCTGGATGACGAGCGCGATGTGGCGTTCACCCCCGCGGGTCGCGAAGATGATATGCCCCATCAGCACGTGATGTGCATCGCGCGAGATCATGGTCTGCTCGGTGAAAACGCCGGTGAGGCCCGTTTGCGGGGCATGCAGCGCGCCACCTCCCTCCGCCAAGGCCATGTCTGGCAGAGGGAGGGATAAAAGCGAAACAACTACGAACAAGCAGCCCAGTTTGGCCATGCGCAATGGTCGTGGGCAAAGGTTAAGATTTCGTAAAGATCGAGGGCTTTCAGCCTCCGACCAGGTTGCGCCAGGTCAGGAAGAGGGCGGGCAAGAGCGCCGCATGCCCGACCAGAACGACGAGCCCATCGCGCATGGTCAGGCCGATGCCGAAGACCAGCACCGGCAGCGCCAAGAGGATCGGCAGAAGCGGGACGAAGCCAATGAACACCATCGCGACCCCGACCAGCACCAGGACCATGCCGATCCCGAGGAGGGACAGGCGACCTTCCGCAAGGATCGTCAAGCGTCGGTGCAGATACCGGCCCAGCCATTGCAGGCGCGGACGCAGCAGGCCGATGGCCTGGCTGACCTTGCGGGCGGCAATGTTCAACCGGCGCACACGCTTTGGCAGCCAAAGGCCCTTGCGACCCCGAATGACCTGCGCGCCGATCCCGGCGACCACGAGGCCGATCGCAGCGGGAACACCCGGGATCGCGCCGACCGGGACAAGCAGGAAGAGCGACAGGATCATCAAGAGCGGGCCGAACCCGCGCGCGCCGAGGGTCTCGATGATATCACCGAAGGCGACAGGGTCCGCGCCATCGGCCAAGGCTTCGAGGTCATCCAGCACGCCGTTCAGCGTGCCGGCCCCATCCTCGTCCTTCCCGTCGCTGTCAGAGGCTTGGCGGGTCATCGGCAAGCCAGTTCAGGATGAAGGCGCAGCGGAAATCCCGCCCGCAGAACCGGAAGGAGCGGGGCCGGGGTGCAGACCTGCGCCATGCCGCCCCGCGCTCGGCGGCGCGGCGCCCCGTATCCCGAGGGGGCGAAGGGGCGCAGCGTCTCGCCAAGCACGAGGCAGGGGGTGGCGTCATGCAGGATGAAGGCCCCATCGGGCAAGTCATCCAAAGGGGCGACATGCCTGCGTTGGGTTCGACGGCCCCGGTCGACGCGATGCGCGTGAAGCTGCGTGTCGAGTTGCCTTGCGCTTGGCCTGTGGCCATGCCCGCGCTCCCATGCATCGAGAAACGCGGTGTAATCGCTGCGGCGGCAATAGGCGCAGGGGCGGTGCCCCGCAGCCATCGCGACCGCCTCGTCATGGAAGAACAACTCGGTCCAGCTTCGCGGTGACATCGGCTCTCTGCGGCGCCCTTTGAACTCGAGTTCGCAACAGATCCAGGCGTGATGCGTCCAGCGCCGCGCGCCGAGCTTTTTGTCCGCGTCGTGCAGAATCCCGCGATTGCCGGTCAGCGTCCCGCGATAGGCCGGGTCAGCCACGATATCGCCGGTTGGCAGAACGCGGTTTTGCAGGGTCATGTCCGACCGTGTGGCAAGCTGTAGCGCGCGCATTCCATGGTGGGCATCAATGAGGAAAGACAGCGCACGCAACCTGCTCCGCTCGTAACCGGACGGCGAAAGATTAGCGGCTGGCGCATGTCCCGCAAGCCCGCGGGATCACACCATCAGCTCTTTCGTGGCGCTCAAGGTCACGTCCGGGTAATCGCGCTCGATCCGGTCGATGTCCCATTGCATCCGCGTCAGGTACACCGGGTCGCCATCATTGTCGGTGGCCATGTGCTGCTTGTTGGCGGCCATGAACTTGTCCACCGCGTCCTTCGCGCCATGCACCCAACGGGCCGAGGTGAACTGTGACGCCTCGAAGCGGACAGGCAGGCCGTATTCCATCTCGATCCGGCTGGCCAAGACCTCGAATTGAAGCGCGCCGACGACGCCGACGATGAAGCCCGAGCCGATATTGGGCTTGAAGACCTTGGCCGCGCCTTCCTCGGCGAATTGCATCAGCGCCTTGTCCAGATGCTTGGCCTTGAGCGGGTCGCCCGCGCGGCAGGATTGGAGCAGTTCCGGCGCGAAGCTGGGGATGCCGGTGAAGCGCAGCGCCTCGCCCTCGGTCAGGGCATCGCCGATGCGCAACTGCCCGTGGTTGGGGATGCCGATGATGTCGCCGGCCCAGGCCTCTTCGGCCAGTTCACGGTCGGAGGCCAGGAACATCACCGGGTTGGTGATCGCCATCGGTTTCTTGGACCGTACATGCGTCAGCTTCATGCCGCGCTCGAAATGGCCCGAGGCGAGGCGGACGAAGGCCACGCGGTCGCGATGCTTGGGGTCCATGTTGGCCTGAACCTTGAAGACAAAGCCCGCGACCTTCTTTTCCTCGGGCGCGACCTCGCGCGGTTCGGCGGTCTGGACCTGCGGCTCGGGGCCGTACTCGGCGATGCCGTCCATCAGTTCCTTGACCCCGAAGGAGTTGATCGCGCTGCCGAACCAGATCGGCGTCAGGTGCCCTTCGAGGAAGGATTGCCGGTTCATGGCGGGCAACAGCTCGCGCGCCATCTCGACCTCTTCACGGAGCTTTTCCAGAAGCTCCGCAGGGATGTGATCGTCGAGGCGCGGATCGTCCAGACCCTCCATCTTGACCGACTCTGCCACCTTGTTGCGGTCGGCGCGGTCCATCAGCTCCAGCCGGTCGTGGATCAGGTCATAGCAGCCCAGGAAATCGCGACCGACGCCGATGGGCCAGGACGCGGGCGTCACGTCGATCGCCAGATTCTCCTGGATCTCGTCGATGATCTCGAACGTATCGCGGCTTTCACGGTCCATCTTGTTGCAGAAGGTCAGGATCGGCAGGTCGCGCAACCGGCAGACCTCGAACAGCTTGCGGGTCTGGCTTTCGACACCCTTGGCCCCGTCGATCACCATGATGGCGGCGTCCACGGCGGTCAGCGTGCGATAGGTATCTTCCGAGAAATCGCTGTGGCCGGGCGTGTCGACCAGGTTGAAGCGATACTGCCGCTCGGGGCGGGCGTAGTCGAAGGACATGGCCGAGGCCGAGACGGAAATGCCGCGATCCTTTTCCATCTGCATGAAATCCGAGCGCGTGCGCCGCGCCTCGCCCTTGGCGCGCACCTGTCCGGCCATTTGGATGGCGCCCCCGTAAAGCAGGAACTTCTCGGTCAGCGTCGTCTTGCCCGCATCCGGGTGCGAGATGATCGCAAAGGTCCGCCGCCGCGCGATCTCGGGCGGCAGGTCGGGGCGATTGGTCGGGGTGTCTTGCGCGGCGTCCAGCATGGGCGGGCATATATAGACCGCGCGGCGCCGCGACAATGCGCAAGCGGATCGCTCAGGCCGGGGTCGCCTGCGCTGGCCAATCCGACAGTTGATCGGCCAGCCCGTTGCGTTGCGTCGCGGTCAGGGGACAGGGGATCGACACGGTGACGGCGGGGCGGTGCCCGCGCTTGGCACAGGCCTCGGGGTGCAGGTCGCCGGTCAGATGCGCGACCACACCTTGCGGCACCCTCGAAAAGCTGAGGTCGGGTTGGGCGAAGGTCAACTCTTCGCCGCCTCGTCCGCGCAGCCAGTCCGCGAGTTTCGGCAATTCGTCGAGGATCAGGCAGGGGCATTCCACGCGCCAGCGCCGCCCGGTGCGCCGGTGCATCGCGGTGACCGTCATCAGCACGCCATCCTCCCACAGGCCGGCAAAACCGGGGACCGGCACGATGCCGGCGGCGCAGAGATGCAGGTCGGGTCCGAACCCGAGGTCGAGGGGGCGAAGCGGTGTCATGGCAGCAGGTTGCCCCAACGGAAGCTAGGGGGCCAAGGCAGGGATTCCCCACCTTTTCCGTTCGCTGAACCGATCGGTCGGCCGGTTTGACGCCGACATAGGCCCCGTTCGCACGGTCGCCGCGTTCAAACAGGACACGGTCGCCGACAAGGTGTCGCCGCGCGCCCAATTCACTCGCCCTTTGGGCCGGGCCATGGACACCTCGGTTTGCAGCGGCCAGATGGAGAGAGAGGGCGGTTCAACCGCCGTTAGTCCGGGTCGCCCCGGCTGGCGCGGGTCAGGCGCTCGACCATGTCACCGTCCTTGGCCGCGCTGTCGTGGATCTCGATCTCGGCCGCGTCGGTCTGGTCGGCGGGGTCGGTGGCGAGGGTCAGGTCTTCGGGCAGCAAGGCGCGGGTCGGTCCGGTCACCAGGAGCGACTCGACCGCGATGCCCTCGGCGTAGATGATTTCATGCGTGTCGAAGATGATCTGGTAGCTGTCGACATGCCCGCCTTCTTCCCGCAGCACGGTGGTGCCATTCACCAGCAGCTCGGCCTTGACCATCACCTCGGCCCGGCCTGCCCCGATCTCGTCGCGGCGTTGCCAGATGAACAGGCGATGTTGCGGCAACAGGCGCAGGTCGCGCGCGGTGTTCAGCGTGCCGCTTGTGATTCGCACCGGCGCGGCGGCCCCGGTTGCGCGGCGGGTCTGATGGGCGATCCAGCGAATGGGGCGGGGGCCATTGTCGCGCGTCAGAACCCTGTCGCCGACCTTCATCTCCTCAACCGGCACCTGTTTGCCGTTCGACATGGTCAGGTGCGTGCCGGCCAGGAAGCTGACGCTGGCGATATCGGCAAAACGGCGCGGCGCGCTGTCCGTTTCGGTGCCGACCAGTTCGTATTCGGTATTGGGGGCCAGTCGGGCCAACGGCAGCAAATGGAGGACGGTGCCGTTTTCGCCATCGTGCAGCTTCAGGATCAGGATCTCGACCATGTCCCCGTTCGGCCCCATCAGCATGTGGCAAGCGGCGATGGTCAGCGCTGCACCCGGCTGGCCCACTTCGGAGCCATCGGCGACACAAGGGCCGACGCTGCCGTCGTCGCTGATGGCCAGGCGTTCGGTCTTGGCTTGGCTGACAAGGCGATAGGTGTCGCCCGGCACGGCGGCATCCCCCAGGCCGATCGGGTCACCTTCATTCGCGCCGGCCTGCACCTTGAACGCGCGCGCGGGCAGCGTGTCGAACCGGAACAGGGCAGGGTGGGGCATGGCGGGCGTCACTTGCAGAAGGTGCATCCTCGGTAGGGGGGTTGTTTCATCAGGTCAACTGCCGCCCCCGTGCCGGGCTGGTCGCGGGTCGGTCCGCCTGCTAGGTCCAGTATCGAAACAACCAGACCGTCAGAGGGAGAGTGCCATATGGATCTCGGGATCAAGGGACGCCGCGCACTGGTGTGCGCCTCGTCGAAAGGCTTGGGGCGCGGCTGCGCCGAAGCCCTGGCCGAAGCGGGCGTGGATCTTGTCTTGAACGCGCGCGGGGCCGACGCCCTGCAGCAGACGGCCGATGCGATCCGCGAGGCGCATGGCGTGAACGTCACCGCCGTCGCGGCCGACATCACCAGCGCAGAGGGCCGCGCAGAGGTTCTGGATGCCGCTGGCGAGATCGACATCCTCGTCACCAATGCAGGCGGGCCGCCCCCCGGCCTCTGGTCCGATTGGGGGCATGACGATTTCATCAAGGCGCTGGAAGCGAACATGCTGACCCCGATCGCGCTGATGTCGGCGACCCTGCCGAAGATGATCGACCGGGGCTGGGGCCGCGTCGTCAACATCACCTCGCAATCGGTCAAGGCGCCGATCCCGCAACTGGGCTTGTCCAATGCCGCGCGCACGGGCCTGACCGGTTACGTGGCGGGCACCGCGCGGCAGGTCGCGGCCAAGGGCGTGAACATCAACAACCTTTTGCCGGGGTCCCACGACACCGACCGGATCGTCGCCCTGGAAACGGCCGTGTCGAAGGCGCAGAACGTCTCGATGGAGGAGGCGCGCAAGATCCGCTGGTCCGGCATCCCCGCCGGACGCTACGGAACGGTCAAGGAGTTCGGCGCGATGTGCGCCTTCCTGTGCTCGCAGCATGCCGGTTTCATCGTCGGGCAGAACATCCTGCTCGATGGTGGCCAGACCAACGCCACCATCTGATCCAGCTTGCAACCGGGCGGCGGCGCTTGAAACGCTGCCGCCCGGCTGTTACCTGCGGAGCCTGATGAAATTGATCGGGAATGCGCGCTCGTGCGGCTGGACGCTCCTCAAACCATAGGCGTGAAAAAGGCCACGGCCCCGCGTCTCGAAGTGCGCAACGTCTCCTGCACCTTCGACGGACGCGAGGTCGTGCGCGACGTGTCGTTCCAGGTCGAACCGGGCGAGATCATGTGCCTGCTCGGTCCGTCGGGCTGCGGCAAGTCGACGACCCTGCGCGTCGTCGCCGGAATCGAGCGGCAAAGCGCGGGCAGTGTCCATGCCGATGGCAAGATGCTGTGTAACGAGGTGTTCGCAACCCCGCCCGAGGCGCGCGGCGTTGGCCTGATTTTCCAGGATTTCGCGCTTTTCCCGCATTTGACTGTCGGGCAGAACGTCGCCTTCGGCCTCAAGGGTTCGAAATCCGAGATGCGCGCCCGGGTCGATGAACTGCTGGAACGGGTCGATCTGGCCGGTTACGCCGACAAGACGCCTCACATGCTGTCAGGGGGGGAACAGCAGCGCGTGGCGTTGGCCCGCGCCCTGGCGCCCCGTCCGCGCATCATGCTGATGGACGAGCCGTTTTCCGGCCTCGACAACCGGCTGCGTGACGGTATCCGGGACGAGACGCTGCAACTTCTGAAGGAAGAGGGCACGGCGGTTGTCCTTGTCACCCATGAACCCGAGGAAGCCATGCGCATGGCCGACCAGATTGCCCTGATGCGCGATGGTCAGATCGTCCAGAAAGGCGCGCCCTACAACATCTACAACGCCCCCTGCGACAAGGCGGCGGCGGCATTCTTCAGCGATATCAACGTGATCCGGGGGCGGGTCGACGGTTTGCTCACCAATACCGTCTTCGGCCAGTTCCTTGCACCCGGCGTCGCCGACGGCACCGAGGTCGAGATCGTCTTTCGCCCCCAGCACGTGAAGCTCGACTTCGACCGCAACGGTCGCGGCCCCAACCCGACCCCCCAGGACGGTGTTCCGGCAAGGGGCGTGGTGGAGCGGGCACGCTTCATGGGGCATGAAAGCCTTGTGGAATTTCGTATGGATTTCGACGGCGGCAAGCTCAAGGCGACGGTGCCGGGTGTGTTCCTGCCAAAGCCGGGAACGCCGCTGTGGCTGTCGGTGCGGCGCGACCGGTGTTTCGTCTTCCCGCCTAAGGGCTGACTGCGGGTTTGCGGTGATCTGCGCCAATTGCGCACCCTCTCCCTGCCGCCCCTTGCAGCGATGGCCTGTCTCCCGGTATTTGGGGTCGGCCCGTCTTTTTGGGCTTTGATCTCCCATCATGAGTCCATACCTATGGGAGAGGAACACTGAACAAGGCGGACGCCGGGGGTGAGGGAGCCTGCCGCGCGGCTGCATAGGGAGATCGAAATGCTCAACAATATCGGACCGGCTGGCCTGCTTCTCATCGCCGTCGTGGTTCTGGTGCTTTTCGGGCGCGGCAAGATCGCGGGCCTGATGGGCGAAGTCGGCAAGGGCATCACTGCCTTCAAGCGCGGCGTTAAGGATTCGTCGGAAGAGATCGAAGACCAGTCCGAGACCGCCGAAGACGGCGCGGCTGCCCGTGACGTGACGCCCGCCGAGGCCGAGCGCCGCGACAACGCCTGATCCGCGTTGCGCGTCACCGCACCCATCGTGCACCGGGGTTTACCAGTGAAGGTCCGCCGCCATGCCTGATATCGGCTGGATGGAATTGCTTGTCATCGGCGTCGTCGCGCTGATCGTCGTGGGTCCCAAGGACCTGCCGATGATGTTTCGCAGGCTGGGCCAGATCACGGGCAAGATCCGCGGCATGGCCAAGGATTTCCAACGCGCCATGGACGAGGCCGCGGACGAGTCCGGCATGTCCGAGATCAACCGCGACCTGAGAAGCGCCGCGCGCTTCACCAACCCGCGCAAGATGGGCATGGATGCCTTGAACGAGGCGTTCGAAGACGTGGACCTCGACCCGTCGAAATACGCCGAAGGGTCGAACACGCGCATTATCGCCGAAAAGCAGGTGGCGCGGAAACAGGAACTCGCCGCCAAGGCCGAGGCCGCACGCAAGGCGCGGGAAGACAAGCTGTCGGGCATTGACGCAGGTGCCGCCGAGCTGGAAGCCGACATGGCTGACGCCCCGGCACCGGCCGCGGCACCCGCCGCAGCGGCACCGACCGACACAACGCCCGCCGCCGACGAGGTCGACGCGCCCAAGACCGGAACCGACAAGACATGAGTTCCGAAGATCATATCGAAGACAGCTCTGCCCCGCTGATCGAGCATCTGGCAGAATTGCGTACGCGGCTGATCCGCTCGGTGCTGGCTTTTGTCGTGGCGATGGTCGCCTGTTTCACCGTGGCCGAGCCGATCCTCAACTTCATCTCCACCCCGCTGGCCGAAGTGCTCCGGTCCCGTGGCGAAGATGCGCGCCTGATCTTCACGGCACCGCAGGAAAAGTTTTTCGTGCTGATCCGCATTTCCATCGTGATGGGCTTCGCGGTCAGCTTCCCGGTGATCGCGCACCAGCTTTGGCGCTTTGTCGCGCCCGGCCTGTATCGCTCCGAGCAATCGGCGATCCTGCCGTTCCTCGTGGCCTCGCCGGTCCTGTTCCTGATGGGCGCGTCCTTTGCCCATTACGTCGTCACGCCGCTGGCGATGAATTTCTTCATCGGGTTCTCCGACGCGATCCCGGCGCTGGCCAACCTGATCGCGGGCGATGGCACATTCTCGAACCCCGAAGCGGCTGCGAACGAGGAATTGCAGACGGTGTTCCTCGGGTCGGTCAAGGAATCCCTCGACCTCGCGCTCAAGTTCATCTTTGCCTTCGGCCTCTGTTTCCAATTGCCCGTGCTGCTGACCCTGCTGGGCAAGGCGGGCCTGGTCACGGCCGAGGGCCTTGGCAACGTGCGTAAATACGCGGTGGTGGGCATCCTGACCCTTGCCGCGCTGGTCACCCCGCCCGATGTCATCACGCAGGTGATCCTCTTCGTCGTCGTCTACGGCCTTTACGAGATCTCGATCTGGCTGGTTCGGATCGTGGAGCGGCAGCGGGTAAACCGCCTGCGCGCCGAGGGGATCCTCGACGAGGATGAAGAGCTCTGAGCGGCCCGATGTCCGACGAGGTTTTGACCCGCATAGCGGAGGCCCTGGAACGCCTGCGCCCGCCCCCGGCGGAGGCGCCGGATTGGAGCGCGGCCTCGGCCTTTGTCTGGCATGCGGACCCCGATCGGCTGGAGCCCGTCGCGCAGGTGAACCGCGTGGACCTATCACTCCTGCTGGGTGTCGACCGGGCGCGTGACACGCTCTTGCAGAACACGCGCCAGTTCGCCCGTGGCCTTCCTGCCAACAACGCGCTTCTTTGGGGCGCGCGCGGCATGGGCAAAAGCTCCCTGGTCAAGGCCGTGCATGCCGCAGTCCATGCCGAGGAAGGGGGGCTGGCGCTGGTCGAGATGCAGCGCGAGGACCTGCCGACGATTTCGCGGTTGTTGACCTTGCTTCGGGATGCGCCTGCGCGGGTCATCCTGTTCTGTGACGACCTCTCGTTTTCCCATGACGACCAGCATTACAAGTCGCTGAAGGCGGTGCTGGATGGCGGTGTCGAGGGACGGCCGGACAACGTGGTGTTCTATGCCACGTCGAACCGGCGTCACCTGATGCCGCGCGACATGATCGAGAATGAGCGATCCTCCGCGATCAACCCGTCCGAGGCGGTCGAGGAAAAGGTCTCCTTGTCAGACCGGTTCGGCCTGTGGCTCGGTTTTCATCCCTGTAGCCAGGACGAGTATCTCGACATCATTCGCGGCTATTGCGAGGCCTATGGCGTCGAGATCTCGGACGAGGATCTGCGGGCCGAGGCCGTGGAATGGCAGGCGACGCGCGGGTCGCGTTCGGGCCGCGTGGCCTGGCAGTATTTCACCGATCTCGCCGGGCGGAAGGGCGTGCGCCTCTGATCCAGCGGCGCGGCTTGCGCCGCATTGCGCTTGCCTCGCTGCGCTCAGGTGCGGGGGCTCTGCCCCCATGCCACCCTGACGGGTGGCATTCCCCCGGAGTTTTTCAGCCAAGATGAAGCTGCGTGTCAGTCGAGCTGGCTTTGCACGCGGGCGATGACATCTTCGGCGGCGTCGGCAGCAGGTCGGGCAGGGCGCTGCTGTGCGGCAGCCGGCGGGCGCGATGGCTGTACTGGCCGGGTTTGCCCTGTTTCGATCCGGGCCTGCGCCGCCTCCATCACGCGCAGCGCGCGGCGGTCCATGACCCGGTGCCAGACCGGGGGGATGGTCGCCAGCATCGCCATGATCGGCACGGACCACGGCATCATCGGCACGTCCGCCTCGGGGTCCAGCCGGTCATAGGGGCGGTCGGGGTGCATGTGATGTTCGGAATGGGCGGGCGCGTTCATCATCATGTAGCTGGTGAAGCCGCGCGGCGCGTTCCAGCTATGGTGCGGCGCGACCGGTTCAAGCCGTCCATTGGGCAGGGGCAGGCGTTGCAGCCCGTAATGTTGGATATAGTCGCTGAGCAGGATCTGTGCGCCGGTCAGCCCCCCGAGCGCGACGAGGCCCAGAAAGCCGACAGGACCCGCGACGAGGGTGGCCATGACAAGCGACAGGAGCGCGCCGCCCCCCCAGATCCAGTAGGGATTGCGCCAGCCGCGATCCGGCAGTCCACGGCGTTCGAGCCTGTCTTCCTCCTGCTCGAGCCCGGCGCGGATCGACCCCGCCCAGGCGCGCGGCAGATAGGCCCAGTAGCTTTCGCCCGGCAGGGGGGTGTTCGGATCGTCCGTGGTGCCGACAAAGCGATGATGAACAAGGCGATGCGCCGAGACATGGTGGCCGAAGCCCACCGATGTATAGACCGCCGCGCCAAGCGCCTTGAGCGGCCAGGGGCGGCGATGGATCAACTCATGGGCGTTCGGGTGGCTGACCTGGCCGAAGAAGGACGCGGTGGCGAAGAACAGGGCGACCTTCTGTCCGAAGCCGAGGCCATCCCCGGCGAGGGCGACGAGGACGACAGGAAGAAGGACGAGGTGGCTGAGCCCCAGCACGACAGACAGGCGGTCGGACCATGGCTCGTGATCGGCCAGGTCACCATGCGGTTTCTCGAGCAAACCGTCGAGAAGCGCGGCGAGGAGTGTCAGCCAGACAAGTGCGATTACGGCGAACCCGCCCCAGACGGTCGCCCCGAGCAGCAGAAGCGACAGCGGCGTGAGGGTGACGAGGGCGTAGCGGGCAATGACAGGCACGGGTCGGGATCCTCATGTGCAGGGCCGTTCGCACGCGGTGTCTAGCATGGCAGTTGGGCGAAAGCATGGCCCGATACGGCCTTTCCAAGCCGCGTGCGGCATATTACGTCAGGCTGACCCATGAGTGAGAGGCCGTGCCGATGTCGTTCTTCCGCAAGCTGAAGGATCGTTTGACGAAATCTTCGTCGAAGCTGGACGAAGGGTTGGATGCGATCATCGAGGAGGGCGCGGTCGAGGACGCGGCCGAGCCTGCGCCCGCCGTGGACGAGGTGCTGGGGGCGGCGGATGCAGCGCCCGAACGGGTGCAGCCGTCTGTTGCGACCCCGGACCGCGCGGTGCCGCCGGGCGATGGGGCAGCGGCGGCGAATGACGCGCAGGCGGAGCCCCTGCTTCCGCCCGATATGCGCGAGCCTGAGCCGACCCCCGAGCCGGAACCGGAGCCAGAGCCGGTCCCGACCTCGGCCGAGGAGATTACCGGCCCCGAGGCCATGCCGGTGGAGGAGGCCGCCGAGGCGCAGCCGGCGAAGAAGGCGGGTCTCTTTGGGCGGTTGATGGGCCGCAGCGCAGCGCCGCGGCGCGCGCTGGACGATGACATGCTGGAGCAGTTGGAAGAACTGCTGATCACGGCCGACATGGGCGTCGAGACCGCCATGCGCGTGACCGCCAACATGGCCGAGGGTCGCTATGGCAAATTGATGAGCGCCGAGGACATCAAGGCGCTTCTTGCGCAGGAGATCGCGGCGGTGATGGAACCCGTCGCGCGCCCCTTGCCGATCTATCCGAAGAAACCGCAAGTCGTGCTGGTGGTGGGTGTGAACGGGTCGGGCAAGACCACGACGATCGGGAAGCTCGCCAGCCAATTCCGGGCGGCGGGCAAGTCGGTCGTGATCGCGGCGGGCGATACGTTCCGTGCGGCGGCGGTCGAGCAGTTGCAGATCTGGGGTGAGCGCGCGGGTGTGCCCGTGCTGACTGCGCCCGAGGGGTCGGACCCGGCGGCGCTCTCCTATGACGCGATGGTCAAAGCCGAGGCCGAGGGCGCGGACCTGCTGATGATCGACACCGCGGGCCGGTTGCAGAACCGCGCCGACCTGATGGAGGAACTGGCCAAGATCGTGCGCGTCATCCGCAAGAAGGATCCGGACGCGCCGCATAACACCCTTCTCGTGCTGGATGCGACCACCGGGCAGAATGCGCTCAACCAGGTGGACCTGTTCGGCAAGATGGCGGACGTTACCGGCCTTGTGATGACCAAGCTGGACGGGACGGCCAAGGGCGGTGTCCTGGTGGCCTTGGCAGACCGCTTCGGCCTGCCGATCCATGCCATCGGTGTGGGGGAACAGATTGATGATCTGCAACCCTTCGACCCGCAGGATTTCGCGAATGCACTGGTCGGGGTTGAAGAAAGCTAAGATCTATCAACAGCCCCTGTGGAGAGTTTCGATCGGTGCAACCGCTATCACCAGTCCTGTCATTCGAGCCATTTTTGTTCCAGCACCCGAACCACGAACAGGACGGCCAGCACGATCCCCGTGGCCATCGCCGCAAGGGGCATCTGCCCCGACCCGCAGGCCAGACCGATCGCGCCCGCCAGCCACATCGACGCACCGGTGGTGATGTTCTTCACCTTGCCGCCCGCGGTGAAGATCGTGCCCGCGGCCAGAAAAGCGACCCCGGCGGTGACGGCTTCGATCAGGCGAAGCGGGTCGATGCGTTGTTCGCCGGTGTCGCCGAAATCGAGCGCGGCAAGTTGCTGGCTGACGATGATGAACATGCAGGCCGCCATGGAGACCAGCATGTGCGTCCGCAGGCCGGCAGGTTTTTCCTGCCACTCGCGCTCCAGCCCGATCAATCCGCCGAGGACAAGCGCCGCGAACAACCGGGCGCCCGCGATGATGGGTGGAACCGCCTGGAACCCTCCGGACAATTCGTCGAGCATCGTATCCCACATCGTCAGGTCCCTCCCGCGGTAATGCTGTCTGGACGCTCAACGGCGGCGCGTCGTCCTCGGTTCCGGCGCTCCACGGCATGAGTGAGTGGATCAACACCATCGAGGGCACGGAGGCCGGCGCCACGGCCGCCATGGTCCTGGCGCTTCTGGCCGCGCTGCTGCACGCGGTGTTCGGTGCTTTGCAGAAGGGGCGGCACGATCCGTTGCTGGCCCGCGGCGCGATCGACGCCGCCTATGGCTTGATGGCAGCACCCTTTGCGCTGTTCGTGGTGCCGTGGCCCGAGCCGCATATGTGGCCGATCTTCCTGGGCGTTTTCATCATCCACGCGCTCTACAAATGGGCGACGCTCGCCTCGTATCGGCGGGGGGCCTACACCGTCGTCTATCCGGTCATGCGTGGGACGGGGCCGCTTTTCGCGATCATCGGGGCATGGCTGGTCTTCGGCGAGACGTTCAACCTGATGCAGTGGGCCGGTGTCCTCGTCCTTTTGGCGGGGCTTTATGGGCTGGCGCTCTACAACATGGCGCGGCTGACGGTGGCGCGGGATACGCTGGTGCCCGCCTTGTGGTTCGCGGTGCTGACCGGTCTGTTCGTGGCGCTCTACACCACCTTCGACGCCTACGGCATTCGGGCCACGGCGGATCCGTTCACCTTCCTCGCGTGGTTCTTCTTCATCGACGGGGTGCTTTACCCCTTCATCGCGGCGGCTTTTTATCGCCGGATGGAGGCCCCGCCGCCGCTTGGCCCGCTGGCCCTGCGCGGGGTGATCGGCGGCTTTGTCGCCTTTGCGAGTTTCGGCTCTATCATGTTGGCCACGCGGCTGGACCAGGTGGGCGAGGCCGCCGTGCTGCGCGAAACCTCGACCGTCTTCGCGGCGCTGATCGGCTGGCTGGTTCTGAAGGAAAAGGTGGGGCCGGTTCGGCTGGGATTCATGGCTTTGATCGCGGCAGGCGCGGTGATAGTCGAGTTTGGTGGCTAGAAAGAGATCTGAATGAAACCCGGCCAAGACCCAAAGCCGATCAATCCATGGCTCAAATCCGCGTTGGAGCTTGGGCCGCCGATCCTGTTTTTCGTCGCCTACATGCGGATGCAGGATGTCACCTACACGGTTGGCGGCACCGAGTATGACGGGTTCATCATCGCGACCGCCGGTTTCGTGCCGATCCTTCTGGCCTCGATCGCGGTGCTGTGGACGCTGACCGGCCAGATCAGCCGCATTCAGGTGTTCACCGCCGTGATGGTGGTGTTTTTCGGTGGCCTGACCGTTTGGTTGAACGACGAGCGCTTCTTCAAGATGAAGACGACCTTGGTCTACGGGTTCTTCGCCGGTGTGCTGGGGCTGGGGCTGTTGCGGGGCCAGTCCTGGCTCAAGTTCCTGATGGGAGAGCTGTTGCCCATGAAGGACGAAGGCTGGATGATCCTGACCAAGCGCATCGCCGGAGCCTTTGCCCTCATGGCCATCGCGAACGAGGTTGTCTGGCGGACCCAATCGACCGAGTTCTGGGTGACCTTCGAAACCTTCGGCCTTCCCGCGTTCCTGTTCGTCATGTTCATGACGCAGGCCAAGCTGATCGAGCGCTACGCGATCACCGAGGACGACGGGGCGGCCTAGCGCCGCTGCCTTGGCGCGGTTTGGCCGGTGCCTTGCGCCGTGGCTTGGGGCCCGGTTTTCCCTTGGGCTGGGCGGGTTTCGCGTGACCTTCCAGCAATTCGGGCATGCCCAACTGGTCGGCCATCACGCGCAGCTTCACCTCTTCGACCTCGCCCGGTTTCAACTCCCCAAGGCGGAACGGCCCGTAAGAGACACGCAAGAGGCGGTTCACGTCGAACCCGATCTCGGACATGGCGCGCCGGATCTCGCGGTTCTTGCCTTCGCGCAGGCCGACGGTGACCCAGGCGTTCGCACCCTGCTGGCGGTCGAGTTTCACCTGCATCGGCTGGAATTTCTCGCCATCGGCCTCGATCCCGCGGCGTAGTGGCTCGAAATCGGTGTCTTTCGGGGTGCCCTTCATCCGCACGCGGTACTTCCGCAGCCAGCCAGTCGAGGGCAGTTCCAGCTTGCGCTTGATGCCGCCGTCATTGGTCAGAAGCAAAAGCCCCTCGGAATTGAGGTCGAGCCGCCCGACGCTCATCACCCGTGGCATACCCTCCGGCAGCTTGTCGAACACCGTCTCGCGGCCCTTCTCGTCCGAGGTGGTCGTCACCAGCCCCGCGGGCTTGTGGTAAAGCCACAGGCGCGGGCGGTCGGGTTCGCCGACCGGTTCTCCATCCACGGTGATCTGGTCCGCCGCCGTTACGTTCAGCGCCGGGCTGTCGATCAGTTTGCCATTCACGGCGACCCGGCCGGCTTCGATCATGCGCTCGGCTTCCCGGCGCGAGGCGATGCCCGCGCGGCTGAGGCGTTTTGCGATGCGTTCTCCGTCTGTCATGCCCTGCCCCTAGCGGTTTGACAGCGTCGTGGAAAGCGGCAACAGGGGGATATGAGCGCATTTCGCAGCCATATGGACGTGGCCCTGGCCGAGGCCCGCGCCGCCGCAGACCGCGGGGAGGTGCCCGTGGGCGCCGTGGTGACGCGCGGGGATCGAGTGATCGCGCGGGCTGGAAACCGGATGCGCGAATTGCGCGACCCGACCGCGCATGCCGAGATGCTGGCGATCCGGGCGGCCTGCGCGGCGCTGGGGCAGGAACGGCTGACCGATTGCGATCTCTGGGTGACGTTGGAGCCATGCCCGGCCTGTGCCGGCGCCATCGCGGCGGCGCGGATCGGGCGGCTGTATTACGGCGCGGCAGACCCGAAATCGGGCGGCGTTGCGCAAGGCCCCCGCGTCTTTGACCACCCGCAGGCCCATTGGAAGCCAGAGGTCTATGCCGGTATCGCCGAGGACGAGGCCGCGCACCTGCTCAAGGCCTTCTTCGCCGCCCGCCGCGATCAGGACCCGCGATAGGTCGAGTAGCCGTAGGGCGACAGAAGCAACGGCACGTGGTAATGCGCCGCCGCGTCGCTCATCCCGAAGCGGATCGGCACCTGGTCGAGGAACAGCGGTTCTTCGGCGGCCCGACCATTGGCCCGCAGGTAGTCGCCTGCGAAGAAGATCAGCTCGTAGCTGCCGATCTCGAACTTCTCGGCGGGCAGGATCGGCGCATCGGTGCGGCCATCGGCATTGGTCACGGTCTCCGCAATCTTGCGGTGCGAATTGCCCGAGACGCGGTAAAGCGCGATCTTCAGCCCCTCGGCCGGGCAGCCGCGCGCCGTATCGAGCACATGGGTTGTCAGGAATCCGGTCATCTGCGCCTCCTTTTTCGGCGCCACTTTCGGTGCAACGGCGGGCGGCGTCAAACCGCTTGGCGCGGGGGCGCCGCGCTTGCTAGACCAAGCCGTCCGACAAAGAGGTCCGAGCATGAACCGCTACCCCCGAGATTTCACCGGCTATGGCCCGACAGCCCCCGACCCGAACTGGCCGGGGGGCGCGAAGATCGCCGTGCAGATCGTGGTGAATTACGAAGAGGGGGGCGAGAACAACATCCTGCATGGCGACATGGCGTCCGAGGCGTTCCTGTCCGAGATCGTCAGCGCCGAGCCCTGGCCGGGGCAGCGCCACTGGAACAAGGAATCGATCTACGAATATGGCGCGCGGGCGGGGTTCTGGCGGCTGCATAGGATGCTGGGGCACCTGCCCGTCACCGTCTATGGCGTGGCGACCGCGCTGGCCCGCGCGCCGGAACAGGTTGCCGCGATGAAAAGCGCGGGCTGGGAGATCGCGAGCCACGGCCTCAAGTGGATCGAGTACAAAGATTACTCCAAGGCCGAGGAACGCGCGCATATGGACGAGGCCATCGCGCTGCATACCGAGGTCGTGGGTGAGCGCCCGCGCGGCTGGTACACTGGGCGCTGTTCGATGCACACGGTCGAGATCGCGGCCGAGGAGGGCGGCTTTGCCTATGTCGCCGACAGCTATGCCGATGAGCTGCCCTACTGGGTCAAGGCCGGCGGGCGTGACCAGTTGATCGTGCCCTACACGCTCGATGCCAATGACATGCGCTTCGCCACGCCGCAGGGCTTCAACTCGGGCTATCAGTTCGAGGCCTATCTGAAAGACAGTTTCGACACCCTCTATGCCGAGGGCGTGGCGGGCGCGCCCAAGATGCTGTCGATCGGCCTGCATTGCCGCCTCGTCGGGCGGCCCGGGCGGGCGGCTGCACTGAAACGCGCGATCGATTACATGACGTCCCATGACGGCGTCTGGTTCGCGACGCGGTTGCAGATCGCAGAGCATTGGGCCGCGACGCACCCTGCGCCGGTGGCCGAGCGCCCCTCCGAAATGAGCCTTGAGGATTTCGTCGCGGCCTTCGGCGGAATCTACGAGCACTCCCCCTGGATTGCCGAGCGCGCCCACGCGTTGGAACTGGGCCCAACCCATGACAGCGCGCTTGGCGTGCATGCCGCCCTGACGCGCATCTTCCGGCGCGCCGGTGAGGATGAACGCCTCGGTGTCCTGCGGGCCCACCCCGACCTCGCCGGGAAACTCGCCGCCGCCAAGCGCCTGACCGCCGAGTCGACGGCGGAACAGGCCAGCGCGGGCCTCGACGCCCTGACCGATGCGGAACGCGCAAACTTCACGCGGCTGAACAGCGCCTATGTCGAGAAGCACGGGTTCCCGTTCATCATCGCCGTGCGCGATCATGACAAGGCGGGCATCCTTGCGGCCTTCGAGCGGCGCTTGGCCAACGACACCGCGACCGAGTTTTCCGAGGCCTGCCGCCAGGTCGAGCGGATCGCCGAACTGCGCCTGTTGGAGAAGCTCGGATGAAACGCATCGCGATCCAGCCGCTGACGGCCGAGGCCTTCGCCCCGTTTGGCGACGTGCTGGAGGCCGAGGGCGCGCCCGACAAGATCATCAACGAGGGGCTCTGCGGCCGGTTCCACGACCGTGCGCGGCTGGATTTCACGGACGGGCAGGCCGGGATCAGTATCTTCAAATCCGAGGCCCGCGCATTGCCGTATCAGTTGACCATGGTGGAACGGCATCCCCTCGGGTCCCAAGCCTTTCTGCCGATGTCGCTTGACCCGTTTCTCGTGATCGTCGCGCCGGACAAGGGCGGCGCGCCGGGCGACCCGTTGGCATTCCGAACGGCACCCGGACAGGGGATCAACCTGTTGCGCGGAACATGGCACGGGGTGTTGACGCCGCTTGCCGAGCCGGGGCTCTTCGCCGTGGTTGACCGGATCGGGGCAGGGGCGAACCTCGAAGAGCATTGGTTCGAGGCGCCCTACGAGGTCGCGTCGGTCTGAGGGGTTTCGCCGCGCTGTCGCGCGTCGACCCGCGCGCGCTTTCGCGCGCGGGAGTCATGGTGAGGGGGCTCTGCCCCCGTCGCCTTGCGGCGCCTCCCCCGGCATATTTTTCGGGAAAAAGATGGAGGGGGGGCGGACAGAGGCCCGGTGTTACATCTCGACCTCGATGGCGACGCCTTTCTCGATCGCCGTTTCGACGACCGCCGCAGCGACGGCGAGGTCCTGAAGCCCGACTCCCGTGCCGTCGAAAAGCGTGATCTCGTCGGCCGATTGACGCCCCGGATGCGTGCCGTTGATCACCGCGCCGATCTCGGCGATGTCGCTATCCGAGATCAGCCCCTCGGCGATGGCATGCTGCGCCTCGCCGATGCTGGTGCTTTGCGCAACCTCGTCGCAGAAGACCGTCGCGCGGGCCAGAAGCGCGGCCTCGACCTCCTGCTTGCCCTTCGTGTCGGTCCCCATGCAGGTAAGGTGCGTGCCGGGCGCGACGTGGTCGGCCATAAGGGTCGGCGCAAAGCTGGACGTGATGGTGATGATGACATCCGCCTCGGTCATACCGTCGAGGTCCACCGCCTCGAACGGCAGGCCCAACTCCGCCGCTGTTTCGCCGAGCTTGGGGAGCATATCGGGATGCATGTTCCAAGCGATGACCTTCTCGGCCTGCATCTGCTCCACCGCGGCCCGCAGCTGAAAATGCGACTGGTGGCCCGCGCCGATCATGCCGATCACCTTGGCATCCGGCCGGGCGAGATGCCGGATCGACACGGCCGAAGCTGCCGCAGTCCGCAGGGCCGTCAACAGGTTGCCGCCCACCATCGCCGCCGGCTTGCCAGTGTCAGGATCGAACAGGAACACGGTCGACTGGTGGTTTATCAGCCCGCGCTTTTCCAGGTTGTGCGGCCAATAGCCCCCCGCCTTCAGGCCAAGCGTCCCGCCGGCCCGGTCGAACCCGCCCTTGAAGCCGTACAGCGCGTCCTCATGACCGATCGCTTCGCGCACCACGGGGAAGTTGTAGGCGTCCCGCGCCGCCATCGCGGCGAACACCTTTTCCACCGCGTCGAAACTCGCTTCACGCGACACCAGATCGGCTATCGCGGCCTCGGGGACGATCCACATGGGTCAAGCTCCTGTATCGGGCGAACTTACCTTTTCGCCTCTTCATCTTGGCAAAAAAAAACTCTGGGGGAGTGCGAGGGGGCAAAGCCCCCTCGCACGGGGCGCCGCCGACAGGCGGCGAA
>NZ_JAHVKE010000003.1 GCF_019800885.1 Maritalea mobilis
CCCCCCCCCCCCCCCCCCCCCCCCCCCCCCCCCCCACGGGGCGCCGCCGACAGGCGGCGAAATCGCTCAGTAGGCCTTTCCGCGGGCCGAGACGGGCCAGACGGTTTCCACCACGCCGTTCCGCACGCCAACGTACCAGTCATGGACATTGGCCGTCGGGTCGCAATGGCCGGGCACCAGCTTCAGCTTTTCGCCGACTTTCAGAACGCCTTGCGGGTCCATGACCACGCCATGCTCGTCCGAGCATTTCACGTATTCGACGTCGTCGCGCCCGTAGATCACCGGCAGGCCGCTATCGACCGATTGCGCCTTCAGGCCCGCATCGACGATGGCCTTGTCGGCCTTGGCATGGCTCATCACCTGGGTCAGGATGAAGAACGCGTTCTCCCATTCGCCCTGGTCGATGCGATTGCCATCCTTGTCGAGGATGCGGCCGTAATCGGCATCCATGAAGGCGTAGGAGCCGCATTGCAGCTCGTTATAGACGCCGGAGGTGCTTTCGAAATAGTAACTGCCGGTGCCGCCGCCGCCGACGATGTCGCACTCCAGCCCCTCGGCTTTCAGCCCGTCGACCGCGTCCTTCACCATGGCCACGGCCACGTCGATCTTGGCCTTGCGGTCGTCATAGCTGTCGAGATGCTGCATCGCGCCCTGGTAGGCCTGGATGCCCGCGAATTTCAGCCCGGGGGCTGCATCGATGGCCTTGGCGATCTTCACCACGTCTTCGGTGGTCGTTACGCCGCAACGGCCCGCGCCGCAGTCGATCTCGACCAGGCACTCGATCACGGTTCCGTGCTTCTGGGCGGCTGCCGACAGATCGGCCACGTTCTCGACATCGTCGACACAGCACAGCGCCCGAGCCCCCAGCTTGGGCATGCGGGCGAGGCGGTCGATCTTCTGCGGGTCGCGCACCTGGTTCGAGACCAGCACGTCCTTGATCCCGCCACGGGCGAAGACCTCGGCTTCGCTGACCTTCTGGCAGCAGACGCCACAGGCACCGCCCATCTCGACCTGCAGCTTCGCCACGTCCACCGATTTGTGCATCTTGCCATGCACGCGATGGCGCATGCCGTGCTCCCTGGCGTAGTCACCCATCTTCTTGATGTTGCGCTCCAGCGCATCGAGGTCCAGCACAAGACAGGGTGTCTGGATCTCGTCCTCGCTCATGCCGGGCACTGCGGGAATGTCATAGCCCACTTCCAGCCCGTCGAAATCGCTCATGTCCTTCATCGTGTCTCTCCCTGTTCGTCGTTTCCCGTAGGATGCGCCGTGGCGCACCGCCCGGCTCAGCCCTTCATCCAGGGCAATTTGTCGAGGTCGACGTTGCCGCCGGTAATGATCACGCCCACGCGCTTGCCGCGGAACACCTCGGGGTTCTTCAGGATGGTGGCCAGCGGCACGGCGCAGCTTGGCTCCATCACGATTTTCATGCGCTGCCAGGTCAGCTTCATCGCGTCGATGATTTCCTGCTCGCTGGCCGTCAGGATGTCGGTCACGTGATGCGACACGAAATGCCAGGTGTTTTCCTTCAGCGGCACCTTGAGGCCATCGGCCACCGTCACCGGCGCATCGTCGGCGATGATATGGCCCGCCTTGAAGCTGCGATAGGCGTCGTCGGCCTGCTCCGGTTCGGCGGCGTAGATTTCCACGTTCGGCGCGATGTTGGACAGCGTTAGGCAGCAGCCCGAGATCATGCCGCCTCCCCCGATCGGGGCAATCACGGCGTCGAGCCCGTCGACCTGCTCCATCAACTCGCGCGAGCAGGTGCCCTGACCGGCGATCACGCGCGGATCGTTGTAGGGGTGGACGAAATCCGCGCCGGTGCGCTCGTGCACCTCGGCGAAGACCGCCTCGCGCGAACTGGTCGACGGCTCGCATTCGGTGATCTGGCCCCCGTAGCCACGCACGGCGGCCTTCTTGGCGTCGGGTGCTGTCCGCGGCATGACCACGTGGCAGGGGATGCCGCGCCGACCGGCCGCATAGCTGAGAGACAGGGCATGGTTGCCCGAGGAATGGGTCGCTACGCCTTTCGCCGCCTGTTCGTCCGACAGGCCGAAGACCGCGTTGCAGGCGCCGCGCACTTTGAACGCGCCGGCTTTCTGGAAGTTCTCGCATTTGAAGAACAACTCGGCACCGGTCAGCTCGTTGAAATAGGTCGAGGTCAGCACCGGCGTGCGGTGGATATAGGCCGCGATCCGCTCATGCGCGGCGATCACGTCGTCATAAGTCGGCAGGGTATCGGCCACGTCTTTCATCAATGCCTCCCTTATTCGGCGGCCAGCGCCATGGCGCCTGCCGTGCTGCGGTAAACCTCCTGCGCGGCGGCGACGCCCGACCCGAGCGTGACAGGCAGGCCAAGGTCGACCATGCACATCTCGGCGGTTGCGATGCCAGATAGTGCCATCACGTCGGTCAGCAAACCCAGATGCCCGATGCGGAACACCTTGCCCGCCACGTCGCCAAGGCCGACGCCGAAGGCGACGCCGTAGACCTCGGAGGCATGGGTGACGATCCTAGTCGAGTCGAACCCGTCCGGCGTGCGGATCGCGCTGACCGAGTTGGAATAGAGGTCGGGCGATGCGGCGCAAAGCTCCATCCCCCAGGCCGAGACCGCCGCGCGGACGCCGTCGGCAATGCGGGCGTGACGGGCAAAGACATTGTCCAGCCCCTCGCTCAGCAGCATCTCGCAGCTCAGCTTCAGACCGTTCAGCAGGCCCACGGCGGGCGTGTAGGGGTAGCCATTATTCGCGTAGGTTTTGGCCATGTCGCGCACGTCGAAGAAGCAGCGCGGCAGCCCCGCGGTTTCGACAGCTTTCATCGCCTTGTCCGAGAAGGCCGTGATCGCAAGCCCCGCGGGCAGCATGAACCCTTTCTGCGACCCGGTGACGGCCACATCCACGCCCCAGCTGTCGAACTCGAACGGCATGGAGCCGATGGAAGACACCCCATCGACGAACAGAAGGGCAGGGTGACCGGCCGCATCCATCGCCTTGCGCAGGGCGGCGACGTCGGACAGGACGCCGGTTGCCGTCTCGTTGTGGGTGGCCAGAACGGCCTTGATCTCGTGGGCTTTGTCGGCTGCGAGGATCTCGCCATAGCGATCGGCCGGCAGGCCTTCGCCCCAGGTCACGTCGATCACCTCGACCGTGAGGCCGTGGCGCTGACACATGTCGATCCAGCGGTGGCTGAACATCCCGTTGCGCGCCGCGAGCACCTTGTCGCCGGGGTTGAGTGTGTTGGTGATGGCGGTTTCCCAGCCACCGGTCCCCGAGGCGGGGAAAATGAAGATCTCGGCACTGTCGGACCGGATGATCTCCTGCACACCTGCACGGGCGGGCTGGAGAATGTCGGCAAACAGGCTCGACCGGTGATCGAGCGTCGGCATGTCACACGCCCGGCGCAACGCCTCGGGCATGTTGGTCGGTCCCGGAATGAACACCGGATTCTGAAAGCTCATGGCCGTCTCCTTCCCATCTCTTGTGGTCAGACTACGCCGCAGGCCCGCGCTGCACAATTTTTTTGAAAAATCATTTCAGAAATGCTAAGTCTGCATGAAGATAAATAAAAACAATGCTTTAAATTTTTCACCTGTTGAAAAGATTTTTCATTTATATCCCGCGAGGTGCCGATGCGCGACGACCACAGCCCTGATTCCGCCTCTCGCCGCGCCCGTGGCCGGCCAAAGGCCTGGGATGACAAGACGGCCCAGAACACCATCAAATCGCTCGACCGCGCGATGGAGGTGTTCGAACACCTGTCCGAGACGCCGGGCGCGACCCTGTCGGAATTGGCGCAGGATCTGGGGCAGTCGCCCGCCACCGTCTACCGCATCCTCGTCACGCTGGAAGGGCGGGGATTGGTGGAATTCGACGCCGCCGCCCAGCTTTGGCAGATCGGGCCGCGCGCCTTCCTGATCGGTGCGCGATTCCTGCGCCGAACCTCGCTGGTCGAACGGGCGCGCCCGGTGTTGCGGGACCTGATGGAGGCAACGGGCGAAACCGCCAATCTCGGCATTGCGCGCGAGTCGAACGTGCTGTTCGTCAGCCAGGTGGAGACGACGGCGTCGATCCGGGCCTTCTTTCCGCCGGGCACGCTGTCGCCGATGCACGCCTCGGGGATCGGTAAGGCGCTGTTGTCGCAGATGCCTGAGGAGCGCTTGGTCCGGCTGCTCGCCGCGCATCCGCGCGAACGCTTCACCGACAAGACATTGACCGAGCCGGCTGCGCTGATCGCGGATCTGGCCGTCAGCCGCACCCGTGGCTATGCCATCGACGACGAAGAAAAGAACGACGGCATGCGCTGCATCGCGGCGCCCGTGCGCGACCTTCACGGCGAGGCGGTGGCGGGCATCTCCGTCTCGGGGCCATCCAGCCGGGTCACGCCGGATGACATTCCACGATTGGCCGAGGCGGTGACGCGGGCGGCAGAGGCCCTCTCTGCCGCGATGGGGGCAACTGTCAATAATTGACCTATGTCATGGACTGGGGCGCGGGAGCGTGGAATCTGCGCCGCATCCCGCGCTTTCGCGGTCACTCCCCAGAGGTCCCCATGAAACAGATGCTCCTTCAGCAGAAATACCCGGTTTTTCACCTCGAGATTCCGAAGGAAGAGACCAGCTGCCAGTCGGTCGATGACGTGATCGCCGCGCTTCAGGCGCGTATCGACGCCGAACCGAACGTCGCCGAGATCGCGATTTTCGACCATTTCGCCCACACCAGCGCCTTCGACGGAGAGATCCACCCCGAGATCGTCGCCGCCAAGAACCTCGTCTTTTGCTTTGGTTACAAGCTGCCCGATCCGGTGATGCTGGCCGTGCGCCCCCGCTCCATCGGGGTCAGCGACATGGGCAACCGCTTTGTCATCTCTTTCCTCGAAGCGCCGATGGAAATCGCGACGACGCGCATGGAGGCGTGGTGCAAGGAGATTGCCGACCTCGCCCCGGCTGCGTGAGGGAGGGGGCATATGAAAATCGCCGTTGCGTCTCAGAATTTCAGAACCATCACGCCCCATGCCGGCAAGACGCGCCGTTGGATCGTGTTCGATGCCACCGACCCGGCCGCCCCGGTCGAAGTCGATCGTCTCGACCTGCCGCGCGAGATGTCCTTGCACGAGTGGAAGGGCCGCGATGACAGCCATCCGCTCTATGCCATGCACGCGCTCTTGGTCGGCAGTTGTGGCGAAGGGTTCGTGACGCGCCTCGGGGCACGGGGTATTCGCGTGGCGGTTCCCGCAACCGTCGACCCGATCGAAGCCGTGCGCGCCTATCTCGCCTCGGGCGAGGCGACGCGACCGCTGGACGAGGTGGTGGCGACCGCGGCAGCCACAGCGGCGCACGACCACCATCACTGATCCTTCGGGTCGCGTCCTGCTTTGCCGATCTTGAACAGGTGAGCGGCCACCGGCGCCCCCATGATGACAAGAAACACCCGCGTCAGGTGGTGGACGACGACATAGCCTAGGTCGGCGCCCACCACGATGGCCAGCACCGTCATCTCGGCCTGTCCCGCCGGGGCGAAGGCAAGGAACGCATCCACCGGCGGGGCCAGCCCGGTCAGGATGACCAGTTCCGTGAAGCCAAGCGTCACGGCAGACAGCATGAGGACGAAGAAGACGGCGGCCACCACGTCGCGGCGGATCTCGTGCCAGGTGACCCCTATATAGCCTGCGCCAAGCGTGATCCCGATGAAGAACTGCGCGGCAAGGATCGCCTCGGCGGGTGGGCGATGGTGAATCACGTCTGTCAGGGTCAGGATGCCGGCCACGATCAAAGGCCCCAACATCGGTGCGCCGAAGAGGCCGATCCGAACCGCCAGCGCCCAACCGCCGATGGCCGCCAGCGCCATGATCGCAAGCTCGTGCAAGGGAATGTCGCTTGCGGGCTGGCCGATCGGGTTGTCCAGCGAGACGCCGAACCCCTGCGTCAGCACAATCGGCGCGATAGTGACGACAATCATCATCCGGGTTGCGTGAATCAATGCCAGCGCCCGGGTGTCGGCCCCGGCCTCCTGTCCGAACATCACCATGTCCTGCAACCCGCCGGGCATCGCCGCGTACCAGGAAGTCGGGGCGTCGAACTTGTAGACCTTGCGGAAGAACGGGACACCGATCAGGGCGATCACAACGATATAGAGCGGCACCAGCGCGACCGAGGCCGCCATCTGGGGCAGCAAGCCGATGACCGCCGGCGTCAGCGATGCCCCGATCGCCACCCCGAGGATCGTGCGCATCCCCTGGCTGAGCGGGCGCACACCCTTGAGCGGCGCACCGGCAAGCGATGCGAAGAGGCAGGCGGCAAGGGGGCCGAAGAGAACGGGCAGCGGAAAGTCGAGGGCCCAGAACAGCACCGCGCCGATCCCGGCCAGCACAAGGGTCAACCCCTGTTGCCGGACAGGATGGGCGCGAAACCAGGCGTCGGCCGGGAAGCTCATGGGGTCACGACTTTCATGTGCCGGCTCAGGTCGTCTCGCCCCCATTCACGGCAATCATCTGGCCGGTGACGAATTTCGCGGCCGGGGAGGCGAGGAAGGCGGCCATTGCGGCGATGTCATCGGGCTGGCCCATGAAACCCGTCGGGATCCTGGCGGCGCGGGCGGGGTCATCCTCGGTCGCCGTTTCCTTGCGGATCTGGCCGGGCGAGATGACGTTAGCCGTGATCCCCTTGGGCGCGAACTCGGTCGAGAGCGCCTTGGTCAGCCCCCAGACCCCGTGTTTCGCGGCCGAGATCGGAGCCCCTTCGAAATAGCCCTTGATGGCCTTCATCCCGGCGAAGTTGATGATCCGGCCCCAGCCATTGTCGACCATGCCCGGCAGGAATGCCTGGCTGGTGTGAAAGACGGCGGTCAACGCGACATCCATCACGCTGTGCCAATCCTGGGGCGTCATCTCCAGGAACGGTTTATGCGGTCGGCGCGCCGCGTTGTTCACTAGGATATCGACGGTTCCAAAGCGCGCCAACGCCGCGTCGGCGATCCGGGCAATGTCGTCGGGATTGCCCATGTCGCCCATCGCAACCAGCGCCTCGGCACCTGCGTCCTTGACCATCGCCGCGGTCGTTTCCGCCGCCGACTCGTCGCTCGATCCGTTGACCACGACATTGCTCCCCGCGCGTGCAAGATGCAGCGCGATAGCCCGCCCGATATTCTGTCCGGAGCCGGAGACGAACGCCGTTTTCCCCCTGAGTGGCAAATCCGTCATCTTTCCCTCCGTCCATTTGTTCAAATCAATCAGCGCGTTGTATGTTTCGCGGCGTTTCGGTGCCAACGCGTTGCCATGCGCTGCAAATGTTCAGCGCGGCTCTCGGATTGTCAATCAGCAGAATAATGTTGACAATCTACAATCCATGTTGCGTGATGACACCATGGAAATGCGCACGGATATTCGGGCTTCGGTCCAGCGTTTGCGGCAGCGGACCCTCGTGACCGAGGTGCGTGACGAGTTGGAGCGCATGATCCTGAACGGGGAGATCCGCAGTGGTGAGCGCCTGAACGAGGCAAGCCTTGCCGACCAGCTTGGGGTCAGCCGCAGTCCGGTGCGCGAAGCTGCCCGGTCGCTTGAGCGCGAGGGGTTGGTTCGCACCGTTGCGAACAAGGGCGTTTTCGTGCGCGACCTGTCGCTGGAGGAGGCGGCCGAGCTTTACGACCTGCGCGCCATGATCGCCGGTTATCTCTGTGGTTTGGCAGCAAAACATGCCGATGCGGACGCTAAGACCGAGCTTGGAACCTTCATCGCCCGCATGGATGAGGCCGCAGCATGCGGCGATGAGCAGGCCTATTTCGGGCTGAACCTCGAATTTCACGACTACATCGCCACCATTTCGGGCGCGGGGCGGGCCGTGGCGCTCTACTCGTCGCTTGGAAAGGAAGTGCGGCTGATGCGCTTGCGCGTTCTGTCTGGCGCCGAGTCGCTGGCCCTGTCGAACACCGAACACAAACGCATCGTGGCGGCCATCGAGCGTGGCGATGCGGACGCGGCGCGGGCCGAAGGGGGGCAGCACCACACGAACGGCAAGAGGAGACTTCTGGAGACGCTTTGAACAGCTGTGTCGGGAGGGCACGTCGAGCGTTCCATCACCTGTGGCAGATGGCCCCTTGGGAGGGGGCGCCACATGCAACCCAAGAGGGAGGACAAGATGACCACCACCAATGAAAGCCAAAGCGGCTGGGTGCGGGCAACCGCCATTGCAGCAGCCTTCGCCGTGCCAGCAGCCTTCGCGGCCCCGGCAATCGCCCAGGAATACCCATCGGCGGACGAAACGCTCGACTGGACCATCGCCTTCGGTCCGGGCGGTGGCAACGACATCATGGCCCGCACCATCATCGAGATCCTGAACACATACGATCTCTACCCGGGCGACATCTCGGCCGAGAACCGCGCTGGCGGCTCGGGTGCTGTTGGATGGGGCTATCTCTATGCGCAGTCGGGCAACCCCTACGGCATTTCGACCACCTCGGGCAGCTTCGTGACCACCCCGCTCCAGGCGGATACGCCGTGGCAGCCCGAAGACTTCACGCCGGTGGCGTTGCTGGCCACCGATGACCTCGTGCTGGTGGTGAACGGCTCGTCCGAGATCGAAACGGTCGAGGAATTCATCGCCGCGGCGCAGGAGCGTCCGATGAACATCGGCGGCACCGGCACCGTGAACGTCGACTTCATCGTACCGACGCTCTTCGCGCAGCGCGCCGGGTTCGAGTTCGATTACGTGTCCTTCAACTCGATGTCCGAACAGACCACCGCGCTCTTGTCGGATGCGCTGGACGCGATGGTCGGCAACCCGGGCGAGATCCTCGGCCTGATCGAGTCGGGCGAACTGCGTCCGCTGGTCTTCTCGGGCCAGAACACGCCCGCGGCCCTCGAAGGCGTGCCGACCATGGCCGAGCTTGGTTATGACATCGGCGTGTCCATGCCGCGCGGCCTGATCCTTGCGCCCGACGCCCCTGCCGAGGCGCAGGAATGGTGGATCAACACCATGCAGCAGGTCGTCGAGACCCCGGAATGGGACGAGTACATCGCAAGCAACACGCTGACGCCGACGGTGATCTACGGCGAGGATTTCCGTACCTTCCTCGAGAACACCAAGAACGGTTTCGAGGAAGTGCTGCGGTCGGTCGGCGCCATCGACTGAGCCAGCGCTCGTCCGAATAGTCGGGCTGGCCGGACAGATGGTCCGGCCAGCCCCTTCCATCGCACATCCCGGGGACTGGTTTCCATGCGTATCGCCTTCCTGCTCGTCGTGCTCGCAGGGGCTGTCTTCTACAGCTACATTGCCTTCGTCGATCTCGATTTCCTGACCCGCCGGGGGCGGCTGGGGCCCGGGTTCTTCCCGCGGATCGTGGGGGTCGGGATGGTTCTGCTGATGATCTGGGTCACCGTCGATGCGCTGATGAAGCGCGAGGCCGATACCAGCCCGGCGCAGAAATGGGCGGATGTGGTGACCCTGATGGCGTTGGCCATCGGCTATGCCGTGTTCTTGAGACTGTTCGGCGGGTTCATCGCCACGGTGATCTACCTCGGGGTGGCGCTCAGCGTGCTGAATCGTGGCCGCTACGTGCAGAACGCAATTTTGACCGTCGCCATTCCCGGCGGCGTCTACCTGCTCTTCGATCGGCTGCTCAACGCGAACATGCCGCCCGCCCTTATCGACCTTCCTTTCTGACGCAACCCCAGACCCCGCCCGCCGGGGACAAAGGACGACCTCATGGATATCTTCGGCGATCTCCTGATGGGCCTTTCGGTCGCCATCACCCCGATCAACATGCTTTACCTGCTCGCCGGTGCGATGGTGGGAATGATCGTGGGTGTGATCCCGGGCTTCGGCCCCTCGGCCGGCCTGGCCATCCTGCTGCCCGTGACCTTCGGCATGGATCCGATCTCGGCCATCATGATGCTGGCGGCGATCTACTACGGGGCGATGTACGGCGGCACGATCACCTCGATCCTGTTGAATACGCCGGGGGAAAGCGCCACGGTCGCCTCGACCTTCGACGGATTCCCCTTGGCCAAGAAGGGCCGGGCCGGTCCCGCGCTGGTGATGCAGGCGGTCGCGTCCTTCGTGGGCGGCACCGTGGGCGTGATCCTTATCACCATCCTCGCCCCGATGTTCGCCCAGGTCTCGCGCAGCTTCGGACCGCCGGAATATTTCCTGCTGGCGATCATGGGAATGCTGACGTTGGTCGTGATGATCGGCAAGGAATGGAAACTTGGCCTGATCTCGGCGCTGATCGGTTTCGCGCTGGGCACGGTCGGAGTCGACCTTGAGACCGGGCAGGGGCGCTACACCTTCGGCTCGGCGGAACTGATCGGCGGCATCTATTTCATTCCCATCGCCATCGGTCTGTTCGGCCTCGGCGAATTGTTTTTCGCCTTCTACCAGGGCCTGCACAAGACCGGCTCGGGCGGGATCATCCAGTACGAGAACGAAGAGCGGTTCTGGCCCACCGCGCAGGACTGGATCTCGACCCGTATGACCATGGCGCGCCATTCCGTCCTCGGTTTCGTGGTGGGTGTCATTCCGGGGGCTGGCGCGACGATCGCGTCGCTCATGGCCTATTCGACCGAGCGCTCGATCTCGAAGAACTCCGAGAACTTCGGCAAGGGCGAGATGGCGGGGCTTGTCGCGCCGGAAACGGCGAACAACGCGGCGTCCTCGGGGGCGATGATCCCGCTGCTGACACTGGGCATCCCCGGCTCGGCCTCGACCGCTGTTCTGCTGGCGGCCTTCCTGTTGTGGGGGCTGCGCCCCGGCCCGCTTTTCATGGAGCAGAATCCGGAACTTGCCTGGGGCCTGATCGCCTCGATGTATCTGGGCAACATGGCGCTGCTGGCGATCTCGATCTTCGCGATCCCGCTGTTCGTCCAGCTGATCAAGGTGCCCTACCGGGTGCTCGGACCCACGGTCGTGGTGATCTGCACGCTGGGCACGTTCAGCGTCCACGCCTCCTTCGTCGAGACTTACCTGATGTTCGCCGCCGGCATCATCGGCTTCTTCATGCGGCTTTACGGGTTCTCGCCCGCGGCCCTGGTCCTGGCGCTGGTGCTCGGGCCCTTGGCGGAAGAGGCGTTGCGCCAGACGCTGACCATTTCGCGCGGGTCTTTCATGATCTTCGTCGAACGCTCCGCCTCGCTCTGGATCATCGCCATCACCATCGCGCTGGTGGTCTTCCTGCCGCTGCTCAATCGCTTCGGCAAATCCGCGGGGCAGGCCGAAAAGGCCGGAGGCTGACGCGGGTGACGATAAGCGAAACAGAGGCGCGGGCTTTGGCGGCCCGCGCCTTTTGCATTGCGGGCGTTGACCCGGAGGCCGCCGAGGCCGCCGCCGAGGCGCTGGTGCTGGCCGAGATGATGGGGATCGCCACACACGGCCTGTCGCGCGTCGCTGTCTATCGTGACCGTATCGCAGCGGGCGGCATCGACCCGAAAGCGCGCCCCGTGGTGACTGCACCGGGGCCAGCGCTGCGCCATGTCGACGGCCGGAACGGACTGGGCCCCGCGGTCGCCGGCGCAGCACTCGACGCCGCGATGGAGGCTGCGCGCGACACGGGCCTCGGCGCGGCCTTCGTGCGCGGGGGAAATCATCTTGGCGCGCTGGCGCCCTATCTCTGGCGCGCCACCGAGGCGGGCTTTGCCGCGCTCATCACGACCAACACGGCCCCCATGATCGCGCCGCCCGGTGGACGAGAGGCCAGGATCGGCAACAACCCCTTGGGCATCGGCGTTCCCAATCCGGGCGGGGTGCCGGTTCTTCTCGACATCGCCTTGTCCGTTGCGGCCCGGTCCAAGGTGCGTGCGGCGGCGCGGGACGGGCGGGCGATCCCCGAAACCTGGGCGACGGATATCTCGGGGCATCCAACGACCGACCCCGTGGCGGCGATGGACGGCTTGATGCAGGCCACCGGCGGGGCGAAGGGCGCGAACCTCGCGCTCTGCCTCGATCTTTTGTCAGCCGGGCTATCGGGGGCAACGATGCTGCGGGCGGTCACGAACAGCGCGCGGGAACCGGGCAGGGCGCAGGACCTTGGCCAATTGGTCCTCGTGATCGATGCTGCGCGGCTTATGCCGCCCGAGGCGCTGTCGGCGCGCATGGCCCGTGCGTCAGAAGATCTCACCAACTCCGCCCCGGTCGATCCCGCTCGGCCCGTTCGTTTGCCCGGCGCTCGGGCCGTCCAATCTCTGAAAACAGCACGGGAGAGGGGCCTGAGCCTCTCTCCCGAGGTGTTGTCCGGTTTGCGCGCGATGGCCGAGGGTTAAGCGGTCTCTTCCACGATCTCGCGCATCGCTTGCAGGAACTGCGCCACCTCGGCCTCGGTGTTGTAGTGGCACATCGACACGCGGATCGCACCGGGCAGGCCAAGCGGGTCGAGGATGTTGCCCGAGTAATGGTCGGCCTTGCGCGTGTGGGTGCGGATGCCGCGCTCGCGCAGCTTGGTCACCACGTCGGGCGCATCCATGCCCTTGACCGAGATCGAGACCAGCCCCTCCCGGCGCGGGTTGTCCACGCCGCCGATGATCGTAACCTCGGGCATGTCGGCCAACCCCTTGAGGTTGCCGGTGCCGTGGATCATCGCGTCGGTCAGAGCGGCCTCATGCGCGTGGATCGCGGCCCCGGCGGCAACGATGCGGTCGCGCCGGTCGGTCGCGTCCGACACCTGCCCGCCCAGCCAGTCGAAGTAATCGACCACGTCCGAGAAGGTCACGTAGGCGCCGGTGTCCCGCGTGCCCAGTTCCCAGGGCTCGCCCGGCGCGTTCAGCAGGTGGTCATGGGGCAGGGCCGACAGACGGTCCGAGGCCCAGGCCACGCCATAGCCGTGGCGCGAAAAGACCTTGTAGGGCGACACGACATAGCCATCGATACCGTAGCTGGCGATGTCCAGCCGGCCATGGGCCGCGTGCTGGATGCCATCGACGATGATGAAGGCCTCGGGCGCGACCGCGCGGATCGCCTTGGCGATGGCGGCCACGTCCATACCCATCCCCGTCACCGGCGAGGTGTGCAGGATGGTCGCCACCTGCGTATCCGGTGTCACGGCGGCCGCGTAGGCTTCGGCGGACACCGCGCCCGTGTCGTCGTCATGGGCGATCAGGACATGCGTCTTGCCAGCGGCCTCGGCCCATTTGGCGCAGGCGCTGCGGGTCGCGGGGTGTTCCACGGTCGAGCCCAGCACGATGCCGTCGGGCGTTCCCATCACCGCCGTGCGGATCAGGCGGAACAACAGTTCCGTGCCGCTTTCGCCGACGAAGAACTGTCCTTCGGGCGCGTTGAACAGTACCCGCATGTCGTCCTTGGCCTTGTTGATCATGGCGACAAGCGCATGCGCTGCCGGGTTGTCACGGCCCTGGTTGTCGGGGATCGCGGCCATTTTGGCCGAGGTTTCGACCACGGAATTCAGCGTCAGCGCACCGCCCGCGTTCTCGAAGAACACGCGTTTGCCCTCGAAAGGGCACTCCTCGACCAGGGCGAAGCGGTCCCGCACCGCTGTCATCAACTCGGGGGAAAAGAAGGTCATTGTCTGTCTCGTGCCTCTTCAGGACTGCGGCATCTTCCACGTCGCCGTGGCAAGGGCCGCCAATTTGCCATCCGGTCCCGTCAACCGGCTTTCCATGAACGACATCGTGCGGCCGCGGCGCGTGAACCGCCCCTCGACCGTCATGGTGCCCTCTGTGACGGGGCGCATGAACTGCACCTTCATCTCGATCGTCGCGCCGGGACCCGCCACCTTGTTGACCAGATGTCCCATGGAAATGTCCATGGCCGACGCCATCGCCCCGCCATGCAGCGACCCTTGCGGGTTCTTCACCATGTCCGTCACCTCGAAGGTCAGGCGGCAGCAGTCCTTTTCGGCATCCGGTGCATCGTGAGGCAGGTAATCGAAGCTCAGACCCAGAAACCGGGCGAAGAAGAAGGTTTCGAAATCCTGCGCGTGACCGGCCAGCGCCGCATCGACATGGGCGCGGGCGGCGGCTTCGTCTATGCGACGGGGGCTGTCACCGGCCATCAGGCGCCCACGAAATTCGGTTTGCGTTTCTCGAGGAAGGCGCGCCGCCCCTCGATGTAATCCTTGCTGTCGAAGCAGGCCTTCACCCGCGCCGCGCATTCGTCGAGGTCGCGCTGACTTTCGGGGGCCACCACCTGGCTGACAATGTATTTCACCGACTCGACCGTCATCGGGGCGTTGCCCGCGATCATCTCGGCCGTTTCCTGCGCCGTCTGCCCGACCTGGTCGTCGGGCACGACGCGATTGACCAACCCCATCACCTTCGCCTCGTCGGACGTGAAACGCCGCGCGGTAAAGAAGATTTCCTTGGCGAAGGAGGGGCCGACCACGTTGACCAGCCGGTTGATGCCTTCGAACCCGTAGCCGAGCCCCAGCTTGGCCGCGGGCACGGCGAATTGAGAGCTTTCGCCACAGATCCGCAGGTCGCAACATAGCGACAGGGCCACGCCGCCGCCGATGCAATAGCCGTCGATCTGGGCGATGGTGGGCTTGGGAAAGGCCTCGACCATGTCATAGACGCGCTTGGTGGTGGCGTTGTAATGGGCCACGGCCTCGGCGCTGGCGCGCTCGGTCTCGAATTTCGAGATGTCTGCACCCGAGACAAAGGCCTTTCCGCCTGCGCCTGACAGGATCAGGATGCGCACGGACGGGTCGGCGGCGAAGCGCGTCATCGCCTCTTCCACGGCTTCCCACATCTCAAGCGAGACGGCGTTCCGCTTTTCGGGCTGGTTGAAGATGATCCGGGCGATTTCGCCCGACTGCTCGGTCAGGATCTTGTCGGTCATGGCTGGTCCGTCTTTCTGTCGGATGGGTCAGGTGGCGCCCGCGGCTTTCATCTCTGCGATTTCGGCTTCGGAATAGCCGATCTCGGACAGGATATCGGCACTGTGCTGTCCGGCCATCGGCGGCGGCGCGGCGATCTGGCTGGGCGTTCGGCTCATGATGATGGGCTGGCCCACAAGCTCGGTGTCGCCGCGTTCCTGGCTGGTCACGGGCTGGGCAAGGCCGAGGTGGCGCACCTGCGGCGTCTCGAAAACCTGCGAGATGTCGTTGATTTCGCCCGCCGGCACACCCGCGTCGATCAGCATATCGATCCAATGCGCGGTGGGCTGGGTGGCCGTGATCTCGGCAATCTCGGCGTTGAGCGCCTCGCGGTTTTTCGAACGGTCGGGCGCGGTCTTGTACCGGCAATCTTCGATCCAGTCTTCACGCCCGAGGGCCTTGGCGAAGCGTTGCCAGATGACTTCGCCCGCGACGGCTATATTCATGAACCCGTCCGAGGTGGGAAACACGCCGGTCGGGATCGTGGTCGGGTGGTTGTTGCCGGCTTGTCCGGCCACTTCGCCGTTCATGAGCCAGCGCGCGGCCTGGAAATCCAGCATGAAGACCTGTGCCTGCAACAGAGAGGTCTGGATCCACTGGCCCTTGCCGGATTTCTGCCGCTCAAACAGCGCGATCAGGATGCCCTGCGCCGCGAAAAGGCCTGCGCAGAGATCCGCAATCGGGATGCCCACGCGCATCGGTCCCCGACCGGGCTCGCCCGTGATGGACATGAGCCCGCCCATGCCCTGCGCGATCTGGTCGAAGCCGGGGCGGTCAGCCAAGGGGCCATCCTGCCCGAAGCCCGAGATCGAGGCATAGATCAGCCCGGGGTTGGTCTGCGAGAGCGTGTCGTAGTCGATGCCGAGGCGTTTCTTCACGCCGGGCCGGAAATTCTCGACAATGATATCGGCGCTGTCGGCCAACCGCTTGAACGCCTCGAGGCCCTTCTCGGTCTTCAGGTCGAGGGTCAGGCTGCGTTTGTTGCGGTGCAGGTTCTGGAAATCCGGCCCCGAGCGTGGTCCGCCGAACTGTGCGGTGTCGACGGGCGCCTCGATCTTGATCACGTCGGCACCCCAGTCCGCCAATTGGCGCACGCAGGTCGGTCCCGAGCGCACGCGCGTCAGGTCGAGAACGCGCAGGCCTTGCAGCGCGGTGCTGGCCACGGGTGCGGCATCATGCGCGGCGGCCGAGGTCTGATTTGCGGGCTGGGCCATGTTCCTCCCCCATGGTCGATCGGTTGCGTACTGGTGTATGGTAATCGTCGGCAGATGACAATAAAAATGTTAATTGTTGACAAAATGCCGTTGGCCACAGCAAGACAAGGGCGATGGAGATGAACATGAAACCGATCGGGGCGCGGCGGGCGACGCTGGCCACCGAAGTGCGGGCGGAAATCGAGCGCATGATCGTCGATGGCGAACTGGCCGCCGGGGAGAAGATGAACGAATTGGCGCTGTCGAACGCGATGGGGGTCAGCCGCGGCACGGTCCGCGAGGCGATCCGCTCGCTTGCCGATAGTGGCCTGATCGACCTGATCGCAAACCGCGGCGCCTTCGTGCACGAGACCACGCTGGCCGAGGTGCGCAACCTCTACGATCTGCGCGGCGCGGTGTTCGCGATGGCCTGCGCGGCGGCGGCGCGGCGGGTGAACGAAGGCCTCGAGCCCGACTTGCCGGGCGCGCTTCAGGCCAATATCGAGCAGATGAAAGCGGCCATCGCGGAGGAGGATGTGCCGCGCTATTACGAACTGAACATCGAGTTTCACGACTTGCTTCTGGCCGGCGCGCAAAACCCCAAGGCGAAACTCATTTACGATAATCTCGTCAAGGAAATGCACCTGTTCCGCCGCAAGGGCCTGTCTCTGCCCACGAACATGGAAAAGTCGCTGGCCGAACACCTCGACATCGCTGCCGCTGTCGATAACGGCAAGCCCGAGGCCGCGCGCCGGGCTGCCATCGTGCATATCACCGAAGGCTTCTCGCGCTACATGAAGCTCCCGGAACAAGAGGCCGAGACGGGCGCCTGATCCCGGCCCGCGCCGACCACTCTGCTTGCAGGAAGAGGACCCATGACCAACCCGCTTTTCGACGCCCTTTTCGCACCGCATGCCGGGCAGCAGACGCCCTTTCTTCACCTGCCCGATGGGGGCGCGATCAGTTACGCGGATTTCCTCGGCATGGCGGCGCAATATGCAAACGCGCTGGAGAGCCTGGGCGTGCAACCGGGCGACCGCGTGGCGGTCCATATCCAGAAATCACCCGAGGCGCTGGCGCTTTATGCCGGGTGCATCCAGCGCGGCGCGGTCTTCTTGCCGCTGAACACGGCCTATACCCCGGCCGAGCTGGAATATTTCGTCGGCGATAGCGGGGCCGCGCTCTTCGTCTGCGATCCGGGCGAAGTGGCCGAGGTCGAGGGCATCGCGAAGGACAATGGCTGCCTTCTGCATACACTGGCGGGCGACGGCGGTGGTTCGCTGAAAGATCTGCGTGCGGATCAGGCGACAACGGCCGCGGTGGCCGAGCGGGGCGAAGACGATCTCGCGGCGCTTCTCTACACCTCGGGAACAACGGGCCGGTCGAAGGGGGCGATGCTGACCCACCGCAACCTTCTGTCCAACGCCGAGGCGCTGGCCGAGGCGTGGCGCTTCACCGCCGAGGACGTGCTTTTGCATGCGCTGCCGATCTTCCACAGCCACGGCCTGTTCGTGGCCACCAACGTCTCGCTTCTGGCAGGCGGCTCGATGATCTTCCTGCCGAAATTCGATGTGGACACGGTGCTGGCGCGGCTGCCCGAGGCGACGACCATGATGGGCGTGCCGACCTTCTACACCCGGCTTCTGGACGATGCGCGCTTCACCCGGGATCTTGCGGCCCATATGCGCCTGTTCATTTCCGGCTCGGCCCCGCTATTGGCCGAGACCCATGAACGTTTCGCCGAGCGCACCGGGCACCGCATTCTGGAGCGCTACGGCATGACCGAAACTTCGATGAACACGTCGAACCCCTATGACGGCGACCGCCGGGCGGGCACGGTCGGCTTCCCGCTTCCGGGCGTCGAGGTAAAGGTCTGCGATCCCGAAACCGGGGCCGAGCTGCCGACGGGCGAGATCGGCGTGCTGGAGGTGCGCGGACCCAACGTCTTCAAGGGTTATTGGCAGATGCCCGAAAAGACGAAGGAAGAGTTGCGCGAAGACGGCTTCTTCATCACCGGTGATTTGTCGATGATCGACGCGGACGGCTATGTCACCATCGTCGGGCGTGGCAAGGACCTGATCATTTCCGGCGGCTACAACATCTACCCCAAGGAAATCGAACTGTTCCTCGACGACCAGCCCGGCGTTCTGGAAAGCGCAGTCATTGGCGCGCCGCATCCCGATTTCGGCGAGAGTGTCGTGGCCGTTCTGGTGGCGGAACCTGGCAGCACGCTCGACCTCGACGCGATCGAGGCCGCGACCCGCGCCAATCTCGCCGGGTTCAAGCGCCCCCGTCACGTCGCCGTGCTGGACGAGTTGCCGCGCAATACCATGGGCAAGGTCCAGAAAAAGGAACTGCGCGACCGCTTTGCGCATGTGTTCCAGGCGCAGGCCAGCTGACGCAAACCGTCCCGAGGCGCATCTCGCGACATCGGTGCGGCTGGAGGCCGTCTGCGCGATAGGGTAGGGCGGTGGCAGGTCCACCCCTGCCGGAGCGCGCCCGATGCCCAGTGACGCGACCCTCGTCTTCTACCTGATGGGACTGGCGGCCATCATGATGGCCTCCAACCGCGTGCGCTATGACCTGATCGCGCTGTTCGTGCTGGTCGCGCTGGCGCTCTCGGGCATCCTGACCCCGGCCGAGGCCGTGGCGGGGTTCGGGGCGACCATCATCATCATGGTCGCGGGCCTGTTCGTCGTGGGCGAAATGCTGGACCGAACCGGCGTTGCGCGCAGCGTGGGCGACCTGATCCTGCGCCATGGCCGCGGACAGGAGGTGCGCCTCATGATCCCGCTCAGCGTCGGCGCGGCGATCCTCGGGTCGGTCATGTCCTCGACAGCGGTTGTGGCGATCTTCATTCCCATCGTCCTGCGCATCGCACGCGACAGCGGCATAAATGCCGCGCGCCTGCTGCTGCCCATGTCCTTCGGCGCGCTCATCTCGGGGATGCTGACGCTGATCGGCACGCCCGGCAATCTCGCCGTCTCTGACGCCTTGCGAGCGGCGACAGGGCAGCCGCTTGGCTTTTTCAGCTTCAGCCTCGTGGGCGCGCTCGTCCTTCTGGCGATGCTGCTTTTCTTCGTGCTGGTGGGCCGTCATCTGCTTGGTCCGCTGACGACCGACGGGACCGGCCGGATGCGCCGCACCGACCGTTCCTTCGCCGAGCTTTACCGCAACCACGGTTTCGATCGGGTCGAGGTTCTGCGGCTTGAGCGCGATTTCACCGGAAGTGCCGCCCGCGACCTGACCAAGACCGCGCCGCGGATCCTGTCGCGGTGGCGACGCGGGCCCGCGGGCACGCCCCATACGGCGCTGTTTTCCATCGGGATGGAGTTTCAGCGCGGCGACCTGATCGTGGTCACCGGCTCCGATGAAGAGATTGCCCGGTTTGGCGAGACCCCAGGCGTCGCGCCGTTTCGGTCCTTCTACAAGGATATGAATCGCTGGATCGACACGCTTGGCATCATGGAGGTCATGATCCACCCCGAGGCCGGGATCAGGGGGCGCACCCTGTCCGATCTCGACTTTCGCGCGACCTACGGGCTCGAAGTGCTGGACATCCTTCGCGACACGTCGCGCCTTGATGACATGCAGTCCACGCCCCTGCGCGGCGGCGACCGTCTGCTGGTCGCCGGGCCTTGGCCGAGGCTCGACGGGATCAACGCGGAGGGGCGCGATTTCGTCATTCTCGAAGAGCCAGCCGAGCGGGCACAATCAGTCCCGAATTCGAACAAGCTCTGGATCGCGCTGTTGATCCTGGCAGCCATGATCGGGGTTTCGGTCGGGGGGCTGTCCATCACGATGGCCGTGATCCTTGCGGCCATCGCCGCTGTGATGACGGGCACGATCTCGGCGAACCAGGCCTACCGCTCGATCCGGTTGGAAACACTGGTTCTCATCGCGGGGATGCTGCCGCTCTCGACAGCGCTCGACAAGACGGGCGGCGCAGACATGATCGTGGACGCGTTGCTGCACATGGCCGGCAACGACAGTCCGCGTGCCGTCCTTCTGGCCCTTTTCGTTCTGACCATGTCGCTGAGTTGGATCCTGTCGAACACCGCGACCCTTGTCCTTGTCGCACCGATTGCGGTGGAGGCGGCGCTCTCGATGGGCGTGTCGCCTGTTCCGATGGCTGTTGCTGTCCTGATCGCGGGGTCTTCGGGGTTCGCCTCGCCGGTTTCGTCGCCTGTCGTGACCCTGGTGGTCAACCCGGGCGGCTATCGCTTTGGCGACTTCCTGAAAACGGGTGGGCCGCTGACCGTCGTTGTCGCGGCGATCACCTTGCTGGTCGTCCCGCTGATCTTTCCGTTCTGATGCGATGCCACGCGGGGCGGACAACCGGGTGAAACCGGCGCGTGCAGACTACCACTATCGCGACCGGTTTGCTTCTTTGAATGAAAGCACTTGAAGGGGCGAGATCCCCGATCTGGTCACCCTGGTTATGGCCTGAATGCCGCGCATGTCGGGAACGTTGAGGTGGGTGTGTCTTTCAAGTTCAAATCTGGATGCGAGGTGCGGTAGGGGCTAGCCAAAACCGGTAGCGAAGCGCGGATCGCGGCGGGATCCGCCGGAAGATGGGACGGCTATGACCAGTGCTCTAGTTCATTTCAATCACACCGCAAGCCGCAACCTCACGACCTGGCCCGATATGCGGCGCTCGGCCTGGAAGCCGAACTATGGCGACATGCTGGTCTGTATCGCGATCCTGCGCGAGCTTGACTTGGGCGAGACCGTTCGCGTCGGCTTCGGCGGCACGCTCTCGCAGCCGGTGGAACGGGCGATCATTCGCGGGTCGACCTATCTGCACAAGCATTTCAATTTCGACGAGGCGAACAAGACCCTCGACAGCATCGACGCCCCCATGGCGATCGTCGGGCTTGGCGCGCAGAACCCGACGCAGGACGCCTCGTATCTCGATGGCAACGAGGGCGCGCGCGACTTCATCGCACGGCTCAACGAGAAATCCGCCAGCATCTCGGTCCGGGGCGATTTCACCGCCGCCGTGGTGGAGCGGCTCGGCGGCAAGAACATCCGCGTCACCGGATGCCCGTCGCTGTTCTACACGCTGAGCGCCCCGCAGATCCGGGTGCCCGAGATGCTGGCCATGCCCGAGCGGTCGATCGGCGTGTCGATCCATTCCGGCTTGTCGGCGAACATCTTCTGCCACGCGCCGCACGAGGCGCGCGCCATGCATGGCCGGGTCATCGCCTGGGCGCTGGAGAACGCGGCGAACCTCTCGGTCTTCGAACAGGGCGTGTTGCGCGAATATGACATCGCCGACCACGACCTGCCCTTCGACGAACGACGGCAGGCCGCGGCCGAGGTGATCGCCCGCATGAAGGCCGAGCAGCTGTTTTCGCCCGAACGGCTGATGGCGCACATGGTCAGCGTCAAGAGTATCGAGGAATGGCTGGCCAAGGCGCGGGACCTCGACGCGATCCTCGGCTTCCGATTCCACGGCAACATGGTGGCGCTGCTGCAGGGCAAGCCCTGTTACTACTACGTCTACGACTCGCGCCTGACGGAGTTCTGCGACGTCTATGGCTTGCCCTATCAGGACGTCACCGAAGATTGGCGCGACCCGGCGCAGGCGATGATCGACCATGACTGGGACGGTGCAAACGCCCGGATCGCGGCCTGTTTCGACGAGATGAAAGCGTTTTATTCGGAGAACGGGTTTGCGGCGCGGTTCAAGTGATGAACGTGGACTATGGCTAGAAGAACCGACCGTAGATATCGTAGTCCTTGGCGTAGAACTGTTCGATCTTCGTGATCTCGGACGGCGTCAAATCCTGCCGGGACAATTTTGGTCCGCCCGTTTGCTCCCTCGGTAGGGACAGCGGGTGCTCGTTGCCGACGATGGCTTGAAGCTCCGTGATAAGTTGCTCGATTTCTTGAAGATTGCGTATGGCTGAGAACCATTTTGGATCGTGGCCAAGGTAGGTAACGATCGGTGCCGCGTGATGCGAAATACTGCCGGTGTGCTGGACGTAGCCGTCCAGTTCCCGGACAAATGTGCTCAAAGATGGATCTGGCACCAAGCCCGCTGCAACGGCCGCCGGGGATAGCCGTTGCTCGCTCAGGTCCTTATGAAAAACCACCCTGTTCCGGTAGCAGGAGACGAGACGGTCTACAGGATCTCTGACCACGGCCACTCGGAAGTGTCCTTCAACATCGTCCTGCCGAGATTTTTCAAAAGGCCTGCTGCCATAAAAACTGTGGATCGTCTTCGACTTCCCGTTGGCGCGGAAATTACGAAACTCAAATCCGTTCTCGAGACGGAAGAAGAGCTTCTTCATTGACGTGCAGGCGATCTTCGGAACGGGATAGTAGCTTACTCTGTGCTCGTAGTTAAACACGGACATCGGATTGCGCCTCCTGCTCGTTCCGGACGGACGACCGTTTCCCACCTTCTGAAGCGGTGGACTCAGCGGCATGGAGGTCAGGTGGCTCGTTCACGGCCTCTGGTTCGGTCAACTTGCCCGCCAGGTCCGCCGTCGCGGCCGTCCAGTCCCGTACAGCGCCTGCCGCAACCGCGCGTTCGGCCAGGGGGGCGAGGTCTGCGCGGTTCTGGCTGAAGCGGCGCAAGGCGGCCATGCACTGCTCCACCGCTTTGTCCTGCGGCACCAGTATTCCGGTCTCCCCGTCCCGGAGCACCTCGCCCGTTGCGCCGACATCCGTGGCGATCACCACGGCGCCCGCCCGCATCGCCTCCAGCACCGTCAGCGGCAGCCCCTCGTAGCGCGACAGGAGCACCACCACATCCGCCCAGGCATAGGCGGCGGCAAGGTCGCGGGGGCGGCACACCGGCGGCTCCAGCACCGCGGCAACCTCGGGCGGGAGGGCCGGGGCGTCGTCTGCGATCACGGCCTTGCCGAGCACCCGCCAGGTGACGTTCAGCCGTTCGGCGTTCGACCGCCGGATCACCTCAGCCAGCCGGTCGAGGCCCTTCTGACGATCAAGACGGCCGAGATAGAGCACGCGCAGCGGCTCGGACGCGGAGCGCATGCGGCGGGCCGCGATGCTGCGGGCGGTGATGTCGGGGTCAATCTCGAACCCTGGGGCGTTCAGAACCGGCACGATCTTGTCCTGCGGCACCCCCATGCCGTTCAGCCAGTCGCCGAGTTGGTGGGAACAGGGGACGAAATAGTCGAAGGCGTGTTCGTAGGCGACGCCGAGATAGGTGTTCCCGACCGGCCGCCCGAGTGGGGTCAGGTCGTTAAGGTGAAGGGAATTCAGCGTCTTGACCCCCATGCGCCGTAGCTGACCCATAAGGCCGACAGCTGCACCGCCATGAAAGTTGATCGCAGCGTCGAGCCAGTGCAGCAGGCCGAGGACCACGCCATGCCGGCCCGACTCGGCCCATTTCGGCACGTTGGTGCCGAGGTAGTCGTGCGCGCCGCCACCCCAGGCGGAGAACCCGGCATCAGCCAGCAGATTGGTGGTTTCGAATGTGTCGCTCCAGTCCGGGGTCAGGGCGATGTCGTCGCAGCCGAGAACGAAGGCGTGGGGCACCCATCCGTGGGCGCGCAGGCCCCGGGCCATCTGCTGGGCCACTTTCTCGACCCCGCCGAATTCCACCAGAGGCAGCAAGAAGCCGATATGGCGCCGCCCGTCGGGAACGCGGGGGAGGAGGGGGGCGCCGTCGAAGGCACGGCGTGGGAGCGTGTGTTCCCGCCCGCGCAGGTGCACGCCGGCGACGTGGTGTGTCCAGAGACGGTCAGCCGCGGGAGCCCATTGCGACGCGCGCATGCGGTGGACGAGCGACAGGGTGTCGAAGATCGCGCTGGGGCGCTTGAGCTTGGTCAGGATCGACGCGGCCTGCGGCAACTGCACCTCCAGCGTCGTGACCGGTGGGTCCGGGTTGCGGCGGGCGAGGCTGTCGATCCAGTCAGACTGCGGGTCGCGGATCACGTCGGAGAACAGCCGCGTCGGGACGGCGACGGCGACAGCCTTGCTGTGCTGGCCCGGCTTGTCGTTGTGGGAGGTGACGGAGACCGCAAGGCGGTCGCGCGCGCCGGTCTGCACGCTCAACGCCGCGATGGCGCCGGTTTCGCAGATCGTCTCTAGTTTCCAAAGCACCCAGTGCAGCAGTCGCGCCTCGCGCAACCCGTCGAGCACGGTCGAGGACAGAACGATATTGAAGGGCGGTGTCCGGTCGCGCCCGGGCGAAATTTGCGTGTTCCAGTAATTCTGCTCGAACTCCGCGAAACCGATCCGATGGATACCCGGCGCGTCTGGATCGACGCAACAGATGATCTCGCCCCGGTCAGCGATGTGGATGGCATAACGCGGCGCTTCGGCATGCTCCAGCGCGACGAGGCTGCGGGGCATGTAGAGCGACTTGTGCTTTAGTTGCATCGCCCCTTGCAAGGCCCCGCTGTCGCGCTCGGAATCAGCCAGCATGCTTTCCGGCCGCTTGCGGTAGAGAAAGCCGAAATCTTCAATGTTCTTGCCGCGGAACCCCAACTGCGCTGCGGAGAGGAAGAAATCCCAATCCTCCCACCCCATCTTGAAGCCGGTATCGAACAGCACCCCTGCCTCGAAGACCCGTCTGCGGATGAGGCTCCCTGCTTCGCAGATATTCATGCCCGAATGGATCAGCAGCGAATAGTCGCCGCCGTAATCCCCCTGCCATTCAAGGCCGAACATGTCGATATTCGGATAGATCCAGTCCACCTCGGGTGCGGCGTCGAGCGCGGCGAGCGCGCGGGCCAGGGCGTCGGGCTGGAGGCGGTTGTCAGCGTCGAGCATGTAGAGTGCCTCGACGCTTGGCAGATGCGCGAGCACATGCCGGATGCCGCAGTCGCGCGCGTCGCTCAGCCCGCCATTTGCCTTGCGCAGATAGGTCACGATCTCCGGATAGGCCATCGCGTAGGTCGCGCAGACCTCGTCCGTTTCCTGAAACGGGCAGCCATCATTGACCAGGAGTAGCCGCAGGCCGCCCTCAAGCCGCTGCGCAAGCACCGACTCGATGGCCTCGATCAGGAGTGACGCATGCCTGAAGATTGGCACGATGACGGCCAGCCGTGGGGCGGCTGAAGCGAGGTCGGCTACCATGTCCGCACCTACGCCACCGTGAACCGGATCCGGGAGAACGTCGACCAGGCCCAGGACGTGCCGCCGGGCTGGACCGCCAGGCGCGTCATCAGCACGAGATCATGGTCGTCCGACAGGGCCGTTTCGAGCGGGAGATGCAGTTCGCCGTTCTCCTGCGGGCTCAACTTGACCCAAGGGGTCATGCCAACCAGATCGTCAGGTTCAAAGGTTTGCGGCGTGAAGCCTGCCTGTTCCGAAGGGGCGATGCCCATGGCGTATTCGATCATCGGCGCTTGGTCTTGTAGCGTTCGGATGCGCGCATCGAGGTGGACAGTCCCCGCCGGCACGCCGGCGGCAAGTCGCATCGCGGATATCCCTTGCGGCATGGGGTGAACCAGAAGCGCCGCCTTGTCGGCCAGAAAACGGGAATGCTTGCTGTCCGGCGTCAGGTCCTCGGCCTGAGCGAGCACGAGGTCGTCCAGGATGCGACTGCGTCGTGGGCCTGCTCCCGGGTCTGCCGGGAGAAGCGCGTTGGCCGGGATTGGCGCCTTGCTGTCCGGCAGATAGGACCAGCAACGCAGCGCCAGGACACGCGGGTCGCATCGGTCGCCGATGCGGGCCTGTAGCCTTGGATCGGGATGGTTCAGCGAGGTGGCCAGCCACAAGGCGCCTTCTCCCTCCCAGCTGAGTTCGAGGATTGGCGTGAGCGCCGAAGCCTCGAGCGCGCTGTGCAGGGCGAGGCGCACCGGCCCCTCCGTGATGTGTGGACCCGACAGCGTCCAGTGCCCTCTGACCTTATCGTCTTCCTTCGTCAGCAGGGTGATCGACAGCGTTCCCTGATCGGCAATGTCGACATCCTCGATGAAGACCGCGACATCGCTGAGACCGGCGCTCGAGATCGGCAGCCGTTGGGTCAGGATATCGCCCTCGCGCAGCTCCAATGGCGCCATGTCATGCCCGGGTAGCAGGGACAGCGCGTCGGTTCTCTGCGCGAGATTGTTGTCGAGAATGAATTTCTCCAACTGCGCGAAGGCAGCCTGCATCTGGCCATGGCTCTGTCGCAAGGTGGCCAGAGACCGGGAGAGGTCCGCAGATCGGCGCGCCTGCCGTTCAAGAAGCCCCGTCAGGCTTTCCGTGAGGAAACGCAGCAACTCCGTCTCGCGCGCCTCTGGCTTCACCCGTGTCAGATCGCATAGCCGGGGCGGCTCGGTTCCGGCCGCCTCGGCGATACTGGGAAGGAATTGCTCGACAGCCGTCACACCGGTTGCGCTGCTTGCAGCCGTTCCAATGCAACGCGTCGCCAATTCATGCACCGAGTAGACCGCGCGGTCCGTGGCGGACACCACCTCTGCACCGCTTTCCTCGAGCACGGCCAGCTCAACAGGCAAGTCAAGAGAGGTGACAAGCTCCACGTCCTGTTTCGGGATCGTCAGTAGGAGAGTCATGTACTGCCGGTACCTTTTACATTCGTGCACTTTTCCGGGGGGCATGAAAAACTCTGGAGGCCATGCAACCCGGTATCTCCAATCCGACTGACTATCCGAAAAAGGTGAAAAAAGTGTTAATGGACAGCTCTTAGCGGCATGCCCAAGCCGGGCCGTTCAGACGTAACCTGAGCAACCAACCGGCCAATTTCGCTCGACTAAAGCGCCCCGGTCCCCAAGGGGCGGCAGGATGCCCCTGATCCATCTATCGTGGGTCACTCTGGGCCATACTTTTGCATTTGCGTTGATCGGCGTGGCTGGTGGCGCTGCGCGTATGGCCATTCGCTTTGCGTCCGATGACCAGGGGGGAGGCGTGAAGCCGCAGCCCATTGGTCAAACAACTGCTCTTCTCCATCAGAAGACGTGACGGTTTGGAGGAAGTGGGAAAAGCCTCGCCAAGAACGGCTTGGACAAGGCGGCCACGCCAGGGGGTGTGCGTCCACCTGGTGTCACACGCGACCGTCAGGCCGCTGACCTGAAAAATTGGGAAAATCTGGAGGCGAGTACCGGAATCGAACCGGTGTACACGGATTTGCAACAGTGTATATCCGGCTGATTTTTATAGATAAATTGTTTAGACAATGGGCCCAAATAGGCGGAACGAAGTGGGAATGTTTAGACGTGTTTTGTAGTCTGCAAAGCCCATTCCCCAAGCCTCGGCGGGTGTTGTGCGGAGGCGCGGTTGATAATTGGCAACCATCGGATATGGTCCAGCCAGTGACGAGTATTTGAGAGGGCGTTAGCAGATGCTTGGGAGACTTTTCCGTTCTCTTTTTCGACCCGCGAAACAGAGATCACCCCATCGCCCGACCTATTCCCCGCAGCCGCCTGTTACTCCGCTCCCTCCCAGAAAGGTTAGTGGCGGATCGGGTCCGGATCGCACTCCGCCAACACAGATTTTGAAGGGGAAAGCCTACGTCGTTGATGGTGACACGTTAGTAATCAGTGGGACGAAAATTCGGATTTCCGGAATTGACGCACCAGAACTTCACCATCCATGGGGCAAGAAGTCTAAGTTTGCCATGATCCAGATGTGCAAGGGCCAGATCGTGACGGCCCATATTCAAGAGGAAGTGTCTTACGACCGGATCGTTGCCAAGTGTTACCTGGCGGACGGAACAGACCTCGCCGCTGAGCTGGTGAAGCAGGGGCTGGCTCTGGACTGGCCGAGGTTTTCAGGAGGGGCGTACCGACACCTTGAACCAGAAGGCATTAGGAAGAAGCACTGGCGGGCCAATGCCAAACAGCAGGGCAAGCTGAAGCCATCGGAGATGTAACACTGTGATCCTGATTTTTTGGGTCAAGCTAGAGTCCGGCGCTACCGGTCCACAACTGACACTCATCACTGACGCTGTAGCTGGCCGAGGCCTTTCGCGACTTCGAGAGCGCAATCAGTGGCTGGACGAGAATGAGCGGATGTTGCGTTTTAAGCGCATTCCAATACAAAGGTGGTCGATAGGTGACACATGATTTCTGACGTTGAAAGGCAATGGTTCATAAACGCATTGGCTCGGCACTTCACAGTGACGTGGGAGCGTGATCGACGAGTTGTAAACACGGATATCTATGTGGCCTTACTGCGCCCAGCAGCTCGAATTTCGCAAACTTTCGGCTTTGAGAAGGAAATCCCGTTTTTCTTATCTTTCTATCCAACGCTGCAAGCGCGCTCGATGCAGGCAATTGAACAGATTTGTCGTGAGCAGCCCCTTGCTGGACGCATCGACCCCACCGTTGCTTTCTTCTATTCTCCAGATCCCAAACTCCATGAATGGGTTGCTCAATATCAATCTGAAAATCCGGAAAACCGCATAATTGTTCCAGTATCTAAGGCATCACTTGATAACGCCATCGATGATGCTTGGTCATTTGTGAATGACCTCAAGCGCAACTTGTTTATAAGAAACCTCTTTGATTACAAGTTGCCGCTTAAGTCTGACCGCTATTTTTATGGGCGAGAAGATATAGTAGCTGCTATTTGCGATAACGTGAGGAAATCTCAGAATAGTGGTATCTTTGGTTTGCGAAAGACGGGTAAAACATCAGTACTGCTCAAGGTCCAGCGAAGTCTCCAAAAGGCAAAAGACGTGGAGACTATCTTCTTTGATTGTAAAAACCGACCTATTCGGAGAGCATCTTGTGATGACCTAACGGCGAGGATCATTCAAGAGATCGACAAGGTCTTTAATAAAAAGTACACGCAGAAAATAGGCGAAGGCATCGATGTGTTTGATGTTCTAGCTGATGCCGTGCAGTCGATTCCAAAGAAAAAGAAGCTCTGCCTAATATTCGATGAGATCGAGTATATTTCACCAATCTCTCCAACAGACACACATTGGGTTCAAGACTTTATTGATTTTTGGCAGGCCCTTTGGACCATTCAAACGCAGTCTGAAAAAATTTCCTATGTTGTGTGTGGTGTGAACCCAACGGTTTGCGACGTTGATAGGTTTGAAAGTTCAGCTGTGGCTGGCCGTACGGTCCAAAACCCTATGTTCAGTATCTTTAACATCCATTATCTTAGAGGCCTAGAGATAGATAATCTAAGGAACATGATCCAGTTTTTCGGCTCTCGCATGGGCTTATTCTTCTCCAACGAAGCTATTGATTACCTGTTTGAGCAATACGGTGGGCATCCACTACTAACAAGACTCGCCTGTAGCTTTCAACATGAACTTTTAGAAGCACAGGCCGGCGAACGGCCTGTGCGTATCACACTCGATGACATTATGGCGTGCTCAAAAGAGCGAGACGCCGAGCTTAGTGCATATTGTGGCCACGTGGTTTCGGAGATCGCTGAACTATATCCCCAAGAGTATGAGCTGTTGAAGATACTTGCCGCCGGTGAGGTGGCTGATTTTTCCACGCTGGCGTCTCGAAACGAAGACATACGGCATATTCGTGACTATGGGCTTGTCGAAGTTCCAAGCGGAGCAATGCCACGGTTTCGAATCCCAGTGGTTAAGCGATACCTGCAGCAAACCGAACGAGAAGCGATTTTAGCCGATGAAGAAAGTAGGTTTGGACACAAGGATCAAAGGGTGGCGTGGCTAAAGCGGCGATCAAAATCGATCATTGAGGACCTAATACTTCTTAACGAAGAGCGAATGCAAAATGGACTTTTCGCAATGTACCCAAGTTCTACAAGCCTAAAGGGGCACCAGTTTGTTGAGGTGCCTCTCGTTGAAAATGAGGGCGATGCAATTTCGTTCTTGGTTCATGCACACAAGCATCTTGTTGAGCCTGCCGATAAATTTCTAAGCGGTGGCGTTGCTAAGAACGCTGATTTCGAAAGTGAACTTCCAAGCTTACGCCGTTCATTCATGAGGTTGAAAGCATATCGAAACAAGCACTGTCATATTGAGCTGAACGAACACACAGAAAAAGGGTACGCGAGCTTTCTGCAAGAAGACTTTGAGGGAGTTCCGATTTCTGACGTTGAGGGTGGTTGGTTTAAGATGCAGAGGCGGATTATGGATAACATCCACGTTGCGCTCCAGGCTGAGATCGCGAACCTTTGAAGAGCGGGATAAGGAACGTTCTTGGCCAATGCAGCTGGGCAGAAAATCAACACACATGCTCTTTTCTCGGTTTTGGAGTGCGATCCGGACCTTTTCAGAACGGTCATGATTGACGTCTGGTCTGTCAGGCCTCCCTCAGGCGCTATATCGCTACGCACATCCAAGCTGTGCCGATGAGCCGACATGTCGCGATTGGTCCGTTTAGATCGCCTACCTAGCGTCTTCGGTAGCTCCCGGTTCCGGAGTGATGGCAAGCCGTGCGCGTGTTTGCGTCAAGAACGTCGCTACTTTGGTGGTGTTTGCGGTTTTGAATCGTCGGCGTCGGGCTCCTAGCTGCCTTGCGGGCATGCCGTGATATGCTCGATTTTCAGCCGTTCTCAACCTCCTCTTTCTCTTTCCGCGCCCGATATCCTCGCACTGGCGGCGAATGACCGGTCTCTGCTCCCCGCTGAATTCAACCGAGGCCGTCTCCCCCGCATCGTTAATTCAATCTGAGGCGCAACGGCTAGCCTTCTGCCCCCGGAGACGTCAAGGATCGGAGGGGGCGGGAGGCGGGTCATGTATCCCCCACACTCCTTGTTGTGATATGCATTTAGTGACACCGCTGGCGCTGCTTAGCGGCTCTGAACATGGGGTGAGTAACGATTTGTTACGTTTGTTGCGGCGTGGGTATATACGTTTAGTGACACCGCAGTTGATCTCGCCAAGCAAGGGCGCTTGCCCAAGCGCGCTTGCACCTCCTAGCGTCTCTCTCAACCAGTTTGCATGGGAACAGAATTCTCATTCAGCCGGTCAGGATGCGCGAACCTTTATTGGGGTTTCGCTCGGGGTTCGTGAGATCAGTTGTCGGAGCTTTGGGAAAGATGCCGTCGAACAAAATTGAGCATCAGGCACTGAGGTTGCTCTCCGCGTTTGAGCGGGCCGGGAAGCAGGTCAGCCGTGTCACTATTGATGGCCGCAAGATTGAGCTTGTGCTCGCGTCAGGCGAAGATGCGGACGAATTCGACAGGATCGATATGCGCCATGGCCAAGCGTGAGCTTCCCAAACACGTCTACCGGCAACGCAACGGTATCTACTTCCAACGGCGTGGGTGGCCGTCGCAGAAGTTCCAAAGCGAGTTCGGTACGCCGGAGTTCTGGCGCGAATATGCGGGCATTCTCTCTCAGAAAGACAGGCCGCGCGTGGTCGTTTCCCGCAACTTCGGCGCGTTGATCGATGACTATCGCAAGTCGCCGAGGTATCGGAACCTTAAGCCGCGCACGGGGCTGGACTACGACAAGCACCTCGACTTCTTTCGGGAGATCATGGGCGAGGCCAATCCGGCCAAGATGCAGCGCAAGGACGTGATCCGGCTGCGAGACTCGAACGCCGATAAGGCCTATTTCGCGAACTATTCGCTCCGCGTTTTGCGCGTGCTCATGGAGCACTGTGTCGATCTTGGCTGGCGTGACTCGAACCCAGCGCGCGGTGTGCCTGAGTTGAAGTCCCAGAAGCGCCCACAGCGTGAGCCATGGCCGCAAGAGCTTCTGGACGCCTATCGCGCCGCCTGCGAGCTGGGCACCAGAGAGCGGCTCGTGATGGAGCTATGCGTCGGCACCGGTCAGCGGATCGGGGACGTTCTCAACATGCGCTGGTCAAACATCGAAGATGGCGCTGTCTGGGTCCGGCAGAGCAAGACCTCGAAAGAGCTGTGGGTTCCGATCCTGCCCGAGCTGCAAGCTGCGCTGGACGCCGCCAGCCGCCATTCCGTGTTCATCCTGACGAATGAACGGGGCGCGAACCGGTGGTCTTACAGGGGCGCGTCAGCGGCTGTCAGGAAGGTCAGGGAGCGGATCGGGGCTACGGCCTACGATATTCACTCATGGCGCTACAACGCCGCCTGTGAGCTGGTGGAGGCGGGTTGCAGCGATGACCTTATCGCTTCCGTCACTGGTCAAAGCCCCGCCATGGTCCAGCACTACACGAAGAAGGTGCGCCAGCGAGTGCGCGCTGTGCGGGCGCAGCAGCTACGCACCGACCTAAAGCGGTCCTGAGCTCGAGACACGTTTTCGTGCGACCTGGCGCTTTCCCTTGTCCCCTCGATCGAAGCCCTCGCAGAGCGGGCGCGCGTCCGACGCTCTAAGTCCGTTTTGGACGTGTTCTTGCCGTCGCGATGAGCGCCGAAACGCGAACAGAACAAAAACAGAATGTTTAGACAAATGTTTAGACGCGCCGTTCGGTGCGCGCCCAGAATCCGCTAAGCCATTGAAATTAAATGGAGGCGAGTACCGGAATCGAACCGGTGTACACGGATTTGCAATCCGCTGCGTCACCACTCCGCCAACTCGCCGCCGTGGTGTGTTCGGTCAGGTAGCCCATCGTTGGGTCCAGCGCAAGATGCCTTGCATGGAGCACTCGTGGCACCGGCTATGGACGTCACGCCACATGTGGCGCGAAACCACCTTCCTCGGGCATCCGCGTGGTTGCGCGGCCCTGCGGCCTGTGCGAAGACACGTGACAACGCTAACTAGACGACGCGGTTCAGCTACATGACGGATTTCGCTTCCCGTCGCGTTACCATGGTGGACACGCAGGTGCGCCCCTCGGACGTGACCAAGTTTACCATCATCGATGCGATGCTCGAGGTTCCGCGCGAGGAATTCGTGCCGGATACCAAGCGCGAGCTGGCTTACGTTGGCGGCCCGATCGAGATCGCGCCGCACCGTCAGCTTCTCGACGCGCGCTCCACGGCCAAGATGCTCGATGCGCTGGAACTCGAACCCACGGACGTGGTGCTCGAAATCGGCTCAGGCCTTGGCTACATCACGGCGCTTCTGGCCCGCATGACCGAAGCGGTCGTGGCGCTGGAGGAAGACGGCGAACTTGCCGCCGAGGCCGAAGCGACGCTTGGCGCGCAAGGTGTCGTGAATGCCGCCGTCATCACCGGTCCGCTGCCCGAGGGCGCGGCGAAGCATGGCCCCTTTGACGCCATCGTGATCTCGGGCGGTGTCGAGGAGGTTCCGACCTCGCTTTACGATCAACTCAAGCCGGGCGGTCAGATCATCGCGATCTTCATGGAAGGCGCCCTGGGTGAGGTGCGCATCGGGTTCAAATCGCCCGAGGGCCATGTCAGCTGGCGGATGGAATTCAACGCGACGGCCGAGGTTTTGCCGGGCTTCGCCCGCGCCCCGAGCTTCGTGTTCTGAACAGCGCTCGGGCGACGGAAACCGGCGCCCGCTGCGTGCAAACCAAAGCGAAATCGGGCAAGCCGGAGCGGTCTTCGGATGCCCAGCATAGGGTGGTATGAGCGCATGCAGTTTCCGATGAAGCCGACCTTCCAAAGGATCAGGGCGGGGCTGCGCCTGACTTTGGCAGCGGGCGCGTTGGCCCTGGGTGGAATGGCAATGCCGGCCTCGGCGGATTCGCTCCGGCAGGCTATGGTCGATGCCTATGCCAATTCCTTCCTTCTGGAGCAGAATCGCTACCTTCTTCGGATCGACGATGAAGGTGTGGCGCAGGCCATGGCGGCCCTGCGCCCGGTGCTCAATTTCGTGGCCTCCATGGACCGGGACCTTGTTGCGGATACCACCACATCGACGGCCTCGCTGGTCGCGGAATGGGTGATCTACCAAGGCGGCGGCCGACGTGCCGCGATCGAAGGCGCGCGCGAGACCTTGCTGGCCGCCCGTCAGGAGCTTGTCGCGCTCGAGCAGCAGGTGCTGCTCGATGCAGTCACGGCCTACATGAATGTCTGGCGCGATATCCAGGTGGTCAACGTGCGCGAACGGAACGTGCGCGTGATCACGCAGCAATTGCGCGCCGCGCGCGACCGGTTCGAGGTGGGCGAAGACACGCGGACCGACGTGGCCCAGGCCGAGGCGGCACTGGCGCAAGCGCGCTCGGAACTTGCTGCCGCGCAGGGGACGCTGGAGATCAGCCGCGAACTCTTCAACCTCGCCATCGGACGGTACCCGAGCGGTCTGTCGGGGCCTGGGTCGATTCCGGGCCTGCCGCGGACCGAGGCCGAGGCCGAAGCGCTGGCCCGGCAGAGCCACCCCAACGTGCTTGCGCTTCAGCACGAGGTGACCGCCGCAGAACTCGCCGTGGCCGAGGCACGGTCGGCCTACCTGCCTAGCGTTACGTTGGATGGCCGGTATTCCTACACCGATGTCGATCCTACGCCGTTCACCGGTAATCCGGGCGAAGGGGCCTCCATCGGCATCACCCTGACCCAACCGATCTATCGGGGCGGGCAGCTTGCCTCGTTCGAGCGCCAGGCGCTGGCGCAGGCCGCCGCCGTGCGCGCGGGCCTCAACCAGCAGGTGCTGGTCAACGTGCAGCAGGTCGGCAATGCCTGGGCGCAGATGCGCATCGCCAACGCCCAGATCCAGGCCGCGGATCAGCAGATCACGGCCGCTGAACTGGCGTTCGAGGGCGTACAGGAAGAGGCATCTCTGGGCGCGCGCACAACGCTTGACGTGCTCGATGCCGAACAGGACGTGCTCGATGCCCGGATCGCGCGCATCCAGGCGCAGGCCGATCTTTACGTCGCTTCCTATTCCCTGCTGGCCGCGTCCGGCCTTTTGACCGTGGAGCATCTGGGCCTTCATGTGCCCGAATACGATCCGGCGGCCTATGCCGAGCTCTTCGGTCGTGCCCCCGCCCGCTTTGCCTCGCCGCAGGGCGCGCAACTGGACAGCGTGTTGCAGCGGGTCGGCCGCTCGGATTGAATCCACGTGAAGCGGAGCGTTTAAGCCGCTCAAAACCTTTGAATTTAGCTATCCGTTGTGCGGATGGCCTCTTGCCTGTATCCTGCTGCGAAAGCCTCGGTGACACGGCCCGAAGAAATGGGCGGTCGCGCGAAGGGGCACCGCGTCCGTGCGCGGCCACGGTTGAGGAGTGAGCGAGATGTCGAAGACCGCCAAGAGTTCCGACGAGATCGAGGATGTCCTGTCCTCAATCCGGCGTCTTGTCTCCGATCACCACGCCTCGGCGGTTCCCAAAGCGCAGCCGGGCCCTGCAGCGGCGGCCCGGGGCGACACTGACAAACTGGTTCTGACGCCCGCGCTGCGCGTCACCGACCCGGATGATCCCTGGGCGCCCGTCCCTGTGCGCGAAGACGCCGGGGCGGAGCTGTCCGAAACCAAGGATGCAGTTCGTCCAGTTACAGAAAGCGTCCCCCTGTCCGAGGCCGAGGAAGGGCAGGGCGACTGGCAGCCGGATGACCGTCTGTCCGAGTTCGATTCGGTCGGGTCCGAGGCCGATCACGATCACGCCCCCGACGCCGAAGCGCCCTCGATGGCGACCGACCCGGAGGGGATCGCCGCCGGGCAGGAGTTCGACCCGACGAAAGACATGGACCTCACCGACGGCGACCCCTCGGCAGAGGCGCAGGACAACGCACCGACCGACGAGTCGGCGGCTGTCGATCAGGCTGTTGCCGAGCTTTTGGGCGAAACGCTGTCGGATGCCCCCGCCGAGTTCGAGCCCGAAACCGGGGATGTCGATTGGCCCGGCAGCAACGCGGACCGGGCCCTGCGCGAGCTTGCCACTGTCCGCGGTGTGCACCCTGTCGACCCGCCCGAGGCGGACTCTGCGCCCGAAGGCGAGGAAGGATCGAACATGACAGACCACGGGCCGACAGGCGACCCGGACAACGCGGATTTCACACCGATTTTTTCGCGGCGGCCAGATGCTGACATGCGGCACCACTCCGACGCCGAGGGCGCAGGGCAGGGCGACACCCCCATCGAAGCCGAAGTCGTGGATTTTGATCGGGCGCTCGACACGTCGGTCCCCGGGCCGAGGCTGGAACCGAGTTCGGTGGTCGAGGACGCCGCCGGCGTGGATCACGGTCACGACATGCGCCCCGGTGACCCCGAGCCCGGGCGTGCCATGCACTGGAAAACGGGGCCTGCCAATCGCGGCGACATGGCGCCCGATGAAGCCGATTACGAGGATCTGGGCGATGATCGCCCCTTCTCCTTCCCGGAGGATGAAACCGGAATTCTTGACGAGGAAACGCTTCGGGAAATCGTGGCCGAGGTGGTGCGCGAGGAGTTGCAGGGGGCGCTGGGGCAGCGCATCACGCGCAACGTGCGCAAGATGGTCCGGCGCGAAATCCGTCTGATGCTGGCGGCCGACGACCTCGACTGAGCGCGCTCACGCGCTTGACCTCTGCGCTTCGGCCCCCAAGTGTCGGACAGGCATGTTTCCGTTTCGCGATCATAACCCTTCCGACCGCACGCCCTACGTCACCTGGGCGCTGATCGCGGCGAATGTCGTCATTTTCCTCAGTTACTTCCCGTCGCTTTCGGGCAGCGAGGCGATGCTGGGTGCCTTCTTCGACCAATGGGCGCTTGTGCCGCGCGAGGTTCTCTCGGGTTTCGATCAGCACACGGTCCTGACCTCGATGTTCCTGCACGGCGGCTGGATGCACCTGCTGGGCAACATGCTGTTCCTCTACATCTTTGGCGACAACCTCGAGGATCTGCTCGGCCATCTCGGCTTCCTGGCCTTCTACCTTGCCTCGGGTGTTGCGGCAGCCGGCGGCCAGATCCTGGCCGACCCCACCTCGTCCATCCCGATGGTGGGCGCATCCGGGGCCATCGCGGGGGTGATGGGGGGCTACCTGCTGCTGTTTCCACGCGCGCGGATCGACGTTCTGGTCATCATTGTCGTCATCCTCAAGGTGTTCACGATCCCCGCCTGGCTGATGCTGGGCATCTGGTTCGGGCTGCAACTGGTGAACGGCCTTGCGATGGATGTCGCGGGCGGTGGGGTTGCCTATTGGGCCCATGCGGGCGGCTTCATCGCGGGGCTCGTGCTGGTTCTGCCGGCCTGGCTGAAACGCGGGGGGCCTGAGTGGTGGTCGCGAACCCACGGCAAACCCCCGCATGAAGAGGTCAACTATGTTCTGGACCGTGACCGGCGCAGTCCCATTCCGAGGGTGCGCCGCGTCTCGACCCCGCGCGATGCGAAGGCGCCGCTGTCCGACCTCGGACGCATCCCGCGCTCGGGCACACGGCGCACGCCACGCTCGCCCTGGTCGGGCGGCAGAGACTGACGCCCCATCCCCGCAGCCAATGAAAAAAGGCCGGCGCCCTTGGCCCCGGCCTTTGAAACCTGGTGCTGATATCGGGGTCAGGCCCGCTCGGCGTATTCCATCGTTTCGGTGTTCACGACGATATCTTCGTCCTGCCCCACGAAGGGCGGCACCATCACCTTCACGCCGTTATCCAGAACGGCCGGCTTGAAGCTGTTGGCCGCAGTCTGGCCTTTGACCACCGGTTCCGTCTCGACCACCTTGCAGGTCACCTTTTGCGGCAACGTCGCGTTCAGTGCTTCGGCTTCGTAGAACTCCACCACGATCGTCATGCCGTCCTGGAGGAAGGGGCGGCGGTCGCCAAGGATCTCGGCGGGCAGTTCGATCTGTTCGTAGGTTTCGGTATCCATGAAGACGAGCATACCGTCCTGTTCATACAGGAATTGCTGGTCTTTCTGTTCCAGCCGCACGCGCTCGACCTTGTCGGCCGAGCGGAAGCGTACGTTGTCCTTGGACCCGTTGCGCAGGTTGCGCAATTCGACCTGCGCAAAGGCGCCGCCCTTGCCGGGCTTGACGTGGTCGACCTTCACCGCCGCCCAGAGGCCGCCGTTGTGTTCCAGCACATTTCCGGGGCGGATCTCGTTCCCGTTGATCTTGGGCATCGTGTCAAAACCTTGGCAATAACTTGAGATAGTGTTGAGCGTCCCTATATCTGGCGCTGGAGACGCTGACAATACACCGGAACCTGTGGGGATTGACCACCAGCCATGCGCTGGAAGAATACCACACTTGCAATATTCGCATCCCTGCGCTGCATAGAATCTGGGCATAAGAGGCGTCACGCCGAAATTGCAAGAGCAAAAACAAAGGACGACGAAATGCGAGATTTCGTTGATGGCACCGCCTTCAACTTCGAACAGGGTCAGCGCGCGCGAAAGCTTTTCGCGGCGGTCGTTCTGGCAGCGCTCGATGATGCGATTGCCGACGACAAGAAATACGGCAACGGCCCTGAGCAAATTGCCCGCTGGGCGCGGTCGCGCGACGGGCGCGAGGTGCTTAGCTGTGCCGGGATCGACCCGAACGAACGCGTGGTCGAAGGCCTGATGAAATTCGTGGCCTGCGGTGTCCGCACCTCGGTGGCGCTGAGCCGCGAGGAAAGCGAACGTCGCAACCAGGCCGAGGCCGAAGCTGCCTGAGCCGGCTTGATCCAAGCTGGCCGGTAAGGAGAAGCGCGCCTTTAAAGGCGCGTTTTTCTTTTTCTATCGGTTTTGCCTATCCGGGCTGTGCTGGGTGTCAGAGCGTGCTAAGTTCGTAATTGTGGGGTCTGATGCCTTCCGAGACCCTTTTGTGCTGCTGTCCAAAACGGAGCCAAGCCAAGATCATGAAGCTGCCCCACCTTGTTGCCGTACTCGTCTGCATGCCCTTTGCGGCGCAGGCCCAATCCGATTTCGAGCTGTCCTTCTCGGCTGGTCTCGGCGGTCAGGTGTCGCCGGACTATTTCGGCTCGGAGGATTACAGCGCTGGCGTTGCAGGTGGGTTTCAGTTTGGCCATCTGCGGCTGGGCGGCGTTGAAATCGGGGACCCCGATCCGAACGCAACGTCCTACGGCTGGCGGCCGCGCGGATCGTTCCGCTTTATCGGCGAACGGACGGATGACGACTCCCCCGAACTGGCAGGCCTCGACGATGTCGATTTCAGCGTCGAACTGGGTGGGGGCATCGGGTACACGGCGCAGAATTTCGCAGCCTTCGCCGATATCCGCTACGGCGTGATCGGTCACGAGAGCTTCGTGGGCGAGCTTGGAGCAGACGCCATCTTCCGCCCGTCGCAGGATCTGACCCTCACGGTGGGCCCGCGCATGCTCTGGGGGTCCGAGGATTACACGGCCACCTATTTCGGCGTGACGCCGACCGAGGCCGGCGCCTCGTCCTTCTCGGCCTATGATCCCGGTGCAGGGCTTGTCAGCTACGGGCTGGAGGTCGGCGCGACCTACCAGTTGTCCAATGACTGGAGCCTCGACGGCACGCTGACCTGGGACCGGCTGGCCGGTGATGCCGCGGACTCGCCCATCGTGCATAGTGAAGACAGTTTCGGCGTGTCGCTCGTGCTGCTGCGGCGCTTTTCTTTCGGGTTTTGACCAGCATCCCCCGGCGTCCAAACGGGGGCATGGATGGTGCGGGCGGTGGGACTCGAACCCACACGGCCATACGGCCCACGGATTTTAAGTCCGATATGTCTACCAATTCCATCACGCCCGCGACGGTCATGGGCTAGCCTTTTGGCGCGGGAAATACAATCGCGACAAATGGTTGGAAAGGTGGGCTGCGCACCGAAACTGGGACAGGGCGCGCAGCCCCTTTGACGTGACATGTCGTCAGACATCCGCGCCTTGGGGAAACGCGAACGCCCTCAAGATGTCGTTCAATGGTAAACAAACCGTAAATCTGCCGGATGGTCCGGTTTGCGTCAGATCAATGTAGACCGTCGGATACTGCGGCAATTTGGCCTTGGGTCGCGCGACCTGATGCTCATGCGGGGAGCCCGCCATGCCGCGGAAGTTGAAAGAACTGGTGACTGTGTCACCGCCGACATTCGACAGATGCTCGTTTCAGCGGGTGGACCGGATGCTGGCCGCCCCGCACGCCCCCTACGATCGAGACTGGTTGATGGCCCGCTTCGCCGAGGGGCTCGAAATCCGAATGGTACGCCCCCCGCTGAAGGGGTTCGTCATGTTCCAGCCCGGTCGCCTGTCCTGGCGGCCGATCGAAGGCGGGGCACGCGCCGTCGTGGTGCATGATCTGCGCGTTGCGCCAGGCCCCGACGCCGCCGAGGCGGTGCGTCGCCTCTGGGCTGGCGTGGAAGGGTTCGCGACATACTATGGCTATGCCGCTGTTCTGGCCGTCACCGGGCGGGACGAGGGGCTGATTTCCCCTGATCTCGCGCCCGGTCGCGGGTGGATGACGCTGGATGAGACGGCGCGCAATGCACGCCTTTGGGGGCGGGTTCTGCACGGGCCATGGCCATTGGCGCGTCTGCCGCGCGATTGGCAAACCCGCGCGGCCTTGCTTGGGGCGGGTCCGGTGCTTCAGACCACCGGGGAAAGCATGGCCCTTGAGGCGCGCGCCACCCGGCTGATCGAAGCGGCGGCGGCGCGGGGGATCGTGCTGCGCCATGACAAGCTCATGGACCCCGAAAGCGCCCGGCACCGCGCCGTCTACCCGGCCGCGGTGTTCTCGGTCCTGCGCGATGGTGTGCGGATTGGCGGCGCTGAAATGCCCGACGCGGCGATCCTTGCGGCGCTCGGGGGCGCCTAGGCCCCCTCGTAGTGGCACAGGGCGTGGACGGCCATGCCCATCGCTTCCAGTTTCTGTCGGCCGCCGATCTCGGGCAGGTCCACCACGAAAGCACAGCCCACGACCTCGGCCCCCAGCCGTTCGATCAATTTGATACCGGCCTCTGCCGTGCCACCAGTGGCCAGCAGGTCGTCGACCAGCAGAACCTTGTCGCCGGGCTTCAGCGCATCGTCGTGAATCTCGACCGTCGCGCGCCCGTATTCCAACTCGTACTCCTGCTCGATGGTCGCGGCGGGCAGTTTGCCTTTCTTGCGGATCGGCACGAAGCCCTTGGACAGCTGGTGCGCCACCGCGCCGCCCAGGATGAAACCGCGCGCTTCAAGGCCCGCCACCATGTCGATCCGCTGTCCCACGAAGGGGGCGAGCAACTGGTCCACAGCCAGCCGGAAGCCCCGCGGATCCTGGAACAGGGTCGTCACGTCACGGAACATGATGCCCTCGTGCGGGAAGTCGGGAATGGTGCGGATGTAGTCCTGCAGAACCTTGGTATCGAGCATCGGACGGGGCCTTTCAGGTGACGAGGGCGGTCAGAGCCGCGGGTAATGACGACGCAGGGCGGCAAGATCCTGCCCCCTGAGCCGGACGGTGGAATTGCCGTTCTCGGCAAAGATCGAGCGTTCGTAGGCGGGCGAGTCGATGTCGGTGACAAGGCCCATGGCCTGGACCAGTTCCTCCAGCACGACCGAGGCGATCTCGCGGCGGCGGATATCGGCGGAAATGGCAATGGCGGCTGCCGTGATCTCGGCCCCGCGCGACCGGATGGCGACGCGGCCGATGGCGATGTCGCTGCCGTCAAGCTCGGGCACACCGGTTCCGGTGATCCGGCCCCCTTGGCGCGCCCCGACCAGATGCAGGGGAATGTCGAAGGGCGGCTCGTAGGCCCGCTCCAGAAACAGGTGCGCGCCAGCGCCGTTAATCTCGTCTATGGCGTCATCCAGCGCCACATCCACGAGATCGAAGCGGTAGTCCGGGAAGCCCGGCGCGATCTGCGCGATCCCGATGCGCAGCGACAGACGTCGGTCCTCGGGCCAACGGATGAACGGCTTGTTGCACGGACCATCCGGCGGCGCGGCGCAGGCGACAAGCCGATAGAACGCCTCGTCCGAGATCAGGCCGGGCACCTCGATATACTCCTGCGCGTCGGCGCGCAGGGGCGTCAGGCCGAGAAGGGCCAGGATGATCAAGAGCCGAGACATGCGGTGTTGATGGCAAGCGCGCGGGGCGGGATCAAGGCGGCGGGTGCGCACACGGGCAGGGGTGTGGCGGCGCTGCCGGGTCATGCCAGGGCGTGGCGCAGGAAGGACAGCACGGCATCGCGCATCGCGCGTGTCTCCGCATGTCCGCTGCCGGGTTCCGTCAGGATGGAAAGGGCGCCTAGGCAAGCCGCATAGGCCGCGCGCAGGCGCGAAAGCGCCGGGGTCAAGGCCTCGGGCGGGGTCAGCGGATCATCGGCGCCGGAACAGACCAACTGCGGGCGTGGCGCGATCAGGGCGGCGACATCGCCCATGTCCCCCTCTGTCAGCAGGCCCGGCACGGTCATGTACGGCCCATGCAGGTCATGGGCCCCGCTGTCGATCAGCGGGGCGATCTCGGCGAAGGCGCAAAGATGCGCGCAGGCACGAACACGCGGGTCCAGGGCTGCGAGCCAATAGGCATGCGTCGCGCCCATCGAGATCCCGAGCGTGGCGAGGCGGGTGGCGTCGATGCCGGGATCGCGGCAGAGAAAGTCCAGGCCTCCGGACAACTCCGACAGCATTTGCCCCAGAAGTGTTCGCCCGCGCCACAGCGCGGCCTTCGCCAGGGCGCTCTCCGGCCCGTCCTTTTGCCGGTCGCCAAAGCCCGGCATGTCGAGGCAGAGAACCGCAAACCCCGCTTCGACAAGGGCCGGCCCGTACGGGGACAGCAGCGCAGGCCGACCGGACAGCAGCTCGGCGCGCCCGATACCGGGGGCGTTGCCATGGGCATGTGCATAGAGGAGGGCGGGGCGTGGACCGGCAGCGCGTGGGCGCAGCAGCGTTGCGGGCACGTCTTTGCCCGAGATGGTCAGCCGCACCGCCTCGACCGTCATCGTACCTTCGGTAGAGGCCTCTACGATGGCAAAGCTTTCCAGCCCCGGCGGTCCGCCGGGATACCCCAGCAGGGACCACAGCGTGCCGGGTGTCAGTCCCATGGCCTCAAGCGCGGCGCAGGGTGGCCGTCAGCACACCCATGCCGATCAGCGTCGCGCCGCCGGCCCGCGTCAGCCACGCGATCGCCGAGGGCCGCACGAGGTGGCGGCGCAGGGTGTCGGCCAGAAGGGCGTAGGCCAGCGCGTTCAGGGCGGCGAGGCTGACGAAACTGGCGATCAGGATGCCGAATTGCGGCAGAAGCGGCGCGCCGGGGTCAAGGAATTGCGGCACGAAGGCGATGAAGAAGGCGATGGATTTCGGGTTCAACGCCGTGACCGCCGCCGCATGCCCGAAGGTATGGCGCGGGCTGACGATACCGGTTTCCGGCAGGGCGACCTCACCCGCGCGGGCCGAGCGGATCAGCTTGATCCCGAGCCAGACCAGGTACACCGCCCCGACCCATTTCAGGACGGTGAACAGGGTGGCGGACGCCAATACCAGCGCGCCGAGGCCGGCAAGCGACGCGCTCATCGCGACGAGGTCGCCCAAGGCGACGCCCGCCGCTGTCGACAGCGCCACGCGCCGCCCCTGGCTGAGGGCATAGGACAGCACCAGCAGGATCGTCGGCCCCGGTATGATCAGCAGCACGAAGGACGCGGCAAGAAAGGTCAGCCAGGTGTCGAGGGGCATGATCAGATCCTATCCCAGGACGCGGCCCGCGACGGCAGACAGTTTCTCGACCATCGCCGGGTCGCGTTTGTCCGGTGCAGTCAGGATCGCGTAGTCAAGCGCACGGTCGCAGCCATGGGGGCAGGGCGCACGCTCCGCGCCCAACAGCGCGGGCAGGCGGGCCACCAGCGCGCGGGCCTTGTCGGCATTGCCGGTCAGCGTGGCGATGATGTCGCTGATATCGACCGCCCCGTGCTCGGGGTGCCAGCTGTCATAATCGGTGATCATCGCGACCGAGGCGTAGCAAAGCTCGGCCTCGCGGGCGAGCTTGGCCTCGGGCATGTTGGTCATGCCGATCACGTCGCAGCCCCAGGCGTCGCGATACATCTTCGACTCGGCCATCGACGAGAATTGCGGCCCCTCCATCGCGAGGTATGTGCCGCCATCATGCACGGTGATCCCCTCGGCGGTCGCGGCCTCAAGGCAGGCCTTGGACAGGCGCGGGCAGGTCGGGTGCGCGACCGAGACATGCGCGACGAGGCCGGTTCCGAAAAAGCTCTTCTCGCGGGCGAAGGTGCGGTCGATGAACTGGTCGACGATCACGAAATCGCCTGGCGCCATCTCTTCGCGGAACGAGCCGCAGGCCGAAACGCTGATCACGTCTGTCACGCCAAGCCGTTTCAGCGCGTCGATATTCGCGCGGTAAGGCACGGTGGAGGGGGAATGCACATGCCCCCGCCCGTGACGCGGAAGGAAGGCCATGTCGACACCGCCCAGACGCCCGGTCAGGATCTGGTCGGAGGGTGCTCCGAAGGGGCTGTCGACCGACACCCATTCCGCATTTTCCAACCCGTCGATGTCATAGACGCCCGATCCGCCGATCACGGCAATCTTCGTGAACATGGCCCGCTACCCTCATGATGTTTGCGACCCCCAAGCAGAACCATCCTCTGGCCGGGGTTGCAAGACTCGCCAAGTTGACACATTTAGTGTCAAATAGAGTTAACAGAGTGAAAAGTTTTCATCTGATAGAAAATTGAGCGGGAAGGACAAGGATGCAGGCACGGATTGTCATCTATTCCCGATCGGGACACAGCCGGGCCGTTGCGCGCGCTCTGGCGGATGAGACCGGGTGCGAGATCCTGGAAATCCTTTGTCCACGGTATCGCGGCCCCTTGGGGTGGGTCCGCGCCCAAATTGATGCGCTGCGTGCCACCCTGCCTGATATTTCCATGTCCCAAGCGATCGGCCCGGCCGACCTGTTGATCGTCGGGGGCCCTATCTGGCGGGGCCGGTTGGCCGCGCCGTTGCGCCGCTTCCTCGAAGATCCCGAGCGTTTGCCGCCCGTTATCGGGGTGTTCGTCACGCGGGCGCGGGTGGGGTCGACCGCCTTTCTGGAGCCGGATCTCGAGCATCTCACGGGCGTCGTGCCGCCCGAGGTGTTGAGCCTGCGCACCCGCGATATACGCAAGGCACTGGCCGCCCCAAGCGGCGAAGGGTTGATCGGGGCCTTCCTGAAGCGGTTGAAGCCGCTGCTCGAAAAATCGACGATCCGTCCCTTCGTGCCCGCTATCCTCCGGCCCTGACGTCGAAAATCGCAGGGCAGCTATGCCGCTTTCGCATGGCGGCCACCCGCTGAGAATGGTTTACGCTGCGACGCAGCGATGGCAGTATGCCCAAGAATACCGTGCTTTGGCCGGCCATTTGGCCTATGCGCGGGCCAAACATATGTGACGGCGCGCCGGCGACGCGAACCCTGGCGCCCTCCCCGAACCGGAAAGTGACGACATGACCCGCACCCTTCTGGCGGCGGTCACCGGCCGCCTGTCGACCTCCGATCTGAACATCGTCCAAAACGGGATGAGCTTCGACCGGCTTCGGATCGAACTGCTCTCTGGCCTGACGGTCGCGCTGGCGCTGGTGCCCGAGGCCGTGGCTTTTGCCTTTGTCGCGGGCGTGCACCCGCTCGTGGGCCTTTACGCCGCGTTCATCGTGGGCCTGATCACCGCGCTGATCGGTGGGCGTCCCGGCATGATCTCGGGCGCGACAGGCGCGCTGGCAGTGGTCATGGTCAGCCTCGTGGCCGAGCATGGCGTCGAATACCTGTTCGCGACCGTTGTCCTGATGGGGATCATCCAGATCGCGGCCGGCGTGTTCAAGCTGGGCAAGTTCATCCGGCTGGTGCCGCACCCGGTCATGCTGGGCTTCGTGAACGGGCTGGCCATCGTGATCTTCCTCGCGCAACTCAGCCAGTTCCAGGTGCCGGGGAGCGCCGAACATGCCGGCCATGGCATGGCGAATGGCGAGTGGCTGTCGGGCCTGCCGTTATACCTGATGCTGGGGCTTGTCGCGCTGACCATGGCGGTGATCTGGCTGTTGCCGCGCGTGACGACGGTCATTCCCGCCCCGCTGGCGGGCATCGCCGTGACGGCGGCCATCGTGATCGGCTTCGGCCTCGACGTGCCGCGCGTGGGCGACATGGCCTCGATCGAGGGCGGTCTGCCCGCCTTCCACATCCCGGCCGTGCCGATGACGTTGGAAACACTGTGGATCATCCTGCCCTATGCCCTGATCCTTGCCGCCATCGGCCTGATCGAAAGCCTTCTGACCCTGAACCTCGTCGGTGAGATCACCGGCGAGCGGGGCGGCGCCAGCCAGGAATGCGTGGCCCAAGGCGTGGCCAATACGGTGACGGGCGTTTTCGGCGGCATGGGTGGCTGCGCCATGATCGGCCAGTCCATGATCAACGTGAAATCGGGCGGGCGCACGCGCATCGCGGGCACCGCGGCGGCGCTGTTCCTGCTGGTGTTCATCCTGTTTGCCGCGCCCCTGATCGAGCAGATCCCGCTGGCCGCGCTGGTGGGCGTGATGTTCATGGTCGTGATCGGGACCTTCGCGTGGAACTCGCTCAAGATCCTGACCAAGGTGCCGCTGACCGATGCCGTCGTGATCGTGCTGGTGACCGTGGTGACGGTTTTGACCGACCTCGCCACGGCGGTGGTCGTGGGCGTCATCGTCTCGGCGCTGGCCTATGCCTGGCAGAACGCGACCCGCATTCATGCCAAGACCTACGAAACCCCCGAAGGCGCCAAGGTCTACCAGGTGCAGGGGCCGCTTTTCTTCGGCTCGGCCGAGGGGTTCAACGAACTGTTCGATGTCGAGAATGACCCGGGCCGCGTGGTGGTGGATTTCGCAGATAGCCGGGTGGCGGACCAATCCGCGCTGCAAGCCATCGAAAAACTGGCCGGTCGCTACGAGGCCGCCGGCAAGAGGATCGAACTGCGCCACCTGTCGCGGGATTGCCACCGCCTGCTGACCAAGGCCGGGCACCTGATGATCGATAGCGACGATGACCCCGATTACCAGATCGCCACGAACTACTCGGTGCGCACAGGTATCCTCGGCGGGCACTGACCCATCGGCGGGGCGGGCCGGTCAGGCCTGCCTCACTCGCCCGGGCGCTTGAGGCTGAAGACCTCTCGCACGACCGAATAGTCGCGGTACCCCAGCCGGGTCAGCGGGTTGAAGGACAAGACGTCGAACAGGCCATCCTTCATGCAGTCGTCGCGCATGTGCACGCCCACGACTTCGCCGAAGACCGCAAAATTCGCCTCGCCCTCCAGCTTCACGATCTGTGTGAGGCGGCATTCCAGGTTGGCGGGCGCGGCGGCAACACGGGAACAGGCGATCGTCTCGCACTCGGCCCGAGCGATAGCGGCCAGGTCGAACTCGTCCGTTTCCTTGGGCCATGGCCCGGAGGTCTGGTTCATCATGTCGCGCATCGCGTATTCCACGATGTTGACGCAGAACACGCCCGTGTCGCGGATATTGGCCACGCTGTCCTTCGTGTCGCCGCGGTCATCCTTGCTGCCTGTCGATGCGAACATGACCTGCGGCGGGACATAGGCCACTGCGTTGAAGAACGAGTAGGGGGCAAGGTTTTCCGATCCATCCGCCCCGCGCGTCGAGATCCAGCCAATCGGGCGCGGCGTGACGATGGCGTTGAACGGATTGTGGGGCAGGCCGTGGCCGTCCTCGGGTCGGTAGAACATGAGATGCGCGTCTTTCCTGGCGTGTTTGGCAAAGGGGTAGCGCCGTGCTAGGCCCTCGGCCAGAGGCAACCGGGCAATTTTTTCGACCATGTACGCGCTGACCCGCGAAAATCCTGACGACCGCTGGGAGGTCGAGGCGCTTTACGATCTGTGCTTTGCACCGGGGCGAGAGGCCCTGTCGAGTTACCGGTTGCGCGATGGCATCCCCGCCGTGCGCGAATTGTGCCTCGTCGCACGTGATCCGGACGGTATCCTTGGCGGGGCGATCCGGTTCTGGCCGGTGCGTATCGGGCGCGCCGAGGCGCTTTTGCTTGGGCCGGTCGCCGTGCACCCGACCCGGCAGGGCGAGGGATTGGGCGGCATGCTGATCCGCGAGGGTGTCGCGCGGGCCGAGGCGCTCAGTTGGCCGCGCATCCTGCTGGTCGGCGATGAGCCCTACTACAGCCGCTTCGGGTTTCGGCGTCTGGACGGGGTCGAGATGCCGCCGCCGACGAACCCGGCCCGTGTGCTGGGCGTGGGCGACTGGGACGGCGTCTCAGGCCGGGTGACGCGCTGGGGCGCCGAGGAAGGGCACTAGGCCCGCAGCCGCGCCCGGATCATGTCGCTGGCCTTTTCGGCGATCATCGTGACGGGGGCGTGCGTGTTGCCCGAGGTGATCGTCGGCATGACCGAGGCATCCGCGATGGACAGGCCCGCGATGCCGTTCACCGTCAGCTCCGGGCTGACCACGGCCTCGGCATCCGACCCCATCCGCGCGGTCGAGACCGGGTGGAAGATCGTGGTCGAGATGTCGCCCGCCGCTTTCAACAGTGCCTCTTCGCCATCCACCTCGGGGCCCGGTTTGATCTCGACCGGGTTGAACTGCGCCATGGTCCTGGTCGCCATCAGCCGCCGCGCATGCTTGATCGAGTCCACCGCCACGCGCTGGTCCGCCGGGGCCGAGAAGTAATTGGGTTTGATCGCAGGGGCCGCGTCCGGCTCGGGGCTGGTGATGTGGCAGGAGCCGCGGCTTTCGGGCCGCAGGTTGCAGACCGAGACGGTCAGCGCCGGGAACGGGTGAAGCGGTTCGCCGAATTTTTCCAGTGACAGCGGCTGCACGTGATACTCGATATTCGGGGTTTCATGCTCGGGGCTGGAGCGCGTGAAGATGCCGAATTGCGAGGGCGCCATGGCCAGCGGACCCTTCCGCCCGAGCGCGTAGTCGAGCCCGATTTTCAGTTTGCCCATCGGGTTGGCGTAGTAGTCGTTCAGTGTGCGCGCGCCCTCGATCCGGTAGATCGTGCGGATCTGCAGGTGATCGGCAAGGTTCTCGCCCACGCCCGGTGTGTCCTGCACCACCTCGATGCCATGCGCGCGCAGAATCTCGCCGCGCCCGATCCCCGAGAGTTCGAGGATCTTGGGCGTTCCGATGGCGCCCGCCGACAAGACCACCTCGCCGCGCGCCTTGGCGTGGAACAGCTGCCCGTCCTGGCGGAAGATCACACCCGTCGCGCGGCGGCCATCGAGGCTGAGGCGCTGTACCTCGGCATCGGTGACGATGCGCAGGTTCTCGCGCCCTCTCGCCGGGTCGAGGAACGCCTTGCGCGCGTTCCAGCGCACGCCGCCGCGCTGGTTGACCTCGAAATACCCCGCGCCCTCGTTGTCGCCGCGGTTGAAATCGTGGGTCTCGGGGATGCCCAGTTCCTTGGCGGCCTCGATCACCGCGTCGAGGATGGGCCAGCTGAGCCGTTGCTTCTCGACGCGCAACTCACCCTCTGCGCCATGCTCGTCATCCGCGCCGCCGTGGTAGTTTTCGGAGCGTTTGAAATATGGCAGCACATCGTCCCAGCCCCAGCCGGGGTTGCCCATCTGCCGCCAGAGATCGTAATCGCGCGCCTGTCCGCGCATGTAGATCATGCCATTGATCGACGAACAGCCGCCCAGAACCTTGCCACGCGGGTAGTTCAGCGTGCGCCCGTTCAGCCCCGGTTCGGCCTCGGTCTTGAGGCACCAGTCGAGGCGCGGGTTGCCCATGGCGTAAAGATAACCGACCGGAACATGCACCCACGGATGGTTGTCATGCCCGCCCGCTTCCAACAGCAGGACGCGCGTTTTGGGATCTACGGACAACCGGTTGGCCAAGACACATCCGGCCGAGCCTGCGCCGACGATGATGACATCCCAATCGCCGAACCCCTTCACGCCCTGTCCCATGCCTGACCCTCCCGTTGACGTGGCGTCTGGCTAGGCCAATCGGGCTGGGGCGTCCAGTGGGCACGGGGTTATTGCCGCCGCAGCCACTCCATCACGGCCGGGCGCACCGACTGCGCGCCCTCGGCGCGGGCCTCGTTGATGACGCTGCGTGCCTCGCGCAGATCGACGCGGCGCAGGATCGACTTGACCGGCCCGATCGAGGCTGGCCGCATCGACAGGGTGCGCAAGCCCATCGCGGCAAAGCAGATCGCCTCGAGCGGGCGTCCGGCATCCTCGCCACAGAAACTCAGCGGCGTGCCCGTGTCCGAGCAGCGATGCACGATCTGTTCCAGGAAGGTCAGGAAGGACACGTTCAGGGTGTCATACCGCTTACGCACGCGCTCGTTCTCGCGGTCGGCGGCAAAGAAGAACTGCTTGAGGTCGTTGCCCCCGATCGAGATGAAATCGGCCATCTCGAAGAATTGGCGCGGCGCGAAGGCAAGGCTGGGCGTCTCCAGCATCGCGCCGATTTCCAGCTTCTCGGGCAGGGTATGGCCCAGCGTCGCCTCGCGCTCCATCTCGCGCATGAGGTGGTCACGGGCCGCCGTGAACTCCTCCAACTGGGCGATGAAGGGGAACATGACCGACAGGGGGCCGCCGTTCGCGGCGCGGATCAAGGCCTGCAACTGCATCCGCATGACCCCCGGCTTGTCGAGGCCCACGCGGATCGCGCGCCAGCCGAGGGCCGGGTTCGGCTCCTCGGTGGGTTTCATGTAGGGCAGGACCTTGTCCGACCCGATATCGAGCGTGCGGAACACGACACGCTTGCCCTGCGCCGCGTCGATCACACGCGCATACAGCGCCGCCAACTCGCCCCGGCGCGGCACCTTGTTGCGTGTCAGGAACTGCAACTCGGTGCGGAACAGGCCCACGCCTTCCGCACCCGAGGACGGCAAGGACGGCAGATCGGCCATGAGCCCCGCATTCATCTGCAGCGACACGACCGTTCCGCAAAGGCTTTCGGCGGGCTTGTCGCGGATCGAGGCATAGCGTTCCTGCGCCTCGGCCTGCATGGCCAGCTTGTCGCGAAAGGCCTGCGCCACGGTTTCCTCGGGGCGCAGGTGCACGATGCCTTCGTCGCCATCAACAAGGATCGGATCGCCGTTCAGCGCTTCGGTGGTGATGCGCTTGGCATGGATCACGAGGGGGATCGCCAGCGCCCGCGCCACGATGGCGGCATGCGACCCGACGGAGCCCTCCTCCAGCACGACGCCCTTGAGGCGGCGACCATAATCGAGCAACTCGGCTGGGCCGATATTGCGCGCCACGAGGATGGGATCGGGCGGCAGTTCCGCACCCGTATCCGTTCCTTGCCCAGTCAGCAGGCGCAGCAAACGGTTCGACAAATCGTCGAGGTCGTGCAGCCGTTCGCGCAGGTAGGCGTCGGGCAGCGTTTCCATCCGCGCGCGGGCTGTCGATTGTTCCTTCTCGACGGCGGCTTCGGCCGACAGGCCGCGCTGGATGTCTTCCTCCATCCGGCGCATCCATCCGCGCGAGCGGGCGAACATGCGGTAGGCTTCCAGCACTTCGCGCTGCTCGGCATCTGCGGTCGGGGCGCGGGTCAGCATCTCGTCCACGTCGAGGCGAAGCTGGGCGACCGCATCGCGAAGGCGCTGTGCCTCGGTCTCGGGATCGTCGGACACGGGCTTGGTCACGACCACGCGGGGTTCGTGCAGCCAGACATGGCCCATCGCCGCGCCTTCCTGGCCCACGGACCCGCGAAGCAGCACCTGCTGCTGGTGCCGCGCGCTCATCGCCGCGCCCTCGCCGATGAAGGCGCCAAGCTCGGTCATCTCGGCGATGACCATGGCGACAACCTCGAGCGCGTAGACCTCGTCGCCCGAGAATTTCCGCGCTTCCTTGGACTGCACGACCAGCACGCCAAGCCGTTCGCCCAGGCGCTGGATCGGCACGCCGAGGAACGAGGAATAGGCCTCTTCCCCGGTTTCCGGCATGTAGCGAAAGCCGCGTTCGGCGGGGGCGTTCGGCGTGTTGATGGGCCGGGCCTGCCGTGCCACGCGGCCGACAAGGCCCTCGCCGATGCGCATGCGCGTCACGTGCACGGCCTCTGCGGCAAGACCTTGCGTCGCGCAAAGCTCCAGCGTGTCGGCGTCGCGCAGCAGGTAGATCGAGCAAACCTCGGTCCCCATCGAATCCGCGATCAGGTGCGTGATCCGGTCCAGCCGTTCCTGGCCGGCAGCGGCCTCGGCCATCACGGCCTGCAGCCGTGACAGCAGCTTGCGGCTTTCGCTTTCGGATTGCTCGACCATGACCCTCGCGCCTTTTGGCGCCTCGTTGGCGCCTGCCCCGGAAACGAGTCCTACCGTGCGGGGCAGGGGGCGCGCAACGGAAGAAGGGTTAATGGCCTGATCGGGCGGTCATTCCGCCAAGTCACGCATCACCGAAATGAGGTCGGATTTTCCTTCGAACCCGATGCCCGGCAGATCCGGCATGGTAATATGGCCATCCTCGACCGCGACGCCATCGGGAAAACCACCATAGGGTTGGAACAGGTCCGGGTAGCTTTCGTTGCCCCCGAGGCCCAGACCCGCCGCGATGTTGAGCGACATCTGGTGCCCGCCATGCGGGATGCAGCGCCGCCGGGACCAGCCCAATTGGTCCAGCACCTCCAACGTGCGTTTGTATTCGACCAGCCCGTAGGACAGCGCGCAGTCGAATTGCAGCCAGTCGCGGTCGCGCCGCATCCCGCCATAGCGCAGCAGGTTGCGCGCATCCTGATGGCTGAACAGGTTTTCGCCGGTGGCCATCGGGCCGGGGTAGAACTCGGACAGCGCGGCCTGAAGCTGGTAGTCGAGCGGGTCGCCAACCTCTTCGTACCAGAACAGCGGGTAGTCGCGCAGCATCTTGGCATAGGCGATCCCGGTTTCCAGGTCGAAGCGCCCGTTGGCATCGACGGCCAGTTGCGCCTCGGTGCCGATTTCGTCCAGCACGGCTTCGATCCGGCGCTTGTCCTCGTCGATCGAAGCGCCGCCGATCTTCATCTTCACGACGGTGTAGCCCCGGTCGAGGTAGCTGCGCATCTCGGCGCGCAACTGCGTGTCGTCCTTGCCGGGGTAGTAATAGCCGCCCGCCGCGTAGACGAAGACGCGCGGCTCGGGTGTGCGCCCCTCGCTTTCGGCCAGCATGTGAAACAACGGCTTTTCCGCCAGTTTTGCCACCGCGTCCCAGACCGCCATGTCGATGGTGCCCACGGCCACCGAGCGTTCGCCATGCCCGCCCGGTTTTTCGTTCACCATCATCGCGGCCCAGACCTTGCCCGGGTCGATCAGGCCGGTGTCATCCAGCAGACTGTCGGGGTCGGCCTCAAGCACACGGTCGCGGAAGCGTTCGCGGATCAGCCCGCCTTGCCCGTACCGCCCATTGGAGTTGAAGCCGTAACCAACCACCCGCCGCCCATCGCGAAACTCGTCCGTGACCACCGCCACAAGGCTCGCGGTCATCTTGGAAAAGTCGATATAGGCGTTGCGGATCGGCGAGGCGATCGGCTTGGTCACCTCGCGAATGTCGATGATGCGCATCTGGTCTTGTCCCGTTGGTCCTGTTCGCCCCCCATGAGGGAGGGCAGACGCGCCGGAGTGTCAAGGTCGGGACGGAAGGGCGCTGCGCATCGGACGAGGGATCTCGGTGCGATAGGCGGCTAGGGGCCTCCGCACTCGCGGCGCAGGTGGGGAATCTGTGGGAGAAACGGGAAGGACCTAAAACGGTCGCCGGGCTTGGGACCTGGAGGGCCAGATGTAGGGTAATCACCGGCGCGGCGTTCCATTGCCGCGCTGCAGCGATGTTCCGCAGGCCCGCTTCGACGTTGGCCCGAGCACCATGGGGCACATCCGGGGCGAACTCCGGATACGGCCTCAAGACATCGAAGGATCAGGACTTGATGAAATCGTCGAAGACATGCGCGACGATATCGTCGCGTGCGATGCCGCGCTCGGCCAGTTCCGCGTCGCTCAACGCCTGAAGCGCATGGATGCGGTCGATGCGCTGCTGAGCACCTGCGCTGACCGACAGCGCATGGGCGACGGCGGCGAAGATCTCGACGACACGCGCGCCGAAATGGGCAAAGGGGGAAGCGGCGGCGTGGGCCAGGCTGCTGGTCGTCATGGGAACCTCACGGATGCAACTTACCGGGTCAAGTTTCCATGATATTATGCAGGTGCAGCATTTTTGCACCGCCCAAGCCCGCAAGCCCGCCTTGCGCCAGCCGCAAAGGTCCTTTCGGATCAGGCGGCCTTGTCCAGCTCGAACGCGTCGTGCAGCGCCTGAACGGCCAGTTCCATGTATTTCCGGTCGATCAGGACCGAGACCTTGATCTCGGAGGTGGTGATGACCTTGATGTTGATCCCCTCGTCGCGGAGGGTCTTGAACATCTTCGCCGCCACGCCCGCATGGCTGCGCATGCCGATCCCCACGATGGAAACCTTGGCGACCTCGGTATCGGCGATCAACTCGGCAAAGCCCATCTCGCCGGCATCCCGCGCGTCCTTCAGCGCCTTCTCAGCGCGCTTCACCTCGTTCACCGGGCAGGAGAAGGTCATGTCGGTCATCCCGGCGTCCGAGATGTTCTGCACGATCATGTCCACGTTCACACCCGCATCGGCGAGGGGGCCGAAGATCGCGGCGGCGATGCCGGGCCGGTCCTCGACATGGGTCAGCGTCAGCTTCGCTTCTTCGCGGGAATAGGCCACACCGGCCACGACATTGCTTTCCACGATATCCTCCTCGGCACAGACCAGCGTGCCCGCCTCGTCGCTGGGTTCCTCGAAGCTCGACAGAACCCGCAGTTTGACATTGTAGCGCATGGCCAGTTCGACCGACCGGGTTTGCAGCACCTTGGCCCCGAGGCTGGCAAGCTCCAGCATCTCCTCGAAGGCGATGCGGTCGAGTTTGCGGGCCTTGGCGGTGATGCGCGGGTCGGTGGTATAGACCCCGTCCACGTCGGTGTAGATGTCGCACCGCTCGGCCCCGAAAGCGGCGGCAAAGGCAACGGCGGTGGTGTCCGACCCGCCGCGTCCCAGCGTGGTGATGCGCCCTTCGGGACTGATCCCCTGGAAGCCCGCGACAACGGCAACCTTCATGCCTTCGCCGAACTTGGCGAGGATGTTCTCGTTCGGGATTTCCTCGATCCGGGCGCTGGCATGGGCGCTGGTGGTCTTGACCGGCACCTGCCAGCCCTGCCAGCTGCGCGCCGGGACATCCATTTCCTGCAAGGTCATGGCCATCAGGCCGGCGGTCACGTTCTCGCCCGAGGACACGACGGCGTCATACTCGCGCGCATCGAACAGCGGTGAGGTTTCCTCGACATAGCCGACCAGCTTGTTGGTTTCGCCCGACATGGCGCTGACGATGACGATCACGTCATAGCCATTGGCCACCTCGCGGCCCACGCGCTTTGCGGCGCGTTGAATGCGGTCGAGCGAGCCAACGCTCGTGCCGCCGAATTTCATCACCAGAATGGGCATGAAATGCGCCCCGTCCCTCTTTGTCTCAGCGCGCCTCATAGGCCGCTGAACCCAGTGCCGCAAGGGCCGATCTGTCGGGGAGCGGCCTTGTCAGAACGGGTGTGGCCGTCCGTCCCATGTCTCGAAACAGCCCGTCGTCTCCAGCGACAGGGCGTCGAACCGCGCGATCAGTCCCGATACGCTGTCGTCCAGGCCGATATCGGCGGCCTCGGTGCCCATGTCGGTGCGGACCCAACCGGGGTGATAGATCCCCACCGCGATCCCGCGCGGGCGCAGGTCGGTGGCGAGGTTCCGGCCCAGGTTCAGCGCCGCGGCCTTGGAGGCGCGGTAGATGTAGCTTCCCCCCGGTGCCCGCGTGTCCGACCCCATCTGGCTGGAGATGATGGCGATTTTCGGGGCGGCGGATTTCGACAGGTTCGGCAGAAGCGCCTGCACCGTCAGGAATACGCCCGTGACGTTCACCGCAAAGACCTCGGCCCACATCTCGGGCGGATAGCCGGTGTCGAGCGATTGATCCTTGTCGGGATAAACCCCGGCATTGCAGATCAACAGGTCGATGGCCTGCCCATCCAGCCCTTCGGCCAGCGCGCTGACCGAGGCCGGATCGGCCACGTCCAGCGGCGTGCAGCCCTCGGCGCTGCGGGCGGTCGCGATGACGGTTTCGCCGCGACCCGCATAGGCCTCGGACAGCCCCTTGCCGATGCCACGGTTCGCGCCGGTGATAAGTATCGTCATGCCGTCCCTCCTGTCTGCCTGGCGCGACCCTAGGCCTCGCAATGGGCTGCATACAAGGCGGCCTGCGCAGGGTAGGCTTCGCGAAAACGCACCGCGCCCGGAGGTTTTCGATGCAGTTCACCCGTTCCGACCTTGAACAGGCCCACGCCCTCGTCACCAGCCAGATGCTGCCGACCCCGCAATATTCATGGCCGCAACTGGCCGAGCGGTTCGGGGCCGAGGTCTGGATCAAGCACGAGAACCACACGCCCACCGGATCGTTCAAGGTGCGCGGCGCGATCACCTTCATCGACTGGCTGACACGCACCCATCCCGATGTGCCGGGCATCTGCACGGCGACGCGCGGCAACCACGGGCAGGGGCAGGCGCGGGCGGCGGTAGCCGCCGGGCTGACGGCCAAGGTCTATGTCCCACGTGGCAACTCGGTGGAAAAGAACGCCGCGATGCGCGCCTTCGGGGCCGAGCTGATCAAGTTCGGAGAGGATTTCGACACCGCGAGGGAGGAAGCGTTCCGCGTCGCCGGGGAAGAGGGGCTCTTCATCGTGCCGCCGTTCCACGAGGAACTGGTGCGCGGCGTGGCGACCTATGGGTTCGAGCTGTTCTCGGCCGTACCCGACCTCGACACCGTTTATGTCCCCATCGGCTGCGGGTCGGGCATCTGCGGCACGATCCTTGCGCGCGATGCCCTCGGGGCCAAGGCCGAGATCGTGGGCGTCGTCAGTGAGAATGCCCAGACCGCCAAGCTGTCGGCCGAGGCGGGCCACCCGGTCGAAACGCAAACCGCCCGCACCTTCGCCGATGGCATGGCCGTGCGCGTCCCGGTGCAGGAGGCGCTGGACATCTACGGCGAACAGGCCGCCCGGATCATCACCGTCTCGGACGAGGAGGTGGCCGAGGCGATCCGCGTCTACTATCGAGACATTCACAATCTTGCCGAAGGGGCAGGGGCCGCGCCGCTGGCCGGGCTGATGCAGGAACGCGAGGCGATGAAAGGCAAGAAGGTCGGCGTGATCCTGTGTGGCGGCAATATCGACACTGACTGGTTCCTGACCGTGATGCAGGGCGGGGTGCCGCAGGTCTGAGGGATTTCGCCTCCGGCGGGAGTTTTCTTGCCAAGATGAAGGGGCAGGCGCGACGTTCCGGGCCTGACGGGGCCGGTCGAACGGTCCGGGTCGTCAGGGCAGGTGGCGCGCGGCCTCTGTCCGGGCCCACGTCTTCAACCGGTCGCCATGCGCGTCGAGGAAAGCGCGGGCGCGCTCGGGGTCTTTCTTCGACAGGTCGCGGACCCACCACGCGACGGCTTTCTGGATGAACCAGTCTGGATCATCTGCATATCCCGCGCACCAGCCGAGGATGCGATCACGCGCCGCTTGCTCGACTGCGCTCGGGTGGCGCGACTTGGTGAAGGGCAGGGTGAAGACCAGCGCGGCGCGGCGGGTCCACATGTGGTCGGACCGGGTCCACGGCTCGATCTCGTCCAGCCGGTCCGGGGCGGCCACCACGCGCTTGGCCCCGGCTTGCGCCACGGCATCGGCGATGGCCCAGCTGTCGAACTCTGGCACGAACCCTGTCAGGCAGTCCCATGCCGCGCCGTCATCGGGTCGGATGCGCGCCTGAAGGAACAGTTTGGCCGCCGCGATCCGCGCCTCGTAGATGTTGCTGGCCCAAAGCCCCTTGGCCAGCGCGACGCGCGAGGCGAGGTCCGTTGACTTGCGCCACTCGGTCGCCAGTTCGGCAACGCGTCCGTTCGACAGGCCCAAATATTCTCTGTCGACCTTGTGATAGGCGTGCATCTGCGCCGCGCGATCCGGGTCGCGCTCGGCCTGCAGGGCGGTAAGCGCGGCATCGGGCGTCACCGGGGCCGCTCCAACTGCCAGTCGAGATGGCTGCGCACCGCGGGCCATTCGGGTGCGGTGATCGAATAGACCGCCGTGTCGCGCAACGTGCCGTTCGGCATCCGCATATGCGCCCGCAAGATCCCGTCCAGCTGCGCCCCCAGCCGTTCGATGGCGCGGCGCGACTGGGTGTTCAGCCGATGCGTGCGAAACTCGACCGCCGTGCAGCCCCAGACCTCGAAGGCATGGCCCAGCATCAGCCGCTTGGCCTCGGTGTTCACAGGCCCGCGCTGCGCCGAGGGCGCGATCCAGGTCGAGCCGATCTCGACCCGCGGCAGGCCCGCGTCGATATTCATGTAGGTGGTCATGCCAACGGCGCGCCCCCCGGCGTCGAGGGTTGCGAACGGCACCATGCTGCCGGCGGCCTTCAAGGCGAGGCGTCGGTCGATCTCGGTCGCCATGCCCTGCGGCGATGGAACGGTTGTGTACCACAGACGGTCCAGCGCCCCCTCGGCCGAGGCGGCAGACAGCGCCTCGGCGTGGTCGTGGGACAGCGGCACAAGCTGCACGAAACGACCGCTCAACGTGAGGTTGGCGGAACCCGGCAAGCTCATTCGACCGTCACCGACTTGGCGAGGTTGCGCGGCTGGTCCACGTCCGTGCCCTTGTGCAGCGCCGTGTGGTAGGCGATGAGTTGCGCCGGAACCGCGTAAAGCATCGGGGCAAAGATCGGGTCGATCCTCGGCATGACCAGCGACTGCCAGACCCCATCCCCGGCGATCTCGGCGCCTTCGGCATCGGTGATCAGCCAGACGCGTCCCTCGCGGGCCAGCACTTCCTGCATGTTCGACACGGTCTTGTCGAACAGGGCATCGCGCGGGGCCATGACGATCACCGGCACCGTCTTGTCGACCAGCGCGATGGGGCCGTGCTTCAGTTCGCCGCTGGCATAGCCCTCGGCATGGATATAGCTGATTTCCTTGAGTTTCAGCGCGCCCTCCAGCGCGAGCGGGAACATCGCCCCGCGCCCGAGGAACAGGACCGAGCGCGCCTCGGCCAGCTTGCCGGTGCGTTTGTGGATGCGATCCTCCAGCGCGAGGGCCTGGTTGATCAGGCCCGGCAGGCCACGCAGCGTTTCCAGCAACTCCGCCTCGCGCGCCGCGTCGATGCGGCCCCGCTGGCGGGCGGCGAGGATGGCGAGGTTCGCCAGAACGCCCAACTGGTTCATGAAGGCCTTGGTCGAGGCGACGCCCACCTCGATCCCGGCGAGGATCGGCAGGGCAAGGTCGCTTTCGCGCGCGATGGAGCTTTCGGGCACGTTCACCACCGAGACGATCCGCGCGGCCTTGCCCTGGGCGTAGCGCAGGGCGGCCAGCGTGTCGGCGGTCTCCCCGGACTGGCTGACGAAAAGCGCGGTGGCCCGGTCCGACACGGGCGGCTCGCGATAGCGGAACTCGCTGGCGATATCGACGTCGCAGGGCAGGCCGGCCAGTTGCTCGAACCAGTATTTCGCGACCGAGCAGGCGTAATGCGCCGTGCCGCAGGCCACGAGGATCAGGCGGTCGGTCTCGGCGAAATCAAGCGCGCCTTCGGGCAAGGCGACTCGCTCACCCGAAGAGTAATGGGTCAAACACTCGGCCAGTACGGTCGGTTGTTCGAAGATCTCCTTCGCCATGAAATGCTTGTGCCCGGCCTTGTCGATCTGCGCGGCCTGCGCCGAGATCGTCCGTGCGTCGCGGTTCGCCAGCCTGCCCTTGGCGTCCCGGATCTCGACGCCGTCGCGGGTGACGAAAGCATAGTCGCCTTCTTCGAGATAGGTGATGAGGTTGGTTAGCGGCGACAAAGCGATGGCGTCCGAGCCCACATACATCTCGCCGTCGCCATGGCCGATGCAAAGCGGGCTGCCCTTGCGCGCGGCGACGATCAGGTCCTCTTCGCCCTCGAACAGGAAGGCCAGCGCGAAGGCCCCTTCGAGATGCTTGAGCGTCTCGGTCGCCGCCTCGCGTGGGCTTTTCCCCTCATCGAGGAAAGACGCGCAGAGTTGCGCCACGGTCTCGGTATCGGTCTCGGATTCGAAGTTGCGGTCGGACAGGCGGCTGCGCAACTCGCGGAAATTCTCGATGATCCCGTTATGCACGACCGCGACGCGGCCCGTCTGGTGCGGGTGGGCGTTCTTGACGGTCGGCCCGCCATGGGTGGCCCACCGGGTGTGGCCGATGCCCGACTTGCCCGCCAGCGGGTCATGCACCAGCAGGTCCGAGAGGTTGTGCAACTTGCCCACCGCGCGGCGGCGGTCGAGCCGGCCGTCCTGCACCGTGGCGATGCCCGCGCTGTCATAGCCGCGATATTCCAGCCGTTTCAGCGCCTCGACGAGGATGGGGGCGACCTCGTGCTTGCCCAGAACTCCGACGATCCCGCACATGGGGTTTCCTTTCCTGCTCTAGCCCTTGGCCTTTTCGGCCTTTATCGCGCGCAGACGGTCCATCAGGCGCACCGCCAACCCTGCCTTGTTCACCTGTTTCGCCCGCCCCAGCGCCAAGGCCCCTTCGGGCACATCGCTCGTGATGACCGAGCCCGATCCCGTCATCGCGTTGTCGCCCACCGTCACCGGCGCCACCAGCATCGTGTCCGACCCGATGAAGGCGTTCTTGCCCACAACCGTGCGGTGCTTGAAGACGCCGTCGTAATTGCAGGTGATCGTGCCCGCGCCGACATTCGTGCCGTCGCCGATCTCGGCATTGCCGATATAGGTCAGGTGGTTGACCTTGGTGCCTTCGCCGATCAGCGAGGCCTTCACCTCGACGAAATTGCCGATATGGGCGTTATTGCCGATCTCGGCTCCGGGGCGCAGCCGGGCATAGGGGCCGACGATGGCGCCCGCGCTGACATGGGCGTCTTCCAGATGAGAGAAGGCCCGGATCGTCGCGCCGGACTCGACCGTCACGCCGGGCCCGAAGACCACGTAAGGCTCTATCACCGCATCGCGCCCGACCCAGGTATCCGCCGACAGGATGACCGTCTCGGGCGCGGTCATGGTCACGCCGTTTTCCAGTACCTCGGCCCGTTTCATGGCCTGGAACTGGGCCTCGGCCGCGGCCAGCTCGGCACGCGAATTGACCCCGAGCGTCTCGGCCTCGGAACACAGGACCGCCGTCGCCGACAGGTCGCGGCTCGCGGCAATCTCGGCGAGGTCGGTCAGGTAGTATTCGCCGGCGGCGTTGTCGGTATCCACCTGACCCAGCAGGTCCATCAGCAGGCGCGCATCGGTGGCCAGCAGACCCGAGTTGCACAGGTCGATCCCAAGCTGTTCGGGCGTCGCATCCTTGGCCTCGACGATGCGCACCAGCCGCTCGCCTTCCATCATCAGCCGCCCGTAGCGCCCGGGATCGGCGGCGCGAAAGCCCAGAACGACCATGTCATGGACGGCGCGGGCCGCCTGCATCCGGCGCAGCGTGTCCTCGCTGACGAAGGGGGTGTCGGCATAAAGCACGACGGCATCGCCCTGGAACCCTTCAAGCGCCGGGGCTGCCTGCAATACCGCGTGCCCGGTGCCGAGTTGCTCCTCTTGCCGCACGCAGACCGCCTCTGGCGCGATCTCCTCCAGCGCGGCCTCGACCTCCTCGGCGCCGTGGCCCGTGACCACGACGATGCGCGATGGCTCCAGCGCGCGGCCCGTCGCCAGGGCATGGGCGATCATCGGCGCACCCCCGATCGGATGCAGCGGTTTCGGAAGGTCCGAGTTCATCCGCGTGCCGGCGCCTGCGGCCAGGACGATCAAAGCGACAGGGCGATGGGGGTCGTGCGCCATTTCTTCGGGTTTCCCTTGTTTTCTTTGCGTTCTATCCAAGGACACGAAGGGTGCCAAGCAGGGGCCCGGTCACTTTGCCCGACAGGCTGTTTCAGCGATGGGCAAAAAGACGCCGAAACCGAGAGGGCAGCCATGACGCGCACCGTGATCTTCGACCTCGATGGAACGCTGGCCGATACCAGCGGCGACCTGATCGCGGCGGCCAACATGGCCCTGTCCGAGATGGGATTTGCCCCGCAATTGAACCGGGGGCAGGATGATGCCACCGCCTTTCGCGGCGGGCGCGCCATGCTGCGGCTGGCCGCCGAGCGCATGGCGCTGGCCGAGGCCGAGGCGATGATCGAACGGGGCTACCCCCTGCTGCTCGACGCCTATGGTCGCGACATCGACCGCCATACCAGCCTCTATCCCGGCGCGATGGCGGCGGTGGGCCGCTTGCGCGCGGCGGGTGTCGCGGTGGGCATCTGCACCAACAAGCCGGAGGGGCTGGCCATCCAGTTGCTCGATCGCCTCGGGATCTCGGATCAGTTCGCCTCGCTGATCGGGGCCGACACCCTGCCCACGCGCAAACCCGACCCGGCCCCGTACCTTGCTGCGGTCGATGCGGCGGGCGGGGCGCTGGAGCGGTCTTTCCTCGTGGGCGATACCGAGACCGACCGGAAAACCGCGCGGGCGGCGGGTGTGCCATGCGCGCTGGTCACCTTCGGGCCGACCGGTCGCGCCGTGGCAGAGCTTGAACCCGAGGCGCTGGTCGATCACTTCGACGCCTTCGATACGGTCGTCGCGCAGCTTCTTCCCTGAGCTTGACGCGCAGGCTCTTCGGGCAAAAGGTGCCTCGCATGGACAAACCCGTTTTCACCGGCAGCTTCACCCAGCAAGAGCCGATCCCCGAGGCCGCCATCGAGGCCGCCATTGGCGTCATGCGCTCGGGGCGTCTGCATCGTTACAACCTCGCCGAGGGAGAGGTGGGCGAGGTGGCCTTGCTGGAACAGGAGTTCGCGGCCTTCACCGGGGCGAAATATTGCCTTGCCGTGGCCTCGGGCGGATATGCCATGTCCTGCGCCTTGCGCGCGCTCGGTGTTGGGCCGGGCGACAAGGTGCTGTCCAACGGATTCACCCTCGCCCCGGTGCCCGGTGCCATCGCCAGTGTCGGGGCTGAGCCCGTTTTCGTCGAAACGACCGAGGCGCTGACCATCGACCTCGATGACCTCGCCGGACAGATCCGGCAGAGCGGCGCGAGAGTGCTGCTGCTCAGCCACATGCGCGGGCATATCTGCGACATGGATCGCCTGATGCAGATCTGCGACGCGGCCGGTGTCGCGGTGATCGAGGATTGCGCTCATACCATGGGCGCGGCCTGGGACGGAGTGCCCTCCGGCCGCCATGGGGTGATCGGCTGTTACTCGACCCAGACTTACAAACACATCAATTCCGGCGAGGGCGGATTGCTGATCTCGGATGATGACGAGGTCATGGCCCGCGCTGTATTGTTGTCGGGAAGCTACATGCTTTATCCCCGTCACACCGCCAGGCCGCCTGTGGAAACGTTCGAAAAGGTAAAGTGGATCACGCCGAACGTGTCGGGGCGCATGGACCATTTGCGCGCCGCGATCCTGCGTGTTCAACTGGCCGACCTGCCGCGCCAGGTGGCGCGTTGGAACGCGCTCTACGAGGTCGTGGAGGATGGGCTCCGCAACACCGCCGGGTTGCAGGTGATCGAACGCGACCCGAAGGAAGCCATCGTCGGCTCGTCCATCCAGTTCCTGTTGCCGGGCGCAGCGCCCGAGACGATCACGCCGGTCCTTCGCGGCTGTGCCGCGCGCGGTGTCGAGTTGAAGTGGTTTGGCGCGAAAGAGCCCGTCGCCTTCACCTCGCGCTACGACAGCTGGAGATACGCGAGGCCCAGGTCCCTGCCGCGCACCGATGCGATCCTGGCCGGGTTGCTGGACATGCGCCTGCCGCTGACATTCTCGACCGGGGACGCGGCCCAAATCGCCGAGATCATTCGCGATGAGGTTGGGCAAGCGCACCATCAGGCGGCGGTCTAGGCCCGCCGCGGTCCACGCGAGGACCGGAAATCTCGAGATTTCCGTCCAGAAAATCTTCAGATTTTCTTACGGTTTTCTCGAGAAAACCTCCCCTTCGGTCAGACGAGGCGCGAGTTTTCCTTCGCCGCGCGGATGAAATCGGCAAAAAGCGGATGCGGCTCGAAGGGTTTCGATTTCAGTTCGGGGTGGAATTGCACACCGATGAACCAGGGGTGATCGGCCACTTCCACGATCTCGGGCAACCGGCCATCGGGCGACATGCCCGAAAACACCAGCCCCTTGTCTTCCAGCGCATCGCGGTACTTGATGTCGACCTCGTAGCGGTGACGGTGGCGTTCCTCGATCTGGCAGGAGCCATAGACCTGCGCCACCTTCGAGCCTTCCTTCAGCACGGCGTCATACGCGCCAAGGCGCATCGTGCCACCTTTGTCGTCATCGGCCTTGCGCGTGACCTTGTAGTTGCCCTGCACCCATTCCTTCAGGTGGTAAACAACGGGGGTGAAACGTTTTTTCCCGGCTTCGTGGTCGAATTCCTCGGACCCGGCATCGCCCAGCTCGGCCAGGTTGCGGGCGGCTTCGATTACCGCCATCTGCATGCCGAGGCAGATCCCCAGGTAGGGGACCTTGCGGGTGCGGGCGAACTCGGCCGCCTTGATCTTGCCCTCGGTGCCGCGCTCACCAAAGCCGCCTGGCACAAGGATCGCGTCGAATTCCTCGAGGTAGGGGGCGGGATCCTCGCGCTCGAAAATCTCTGCGTCGATCCAATCGGCCGTGACCCGCACGCGATTGGCCATGCCGCCATGGGTCAGGGCCTCGGCGATGGATTTATAGGCGTCTTCCAGTTGCGTGTATTTACCGACGATGGCCACGCGCACCTCGCCCTCGGGGTTGTGGATGCGGTCGGCCACGTCTTCCCAGCGGGATAGTTCCGGCTTCGGGGCCGGGCTGATCTGGAACGCGTCCAGAACGGCCTGGTCCAGCCCTTCGCGGTGATAGGCCAGCGGCGCCTCGTAGATCGACTTCAGGTCCTGCGCCGCGATCACGGCGTCCGGGCGCACGTTGCAGAACAGCGCCAGTTTCTCGCGCTCCTTCTGCGGGATCGGCCCCTCGGAGCGGCAGACGAGGATATCCGGGGCAAGCCCGATGGACCGCAATTCCTTGACCGAGTGCTGCGTGGGCTTGGTTTTCAACTCGCCCGAGGCCTTGATGTAAGGCAGCAGCGTCAGGTGCATGAACACGCATTGCCCGCGCGGCTTTTCCTGGCTGAACTGACGGATCGCTTCGAAGAACGGCAGGCCCTCGATATCGCCGACCGTACCGCCGATCTCGCAGAGCATGAAATCCACCTCGTCTTCGCCGATCGAGATGAAATCCTTGATCTCGTTGGTGACGTGCGGAATCACCTGGATCGTCTTGCCGAGGTAATCGCCGCGACGTTCCTTCTCGAGCACGTTCGAATAGATCCGGCCCGAGGACACGCTGTCGGTCTTGCGCGCGGCAACCCCGGTGAAGCGTTCGTAGTGACCGAGGTCGAGGTCCGTCTCCGCGCCGTCGTCGGTCACGAAGACCTCGCCATGCTCGAAGGGCGACATCGTGCCCGGATCGACATTGAGATAGGGGTCGAGCTTGCGCAGCCGCACGGTAAAGCCGCGGGCCTGCAACAGGGCGCCCAGTGCCGCCGATGCCAAACCCTTGCCAAGCGAGGATACAACACCGCCGGTGATGAAAATGAAGCGCGCCATATGTGCAGTCTCTCCCGTGTAAGGGGCGTCGAATCCAATCCGAATCCGATGCCTCAATCCCTTGGCCACGGGATTTGAGGATAACAGAATTCGGATGCGCTCTTCAAGCGCCCCCGCAAGATCATGTGAGGAATGGGGCTATATCCCCAAGATATGCGGCGGAATTATCCGCCGCGGCGTGTGTCAGTCGGCTCGCGGCGGCAGGGCCGGGGCATCGCCGGAGATCGGCGGCAACAGGTCATCGACCGGCGGCAGGATGTCGGCATCGTCGCCGGCACCGTCTTCGACGGCGGCCGGGCCTGCACCGATCCGGTCCAGAACCGAGTCGCTGGCCGAATTCTGCGCCGCGATGATCGTCAGCGTGATCGAGGTGGCCAGAAACGCAATGGCGAAGGCCCAGGTCAGCTTGCCCAGGGCGGTCGCGGCCTGACGGCCCGTCATGACACCGCCACCACCGCCCATTCCAAGGCCGCCCCCTTCGGAACGCTGGAGCAGAACCACGCCAATCAGGCAGATGGCGAGGATGAGGTGAACGACGAGTATGACATTTTCCATTGGCGGGTCCTTGACGGCCGGGCTTTGGATTTGCGCCTACTTATGAGATGCGACAGGCCGCCGCAAGACCTAGGCGGCACAACTTTAAGGCGAAGAATGGCTGTTATTGCAAGCGATTTTCGATCGCCCATCCATGTGCCGCCGGATTCCCACTTCGTTGATGCTGCCAGGCGGCCGGTGTGGGGTCAGGCAGGCACGCAGCGAAACGGCGATTCGCCCGGGCGCCTTGCAAGGTGCCCCCGAGAAATCGGTTTTCCCCGCGGGCGCGCGCGGCTATAGCTGCCGCGGTTTTCGCCTTGGGCGGATCGAACGGATAAAGGGACCAGCGGAATGGCAAACGTTGTCGTGGTCGGCGCCCAGTGGGGCGACGAGGGCAAAGGCAAGATCGTGGATTGGCTGAGCGAGCGCGCCGATGTGATCGCGCGGTTCCAGGGCGGTCACAATGCCGGTCACACCCTGGTCATCGATGGCGCGGTCTACAAGCTGCATGCGCTGCCGTCTGGTGTCGTGCGCGGCGGAAAGCTGAGCGTGATCGGCAATGGCGTGGTGCTGGACCCGTGGCACCTTCTGAACGAGATCGAGACGATCCGCGCGCAAGGGGTCGAGATCACGCCCGAAACCCTGATGATCGCCGAGAATACGCCGCTGATCCTGCCGATCCACGGTGAGCTGGACCGCGCGCGCGAAGAAGCCGCCAGCCAGGGCGCCAAGATCGGCACGACCGGGCGCGGAATCGGCCCGGCCTACGAGGACAAGGTCGGACGCCGCTCGGTGCGCGTGGCCGACCTGGCCGATGAGGCGACGCTTGAGGCGCGCGTGGACCGCGCCCTGACCCATCACAACGCCCTGCGCAAAGGCCTCGGCATCGACCCGATCGACCGCGAGGCGCTGATTGCGCAACTGAAAGAGATCGCGCCGAAGATCCTCGAATATGCCGGACCCGTGTGGAAGGTGATGACCGAGAAGCGCAAGGCCGGCAAACGCATCCTCTTCGAAGGGGCGCAGGGCGCGCTGCTGGATATCGATTTCGGCACCTATCCCTTCGTGACCTCGTCCAACGTGATCGCCGGGCAGGCGGCCACGGGCGTGGGCATCGGCCCGGGCGCCATCGATTACGTGCTGGGGATCGTGAAGGCCTACACCACCCGCGTGGGCGAGGGGCCATTCCCGACCGAGCTTGACGATGCCGACGGTCAGCGCCTTGGCGAGCGCGGGCATGAATTCGGCACCACCACGGGGCGCAAGCGGCGCTGCGGCTGGTTCGATGCCGCCCTGGTGCGCCAGACCTGCGCGACCTCTGGCGTGTCGGGCATCTCGCTGACCAAGCTCGATGTGCTGGACGGGTTCGAAACCCTGAAAATCTGCGTCGGCTACGAGTTGGACGGGGAGCGGCTGGATTACCTGCCGACCGCGGCCGACCAGCAGGCGCGCTGCACCCCCATCTACGAAGAAATGCCGGGCTGGTCCGAGTCGACCGAAGGCGCGCGCAGTTGGGCCGATCTGCCGGGCGAAGCGGTCAAATACGTCCGCCGGATCGAAGAGTTGATCGAATGCCCGGTCGCCCTACTCTCCACCTCGCCCGAGCGGGACGACACGATCCTCGTGACCGATCCCTTCGCGGATTGATCGAGCCAAGAACAAAGGGTGTGACATGGCGCTCAGCTACAAGGCCCGCAAACGCTGGTCCCTCGTGATCCTTCTGGTGGGGTTGCCAGCCTACATTGCCGCCGCCTGGTTTGTGATCAGCCTGTTCGACCGCCCGCCGATCTGGGTCGAGCTGGTGGTCTACGTCGCCCTGGGCTTCGTCTGGGCCTTTCCGTTCCGCGCGGTGTTCCGCGGCGTTGGTCAGGCGGACCCGGAGGCACGGCGCGAAACGCCCACGCCCGGCGAAGACCGGTAAGGTCGCCGCAGGCGGGTCATTTCGACAGGGTCGGCTGACGCGATCAGCCGTTGGTGCGGGAGCGCGAGGGCGCAGTCGCCATGCGATAGACGCCAGGGTCGGCTTCGACCAGAACGCCGGCGCGAGTCAGGCTTCGGATGGCGTCGATGGCATCCTGCCGGGTGATGCTGTCGTCGGTCGCGAGGCGCACAAGCCGGATCAACTGGATCCGCTTGAAGTTTTCCTCGCCCAGATCGTGCGTGATGTATTCCGCCCCCATCTCGACCACTTCCTCGATCTCGACGGCATCGCTCGCTTCGAGTTGTTTCACGAAGGGCGTCACGAAATCGGGGAGATCCGGCTGCGTATCTTCCTCTGATGCCGAAGCGGGCGCTGTCGGCTCAGGGCTCTCCTCCGCGGTGCTCAATTCTGGCCGGTCGTCCCCATAGGTGCCGAGCGTGTCGTCTGATACCGGCGTGGCGGCGGGGGCCTCCTCGAGAGCTTCGGCGGCCTCGGGCGCTTCGGGGGAATTCGCTTGTGCAGCGGGGCTGCCGCCACGCGACAGCGCACGACGGGTCACGCCCGACATGGCCATCCCGGCCCGTTCCGCAAGGAAGGCGAGCGAATTGGCCATCTTGCGCGGCGGCGGGGGAGTGTCATCATCCGCCATCGGATCGGCAATCGCGGCCTCCGACGGCGCGGACGGGCGCGGTTCAAGCTGTTCGGCCACATCCTCGACCGGCGGCAACGTATCGGCGGCGCTCGGTTCGGCCGGGGTCGGGCGAGGGGCCTCTGCCACGGTCGCGGAGGCAGGATCGGCCAGAGCGGCGTCCGTCCGGTCACGCCCTGCGGCACCACTCGGCCGCGACGAGGCCTCGGCGCCAAGGCGGAAGGCGCGGACGTCGTTGGCACTGACGCGGCGGGGGCGGACGGGTTCGCTGGGGGCCGCGGCAACAGCTTCGTCCACGCGCTGTTCCGACACCAACACCAGCGGCGCCGGTCGCGCGGCGCGGCGGCGGCTGACATCGACCCGGACGCGGCTGGGGCGCATCACGCGGGCAAGGTCCTCGCGGTATTCTGCGGTTTCATCCTGGGGCTCTTCGGACACGCCGTCGATCTCGGCGAGGCGCTTTTCGGCGACCCTGGCCGCGACGGCGGCCTTGAGATGCTCGATATTCGCCCGGCGGCGGGTGGTTTCGGCGTTGGACATCCGGCTATCGGTCGCGTTAAACAACCGGTCCACGTCCTGATCGCTGTCGCCCGCGCCCGGCGCTGCGGCGGGGGCAGCCGGCTCGGCGTCCTGTTCCGGGTCCGCCATCGCCTCGTCGGTGGCCTCGGCGGCGTCATCTCCGTCGTCGTTGGCCCTCGGCAGGCTTCCGGCGGCGGCGATCGCGGCAAGCTCGGCTTGCAACGCAGCTTCATCCTCGGGCGGGAGGTCCGCCGTCTCGCTCTCGGCTTCATCCTCCGAGCCCGCAGTCGACGGCTCCGCCGTGGCGGTCAGCGTGTTTTCTTCGCCGAGCAGCGTCGCGATTGCCGAGAGCGTGTCCGCATCCGTGTCCTGATCCTCGGGCGCGGTCTCGGGTTCGGTGGAGGCCGCCTCAGGGGCGATCTCGATCGGGGTGTTGTCCGCATCCTCGGCATCGGCGTTTTCTTCGGCCATCGCAGCCGCGCGGATCCGTGCAAGGCGTGCCGCGACCGAGTCGCCCGCGACGCCACGGGCATCTTCGAACAGCGCCTCGGTTTCTTCGCGGCTCCAGGAGGCAATCGTGTCCTCGGCGCCGCTGAAAAACGCGTCATCGACGATGTCCTCGGCGGGGCTGGCCTCCGGTTCGTCCGCGGTCGCCGCGACGTCTGTGATCTCCTCGGCGTCGTCCTGTGCGGCGTCAGCGTCGCCCAGCTCCTGCGCGGCATTTGCGGCGGCCATGGCAGCCGCCATAGCGATCAGAGTATCCGCGCCCTCGGGGATTGACGCATCCGCAGGATCGGCCTGCGCATGTTCTTCGTCCTCGGCTTCGCCAGCGTCTCCATCCACGTCATCGGCGGCAGGCGTGTCGGCCAGATCCTCCGCCAGCGCGGCAAGGATGCTGTCGTCGCCAGCGCTTGTTTCATCCTCCGGCTCGACCTCTGCCTCGGCTTCGGCCCCGATTTCTTCTTCTGCAGCAGACTCGTCCATCACCGTGTCGGCAAAGGCGGCGATGCCTTCTTCGTCGGACGCGGCGGGACGGTCTGACTCCTCGACCTGGGCTTCGGCGGGCGCAGGCCCCTCTGCCTCGGTCGCGACTTCTTCCTCTGTCCCAACCGTGCCGGGTTCGGCCTCGGGCTGTGTGTCTTCTGCCGTGTCGTCCTCTGCCTCTGCCTCGAAATCACCCATGTCGGGGGCTTCGACGGGCGGCATGTAGGTGCCCGGCACCAGGCTGCTGGGCATCACCGTCTCGGCGCCCCGCAGCATCGTCGTCTGCGCCGCCGGTGTTTCGGCGGGCGACACGCTGTCGTCGGGGCGTAGGACGAGGCTGTTTTCGGAAAAGCGCGCCTCGACCCGGCGCTGGATGGCGGCCTCGGTGATGCGATGCAGGGCTTCGGCGTCGGGCGTCGGCGGTTCGGCTCCGAAATACCGGTCCTCGGCGGCAAGGTCGCGGAAATACTCCGCAATGGCCTTCATGGCCGAAAACGGTTCGTCGAATCCTTCCAGTGTGCACGAAAAGGTGCCGTAGGAGACTGTAAGAATCTTGTTCGCGTCGCCCATATCACTATCACTCTGCTCGTCCGGCAGATGCCGGAAGTTATCACTTTGATGTTCGTTGGGACAAATTGATTCCAAATAATCTGGCCGGGAATTGGGCGCTTCGAAGGAGATTGATCGGTATGAAGGACAGAATTTGCCCTCAGAACCGCCATTGTTGACCAGCCCGGATCCTGTGACGCTGCTTGGCGGCGGGGTGGTCGGGCCGGGCGATCTTGACCTTGCGTTGACGCGCGCGCCCACGCTCATTGCCGCCGATGGCGGGGCAGGGGTGGCGTTGTCGGCAGGCTACCTGCCCGAGGCTGTGATCGGCGACATGGATTCGCTGGCCCCCGCCGACCGCGCCCGGCTGGACGGTCGCCTGTTTCCGATCGAGGAACAGGAAAGCACCGATTTCGACAAGGCGCTACGCTCGGTCGCGGCGCCGCTGGTCATTGCCGTGGGCTTCGCCGGAGCGCGGATCGATCACGAGCTTGCGGCCTATCACACGCTGGTCACGCGCCCCGACAAGGCCTGCATCATGCTGGGCGCGGTGGATGTCGTCTTTCACATGCCGCTGCAGCTGACGCTTGCTCTGCCGGCCGGCACGCGATTCTCGCTGTTTCCGCTGGCCGAGTTGCGGGGCAGCGCGACAGGCCTGCGCTGGCCCATCGACGACATCCCGTTCCACCCCGCCCGCCGTATCGGCACCTCGAACCAGACTGTTGAACCCACCGTGACATTGCGTTTCGAGTCGCCGGGGATGCTGGGAATATTGCCCCGCGCGCATCTCGATGCGGTGATCGCGGCGTTGACTGCGCGCGTTTAACACTCGCACAGCGCGCGCTCATTGGCTAAAGACATCGAAACGCTGTCAGACCTGCCAGACCACGGAGATCGCCTATGCCGGCCGAGCTGTCGCCCATCGACAAGGCAAAATACGTATCCGCCCGCCGCGCCGTGGAATTCGTCGAGGACGGGATGCGGGTCGGCCTCGGGACCGGGTCGACCGCCGCCTGGATGGTGCGCTGCCTGGGCGAGATGGTCCGCGAAGAGGGGATGATGGTCACCGGGGTCGCGACCTCGAAGCGCACGGCGGACCTCGCGCGCGAGGTGGGCATCACCGTCAAGACGCTGGACGAGGTGCGCTGGCTCGACCTGACCATCGACGGCGCGGATGAGTTCGACCCCAACCTCAACCTTATCAAGGGCGGGGGGGGCGCGCTCTTGCATGAAAAGATCGTGGCGACGGCCAGCGACCAGATGGTGGTGATCGCGGACCTGTCGAAAGAAGTGGATCGCCTCGGCACCTTCCCGCTTCCGGTCGAGGTCATCCCGTTCGGCTGGCAGACGACCAAGGCGCTGGTCGAAGAGATGCTGTCCAATGTCGAGGTTCTGGGCCGCTCGGCCAGCCTGCGCCTCAACGGGTCCGAGCCGTTCCGCACGGACGAGGGCAACTATATCCTCGACCTGCACCTGCGCCGCATCTCCAATCCCGCGCAGCTCAGCCTCGTGCTGAACCAGATCCCGGGCGTGGTCGAGAACGGGCTGTTCCTCGACATCTGCGACATCCTGGTGATCGGCAATGCCGACGGCACCGTCGAGGTGCGCGACATCAACAACGGCACCGTCGAGCATGAGCGCGTCGACCTTGTCGACAGCGAGAACCTGTTTGCCGACAGCGACGAGTGATCACGCCGGGTCGGACTCGATCCAAGCGGCGGATGTCAAGGCGTGTTCATGTTGAACGCATCGCGAAAGATGCGCCATGTGCCATCGTCCTGACGTCGAAAGATGGTCAGGAACTTTCCGTCGACGGTGTCCGCCACGGTGAAGTTGCCACTGGAGAACGCCCAATCGCCGATCACCACGACCTCGTCCGCTACAATCTCCATCGAGGGAGGTTGGGACGCCGCGAACGCCTCGGGGATCCCCTGCGAGAAAGTGGCGTAATCCAAGGCGGGGCTGCCCGGTGGCAGTCGGATACCATCGGTATCCCACAGGCTGAGCCATGTTTCGGCATCGCCGGCCACGCGAGCGGCGCTGTACGTCGACCAGATCTCAAGGATGGCAGCCTCGTCAGCAGCGGTGTCGGCGTTGGCCGGGACCGGCATGACGCTTGCCGTTGCCAATGCCAAGACGGCCAGTGTCTCTTTGAATCGAAAAGCCATGTGATCCTCCCCATCATTTTGGCGAAGACCGGAGTCTACACAAACAGCCCCGGCGCGCGCTGACATGCGTCAATGCAACCGTCCAGACAGCCCATGCGCCCTGAGTCGCTGCCAGGCACGACCTGCGCTGGATCGCCCCGTCGGGCGGATCTCGATTCTGGTAATCCAGATGCCTCTGTGTGATACACCGATCCGCGTCGACAAGTGAGCGAGGATGAAGCTGTGAGCCAATTCGACTATGACCTGTTCGTGATCGGTGGCGGCTCGGGTGGGGTGCGCGCGGCGCGCGTTGCGGCGGCCGAGGGCGCCAAGGTGGCGCTGGCCGAGGAAAGCCGCATGGGCGGCACCTGTGTCATCCGTGGCTGCGTGCCGAAAAAGCTCATGGTTTTCGCCTCCGGCTACCGCGAAAGCTTTGCCGATGCCCGCGCCTACGGCTGGGATGTCGAGGATGGCGTGTTCCAGTGGGACAAGTTCCAGCCCCAGCTGCACAAGGAACTGGACCGGCTGGAAGGTGTCTATCGCCACCTGCTCGACAATTCCGGCGTCGAGGTGTTCGACAGCCGCGCCGCCCTGGACGATCCGCACACCGTGCGCCTCGCCGATGGCGTCACCAAGACCGCCAAGCATATCCTGATTGCCACCGGCGGTCGGCCCGTGCGGCCTGATTTCCCCTGTGCCGACCTGGGAATCGTGTCGGACGATATTTTCGACCTGCCGGAATTGCCCAAATCCATCCTGATCGTGGGCGGCGGCTACATCGCCTGCGAATTCGCCTGCATCCTTTCGGGCATGGGCGTCGAGGTCACGCAGTTCTACCGCGGCGCGCAGATCCTGCGCGGCTTCGACGAGGAAGCGCGCGGCCTGATCGCCGAGATGATGCGCGAGCACGGGATCGACCTGCATGTCGGCACCAACATCGTCGACATGGCCCCGGCCTCGGAACGCCCCGACCCGGACGAGGAAAACCAGGCGGGCATGGGCGCCGATGTGCACCAGATGACCGCGCTGCAAACCGATGCGAGCGGCGGCAAGGCTTCGGCCCAAGGCGGGCCGCTCTGGGTGAAATCCACCAACGGGCACGAGGGCGTGTTCGACCATGTGCTCTTCGCCACCGGTCGCCGCCCCAACACGGACAACATGGGCCTTGAAGAGGCAGGCGTGAAACTCGGCCGCAATGGCGAGGTCATCGTCGACGAGTTCTCGCAAACGGCGGTGCCCTCGATCTACGCGATCGGCGATGCGACCGACCGCGTCAACCTGACGCCCGTGGCGATCCGCGAGGGCATGGCCTTCGTCGAGACGGTGTTCAAGGGCAACCCGACGCCGGTCGATCATGACCTGATCCCCTCCGCGGTCTTCACCCAGCCCGAGTTCGGCACCGTGGGTCTGACCGAGGAACAGGCGCGCGAAAATCACGAGATCGAGGTCTATTGCACCTCGTTCCGCCCGATGCAGACGGCCTTTGCGGGCAAGCCGGGGCGCGTTCTGATGAAGCTGATCGTGGATCGCGGCGACCGCAAGGTCCTGGGCTGTCATATCGTCGCGCCGAACGCGGGCGAAATGATCCAGATGGCCGGCATCGCGGTGAAGATGGGCGCCACAAAAGAGGATTTCGACCGCACGGTCGCGGTGCACCCGACAATGGCCGAGGAACTGGTGACGATGAAAACGCCCGTGCGCACGGTCTGACCAAGCTTGATTTTGCGGCGAAAACGCACAGCTTCCGATGCAATCGCGGTCGCAAGGCCCATATTGAACATCAAACGACACTCAATGTGTGAGGGAACGACAATCTATGGCTGGCAATAGTGGCGGCCCCTGGGGCGGCGGAGGCGGCTCAGGCGGTGGAAATCGCGGAAACAACAACGGGGGTGGGCGTGACGAAGGCCCACGCCGCCCGAGCGGCGGTGACCAGCAGATCCCCGAGATCGACGAGATTGTCCGCAGGGGGCAGGAACAGCTGCGCGTCCTGATGGGCGGTCGCGGCGGCGGCGGGCGTGGCCCGGGCGGTGGCGGCACTGGCCCTGCGCCGCGCACGCTTTGGGCCATCGGTGGCCTTCTCGTCGTCGGCCTCTGGCTATTCCAGTCCTTCTACACGGTCCGGCCCGAAGAACAGTCGGTCGAGCTTTTCCTGGGCGAGTATTCGTCCACCGGCGGCCCGGGCCTCAACTTCGCGCCCTGGCCGCTCGTGACCGCCGAGGTTCTGGCGGTGACGCGGGAAAACACCGTCACCATCGGCGCCAACCGTCCCGGCGCGTCCGATGATGGTCTGATGCTGACCACCGACGAAAACATCGTCGATATCGACTTCGAAGTGGTGTGGAACATCAACGATCCGGCGCTGTACCTCTTCAACCTGCGCGACCCCGAGGCGACGATCCGCGCCGTGTCCGAGGCCGCCATGCGCGAAGTGATCTCGCAGTCGCAGCTGGCCCCGATCCTGAACCGTGATCGTGGCCTAATTGCCGACCGCGTTCAGCAGTTGATCCAGACGACGCTGGACAGCTATGACTCGGGCGTGAACATCGTGCGTCTGAACCTCGACCGCGCCGACCCGCCCGCCGAGGTGATCGACGCCTTCCGCGAAGTTCAGGCCGCCGAACAGGAACGTGACCGACTGGAGCGTCAGGCCGACGCCTACGCCAACCGCGTTCTCGCCGGGGCCCGTGGTGAAGCCGCCCAGCTTCTCGAAGAGGCCGAGGGCTACCGCGCGCAGGTTATCAACGAAGCCCAGGGTGAGGCCGCACGCTTCCTCTCGGTTCTGGCGGAATACTCCAATGCCCCCGAGGTGACGCGCCGTCGTCTCTACCTCGAGACGATGGAGCGCGTTCTGGGCGATACCGACCTCGTTATCCTCGACGACAACGGCTCGGGCGGTGGCTCCGGCGTGGTGCCCTACCTGCCTCTGAACGAGCTGCGCCGTTCGCAGCCTGACACCTCCACCGCAACGGGGAGCAGCAACTGATGAAACGTCTTGCCTATCTTGTGCCCGTTCTCGTTCTGGGCCTCGCGGTGCTGTCCAGCTCGATCTTCGTGGTCGATGAACGCCAGCGCGCCCTTGTGCTGCAATTCGGCCAGATCCGCCAGGTGATCGAAGAGCCGGGCCTGAACTTCAAGGTCCCGTTCATTCAGGAAGTGGTCTATTACGACGACCGCATCCTGTCGCTCGACACCGCCCCGATCGAGGTGACGCCGTCGGATGACCGTCGTCTCGTCGTGGACGCCTTCGCGCGCTACCGCATCAACGACGTGGTGCAGTTCCGCCAGGCCGTCGGTGTCGGTGGCCTGCGGGCCGGCGAGGACCGTCTCGAGGGGATCATCAACCCGCAGATCCGGGCCGTGCTGGGTTCGGACGGCGTGACCTCGAACACCATCCTGTCGGATGAACGGGCCGCGCTGATGGAACAGATCACGGCACAGGCCCGCGCCCGCGCCGCCGTTCTGGGCCTCGAGGTGCTGGACGTTCGTTTGAAGCAGACGAACCTGCCGGCGCAGAACCTCGAAGCGACCTTCGCCCGGATGCGGGCCGAGCGTGAACGCGAAGCCACCGACGAGATCGCCCGTGGTAACGAAGCCGCGCAGCGGGTCCGCGCCCAGGCTGACCGGACCGTGGTCGAGCTGACCTCCGAAGCGCAGCGCGAGGCCGAGATCACCCGCGGTGAGGCGGACGCCGAACGCAACCGCATCTTCGCCGAAGCCTTCGGCCAGGACGCCGAGTTCTTCGAGTTCTACCGCTCGATGACCGCTTATGAACGCGCCTTGCGGAACAACACCACCATGGTGATCACGCCTGACAGCGAGTTCTTCGAATATCTCGGTGGGTCCGCCGGCGGCACGCCACCGGCAAACAGGTAACTTTCACCAGAGCGGGCGGCCAAGTGCCGCCCGTTCGGCTTTTGCAGACCGGCTTCGACACCATGAGCGTGTTCCACATCCTGCTTCTCGGTTTCGGCACCGCGCTTGTCATCGAAGGTCTGATCTTTGCCTTCGCGCCCTCGCGATTGGACCAGATCCTGCGCATGTTCGCTGAAATACCCGTCGAGACGCGCCGCCTGATCGGCCTTGTTGCCGTGGCCCTGGGGGCGGTTCTGGTCTCCTGGGCGGTGAGTGGCGGGCTTTGATCCGCATCCCGATATTACGGTCGCGTCACGCGCATGTGACGGACCCTGGCAACCGCGCGAGGCTCGAAAAGGTTGATCCGGGCGCGGTCTGCGCAAATATGAACACCAGCACTTGCAGCGATATTGCCGCTGCCCATCCGGCTTGACAGGAGGGAAGTTCGTGACGATCCAACAGGCCCCGGTTGATTTTCAGCCGTCCCCAGACCGCCATTCCGAGACCCCGGCCCGCGCCGCCGTGGCCCGCATGACCCACCACGGCGCGATGACTTACCGGGCGATGATGACCGCGCTGATCGCAGCGCTGAGCATGCTGGCCCTCGTGATTGCAACGACGGACGCGCGTGCTCAATCCGCACCGCCATCCTTTGCCGACCTCGTGGACGAGGTGGGCGATGCCGTGGTCAACATCACGACCTCGGCCATCGTTGCCGGCCGTCAGGGCGGCCCCGGCCCGATGCTGCCGGAGGGCAGCCCGCTCGACGATTTCTTCAACGACTTCCTTGACCGTCAGCAAGGCCCCGAGCAGCAACGCCGCCGGAGCCAGGCGCTCGGCTCGGGCTTCGTGATTTCCGAGGACGGGTTCATCGTCACCAACAACCACGTCATCGAAGGCGCCGACGAAATCCTGATTGAGTTCCGCTCGGGGATGGAGCTTGAGGCGACCCTGATCGGCACCGACCCCAACACTGATATCGCCCTTCTGAAGGTCGAAGCGGACGACCCGCTGCCTTTCGTCACGCTGGGTGACAGCGAGGCGATGCGCGTGGGCGATTGGGTCATGGCCATGGGCAACCCGCTGGGCCAAGGCTTCTCGGTGTCGGTCGGCGTCGTGTCGGCCCGTGGCCGCGAACTGTCGGGTACCTATGACGACTACATCCAGACCGACGCCGCCATCAACCGCGGCAACTCGGGCGGTCCGCTGTTCAACATGGATGGCGACGTGATCGGCGTGAACACAGCGATCCTGTCGCCCACGGGCGGGTCCATCGGCATCGGCTTCGCCATGTCGTCGGACGTGGTCACGAACGTCGTCGCGCAACTGCGTGAGTTTGGCGAAACCCGCCGCGGCTGGCTTGGCGTCCGCATCCAGGACGTGACCGCCGATATCGCCGAAGGCCTCGGCCTCGAAGATGCACGCGGCGCCCTTGTCACCGACGTCCCCGAGGGGCCGGCCCGTGACGGCGGCATCGAGGTGGGCGATGTCATCATCTCCTTTGCCGGGGAAGAGATCGACGATACGCGCGAACTGGTCCGCGTCGTCGGCGACTCGGGCGTTGACGAAACCGTGCGCGTCGTCGTCCTTCGCGACGGGGAAACCCAGACCCTGCGCGTGACGCTCGGCCGTCGTGAAACCGCCGAAGGCATGGGGCCGTCGGGCAATGGCAACGCACCGGGCCCCGAGCAATCCTCGGGCGAGGTGCTGGGCCTGGTCGTCACGCCGCTGACCGACGAGATGCGCCAGCAACTGGATGCGCAGGGCGTGTCGGGCGGCTTGGTGATCGAACAGGTCGACCCGGCCTCGGACGCCGCTGCGAAGGGCCTTCAGGTGGGCGACATCATCACCGAGGTCGCGCAGCAGCCGGTGCGCACCGCCGATGATTTCCGCGCGCGGATCGAAACCGCCACCGAGGCAGGGCAGAAGTCGATCCTTCTGCTGATCCGCCGCGCCGGCAACCCGCGCTTCGTGGCGCTGAGCCTTGAAGAAGACGAATAAGGCGCCCCGCCTTTCACAGACGAAACCCCCGGCGCCGCGCGCCGGGGGTTTTTTCTTGCAGTAGTAGGGGGCGGGATCAGCCGCCGTCGCCGCCCTGGGCCGCCAGCTCCGGGTCCCAGATGGCGATGCCAAGCTGCCGCGCGGCGGCCAGCGACAGGATTGGGCTGTCGAGCCCTTGTGGCCGCTGGTAGGCGCGGATCGCGCGGCGTGTGCGGGTGTCCATCTCGCCGTTGATCGGCCCGTGGTAATGGCCGCGCGCCTCCAGGGCGCGTTGCAGCGAGGCGATGAATTCCGGGTCGCGCTCGGCCTGGCAGGGGGTCTCGAACCACAGCTCGCGCCGTTCCTGAACGATGCGCTGCTGCGTTTCGGTCATGAAGATCGCGGGTTCGCGCACCGCGCCATCGGTCGAGATCTGCGGCGGTTGCAGCATCACCTGTTCGGTCACGGTCTCGATCACGGCAGGCGTTACCTCGCGCCCGTAGCAGGCATTCGGGTCGGCATCGGGCGGACCCATCCCGCGGGTCACCTGGATGTCGGTTTCCACCGGGTCGATCACGGCCGAGAACACCTCCTCCGTTGTCGGCGTGCAGGCCGACAGGCCGCCCCAAAGGGCCGCAAGAAGGATCGGGTATCGCATGGGTCTGCTCTGACCTGCCGTTTATCGTTGCCCGCATCATAGCGCGTTTTGCCCCCTCGCGGAAGCGCCGTGCGCTCAGGGGCCATCGGCGGCGCGGGTCTGCTCATGCAGATGCACGAGCGCGTCCAGCATGTCCGAGATATCCTCGACATGCTCGGCGATCACATGCGCCACGCCCGATTGCCGCTGCACCCGTCCGGTCACGCGCAACAGTCGCCCCGCGATCACCGCACGGCGGAAGCGCTGGTAGATCTTCTGCCAGACGATGATGTTGGCGACGCCGAACTCGTCCTCCAGCGTCAGGAAGATCACCCCCTTGGCGGTACCGGGCCGCTGGCGCACCAGGACCAGCCCCGCCACCATGATCCGCGCCCCCTCGGGCGGCAGGTGCAAGAGGTGATGCGGCAGGCAATCGGGCGGCCTTGGCCAGTCGGGGGGGCGAATATCGGGCTCCATGAGAACAAAAATAGAACATACCCTGCGGCATGCAATCCCGAGTTTTTGTCTGGAAAGCCATGGCCCGGCATATTACCTGTCACCCGGATTTGCAGCACCGAGGGAAAGGGCAAGGCAGGACATGGCCAAGATCACCTATATCGAACACAACGGCACCGAGCATGTCGTGGACGTGCCCAACGGCCTGACCGTGATGGAAGGCGCGCGTGACAACAACATTCCCGGCATCGAGGCCGATTGCGGCGGCGCCTGCGCCTGTTCGACCTGCCATGTCTACGTCCATCCCGACTGGGTTTCGAAACTGCCCGAGATCGACCCGATGGAAGAGGACATGCTGGAATTCGCCTACCAGCCCGATCCCGAACGCTCGCGCCTGACCTGCCAGTTGAAGGTGACGGACGCGTTGGACGGCCTGGTCGTGCAGATGCCCGAAAAGCAGATCTGAGGACCGCGCCGGTGGCGCCGCGCCTGCCGTTGCGGGCCTGTCGCGCGGGCGCCCGCGGCGCGGGGCTGGCCTTGGGCCTGTGGCTGGCAGGGGCAGGAGGCGCGCTTGCCTGCGATCAGCCGCCCTGGGTCGGCGTCGCGATGGAGGGCTCCGTCACGCAGGCCAGCGGCCCGCACGGACCCGTCGCCGCCTGGTTCGAAGACCCCACGACGCGCTACGCGCACGCCGTCCTTGGCGACGCGATCGAGGCGGGCACGCTGGCCGTGCAACTCGATGATGTCCCCGATTGCACCACGGCCCGGATCGTCCTGCCCGAGGCCGAGGTGTTCGAAGACCTCGCCCCGCGCCTGGCCGACCTGACCGGGGATGGCCGCCCCGAGATCATCGTGGTGCAAAGCCATGCCACCCAGGGCGCGCGCCTCTCCGTCTATGGCGTGGGCCCGAACGGCACGGATCTGACTCTTTATGCCGCCACGCCCCATATCGGGCGCGCAAACCGCTGGCTCGCACCGGTGGGTGTGGCCGATCTCGACGGGGACGGGACGCAGGACATCGCCTATGTCGACCGCCCGCATCTTGCCCGCACCCTGCGCGTCTGGCGCTTTACGCCCGATGGCGCGACCGGCGGCCGCCTGCAGGAGATCGCCAACCTGCCCGGCCTGTCGAACCACCGTATCGGCGAGGCCTTCATCACCGGGGGCATCCGCGACTGCGGCGCCGGCCCCGAGATCATCACCGCCGATGCGGGCTGGTCGCAGGTCATGGCCACGCGCCTGACGGAAGGTGCCCTGACCGCGCGCGCACTGGCGCCTTTCAGCCCCGAGGCCGTCGCGAACGCCCTTTCCTGCACGCCCTGACGCCTTGTCGGGGTTGACTTCGCCCGCCCCGCGCGGTGTATCGGCGCGACCCATGAGACGCGCCGGACGGCGCCGCAAAACCAAAGCCCAAAGGGACCGTAGATGCACGCCTATCGCAGCCACACCTGTGCCGAGCTCAGCAAGGAAAACGTGGGCGACACCGTTCGCCTGTCGGGGTGGGTGCACCGCATCCGCGACCATGGCGGGGTGCTCTTCATCGACCTGCGCGACCATTACGGGATGACGCAACTGCTCTGCGACCCGGACAGCCCGGTGTTCAACGAGGTCGAAAAGCTGCGCGCCGAATACTGCATCCGCATCGATGGCAGCGTGAAGGCCCGTGACGACGCGCTGGTGAACCCCAAGATCCCGACCGGCGAGATCGAGGTGTTCATCCGCGACATGGAAGTCCTGGGGCAGGTGAAGGGCGATCTGCCGCTCCAGGTCTTTGGCGATCAGGAATACCCCGAGGAAACGCGCCTGCGCTATCGCTACCTCGACCTGCGGCGCGAGGCGATGCAGTCGAACATGACGCTGCGCTCGGACGTGGTGGCCTCGATCCGTCGCCGCATGTGGGATATCGGCTTTCGCGAATACCAGACGCCGATCATCACGGCCTCGTCCCCCGAGGGCGCGCGCGACTTCCTCGTGCCCTCGCGCCTGCATCCGGGCAAGTTCTACGCGCTGCCGCAGGCCCCGCAGCAGTTCAAGCAGTTGCTGATGGTGTCGGGCTTCGACAAGTATTTCCAGATCGCGCCCTGTTTCCGCGATGAGGACCCGCGCGCCGACCGTTCGCCCACCGACTTCTACCAACTCGACATGGAGATGTCCTTCGTCGAGCAGGAGGACGTGTTCGGCACGGTCGAGCCGGTGCTGAAGGGCCTGTTCGAGGAATTCGGCGGCGGCAGACGGGTGGACCAGGACTGGCCGCGCATCCCCTATGCCGAGGCGGCGCTGAAATACGGCACCGACAAGCCCGACCTGCGCAACCCGATCGAGATGCAGGTCGTGAGCGAGCATTTCGCGGGCTCGGGCTTTGCCATCTTCGCCAAAATCCTGGAACAGGACGGCACCGAGGTGCGCGCGATCCCCGCGCCCACGGGCGGGTCGCGTAAGTTCTGCGACCGGATGAATTCCTGGGCGCAGGGGCAGGGCCTGCCGGGGATGGGCTACATCTTCTGGCGCGAGGCCGAGGGCGCCCTGGAAGGCGCAGGCCCGCTGGCCAAGAATATCGGCCCCGAGCGGACCGAGGCGATCCGGCAGCAACTGGGCCTTGGCGCGGGCGACGCGGCGTTCTTCCTGGCCGGCAAACCGTCGGAATTCGAGGCCGTCGCGGGCCGCGCGCGGACCGAGGTGGGCGAGCAGCTCGACCTGATCGACAAGGATCGCTACGCCTTCGCCTGGGTTGTCGATTTCCCGATGTACGAGGCGGACGAGGAAACCGGTAAGGTCGATTTCAGCCACAACCCCTTCTCCATGCCGCAAGGCGGGCTGGAGGCGCTGGAGGGCGACCCGCTGGACGTGATGGGCTACCAGTACGACCTGGCCTGCAACGGCTACGAGATCGTGTCGGGCGCGATCCGGAACCACAAGCCCGAGATCATGTTCAAGGCCTTCGAACTGGCGGGCTATGGCGAGGACGAGGTGCGCAAGCGCTTCGGCGGCATGGTCAACGCGTTCCAGTACGGCGCCCCGCCGCACGGGGGCTGCGCGGCCGGGATCGACCGGATCGTGATGATCCTGGCCGACACCGCGAATATCCGCGAGGTCATCCTCTTCCCAATGAACCAGCGCGCCGAGGACCTGATGATGAACGCCCCGTCCGAGCCGACGGCGGAGCAGTTGATGGAGCTGGGCCTGCGCGTGATCCCGCAGGAGTAAGTTTTCCACAGGCTGTGGATGGGCCGCAGAAATCATGCGGTTTCTCCTTTGAAATTGCCCCGATCTATGTGCGTGCAGGTTGAAATCCTGCCAGCCGCCGTGGGCCTGAAATGAAAAGAGCGGTGCCTGCCGGATGCGGGCGCCGCTCGATTTTTGTCGGATGGGGCGGAAAATGCCCCGGGGTCGGTCAGTCTTCGAGACTGTCCTCTTTCTTCTCTTCGATCAGCTCGCCTTCCTGCGCCTTGCGCTTGAGGAAACGGTCGCCGAAGCCGTCGATCTCGGCCTCGTCGATCACCTCCCTGGCGCGGGTGAAGACCTCGTCCTCTTCCTCCTCGATATGGTGGAGGTAGTCGTGCTGGAGCGTCTTGAACTTTTGCAGCCAGCCGGGCGAGGACATGTCCATCTCGTTCAGCTCTTCCATCAGGTCGTCGAGCTGCTGGTGTTCGTGGACCGAATGGCGGGCGGAATCCTGGCCCCAGGTTTTCGAGATCAGCTTGGAGTAAAACGTCTCTTCCTCGGCGGCGGCGTGGGCCTTCACGTCGTGGTAGAACTCGGACCACGCTTTATTGCGACGGTCGCTGTCGCCGGAGGTGTCGGCGATCGTGTCCATCAGGTCGCGGTGGCGATCGTGGTCGGACTTTATGGCGGCGTAGATGGACGGCATGGCGATACTCCCTGGCTGTGCTGCCGGGACAACCCGCGTGCGCTTCATTGGTTCCGCAAGACAGGTCATCGGGGTCACATCGCCATCGGGATGGATTGCAGCCGCTGCGAGATCATCGCGCGCAGATCGGCCTTGTCCTGACCGGCGAAGCCGCCATCCATGGCAAGCGCCCGGCCTTCCAGCGCGTCATCCTCGGCGGACCGGGCCAGACCGAGAAGGAAGCGGCGCAGGTAGCCCACGGGCGGCGCATCGAGCGCGAGAAGGTCCATCGCGTGGGACAGATCCTCGCGCAGGGCGAAGGGGTCGGGGATGACGGGCGTGACCTCGGCCTCGCGCGGGCCGGCGGGGCGCAACTCGGCGGGCAGGTGGCGCAGGATCTCGGCCTGGAAGGCGGCCAGCGAGTCGAGCGGCTTGGGCAGGAACCCATCCGCGCCCGCGCTGAGCGCCTGTTTTGCCGCGGCCTCCCGCTCCGCGCCGGAGGTGCCGAGGATGATCGGCACGCGCGGCGTCAGCGCGTGCATCGCCGCGATCAGGTCGAGGCCCGAGCCATCGGGCAGGCCCAGGTCGACGATGGCGACCGCCGGGTGGTAGACGTTGAGGTGACGTTCCGCCGCGGCGAGGCAATCGGCCCGGCGCAGCCGCGCGCCCGAGCGCAGGCACATCAGGCGCAGCGCCTCGGAGGTGAACACGCTATCCTCGACCGCGAGGATCGTCAGGCCCAGAAGCGGCCGGTCCGCCGACGGGCGCGGCCGGTAGAGAAGGTCGGTGAGTGCATCATCCATGCGAGCCATCCCCTGAAAATTCGAAACGCATCCCTTTGATCCGGACCAGTTCACACTGGCAGGGTTGAGAAAGGATTAAGATCGACCGCGCGCTGCCCGGTTTTTCCGGCCCGTGCGCTTGCCCCCGCGTCCCTTCGCCCCTTGGCAAGGGCGGGGCAGGCGGGCCATATCGTGCCCCAACGCAAGGGACCTAAGGGAGAGACCCATGATCGGACGCCTGAACCATGTCGCCATCGCCGTGCCCGACCTCGAGGCCGCGAGCGCGCAATACCGCGATACGCTGGGTGCGCGCGTCGGCGCGCCGCAGGACGAGCCGGACCACGGTGTCACGGTGGTGTTCATCGAATTGCCGAACACGAAGATCGAGCTGCTCTACCCGCTGGGCGAGAACTCTCCCATCGCGGGGTTCCTTGAAAAGAACCCCTCGGGCGGGATTCACCATGTCTGTTACGAGGTGGACGACATCCTGGCCGCGCGTGACAAGCTGAAGGACGCGGGCGCCCGCGTTCTGGGCGATGGCGAGCCCAAGATCGGCGCGCATGGCAAGCCGGTCTTGTTCCTGCATCCCAAGGATTTCAACGGCACGCTGGTCGAGTTGGAGCAGGTCTGATGAACATCGTCACCGGGATCGTGCTTTATGCGATCATCTGGTTCATGACGCTTCTGATCGTGCTGCAAACCGGTGTCACCAGCCAGGACGAGGCGGGCGAACGGGTGCGCGGCACGCATGGCTCGGCGCCCGAGAACCCGCAGCTGAAGAAGCGGTTCCTGATCACCACGGTGGCGGCGTTGGCCGTCTGGGGCGTGGTGGCGTCGATCATCGTGTTCGACCTCGTGACGATCGAGGATTTCGACCTGTTCACGCGCTTCGGGCTGGGCTCGACGAATTGAGGCGGTGATAGAGGTGGGTGAAGGTCGCGGCCCCCAGGATGGGGACGAGGATGTTCACCACCGGGATGGTCAGCGGAACGGTCATCAGCACCCCGGCGGCAAAGATCGTGGGACGGTTGCGGCGGCGGAAGGCGGCCGCGCCCGCCGCATCCGAGCGGCGTAGCGCCACGAGTTGCGCGTATTCGCGCCCCAGAAGGATGCCGTTCACCACCCAGAAGATGATGGGCGCAAGCGGGGCCACCAGCAGGTAGGCGATCAGCGCGACAAGGTTCACCGCGATCAGCACGCCAAGGAATTTCAGGGCGTCCAGCAGCCCCTCGAGGATGCCGACCGAGCGGGCGGGCGGCAGGGACGGGTAGTGCTTGCGCTCGACCGCGTCGGCGATGGTCTCAAGGAAGATGCCCATGAAGGCCGAGGCCACGGGCACCATCAGGAAGATCGACAAGACCAGCATCAGCGGCACGCCCGCCCATGTCAGGGCGTTGTCGACCCAGGTGATGTCACCGATCCAGGGCAGGGTGATCGTTTCGGGCAAGAGCCAGCCCACCAGCACGACGAAGCCCGCGTAGAACCCCACCAGCAGCAGCAGGGTAAGGCCGATCCCGGCGGCAAGCACGCCGAGGAATTTCGGGTCGGTCATCTGGCGCAGGGCTTTGAGGAAGCTGTCGAAAATCATGTGGTGATCCAACTGGTCAAGGCATCGATATCAGGGCGCGGGCGATCGGGGGGAACGCGCGCCTCCTCCCCGATATGGATGAAGCCGGCGACGGATTCACCGGGGAAAAGGTCCAGCCCCCGCGTCAGGAAATCTGCGTCGGTCGCGCGCCAGCCGGTCAGCCAGCAGGCGCCCCAGCCGCTGGCCAGCGCGGCGTTCACCAGGCTGAGGCAGGCGGCGGCGGCCGACATGAGCTGTTCGCGTTCGGGGATCTTGTCCGAGGGTTTCGGGCTGAACACGACGGCGACGATCAAACCCGCTTCGGCGAAGCCGGTCGCGTCCTTCTCGATCCGCTCAGGGGCGAGGCCCGTGTCGGTACCGATCTGCCGCGTGATGTCGGCGAGGCGGGCGCAGGCCGCGCGGTCGAGCACGAGAAAGCGCCACGGCTCCAGCTTGCCATGGTCGGGGACGCGGGCGGCGGCGGTGAGCATGGTTTTCAGCGTCTCGCGGTCGGGCACGGCGCCGCCCTGCATGCGCGGCGGGCGCGACCGGCGTGTCAGCAGGAAGTCCATCGCCTCGGGGTTCGGGGAAAGCGGGGGTGTCTCGACACTCATCATGGGTCCTGTTCGCGTGGCCACATGCGACATGTCGGCCTATCTCCCCCACATATCAAGATGCTGGCCGATTGGCGGCTTGCCCGGGGGTGGCCGGGGCCATTAGGCTCGCATGTGTTGGGGGAAGCATCGGACATGGCCGTGTTGGGGATCCGAGCCGTATTCTTGGTGTGCGTCGTCATCGCCGTCGCGGGCTGTGGCATGTCCGGGCCGACCACGCCCTCGGGGCGGCTGGCCGCCGCCTATGTGCCCCTGTCGGCCGAGGGGCCGGCGCAGCCTGATCAGCCTTTTGCCCTGTCCGATATCGGCGCCCGCGCGCTGCGGGTCGCGTTAGAGCCGCAATGGCGCGGGCTGCGCCCCGTGCGGGCGCAATGCGAGGGGCGGGCGATGCTGCTGGCCGGGGAGACGCAGCTCCCCCTGTCGCCGGACCGGCCGCGCACGGCGCTGGTCGATGGCGCAGAAGAGGCGGCCTTGCTGTGGCGGCCCGACACGGGGGAGTGCACCCTTCAGGTCGGGCAGGCGACCCCGCTTCGGCTGGCTCCGGAAACCGAGGTCGCGCCCTTCCTGTCGAGACTGGCGCTCAGGGCCGATGACTGCCCGCGCGTTCCCGTTGCGCGGGGGGATCGCCTCGCGCAACTGGTGCAGGCCGAGTACGGGATGGTGGGCAGTTGCGTCCTGCCCGCGCAAGGGGCGCGGCTGTTGCATGACGGGATCGAGGCGTTGCAGTCCCGGCTGGACTCGCTGCTGGGCTACACGGTGCCGCGCGCGGCGCTGATGCAGGGCAACCCGGACATGGCGCTGGATTTCGCGCGTGCGCCCGAGCTGGACCTGATCGCGATCTCGTCGCTGTTCCTGCGGGCCGACATGCAGGGCAGCCTGATCCAACGCGCGCTGGAACATCATGCGCGCGCCGGGACCGAGATCCGCATCGCGCTGAACGAGGCGCTGATGCGCGGGATCGACCGCGATTTCATCGACCTGTTCGCGGCGCGCTATCCCAGCGTGCAGGTCCAGTATTTCAGCTGGCCCGCGCCCGGGCTGGCCGGGTCCGCGGAGACCCTGCACCGGGTGCATCATGCGAAACTGTTCCTGACGCTGGGGGCGGCGCCGGGCAGTTCGCGGGCCATCATCGGCGGGCGCAACCTGCATGACGGGTATTTCTACGAGGAACCGTTCGATCTGTCGGCCTGGCCGCATTTGCAGGACTACACGAACCTGAACTGGTTCGCGGAGCATTTCTTCGTGATCTTCGACGACCTCGATGTCGAATTGCGCGACCCCACGATGGTGCGCAGCATCGCGGCGCAGGCGCTGGCCTTCTGGCATCGCGACGCGCGCACGCTGGAGGAAATGGCCCCGGCCACGGTCGCGCCTGCCGCCGCACCAGCCGCGGGCGCGCCGCTGATGCGCCATCTTTTATCCCGCCCCTGGGCCGATGACGGGGCGCTGGAGCGCTATTATGTCGACCTGATCGACGCGGCGCGCGACGATATCCTGATCTTCTCGGAGTTCTTCTACCCGCCGCCCGCCATCGAGGCCGCGCTCCTGCGGGCCGAGGCGCGCGGGGTGCGGGTGCGCATCGTCTTGATGATGAGCTCTCCGGAGATCAGCGAGCGCTTCGTGACCTCGCTGACGGGCGCGTCCGTGGCGCGCCACGCGGATCGGTTCGAGTTCTACGCCTACCAGGGTTACGCGCAGCTGATGCATGTGAAGATGCTGGTGATCGACCACCGGCTGTCCGTCACCGGCAGCGTCAATTTCAACCGCCGCACCTATTACCACGACACCGAGAACCTGCTGGTCACGTTGGACCCGGGCTTCGCCGCGCGGTTGGAGCGGTTGGCCGAAGGGTTGATCGCTCAAAGCGAACCGCAGGCGCCGGGGCAGCCGGTTCCGTGGCTGGAACCCTTGCTGCGCCAGTGGCCCGCGATGTTGAACCGGCTCTAGGCGCGACCGGCGCTCAGGCCTTTTTCTTGGCGCGGGTCGTGGTCTTTTTCTTCTTGCCGCCCTTGGCCTGCTTCTCGGCGATCAGTTCGACGGCGCGCTCCATCGTGATGTCCTGCGGGTCGAGATCCTTGGGCAGGGTCGCGTTGACCTTTTCCCATTTCACGTAAGGACCGTAGCGCCCGTTCATCACGTTGACCGGCCCGCCCTCGGTCGGGTGTTCGCCCAACTCCTTCAGCGGCGCTGCGGTGGCCCCGCGCCCGCCGCGCTTGGCGGCTTTCTCGGCGATCAGTTCCACGGCGCGGTTCATGCCGACGGTGAACACCTCTTCCTCGTCGGGGAGGTTGGCGTAGATGCGCCCGTGCTTCACGTAAGGCCCGTAGCGGCCGAAATTCGCCTCGATCGGCTCGCCATCATCGGGGTGCTGGCCCACGAGGCGGGGCAGGTGCAGCAGGCGCAGCGCCTTGTCGAGGTCCATCGTCTCGGGCGTCCACATCTTGGGCAGCGAGGCGCGCGGCGGTTTCTTGTTCTCTTCCGTCACCTCGCCCAGCTGGACATACCAGCCGAACCGCCCGTTGCGCAGGTAGACCGGTTCCGAGCTGTCGGGATCGACGCCCAGCATCTTGTCGTCGAGATCGGCGGTGCCGTCCTCGGCCTCGTCGCTGGGCGGGCCGAAGGGACGGGTGTAGCGGCATTCTGGATAGTTCGAGCAGCCGATGAAGGCCCCTCCAGACCGCGCGGTGCGCATCGACAACCGCCCCGCCCCGCATTTGGGACACAGGCGCGGGTCGGACCCGTCGGGTTTCGGCGGGAACAGGTGCGGCTCCAGCACCTCGTTGATCTTTTCCAGAACGTCGGTGATGCGCAGTTCCGAGGTTTCGGCCACGGCGGCCGAGAAATCGCGCCAGAAGCGTTCCAGCACGTCCTGGTAATGCTGTTCGCCGGCGCTGACCTCGTCGAGCTCGGTTTCGAGCTTGGCGGTGTAGTCGTATTCGAGGTAGCGGCGGAAGTAGTTCACCAGAAAGGCAATAACGAGACGGCCCTTGTCCTCGGGGATTAGGCGGCCCTTGTCCTTGGTCACGTAGCCCCGCGCCTGGATCGTGTCGAGGATCGAGGCATAGGTCGAGGGACGCCCGATGCCCAGTTCTTCCATGCGCTTGACGAGGCTGGCCTCGGTATAGCGCGGGGGCGGCTGGGTGAAGTGCTGCTGGCCCAGAACGGCGCCGTCCCTGGACAGAAGCGCCGCGTCGGCGCGTTTCATCTCGCCGCTTGCGCTGTCATCCTCGATCACCGCGTCGCCCTCTCCGGCGGCCTTGGCGAAATCGGCGGCCAGTGCGCCCTTGGCGGGGCTCAAGGCATCGCCCTCGGAGATCTGCGGCAGGCGCTTGCCATCCTCGTCCTCGGCGGCATCGTCGCGGCCTTCCTCGTAGACCTTGAGGAACCCGTCGAACAGCACGACCTGGCCCGTGGCCCGCAACTCGACCTGCCGGTCGTCGCTGGCGATGGTGACCGTGGTGCGCTCCATCCGGGCGGCTTCCATCTGGCTGGCGATGGTGCGCTTCCAGATCAGGTCATAGAGCTTGCGCTGATCCTCTTCGGACAGCCGGATCTCGTCGGCCGATTTCGTCATGTCGGTCGGGCGGATACATTCGTGGGCTTCCTGCGCGTTCTTGGCCTTGTTCTTGTAGATGCGCGGGCTGGACGGCGTGTAGTTCGCGCCGAAGCGGTCGGTGATCGCGGCGCGCGCGGCCTGCACGGCCTCGGGCGCCATGTCGATGCCGTCGGTCCGCATGTAGGTGATGTGCCCCGCCTCGTAGAGGCGCTGGGCGGCGGCCATGGTCTGTTTCGCGCCGAAGCCGAACTTGCGCGACGCCTCCTGCTGGAGGGTCGAGGTCATGAAGGGCGGGGCGGGGTTGCGCGAGGTCGGCTTGGCCTCGACCTGCGTGACCGAGAGCGCACGGGAGGCGACGGCCTGCACGGCCAGCCCCGCCTCGGCCTGGTTGGGCAGGTCGTAGCGGTCGAGTTTCTTGCCGCCAAGGCTGACGAGACGGGCCTCGAAGCTTTGGCCGCGCGGGGTTTCGAGGATCGCCTTGACCGACCAGTATTCGCGGGGGCGGAAGGCCTCGATCTCCATCTCGCGTTCGACGACGAGGCGCAGGCAGACCGATTGCACACGGCCCGCCGATTTCGCGCCGGGCAGCTTGCGCCAGAGCACCGGCGACAGGGTAAAGCCCACGAGGTAATCCAGCGCACGGCGGGCGAGATAGGCTTCGACCAGCTCCATGTCGACATCGCGCGGCTCGGCCATGGCGCGGGTGACGGCATCCTTGGTGATGGCGTTGAAGGTGACGCGGCGCACCTTGCTGTCCTTCTTCAGCGCGCGGCGCTTTTGCAGGGCCTCCTGCAGGTGCCAGCTGATCGCCTCCCCCTCGCGGTCGGGGTCGGTGGCGAGGATCAGGTCAGGGTCGTCTTTCAGCGCGTCGGCGATGGCCTTGAGGTGCTTCTTGCTGTCGCTGGCGACCTCCCACTCCATCGCGAAGCCCTGTTCGGGGTCGACCGAGCCGTCCTTGGAGGGCAGGTCGCGGACATGCCCGTAGGAGGCCAGAACGGTATAATCATCGCCCAGATACTTGTTGATTGTCTTGGCCTTGGCCGGGGATTCGACAACGACGACGGGCATGGAACGGACACCTTGGATACGGGATCGTAATGAAGTTGGGCGGCCCGCAAATCGGCCTCCCGTGTTGGCGGCGGACCATGTGGGGCCGAGGGGGCGGTTGTCAATGCGGCATCCGGGGTGCGCTGTGGACAAGGCTACGCCTTGGAAAATTTCGCGCGATCTTACGAGGTGCGGCTGACCATGCCGCCGGCGGCGCGGGTGATGCGCCCGGCCATTTCGAGGATGGCGAGGGCTTGCGCAACCTCGCGCGGGGGGCGGGCGAGGTCCCGGATCAGCTGGTCCTCGGCCACGGGCGAGGGGCCGAGCGTGTCGAGGATCAGCGCCTCGATCCCGCCGGGCGGGGTGGGCTGTTGCGGGCGGGGAGGATCCTGGCGGGCGTGCTGCCGCGCGGCCATCCGGGTCGCCGTGTCGGATTGGGGCAGGGGGGCAGGGGCCGGTTGGCCCAAGGCTTCGATTACGTCCTCGGCCGAGCGGATCAGCAGCGCGCCGTCGCGGATCAGGAGATTGGCGCCCGAGGCGCGGCTGTCCATCGGGTGGCCGGGAACGGCCATGACCTCGCGCCCCTGGTCGGCCGCGCAGCGTGCAGTGATGAGCGAGCCGGACCGGGCCGCAGCCTCGACCACGATCACGGCCCGCGCGAGGCCCGAGACGATCCGGTTGCGGCGCGGGAAATGGCGCGCCTGCGGATGCAGGCCGAAGGGCATTTCCGACAGCCGAAGGCCCTGGCGGGCGATGTCATGGGCAAGCTCGGTGTTCTCGGTCGGGTAGATCACATCGAGCCCGCCCGCCTGCACGGCGATGGTGCCGGTGCCGAGCGCCGCGGAATGGGCCAGCGCGTCGATGCCGCGGGCCAGCCCGGAGACAACGGTGAAGCCTGCGGCACCCAGATCGGCGGCAAGGCGGCGGGCCATGCGCGCCCCGAGCGCCGAGGCGTTGCGCGTGCCGACCATGGCGAGCGCGGGCCGCGCAAGCAGCGACAGATCGCCAAGTGCCCAGAGGATCGGCGGGGCATCAGAGATCTCGGCCAGCGCGGCGGGGTAGTCGGGATCGCCGAGGCAGAGCATGCGCGCGCCCAAACGCTCGGCGGCGCGCATCTCGGCCGCCGCGACCGGTTCGGGGCAGGGTGTATAGGCCTCGACCCCGGCGGCGCGGGCGACCTCGGGCAGGGCGTCCAGCGCGGCGTGGGCCGCGCCGTGTTCGGCCATCAGGCGAAGGTAGGTGGCAGGCCCCACCCGGCGCGAGCGGATCAGGCGCAGCCGCGCCAGCCGTTCTGCCGCGCCATCGGCGGGCGGCGGGGTATAGCTGACGGGCACCTCGTAGAAGGCGGCGTCGGCCCATTGGGCCGCAGGGGGAGAATCGGCGACGGTCCACATGCCATAACGCTGGCGCGAAATGGTTAACCGATCCTTACCGCTTCAGGGCCAAAGCGCGGCGGTTGGCGGGCAAGGTTACGGCACGCGCCCCGCCAGTCCCGCCTCGTCGGCCCTCAGGCCGCCGAGCCGCCCACTGTCAGCCCGCCGATCATCAGTGTCGGCTGGCCCACGCCCACGGGCACCCACTGGCCCGCCTTGCCGCAATTGCCCATCCCGGGATCGAGCGCCATGTCATTGCCGATGGCGCGGATGTTTTGCAGCGCGGTGGCGCCGTCTCCGATCAGCGTGGCACCCTTGACCGGCGCGCCGACCTTGCCGTTCTGCACCCGGTAGGCCTCGGTGCAGGAGAAGACGAATTTGCCGTTGGTGATGTCGACCTGCCCGCCGCCGAAGCCCACGGCATAGATGCCGTCCTTGAGATCGGCGAGGATATCGCCCGGCTCTGCGTCGCCGCCCAGCATGTAGGTGTTCGTCATGCGGGTCATCGGGGCGTGGGCGTAGCTTTCGCGCCGCCCATTGCCGGTGGGCTGCACCCCCATCAGGCGGGCCGATTGCCGGTCCTGCATGTAGCCCACGAGGATGCCATCCTCGATCAGCGTGGTCTTGTGGGCGGGCGTGCCCTCGTCATCCACGGTGACGGAGCCGCGCCGGTCGGGGATGGTGCCGTCATCCAGCACGGTGACGCCGGGGGCGGCGACACGCTGGCCCATCAGCCCGGCAAAGGCCGATTGCTTCTTGCGGTTGAAATCGCCCTCCAGCCCGTGGCCCACGGCCTCGTGCAGCAGGATGCCGGGCCAGCCGGGTCCCAGGACCACGTCCATCACGCCGGCGGGGGCGGGTACCGAGCCGAGATTGACCAGCGCGATGCGCAGCGCCTCGCGCGCCACGCCTTCCCAATGGGCGCGTTCGAGCAGGCCGGTCAGGCCGATCCGCCCGCCGCCGCCCGCGCTGCCCGACTCGCGGCGGCCGTTTTCCTCGACGATGATCGACACGTTCAGGCGCACCATCGGGCGCACATCGGCCACGCGGTGACCCTCGGGGCGCAGGATCTCGACCTCTTGCAGGGAGGCGGCGAGGCTGGCCGAGACCTGCACGACGCGCGGGTCGAGGTCACGCGCGAAGGCGTCGATCTCGCGCAGCGTGTCGAGTTTCACGCCGAACTCGGCCCCCGACATCGGGTCGGCGTCGGTATAAAGGAGCGCATTGGTGCCCTGGGGCGGCTCGGCCATGGTGCCGCCGCCGTCGCCCACGGCAAGGCGCGTGGTTTCAGAGGCCCGGCGCAGGGCCGCTTCGGAAATCTCGGTGGAATGGGCGTAGGCCGCGACCTCGCCCTTCACGGCGCGCAGGCCGAATCCCTCGCCCGCGTCATAGCTCGCATTGCGCACGCGTCCATCGTCGAAAACCAGAACCTCGGACCGACGACGTTCGAGAAACAGCTCGCCATCGTCCGCCCCGTCGGTCGCGGCACGCAGAATCGAAAGTGCGGCATTTTCGTCAATCTGGGTCTCAAACGGTCGAAAAGAAGGGGAAACTTGCGACATTCGGGGCTCCGCGCAGGGGTCAAAAATGATCTATGTCAAGTTCTTGCCAGGTGAGACATTTTTGACCAATGTGTTGATACTCGCTCAAGGATATGGTCCTAGCAGCTTGGAACGCAACGGTATGCCGAAACGGAGGAGCCCCGTGTCACGGGGCAAGAGGAGCGGCAGCCGGGACAGAACGGGACTTAAACGCATGGCACTTCGCAAGAAGCTTGGCGGCCTGACGGCTGCATTCGGAGCAACCCTGACAGCCGCGGCGGCAAGCGCGCAGACCGCTGGCCTGCGCGAGGGGCTGGAGATCATCGGTGCGCCCGAGCCGGGCGGCGTCAACATGCAGCCGGGGGTGACCAGTGTCGCGCAGGACATCCGCGCGCTCGATACGCTGCTTCTTGTGATCGTCACGGCGATCGTGATCTTCGTCACCGCCCTGCTGATCTGGACGATGCTGCGCCACAACGCCAAGGCGAACCCGGTGCCGTCAAGCTTCACGCACAACACCAAGATCGAGGTGACCTGGACGGTCGTGCCGCTGATCATCCTGATCGTGATCGGGGCCTTCTCGCTGCCGGTGCTGTTCCGCCAGCAGACCATCCCCGAGGCCGATGTCGTGGTGAAGGCGACCGGCTACCAGTGGTACTGGGGCTATGAATATCCCGAGCATGGCATCGACTACCTGTCCGTCATGCTGAACGAGGATGAACTGGCCGAGTATGGCTACAGCCAGGACGAATACCTGCTGGCCACCGACACCGCGCTGGTTGTGCCGACCGGTCAGACCGTGGTCGTGCAGGTGACCGCCGCCGACGTGATCCACAGCTGGGCGATGCCCGCCTTCGGTGTGAAGCAGGACGGCGTGCCGGGTCGCCTCGCCGAATTGTGGTTCGAGGTCGAGCCGGGCCAGGAAGGCGTCTATTTCGGCCAGTGCTCGGAACTGTGCGGCGTGAACCACGCCTACATGCCGATCACTGTCTTTGCCGTGACGCCCGAGGAATACGAGGCCTGGGTCGCGGGCGAGGCGACGGCCTTCAACTCGATCGACGGCATGACGGCCCCGCAGGTGATCGAGCTGGCCGCGGCCGAGTAATTCACGAGATCGGGTGGGCGGCGCTGATGCGGCCCACCCTCACTTTCGACCGGGAGGGTCCGGCGCGATGAGCGACGCAACCGTCAACACCGAAGTACAAACCGGCGCGCCCGAAGCGCGATTCGGAGACTACGTGCTGCTTCTGAAGCCGCGCGTGATGTCGCTGGTTGTCTTCACGGCGTTGGCCGGGTTGCTTGTCGCGCCGGGTAGCCTATCCCCCATGGTCGGCTTCACCGCGATCCTGTTCATCGCGCTGGGCGGCGGCGCCTCGGGCGCGCTGAATATGTGGTATGACGCCGATATCGACCGGATCATGAAGCGCACCAAGGGCCGCCCCGTTCCGGCGGGCAAGGTCACGGGCGGCGAGGCCCTGTCCATCGGGCTGTGGCTGAGCGTGATCTCGGTGGCGATGCTGGGGCTGGCGACGAACTGGGTCGCGGCCGGGCTTCTGGCCTTCACCATCTTCTTCTACGCGGTGATCTACACGATGTGGCTGAAGCGGGCGACGCCGCAGAACATCGTGATCGGTGGCGCTGCGGGGGCCTTTCCGCCGATGATCGGCTGGGCGGCCGTGACGGGCGGCGTTTCGATCGAGTCGGTGCTGATGTTCGGCCTGATCTTCATGTGGACGCCGCCGCATTTCTGGGCGCTCGCGCTGTTCATGAAATCCGACTACCACGAGGCGAAGGTGCCGATGCTGACCGTTACCCACGGCCGCAAGGAAACCCGCCGCCAGGTCTGGATCTATTCGCTGCTGCTGGCGCCGGTGGCGCTGGGCCTTGGCCTGACCTCGATCGGCGGGCCGATCTACCTGTCGGCGGCCATCGTGCTGAACCTGATCTTCGTGCTTCGCGCCTACGCCGTCTGGCGGCGCGACGAAGCGACGGCCGAGGCCGACAGCTATGCCGCCGAGAAGCGGCTGTTCAAATTCTCGCTGAGCTACCTGTTCCTGCATTTCGGCGCGCTGATGGCCGATGCGGCGATGCGGGCGGCCGGCGTCTGGGGGTGGTAAGAGATGCCGATCACTGAGACCCACGAATTGCACAAGCGCCGGCTGGGCCGGAATGTCGGCGTGGCGCTGAGCCTTGTCGGCTTTGCCGCCATCGTCTTTGGCCTGACCATCGCCAAGATCCAGGAAGGCGCATCGATGGAGGCGTTCGACCACCAGCCGCGCGTCTCGGTCACCCCGGTGACGGAGGGGGGCGATCAATGAGCGGACAAGCCTCTCACCGCAAGACGGTCTTCGGCCTGCTGGGCGTGATCGTGGTGATGGCATCCCTCGCCTGGGCCGCCGTGCCGCTCTACGACTGGTTCTGCCGCGTGACGGGCTATGGCGGCACGACCAACGTCGCCGAGACCGAAAGCGACCAGATCCTCGACCAGACGATCCGGGTGCGCTTCGACGCGAGCCTTGCGCGCGACATGCCGTGGGAATTCCGCCCGGTCGAGCCGCATATGGATATCCGCATCGGCGAGACGGGCCTGGCCTTCTACGAGGCCTTTAACCCGACCGACCGCCCCGTCGCGGGCACGGCCAGCTACAATGTCGCGCCCTTCGATGCGGGCAGCTACTTCGTGAAGATCGCCTGCTTCTGTTTCGAGATGCAGGTGCTGGAGCCGGGCGAGCGCGTGCAGATGCCCGTGACCTTCTATGTCGATCCCGAAATCGTGGACGACCCCGAAATCCGCGGCACGCCCGCGATCACCCTGTCCTACACGTTCCATGTGACGGACATGCCAGAAGATTATGCCGCGCTCGATGCAGCGACATCGGGCGGCAACTGAGACGACGACCGGGAGGACGGAGACACCCATGGCCCACGCAAAACACGACTACCATATTCTGCCACCGTCCATTTGGCCGCTCATGGCCGCTGGCGGTGCCTTCGCGATGCTGTTCGGCGCCGTGAACTGGATGCATTCCGGGTCGCCCTGGCTGTTCCTGATGGGCCTCGCTGCCGTGCTTTACGTCATGTACGGCTGGTGGGCCGATGTCGTGCACGAAAGCAATGACGGCGACCACACGCCGGTCGTGCGCCTTGGTCTGCGCTACGGCTTCATCATGTTCATCATGTCCGAGGCGATGTTCTTCGTCGCGTGGTTCTGGGCGTTCTTCAAGCACGCGCTCTACCCGATGAGCGCCTACGAGGGCTCGGCCTACTCGATGCCCGAGATCCATACGGTGGACCCGTTCCACCTGCCGCTGATCAACACGCTGGTCCTGCTCTTGTCGGGCTGCGCCGTGACCTGGGCGCACCATGCGCTTGTCCATAACGAAGACCGCAAGGATGTCGAATGGGGTCTTCTGATCGGCGTCGTTCTGGGGTTTGCCTTCACCGGGCTGCAGGCCTTCGAATACTGGGAGCTGATCGCGCATGAGGACTGGACCTTCGGCGGTGACAAGTTCTTCTCGACCTTCTTCCTGGCGACCGGCTTCCACGGCCTGCACGTGATCATCGGCACCATCTTCCTGTTCATCTGCTACCTGCGGGTGAAGGCGGGGCAGTTCACGCCCGAGAAGCATGTCGGGTTCGAAGCGGCGGCGTGGTACTGGCACTTCGTCGACGTGGTCTGGCTGTTCCTGTTCCTGGCGGTCTACATCTGGGGCCAGGGCCAGATCGCCCATTGACGGGCAGCGCGCCCGCCTGTCGGGCGCGACTTGAATTTCGCGCAAAGGCCTGCCACTTGGCGGGCCTTTCCATTGGAGGCGACAAGATGCGGCGTATGATCTGGCCCTTGGTCTTCGGGATCGGCGGCGTGGCGATCCTGGTCAGCCTCGGGGTCTGGCAGGTGCAGCGGCTGGCGTGGAAAGAGGCGATGCTGGCCGATATCGAGGCGCGCATCGCCGACGCCCCGGTGGCGCTGCCCGAGGCACCGGATATGGAAGCGGACCGGTTCCTGCCGGTCGAGGTGACCGGGCAGTTCGGCGATGCCTATGCCCGTGTCCTTGTCAGCCAGCGCGGTGTGGGCGCGGGCTATCGCGTGATCTCGCCCTTCGACACCGGCGCGCGGGTGATCCTTGTCGATCGCGGCATCATGCCGACCGAGGGCGCGGTGCCCGCGCATGAGGGCGCGGTCACCGTCACCGGCAATGTCCATTGGCCCGAGGAAGTGGACGGCTTCACGCCCGAGCCGGACCTCGCCCGAAACATCTGGTACGCGCGCGACGTGGATGCGCTGGCCGAGCATCTCGACGCCGAGCCCGTCTTCGTCATCGCGCGGGACCTGTCGGTGGATGATGCCCCGATCACGCCCCTTCCGGTAACGACCGAGGGCATCCCGAACGACCACTTGAACTATGCCATCACGTGGTTTTCGCTGGCGGTGCTCTGGTTGGGGATGACACTCTATCTTCTGTGGCGTATCAGGCGACGAACGGTCTGAAGGACAAGCGATGCGGTATGTATCCACGCGGGGGACCGCCCCCGAGTTGAGTTTCGAAGAAGCGATGCTGACGGGTCTGGCCCGCGACGGGGGGCTTTACGTTCCCGCCGAGGTGCCGGTGATGTCCCAGGGCGATATCGCCGCGCTGGCCGGGCTGCCCTATGAAGAGGTCGCCTTTCGCGTGATGCGCCCCTTCATCGGCGACACCTTCACCGATGACGAATTCGCCGCGCTGATCGAAGCGGCCTATGCCGGGTTTGGCCATGCCGCCCGCGCACCGCTCAAGCAGTTGCAGCCGAACCATTTCCTGCTGGAGCTGTTCCACGGTCCGACGCTGGCCTTCAAGGATTTCGCGATGCAGCTGATCGGTCAGCTGTTCCAGGCCGCGCTGAAGCGCCGGGGCGACCGGGTGACCATCGTCGGCGCGACCTCGGGCGATACCGGCTCGGCCGCGATGGAGGCGTTTCGCGGCCTCGACAACGTGTCGGTCTTCATCCTGTTTCCGCATGGCCGCGTGTCGGACGTGCAGCGCCGCCAGATGACCACCGTGTCCGAGGCCAATGCCCATGCCCTCGCGCTGACCGGCGATTTCGACGATTGCCAGGCGCGCGTGAAGGACATGTTCAACGATTTCGACTTCCGCGACCGGGTGCGGCTGGCGGGCGTGAACTCGATCAACTGGGCGCGTGTGCTGGCGCAGGTCGTCTATTACTTCACCGCCGCCGTCAGCCTGGGCGCGCCGCATCGCAAGGTCAGCTTCTGCGTGCCCACGGGCAATTTCGGCGACATCTTCGCGGGTCATATCGCCAAGAAGATGGGCCTGCCGATCGAGCAGTTGATCGTGGCGACCAACCAGAACGACATCCTGCACCGGGCGCTGTCCTCGGGCGATTACGTCACCCATGGCGTGACGCCCTCGATCAGCCCGTCGATGGATATCCAGGTCAGCTCGAATTTCGAGCGCGCCTTGTTCGACGCCTATGGCCGCGACGGGGCTGCTGTGGCGCAGCTGATGGACGAGTTGAAATCGGGCGGCGGGTTCCACATCAGCCAGGGCGCGCTGCAAGGGTTGCGCGAAACCTTCGCCTCCGGCCGCGCCTCGGAAGAGGAAACCAGCGCCATGATCAAGCGCGCGCGGGCCGAGATGGGCGAGTTGCTGTGCCCCCATTCGGCGGTCGGCGTGCATGTCGCGCAAGACTTCCAGGGCAGCACGCCGCTGGTCACGCTCGCCACCGCGCATCCGGCGAAATTTCCCGATGCGGTCGAGGCCGCGACGGGCATCCGCCCCGCACTGCCGCCGCGCATGGCCGACCTGTTCGACCGCGAGGAACGCGTGACGCGGGTCGAGAATGACCTCTCGGCCATCGAGGCGCTGATCGAGGAGGGCGTGTTCGCGTGACGGTGGAACTTCATACCCTGTCGAACGGGTTGCGCATCGTGACCGAGCATATGCCCTCGATGCAGTCGGCCTCGGTCGGGCTGTGGGTCAGCGCCGGGGGACGTCACGAGCGGGCCGAGCAGAACGGCATCGCCCATTTCCTCGAACACATGGCGTTCAAGGGCACGGCGCGCCGCTCGCCCCAGCAGATCGCCGAGGAGATCGAGGATGTGGGCGGCTACCTGAACGCCTATACCTCGCGCGAGGTGACGGCCTATTACGCCCGCGTTCTGGCCGATGACGTGCCGCTGGCGATCGACCTGATCGCCGATATCACGCTCAACCCTGCCTTCGACCCGCGCGAGATCGAGGTGGAGCGCGGCGTGATCCTGCAAGAGATCGGGCAGGCCGCCGATACGCCGGACGACATCATCTTCGACTGGTTGCAGGAAGAGGCCTATCCGGGCCAGCCGCTTGGGCGCACGATCCTTGGCCCCGCCGAGCGCGTGCGCGGCTTTTCGCGGGGCGATTTCGACGGCTTTGTGGCCGAGCATTACGGGCCGGGGCAGCTGATCCTGTCGGCGGCGGGCGCGGTCGATCATGACCAGATCGTGCGGCTGGCCGAGGCGGCCTTTGGCCACATGACCCCCGGCTCCGTGGCGACCCCCGAACCGGGGCGCTTCGCCGGTGGCGAGAAGCGGGTCATCAAGGAGCTTGAACAGGCGCATTTCACCCTGGCGCTGGAGGCCCCCGGTTATCGCTCGGACGACATCCATACCGCGCAGATCTACGCCACGGCCCTGGGCGGCGGCATGTCCTCGCGCCTGTTCCAGGAAATCCGGGAACGTCGGGGCCTGTGCTACACGATCTACAGTTCGGTCGGTGCCTTCGACGATACCGGCATGCTGACGATTTACGCTGGCACCTCGGGCGACCAGTTGGGCGACCTCGTGGGGCTGACGCTCGATGAGATCCGCCGCTCGGCCGAGGACATGACGGCGGTCGAACTGGATCGCGCCCGCGCGCAAATCAAGGCGGGGCTGTTGATGGGGCTGGAAAGCCCCTCGGCCCGGGCCGAGCGCATGGCGCGCCTCGTCGCGATCTGGGGCCGCGTCCCGCCGCTGGAAGAAAGCGTCGAAAAGATCGACGCGGTGACGCTGGAAGGTCTGCGCGCCCATGCCGCCGGGCTGGTGCAATCGGGCCGCGCGGCCATGGCGCTGTATGGCCCGGTGTCGGGCGCGCCCGACCTCGCCCATGTGACGGAGCGTCTGGCGGCCTGATGCTGAGCCGGAAGCGGCACATTCGGATCGAAACGGATCGCCTGTCGCTGCGGTTGCCGCGCCATGCCGATTACCGCGCCTGGGTCGCCCTGCGCAGCCAGTCCGAGGCCTTCCTGAAACCGTGGGAGCCCGCCTGGGCCGTCGATCACCTCACCCGCAAGGCCTTCACCAACCGGGTCTACTGGGCGCAGCGGGCGCTGTCGCAGGGCAACGCGGTGCCGCTGTTCATCCATCGCCGCGCCGACGAGGTGCTGCTCGGGGCCATCACGCTAGACAACATCCGGCGCGGGCCCGCGCAGGCGGGCACGCTTGGTTACTGGATTGGCGAGGTCCATGCGCGGCAGGGCTACATGCGCGAGGCGATCGAAGCCGTGGTGCATTACGCCTTCCGCTCGCTGGATCTCAGCCGGTTGGAGGCCGCCTGCCTGCCGGAAAACGCCGCCTCGCGCGGTGTGCTTGAGAAAACCGGGTTCAAATACGAGGGCGTCGCGCAAAGCTATCTGCAGATCAACGGCCGCTGGCGGAACCACGTGCTCTACGCCAATCTGCGCGCGGATCGCCGGGGGCGGACGGATGTCGGGTGAAAAGGCCCGGCCCATCGCCTTCCACGCCCCGTGCCAACGCGCTAGGTAAGACAGCATGACCGATATCCTGAGCCTCCTGGCAGAGCGTCTGCCCCCGTCCGCCCTGCGCGAGGTCGAACCGCGCTACCTCGAAGAGCCGCGCGGCCGCTGGATGGGGCAGGGGGCCGCGCTTGTCCTGCCCGCCACGACGGCGGAGGTGGCGGACACCATCAAGGCCTGTGCCGAGACGGGCACGCCGGTGATCCCCTATGGCGGCGGCACGGGCCTTGTCGGCGGGCAATTGTCCGAGTCCGGGCCCGCGCCGGTGATCCTGTCGCTGGAACGCATGCGCGCCGTGCGCGAGATGGATGCGCAGGCGGGGACCATGACGGTGGAGGCCGGCGCGATCCTCGCCGATATCCACGCCGCGGCCGAGGCCGATGGCTGGATCTTTCCGCTGACGCTGGCCAGCCAGGGCTCGGCGCGGATCGGGGGGCTGCTGGCGACGAATGCGGGCGGGGTGAACGTGATCCGCTACGGCAATGCACGCGATCTCTGCCTCGGGATCGAGGCGGTGCTGCCGGACGGGACGGTGATGAACACGCTCTCGCCGCTGCGCAAGAACAACACCGGCTACGACCTGCGCCACCTGTTGATCGGGGCGGAGGGGACGCTTGGCGTGATCACCGCCGCCACGTTGCGGCTGTTCCCGATGCCGGAGGCGACAGGCGCGGCGCTGATGGTGGTGCCGGGTGCCGAGGCGGCACTGGGGCTGTTGCGCATGGCACAGGCCCGGATCGGCGAAGGCGTGTCGGCTTTCGAGATCATCAGCCGCATGGGCCTCGATTTCCTGAACGAGGTCGGTCCGGAGGTGAAACAGCCCTTCGACACGCCGCCCGACTGGATGTGCCTGGTCGATCTGGGCCTGTCCGGCGGCGCGCGGCCAGAGGAGGCGTTGGAAGAGTTGTTCGCCGAGGCCTTCGAGGCGGGCCTGGTCACGGATGGCGTGATCGCCCAATCCGAGGCCCAAAGGCAGGAATTCTGGGCGCTGCGCGAGAACATCCCGCTGGCCAACCGGCGGATCGGCGCGGTGTCCTCGCATGACATCTCGGTGCCCGTGGCGCGCATCCCCGATTTCATCGCCGAGGCGCCCGGCAAACTGGCCGAGGTCGGGGAGTACCGGATCAACTGCTTTGGCCATCTTGGCGACGGCAACCTGCATTACAACGTCTTCCCGATGCCCGGCAGAACGCGTGCGGATCACGAGACCGAGCGCGGCGCGATCAAGCGGGCGGTGCATGACCTTGTGCACGCGATGGGGGGCTCGGTCTCGGCCGAGCACGGGATCGGGCGGTTCAAGGTGGACGATCTCGAACGCTACGGCGATCCGGGCAAGCTGGCGGCGATGCGGGCGATCAAGGCGGCGCTCGATCCCAGGGGCATCATGAACCCGGGCGCGGTGCTGAAATCCTGACATGCGTTTCGCGGCCTGTCGGCCGCGACCGGGCGAGGCGCGCCCTCGGGCCTCCTGCCGGAGGCCGCTCGGGCGCGCCTTGTGCCTCCGGCGGGAGTTTTTTCGCCAAGATGAAGGGACAGGTAACGCTTCGTTAACGTTAACGCGCCATGGTGGGGCTGCGCCGTGAGCTGGAGAGCGAAGCGGCGTCCAAGGTGAAGCCCCGTGCCCGGACAACACCGGTAGCCAATCCGCTAAAGCCGGGTGCGGGGTGGACCGGGGCGCACCGCTCCTGTCTTCATCTTGGCCAAAAAACCTTCGGGGGAGCCCGAAGGGCGGGGGCAGAGCCCCCATGCCTCGGGTGCCGTCAGGTGCGGATGCCCGAGAAACGCGCCTGCCAGTCCTCGCGCGCCTCGTCGCTGATCTTGGCGAAGAGGACATCGGGCACCGTGAAGACATGCCCGGCCGGAAGGGTGCCGACCGCCTGCGCCACGTTCTCGGGCCAGGACAGCTCGGTGCCCATGGCCTTGGCCATCGCCGCGGCCGCGTCGGGGATGAAGGGCGCGGACAGGCCGGCGTAGAGCGGGATGAGGTTCAGCGCGAATCGGGTGATCGCGGCGGCGCGGTCCGGGTCTTCCTTGAAGGCGGTCCAGGGAGCGGCGGATTGCAGGTACTCGTTGCCCGCAGCCCAGATGGCGCGCAGCTCGGCCGATGCCTTGCGGATCTCGATCGCGTCCATGTGGTGCTGGTAGGCGGCCAGCCGCGTTTCCAGTTCCGCGATCAGGGCCTGTTCCTTATCTCCCATCTCGCCGCCTTCAGGCACGACCTCGCCAAATTTCGAGCGGCAAAACTTCGTGATCCTGCTGACGAAATTGCCCAGCACGTCGGCGAGGTCCTTGTTTACGCCGGCCTGGAAATTCTCCCACGTGAACTCGCTGTCCGAGGTCTCGGGCGCGTGGGACAGAAGCCACCAGCGCCAGTAATCGGCGGGCAGGATTTCCAGCGCCTGGTCCATGAACACGCCGCGCCCCTGGCTGGTCGAGAACTGGCCGCCATCGTAGTTCAGGTAGTTGAAGGACTTGATGTAATCGACCAGCTTCCACGGCTCGCCCGAGCCGAGGATCGTGGCCGGGAAGCTGAGCGTGTGGAAGGGCACGTTGTCCTTGCCCATGAACTGGACGTAGCGCACGTCATCGGCACCCTTGTCGGTGCGCCACCAGCGTTCCCAATCGGTGCCCTTGCCTGCATCGACCCATTCGGCGGCACAGGCGATGTATTCGATCGGCGCGTCGAACCAGACGTAGAAGACCTTGCCTTCCATCCCGGGCCAGTCGTCTTCGCCTTTCTTGACCGGGATGCCCCAGTCGAGGTCGCGGGTGATGCCCCGGTCCTGCAGCCCGTCGCCGTCGTTCAGCCATTTCTTGGCGATCGAGGTGGTCAGCACCGGCCAGTCGGTTTTCGAGTCGATCCACTCTTCCAGTTGCGCGCGCATCGCGGATTGGCGCAGGTAGAGGTGCTTGGTCTCGCGCACTTCCAGGTCGGTCGAGCCCGAGATCGCGCTGCGCGGCTCGATCAGGTCGGTCGGGTCCAGCTGCTTGGTGCAGTTCTCGCACTGGTCGCCGCGGGCCTTGTCGTAGCCGCAGTTGGGGCAGGTGCCCTCGATGTAGCGGTCGGGCAGGAAGCGGCCGTCGGCGTTGGAATAGACCTGTTTTTCGGTCACTTCGCGGATCAGCCCGGCCTCGGCCAGCTTGCCCGCGAAATGCTGGGTCAGCTTGTGGTTCTGAGGGCTGGAAGACCGCCCGAAATGGTCGAAGGACAGGCGAAAGCCCTCGGCCAGCCCGGCCTGAACGCCCCACATCTCGGAGCAGTATTCGTCCACCGGCTTGCCAGCCTTGGCCGCGGCCAGCTCGGCCGGGGTGCCGTGTTCGTCGGTGGCGCAGAGGAACAGAACCTCGTCGCCGCGCGCGCGTCGGTAGCGGGCGTAGAGGTCGGCGGGCAACTGGCTGCCCACGAGGTTGCCGAGATGCTTGATCCCGTTGATGTAGGGGATCGCCGAGGTGATGAGGGTGCGCGCCATAGGGGACTCCTGCCGTGCTGTCGCGCACCGTTTAGCGCCCCCTGCGGCCAGAAGCCAGAGGTGCGAGTGGCGCCGTCCCGGTCAGGCCGTGCCTATTGCGCCGTATAGCCCCCATCGACGAGGTGGTAAGAGCCGGTGATGAAGCTGGCGGCCTCGGACAGGAGGTAACAGGTCAGCGTCGCGACCTCTTCCGGGGTGCCCATGCGTTTGAGTGCATGGAGCCCGGCGAGATAGCTTTGGGTGTCCGCGTCGAGATGCTTGTCGATCAGGGGGGTATGGATGAAGCCCGGCCCCACGGCGTTGATCCGGATATTGTCCGCGGCATGTTCCAGCGCCGCCGTTTTGGTCAGCCCCAGCAGCGCGTGTTTCGCGGCGACATAGGGCGAGGCCGTGGCGAAGCCGACGCTGCCGAGGATCGAGGCGATATTGACGATGGACCCGCCACCGCCCGCCTTCATGACGGGAATGGCGTAGCGCATGCCGTAGAAAACGCCGTGCAGGTTCACGTCGATCACCTGGTGCCAGCCGTCGAGCGGGTAGTTGCCCGTGGGCTCTGCCGGCCCGCCGATGCCCGCGTTGTTGACGAGCAGGTCCAGCCGTCCGGTCTTGGCCACGGCGAGTTTCACCATTGCCTCGACCTGGTCGGGTTTGGCCACGTCCGTCGCGCAGGAGATTGCACCATGCCCGATTTCTTCGGCCTTTTCGGCCGCGTCCTCGGCGCTCAGGTCCGCCAGAAGGACCGTGGCGCCGCTATGGGCCAGTTCCTTGGCGATGGCAAAGCCGATGCCGGATGCTGCGCCGGTGACAATGGCCGTTTTGTCGTCGAATCGAATGTCCATGAAGACCTCCTTTGCCGGTCTTGTGAGCGGTTTGGGATGGTTGCCAGATTATGCGTCGCTTGGGGCGCCGACCTTGATCCGGAACAAGGCGCACGGCGTTTAGTCGTCGCCCCGGCGAAAGATCCGCCCGACAAGGAACGAGGTGCGCGGGATCCAGACATAGGGGGCGCGCTGGTCCGTGGGGGCACGACGACGCATGCGCCACAGGCCAAAGACGAGCAGCCCGCCATGGGCCAGCGCGACGAAGGCGAACAGTGCCGCCGGTCCGTAAGCGGCGATCAGGCTGGAGGTCAGAAGCGGGGCGATGATGGCCCCGAGCGCGTAGAAGAACATCAGCGCGGCGGACAACTCGACCCTCTGGCTGTCCTCGGCCCAGTCATGGGCATGCGCCGCCGAGATCGAATAGATCGGAAAGGTGGTCAGCCCGAAGATTAGCGCCGCAAGGAAGATCGCGGCGAGGCCGAGGCCCGCACTTGCCACGGTCAGGCCGCAGGCGGCGACGGAGGCGACCGAGAACCAGATCAGCACCTGCCGCCGGTCGTGGCGGTCTGCCAGCCAGCCGGCGGGCACCTGCGCCAGTGCGCCCCCAAGGACGAACGCGGCGAGGAAGAAACCGATCTGGTCGGGGCGCAGCCCGACTTCCGCGCCGTAAAGCGGGCCGACCATGCGAAACGAGGCGCCCGAGACGCCCGAGACGATCACACCGGCCACGGCGAGCGGCGACAATCGCCACGCAAGGCCCGGGCGCAGGCGGGGGGCGGTGCCGGTCTCGGGCTGGCTCAGCCGGGTCAGCGTCAGCGGCAGAAGCGCCGCGATGCACAGGAGCGCAAGGATGTTGTAGGAGACGTAGGAAGCGGGCGCGAGCACCCCGATCAGCAATTGCGCGGCCAGCGATCCGCCCGTGTCCACCATCCGGTAGGTGCCCATGGTGCGCCCGCGCGTGGCGTTCGTGACCTTGGCCTGAAGCCAGGCCTCGATCACCGTGTAGGCCCCCGCGATGCACAGCCCCGAGGCCACCCGCATCACTGCCCAGGCGTAGGGATGGGTGACCAGCATATGCGCGATCAGGCCGATGGCGCCCATGGCAGTGAAAGCGGCAAAGGCGCGGGAATGGCCGACCGAGCCCATCAGGCGTGGGGCGAACCAGCAGCCGATGAAGAACCCGAAGAAATGCGCCGAGCCCAGAAGGCCGATCTGCCCGTTGGTAAAGCCCAGTTCGGTGCCGGACAGCACGTCCAGCGGCCCCACGCCCCCCGAGGACAGTTGCAACAGGATGACGGAGAGGAAGAGGGCGGCAAAGGAAATCAGCAGGCGCATGGGGGCTTGGGTCAGTTGGGCAATATGCCTGACCTATCGCGTCGCCCGGCGCGCCTCTGGCCTGTTTGCGTCAGGGGGGCGTCGATTTCGGGTCAGGCGGGTTCGCGCGCGGCCGGGGTGGCGGCGATCTCGGGCGCGCCGCGTGGCCCGCGCCGGATCGGCCAATCGCCCGGTGGCGCCTCGCGCGCGCGGATGCGGTGCAGGTGCCACGCCCCCGGCGCGGGGCTTTTGTGGGTCGGGTCCAGCCGCCAGCGCGTCTCGACCCCCGGCGCGCCGCCGTCCCCCGGCGTCAGCAAGAGCGCCAGCGGCGCGCGGCCGGTGGCCTCGGCCCCGGCCTCGGCGGCGAGATGCAGGCGGCGCACGGGTGTCAGCGCGGGGGGCTCCGGCAGGTCGCCCACCACCAGCGGAACCGCGCCGCTGCGCAGAGCCTCTTCCATCGACCAGAGCAGGTCGCTGGCGCGGGTCGGCTCCACGAAAACCAGGCGGCCCGGCGCGATCTCCTCGACCATGCCGGCCATATGGGGGCGGTCCGGGTGCCAGGCGGGGCGAATCCAGAGCACCGGACCGGTCGTGCCGCGCGCCAGCCACAGCGCCAGGCGCCGCCGCGCCGCGCCGCAAAACTCGTGCGCGCGTCCGGCCGTCAGCGCGAAGGGGCCGCAGAACGGCACCATCGGGCGCGGCTGTCGGTGGCTGTGACGGGTGATGCGGGCGGGGTCCATATGGTAAATGATAGATGTTCCCTAAATGTTCTCAAGCCCCATCTTGCCCTCGGGCTTCGGCGCCTTAGGGTGCGCCGCAATCGTGATCACGAACAGGACGAGGGACAGCCATGCGCCGCATTCAACTGGGCAGCACCGATCAGACCATTACCGATTACTGCCTCGGCACGATGACCTGGGGCAACCAGACCCCCGAGGATGATGCCCACCGTCAGATGGACATGGCGCTGGAGGCCGGGATTGACATCGTCGACACGGCCGAGATGTACCCGGTGAACCCCGTCACCGCCGAAACCGTCGGCCTGACCGAAACGATCCTCGGCAACTGGAACGCGGCCAATCCGGGGCGTCGTGACGACTACGTGCTCGCCACCAAGATCACGGGCAAGAACAAGGCCTTCGTCCGGCCCGAGCAGGACATCACCGCAGAAACCTTCGCCGAGGCGCTGGATGCCTCGCTGACCCGTTTGCGGACCGATCATATCGACATCTACCAGCTGCACTGGCCCAACCGTGGCAGCTACCATTTCCGCCAAAGCTGGACCTACGACCCCTCGCAGCAGGACAAGGCCGCGACGCTGGCCAACATGCTCGAGGTGCTGGAGGCCGCGAAAGCCGCCCAGAAGGCGGGCAAGATCGGCCATTTCGCCCTGTCGAACGAAAGCGCCTGGGGCACGGCGCAATGGCTGCGCCTGTCCGAGCAGCACGACCTGCCGCGCGTGCAGACGATCCAGAACGAATACTCGCTCCTCTGCCGCCTCTATGACACCGACCTTGCCGAACTGGCGGTGAACGAGCAGGTGACGCTTCTGGCCTACTCGCCCCTCGCGGCGGGGCTGTTGACCGGGAAGTACCAGAACGGCGCGGTCCCGACGGGCAGCCGGATGGAAGGCAATGGCGATCTCGGCGGGCGCGCGACCGGTCGCGCCTTCGAGGCCGTGGCGGCCTACATGGCGGTCGCCGAGAAGCACGGGCTCGACGTGGTTCACATGGCGCTTGCCTTCACGGTGCAGCGGCCCTTCCCGGTCTCCACGATCTTTGGCGCGACCACGTCAGACCAGCTTCAGCGCATCCTCGATGGGTTGGACGTGCACCTGTCCGACGAGGTTCTGGAAGAGCTGGCTGCGGTCCACAAGGCGCATCCGATGCCGTATTGATGGCGTGGGGTGAGCCTGTGGATGGCTTGTGGATAAGTGCGTAATCCTGAATCATTGAGGTGAAATAATCGTATCAACCCAAGAATAATGTCGAGAAATGAAAAGCGGGCATTGCGCCGAAACGATCCGGCCGACCGCTTTTCGGAATGTTTCTGGCCCGATCAGCCCTTGCACCGCCAGAAGCCCCATTGTGTCATGCCCGGAACGGCACAGCAGGAGGGCGAAGGGATGTCACTGACCATGACGCGCGAGGTGTTCATCACCTGCGCGGTGACGGGGTCGGGCCAGACGCAGGACCGAAGCCCGCATGTGCCCCGCAGCCCCGAAGACATCGCCGAGGCCGCCATCGACGCGGCCAAGGCCGGGGCGGCCATCGCGCATCTCCATGTTCGCGACCCCGAGACCGGCCAGCCGTCGCGCGACCCGGCGCTCTATCGGCGCGCCGTCGACCTGATCCGCGCCAGCGACACCGATGTCATCCTGAACCTGACGGCGGGGATGGGGGGAGATCTGGTGTTCGGCCCCCCGGACCGGCCCCTGCCATTGGCCGACGGCACCGACTTCATCTCGGCCGAGGAACGTTTGACCCATATCGCCGAGTGCCGCCCCGAGATCTGCACGCTGGATTGCGGGACGATGAATTTCGCCGAGGCTGATTACGTGATGTCCAACACGCCCGGCATGCTGCGCGCGATGGGGCGCCGCATGGAGGCGTTGGGCGTCAAGCCGGAGGTCGAGTGTTTCGACACCGGCCACCTGTGGTTCGCGAAACAGCTGGTGGCCGAAGGCGTGCTGTCCGACCCGGCGTTGGTGCAGCTTTGCATGGGGGTGCCCTGGGGCGCGCCGAACGACCTGGCCACGTTCAACGCGATGGTCGCCGCCATCCCGGAGCATTGGACATTTTCCGCCTTCTCGTTGGGGCGCGATCAAATGGCCTATGCCGCCGCGGCGATCCTTGCCGGGGGGCATATCCGCGTCGGGCTGGAAGACAATTTGTTCTTGGAAAAAGGCGTCTTGGCGACCAATGCTCAACTTGTCGAGCGCGCGCGCGGCATTGCCGAAGCCATGGGCGCGCGCATCCTCTCGCCCGCCGAAGTGCGCGAAAAGCTCGGGCTCAAGGCGCATCATCCGGAGGCAGCCCAATGACCACGATCCTGTGTTACGGCGACAGCAACACCCACGGCACCATGCCGTTCGAGGAGTTCGGTGTGCGGCGGCGGCACCTGCAAGGCAGCCGCTGGCCCGATACCATGGCCGCCGCGCTCGGCCCCCGCTACCAGGTGATCGCCGAAGGGTTGCCGGGACGCACGACCGTGCATGAGGACCTTGTGGAGGGGGGCAAACGCTCGGGCCTCGACGTTCTGCCGGCGATCCTGCACAGCCACGAACCGATCGACCTGCTGATCCTGATGCTTGGCACGAACGACCTGAAACCGCGCTTTTCGGTGACGGCTTTCGAGATCGCGCGCTCGGTCGAACGGCTGGTGATCCTGTCGCGCCAGCTTCTGCCGTCCCTGCCGATCCTGCTGTTCTCGCCCGCGCCGGTGCGCGAGGTCGGAACCCTGGCCGAAGTCTTCGCAGGGGCCGAGACGCGCCAGATCGGGTTGCCCGGCCATCTGCGGGACGTGGCGGATCGGCAAGGTTGCGGGTTTCTCGATGTCGGTTTGCATGTCGATGTCTCGCCCGTCGACGGCGTGCACTGGGAGGGAGAGCTGCACCGCACCTTCGGAGCGGTTGCCGCGGATGCCGTGCGGGCGCAGATGGAGGGGGGCGAATGACCCGGCAAGCGGCGATCCTTGGTGCGGGCGTCATCGGCGCGGGTTGGGCCGCGCGCTTTGCGCTCATGGGATGGGACGTCGCGGTGTTCGATCCGTCCCCGACGGCCAAGGCGACGGTCGAGGCCGCGTTGGACCGCGCGCGCGCCAGCCTTCCGGCCCTTTACGACTCGCCGCTGCCGCCCGAGGGGCGAGTGACCCATGCCGCCGATCTTGCAAGCGCGGTGCGGGATGCCGCGTGGATACAGGAGAGTGTGCCGGAGCGACTCGACCTGAAACATGCTTTATTTCAAGAAGTTCAGGCGCAGTGTTCACCTGAGGTGATCATCGCCTCCTCGACCTCGGGCTTCACGCCGACCGAGTTGCAGGCGGGGGCACAGCGGCCCGGACAGATCATCGTCGCCCACCCCTTCAACCCGGTCTACCTGTTGCCTCTGGTCGAACTGGTGGGGTCAGGTGAGACGCCGAGGGACCTGATGACCAAGTCCGAACAGGTTCTGGACAGCCTCGGCATGGCGCCGCTGACCATCGAGGCCGAGGTGCCCGCCCATATCGCGGATCGGCTTCTGGAGGCCGTCTGGCGCGAGGCGCTGTGGCTCGTGAAGGACGGGGTGGCGACCACGGGCCAGATCGACGATGCGATCCGCCTCGGGTTTGGCCTGCGTTGGGCGCAGATGGGCCTCTTCGAGACCTATCGCATCGCCGGTGGGGACGGCGGCATGGCCCATTTCCTGCGGCAGTTCGGACCTGCCCTGCAATGGCCCTGGACCAAGCTGATGGACGTGCCGGAGCTGGGCGAGGCGCTTGTCCAAAAGATTGCCGCGCAATCGGATGCGCAGTCCGGCGCGCATTCCATCGCCGAGCTTGAGGCCATGCGCGACGACAACCTCGTCTCGATCCTGCGCGTCCTGAAGGACCGCAATGCAGGCGCTGGCGCGGTCTTGCGCGGCCACGAAGCGGGGCTTGCCTTGCCCGCGCCGGACCCGGACACGCCCGCGATGCCCGTGACCTTGGATCGGCAGGTGCCCGTCACCTGGGTCGATTACAACGGGCACATGAACGAGGCGCGATTTCTGCAAGCGTTTTCAAATGCCTGCGACCAGTTACTGCATTGGGCCGGTATGACGCCCGAGGCGATCGCAGAGGGCCACAGCGTCTTTACCGTCGAAACCCATATCCGGCATCTGGACGAGGTGCAGATCGGCGATCGCATCCGGGTCAAGGCCCGCGTGATCGAGGGGGGCGGCAAGAAATTCCACATCTGGCAGGAGTTGTGGGTTGGCGACCGGCTTTGCGCGACCGGCGAACAGATGCTGTTGCATGTCGATCTGGCGACGCGCCGGTCCGCCGTGCCGCCGGACCAGATCGCCAATTGGCTGGCACGGGCCAAGGCGGCCCATGCCGATCTGCCCTGGCCCGAGGGCGTGGGCCGCGCGGTGGGGCAAAGCGCCTAGCGCACCACGTCGCGCAAGCTGCGCAAATGGCCGAGGATTGGCGGCTGATCCGTGGCGGGGATCGCCGCGTCCTGATCGCATGGCTGGTGCATCTGCCCGCCGCCACCTGTTCCAAGCCAAGGACCCGGTGCTGCATTCGCTTTATCCATCCGCAAGCGACTGACCCGCACTGATTTCGCTTGAGGCGCGCAAGGATCGGGGCGACACAGCGCCATGCCCCTCTGGATTCCGGTCACCATCTTCGCCGCTTTCATGCAGAACCTGCGGTTCCTGCTGCAACGGCACCTGAAGGTCACGGGCCTGTCGACTGCCGGGGCGACATGGGCGCGCTTCGCCTATTCCGCCCCGCTCGTGGCGGCGCTGGCCTTTGGGTATCTCTGGCTCAGCGGTCAGGCGACGCCCACCGCCGACCTTCGCTTCTGGGCCTTTCTGATCCCCGGCGCCATGGGCCAGATCCTCGCCACCATGTGCGTGGTCGCGCTGTTTGCCTTCCGCAATTTCCCCGTGGGCGTGACGCTGGCCAAGACCGAGGTGATCCTCTCGGCCATCATTGGCCTGATCCTGTTGGGAGATACCGTCTCGCCCGGGCTGGTGGCGGCCATCGCCATCGGCTTTGTCGGCGTGGTGCTCTTGTCCGACCCGCCGAAGGGGGACACGTCACTGCCCCTGCGCCAGAGGCTGTTCAACCGGGCCTCGGGCTATGGCCTTGCATCGGGCCTGCTGTTCGGAGTGTCCGCCGTGGGCTATCGCGGCGCCTCGCTGGCGCTGGACAGCGGCGATGTGTTCCTGCGGGCCAGCCTGACGCTCGCGGCCGCGACGGCGGTGCAGACCCTGACGCTGGGCCTGTGGCTCGCGCTGCGCCAGCGCGGCGAGATCGCCCGCGTCGCCGCCAGTTGGCGGGTCTCGGCCGCGATGGGCCTGGCCTCGATGCTCGGCAGCCTGGGCTGGTTCACCGCCTTCACGCTCCAGACCGCCGCCGTGGTCAAGGCGCTGGGGCAGGTGGAACTGGTCTTCACCTTTCTCGTCTCGGTCTTCTGGCTGAAAGAGCGCTCATCGGCCAAGGAAATCGGCGGCGTCGTCCTGATCCTCGCGTCCATCGGTCTCATCTTCTGGAGGAGCGTCTGAGCATGCTGTCCATCGCCCTGGCCATCGCGCCGATTTTCCTGCTCATCGTCACGGGTTACGTCCTGCGGCGCGGCGGCATCCCCAGCATGGAGTTCTGGAACCTCAACGACCGGCTGGTCTATTTCGTGCTGATGCCGGCGCTGTTCTTCGTCCGTATCTCCGAGGCCGACCTGTCGGACCCGGTCCTGATCCCCTTCGCGCTGACCCTCTATGCCGGGTTCTTCCTTGCCGTCGCGTTCGGCATCGCCGCCGCCTGGTGGCTGAGGCGCGGGGGCGCGGTCGGCACATCCGTGATGCAGGGGGCAGGGCGCTTCAACACCTTCATCGCGCTGGCTGTGGCCGAGGCGCTGCACGGGCTTCCGGGGCTGCAACTGGCCGTCCTCGGCGCGGCAGTTCTTGTGCCCTTGGTCAACCTCACCGTGGTCTCGGCCTTCGCCGTGATGCTGCCCCGTCCCGGCGGGCGGGTGGTGCGTGGCGCGGCGCTCAGCCTCGCCACCAACCCGCTGATCCTGTCGATCCTCGCCGCGATCGCCTTCAACGCGCTGGGCTGGGCGCCGATCCCGGTCATCTCCGAGACGCTCGCGGTGCTGGGGCAGGCGGCGCTGCCGATCATGCTGCTGTGTGTGGGCGCGAACCTCAAGATCCGCGGCCTCAGCGCCGATTGGCAGCCCATGGCCCTCAGCGCCATCGGCAAACTGCTCGTGTTCCCCCTAGCGATCCTCGCCGCAGCCGCGCTCCTGCGCCTCGACCCGCTGGCTGCCCAGGTGGCCTTGATCTACGGCGCGCTGCCCACGGGGGTCGCGGCCTATACGCTGGCGCGCCAACTGAACGGGGATGCGCCGCTCATGGCCGCGATGATCACCGTCCAGACGGCGCTCGCCTTCGCGGTCATGCCGCTCTGGCTGTCGCTCGCCGCACGGCTCTTCGGCAACTGACCCGTCCCCTTCATCTTGGCAGAAAAACTCCCGCCGGAGGCATCAGCGGCGCCGAGGGGCCTTGTGCCCCGAGACGCCGCTTCCCCGGTCGCGGCCCAAGGGGCCGCGAAACCCCTGCTCAGAGCCGGCGAAACCGGCTGACATCCGTGGAATTGTCGAAGAAGGGCACGCCGGGATGGGCCGTGCCGGTCAGCTTGGCGGTCAGTTCCGCCAGCACCACCTCGGTGATGAAGGGCATGTCATAGCTGCGGACCTCGTCCAGCGGCACCCATTGCAGGTGGCTCAACTCGTCCTCGGCCCGGCTGAAATCATCTGGGTCGCTGGCCAGGGCCCCCGCATCGGCCAGAAGGAACCGCGCATCGAAGCGGCGCGGGCGGCCCGGCGGGGTGATCGCACGAAACACGAATTCCAGTGCCCCGCCATCGGGCAGATGCCCGGTCGAAAGGTAGCCGCGCCAGCCTTTCGGCGCTTCGATCTCGCCCGCGCGCGCATCCGGGGCGCCCAGCAAAAGCCCGGTTTCCTCCCAAAGCTCACGCGTGGCGGCGGCCAGCACCGCCTCGGCCGGGGTCTCGGTCTCGGCCGCCAGCCGGCCCACGCAGTCTTCGGCCGGTGGCCGCGCCCAGGGGATCGTGGCATCCACGGCATCCACCGCGCCGCCCGGAAAGACGAATTTGGACGGCATGAAAGCCGCGCTCTTGCCGCGCTGGCCCATCAGCACGCGCGGGCGAGTGGCCGCGTCGCGCAGCACGATGATTGTCGCCGCGTCCCTGATCGCTGTCTTGTCCACTAGAACCCGTGCATCCGCTTGGCCCATTGCACCCCCAGGATCAGGCCCTTGAACTTCGGCAAAAGGTAAAGTGCCATCGCCACCACACCGATCGAAAAGGTCACCGCCAGCACCCAGCCCGGCGGCTGGAACGCCTCGTAGGTGACCAGCATCGCCGTGCCCATAACCTTCGCCGTCACCAGGATCGACAGATAGGCCGGGCCGTCATCGGCGCGCGCATGGCTCAGGTCCTCGCCGCAGGTGCTGCAGGTCGGCGTCAGCTTCAGGTAGCGCTCGTAGATCGCCCCATGCCCGCACGAGGGACAGCGCCCGCGCATGGCCTTCGCGATGGCGGGCCAGGCGGGGCGTTCGGGCTTGGGTGGTTCGAATTCGGGCCGCAGGGCCGGGTCGTCGTAATGCATGGCGTCAAGATGGGGTGCGCGCCAGGCGCTGTCCAGACGACAAATCCCGCCGCGAAGTTTTTGCGACGGAAAGCTGCGGATGCCCCGTGAGTCTGGGCAGACAGGCAAACAAAGGAGATGAAGCATGTCGATTTGGAAAGCAGCCCTGCTGAGCGCCCTGATCCCGATGGCGGCCCTGCCTGCCGTGGCGCAGGATCAGGCCCCCCTGCCGCAAGCGACGGGCCCGAACGCGGACCTGATGTTCGACCGGTTCGATATCGACGGGGATGGCACGATCACCCGCGCGGAAATCGAGAACGCCCCGCAACTCCGCTTCGAAGCGGCCGACGCGGACGGCAATGGCACCCTCGATCGCGACGAGTTGATCGCGCGCGGCACCGAGATGGCCCAGGCCCGTGTCGCCCTCGGCGTGGATCGCATGATCGCGGCGGCCGATGCCGATGAAGACGGGGCGCTCAGCGCCGAGGAATTCGCCGCAGCCCGCCCCGACGGCGGTTTCGGCCGGTGGCCCGGCATGGACCGCGGTGACCGTGGGGATCGCGGGGACCGTCAGTTCGGGCGCTTCGGCGGCCGCGACAGCATGCCCGATCCGGCCCGGCTTTTCGGGATGGTCGATGCCGATGGCGATGGCGTCGTCAGCGAAGAGGAGTTCCAGACCGCTATGGAGCAGTTCATGCAGCGTCGTGACGGTGGTCGCCGTGGCTGGGGCCGTCGCGGCTGAGCCGGAGCGTAGGATGACCAAGCCATGGGCTGGTGTGCCTGCAAGGCCGCCCGCCCATGGCACAAAGGCCTCGCAAGGGGTATGGGGAGCCATGGCAGTGCCGGATGCGGAATTGGATGGTTTGGGCGATGGCGCGTTGATGGTGCTGTTCGCCAACGGCGATTCCGCCGCGGCTCGGCTGTTGACGGAACGCTTGCTGCCACGGGCGTGGCGCCATGCCTCGCGCGTGCTGGGCGATCCCGCCGAGGCCGAGGATATCGCGCAGGAAGCGATGCTGCGGCTCTGGCGCGCGGCACCGGAATGGCGGCAGGATGGTGCGGCGCAGCCCTCGACCTGGTTGCATCGGGTGGTGGCGAACCTCGCCATCGACCGGTTGAGGCGCGCGGGCCGGTCCACCGGCCTCGACCCCGAGATCGACCCGCCGGACGATGCGCCGACCGCCGAGGCGCGCATGATCGAGGACGGGCGGCGGTCCGCCCTGGACGCGGCGCTGGCGACATTGCCCGAGCGCCAGAGACAGGCGGTGGTCTTGCGCCATATCGAGGGCTTGGCGAACCCCGAGATTGCCGAGATTCTCGGCATCGGGGTGGAGGCGGTCGAAAGCCTGACCGCGCGAGGGAAAAGGGCGCTCAAGGCAGTGCTCGAAGGACAGAAGGAGGCGTTGGGCTATGGCGAATAACGCAGATCAGGGCGACCGGCTCGACCGGATGCTGGCCGAGGCCAAGGGCGCAGAGCCCTCGTCCGACCTCATGGCACGGGTGCTGGCCGATGCGGCCGCCATTCAGTCCGAGATCGCGCCGACGCAGGCGATGTCCGGGGGCACGCAGGGCGCTGGTGCGGCCCAAGCCGGGACAGCCGGGCGCCGGCGCTCTCGGTCGTTCCGTCCGGCCTGGGTTGCCGCGCTTGGCGGTTGGGGCGGTGTCTCGGGCGTGACCATGGCCGGGGTCGTCGGTCTCGCCATCGGGTTCGCGATCCCCGACACGATCGACACGCTGAGCGGCGGGCAGATCTGGAACCTGTCCGGCGGGGCGGGCTTGACGCCTGACCTGACGACACTTGCATGGGAGGATGGCGGCGATGTCTGACCCCTTGAACGAACCCGGCCCCGCCGAGACGCCGCGCCGGAAGACGAGCCTCGCGGTCAAGATCGTGCTTGCGGTCTCTCTCGCGTTGAACCTTCTGGTGGTGGGTGTGGTCGTCGGCGCCGTGTCGGGCCGGATTGGCCCAGCGGGCGGCGACGAACCGCCGGATTTGCGCAGCCTCGGCCTTGGGCCGTTCGCGATCGCCTTGGGCAATGACGGGCGCGATACGGTGCGCGAGTCGCTGCGCGACCGGCGGGCAGAGTTCATTGCCGAGCGGCGGGTGATCGGCAACAGCCTGCGGTCGTTGCAGCAAGCCTTGCTGCAGGACCCGTTCGACCGGGACGCGGCAGCAGCGGCCATGGCCGAGTCGCGGGCCGCCGCCGAGGCCTTGCAAAGCTTCGGGCACGAGGCGCTGCTCGATCACCTTGCGTCGCTGTCGCTGGAGGAGCGGGAAGAGCTTGCGCAGGATCTCAACCGGGCCATGCGGCGTGTCGAAGGGCGCGATCGCGACGGCGACCGGGATCGCGACCATGACGGGGACCGCGACTAAGGTCAGTTGCCGCCCGCCATGCACCTCGCAAGCAACCGCCGCCCCGACTTGGGCGGCGGTTTCGTGTGTCGGCTCAGGCCGCTGGCCGGTTCGACAGCGTAACCTGGTCACGCCCGAGGTTTTTCGCGCCGTATAGCGCCCGATCCGCCCGGTCGATGATGCTTTGCGGTGTCTCGCCCGTCTCCCCCGGCGGGACCAGAGCGAGGCCGACGCTGAGCGTAACCGAAAGCGGCGCGGTGCTGTCGCCCACGTCGAACGGCGTGTCACTGATCGCGTGGCGAAGCCGTTCGGCGCAGTCGAGCGCGGCGGCCCGATCCCCATCGGGCAGGGCGACGAGAAACTCTTCCCCCCCGATGCGCGCCAGCAGGTCCGAGCCGCGCAACTGCGCGCGCAGGCGGCGTCCGACGAGGGTCAGGACCCGGTCGCCGACTGAATGGCCGTGGCAGTCATTGATCGATTTGAAATGGTCGAGATCCAGCATCATCACGGCCATGCCGCGCCCCGGGCGCGCCATCATCAGGTCCAGATGGTAAAGCGCGTAGCGGCGGTTGTGCAGCCCCGTCAGGCTGTCCGTGACGGCCAGTTCCAGCCCGGCGCGGACCGACGCGCGCAGATGGTCCGCCTGGCGTTTGCGGCTCAGTTGGGCGCGAATGCGAATGGCCAGTTCCTCGGGGTCGAACGGGTCATAGAGGATGTCCGACGCCCCGAGATCCAGCGCGATGGCCGCGCGTTCGCTGTCGCCCTCGGGCAGGATCACCACTTTTGCCGCGTGCCGCGTATGGGGCCGCGAGCGCAGGTCCGACAACAGGCGCAACCCGTCGTCGCGCCGCTCCAGGTCTGCCGCGATCACGAAAACGTCCGGGGCCGGCCCGCCCTCTGTGTCGCTTTCTGCAAGCGCCGCCTCGCGCGGCAGGATCACCACCTCGTCGCGCAGGCGCAGGTCGAGGGCCGACTTCCACAGCCCGGCGTTGCGTGCGCCGGGGGCGACGACGCCGATCCGCGCAGGAAGCTCGATCGCGGTGAACCCGGCCGGCGCCTCGGCTAGGCCCAGCGGTACGCCCGCCGCGTGGCGTTCATGCAGTTCACGCACCGCGTCGCGCGCCCGCAGGAGTGAGCGTACCCGTGCCAGCAGCGTCACCTCGTCCATCGGCTTGGTCAGGAAATCATCGGCCCCGGCCACCAATCCCGCCATTTTCGCGTCGCGGTCCGATTTGGCGGTGATCAGGATGACGGGGATATCGGCGGTCTGCGGGTCCGCCTTGAGCTGTCGGCACACCTCCACCCCCGTCATGTCCGGCATCGCCATGTCAAGAAGGATCAGGTCCGGCCGTCCCTGCCGCGCCGCGCGCAGCGCCTCGGCGCCGCTTCCGGCTTGGTCCACGGTGTAGCAGGCTTGGGCCAGTTTGACCTTCATGACGATGCGATTCGTCGCTACATCGTCAACGATCAGAATTCGCCCCGTCATGCGTTCCTCGTACGCTGGTCCATCCAGAATACCAAAGGTGTCGCGCGGAATAGTTAACAAACCCTTTAACTCGGAGGGATGCCTTCGCAATGAAGCAAGAAGTTGCCGAAACGCGCGCCCTGCAGGTGCTGGGATGGCTGGCCGGAGACGAAGACCTCTTGCCGGTGTTCATGGGGGCGACCGGCGTCAGCGAAGCGGATCTGCGCGTACGCGCCGCCGAGCCCGAGTTCCTGGCCTCGGTGCTCGATTTCGTCCTGATGGACGATCAATGGGTGATCTCGGCGGCCGGTGCGCTGGGATGGCCGCCGCAGGACGTCGTGACGATCCGCACGGCGCTTCCCGGCGGTCATCTGCCGAACTGGACCTGAGGCGGCTCGAAAGGAATAGATTTTGAACCAGCGACTTAGGCGCTGTTTCAGTCGTCCTCGCCCGCCGTCAGGCGGCTCAGCAAGGCCTTGAGCTGCTCTTCTTCCTCGCGCGTCAGCTTGGACGAGAAATGGGACATGTTCTCGGTGCAGAGCGGCATGGCCTTCAGCATGCGCGCACGCCCTTCCTCGGTCAGCGAGACCTCGGTCGTGCGGCGATCCTCGACGCCCATCGCGCGGGTAATCAGCCCGTCGGATTCCAGCTGTCGCAGCGCCCGCGACGTGGCCGTGCGGTCAATTCCGACGAATCCCGCGATTTCCGAGGGGTTCTTCTGACCGTCTTCTTCCACGGCGAGCAGGATGCACCAACCCACGCGGGTCAGGCCGTGCTTGCGTAGCGATTCCTCTACCCTGCGCTCGACGATTCGCGCCGAGCGAGAGATGTGATGGCCGATGCTGTCGTGCAGGCCGTATCTGGTCGTGCTTCCATCCATGGTAGCCACGGCCTATACCCCTCGTGTGGGGGGAAGTCACGCGGAAATGATACACTTTGTCGCTGACGAAAGGGCAGGTCCGGCCCATCAACTAGGGAGGCAACGTGCCTGACATGCCGATCCGGGGAATTCTGTTCGACAAGGACGGGACGCTTTTCGATTTCGAAGCCAGCTGGAGCGAATGGGCAGCCGGCCTGTTTTACGACCTGGCCGAGGGCGACCCGGCCCTGACCGAGGCGCTGGCCGACAGGGCGGGCTATGACCTTGCCCGACGCCGCTTTCTGCCTGGTAGTCCGGTGATCGCGGGCACCCTGGAAGAGGTCGCGACCTGCCTGCAACCGGTCCTGCCGGCCGCCCGGCTCGACGCGCTTGTCCATCGCATGAACGCCGCCGCTGCCGAGGCGCCCATGGTGCCGGTTGCCCCACTCGCGCCCCTCTTGGCGGATTTGCGGGCGTTCGGGCTGAAGCTTGGCGTTGCCACCAACGCCGCCGAGGTCGAAGCGCGCGCGCACCTGGCCGCCGCGGGGGTGGACGGTGCCTTCGATTTCCTTGCCGGGTTCGACACCGGCTACGGCGCCAAACCCGAACCGGGCATGTGCTTTGCTTTCGCCGACACCCTGGCACTCGACGCGTCCGAGGTGCTGATGGTGGGCGACAGCACCCATGACCTGATCGCCGGGCGTGCCGCGGGGATGCAGGTGCTGGGCGTTCTGACCGGCCTCGCCGCTGCCGAGGACCTGGCCCCCCATGCTGACGCCATCCTGCCCGATATCGGCCATCTGCCCCTCTGGCTGGCCGAGGGTGGGCATCTTCCGGCTGAAACCGGCACGTCGGGGCAAAAAGCGACGCGTTCGGTCGCTATCTGAAAATAATTCCGCGACCGCGTCGGGCGACCCTGAGCAGACCGGACAGGACTGCAACCGCACGGGGACGCCATGAACGACGCCACGCCATCCCGCCGCCGCCGCCATGGCGGGCGCCGCACCGGCACGGATCGGGCCGCAGGGCCTGCCATTACGCAAATGCCGTGGTGCATCCCGGTCAACACCGACCGCCCGACCGAGCCGCTGGACGAAGAGGGCGGGGCCGCGATCCATTCCGGCGCGATGCGCATCCTGTCCGAGATCGGGATCGAGTTCCTGAACGACACGGCGCTGGACCATTTGCGCGAGGCCGGCTGCCGGGTCGAAGGGCAGACCGTTCGCTTCGATCCGGATTTCGTGATGGAGATGGTGGGCAAGGCCCCCGCCGAATTCACCATCACCCCCCGCAACCCGGACCGCGCCCTGCCCATCGGCGGCAGGCACATGGTCTTCGTCAATGTCTCCTCCCCGCCGAACGCCTGGGACCTCGAACGCGGCAAGCGCCCCGGCGATTTCGAGACCTTCCGCGAGTTCATGAAACTGACGCAGTATTTCAACTGCATCCACATCGCCGGCGGCTACCCGGTGGAGCCGATCGACATCCATGCCAGCGTCCGCCACCTCGATTGCCTGTTCGAGAAACTGACCCTGACCGACAAGGTGGCCCACGCTTATTCGCTGGGGCCCGAGCGGGTCGAAGACGTGATGGAAATGGTGCGGATCGCCGGTGGCCTGACGCACGAGGAATTCGACGCCAGCCCGCGGATGTACACCAATATCAACTCGGTCAGCCCGCTGAAGCATGACTGGCCGATGCTGGATGGCGCCATGCGGCTGGCGCGCCGGGGGCAGCCCGTGGTCGTCACCCCCTTCACGCTGGCCGGGGCCATGGCGCCCGTCACCATGTCCGGCGCCGTCGCCCTCAGCCTGGCCGAGGGGTTGGCGGCCATTGCGCTTCTGCAATGGATCGCGCCGGGCTGCCCCGTTGCGATCGGCACCTTCACCTCGAATGTCGACATGAAGTCGGGCGCCCCCGCCTTCGGCACGCCCGAATACATGCGCGCGACCCAGATGACCGGGCAGATGGCGCGGTTCTACGGGTTGCCCATGCGCGCCTCGGGCGTCTGCGCGGCCAACGTCCCCGACGGGCAGGCCATGTGGGAGACGAGTAATTCGATCTGGTCGGCGGTGCAGTCGGGCACGAACATGGTCTACCATGCCGCCGGCTGGCTGGAGGGCGGGCTGATCGCCTCGCCCGAGAAATTCGTGATGGATTGCGAATTGCTCCAGCAGGTGCAGCGCTATTTCGACCCCGCGCTGACGGCCACCACCGAGGATGATCTGGGCCTCGATGCCATCGCCGAGGTCGGGCCGGGCGGGCATTTCTTCGGCTGCGACCATACGCAGGCTCGCTACCAGACGGCCTTTTACCAGCCCTTCCTGTCGGATTGGCGCAATTTCGAGGCCTGGGCCAACGAGGGCGGCGTCTGGACCGCCGAACGCGCCCATCGCATCTACAAGCGTATCCTGGCCGAGTTCGAACCGCCCGAGATGGACATCGCGATCCGCGACGAACTGGCCGATTTCGTCGCCCGCCGAAAGGCCGAGGGCGGCGCACCAACCGATTTCTGAGATCGAAAGGGGTTGTTAACGATTGCATGGTAAAACCGCCTTCAAGGGGTCGCCTATTGGTGCGAAACCCTTGAAGGTAAGAGGCAGGTCGATCCATGCACGGTATGATCAACCGCGCGCTCCAGGGCTTTCTTGTGGCCCATTACGGCGAACGGTCATGGGACGAGATACGCAGCATCGCCGGCATCCCGCCCGAAGGGTTCGAGGCGATGCTGCAATACGACGAGGCGCAGACGCTGGCCTGTTTCGAGGCCGCCGTCACGGTGCTGCACAAACACCCCAACGCCCTGCTGGAAGATATCGGCACCTATCTCGTGACGAACCCCGCGTTGGAGCCGCTTCGACGGTTGCTCCGGTTCGGTGGGCCCACGTTTCTGGACTTTCTTTTATCTCTTGAGGATCTGCGCGACCGTGGGCGCCTCGCCATCCCGGATCTCGACCTGCCCCGCATCCGCGTCGAGGAACTCGATCCCTCCAGCTACCGCATCCGGGCGCAATGGAGCTTGCCCGGCATCGCGCCGATCCTTCTGGGCGGTTTACGCGCCATGGCGGACGATTACGGTGCGCTGGCGCTGTTGCGCCTTGACGGGATGCAGCCGGGGGAAGAATGCCTGCATGTCCAGTTGCTGGACATGACCTTCGCGGAAGGGCGGCAATTCGTGCTGGGCGGGGTCGGCGCATGACTTTGGGGTTCGCCGCTACGCCGTCGCCCCTCGGCCCCGATACAAAGCGCGTGGTCGGCCTGTCCCCGCAGGTGTTGGACCGGTTGATGCCGATGCATCTCTGGCTCGACCCGCAGGGCCGCGTGATGCAGGCCGGCCCGACCATCGCGAAGATGATGGGCGGCGCGCCGGCGCTGGGCACCCGGTTGCTCGATCTCGTCGAGATCCGCAGCCCGGCCAATATCGCCGATTTCACCGCCCTGATCGCGCAGGAGGGGCGCCGCCTCAGCCTTGCCTTGCGCTCTGCATCGCATCTGCCCTTGCGCGGCGTTGTCAGCAGCCTGCCGGGGCAGGGTGGGGCGCTTCTCGACATATCGCTGGGCCTGAGTTTCGTGCGGGCCGTGGCCGAGTTTGACCTGAACCAGGGCGATTTTTCGCCCTGTGACCAGACCCTTGAGCTGCTCTATCTCTACGAGGCCAATACCTCGATTGCCCATCTGTCGCGCCACCTGACGGAACGCCTGCGCGCGGCACGCCTGGCGGCAGAGGCGCAGGCTCTGACCGACGAGTTGACCGGCCTTGCGAACCGGCGTGCCATGGACCTGGAACTGGCGCGCGTTCTGGCGGATGAAACGGCGCATTTCGCGCTGCTTCACCTCGACCTCGACTATTTCAAACAGGTCAACGATACGCACGGTCACGCCGCAGGTGACCACGTGCTCCAGCAGGTCGGGCATATCCTGCGCGCCGATCTGCGCCGCGGCGATCTCGCCGCGCGTGTGGGCGGGGACGAGTTCCTGATCATCCTGCGCAACTGCCTGTCGGAAGACGGCTTGCGGGAGGTGGCCAAACGCCTGATCGCCGGGATCGAGGCCCCCGTTTCGTTCGAAGGAAAGCTGTGCAAGCTCTCCGCCTCCATCGGGATCTCGACGACGGCGGGCTACGGGACCCGCCCGACCCCTGACGAGATGCTCGCCGATACCGACATGGCGCTGTACCGGGCGAAAAACGCGGGCCGCGGGCGGTTCGCCATTCACCTGCCCAAGCGGGGCGATGGGACGTTGGGTGCCCGCGATGCAGAGGTTTACAATGCACGCTGAACGCGCACGGGCCGAGATGCCGCATGCGTCGCGCCTCGCAACGCGGACGATCGCGCCTAGATCGGTTGCATGGCGCAACTATTATACGAGTGACGAGATGTCCGACAAATCCAACCACTCCCGGTCCCGGGCGGTCCCTTCTTCAAGGCTGGCGCGCATGGGGCGCATGGGCGGGCTTGCCACCGGTTTGGCGGGGGGCGTCGCCTGGGGCGGCGCGCGTGCGCTGGCGCGTGGCGAACGCCCGCGGATGGACAAGTTGCTGCTGACGCCCGGCAACCTGACCCGCGTTGCCGACAAGCTTTCCGAGATGCGCGGGGCGGCGATGAAGCTGGGCCAACTCCTGTCGATGGAGACGGGCGACATGCTGCCCCCGGAACTGGCCGATATTCTCGGGCGGTTGCGGCAGGACGCGCATTTCATGCCGCCCAAACAACTCAAGACGGTGCTGGAAACCGCCTACGGGGCCGATTTCCGGACGAAATTCCGCGGCTTCGACACGCGCCCGCTGGCCGCGGCCTCGATCGGGCAGGTGCATCGCGCCACCGCCGCCGACGGTCAGGCGCTGGCCATCAAGTTGCAATATCCCGGCGTGCGCGCGGCCATCGACAGCGATCTCGACAACGTCGCGGCCCTGATCCGGTGGTCCGGCCTGATGCCCGAGGGCCTCGACATGGCGCCCTTGATGGAGGAGGCGCGGCGGCAGTTGCACGAGGAGGCCGACTACGACCGGGAGGGGCGCTACCTCGCCCGGTTCGGTGCGCTTTTGGCCGACGACGACCGCTTTGCCGTCCCCCAATACCGCGAGGACCTGTCCGGCCCCGATGCGCTGGCCATGTCCTTCGAGGCGGCCGAGCCGATCGAGACGCTGGCCGATGCGCCCAAGCCGATGCGTGACCGGGTGATCTCGGCGCTGATCGAGCTGACCCTGCGCGAGTTGTTCGAGTTCCGCCTGATGCAGACCGACCCGAATTTCGCCAACTACCGCTGGCGGCCCGAGACGGGGCAGGTCGTGCTGCTGGATTTCGGCGCCAGCCGCGCGATTTCGCAGGAAGTGTCCGAGGGGCATCGCGCCCTGATGATCGCAGGGGTGCAGCGGGACCGCGAGGCGACCATGGCCGCGCTGGAGCGGCTGAATTTCATCAAGCCCGACCTTGCGGATCATCACCGTGACACGATCCTCGACATGGCCGAGATCGGGTTTGACTCGATGTCCGGCCCGTTCGAGTTCGAGGGCAACGACCTTGCCGACAAGATGCGCCGCCGGGGCATGGAGATCGGAACGGAGCGCGAGCTGTGGCATATCCCACCGGCCGAGACGCTGTTCCTGCAGCGCAAGATGGGCGGGCTCTACCTGCTTGGCACCCGGATCGGGGCGCGGGTGGACCTCCCAACCCTGATGGCGCGCTACATGTGAAAAAAGGGCCGCATCACTTAGGATGCGGCCCAGTCTGACTTCGAAGGGACTCGAAGCTGTTTCGGTTCAGTGATCGTGTTCCTCGGCGAGAACCTGATCTTCCTTCATTTCAAGCCACATCGCGTTCACGACAGCGATCAGGGCGGCGAGGGGAAGGCCGAGAAGCCATGCAAAATACCACATATCTGCGTCTCCTTAGTAAACCGTATCGCTGTTGGCGGTGACATCGGCCTCGGTGACCTTGCCCCACAGCACTTTGTAGACCCAGGATGTGTAAGCCAGGATCAGCGGCATGAAGATCAGCGTCACGATCAGCATGATGAACAGCGTCAGGTGGCTGGACGAGCTGTCCCAGACCGTCAGCGACGAGTTCGGATCGACCGTCGAGGGCAGGATGAACGGGAACATGGTCAGACCCACGGTCGAGATCATGCCGAAGATGCCCAGTTTCGACCACAAGAGCGTGCCCACCTCGGAGCCTGCGCGCAGGCCGCGCACGGCCAACGCAGTGCCAAGGAAGCCAAAGATCGGCGCGATGATGATCCACGGACGCTCCGAATAGGCGGACAGCCAGCTGTCGGTGCGCACCACCTCGCTGTGCAGCGGGTTGGACGGGCCGTTTGACACCACCTCCGAGGCCAGCGCGTAGCCCTCGATGCCCATGGCCAGCCAGACACCCGACAGGGCAAAGCCGACCATCGTGATCAGGCCGGTCACGAACCCGATGTTGCGGGCGCGCCGGGCGACGTTGCCTTCGGATTTCAGGACCAGCCAGGCCGCACCATGGGTCAGCAGCATCGCCAGCGACACGACCCCAACCAGCAGGGCGAACGGGTTCAGAAGGCCAAGGAACTTGGAATAGAACGCGCCGTCATACATCGGGTAGAGCGTCTCGGTCAGGTGGAAGGGCGCGCCCTGCAGCACGTTGCCGACGGCCACCCCGAAGATCAGCGCCGGCACGGCGCCGCCTGCGAACAACGCCCAGTCCCAGGCGTTGCGCCAGGTCTGCGACTCGCGCTTGGAGCGGTACTTGAACGCAACGGGCCGCACGATGAAGGCCGCAAGGACGACGAACATCGCAAGGTAGAAGCCCGAGAAGCTGACCGCGTAGAGCGGCGGCCAGGCGGCGAAGATGGCGCCACCGCCAAGGATGAACCAGACCTGGTTGCCTTCCCAGACGGGACCCACGGTGTTGATCGCCATGCGGCGCTCGGTGTCGTTCTTCCCGACAAAGGGGAGGAGCGCGCCAACCCCCATGTCGAAACCGTCGGTCAGTGCGAAGCCGATCAGGAGGACGCCAAGCAGCGCCCACCAGATGACCCGCAGCACATCGTAGCTGATGAGTTCGTGAAGGATCATGTCTGTTACTCCGCAGGGGTTGCAGCAGGGCCGGTCACATCGGGGACGTTGCCGTCATGGGTGCGCAGGCGATGCTCGTGGCGGGCCATCCAGGCGTCGGTTTCTTCGACATCCATGTAGGGGCCCTTGCGGATGTATTTCACCATCAGGCCCATCTCGATCACGAACAGGACCGAGTAGAACAGCATGAAACCGGCGATGGTGATCAACAACTCGGTCGCACCGAGGTGGCTGACCGACAGGGCCGTGGGCAGAACGCCGTCGACCGTCCAGGGTTGGCGACCGAATTCGGCGACGAACCAGCCCATTTCCGCCGCGATCCACGGGGTCGGGATGACGGCAACCGCGCCGATCAATGCCCAGCGGGGAAACTGCATGCCGCAGAACGAGGCGCGGTAGAAGAAATAGGCCATCATCCCGATGAAGGCGAAACCAAGCACGACCATGATCCGGAAGGCCCAGAACAGGGGCATCACACCCGGAATGGTGTCCTCGGCCGCCATGGCGATCTGCTCATCCGTCGCCTCACGCGGGTCGTCGAGATAGCGCAGCAGCAGGAAGGCAAAGCCCAGATCGGCGGAATGTTCCTCGAAGGTGGCCATAACCGCCGGATCGGTGGCCTCGCGGTCGACGCGGATCGTTTCCAGTGCGTCATAGGCGATGATGCCAGAGCGGATCCGCTCGTTGGCGCGGGCTTCCAACTCGTTGATGCCTGGGATTTCGTCATCGAGCGAGCGGGTGCCGATCAGGCCCATGGCCCAAGGGATATGCACGGCGAAATGAGTTTCCCGCGCTTCCTGGTCGGGGATGCCGACAAGGGTGAAGGAGGCGGGTGCCTCTTCGGTGTGCCACATGGCCTCGATCGCGGCCAGTTTCATCTGCTGGGAGTGCGTGGCCGAGTAGCCGGATTCGTCACCGAGGATGACGACGGACAAGGCCGAGGCGAGGCCGAAAGACGAGGCCACGGCGATGGAGCGGCGGGCGAGGTCGATATGGCGACCCTTCAGCAGGTACCATGCCGACACGCCCATCACGAAGACGGCGGCGGTCACGTAACCGGCTGACACGGTGTGCACGAATTTCGCCTGTGCCACCTCGTTGAACAGTACCTCGAAGAAGGAGGTCATCTCCATCCGCATGGTCACCGGGTTGAATTCGGCACCGACGGGGTTCTGCATCCAGCCGTTGGCGATCAGGATCCACAGCGCCGAGAAGTTCGAGCCGATGGCGACCAGCCAGGCCACCATCAGGTGCGCCCGCTTGCTGAGTTTGTCCCAGCCAAAGAAGAACAGGCCGACAAAGGTCGCCTCGAGGAAGAAGGCCATCAGGCCCTCGATGGCCAGCGGCGCACCAAAGATGTCACCCACGTAATGCGAGTAGTAGGACCAGTTCATCCCGAACTGGAATTCCATCGTGATGCCGGTGGCCACACCGAGGACGAAGTTGATGCCGAACAGCGTCCCCCAGAATTTCGTCATTTGCCGCCAGATGGGGCGGTTGGTCATCACATAGACCGTCTCCATGATCGCCACGATGATCGACAGACCAAGCGTGAGCGGCACGAAGAGGAAGTGATACATCGCGGTCATCGCAAACTGCAGGCGCGACAACTCGACAACATCGAGCTCCATGTCTCCGTCTCCTCAAGACTCAGCCAGAGGGAGAATCCCGCCGGCCATCGAGAGGCGTTTTCGCGCGGTATGCGATTGTCGACTTTGATGCAGATCAAAAAAGTATAGCTGCGATATATTTTAAATTGCCAATGATCTGTTGCAGGCCTTTATTTCGGCCTGGCGGTGCGTCGCGATTAGAATAGCGGAGTGTGGAAGGTGGGATCTGATCGCGGCCATGACCTTGGCCGAACTGGCCGGATCGAGGCCTTCGGTCGGCTCATCCAGAAGGAGAGCTGGAGGCTTTCTAAGCAAGGTCCGCACAAGCGCCAGGCGCCGGGATTCGCCCCCCGACAGGCCGCTGCCTGCTTCGCCGAGCGCCATGTCCAACCCGCCGTTCCCGGCAAGGACCGGCCAAAGACCCACGGCGTCCAGCAGGGCCTCCATCTCTGTGTCGGTTGCGTCGGGGGCGGCGAGGGCAAGGTTGTCGCGCACCGTGCCGGAAATCAGCGCGCTGCGCTGGGGCAGGTAGCCGAGCAGGCCCCTCAGTCGGCTCTCATCAAGCGTTGCAAGGTCATGCCCGGCGATGCGGATCTCGCCCGACAGGGGCGAGGACAACCCCGAGATCGCGGCGAGCAGGGTGGATTTCCCGCGTCCGGAGCGACCGGTCAGCGCCACCGTTTCGCCTGCGGCGACGGTCAGGGTCAGGGGCGGCAGCAAAGGGATTTGCGACCCCGGCGGCGCCACGGCAAGGTCGCGCAGCTCGATGAGGTCCGTGTCGTCCCGGCTAACCGGATTGCCGGGCGCAGGGTCCTGAACCGGTTCCTCTAGCAATGGCACCACGCGCGCCGCTGCGTCCCGCATCCGTCCGATCTCGGCAACGCCGCGCTGCAGGGGGGCCAGCACCTCGGTCAGCGCCAGCGCGGCAAAGACGCCGATGGCGGCGGCGGCGGGCGGGATGACATCAGCCAAGGCCAGCAGGCCGCCGATGACCAGGGCCCCGGCCGCCGCGATCAACCCGGCGGAGGCGACCAGTGTGTCGGCCCATCGGTCGAGCCGCGCAAGGTGGCGCTCGGCGGCCCGGCCCTCGGCCTCGGCGTTGAGCGCCATGCCGTGCGAAGCGGGGAGGGCGCCGGCAAAGGCCAGCCCGGTGCGGCCGCGCAAATGGTCGATGGCCCGGCTGCGGAAGGTTTGCCGTGCGGCTTCGGCCCGTGCGGCGGAGGCGATCCCTGCGCGCCCGGTCACCATCAGCACCGCGGCCCCGCCAAGGGCAAGCGGAAGGGTTACCATGGCCGCGACCAGCGGCGTCACCAGCCATGCGATCACGGCGAAGGCCAGCGCCAGCGTTACGGCCCCGGCTGCGATCGGGAAGGCGAGGCGGATGGCGATACCGTCCAGCGCGTCGACATCCGCCGTCAGCCTGTTGAGCGTCTCGGAGCTGCGCAGCCCCGAGAGAGTCAGCGCATCGCGGGCGGACAGGCGCTCCAGCAGACGCACCCGCAACCGCGCCAACGCCCTGAGCGTGGCGTCATGGGTCAGCAGCCGCTCGCCGTAACGCGCTGCCGTGCGCCCCAGTGCGAGGAACCGAACACCCGCCGAGGGGCGGAAGACGTCGAAGGCGATGCCGATCCCCGCCAGGCCAGCGGCCCCGGCGGCAACGATGAACCAACCCGATAGGCCAAGCAGCGCGCCGCCCGCCACGAGCACAGCGACCGACAGCAAGAAGCCACGCGAGAGCGAGGCGCGTTCCTCGCGCCAGAGCAGAAGGAATATCCGGAGAAGGGGACTCATGCGGCACTTTCCTGCCGGGCGTGGCCCAGGTCGATCCGTGTTCCCATCGCCGCCGCGAGCGCGGCATCATGCGTCGCGACGATGACCGTGGCCCCCTTGTCCGACAGGGCGCAAAGGGCCTCGGTGATGTCGGCGGCCGTCTCGGCGTCGAGGTCTGCCGTCGGTTCATCGGCGAGGATGACCGGACGCCCCGAAAGGGCGGCGCGCGCCAGCATGAGCCTGCGCGCCTCGCCGCCGGACACGCCCGCGCCACTTTCCCCGAGGGGCGTTTCAAGGCCTTGGGGCAGGCGCGCCACGACATCTTCGGCCGAGGCGAGGGCAAGCCCGCGCGCAATGCTGTCGGCGTCGGCTTCGGGCAGGCCGAGGGTCAGCGTGTCGCGCAGCGGGCCGCGCAGGAAATGGGGCGATTGCGGCACCCATGCGATCCGCGCGCGCCAGGCGTCCGCCGTCTCGGGGCCAACCGGCTTGTCCCCGATCAGGACCTGCCCCGCGTCCGGGGCGACCAGCCCGCCGATCAAGGCGATCAAGGTGGATTTGCCGCTGCCCGACGGCCCGGTGAAGGCGACCGAGGCCCCGGGCGCGATGTCGAGATCGGGAAACCGCATCGCGCCGAGGGACAGGCCGCGCAGCCGGATCGGCGCGGCCCCCGGCAGCGGGGTGGCCGTTGCGCCGTCGCCAAGGATCGTGCTGTCGTCGCCGGCCTCGATCTCGGTCAGGTCGCGGGCCACAGCCAGCGCCGCGGCCTTGTCATGCCAGGACGCGGCCAGGTCGCGCAGGGGCTGAAAGAACTCGGGCGCCAGCATCAGAAGAAAGACGCCCTCGGTCAGGGTCAACGGCGTGGCATAGGCGCCGAAACCCAACTCGCCCAACAGGGCGAAGCCCACATAGACCGCCACCATCGCCACGCCGATGGCCGAGAACAGTTCCAGCACCGTCGAGGAGAGGAAGGCCACGCGCAGTACGGCCATCGTGCGCTCTCGCAGGCTTTCGGCGCGATCTTCGAAATCCCGCAACATGCGCGGCCGCGCATCGAGCAGCCTGATGTCCAACAGGGCCCCCAACCTTTCCGACAGAAGCGTCGACAGGGTCCCGATCTCGTCCATCTGTTTTTCGCTGGCCTCGCGTGCGGCAAGGCCGACAAGCGCCATGAAGACGGGGATCAGCGGACCGGCCACCATAAGGATCAGTGCGACCGTCCATGACATGGTCGCCGACAGCGCCAGCAGGACCAGCGGCACGATGGCGGCGCGCATCGCGGCGGGGCGGGCGCGCATGATATAGGGGCGCAGGTGAGGCAGCTTGTCGACCAGGAGCGCGGCGACGGCGGCCGAGTTCGCCCGCCCCTCCGCGCGCGGGGAGAGGCGTTCTTGCGTGGACAGAAGAGCGGCGCGCTCGGCTGCGAGAACAACATCGGCGGATCGGTCCAGAAGGGCCGATGCCCGCACGGACAGGCCCATTCGCAGCGCGCCGATCGCAAGAAACGCGGCGGAGGCCCCAAGGATCTGGGCGGTGGTGGCGGTTCCGGTCACCAGCGCCCCGAAGCTGAGGGCAACCAAGGCGGCCATCGCCGGCCAGAGCAGGGCCGCAATGGTGGTGAGCCGGGCCGCACGGCGAATCCGCGCAGCCTCGGGGGCGAGGGCGCCGGTCAACCTTTGCGTGGCGAGGTCGGGTGTGGGTCGTTTCAAAAAGCGCATTTCCGGTTTGGCTTATAATCCCAAGGGCGGGTGAAACGTGATCTGGATCAATGTCGCATCTTGTTTTTGTATGCGATAGGCTACCGAATGACCGGAGAGAGGCCCTGATGCGCCTGACGACAAAAACCAACCTTGCCATGCGTGTTTTGATGGCCTGTGCCGTCAACCCGGGGCGTATCCTGCGCAAGCACGACATCGCCCAGGTGGCCAACGCGTCCGAGGCGCATGTGGCCGTGGTCATCAACCAGCTTGGAAAGCTGGGTTTCATCCGCACCACGCGCGGCCGGTCCGGCGGTGTGGAGTTGCGCCTCGCGCCGGAAGAAATCTCGGTGGGGCGTGTCTTTCGCCTGCTCGAAAGCGGCGTGCCCTTCGCCGAATGTTTCGACCGCAGCGCCAATACCTGCCCGATTTCGTCCTGCTGTCGTTTGAACGGTGCGCTTTCCGTCGCCCTCGAAGCTTTCTACGCGACGCTGGATGGCCTGACACTCGCCGATCTGACCGGCGACAACCCGGCGCTCACCCGCATCCTGACACTCGACGAAGTGACCTGACCGAAGGCCTGTCGCAGGGGCGCTGTAGCTGCATCTGTCAGATTCGTATGACAGGGCCGGCAGGGTGCAGGAAGCTTTGATCGCGTCAGACGCGAGTACCCACAAGGTATATTCGCCGTATACGTTAGTGTGCTGGGAAAAAGCGGAAAACTGGGCCGTGAAATTTGATCTGGCTCAAGGTCCGGGTGTTGCATGGCTGTCAATTAGAGTTGACACGCGCTAGGGGCGGAACGACAGTCGCGGCCCCGTTTGTTCATGGTAAAGGAGCACAAGGTGACAGAGGCTTTCTTCGGTCTCGATCCGAGGGCATCGCTTGCCATCCACGCTGTGGCCGCAATCGCGACGGTGGCCGCGGTTCTGGGTCTGGCCAAGGTCCTTCGAACGCCGGGTGTGCCCAAGGACAATTGGGGCATCTACGAATCCGGCGCCCCGGCCGATGCTGCCGCCAAGGCGCCGGTGCCGACCGCCTATTTCCAGATCGCCGCGTTCTTCGTGATCTTCGATTTCGAGGCGGCCGTCCTCTACACCTGGGCCTTGACCGCTGCCGAAGCCGGGGTGGGCGGGCTGTTGGCCGCTGCCGTTTTCATCGTCGTGCTGCTGGTCGCGCTGGCCTATCTCTGGCTCGATGGGGCGCTTGACGTAGGGGCACGCCCTGCGGGCTCCGCCAAGAGGGGGGGCGCGCGATGACCGAGCAACCCCGCTCCCTGCCGCCGGGCGTCGCGATGGCGCAGGGCCAGCTTTTCGCGCGGCTCGATGATCTGGTCGCGTGGTCCCGCAAGAACAGCTTCTGGCCGTTCAATTTTGGCTTGTCCTGCTGCTACGTGGAAATGGCCACGGCGCTGACGCCGGTCTATGACCAGTCCCGTTTCGGGGCCGAGGTGATCCGCGCGACCCCGCGTCAGGCCGATCTGCTGATCGTGTCGGGCACCGTTTTTACCAAGATGGCGGTGCCGCTGAAGCGGCTCTACGAACAGATGCGCGAACCGCGCTGGGTCATCTCGATGGGGGCCTGCGCCAATTCGGGCGGCATGTACGACATTTACTCGGTCGTGCAGGGGGTGGATTCCTTCCTGCCCGTCGATGTCTACATCCCCGGTTGCCCGCCGCGCCCCGAGCAGTTGCTGGATGCGATGATCCTGCTACAGCAGAAGGCCGGCCAATCGCGCCGTCCTTTGGGCATCACGCTGGGCGAGGCGCCTGCGGCCTTCAACCCGGCGCCGCGCAAGGATCTGCGCCACCATGACCGCGTGTCGATCACCCGCCTCGACGATCCGGAGGCGCCATGACGACGGAAATCATGACGAAACCCGCCGAGGGGGTGGACGATCCCGTGGCCGACCTGCGCGCGCGGTTCGGCGACGCGATCCAGGCCGAGCAGCAGACCGTCGATACCTTCCCGGTCCTGTGGATCGACCCGGCGCAATGGGTTGCGGTGCATGAGCACCTGCGTCGCGCGGTGCCGCAGCCCTTCACCCTGATGGCCGAACTTTACGGCATCGACGAAACCACGCGGCGACATCGCGCCGGGCAGCCCGCGTCGGGGGTCACGCTGGTCAGCCACCTGATCTCGCCCGAGCGCAACGCCGATATCCGCCTGAAATGCGCCTGCGATGCAGAGGCGCCGCGCGCGCCCACGCTGACGGAGGTCTACCCCGGTGCCGATTGGTACGAGCGCGAGGCGTTCGACATGTTCGGCGTCCGCTTCGACGGGCGGGCCAGCCATCGTCGCATCCTGATGCCGCCCGATTGGAAGGGGCATCCGCTGCGCAAGACGCACCATGCCCGCGCGACCGAGGTTGCGCCTTATCGCATGACGCCGGAAAGCTTTGCCGCGACCGAGGTCGCGAACGCGATTGACCCGGCCGAGCTTGGCCTTCCGACCGAACGCGACGGCGTCGAGTTGATGGTGCTGAACTTCGGGCCGCACCACCCCTCGACCCACGGGGTGTTCCGCATCGTGCTCGGCCTCGATGGTGAAGAGATCGTCTGGGCTTACCCCGATATCGGCTATCACCACCGCGGCGCGGAAAAGATGGCCGAGCGCCAGACATGGCACGGCTTCATCCCTTATACCGACCGGATCGACTACCTCGGCGGCGTCATCTCGGAGATGCCCTACCTGCTGGCGGTCGAGAAGCTCTGCGGGATCGAGGTTCCGGCGCGGGCACAATGCATCCGCGTGATGCTGTCCGAGTTCTTCCGGATCACCTCGCACCTGCTGTTCTACGGGACGCTGGCGCAGGATACGGGTGCGATGTCGCCGGTCTTCTACATGTTCGTGGACCGCGAGAAGGCCTACAAGGTCATCCAGACAATCACCGGCGCGCGCATGCACCCCGCGTTTTTCCGCATCGGCGGCGTGGCGATGGATCTGCCCACCGGCTGGGACGATCTGGTGCGCGAATTCCTCGACTGGATGCCCGCGCGGCTGGACGATTACGAGCGGCAGGCGATGAATTCCGAGCTGTTCCGGATCCGCACGCAGGGCGTCGCCGCCTATGATGTCGAGACCTGCCTGAAATGGTCCGTCACCGGGCCGCACATTCGCGCAGCTGGCCTGCCCTGGGACATGCGCAAGCTGCGCCCCTATTCGGGCTACGAGAATTACGAGTTCGACGTGCCGACCCGCACCGAGGGCGATTGCTACGCGCGCACCTGGGTCCGCGCGCAGGAGATGCGCGAAAGCCTCAAGATCATCCGCCAATGCCTCGACTGGATGCCCGAGGGGCCGGTCAAGGCCGATCACCCGCTGGCTTTCCCGCCGCCGCGCGCCCAGACGCTGCACGACATCGAGACGCTGATCCACCATTTCACGGGCACCGCCTACGGCACCCGCGTGCCTGTCGGCGAGGCAACCGGGCAGATCGAATCCGCCCGCGGCTTCACCCAGTATTCCATCGTCTCGGACGGGGAGGGGGGCAGCTACCGCACGCGGATCCGCACGCCAAGCTTCGCCAACCTGCAAGCCATCCCCGAGGTCGCGCCCGGCATGACCGTGGCCGATTTCGTCATCTACCTCGCCTCGATCGATCACGTCATGTCGGATGTGGATAAATGAGCCTCTCGAAACATCTCCGCTCCGCCATCACCGAGGAGATGGACCACCATGGCGGCCCGCGCGCCGCGATGCTGGAATCCTTGCGAATGATCCAGCAGGAACATGGCTGGGTCAGCGACGAGCACCTCGAAGAAGCGGCCACCTTGCTTGGCGTCACCACCGCCGAGATCGAGGATGTGGCGACCTTCTACAGCCTGATCTTCCGCCAGCCGGTGGGCGAAAAGGTGATCCTGCTGTGTGACGGGGCCTCCTGTTACCTCAACGGGGCCGAGGATGTGCGCGACGCGGTGATGAAGCGCCTTGGCATCGGGTTCGGCCAGACCACGCCGGACGGGAAATACACGCTGATCAATATCTGCTGCGTCGGGGGCTGCGATCACGCGCCGGCAGGCGTGATCGGGCGCAACCGCAAACTGGTCGGCCCGCTGACGCCCGAGACCATCGACGAGATCCTGGGGGAGGACGCGAAATGAGCGCAGAGCAACCCCTTACGGGACGTGCACGGCCCGACCGCCGCCCCCATACGCTGAAGGAATGGCGCAAGCTGGGCGGCTACGATGCCGTCGAGCGCGGCCTCAAGACGATGACCCCCGAAGAGGTGCTGGACACCGTCGCGGCGGCCAACCTGAACGGGCGCGGCGGCGCGGGCTTTCCGGCGGCGACCAAGTGGCGCTTCATGCCCAAACCGGGCGAGGCGCCGGGCGACGGCCCGTCCTATTTCATCGTCAACGGCGACGAGATGGAACCGGGCGCCTTCAAGGACCGCATCCTTTTGGAGGCCGTGCCGCACCAGTTGATCGAGGGTGCGATCCTGGCGGCTTATGCCACTCATGCGTCCGAGATCATCGTGCTGATCCGCGATGCCTATCGCGACGCCATCGCCAACATGACCCGCGCCATCGCCGAGGCCGAAAAGGCCGGATACCTTGGCAAGAACGTGCTCGGCTCGGGCTTTGACGTGAAGATGTGGGTCCACCCCTCGGCGGGGCGCTACATCGTGGGCGAGGAAACCGCTCTGATCGAGGCGCTGGAGGGCAAGCGCGCCGTGCCGCGCAAGCGCCCGCCTTTCCCCGCCCAATCGGGGCTGTGGGGGCGTCCGACGACGGTGAACAACGTCGAAACCGTCTCTTGCGTCTCGCATATCGTAGGCAACGGCGCGCAGTGGTTCCGCGCGCTGTCGAAAACCGAAGAGGGCGGCACCAAGGTGTTCGGCGTCTCGGGCCGTGTGAACAAACCCCAGATCATCGAAGCGCCGATGGGCACCACCGCCGCCGAGTTGATCGAGCGCGCCGGCGGTGTGTCCGGCACCGGCGTGCTGCGCTGTTTCCAGCCCGGTGGCGGGGCGAGCGGATTTCTGGAACCGGCCGAGGCCGATATCCCGCTCGATTTCGCCCATGTCGCCAAGGCCGGCTCCATGTTTGGCACGGGCACGATGATCGTGCTGGACGAAAGCGCCTGTCCGGTGGGCGTGATCGCGCGTCACATGGCCTTCTATGCGCGCGAAAGCTGTGGCTGGTGCACGCCGTGTCGCGACGGGCTGCCTTGGGTGGCGGAAATCATGGCGCGGCTGGAACGGGGCGAAGGTCGGATGGAAGACCTGGAAGTGTTGCGCGACACGGTGGAAATTGCGGGGCCGCGCGGACGCACCTTCTGCGATCTGATGGGCGGCGCGATGAGCCCGCTGGGCACCGGGTTGGCGCGCTTCGGCGACCTGTTCGAAGCCCATGTGCGCGAGGGCTGCTGCCCGATCGCCCGCGACTACGGGAGGGCCGCCGCATGAGCCGCATCCGCATCATCGTGAATGGCGAAACCCGCGAGGTCGAAGAAGGCCAGGACATCCTGTCGGCCTGCACCCATCAGGGCGTCGAGATCCCGCATTTCTGCTGGCATGACGCGCTGGGGTCTGTCGGCGCGTGCCGCCTCTGCGCCGTGCGCGTCCATAGCGGCCCCGAGGATGCCGAGGGCAAGATCGAGATGGCCTGCATGACGCCGGTGGCTGACGGTCAGCGCATCGAGGTGGCGGACGCGGAAGCCGAGGAAATGCGCGCCCATGTCATCGAGTGGCTGATGCGCAGCCACCCGCATGATTGTGCCGTCTGTGAAGAGGGCGGGGCCTGTCACCTGCAGGACATGACCGTCGCCACGGGCCACAGGACGCGCCGCTATGACGGACCAAAGCGCACCCATCGCAACCAGGATCTCGGGCCGCTTCTGACGCATGAGATGAACCGCTGCATCGCCTGCTATCGCTGCGTGCGATTCTACCGCCATTACGCGGGCGGGCGGGACCTCGACGTGATGGGGGCGCATGACCGCGTCTATTTCGGCCGCTACGAGGACGGCCCGCTGGAAAGCCCCTTCGCCGGCAACCTCGCCGAGGTCTGCCCGACCGGGGTGTTCAACGACAAGGGGTGGTCCAAGGATTACGCCCGCAAATGGGACATGACCGCGACGCCGTCGATCTGTTCGCAATGTTCGGTCGGCTGCAACATCTTCGCTGCGGAACGCGGCGGGCGTCTGCGCCGCTTGCAGAACCGCTACAACGGCGAGGTCAACGGCCATTTCCTCTGCGACAAGGGCCGGTTCGGCGCGCTGCACCTGCCCGACGGGGCGCGGCTGAGCGGGCCGCGTGTCCGGGGCCTCGATGTGTCGGCGCAAGAGGCGATCACCGCGGCCCGTACCGCGTTGGAGCGTGGCGCGGTGGCCATCGGCTCGCCCCGCGCAACGCTGGAGACGAATTTCGCCCTGCGGCAACTGGTCGGGCCGGACCGGTTCTTTGCCGGTCTCCCCGATCTGGAGGCACAGACCGTCGCCCGTATGGCAGGCCTTCTGGCGCGGCATGGCGCCCCGTCGCTGGCCGAGCTGGAACGCTGCGATGCCGCGCTTGTTCTGGGCGAGGACCTGACCGGAACCGCGCCGCGCGCGGCCCTGTCGCTGCGCCAGACCGCGCGCAACGCGTCCGACGCCCTGGCCGCCGAGAAGGGCGTGCCGAAATGGTTGAACAACGCAGCCCAAGTCGCTGGTGAGGGGCGGAAAAGTCCCATCGCCCTTGTCACCATGTTGCCCGATGCATTGGATGATGTCGCGGCATGGTCCATGCGCCGCGCGCCCGAAGATATCGCGGCGTTCGGTCAAGCCGTTGCTGCTGCGATCCGGGGGGAGCGCGCGGATGCCGAGGCCACGGCCATCGCCTCGGCCTTGCAAGCCGCCGAACGACCCGCGGTTCTTTCGGGATTTGGCCTCGCCCGGCCCGAGGTCGTCGATGCCGTTGCCGCGATCGCCGAGGCGCTGGGCGAAAAGACCCGCCTGTACCTCTTCCCGCCCGAGGTCAATTCCATGGGGCTTGCCCTCATGCAGGCGCAGGGACTGGAGCGCGCTTTCGAAGCGCTTGAGGCAGGTAAGGCCGAAACCGCGCTGATCGCCGAAGCCGATCTCTTCGAACGTGCCGATAGCCTGCTGGTCGACCGTCTGTTCGAGGCCGCGAAAGAGGTCGTCGTTCTGGACAGTTACGCCACGCGCACGACCGCCCGCGCCAGCATCACCATCCCTTGCGCCGACTGGGCCGAGGCAGCCGGCACCGTGGTCAATCACGAGGGCCGCGCACAACGCCGCTTTGCCGCCTATCCAGGCGCGCCCGCCGCCGCGTGGCGGACCCTTGCCAGCCTGTCCGACACGCTGTCGGGTTGGGCGACCGTCGATGATGTTCTGGCGGAACTTGGACAGGCCCTGCCGCATCTTGCCCCGGCCCGCGATGCAGCACCTAGCGTCACCTTCCGCACGCCGCTGGGCAAGATCGCGCGCGCGAATTGGCGGTTCTCGGGGCGCACGGCCCACGACCAGGCCGGCGGGATCGTACGCGACGCCGAGCGCGCCGATCCCGACAGTGCGCTCGCCTTCTCGATGGAGGGCACGCATGGGGCGGGGGCGCCCCCGGCGCTCCGGACCGGATATGATGTGCCGGGCCTGCATTCCGCCTCTGCCGCGCCCTACCTGACCGACGCCAATGGCGGCCACTTGCAGGAGGGCGACCCGGGGATTTCCGTCCTTGCCGGGTTCCAGGGCCCTGATGCCGCACCGGCGCTGCCTGCGATGGAGCGTGGGATGCGGCCCGTGCCGCTGCATGATCCTTTCGCGGGTGACGAGATTGGCCGCCGTGCCGACTACCTGGCCAAGCGCTGCCCGCCTGCACAGGTCATGCTGCACCCGGCCGACGCGAAGCGTCTGCACCTGAAGGCAGGTGATCTGGCCACGGTCGATGGCCTGCATGCCGAGGCCGAAATCGTGATCTCCGATGCGATGCCCGAACACCATGTCGGCCTGTCGGCCGGTCGTGTCGCCCCGCGCAGCCTGTCGCGTATCGTCAAGATCGGGAGGCAGGGATGAACGCTGGTCTGACCATCCTGATGTCGCTTGCGCTGATCATGGCGCTGCTAGTCGCCGCAGGCGTGTTCACCTGGGTCGAACGGCGCGGCCTTGGCTTCTTGCAGGAACGCCTTGGCCCGAACCGGGTCGGTCCCTTCGGCTTCCTGCAATGGATCGCCGACACGGTGAAACTTTTGACGAAGGAAGACGAGGTGCCGCCCGGCGGCGATGCCGTGACCTTCCGCCTGGCCCCCGCGCTTGCCGCGATCCCGGTGCTGGCGGGGTTTGCCGTGGTGGGTTTTGGCCCCGGCCTGACACTTTCCGCGCTCGATATGGGGGTGATCTTCGCCCTCGCGATGCTGGCGCTGACGGTCTACGCGATGGTGCTGGGCGCCTGGGCGTCGCACAACCGCTACGCGCTTTTGGGCGGGCTGCGGGCGGCGGCGCAGATGCTGTCCTACGAGGCCTTCTTCGGCCTGTCGCTGATGGGGGTCGTGATGATCTCCGGCTCGTTGAACCTCGGCCAGATCGTCGAGGCGCAAAGCGGCCTGTGGTTCATCGTCACGCAACCGCTCGGCTTCGCACTTTTCATGCTTGCGGGCATTGCCGCGGCGCACCGTCTGCCCTTCGACTTGCAGGAATCCGAGCAGGATCTCGTCGCGGGCTTCATGACCGAGTATTCGGGGATGAGTTTCGCACTGTTCTTCCTGGGTGAATACCTGGCCATCATCCTTGTCTCGGCCTTGGCCGTGACGCTGTTCTTCGGCGGATGGCTCGGACCGATCCTGCCGGGGCCGGTCTGGTTCGGCCTCAAGGTGGGTGCGTTGGCGCTTGCCTTCATCTGGATCCGCGCGATCCTGCCGCGTCCGCGCTACGACCAGCTGGTGGCCTTTGCGTGGAAATGGGCGCTGCCGCTGGCCCTGCTGAACCTGCTTCTGACCGGCGCCATCGTGGTCCTTGCCGGGGCCGGGGGAGGTGCCGCATGAAGGGGATTCTCGACTCCATCGGGCGCGTGGGCCTGAAGCTTTTCACCAAGAAATACACGCAGCAATACCCCGAAGAAAAACCCGATCTGCCCGCCCGCTACCGCGCGCGGATCGTCCTGACCCGCGATCCCGACGGGCAGGAACGTTGCGTGGCCTGCAACCTTTGCGCCGTGGCCTGCCCGGTCGATTGCATCGACGTGCAGAAGGGCGAAACCGAGGATGGCCGCTGGTATCCCGAAACCTTCCGCATCAATTTCGCGCGCTGCATCTTCTGCGGCTATTGCGAAGAGGCCTGCCCGACACAGGCCATTCAGCTGACCCCGGATTTCGAGACCGCCGACTACACCCGCGCGGGCCTGATCCATGACAAGGCGGACCTGCTGATCGCGGGTCAGGGCAAGCAGGAGGGGTATCGCTATTGGTCGGTCGCGGGCAAGGCCATCGACGGCAAGGACAAGGGCGAGGCCGAGAACGAGGCCGCGCCCGTCAACCTGAAGGATCTCACACCATGAGCTGGGGACTTGCCATCTGGGCCGCGACCGTGGCCTTCGGCGCCGCCATCCTCGCGGTCACCCGCCCCTCGGCGGTGCATGCGCTGCTGTTGCTGCTGGCGGCCCTCATCTCTTTGGGCGTCGGCTTTTTCGCCATGGCGGCCAATTTCGCCGGCGCGATCCAACTCCTGATCTACGCCGGCGCCGTGGTGGCCGTGTTCGTTTTCGTGGTCATGACCATCGACGCGGGCGACGAGGCGATGGCGGCGGAACGCGAATTGCTGCGCCATGCCTGGCGCTGGCCCGCGCTGATCGTCGGCCTCTCGGTCGTTCCGGTCATCTTCGGCATCGGCGGCGGCGCCATGGGCGAGGGGGATCCCGCGCCCGCGCTGGCAAGCGACCTTGGCCTTCTGATGTTCGGCGATTGGAGCGCCGCGACCGAGCTGATCACCCTTCTTCTGATCGCAGGGATGCTGGGCGTGCGCCACCTGGGCCGCAAGCTGGGCCCGCGCCTGCGGGAAAGGAACCCGGAATGACCGCGCTCAATATCCTTCTGGTTCTCTCTGCGGGCCTGTTCCTGGCGGGCCTGTTCGGGGTGGCCGCGCGCCGCACGCTCCTGATGCAGCTGATCTCGCTCGAGGTTATGCTGGCCGGTCCCGCCTTGGGCTTCATCGCGGCGGGGGCGCATCACGGCTCGATCGAGGGGAGCGCGATGTTCATCCTCGTCCTTGGTCTGGCGGCCGCCGAGGTGGCGCTGGGCCTTGCCATCTATCTTCACATGCGGCGCGCCACCGGTGGCGACAGCGATGCCGCGACACGGCTGAGGGGATAAGCGATGCTGGCCTATCTCCTCCTCCTCGTGCCGCTGCCGCCGCTGGGCGGGTTCCTTCTTCTGGCGCTCGATCCCTACCGGCTGGATCGTCGCCCGGTGCTGGCTCTGTCGCTGGCCGCCGGGATCGCGCCGCTGGTCCTGTTCCTGCCGCTGGCCATTGCCTATTTCACGGGCGCTGTCGGCGACATGATCGCCCCGGCCTTCACGCTGAACTTCGGCCAGTACGAGGTGGCGCTTGCCATGCAGCTTGACCCGCTGAGCGCCATAGGCGCCAGCACCGTCACGGTCGTGGCCAGTTGCGTGATGATCTACGCCGCCGACTACATGTCGGGCGCGCGCGTGGCCGATCTGCGCCGCTTCTTCGCCCTGATGAACCTGTTCCAGGCGGGCATGTTGTCGATGGTGCTGGCCGCCGACAGTATCGTCTTCTTCCTCGGGTGGGAGTTGATGGGCCTCTGCTCCTTCTTCCTGATTTCCTACAACATGACCTCGCCGCGCGCCTTCGCCGCCGGGCAGAAGGCCTTCGTCATGACCCGCATCGCCGACGCGGCGCTCTTGGCGGGTCTGCTGCTGCTGTTCCTCGAAGCGACCTCGGTGCGCATGGACGAGTTGATCCCGGCGGGCCTTGCAGCCGAGGAAAGCCGCGCGGCCATCATCGCGGTGCTGCTGCTGGTGGGGGCGCTGGGCAAATCGGCGCAGTTGCCGTTCCAGACATGGCTGCCCACGGCGATGGCCGGGCCGACGCCGGTTTCGGCCCTGCTACACTCGGCCACGATGGTTGCGGCGGGCGCTGTCCTGCTTGCCCGCTTCGCACCGCTGATCGAGGCAACGCCGGGTGTGGCGGCCGCAACCGCCATCGCCGGTGTCGCCACCGCGCTGTTCGGGGCGCTTTGTGCGATCGCGCAGACCGATGTGAAGCGCCTGCTGGCCTATTCCTCGATCAGCCAGATCGGCTACATGCTGCTGGCCGTGGGGATGGGCGCACCGGGCGTCGCCATGGCGCATTTCGTCATCCATGCCTTCTTCAAGTCGCTGCTCTTCATGGCGGCGGGCGTCCTGTCCCATGCCGGGGGCGGATCGACCGCCATCGAGAAACTGCGCGGCACGGCCTATGTCGCCCCGATTTCCTTCGCGACCTACACGGTGGGCGCAGCGGCCCTGGCGGGTTTCCCGATCCTGTCCGCCGGCTGGTGGTCCAAGGAGGCCATCCTTGGCGCCGCGGTCGAGGCCGGCCCGTTCGGGCAGTTCCTGTGGCTGGTCGCGCTGGGCGGGGCCGCGTTGACCGGGGTCTATGCCTACCGCCCCGTGCTCTGCGCCTTGCGCAAACCGCTTCATGACGCGCCCAAGGGGCATGAAAGCTGGCTGGCTGTCGCGCCGCTGATCTTCCTTGCCATCATGTCGGTGCTGGGCGGCTATCTGGTCGAGCCGATCATCCATGAGATGGGCGGCCATGCCCCCCATGCCGGCCTGGGCATCGAGGTCATGGGCGCGCTGGCCGCCATCACTGGCCTGATCGGGTCGGTCGCCGTCACCTTCATCCCGTCCTGGAACGCCCGCATCAAGCGCGCGCGCCGCCTGCGGGCAGGGATGCAAATGGATGCGATCTACTACGCTTTCCTCGTGCGGCCCTATCGCCGGATCGTGCGCTTGCTGTCGGGCCGCGACGGGCGCCTCGGCAAGCATATCGGCGAAGGCCCCGAGGCGCAGGAGGGCGGCATGGGCGACCCGGTGGGGACCGCCACCGTGGTCTTCGGCCTGTGGCTGGCGCGGGTCGTGACCGCACCTTTCATGCCTGATCGTTTCGACACGGTCATCATGCGCGGCGCGCGCGAAGCGCAGCGTGCCGGACTTTGGACGCGGCGGCTGCAGAGCGGTCGGCTGCGTGATTATGCGCTGGGCTTCGCGTTGGGGCTGGGTGTTCTCGTAATTCTGGGATGGGGAATGACATGGGGTTGAGCTTACAAATTCTTCTGCCCTTCTTCGGGGGGCTGGCCGTGCTCTTCGCGCCTCGTTTCGGACGCGATTACGAACGCTACGGCACGATCGCGGTGATGGCGCTGACGCTTCTGGTGCTGATCTTCAGCGCGCTGAATGGTGACAGCGGGCGCTGGTTGCAGCTTGTGCAGGCCGACTGGGCGCCGTCCTTCGGCATTCAGGTTCTTCTGGCGATGGACGGGCTATCGGCGGCAATGCTGGCGATCTCGTCCATCCTCGGCATCGTCTGCGTCTTCATCTCGTGGGAGGTGACGCACCGATCGGCCATGTATCACGCCGTTATCTGCTGGACGGTGGCTGCGGCGAACGGGGTGTTCCTTGCCTTCGACCTGCTGGTCTTCGCCTTCTTCTGGGAGTTGATGATCATCCCGGCCTTCCTGCTCATCGGCCTGTGGGGGCATGGCAACCGTGAACATGCGGCGATGAAATTCCTGGTCTTCAACGCAGTGGCTGGCCTTGGCCTGTTGGCGGCCGTCTTCTGGATGGGGGCCACCGCGCCCGAGATCACTTTCGATGCCTTTGTGCTGTCCGAGGCCGGGTATTCCACGCCGGTGCAGGTGATCCTGCTTCTGGGCTTCGCGCTGGCCTTCATGGTCAAGCTGCCGGTGCCGCCCTTCCATGCCTGGTTGCCCGATGCCCATACGCAGGCCCCCACGGCGGGTTCGATCCTGCTGGCGGGTCTTCTGCTCAAGACCGGCGCCTACGGCCTGTTCCGCTTCCCGCCGCTCCTGTTCCCCGAGGGGCTGATGGCCGTTGCACCCTACGGCATGGCACTGGGCGCTTTCGGCGTGGTTTACGGCGCGATCCTTGCCTGTGGGCAGGTCGATGCAAAACGACTGATCGCCTACACCTCCATCGCGCATATGAGCATCGTCTTGATGGGTGTGTGTGGCGGGGTGCATTTCGCGCTGGCCGGCGCAGGGGTCGAGATGATCGCGCACGCGTTCTCGTCTTCGGCGCTATTCCTGCTGATCGGGGCCTTGCAGCACCGCACCGGCACCCGCGACCTGCGGGAATTGGGCGGCTTGCAGAAAACCGCACCGGCCTTCGCGACCTCCTTCGCGGTGTTCTTCGCCGCCGCGCTGGCCATGCCCGGCACCGCGAACTTCCTTGGCGAGGCGCTTGTGATCACCGGCATGTTCCAGGTCAACTGGGCCTTCGCCGCGATCGCGCTGGTCTCGCTGGTCGTGTCGGTCGTCTATGCCACGCGCCTGATCGGGGCCATCGTCTTCGGCAAGCCGAAATCCGAGACCGCCGTCTTCGAAGACCTCAAGCCCTACGAGCTTTGGCCGATCATCGCGCTGGGGGCCGGCACTATCGTCTTCGGCCTTTTCCCGCAGGTCCTGATCGGCTGGCTGCGCCCGGCCATTGACGCGGCGCTTCTGCCGCTGGGGGTGGGTGCGCCATGACGGACGGCTCCATCTGGTCGGTCGCACCGCTCGTCCTGCTGGGGCTTGCCGCGATCCTCGCCATGGTGTTGGCCCCGATCCAGCCGACGCCACGGGTACGCATCGCCGCGGCCCTGCCGATGGCGCTGGCCGTCATCATCCTGCTTGCCCGCCTCGGCGCACCCGAGGCCCCGGTCAGCATGTTGCTGGCCGATGACGGCATGGCGCGGCTCGGGTCCGCCCTGGCGGCCGCCGCCGGCCTCGGCATCCTCAGCTTTACCCGGACCATCTGCACCGGGCGCGAGGGGCCTGCACTGGTCGCGATCGCGGCTGCGGGCGGGGTTGCGCTGGCCTCGGCCAATCACGGCGCGACGCTGTTTCTGGGGTTGGAACTGACGACCTTGCCCATGGTGGCACTGGCCCTGATGCCGCGGACCGAAGCGGCGGTCGAGGCCGGATACAAGCTCTTCCTGATCGCGGGGGTGGGGGCCGGGGCGCTGCTGATGGGGCTCGTCTTCGGCTTTGGCGCGTCGGGCAGCCTGCGGCTCGATGCGTGGTCGGTTGACGGCCCGGTCGCGGCAATCGGACTTGCCTTCGTGCTGGTGGGGCTGTCGGTGAAATTCGCGCTCGTGCCCTTTCACATGTGGTCGCCCGACCTTTTCGCGGGCGCTCCGGCCCCGGTGGGGGCCATCGCGGGGTCGATCTCCAAGGTCGCCGTCGCCATTGCAGCCTTGCGGATCGGCCTGAGCCTGCCCGCGCCGGAAATCTGGACGCTTGGCCTTCTGCTGGCGGGCGGTGCCGCCGTGATCCTTGGCAATCTGGCGGCGCTGCGGCAGGACAACCTGCTGCGGATGTTGGGATATTCCTCCATCGCGCATTCCGGGTACATCGCGCTGGTCCTGTCGGTGGGGGGCGAGTTGATGGGCGAGACCGTGCTGGTCTATGTCGCCAGCTACGCGCCCGCCATCGTCGCGGCCTTCGCCGTTGCCGGGTTGATGGGCACCGGAACGCGGCTGGAGGATCTGCGCGGCCTCGCCTGGTCGCGGCCGCTGGCCGGGGTGGCCTTGGGCGTGGCGCTTTTGTCCATGGCAGGCTTGCCGCCGGCGGTGGGGTTTGTCGCCAAGATCTACCTATTCTCGACCCTCGCGGGTGAAGCCGCCTGGGGGCCGCTTGTCATCGCGGCCATCGGCTCGGCTCTTGGCTTTGCCTACTACCTGCGGTTCGCTGTGCGCATTTTCACCGCGCCAAGGCAGCCTGCGCCGCGCGCAACCCTGAACCGGGCCGATGCGGTGGCCATGGCGGCATCGATCGCGCTGCTCATCACGCTTGGCCTGTATCCCGAACCGCTGACTAGCCTGGTCGCCGCGTCACTGCCCTAGAACGCAGGTCTTGGCAGGGCACGCGATCGGGCGCAGGGTGCCGGGGTGCGACCCGACCAAAAGGCCGATGCGATGACCCATGGAGCCCCGCGCGCCGAGCGCCTGACCACCGATCTCGCCCGGATGGTGGCGATCCCGTCGGTCAATCCGTTCGCGGCGTCCCCCGGGCCGGGGCACCGTGAAGAGGAGATGGCACAAGACCTCTTGGCGCAACTCGATGCGCTTTGGCTGGAGACAGGACGCCGCGACGTGGCCCCCGGCCGCCCGAATGTCTGGGGTCGTCTGCGCGGCACGGGGCAAGGGCCCACGATCCTGCTGGCCGCGCATCTCGACACGGTCGGGACGGAGGGATACCCCGACGCCCACGCGCCGCGGATCGCCGACGGTCGCGTCACCGGGCGTGGGGCCTGCGACATGAAAGCGGCCATCGCGTGCTACCTCGAACTCGTCCGCCTGTTGCAGGAGGGCGAAAGGCACCTGCCGGGGGACCTTCTGATCGCGGGGCTGTGCGACGAAGAAGACCAGATGATCGGCTCCCGCGATTGGGGCAGGCATGGTCCTGCTGCCGATTTCGCCATCGTCGGTGAACCCACTGGCCTTGCCATCTGTCCCGCCCACAAGGGGCAGTTGTGCACCGTCATCCGGACCGAGGGCGTGGCCACCCATTCCTCGCGCCCTGAACTGGGGGTGAACGCGGTCGAACATATGGCGCAGGTGATCGTGGCCTTCGCGGGCCTCAATGCCGCGCTTCGGACCGATGACCCGGCCCATCCGCTTTGCGGCCATGGGCGGTTTTCCATGAACGTGATCCGCGGCGGAACCATCGCCTCGGCCATTCCCGCGACCTGCGCGTTGGAGGTCGATCGGCGGTTCCTGCCCGGCGAACGCCCCGAGGCGATCCTGGCCGAGTACGAGGCCCGCCTTTACGCGCTGTCGGCCCGTGTGCCCGACCTGCGGGCGACCGTCTCCGCGCCCACCTTGTTGGCCGACGCGCTCGATACGCCCGAGGACTCCCCCTTGGTGCAGGCCCTTGTCCGTGCGACGGCGACGGTGACGGGAAGCCCTGCCCGGGTGGAGGCCTTTCCCGGTGCGACCGATGCGCCGAACCTCGGCTGCCCGGCCGTCATCTGCGGCCCCGGCCATCTGGAACAAGCGCATAGCTGCGACGAGTGGGTCGCGGTGGAGCAGATGGAGAAGGCCACGCAAATCTACCTCGCGGCCATTCTCGACCTCATGGGCCAGTCCTGACGGCGCGCGCCGGTCGAGGCCGAAGCAGACACGCCCTCGGGCCCTTTGCTCGACGAAAGCCGGGTAGATGCGCTTGCCGCCGACCTTGGCCAGCCCGTGGCGGAGCGCCTCCTGTCGCGGTTCCTTGCAGAGGGAGATGAGGCCGTCCACGCCCTGACTGAGGCCGACAAGACGCTCCTGAATCTGTCGGAACTGGCCGAGACGGCGCACAAGCTGGCCGGCATCGCCGCGACCTTCGGTGCCCTCGCCTTGCATGAGGCGCTCGCACGGATCGACCATCGGGCAAAATCGGAGTAACCCGATATGGTCCCCTATTGGCCGCGCCCGGGTAAACCTGAACAGAAACGCGCGAAGCCTGTGCAAGGCGTTTTGCTTCATAGGGCTCGCACTGGGGCACGTTCTCGGGCCCGGGACACCCTCGTCCAGATGGACTCCAAAACCGACCATGCACGGACAGCCAACGCTGACCACGCAGCCGGGCGGATCAGAGCCGATCCTGTAGAAGTTTCCAGAAGGCGATGTATTGTAGCGCCAACACACCAGGCAAGGCATGGGGCCTCAGGTTACAAGTCCAAGGCGAGGGGACGTATTGACTGCAAACTTACTACTCGAATTCATCGGTCCGAGCGGTGTCGGCAAGACGACCTTCATCGACACCTTCCTGGCACACCGCCCGGAAACCTGGACCCACCGCAATGCCATAGACCTTTCGAAGCCATATCAGTCCACGCTGATCCACGAGTACTTCTTGCAGGGCAAGCTGCAACGGGTGCTACGAGAGTCCAACGACATGCTGAAACGTGTGACCCGCGTGCGATATTTCGGCCGGGTTCTCACCATCGACGTGGCCGCGATGAATGCCTTGCCGACCCCTGCCGTCCTCGAAGAGGGTGTTTTCCAACATTTTGGCGTGGAATTTCAGAAGATTGCAAAACATTACCCGGCGGACTTCAAAAGCTTCATGGCGCCTCGTGCCTTCGTCAACCTGACCGGCGATCCGCAACGCATCCTCGACCAATCCAAGCAGCGCGGTGAAACCCGGTGGGCAATGGGGGACACTACGGATGGCTCGAATGACAAAAAGCTGATCAAGCAGATCGAGGATAGCCTCGCGTTCCGGCAACGGCAGGCCAAAGAGCTTGAAGCCTACGGTCGCCCCGTTCTGACACTCGATGCCGAGATGCCGGACGAGGAAAAGCTGGCGATACTGGACGAGTTCATTCAGGAGCTGCAGTGAAACCCGGTTGGTCGGTGCGGTCTGGGGGTGCCATTACGATCATCGCATAGCGATACGCCTTCGTCTTAAAGATGCGGAGTGTCATTGCCCCGAGCCGAGGCGCGCGCGTCAGAGCGCGAGTAATATGTTCTCCGCCAAAGTTGCTGCGATGAGTTTACAAAGTAGAGCAGAAGGAGACGGGTTTTGCAGATACGGTGTTCGGTGCTGAAATCCGGGACGCCAGCGGCCTCTCTGATTTCAAGGGTGCAAAACACCGCACGGGTGAGAGCAACTGTGCAGCACATGGGCCGGTAGGGTCGCAGGGTGGATTAAGTGCGCCCTGCCGTATTCAGGATGCGCACGGGATGTTCCATAAATCACATCTGCTCTTGCAGAACTATGCAACTACAAATTTTCCATGGAAATGTGGCAGCCCGTGACCTGGAGGGAAGTCAGATCGCAGGTTACTGGGCATCGGGAATGTGACACCATGGCGGCGTGGTGCGGCAACCTCAAGGAACGGTTGCCCGCCCCAGTAAGGTAGCAAAGCGTCAGCACCATTCTGGCCTTGCGCTGGGAGACGTAGCTGGCTGGTGGGCGGCGCTTGTCGAACGGGAGGGAGTGGCTGCGAAGGCGCTGCAATTGCTGACCTTGACCGCTGCACGCTCTGGCGAGGTGTGGGGCATGACATGGAGCAAAATCCAATCAAGCAATGATGAGAAAGGGGTATGGACCGTTCTCGGATCTCGGATGAAGGCAGGCCGCGACAATCGCGTGCCTCTCTGACTACCGAGGCAGTGACTTTTTTGACCGCTCTCGGCCTCCAGCGCCTTCAATCGCTTCGCATCCCCAACATCCATACCGCCAGCCTTGCGGCGCCAGTTTCAGAAGGTTGCATCGCTGATCCCGTGCTTGCGACACAGGTCTGGCGCGCTCATGCCCGCCTGATGTTCTTTCAGAGTGCCAATGATCTGCGCTTCGCGGAAACGGCTTTTCTTCATCGGCTGCCGCCTCGTTGTGAGAACAGGCCAACCTCAAACCGAGGACATTTCATCGAAGCAGATCAGGCTAATCGCGAACGTAGGGTCATAAGTTGCCGGGATAGACCATGTTGCGTGCACGCACCACTTTTGCAGCAACGAAGGAATTCGTTTTTCTCAATAGTTTGAGTTCACTATCCTCTGGCGCGCGAACAGGGGGACACGAAACCATGACAACATACACAGGGACGGCGGGCGACGACCTGATCGCGCCGACAGTGGCGCTTGGCCTTGGTGACGTTTTCGAGGGCCTTGGCGGCATCGACACGTTGGATTTCAGTGGCGAAACCATCGACTTGATTATCGATCTTGCCGATGGGGAGCTAAACGATTGGTACGGTACCGTCGACGGCACAATCAGCGGGTTTGAAGTAATCTACGGGGGCAGCGGGCGGGACTACTTCGACAACGGCGCTGGCGCGCAAACGATTTACGGCGGCGACAATGTCGACACGTTCTATTTTGCGGATTTCGCACCCGTCTCGGGCGACTATTTCGATGGTGGAACAGGCGACGATGTCATCAACCTGATCGGGGCGCCCGTGAATGTCGGTTTCTACGTCGACCTCTACAGCGGTGTGTTCACAACGGGCGGCTCCGGCGCAACGATAGTCAGCATCGAAGATGTTATCGGCGGCGCCGGCAACGATACGATAATCGGCAACATTGCCCAGAACTACCTTTCCGGGGGGGGCGGAGACGACATCGTAGTGATGTCCTATTCCGGGCTTGTTGGCGGAGAGAGCTATGATGGCGGCTCGGGGATCGACACCTTTGATTTCAGTTTCCAGACAACCGCGCATTTCATCACGTTTAGTCCGTATCGTGGCGCGATCAATGTGACCGCTGGTGGCTCTAACTCGTATTTTTCAGGATTCGAGGTGGTGATCGCTGGGTCGGGCGACGACGTCTTCGCGCTCGAGGGGTTCACTCGCGAAACGATCTATGGCGGGGAAGGACGAGATTTCTTCGGCGTGCCCGACAATGACGGGTTTGGCCCCAAGGACAATTGGTATTTCGCAGACGTCATCGACGGTGGCAGCGGGCTGGATGAACTGGTCTACGCCAACTCGACCGTCGCCCATTCGTACAACCTCGAAACCGGCGTTGTCTCAAGCGCCATTGGCGGCATTGGCAGCGGTACGATCACCTCGGTAGAGATTATCCGAGCCGGCGGCGGCGACGACACATTGATCGGCGGCGCCGTGTCCGAAGGACTGTTCGGCGGTGAAGGGAATGACCGGCTGTCGCTTGGATCGACCGCCTTGGTCGCGGGCGAAGTGTTGGATGGCGGGCTGGGCGACGACTGGCTGGATTTTTCGCTGCAAAGCGCCGATTTCTATTACAACGGCGATACGCTTACCACCTCGACTGGCGACGCCGCCGTATTCGGCATCGAGAATGTCGTGGGCGGGTCCGGAAACGATACGTTCGAGGTAGCCAAGGCGACAGCTGAAAGGATTTTCGGCGGCGACGGCGATGACCTGTTTCGCATAGCGACGACAACTCAATTCAACGGCGATACCTATCATGGGCGGCAATTCGTGCCCACTGATGACCCGTCGGGTGGGACAGATACCCTCGACCTATCTGCCTTAAGCGACGCGCTACTGATTTCCGAAAGTTCGGTCACAACAGCGACCGGCGCCACCATGACGTTTTATGCCATGGACGTGATCTTGTCGGGCAGCGGCAATGATACGTTGGAGAATTATTCCGACCCTGTCTTTCCCGCCACCCTGAATGGCGGCGACGGCAACGACCTTTTCCTGATGCAAACCCAATTGGTGGACGGCGCCCATTATGATGGCGGCGCGTCGGGTATCGACACGCTCCAGATGTTCGGTCCGCTTACCATCGACCTTGCCGGGGGCACCGTCGCGCAGAACGGTCAAACCGCGACCATTGCCAATTTCGACTGGATCAGCGGCAGTGCCGGGGAAGACAGCATCACCGGCACGGGCAGCGAAACGCTGGTAGGAAATGACGGCGACGACTGGCTGTCCAACGCCGTCAGCCTCGATGGCGGATTGGGCAATGACACGTTGATGGAGGCGTCGGGCATCGTCGACAGCATCACCGGCGGTGATGGCAATGACCTTGTGCGGCTGGGCGACTCGATCGACGGGGGTGAACTGATCTCCGGCGGCGACGGGATCGACACGCTGGATGCCTCGGCCACGTCGCTGACCTTCGGCTTCAACAATTCCCAGATTACGATGCAGGAAGGTCCGCCAAACTGGACCGTGCGCATTGCCGATGTCTCGGGCTTCGAGGTCATCCTCGGCGGCAGCAACAATGATTTTTTCTATGGCGACGCCTCTCTGCGGCAAACGCTCGACGGTGGCACCGGGAATGATTTCCTCGTCATCGCCGACCGCGACAACCTGCTGCAAGGCGCCGCAATCGTCGATGGGCGGACCCTGCGCGACGCCTATATCGGCGGCGCGGGCTACGATACCTTCGACTTGTTCAACCTGACTGATGACCTGGTGCTGGATGGCCTGCTGGGCCGCGTCAGCCTTTCCAGCGCGATGTCGAGCTTCGCGCTTTTTTCCGGGATGGAAGTGATCCGCGGTGGAGCCGGTGATGATACACTCATCCTTGGCGGCGACGTCCTCCAGATGGAGGGTTCGGCCGGCAGCGACCATTTCGTGACCGGCCCTGTCCAGATTCTCGGCGGCATGAGCTTCGTGGCCGAGTTCGTCGCCAACCCGGCCGAGATCGACGTTCTGGACATGAGCGGGTCGAGTTTCAACACAGCCTTTACCGGTGGCAATACCCTGAACCAGGGGGCGGGCGATGCCTCGGCCACCGGGTTCGAGGTGATGACATTCGGCAACGGCAACGACACGATCGAGATCGTGGCGGGGGGGACGGCCACGATCGACGCAGGCGGCGGCACCAACCTCTTCCGCCTGACCGGCACCGACAGCGCAATCTTCGACGGGCACAGCTATGCGGCCAGTTTCGGCAATGCCACGCTGGACGCCAGCAGCATTACCGACAATCTCGAGGTCGACCTTGTCGGGGGCACCCTGACTGGCGACACGACCCTCGCGCCCGTGGCCAGCATTGCCGATTTCATCGCCGCCACCACCGGCGACGGAAACGACACGTTCATCGCTGGCAACACACCTACATTCCTGAATGGTGGCGAAGGATCGAACACCTTCTTCTTCGGCGACGCCCTCAATGGTGGCCGGCTTGGTAGCGCCACTTCGGGTGACGGCGACGACCTCTTCAAGTTCGGCGCGGCCAGTGACCAATTTGCGCTGCTCAACGGGCAGATTCACGCCGGGCTGGGTATCGACACGCTGGACATGAGCGACGTCTCGACGCGGCAAGTGATCAATCTGGGCAGCGGCACCCCCGGCACGTCAGGCATCACCGGGATTGATGTCGTCCTGACCGGGGCGGGCAACGACCAGATCACAGGCACCGCAGGGCTGTCGGAAACGATCGATGCGGGAGACGGCGAGGACTACGTCAGGCTGGGTCTCGATACACTGGACGGCGGCGAAGAGTTCCGCGGCAATCTCGGTGACGACATCCTTGACTTCTCGCAGCAAACGACCGGCATCGCCTACGACCATGACACGGGTGCCATTTCGCAGGGAAATGTGGCGGCAACCTCCTCGGGTTTCGAAGAGGTGCGCGGCGGCGCGGGGGATGACACCTTCAGCGTCACTGCCGCCGTCGGTCAGACCCTGCGCGGCGGCGAGGGCAATGATACCTTCGTTCTGTCTGGCACGTTTATCCCAACCTTCAACAGCCGTTACGATGGAGGTGGCGGGATCGATACTCTGGACCTGACGGCATTTTCGTCAGGGGTTTCGGTCGTCCTGACCAATGTCAGCCTAAATGGCGTTCACGGCTTTGAAATCGTTCATTCCGGATCTGGCAATGACGTCCTAAGGGGCAGCGCTGCCAACGCGGAGACGATCTTTGGCGGTCTAGGTAATGACTCGATCGACATCGGGGTCCGCGAAATGACCGATGGCGATTCCTTCCACGGGGGGGATGGCATAGACACCCTGTCGTTCTGGGGCGAGACTGATGGATCTCTGATCGACGTCTTCGGCGGTACGGTCACGGATACCGTCGATGGCGATGTGGCGACCTTCAGCGGGTTCGAATGGATCGCTTCCGGGTATGGCAACGACAGTATCGTGCTCGGCGCGAATACGCTGGCGGTGACGATCAACGCCATCTACGGCAACGATACGCTAAATATCAGCGACTACGGCGTGATCGACGGCGCGTCCTTCCGACTGGGCGGCGTGCGTGGCGAACTCGACATGTCCGGCCTGACTGAGGACGTTAATCTCGACATGACCGGGGCACTAAATGGAACGCTGACATGGTCGCGGGATGCCGCCACCGCCTTTGTCTCCGGTGTACGTGTCGTGCGAAGCGGCAGCGGTGACGACACACTGACCGGCGCTTCCTTCAACAGGCCTGAGACTTTCTATGCCGGGGCTGGAAACGATCGCCTTGACGGGGGCGACGGCGCGGACATGCTCTTTGGCGAGCTTGGCGACGACACGATTTACGGCGGGGAAGGCGACGACACCATCCACGGTGGTCTTGGCAATGACAGTCTTGATGGCGGGTCAGGCGATGGCGACGTGCTGGATTATTCTGACGCGGTTGGCGGGGTGACTGTCGACCTTGCGAATGGTTCGGTCAGCGGGGCGGCGGGCAATGACACGGTCAGCGGGTTCGAAGCTGTGATCGGCTCCGACAATGCAGATGTCTTGATGGGCACAGCCGTGACCGACACGCTGGAGGGTGGCACCGGCTCTGACACGTTGAATGCGACGGGTGGCAATGGCAACCTGCTGCGTGGCGGGGCGGGCGACGATGTGCTGATCGGCGGCTGGGGGTCTGACA
>NZ_JAHVKE010000004.1 GCF_019800885.1 Maritalea mobilis
CATACCTCGGATCACCAAAAATAGGTCCCTCCGAGGACTTGGCGCGGGGTGGAGCAGCCCGGTAGCTCGTCAGGCTCATAACCTGAAGGTCGTAGGTTCAAATCCTACCCCCGCAACCAAAAACATAAACCATAACAAACTCTTAAAAGCTCGTCAGATGGCGTAGCATCCCACGCGAAACACGTGTCCGGGCCCTGTCCGCACGCGCGTCCAGTAAAAGCCGCCTGAAAAACGGCAACAGAAACCGTTGCATCTTATCCCTGTAAAGGTCTCTGATCCGCATCTAACTCGCCTGCAGTTCGCGCCGGCAGCTGCCAGAGGTGCAGCCGATGCTTTGGGGCGTTGCGATCGAAACACGGCAATGAAAACGACGGGTTTCCTTCGATAGATAGAACGAGTTCTTCAATGCGTCCCAGGACCAGAAGACTATCTCGAGGTTCTTCCCATAACCGCAGATCGTCGATAAATCGTTGGGAAAGATCGCGGTTCGAGGCGCTGTCCAAAAGCTTTGAGCGTTTCACGAGACTGCCGGATTGACGACCGAGTAGCGGGTCTCGAGAAGTTTCACGCGGGCTTGGGGCACGAAGCCGAGCTATTGCGGTGAACGAACCGGTTCAACGACACCTTGGGCACCGTAGTGATGCACTGTTCGGGATAATTAGAGGCGCACGACTGTCATGAAGGAACCGCTCGTTCTCTACATTAACCTTTTGCGTAGCGAAAGACGGCGGGCAGCGATGGAGGCTCGGCTCCGGGATGCCGGTTTCAAGAATTGGCAGCGCATCGAGGCCTGTGACGGCCAAGAACTGGACCTGGCATCGTTCGACGCTTACTCCGACAAGGACACTGCAGCGACGATAGGGCGGTCGCTGCTCGCATCGGAGGTTGCTTGTTATCAAAGCCACCTTGCAAGTCTCGACGCCTTCCTGTCGTCCGACGCAGATCATGCGATCATTTTCGAGGATGATGCTCTCGTACCGGAGAAGCTCGCTCAACTGGTGGAGGGTATCATCCAAACTCTGGATGGCATCGATCTGGAATGGGATGTTGTCCATTTCGGCGCACTGAACATCAATCAGATGTCAAGCCGTGTCGCGGCGTTCGCCGGGCACGAGATTTGTATTGGGCATTTTTTCCCTATCCGAATGCACGCCATCCTCTGGACGCGACCGGGAGCGGAGCGATTTGTGCAACGCTACCGCAAGATCTTGATGCCGGTCGACAAACAGTTGAGCGAGGACATGATCAGGAGCGGGACTGGTCTTGTGGTCTGGCCGTCGCCCGTGACGCAGGAGGGTCTGGAAAGCGACATCGAGGCTTCGGGGGGCAGAAGAAAGACATTCAAGAAGCGGTGGAACGAACCCTTGTTGCGCTGGCGCCGTAAGAAGCGGAACAAGGAAATCGCCGCTGAACGAATGCTGCAATTCGAGAAAACACGAACAGGCGGCGCTTGACGCCTGCTGTCGCGCTCGATGGGCTGCGGGCTTGCCGGCGCTGCTGGGTCAAGGCCTTGTTCTTGGGTCCGCGAGCACCCTTACAAAAACCTGTCTACAGCTTTGAACCAGTCGCGCACTCAGCCGGTCATCGTGTCGAAGAACGCGGCCCAGCGGTCAATCTGCGCCTGCTTCCCGTAACGTGATATCGCAAACTGTCGTATCTCATGCGCGTCGTAGTCTTGAAGCCGCTCAACTGTTTGCACCATCGCGTCTGCGAAGCTGTTCAAGTCGCCCGTGGGGGTTAACTCCCCAAGGTAGTCTTCGGTCATGATACTCTTGGGGCCGTCCGAATTCGTGGCCACGACCGGCTTTCCTGCTGCAAGCGCTTCGACGATTGGCAGACCGAAAGTTTCATAATCACTTGGCACACAACAAAAATCGACCGCATGTGCCAGGCTACGAACTTGGTCGCGCGAAAGGTGTCCGAGGAAATGGATATTCGGGTGCTGAGCCTTGGGTCCCGGTTCATGCATCACGCGACCAGCCACCAAGAGTTGCGCGTCTGGGAACCTTTCCAGTGTCATCAAGAAAGCGTCGATCAGAATATCCAAGCGTTTGATCTTGCGCCATTTTGTCCATGCGCCGATCATTGGCCCGCTTTTTCGGTAACTCTCAAAGGAAGTGGTATCTACCGGCTCCGAGCTTTCGATATCTTCGGGGGCCGGGTTAGGGATCGCGACGGAGTTCTTCAGGGTCACCCCAAAATTACTTTGGATGTGCGAAAGAACTGGCTCAGACACAGCCGCTATCCCGTCGGCCTTGCGGAAAAAATCCTTGAGCCTCCGTCGCTGCCCTATGAAGCGTTTGCGTTCGTAAGACGTGAGATGCTCCCAGCTTCCAAAGGGACGGCCCAGACGGTTGGCAACCTGCTTGGCGAACTTGCCGGAATCCGGTGCGCTTTGCAGGGACAGGACAAGGTCGATGTCTTTCCCATTGCAGAAGGAGGCGACAGCTGAGGCGATCAGCTGCGAATTGACGGCGTTGACCGGCATGTCTCCAAGAAACGTGCCGGGTGCCATGAGTGGGTTGATGTAAATGGCGTCGCCAAGATTGTTGAGCGTCTCGGCCTTCTCGCCCTTTTGATCCTTGATGGAGAAAACATACACCGTCTCGAAGATGGTGCAGAACTGCCGGATGGTGACGGGAAAAAGCCCGGCCTTTGCCTTGTCGTCGGAAGGCGGGCCTTTCACGATTACCAGAATCGACTTACGCAAAGGAACTGTCCTTGACTGCTCTATTTGTGCCGAGGCGTCGGCCGACTTCTGCGGCGGTCACGCTCCGATTGGGACGTCCACAGCCCTGAGGCTACGAGAAGCTCATGCAATTGGTATGCCCTTACGCCTGATCCGGCTTGCGGATCAAGTAGGCTCCGGTTGGGAAGGCGCCACCGTGGTTGACCTGGCCTCCGCCACTTCCCTCGTTTTGCAGTCGACTTCGCCACCGTGGCTGCGAATTTGAAAGCATTTGCAAGTGCAAGCACCACGATCAAGCGCCCTCTCGTTCTGGGTGTCCTATTATGAGCCTCCCGGATCAGTGGCATGGGAACAATCTGCGCGTGGTTGTGACGAAGGAAAAGGTCCAGCTTCAAGCCTCCAAACTCTCATCAAGCATGGGGCACATCGCCAAGACCAGGCAGGCTGACCTCCCGTCCCACGGTCTTTCAAATTTCCGCATCCATCAGGCGGCGGAGCGATTTGACACCGATCCAGGCACGTAGTTCAGCACCGGCGCAAGCCAGCGCTCGGCCTCCTCCACGTCAATCCCTTTGCGCCGCGCATAATCCTCGACCTGGTCGCGTTCGACCTTGCCAACGCCGAAATAGTAGCTGTCGGGGTGGCCGATATAGAGGCCCGAGACGGAGGATCCGGGCCACATTGCCATGCTTTCAGTCAAGCGAACCCCGGTTGCCTCCTCGGCGTCGAGAAGCTGGAACAGGGTCCGCTTCTCGGTGTGGTCGGGCTGCGCGGGATAGCCGGCCGCGGGACGGATGCCATCATAGGGTTCGCCGATCAATTGCTGCGGGTCGAAGGCTTCCTCCGCTGCGTAGCCCCAGAACTCGCGGCGCACGCGTTCGTGCAGCATCTCGGCCATGGCTTCGGCGATCCGGTCGGCCAGCGCCTTCACAAGGATTGCGCCGTAATTGTCGTTGGCCTTGTCCAGCCGCTCGGCGATCTCGATCTCTTCGGGGCCTGCCGTCACGACGAACCCGCCGATGTGATCTGCGCCTTTGCCCTCGGGCGCCACGAAATCCGACAAGGCCAGATTGCGTCGGTCACCACGCTTGGCCGTCTGCTGGCGCAGCGTGTGGAACGTGGCGAGTGTCTCGGTCCGATCCGCGCCGGAAAACAGGTGGATGTCGTCGCCGACCGCGTTGGCGGGCCAAAACCCCACCACGGCGCGCGGCGTGAACCAGCGTTCGTCGATGATACGGTTCAGCATGTCCTGCGCATCGGCGAAAAGGGCGCGCGCGGCCTCGCCCTGTTTCTCATCATCGAGGATCTTGGGATAGACGCCGCGCATCTCCCATGTGTGGAAAAACGGCGTCCAATCGATGTAGCGGGCGATCTCGGCCAGGTCCCAATCCTCGACCACCTGCGTGCCGGTAAAGGATGGGGCCTGCGGCGCGTAGGCATCCCAGTCAAGCTTGAGCGCGTTGGCCCGTGCCGCGGCCAGCGGCACGCGCTGCTTGGCGCGCTCGCCGCGCTCGTGTTTCTCGGCGACCTCGGCATAGTCCGCTTGGATGCCCGAAACGTACTGCTCCTTCTGCGTGGGGCTGAGCAGCGCGCCGACAACGCCGACCGCGCGGCTGGTATCGGTGACGTAGACGGCCTGCCCGCGCGTATAGCGCGGCGCGATCTTGACGGCCGTGTGCACCTTCGAGGTTGTCGCGCCGCCGATCAGCAACGGAATGTCGAAACCTTCGCGCTCCATCTCGGAGGCGAGGTGCACCATCTCGTCAAGCGACGGGGTGATGAGGCCGGAAAGGCCGATGATATCCACATTCTCTTCTCGGGCGACCTGCAGGATCTTCTGCGGCGGGACCATCACGCCAAGGTCCACGATCTCGTAGTTGTTGCAGGCAAGGACGACGCCGACGATGTTCTTGCCAATGTCGTGCACGTCGCCCTTGACGGTCGCCATCAGGACCTTGCCCGCCGATTGACGCCCGTCGCCGCCCGACAGGCGCTTTTCCTCTTCCATGTAGGGGAGCAGAACCGCGACGGCCTGCTTCATCACGCGCGCGGATTTGACCACCTGCGGCAGGAACATCTTGCCTGCACCGAAGAGGTCGCCCACCACGTTCATCCCGGCCATCAGCGGGCCTTCGATGACGTGAAGGGGGCGCTCGGCAGCGCCTCGCGCGGCCTCGGTGTCTTCCTCGATGAATTCGGTGATGCCGTTGACCAGCGCATGCTCCAGCCGCTTTTCCACCGGCCAGTCGCGCCATGCGAGGTCGCGCACCTTTTCCTCGCGCTTGCCGCCCTTGAAGCGGTCTGCAATGTCGAGGAGGTTTTCGGTGGCCGTGCCGCCTGCCTTGGGCTGGCGGTTCAGGACGACGTCCTCGCACGCCTCGCGCAGCTCTGGGTCGATCTGGTCATAGACCGCCAGCTGTCCCGCGTTGACGATCCCCATGTCCATGCCTGCCTTGATGGCGTGGTAGAGGAAGACCGCGTGCATCGCCTCGCGCACCGGTTCGTTGCCGCGGAAGCTGAACGAGAGGTTCGACACACCGCCCGACACGTGGGCATGCGGCAGGTTCTGCCGGATCCAGCGCGTGGCCTCGATGAAATCGACGCCATAGTTGTCGTGGTCCTCGATGCCGGTGGCGACGGCAAAGACATTGGGGTCGAAGATGATGTCTTCGGGCGGAAAGCCCATCTCGTCCACCAGGATGCGGTAGGCGCGGGCGCAGATCTCGGTCTTGCGCTCGAAGGTGTCGGCCTGCCCGGCCTCGTCAAAGGCCATGACCACGACGGCTGCGCCATAGCCCATGCAGAGACCGGCGTGATGGCGGAACGCCTCTTCGCCTTCTTTCAGGCTGATGGAGTTCACCACCGGCTTGCCCTGTACGCATTGCAGGCCGGCTTCGATCACCTCCCACTTCGAGCTGTCGATCATGATCGGCACGCGGGCGATATCAGGCTCGGAGGCGATGAGGTTCAGGAACTCGATCATCGCCTGTTTGCTGTCGATCAGCCCCTCGTCCATGTTGACGTCGATAACCTGGGCGCCGTTCTCCACCTGGTCGCGGGCGACGTCCAGTGCTGCGGCATAGTCGCGGTTGACGATCAGTTTGCGGAAGCGGGCCGAGCCGGTCACGTTCGTGCGCTCGCCGATATTCACGAAGGGAATGTCCGGCGTCAGGACAAAGGGCTCGAGACCCGAAAGGCGAAGGTATCTCTCGGTCATGCCGGCACCTTTCTGGGGGCGAAGGGGGCCACCGCGTCGGCGATGGCGCGAATATGATCGGGTGTGGTCCCGCAGCAGCCGCCGACCACGTTGACGATTCCGTCGCGGGCGAACTCCGCCACCTGCGCGGCGGTTTGATCCGGGCTTTCGTCATAGGCGCCAAAGGCATTCGGCAGCCCGGCATTGGGATAGGCGCAGGTATGGGTCGTGGCCACAGTGGCGATTTCGGCCATGTGCGGGCGCATCGCCGCCGCCCCGAGCGCGCAATTCAGCCCGACGCTGAAGGGCCTCGCATGGGCGACCGAATGCCAGAAGGCAGTCGGCGTCTGGCCCGACAAGGTCCGCCCGGAGGCGTCGGTAATCGTGCCGGAGATCATGATGGGCAGACGCCGCCCGGCGCGGGCGAAACTCTCATGCGCGGCAAAGATCGCGGCCTTTGCGTTGAGCGTGTCAAAGATCGTCTCGATCAAGATCAGGTCGGCGCCGCCCTCGATCAACCCGTCGATCTGTTGACCGTAGGCGATCCGCAACTCGTCGAAGGTCACGGCCCGGTAGCCCGGGTCATTCACGTCCGGGCTGATCGAGGCGGTGCGGTTCGTCGGCCCGACCGCCCCGGCGACAAAGCGCGGGCGGCCATCCTGGGCCGTGGCGCGATCCGCCGCGCGGCGCGCAACCTGCGCACCGGCGACGTTCAGGTCGTGCACCGCAGCCTCCATTCCGTAATCGGCCTGGGCGATGGTCGTGGCTGAAAACGTGTTGGTCTCCAGGATATCGGCACCCGCCATGGCGAACTCGAACTGGATGTCCTCGACCGCCTGTGGCTGGGTCAGCACCAACAGGTCGTTGTTGCCCTGCTGCGGATGCTCGGCGTCGTAGTGGTGTCGGCAGCCGGGGCCATGGATGTGACCGTTCCCGGTGAAATCCTCTTCCGTCATGTTGAGTGTCTGGATCATGGTGCCCATCGCGCCGTCGAGCACCAGAATACGTTCGGCGGCAAGCGCACGAAGGGTGGCAAGCACGGGGCTGTCGGGCAGGGAGAAGTTCAACATGGGCGTCGGTCCGATCCTTGGATTGAACCGCTATATAGGGCCTGCCGAACATGAGTTGAATTGAATGTTTCTACGGATGATTATGAGGCGTGCTCAGTTCTGTGCGATCCGCGACATGGATAATCGAACTAAATTCAAAGCTGTCTTGTGACCCTCGGTGCCGGGATCACGCGACGGCTTCGGTCCTGTCGGGCGCTTTCAGCCGCGCCGCGGTCAGGGCTGACAACGCGACCATCCCCGCCGCGGTGCCGAGGGTCAGTGCGAGCCCCCCGACCTGATAGGTCAGGCCCGACAAAACGGTCCCGATCAGCCGCCCTCCGGCATTCGCCATGTAGTAGAACCCGACATCCATCGTTACACGTTCGTCCCGCGTGAACGCGAGGATCAGGTAGGAATGCAGCGCCGAGTTCACGGCAAAGAGCGCCCCGAACAACAAGAGCCCCGCAACCAGCGTGACCGTCAGCCAAGGCTGCGGCTCAGGCGAAGCCAATGCTGCGGCGCTCAGGGCAAAGGGAACGAGGAACAAGCCCCAGGCCCACGCTTTTGCTGCGCCGATCAAGGCGCTTTCCGACCGGTCCTTGGCCCGCAAGACGCGCGGGGCATTTGCCTGCACGATGCCATAGAGGATGATCCAGACGGCCATGAAGGTGCCGATCATGAAGAATGCCGCGCGGTTCTGCTCTTCGCTGCCGTCCGAGAGAACGGCGTAGAAATAGATCGGGATGCCGACGACGAACCACACATCCCGCGCGCCGAAAAGAAACACACGCGCCGCGCTCAGCCAGTTCACGTTGGCCGATTTTGAAAACACCTCGGAAAACTTGGCGCCCTTGCGGCCCTTGGGCAGGCCACTGGGCATGGTCACGACGATGGTGACAAGGATCACGGCAAGGACAGCCGCCATGACCAGGGTGGCCCAGACGAAGCCCATGGTCGCGAGAAGCGCCGCACCAAGCAGGAACCCAAGACCTTTGACCGCGTTCTTCGAGCCCGTCAGAACGGCGACCCAGCGAAACAGCCCGCCGTCTTCCTTGGGCGCCAAAAGCTTGACGGCGGATTTCGAGGACATCTTCGCAAGGTCCTTCGCCACGCCGGACGCGCCTTGGACGACCATGACATAAGCGACGGAAAGCGTGACCGCCCAACCGGGATTGAGCTGCGCCAGCGCCAGCAAAGCGACAACCTGGATGCCAAGCCCTGCATAGAGGGTCGAGGTCAGGCCAAACCGCGCCGCCAGCCACCCGGCCGAGAGGTTCGTCACCATCCCCGCGATCTCGTAGAGCACGAAAAGATAGGCGAGTTGGATCGGGCTGAAGCCAAGCGTGTGGAAATGCAGCAGCACCAGCATACGCAAGGCGCCATCGGTCAGCATGAAGGCCCAATAGGCGGCGGTCACGGCGATATAGGCCGACAGACCCTCGGGGCGGTCCTTGGCCTGTGCGCTCACAGCGATGCCCCGACCATGCGGGCGACATCAACCAGGCGATGCGCGTAGCCCATTTCATTGTCGTACCAGACGTAGACTTTCACCTGGGTTCCGTTCACCACCATGGTCGAGGGCGCGTCGACGATGCCAGAGCGGGTATCATTCGTGTAGTCAGCAGAGACCAGTGGCCGTTCCTCGTAGCCGAGGATCCCCGACAACTCCCCCGTCGCAGCCGCTTCGAACAAGGCGTTCACCTCTTCGACGGTGGTGTGGCGCTCGACCTCGAAAACGCAGTCCGTGATCGACGCATTCAGCAGAGGCACCCGCACGGCATGGCCGTTCAGGCGACCCTTGAGTTCGGGATAGATCAGCGTGATCGCGGTGGCGCTGCCGGTCGTCGTGGGGATCAGGGAATTCAGCGCCGAACGCGCGCGGCGCAGGTCCTTCGCAGGCCGGTCAACGATGGTCTGGGTGTTGGTCACGTCGTGGATCGTGGTGATCGAGCCGTGCTTGATGCCGATATTTTCGTGGATGACCTTCACCACGGGCGCGAGGCAATTGGTGGTGCAACTGGCGGCGGTGACGATGTGGTGCTGTGCGGGGTCGTAGATGTCGTGATTGACGCCGTATACGATGTTGGCTGTCGGCCCGTCCTTGACCGGGGCGGACACGACGACCTTTTTCACGCCGGCTTCGAAGTAGGGGGCGAGCTTGGCCTGGGATTTGAAGGCGCCGGTGCAATCGATGACGACATCCACCCCGTCGAGCGGCAGTGCGCCGAGGTCGCGCGTGCCGATGAAGGGCAGGCGATTGCCGTCGATCGTGACGCTGCTGTCGTCATGCGAAAAGGCGGCGTCCCATCGGCCATGCACCGTGTCGAACTCAAGCAGGTGCGCATGCATGGCCGGGTCGCCGACGGCGTCGTTGATCCATGCAATCTCGGCACCGCTGGCCAGCAGCGGCTTCAGGGCAAGCTTCCCGATCCGGCCGAGGCCGTTCAGCGCGTAGACAGTCATGCGGAGGTCTCCTCGGTCGTGCGGCCGATATCGTCCACCGCTTTTTGTAGCGAAATCCGGTCCAGCGCATCGACCGGCAGAGCGGCGAAAGCGCGGATGCGGTTGCGAAGCGCGCCATAGGCCTGTTGGAAGGCCAGCGATTTCTGGGCGTCGGTGCCCTCGGCCTTGACCGGGTCGGTCATGCCCCAATGGGCGCTGACGGGTTGGCCCTGCCAAGCCGGGCAGTCCTCGTTTGCAGCCTGGTTGCAGACTGTGAAGACGAAGTCCAACACCGGCGCGTCATCGCCCTGAAACTCCGCGATGTTCTTGGACCGAAGAACCGAGGTGTCGTGGCCCTTGTCGGCCAAAACTTGCAAGGCGAAGGGGTTCAGTTCCGAATAGGGTTTCGTGCCGGCGGAGTAGGCGTTGAACCGGCCACCCGCCTCGGCGCGCAGCAGGGCTTCGGCAAAGATTGAACGGGCTGAATTTCCAGTGCAAATGAACAGGACGTTAAATTTGCGGGCCGACATGGCGGGCTCCTGTGGCTCAGGGGACGAAAGTGGAGGCAGGCAGAGGTCGGCCCGTCCCCGGCAACAATCCGTTACCAGGTAGTCGAGCGTCTTTCGCACCTCTGTCATGTTGATGGCGTAAAGCAGTGACCGGCTGACCCGGTCCTGTGTGACCAGGGCAGCGTGGACGAGCGAGGCGAGATAACCGGAAAGCGTGCTCGGCTTGATATCGAGCACCTCGGCGATCTCACCGGCCGAAACCCGGTCGGGGTAACGGCGCATCAAGAGGCGAAAGATCGCCAGCCGCTGCGGATGGCCCAGGATCGTCAGGCGGTCGGGAATCAAATTTTCCATAATTCGGAAAATATCGAATTAATGGGGGCGGACAAGCCGAGATCGGCGCTGTCACGAAAGTTTCACGTTCAGGCTGACCGTGTCGCGCGCGGCACCAGGCGGTCCAAAAGGTCAAGGCAGGCCTGCAACTGGCTGAGGGAGATGAACTCATCCGCCTTGTGGGCCTGCTCGATCGAGCCGGGGCCACAGACGACGGTTTCCATGCCGAGCGATTGGAAGAGGCCCGCTTCGGTTCCGAAGGGCACCGTTTCGGCGCGATTGGCGCCGGTCAGCTCCAGCAGGATATCCCGGGTCCGGTTGCCTTTGTCCGGTTCCAGACCGGCCACCTCGCCAATGACCGTTGTTTCGATCGTCGCGCCCGGATGGATGGCGCGCATGGCGGGCAGAAGCTCGGTTTCCGCAAAGCTGGTCAGCGTGGCCTTCACGTAGGCTTCGTCCTCGACTTGGACGGGGCGCATTTCCCAGTCCAGTTCGGCGTGGTTCGCGATGATGTTGTGGACGGTGCCGCCACTCAGCCTGCCAAGGTTAATGGTCGTCCACGGCGGATCGAACGGGCAGGAGGTCGGCGCGCGCGCCTTGAGCTCTTCGCGGAGTTCAAGGAGTTTCGCCGCGTATCGCGTCGCGAACTCGATGGCGTTCACGCCCAGGTCGGGCGCCGAGCCGTGCCCTTCGAGGCCGGAAAACACGGTGGTGTATTCGCAGCAGCCCTTGTGCCCTTCGATCACGCGCATCTCGGTCGGTTCGCCAATGACCGCAAGCCTGGGAAGAAGGGCGCGCCCTTTCAGGTGGTCCACCAATTGACGGGCGCCGAGGCAGCCCACTTCTTCGTCATAGGTGAAGGCGAAATAGAGTGGGGTTTCCAGATCATCCGGGTCGACGCTGCCGGCATGGGCGAGGCAGGCGGCAACGAAGCCTTTCATGTCGCAAGTGCCCCGCCCGTAGAGCAGGCCGTCCTCTTCACGCAAAGTGAAGGGGTCGCTGGACCACGCCTGATCGGTCACCGGAACCACGTCCGTATGACCCGAGAGCAGCAGGCCGCCCGCAACCTCGGGGCCCAGACGCGCGAACAGGCTGGCCTTGTGGCCGGTGCGATCTGTCACCAGCTCCACATGCGCGCCAAGCGCCGAGAGGCGGTCGGCGAGATACACCGTAATCTCGACATTCGGATCGGCCGACACGGTCGGAAAGGCGATCAGGTCACGCAGAATCGCGCGTGTTTCGTCGAGGCGACTCATCGGTATGTCCCTGCGTGTCTCTGGCAGATGGGTTTCGTCGACTACGCGGCCAGCGCCCGATCGAGGGCATTGGACAGTTTGTCGACCAGTTCTCCGATCTGATCTTCGCTGATGATGAAGGGCGGCGCGAGCAGGACGTGATCCCCGACGCGTCCATCCACCGTTCCGCCCGCCGGGTAACAGATCAGGCCTTCGTCCATGGCGGCCTTCTTGACCTTTGCGTTCAGTTTGCGGCTTGGATCGAAACTCTGTTTCGTATCGCGATCCTCGACCAGTTCGATCCCGCGGAACAGGCCGCGCCCGCGGATATCGCCAACATGGGGATGTTGGCCGAACCGCTGCCGCAAGGCCGCTTCGAGGGTGTCGCCCCGCGCTCGCACCTGCGGCAACAGCCCATCGTCGAGGATGCGGCTGACCACAGCGTTCCCGGCGGCGGCGGCCAGCGGGTGGCCGTGATAGGTGTGGCCATGCTGGAAGCTGCCGGACCCTTGGGCGATTGCATCGAAGATCCGCGCCGAGGACAGCATCGCGCCGATCGGCGCATAGCCCGCGCCAAGACCTTTGGCGATGGTCACGATATCGGGCGCGACGCCGTCCTGCTCGCAAGCGAAGAAGGTGCCCGTCCGTCCCATGCCGCACATGACCTCGTCGAGGATCAGAAGCACACCGTTCCGGTCGCAGATCTCGCGGATATGTTTGAAATAATCACCCTCCGACGGCACGGCGCCAGCCGTCGCGCCGACGACCGGTTCGGCGATGAAGGCCAGCACCGTCTCGGGGCCGAGGCGCTGGATCTCATCCTCCAGGGCCTGTGCCGCGCGCTGGCCGTAATCCTCAAGGCTCTCCCCGTCGTGGCGGTGGTGATACTCGAAGCACGGATCGATGTGATACGTCTCCATCAGGAGCGGGGCGTATTTCTCGCGCCGCCAGGCGTTGCCGCCTGCGGCAAGCGCCCCCAGCGTGTTGCCGTGATAGCTTTGCCGCCTTGCGATGATGCGATGGCGGCCTGGTTGTCCAATCTCCAATGCATACTGGCGCGCCAGCTTGATCGCGGCTTCGACCGCTTCGGACCCGCCGGACAGCAGGTAAACACGGTCGATCCCCTCGGGCGCGTGGGCGATCAGTTTGTCGGCCAGGGCCTCGGCCGGTTCGGACGTGAAGAACCCGGTATGGGCAAAGGCGATCTGGTCAAGCTGTGCATGGATCGCCGCGCGCACGGTCTCATCGGAATGGCCAAGGCAGGACACGGCGGCCCCGCCCGATCCATCCAGATAGGCGCGGCCCGTTTCGTCATAGATGTAGCAGCCTTCGCCCCGTGTCGCGGTCGGCAATGCGCCGGAGCCGCGCCCGAACACATGGTTGGCCATCGCGTCAGCCCTCCCGTACCACGAAAACGGATTGCCTGGCGTGGCGCACGATGCGCGCCGCATTCGGGCCGATCAGATAGTCACTCAGTTCAGGCCGATGGGAGGCCAGCACGATGGCATCCACGTCGAGCCGGTTCGCCGCCGAGATGACCTCGTCATACACGCGGCCCAGAAGGACATGGGGGTGCACCTCGACATCCGCGGGGACATGCTGGGCGACCCAAGCCTTCAGTTCCTCGCCCACATGGGTAAGCGCCTTGTCCTCGTAGCCTTTCTCGAAAAACGTGCCGACAACCGACATCCCGAAATCGGGAACCACCGTCACGACATGCAGAACGCCGTCTTCCGGGCCGGCCAGTCGGAGCGCGGTCGGCAGGGCCTTGGCCCATGAATGTTCCGCGGACAGGTCCACGGGCAACAGGATTTTCTTGTACATGCGCGCCCCTCCTTCAGAAGGCCGGTTTGGTCTGGCGCCGCCGCTGCAACAGGATCACCAGACCCAGCAGCAGCAACGCAGGAATGTAGAAGATCTGCGCCGGCATCCGGTCACGCGGCACAAGAACCGAGGCCAGCGTTACCGGGTCGTCAGCGTAGAAATCGAAATCGGCCAGCGCCTCGGCGGCGTCGGTTCCGAACATCGGCTCATCGAGGCGCATCACCTCGCCATCGGGGAAGAGCAGAAGGCCGGTGGCGTCAAGCCGCTCGGCCGCGCTTCCGGCTGCGATGTCGATGGGCAGGGTGAGCGAGGTGGTTTCCCCGGTGTCGAAATCGGGGCCTTGAACCTCGACCCGCAGGCGGCTGCCCTCCGTCGCATCAGCGAGGGCCTCTTCGAACTGGATGGGGGGCACGTCACGGAAGGGTGGCTGCACCATGTTCAACCACACATTCGGCACGAACAGGGTAAAGGCCACCAGCAAGAGTGCCGCGCTTTCGTAGATACGCGACCGGGCCAGGAAGTACCCTTGGGTTGCTGCCGCGAAAAGCAGCATGGCGAAGGTCGCGATCACGAAGACCGAGACGGCCTGAAGGATGCCCGCCGTCGTGCCCAGGTCCACGCCGTAAAGGATCAGCGTCGGGTTGAAGATGAACAGGAACGGCAGTGCGACGGTTCGCAGGCTGTAGAAGAAGGCGGTAAAGCCCGTCCGGATCGGATCGCCCCCCGACACGGCGGCCGCCGCGAAACTCGCCAGCCCGACGGGTGGCGTCACGTCGGCCATGATGCCGAAATAGAAGACGAAGAGGTGCGCCGCGATGAGCGGGACGATCAGCCCTTCTTGCGCACCGAGCGAAACCACGACCGAGGCCATCAGGGACGACACCACGATGTAGTTGGCCGTGGTCGGCAGCCCCATCCCGAGGATCAGGGAGAACAGGCCGACGAGCATCAGCATCACGATCAGCACGCCGCCCGAAAGCTGTTCTACCAGCCCGGCCAGTTCCGTGCCGATGGGCGTCTTCGTGACCGTCGCGACGATGATACCGGCGGCAGCCGTGGCCACGCCAATGCCGATCATGTTGCGTGCACCCGCGATCAGCCCGTCCAGCAGATCGGCAAGGCCGCCCTTGAACTCGGACACCATCTGCCCGCCTTGCCCGCGGAAGATGGCCTTGAGCGGGCGCTGGGTGACGATGATCAGCAGCATGAGGGCGGTCGCGTAAAAGGCCGACTTCGCCGGGCTCTGGCGTTCGACCATCAGGAACCAGACCAGCACCACGATGGGCAGGATGTAGTGCAGGCCCGTGGCATAGACCTCTTTCACGGTCGGCAGCTTGATCTCGGGATCGTTCGGGTCATCGACTTCGAGGTCCGGACGGCGGGCTGCAACGGCGACGAGCAAGGCATAGACGCCAAGCAGAACCGCCATCATCACCGGGCCGGCCAGCGCCGGGGCGACGGCGCGCAAGGCTCCGACGCCGTAGATCAGCGCGGTGAAGGCGGCGCCCGCGACGGCGAAACCGATGAAGAACTTGACCAGCATGCCGATGAAGCTCTTGGCCTCACCCAGGGCAGGCATATCCTTCTTCAGGGCTTCGAGATGCACGATGTAGACCAGCGCGATGTAGGAAATCACCGCCGGAATGAAGGCGTGCTTGATGACCTCGACGTAGGAAATGCCGATGAATTCGACCATCAGGAAGGCCGCGGCGCCCATGACGGGCGGCATGATCTGGCCGTTCACGGAGCTTGCCACCTCGACCGAGCCGGCCTGTTCATTGGTGAAGCCGACACGTTTCATCAGCGGGATCGTGAAGGTGCCGGTCGTGACCACGTTGGCGATGGAGGATCCCGAGATCAGGCCGGTCATGGCCGAGCCGACAACCGCTGCCTTGGCCGGGCCGCCGCGCAGATGGCCGAGCCCCGCGAAGGCGAGCTTGATGAAGTAATTGCCCGCGCCTGCCTTATCGAGGAGCGAGCCAAAAAGAACGAAAAGGAACACAAACGCCGTGGAGACGCCCAAGGGAATGCCGAAGACGCCCGCGGTATCCAGCCATTGAGCGTTCATCAGCGCGGTGAAGCTTAGACCTTCATGCTCGATCAGTTCGGGGATCAGCCAGCCGGTGCCCATGTAGGCATACAGCAGGAAGATCGAGCCGACGATCGTCAGCGCCGGGCCAAGGGCGCGGCGGCTGGCCTCCAGCAGCACCAGAAGGCCGATCGCGCCGATGATGACCTGCGTCTGCGTCGGCAGGCCGGAGCGCGCGGTCAGGGCCAGCGTGTCGGAGAAAAGGAAAACGTAGAAGGCCGCACCACCGCCGACGATCGCAAGAACCCAGTCGGCGATCGGGATGCGGTGGCGGGGCGAGGATTTGAAGGCCGGATAGGCGAGGAACGCCAGAACGATCGCGAAGGTCAGGTGGATGGGCCGCGTCTGCGACGAGTTGAGCGCGGGGATATACTCGGCGAACCAAAGCTGCGGCTGCGCGATCCATAGCTGGAACAGCGACCAGGCCAGCGCCAATCCGGCGATCAGCAACGCAACACCGCGATTGTCCGGCTCGCGCGCGCCGCTATCGCTGGAGGCGACGAGATCCTGAAGTTCTTCGTCGCTGAACTGGCGGCCACCGGCCTGCTGCTGTTCGTTGCCGTTCGTCATGCGCGTTCCCCCGGTTGCCGGTCTGGATACCGGCCGATCGTTTCGAAACAAAAAGCCCGGAGCCGCGTGTGCGGCTCCGGGCAATACCCTTAGGCGAGACTGCCGCAGATCATTCGATCAGGCCAGCTTCGCGATAGTAACGCTCGGCGCCCGGGTGCAGCGGGGCCGACAGGCCGTCATTGGCCATTTCCGCCGGATCGAGGTTGGCGAAGGCCGGGTGCAGGCCGCGGAACTGGTCGATGTCCTCGAAGATCGCGCGAACGACCTGGTAGACGACCTCTTCGGGCACGTCCGCCGAGGTGACGAAGGTCGCGCCGACGCCGAAGGTCGTCGTGTCTTCGTCATTGCCGCGATACATGCCGCCGGGGATCGTGGCGGTGCGGTAGAACGGGTTGGCTTCGACCAGGGCGTCGACTGCTTCGCCGGTGACGTTCACCAGAACGCTGTCACAGGCGGTGGTGGCTTCCTGGATCGACCCGGAGGGGTGGCCGACGGTGTAGATCATCGCGTCGATGTTGTTGTCGCACAGCGCCTGGCTCTGCTCGGCGGCTTGCAGTTCGGACGCGACCGAGAAGTCGTCCATCGTCCAGCCCAATTCGGCCATCAGCACTTCCATCGTGCCGCGCTGACCCGAGCCGGGGTTGCCGACGTTCACGCGCATGCCCTGCAGGTCTTCGAAGTTCTCGATGCCGGCATCGGCGCGGGCGACAACCGTGAAGGGCTCCGGGTGCACCGAGAAGACGGCGCGAAGCTCTTCGAACGGACCCTGCTCTTCAAAGCGCGAGGTGCCGTTGAACGCGTGGTACTGCCAGTCGGACTGGGCCACGCCGAATTCCAGTTCACCGCCGCGGATGGCGTTGATGTTGAACACCGAGCCTGCGGTCGATTCGACGCCGCAGCGGATGCCGTGCTCGGACCGGCCACGGTTCACGAGGCGGCAGATCGCGCCGCCGGTGGGGTAGTATACCCCGGTCACGCCACCGGTGCCGATGGTGATGAAGGTTTCCTGGGCCGTGGCGCCACCGGCCGCAACTGCGCCGGCGATGGCCACGAGGCCACCGAGAACGTGCTTTTTCATGAGTACTCTCCCTGTCGATTGCGCGGCCCACCGGGCCACGAGACCTGCGGACAGTGAAACAAATGGTTGTCTGAGGTCAAGATCTGCAATCAACTGTTTCACCAGCGATGGGAGTCGCGGAAGCGGGAGGGATAGCGCTTGACCGTTCAAGCCGTCACGGAAAGCCACACATCGATGGACACGTTGCGCCGCGCGCTGGCGGAGATCGCAAGGGGCGCGTCACCCCGCGTGGCCGAGTTGGCAAAATGGGCGCAGAAGCACCCGGAAGAAATGGCCTTTCATTCCGTGCGTGGCCTGGCCGAATTCGCTGATGTGAACCCGAACACGGTGTTCCGGCTTGCGCGTGCCTTGGGCTTTGATGGCTACGAGGCTTGCCGCCTGGCGTTTCAACAGGCTTTGCGAGGTGGAGAGGACAGCTATGCCGACCGCGCCGCCCGCCTGCGAGACACCGAGAAGGGGGCGCTGTTCGATGCCTTGGCCGGGGCGGCGCAATCGAACCTCGGTGCGCTGTTCGATCCCGAGACGGTTGAGCGCGTGGACCAGGCCGCAAGCCTGCTGCTATCGGCGCGGCAGATCCATTGCGTCGGGGTGCGCAGCTGCTACTCGATTGCGCATTACCTGTCCTATACGGGCCGAATGGCCTTTGCCAATTTTGCCCCGACCCCGTCCGAGCCCGGCGCGATCGCCGACACGTTGACCGCGACCGGGCCGAACGACGTCGTGGTGCCGATTTCCTACTCGCTCTATTCCGCCGAGGCCGTTCGCGCCCATGAGATCGCGAAGTCGCGCGGTGCACGCATTCTGGCCATTACCGATTTTTATTCGTCGCCCTTGGCGGACGGCGCCGAGATCGTCCTGACCCCGAAGATGGATGGCCCCCAGGCCTTGCCGAGTTTGCTTGCCTATTTCGCATTGGCCGAGGCGCTGATCGCCCGCATGGTCTCCACCTCGAAGGGGGCGCGTGGACGAATCGCGGATTTCGAGGCGCGGCTGACGAAATGCGGGGCATATGTGACCTGACATACAGGGAGGCGGCTGAACACGTCAGCGCCATGGCCACCCGAAGGTAGATGCCGGCACATCACGCGCGGCTTGACAATGAATTTGGAACGATCCAAAAAGCCAGCAAATTGGAACGATCCAATTATCCACCCGGAACGGAGGACGCCATGCGCTGGGGTTTGATCGGTGCTAGTACAATCGCATCTGAACACATGATCGGTGCCATGCGCGCCGCTGGTGGCGAGGTGGCCTCTGTCCTGAGTTCCAGTGCCGACCGCGCCGAAAGCTACGCCGCCGAGCATGATATTCCCGTGGGGGTGACCGACCTAGACGCGCTGCTCGATGGCGATATCGACGCGGTCTACATCTCGACCACCAATGAAAAGCATTTCGCGCAGGCCATGGCCGCGATTGCGGCGGGCAAGCATGTGCTGTGTGAAAAGCCGCTGGCGATGACGGTGGCCGACGCGGCGACGATGGTGCGTGCTGCCGCGGATGCGGGCCTGACCTTTGGCACGAACCACCATCTGCGCAACGCCGGCAGCCATCTGGCGATGCGGGACCTCGTGCAATCGGGCCGCATCGGCGATGTTCTGTCGGTTCGGGTGTTCCACGCTGTCCACCTGCCGCCGCACCTGCAGGGCTGGCGCATCGACAATCCCGAGGCCGGGGGCGGCGTGATCCCCGATATCGTGGTCCATGACGCCGATACCGTCCGGTTCCATCTGGGCGAGGACCCGGCCGAGGTCGTCGCGATGCAGACCGCAAGCGGCCTCGGGCAGGGGGTGGAAGACAGCGTGATGTCCGTCTGGGCGATGCCGTCCGGTGTGCAGGTGCTGACGCATGAAAGTTTCACCCACCGCTTCGCCAGCTCGGGTTTCGAGGTGCATGGCACCAAGGGCTCGATCGTTGCGAAGAACGTCATGACGCAGCGACCCGTTGGCGAGATCACCCTGCGGACCGAGGCGGGCGAAGAGGCTGTCCCTTTCGAGACGCACAACCTTTACGCGCGATCCCTTGGCCTTTTCCATGACGCGGCCAACGGCAAGGGGCGGCCCTCTGCCGATGGGGTCGATGGTGTGAAATCTCTGGCCGTGGCCGCTGCCGTGGCCAAAGCGGCCAAGAGCGGGCAGCGCACGCCCGTCGATTACCTGGGGGTCTGAGGCATGGGCAAGCTGGTCAGCCTGTCAGATGCAGCCGCGCGCATTCCGGACGACGCGGTTGTCACCGTGTCCTCATCCTCGGCGCTGGGCTGTCCCGACGCGATGCTCAAGGCCATCGGCGACCGGTTCGATGCCGAGGGGCATCCGCGCAACCTGACCACGCTGCACCCGATTGCCGCAGGCGACATGTACGGGGTCAAAGGGGTCGATCACATTGCCAAGGATGGTCTTCTGTCCACGGTCATCGGGGGCAGCTACCCGTCCGGGCCGTCCTCGCTGCCGATGCCCGAGATCTGGAAGATGGTCACCGAAGATCGCGTTGCGGCCTATAACGTGCCGTCGGGCATCATGTTCGACATGCATCGCGACGTGGCCGCGCGCCGGCCCGGCGTGTTGACCAAGGTCGGGTTGGAGACTTTTGTCGATCCGATCCGCGAAGGTTGCGCCATGAATGACACCGCGGCCGCGCGCCCCATCGTGGCGCGCGTCGAGTTCGGCGGCGAGACTTGGCTGCACTTTCCCAACATCGTGCCGGATGTGGCGATCATCCGGGCGACGACGGCGGATGAAACGGGCAACCTGACCTATGAACACGAAGGGGCATATCTCGGCGCGCTCGATCAGGCGATTGCCACACGCAACTACGGCGGCCTGGTCATCGCGCAGGTCAAACGCGTGACCGCGGCGGGCAGCCTGCGCCCGCATGACGTGCATGTGCCGGGTCACCTTGTCGATCTGATCGTGGTGGCGCCCGACCAGAAACAAACGACCGAGACGGAGTACGACCCCGCGATCTCGGGTGAGATCATGCGCCCCTGGGCAAGTTTCAGCCTCGCCGAACATGGCGTCGAGAAGGTGATCGCGCGGCGTGCCGCGATGGAGTTGCGGCGGGGCATGACCGCCAATCTCGGCTTCGGTATCTCGGCGATGGTGCCGCGTATCCTTTTGGAGGAAGGCCATGAACAGGCAGTGACATGGGCCATCGAGCAGGGCGCCGTCGGGGGCATGCCGCTCACCGGCTTCGCCTTCGGATGTGCGTCGAACGCGGATGCCTTCGTACCCAGCCCCAACCAGTTCAGCTATTTCCAGGGGGGCGGCTTTGACATGTCCTTCCTGTCCTTCCTCGAGGTGGACGTGGAGGGGAACGTCAATGTCTCGAAGCTCGGGAAAAAGCCCTACCTGACGGCGGGCTGCGGTGGGTTTGTCGATATCACGGCCCACGCCCGGAAGATCGTCTTCTCGGGGTATTTCGAAGCGGGCGCGCAACTTGAATTGTCCGACGACGGGCTGTGTGTCGGAAAACCCGGCAAGTTCACCAAGATGGTCGAGGCGGTGGAGCACGTGACCTTCGCGGGCCAGCGCGCGCTGCGGACGGGGCAGGACGTGCTTTATGTCACCGAACGTTGCGTGATGCGTCTGACCGAAAACGGCCTTGTCGCGACCGAGATCATGCCGGGCATCGACCCCGACCGCGATATCGTCACGGCCAGCGAGGGCCGTATCGCGGTGGCCGAAGATGCCACGACCATGCCGCTGTCCTTGTTGCGCGATGCGCCGATGGGGTTGTCGCTTTGAGCGCCGTGCATCTATTTATTGACGGGCCGATCGCGCGGATCGTGATCGACAACCCCGCCAAGCTGAACGCCTTCACGGTCGAGATGCTGAACCAGCTGGAGGCGCATTGCGCCACCCTGGAACGGGACCTGTCGGTGCGCGGCGTCATCCTGTGTTCCGAGGGGGGGCGCGCGTTCTGCGCCGGGGCGGACATCAAGGCCTGGGCCGCGTTGTCGCCCACCGATTTCGCCCGGCTTTGGGTGCGCGAGGGGCATCGGGTGTTCGACCGCCTGGCGCGTCTGTCGAAACCGACGATTGCCGTGATCCAGGCCCATGCGTTCGGCGGCGGGCTGGAACTGGCGATCGCTTGCGATATCCGCGTCATGGCACCCGGTGCGACCTTGGCCCTGCCCGAGGCGCAGGTGGGTATCGTGCCCGGCTGGTCCGGCACGCAACGGCTGGCCCGTCTTTTGCCGGAACCCGTGCTGAAAGAGATGGCGCTCTTCGGCAGGCGGTTGTCTGCGGAGCGCGCCCTGTCCTTGGGCTTCGTGGCCGAGGTTTCGGACGACCCGATGGCCACGGCGCAGGCCATCGCCGACGGCCTGCTCAAGGCCTCGCCCCGCGCGCATGAGGTTGCGAAATACCAGATCCACGCCGGTGTCGGAGAAGACGCCGCCGCGATGATCGAGGCGTTGGGCGGCGGCATGATCGGCGCGACGGACGACAAGGCCGAGGGCGCCGCCGCCTTTGCCGAGAAACGCAAACCAGATTTTTCCGGACGTTGAGACATGACCGACCTGACCCTGATCCCCGCCGCGCAAGCGCACCTTCCTGCTGACCCGTTCAAGGGGCGGCATCTGATCGATGGCGCGTGGACGGATAGCGCCGATGGCGCGACCTCGGACCGTTACTCGCCTGCGCATAACGTGCTGGTCAGTGTCGCGGCCAAGGGCGGCGCGGCGGAAACCGAAGCCGCGATCTCGGCTGCGCGCCGAGCCTTTGACAACGGAAACTGGTCGCGCTCCTCCGGCAAGGACCGGGCGACGCTGCTTCTGAAAGGGGCGGACCTGATCGCGCGTGATATTGACCGGATCGCCCTGATCGAGACGCTGGAAGCCGGCAAGCCGATCAGCCAAGCCAAGGCCGAGATAGAGATCGCCATCGACCTGTGGCGCTACGCGGCGTCGCTGGCCCGCACGATGAGCGGCGAAAGCCACAACTCGCTTGGACCAGACATGCTGGGCCTTGTCCTGAAAGAGCCGATCGGGGTTGCGGGCATAATCTGCCCCTGGAATTTCCCGTTCCTGATCGTCAGCCAGAAACTGCCCTTCGCCCTGGCGGCGGGGTGCACGGCGGTTGTGAAGCCTTCGGAACTCACGCCATCGAGCACGGTCATCCTCGGTGAATTGCTGGTGGAGGCTGGCCTGCCCACCGGTGTCGTCAACATCGTGCTTGGCTATGGCGATCCCGTGGGGGCGATGCTGTCGACGCATCGGGATGTGGACATGGTTTCCTTCACCGGGTCCACCGCCGTGGGTAAGCGCATCGTGGCCGCTGCCAGCGACACGCTGAAAAAGGTCTCGCTCGAACTGGGGGGCAAGAACCCGCAGGTCATCTTCCCCGATGCCGACCTCGACCAAGCCGCCGATGCCATCACGTTCGGCGTCTACTTCAATGCAGGCGAATGCTGCAATTCGGGCAGTCGCATCATCGTGCATGAAGACGTCGCCGAACAGCTTGTCGAAAAGGTCGTCGCCCTGTCGCGGAAGGTGCCGTTTGGCGATCCGCTTGACCCGCGGACGCAGGTTGGTGCGATCATTTCGACCGATCACCTCGACAAGATTGATGGCTACGTGCAGGAGGCGGCCAAATCCGGCGCCGGGATCGCGCTGGGCGGTGGTGTCCTGCGCATCGACGGTCTGGATGGCCAATTCTACCAGCCCACCGTCGTCACCGGCGTAACGCCGGATATGCCGATCGCGTTGGACGAAGTCTTTGGCCCCGTTCTTTCGGTGCTGACCTTCAAGACCGCAGATGAAGCGATCGCGCTGGCAAATTCGGCCTCCTACGGATTGTCGGCCGGCGTCTGGAGCCGTGACGTTTCGACCTGCCTCGACTTTGCCCGTCGCGTCGAGGCTGGTACGGTCTGGTCGAACACCTGGATGGACGGATATGCGGAACTGCCCTTCGGGGGCGTCAAGCAGTCCGGGCAGGGGCGCGAACTGGGGCGTTACGGTCTCGAGGAATTCCTTGAAGCGAAAACCGTGCAGCTTCGGATCGGGGATACTCGGGCAAAATGGGTGGCCGAGTGACCCTACGCGCCGCCATTCCAGTCGGGCTGACCCGGCTTGAAGAGGATATGAAGATCCTCGGGCGGCTCTCCGGCCATGCGGCGCAACAGCATTTCGGCCATGGCGCGACCTGTGGCCCTGAGGTCTTCGAAGACGGTTTCGATGCGCGGGCGGATGTTGTCGAAGATGGGCGAGGCGCGCTTGGCCACGACATCGGCGTCGATGCCCGGCGTCGCGCCGGTGTCGACCAGGGCCGCCATCGTGACCAGCGCGGTCACTTCGCCCACGCAAATGTAGCCATCGGGTGGGGTCGGGCCGCGTCGGCTTTCGCGCAGGGCCTCGGCAATTTCGGGCGTCGGGCTGTCGAGGGTGACCCCAGCGACGATTTCATGCTCGATCCCCGCGGCGCGTGCCGCCGACAGGAACCCGTAGCGCAAATGCTGGGTAAAGCTGAACCGATCCTCGGGCAGGATCAGGCTCAGCCGTCGCCGACCTTTCGTGACGAGGCGTTCGACGGCCTGCCGGGCAAAGGCTTCGTTGTCGAAATCGACCCAGGCATGGGGCGTGGTGAAATCCGTTCGGCCATGGCTGACGAAGGGAAAACCGCTCTCCATCAACAGGCGCGCGCGCGGGTCGAAGCATTCCGTTCGCGTGAACAGGATGCCGTCGGCAAGATTGTTGCGCATGATGTTGCGGACAAGGTCGAGACGGTCTTCACCGATGTCGTCGGGCACGACGGTGACGGAATATCCCGTGCCGCGCAGAACCTCGGTGATCCCGCTGAGAAACTCGTGGGTGAAGCCAAGAAATTCATGTTCGGTATTGAGCAACAGCGACACGACCTGCGTGCGGCCCGTCCGCAGGCGGCGGGCGGCCCTGTCCGGCACATAGCCAAGGCGTTCGGCGGCTTCGGCAACCGTCTTGCGGGTTTTCAGCGCGATTCGCGGATCGTCGGACAGCGCGCGCGACACCGTTGCCACGGAAAACCCGGTCGCCTGCGCAACAGTCCGCAGAGTCGGTCGTTCGGTCGGCGCCTCGATGGGCAGCGTTTGCGTCTCTGGCGGACGGGTCATGCGGGTGGCTCGCGCTCTGCGTGGTTCGGCCGCCATAATGCAGGGGAATTCAAACGTTTCAATAGACCATCTGCGCTGCGTTCGCATTGCCGCGCTGCAGAAATCCGTAATGATTATAGGCCTATGACAACTATTCCGGGGAATCCACCGAAACAATTTTCGGTTGACTTGGCCCCAAATTATAACGTTTCAATCCGTCAGTCCTAAATCGGACCTTGGTCAACAGGGAGGAACACGATGACCATGCTCAAGCAACTTCAATTCACGGCGGCCGCTGTTGCGTTGTCCACCACCGCGGTGGCAGCGCAAGAGGTCGAGGTGCTGCACTGGTGGACCTCGGGCGGTGAAGCGGCAGCCCTCAACGTCCTGCGAGAAGACCTGTCCGGGCAGGGCGTCGAATGGATGGACATGCCGGTTGCCGGTGGCGGCGGCTCGGACGCCATGACCGTGCTGCGTGCCCGCGTCACCTCGGGCAACCCGCCGACCGCCGTGCAGATGCTCGGCTTCTCCATTCAGGACTGGGCCGCCGAGGGCGTGCTTGCCAATCTCGACGAGCTGGCCGCCGAACAGAACTGGGGCGAGGTCGTGCCCGAGGCGCTGCAGCGCTTCTCGACCTATGACGGCAGCTGGGTTGCGGCGCCGGTCAACGTCCACTCCACAAACTGGGTCTGGGCCAACACCGCGCTGATGGAAGAGCTTGGCATCGAACAACCCACCACTTGGGAAGAGTTCGTCGCCGCAATGCAGACCGCGCAGGATGCCGGCTACACGGCGCTCGCCCATGGTGGTCAGGCCTGGCAGGACGCGACCATCTTCGACTCGATGGTCATGGGCGTCGGTGGCCCCGACTTCTATCAAGCCTCGATGGTCGATCTCGACCCCGAGGCGCTCGGCTCCGAAACGATGGTCGAAGCCTTCGAGCGCATGGCGACCTTGCGTGGTTTCGTCGATGACAACTTCTCGGGCCGTGACTGGAACCTCGCCACCGCGATGGTGGTCAATGGCGAAGCGCTCTTCCAGATCATGGGCGACTGGGCCAAGGGTGAATTCGTGAATGCGGGTCAGACCGCTGGCGACGAATTCCAGTGTTTCCGCGTGCCCGGCACCGAAGGCACCGTGACCTTCAACTCGGACCAGTTCGCCATGTTCGCGGTGGAAGATGCCGACGCGCAGGCCGCGCAGCTTGCCATGGCCTCGGCCGTGATGAGCCCCGAGTTCCAGATCGCCTTCAACCTCGTCAAGGGCTCGGTCCCGGCGCGTACCGACATCCCGTCGGATCAGTTCGACGCTTGTGGCCAGATGGGCATGGCGCAGCTGGCCGAAGCTGCTGCGAACGGTGCGCTCTTCGGGTCGATGGCGCATGGTCACGCCAACAACCCGTCCGTGCAGAACGCGATGTACGACGTCATCACCGCCCATTTCAACGGCGAGTATGATGCGGCCACTGCTGCCGAAGAACTGGTGACTGCCGTCGAGATCGCCCAGTAATCCTGGCGATCTCAGGGCCGGCCCCGAGTATGGGCCGGCCCGACACCGGGCCGTTTGCCCGACGCCATCCGACAGACAGGGGAGGGGGCCGCGATGGCCGCAGCCGACACACGCGCGGATTTCCGGACGCGTATGCAGAACTGGCTTCCGAAGATCGTGCTCGCGCCGTCCGTGACGCTGATGCTGATCTTCGTCTACGGGTTCATCTTCTACACGATTTACCTGAGCTTCACCGGCAGCCGCATGTTGCCGTCCTATGACTGGGTGGGTCTGCGCAATTACGAAAACCTGTTTCGCCTGTCCCATTGGGAAATCGCGATCACGAACCTTGGCATCTTCGCCTCGCTCTACATCATCATCTGCACGCTGATCGGCCTGTCGCTGGCGATTTTCCTCGACCAGAAGATCCGCGGCGAAGGGTTTCTGCGCCCGATCTACCTTTATCCGATGGCGCTCAGCTTCATCGTGACGGGTACGGCATGGAAATGGCTGCTCGACCCGGGCATCGGGATCGAGGCCACGATGCAGACCTGGGGGTTCACGGAATTCACCTTCAACTGGATCAAGGATCGCGACATGGCGATCTACACCATCGTCATCGCCGCCGTCTGGCAAACCAGCGGCTTCGTCATGGCGATGTTCCTTGCGGGGCTGCGCGGCATCGACAACGAGATCCTGAAAGCTGCGCAGATGGACGGGGCCTCGAACTGGAGCCTCTATCGTCGGATCATCATCCCGCAACTGCGTCCGGCCTTCCTGTCGGCCTTCGTGATCCTCTCCCACCTCGCCATCAAGTCTTATGACCTTGTCATCGCGATGACCGATGGCGGGCCGGGGCGCGCGACCGAATTGCCGGCGACCTTCATGTATTCCTACACCTTCACGCGCAACCAGATGGGGATCGGTGCGTCTTCCGCCGTCATCATGCTGATGACGATCGCGGCGATCATGATCCCCTATCTCTACGCCGAACTGCGGGAGAAGAAGTGATGTCCGTCGCCACGCAAGACACCGCGATCCGCACCGGGCGCGTCACCCGCACCTTCATCTACGTTTTCCTGCTCGTCTTTGCGCTGTTCTACCTGCTGCCGTTCCTGGTGATGGTGCTGAACTCGCTGAAGCCGCTGGAGGAAATCACCAGCGGCAACATGATCGCGCTGCCGCAGGACTGGACGATCGCGCCTTGGCTGTCGGCATGGTCGACGGCGCAGATCGGGGTCGAGCCGACGGGCCTGCGCCCGTATTTCTGGAACTCGATCAAGATGGTCGTGCCGGCGGTCGCCATCTCGACGGTCCTCGGCGCGCTGAACGGTTATGTCCTGACCAAATGGCGCTTCCGCTTCGACACGATCCTGTTCGGCCTGATGCTGTTTGCCTGCTTCATCCCGTTCCAGATCGTGCTGATCCCCATGGCGCGTATCCTGGGCGAGCTTGGCATCGCGGGCACGACCACGGGGCTGATCCTCGTGCACGTGGTCTATGGCCTCGGCTTCTCGACCCTCTATTTCCGCAACTACTACGCCGCCTTCCCGACCGAGTTGGTGCGGGCGGCGCAGATCGACGGGGCCGGGTTCTTCCAGATTTTCTGGCGCATCCTGTTGCCCAGTTCCGGGCCGATCATCGTGGTCTGCGTGATCTGGCAGTTCACCAACATCTGGAACGACTTCCTTTTCGGGGCGTCGTTCGCCAGCGGCGGGGCGGCGCCGATGACGGTCGCGCTCAACAACCTCGTCAACTCGTCCACGGGCGTGGCGGAATACAACGTCCACTTTGCCGGCGCGATCATGGCCGCCGGTCCCACGCTCCTCGTTTACATCGTCGCCGGTCGCTACTTCGTGCGCGGCCTCATGGCTGGCTCGGTCAAGGGATAAGCAACCATGGGTTTTCTGGATATCAATGGCGTCACCAAGGCTTACGGGGCGGTCGAGGTTCTGCACCATGTCGACATCTCGGTCGATGAGGGCGAGTTCCTGGTGCTCGTCGGCCCGTCGGGCTGTGGCAAGTCCACGCTCCTCAACATGATCGCGGGGCTGGAGGGGATCACCTCGGGCGATATCTCGATCAAGGATACCGTGATGAACGGGGTTCACCCGTCCAAGCGCAACATCGCGATGGTGTTCCAGTCCTACGCGCTCTACCCGAACATGACGGTGGGCCAGAACATCACCTTCGGGCTGGAAATGCATGGCACCCCCAAGGAGGAGCGCGAGCGCAAGATGCGCGAGGTGTCGCAACTCCTGCAGATCGAGAACCTCCTCGACCGCAAGCCGGGGCAGCTCTCGGGCGGTCAACGTCAGCGGGTTGCGATGGGCCGGGCGCTTGTGCGGGACCCGGACGTGTTCCTGTTCGACGAGCCGCTGTCGAACCTCGACGCCAAGCTGCGTGTCGACATGCGGACCGAGATCAAGAAGCTGCACCAGAAGCTGGGCACCACGATCGTCTACGTCACCCATGACCAGATCGAGGCCATGACCCTGTCGACGCGGATCGCTGTGATGAACAAGGGGTATGTGCAGCAGCTCGGCACTCCGAAGGAGATCTATGACAACCCCGCCAATGTCTTCGTCGCGACATTCATGGGATCGCCCGCGATGAACGTCCTTCCGACAAAGCTTGAGGATCGGAACGGCGCGCTTCACGCGGTGCTGAGCGGGGCCGAGGGGCAGGAGGTCATCTTGCGGATCGACGACGCGCCCGCGGCTTACGGGGCCTACAAGGGGCGCGAGGTGCTGCTTGGCATTCGCCCCGAGGCGATCACCGATCCCGAAGGTGCGGACCGCAACGCCCGGAATATCCAATCGCTGACGAATATCGTTGGCGTAACGGAACCTGCCGGGGCCGATACCTTCGTGACCATGCATGTTTCGAAACGGGATTGCATCGCGCGGATGCGTGCAGACGCGGATGTTCATCCGGGCCGGCCCTTCGAATTCGCGGTGAACATGGACAAGGCCGTGCTGTTCGATCCCGAAACCGAAAATCGTATCGGATAAAGACTGCCGCCCCTTTCCGGGGGCGGTTTGATTTGCTATTGGAACGATCCAATAAGCATGCAGATTGGGAGGTCGGCGCGTGACCGACGTGGTCATCATCGGATCGGGAATGGGGGGCGCCACGCTGGCGGCGGCACTGGCCCCAACCGGTGCGCGGATCACGATTCTCGAACGTGGCCACCAGATCCCCGACGATGCGCCGGCCCGTGACCCGTGGCGCATCTATGTGAATTCGGCCTTCCGGTCGGACGAGACATGGCTGGACGAGGCCGGGCGCCCATTCGAGCCGGGGAATTACTACAATGTCGGGGGTAACACGAAGCTCTATGGCGGGGTGCTGATCCGCTACCGCGCCGAGGACTTCGAAGAACAGCACCACGCAGGCGGCCTCTCGCCAGCGTGGCCATTTCGCTACGATGAACTGGCGCCGTGGTATGACCGGGCCGAGCAACTGTACCAAGTGCGCGGCGATGCGAGTAGCGACGCGACCGAGCCGCCGCATGGCCAGCCCTACCCGTATCCCCCCATCCCGGATGAACCGGCCGTGGCGGAGGTGCGCGCGCGCCTCGAACGCGTGGGCGTTCGGCCCTTCACCCTGCCGCTTGGCGTCGATCTGAACCGCTGGCTGGCGGGCGGTGCGACCGGCTGGGATGGCTACCCGGATACGCGATGCGGCAAGATGGATGCCGAGACCTGCGGCCTCGCCGAAGCCCTGCGGCACGAGACTGTCGAGTTGATCACCGGGGCCGAAGTGATGGGGTTGACCGTGGGCGCGGATAACAAGCGGATCGGCGAGGTCATCTACCGGAAAGACGGTGAGGAACATCGCTTGCGACCGGCCCTCGTGGCGCTTTGTGCCGGGGCAGTGCAGTCTGCCGCGTTGCTACTGCGCTCGGGCATCGCGAACAGCTCGGACCGGGTTGGGCGCTGTTTCATGAACCACAACGCAACCGCGATGATCGCCATCGACCCGCGGTTCCGGAATGATGCGATCTATCAGAAAACCTGGGGTATCAACGCCTGGTATCACTCCGATGGCGCAGGCGGCCCGCCCTTGGGCAACGTCCAGCTTTTGGGCCGTGTCACGCCGGATATTCTCAAGACGCAGGTGCCGCGTTTGCCCATGCCGCTGGCCCGGTGGGTGTCGGGCCACGCCATCGACCTCTACCTGATTTCCGAGGACCTGCCGGACCCCGAAAGCCGCGTCGTTCTGAACGGGGGCAAGGTGCAACTGCTTTGGCGCCGTTCGAACATGGCCGCGCATAAGGGGTTGGTCGCCAAAACGAAAGAGACGATGAAGAAGGCAGGGTTCCCCATCGTTCTTTCGCGCCTTTTCGACGGCCGGGTGCCGTCGCATCAATGCGGCACGGTTCGCTTGGGGGGCGATCCGCAGAACTCGGTCGTCGATCCGCAGTGCCGATCCTGGGATCATCCGAACCTTTTTGTTGCAGATGCAGGGGCCTTGCCGACCTCGGCGGCGGTTAACCCGTCGCTGACCGTGGCCGCGCTGGCGCTGCGTGCGGCGGAGACCATCAAGAAGGAGATCGCGGCATGACGCGCATGGCACTCATCACCGGGGGGCAACAAGGGATCGGCCTTGGGGTCGCGCGCGCCCTGGTGGACGCAGGCTGGCGCGTGGCGCTGGCGGCTGAATTGGCGGACGCTGCCGAGGCGGTCCGGGCGGCTCTTGCAGAGCTTGGAGAGGCGGCCAGTTACCACCAGCACGACCTGCGACAGATCGAGGACGGATCAGGCCTGATCGACGCCGTCGAACAGGCGCATGGACCCATCACCACTTTCGTATCGAATGCCGGCGTGCCAGCGATGCAGCGCGGTGACCTTTTGGAGATGACGCCCGAAAGTTTCGATCGCTGCATGGATGTGAACCTGCGCGGCGCGTTCTTTCTTGCACAAGAAGTTGCAAGGCGGATGCTCAGGGCCACGAGCGGTCCTTACCGCTCGATCCATTTCGTCACCTCGGTTAGCGCGTCCATGGTCTCAGCCGACCGTGCGGAATACTGCATCTCCAAGGCCGGGGCCTCGATGATGGCGCAAAGCTTCGCCGCCCGCCTCGCGCCAGAGGGGATCGGCGTGTTCGAGCTGCGCCCCGGCATCATCGCCACGCCCATGACCGCGCCTGTCGCCGAACGATACGATGACCGCATCGCGGGCGGTCTCGTTCCCGCTGGCCGTTGGGGGCAACCCGCAGATATCGGCGCGGTCGTGGTGCCGCTGGCCGAAGGGCGTTTCGATTTCGCAACCGGCGCCGTCATCCCGGTGGATGGCGGCCTTTCGATCCATCGTCTGTAAGGGGGCAGGGATGTCCGAAGGCTTTGATTTCATCATCATCGGTGGCGGCAGCGCCGGGAGCGTCCTGGCCGCCCGCCTGACCGAAAACCCCGATACGCGCGTCTGCCTGCTAGAGGCGGGCGGTCGCGACCTTCACCCCTTTTTCCACTTGCCTGCCGGGTTCGCCAAGATGACCAAGGGCATCGCGTCCTGGGGGTGGAACACGGTCCCGCAACGCCACATGGGCGGTAAGGTCTTTACCTACACGCAGGCCAAGGTGATCGGCGGCGGGTCCGCCATCAACGCGCAGATCTACACGCGCGGCAACGCGCAGGATTACGACGACTGGCGGCAGATGGGCTGCGAGGGCTGGGGTTACGAGGATGTCCTGCCCTATTTCCGGCGGGCCGAGGACAACGACACCTACGACAACCGGTACCACGGCAAAGGCGGGCCCTTGGGCGTATCGCAACCCGCCGCGCCCCTGCCGATTTGCGAGGCGTATTTCGAGGCCGCGAAGGCCCTCGGCATTCCGCACAACGAGGACGTGAACGGCGAGAAACAGGACGGCACCGCGTACTACCAGCTCACCCAGCGACATGCGCGACGCTCCTCCGCCGCGATGGCCTACCTGGCGCCGAACCGGAACCGGGCGAACCTCACCATCCGATATAATGCCCAGGTCCGACGTTTGATCATCGAGAATGGCCGCGCCACCGGTGTCGCGTTGATGGACGGGACGCGGCTGACCGCCGAGGGCGAAGTGATCCTGTCCTCCGGCGCCATCGGGTCGCCGCGCCTGTTGCAGCTTTCGGGCATCGGGCCTGCCGATCATCTGGCGGGGCATTGGATCGACGTGGTGTTCGACCAACCCAACGTGGGGGAGAACCTGCAAGACCATCTCGACCTTTACTGCATTTGCGAGGTGTCTGGCCCGCACACCTACGACCGCTATGCCAAGCCGCATATGTCGGTGCTGGCCGGGCTTCAGTATCTGCTGACCCGCACCGGGCCGGTGGCCTCATCGCTCTTCGAGACCGGGGGGTTCTGGTATGCCGATCCAAATGCCCGCTCGCCCGACCTGCAGTTTCACTTGGGTCTTGGCACCGGGATCGAGGCGGGCGTCGCCGCGATGCCGGATGGCGGCGTCACGCTGAATTCCTGCTATTTGCGCCCACGGTCACGCGGCACCGTGCGTCTGGCCAGCGCCGATCCTGCGAAAGCACCGCTCATCGACCCGAATTACTGCGCGGATCCGCTGGATCGCGAAATGTCGATCCGCGGGTTGAAGCTGACGCAGCAAATTCTTGCACAAGACCCCCTGAAGCCGTTCATCAAGGCCGAGCGTTTGCCGGGGCCGGACGTGAAGACCGATGAAGAGTATTTCGCCTTCATCTGCGAACACTCCAAGACCTCGCATCATTGCGCGGGCACCTGCCGGATGGGTATCGACCCCGGCGCGGTCGTTGACCCCCGCCTGCGTTTCAACGGGATCGAGGGGCTGAGGATCGTGGACAATTCGGTCATGCCCACCGTCATCTCCTCCAACACCAATGCTGCTGCGATCATGATTGGCGAAAAAGCGTCTGACATGATCCGCGAAGACCACGGGATCTGAACCATGTTGCGCCTGCCCACCTATGACGGAACGCTTCAAGATTATGCCCTGACAGGGGATCCGCTTTCGCCGCGTGCTCCGGGCGTGGCCCTGACCCGCACGGCCTTTGCCGCCGCGCATGTCATCTCGGACCCGATGGCCGAGCGGGACCCGTGGCTTGGCCGCCCCGCCGTCGATTGGGACGCGACGCTGAACTTTCGGCGCACGCTTTGGGATCAGGGCCTTGGCCTTGCCGAGGCGATGGACACGGCGCAGCGCGGGATGGGTGTCGATTGGGCCACGGCGCGGGAGTTGATTGACCGCACGATGCGGGACGCCAAGGCACACCCGCTCAAGCCCCGCGTCGCGTGCGGGGCAGGGACCGATCACAAGCCGCTGTCGGAGCTGACCGATGCAGAGGCGATCATCGCCGCCTATGCCGAGCAGATGGAGGCGATCGAGGCCGCTGGCGGGCAATTGATCCTGATGGCGACCCGCGCGCTGCCTGCGATCAAGGCGGGGCCCGAGATCTACGCATCGGTCTATGATCGCCTGATCGAGCAGGCGGCAGAGCCGGTCATCCTGCATTGGCTGGGTGACATGTTCGACCCGGCCTTGACCGGCTACTGGGGAAGTGCCGATGTGGCCCAGGCGACCGAGATCGTGCTCGACCTTATCACCCGCCACGCGGCGAAAATCGATGGCATCAAGATCAGCCTGCTGGACCAGGCGCATGAGGAAGCCTTCCGCGCCCGGCTGCCCGATGGTGTGCGCCTCTACACTGGCGATGACTTCAACTACGCCGATCTGATCGAAGGCGACGGCACGCATTATTCGCATGCGCTGCTCGGCATTTTCGCGGCCATCGCCCCCGCCGCCAGCCAGGCGCTGGAGGCGCTCGCGAAAGGGGACCGTGAAACCTACCACGCGCTTTTCGCGCCCACTGTTCCGCTCAGCCGCGAGATCTTCAAGGCGCCCACGCAGTTCTACAAGGCGGGCATCGCGTTCCTGTCATGGCTCAACGGGACGCAGCGCCATTTCATCATGCCGGCCGGGTTCCAATCGTCGCGCGAGATTACCCATTATGCTCAGGTCTATCGCCTCGCCGATCAAGCGCGGCTCCTCTCGCGCCCCGATCTTGCCGAGGCGCGGATGCGCACCCTTCTGGCCCTGCACGGGATCGACGGCTAAACAGGCCGCATGAAACGCCGCCCCACCATCATGGATGTCGCCGCCCGCGCTGGCGTATCAAAATCCACGGTCAGCCTTGTCCTGCAAGGGTCCAAGCAGGTGCGGGCGGAAACGCGTGACCTTGTGCGCCAAGCCATGGCCGAGCTGGGCTATGTCTACAACCGCGCGGCGGCCACGTTGCGCGGCTCGTCGGTCGGGCTGGTGGGCCTTGTCATCAACGATCTGCGCAACCCCTTCTTCACGGAGTTCGCGACGACCCTGCAAATGGCCCTGGCGGCCGAGGGGTATGCCACCGTGATCTCCAACTCCGACGAAGACCCTGCGCTGCAGGCCAAGCTCGTTGCGTCGATGATCGAGCATGGGGTGAACGCCGTCGTCATATCGCCCGCCTACGGGGACGGGCCCGCGACCTTCGATCAACTGGCGCGGGCGGGCATCCCGGTGCTCCAGGTCCTGCGCCAGATCGACGACCGCCTCGACCTCTTCCCCTTCTCGAGTTTCGATTATGCGACCGGCAGCGCCGAGGCGGCCCGCCATCTGATCGCGCAAGGCGCACGCCGCATCGCCTTTGTCGGCGGGCTGGAGGGGCGGGCCATTACCGTTGAACGCATGTCGGGCTATCTCGCCGAACTGGATCGTGCCGGTCTTCCTGCGCTTCAGGTGCAGGGGCGCGCCACGCGGGCCTTCGGGATCGAAATGGCGGATCATCTTCTGGCGGACCATCCCGATTGCGATGCGGCCATCTGTTTCAACGATCTGGTCGCGATGGGCCTTATGGCCGGGTTTGCCCGTGCCGGACGGCAGCCGGGCCGCGATTTCCGCCTCGTCGGGTTCGACGATATCGAGGAATGCGCACAGGTCTGGCCGCAGCTTTCCTCTGTGTCTTGCGACATCGCGGATTTCGCGAGAGAGACGGCGGGCACCCTTCTGACATGGATGAAAGAGGGACGTGTCCCACCACCCGAGCGGCGCGCGCCCGTTCATCTGGTGGCGCGTGCGTCAAGCCTTGGAGAAACCGAATGACCCCTGACTCCCTGCTCCGCCGCATGTTCGACAAAGCGGTCGAGGTGGCCGACCCGATGCAATCTCTTGCGCGCGTGCTGCCTCCGAAACCCGAGGGCCGCGTCGTGGTCGTCGGCGCGGGCAAGGCAAGCGCCCGGATGGCCGAGGCGGTCGAGGCCGAATGGGGCCCGTGCGAGGGGTTGGTGATCACGCGCTACGGGTATGCCCGCCCCTGCAAGGGGATCGAGATTGTCGAGGCTGCGCATCCCGTCCCCGATCAGGCCGGAGCGGACGCGACCCTGCGCATGCTCGCCTTGCTGGAAGGGCTGGGTGAGGATGACTTCGTTCTCGCACTGATATCGGGCGGGGCCTCGGCGCTGCTGACCGCGCCTGCCGGTGACATCACCTTGGCCGAGAAACAGGCGGTCAATGCCGGGCTGCTCGCCTCGGGGACCCCCATCGGGCAGATGAACATCCTGCGCAAGCATCTCAGCCGGGTGAAGGGCGGGCAGCTTGCGGCTGCCGCTTATCCCGCGCGCATGCTGTCGCTGATGATCTCGGACGTGCCGGGGGACGATCCCGCGTTGATCGGGTCCGGCCCGACCGTGGGCGACGCCAGCACGCCGGCCGATGCCCGCGCCATTCTGGACCGCTGGAATATCGAAGCCGCCCCGAGCGTTCATGCCGTTCTTGCCGGCGAAACGGGGGTGATCGCCCCGGGCGATCCGCGTCTGTCGAAGGTCGAAAACGCAATCTACGCGGCCCCGTCCCAGTCACTTGAAGCCGCTGCCGAGATTGCTGCCGCTGCGGGCTACGCGGTCGAAATCCTCGGCGATGCGCTGGAAGGTGAGGCACGTGAAGTTGCCGCAGAACATGCAGAACTGGCCCGTGCCGCCAAGGGGCCACAACTTCTGCTCTCAGGTGGCGAACTGACCGTCACGCGTCGCGGCGACGGCATCGGCGGCCCGAACGCGGAATATGCTCTGGCGCTCGCCGTTGCGTTGCAGGGCGCGCGCGGCATCCACGCCATTGCCTGTGATACCGATGGCGTCGACGGCGCCGCCGAGGTGGCCGGGGCCATCATCGGCCCTGATACGCTGAACAAGGCGCGCGCCGCAGGGGTGGACCCCTCCGATGCGCTGGCCAGAAACGACGCGCACAGCTTTTTCGCCGCCATCCACGATCAGGTTGTCCCCGGCCCGACATTGACCAATGTCAACGACTTCCGCGCAATCCTGATCGAAGGCTAGGTCATGCTACATCACATCGTCCTGCTGGACCCCGCCAATGCCGAGGCCGCCGACCACTTGCGCGAGGCCTGTTCGATCCTTGCCAATCTCGTCGGCGAGGTGCCGGGCATGGTGGCCTTTCACCATGGTCCCAACCGCGATTTCGAGGGCAAGTCGTCGCGCTACGCCTATGGCTTCACCGTGACCTTTACGGATCGCGACGCGCATCTCGCCTACGAACGCCACCCTGAACATATCCGCGCCGGTGAAATCCTCGTGGCGAATTCCTGCGGCGGGCATGATGGGATCTTCGTCGCCGATCTCGAAAGCTGAGGGCGAGGCTGGCCCCGCGCACCCTTTCCGGGCAAACTGCGCCGCGAGCAGAAAACCCGAATGCGCAGGACCAGCCCCGAGATGAGCACAGAGACGCTGTCGATCTTCTTCGTCGCTGACGGCGTGCGGCTGGAATGGCAAAGCTGGCTTCTGGCATCATCGCTGGCGCGCGCGCATCACGGACGGGATGACGTGCGCCTCTATGCCTACGCGAGCGAGGGGTATTTGCCCGAGGTCCATGCGGCAACGCGCGACCTGTACGAGGTCTGCGGCGTCGAACTACGACCCTTGCCGGATACGCCGAACTGGCGTGGTGACTATCCGCATGGCAACAAGCTGGTCGCAGCCAGCGACCGGCGAGACGGGGCGCGGGCGATCTTTCTCGATACCGACATGGTCTGTGCCAAGCCCCTGACGCCCATGGCCGACCTGCCAGCGCATACGGTCGCCGCCGCGCCGGAAGGATTGCCGACCTGGGGCAAGGAAAATGATCGCTGGGAGCGCGCCTACGCCCATTTCGGCCTGCCCATGCCAAAGGAACGGTTGCGGCTTCTGCGCGGGCGGAAGCTGGAATATGTGCCCTATTTCAATGCCGGGTTCGTCTGCTTTCCCGAACGATCTACCACGCAGGATGGCAAGCGGTTTGCCGATCACTGGCTCGAAACGGCGCTCGATTTCGACCACAACTGCGCCATCGGCAACAAGCGGCCCTGGCTCGACCAGATCACCCTCCCGCTGACCTTGGCGCGGTTCGGCTACGCCACCGAAGTGCTGGGCGAGACGTGGAACTATTCGCTCACCCGGCGCAAGGATTACAGCCAGACACCGGATGTCGAGATCCTGCATTATCATCGCGCGGCCTTCTTGGAGCAGGCCCCGCAATGGGCCGCGATCCTTGAAGATTTCTGGGGGCGAATGCCGACACGCCATCACGACCACGCCCATGCCTGTCTGACCGAGATGGGGCTGACGCTCTGACATCTTGCCCCTCTGCGCGCCCCGTGCTGATCTGTGCGGGGGAGGGCACATCTGATGAACATCGCGATCTGGCTTGAACGTATTGCCAAGGTGGCGGGCGGGACCCCCGCCTTGATGCTGGGCGACACGGTCGTGGCCGATTACGCTGGCTTTCATGCCCGCGCGGCGTCGCTGGCTGCGGTTTTGCAGGAAAACGGCATCCTGCCTGGCGACCGGGTCGGCATCTTCGCCAAGAACTGTCCCGACTACCTCGTCTGTTTCTACGGCATCTGGATGGCAGGTGCCGCGGCCGTGCCGATCAATGCCAAGCTTCACCCAAAGGAGGCGGCCTGGATCCTGTCCGATGGCGATGCAAAACTTTGTTTCGTGACCGAGGATCTGGGTGCCGGTCTTGCCGGCCAGACCGAATTCAGCCTGATCGACGTGGCCGGCAAGGACTTCGCCACTATGACCAGCGGACCCGCAGCGCCGCTGGTTCAGCGTGACGATACCGATCTGGCGTGGCTGTTCTACACCTCGGGTACCACTGGGAAGCCCAAGGGCGTGCAGATCACCCATGGCATGCTGGCGGCAACGTCGCTTTGCTATCCCATCGACGTGGACCCGGTCACATCCGACGACGCGGCGCTTTATGCCGCCCCGATGAGTCACGGCGCGGGCATCTACGCCCCCATCCATGTCCGCATGGGCGCGCGGCATATCGTGCCGGTCTCGGGTGGGTATGACGCGGGCGAGGTGCTGGCCCTATCCGCCGCGCATGGTCCGACCTCGATGTTCATGGCGCCGACCATGGTGCGTCGTCTGGCCGATGCCGCCAAGGCGCTGGACCTGCGCGGCGATGGTATCCGAACGATCGTTTATGGCGGCGGCCCGATGTACAACGCCGATATCGAGGAGGCGGTCGAGTGGTTCGGTCCGAAATTCGTGCAGATCTACGGGCAGGGGGAATGCCCGATGGCGATCAGCGCGCTGTCCCGGGCCGACGTCGCCGATCGAAGCCATCCGCGGTGGCGCGCGCGCCTGTCCTCGGTTGGACGGGCGCAGTCGCGGGTCGAGATCGCCATCGGCGACGGAGAGGGGGCTTTCCTGCCGCCGGGCGAGATCGGCGAGATCATGGTGCGGGGTGCGCCGGTGATGCCGGGGTACTGGCAGAACCCCGAGGCGACGGCAAAGACGCTGCGCAAAGGCTGGCTCATGACCGGTGACATGGGGCGGCTGGACGAAGACGGTTACCTGACGCTTGCCGACCGATCGAAAGACGTCATCATTTCCGGCGGCACCAACATCTACCCGCGCGAGGTCGAGGAGGTGCTTCTGACGCATCCTTCGGTGCATGAGGTTTCCGTCGTCGGCCGCCCATCCGAAGAGTGGGGCGAGGATGTCGTGGCCTTCGTGGTCACGGTTCCCGGCACGACATGCGATCAGGCGGCGCTCGATGCCCATTGCCTCGACAACATGGCGCGGTTCAAACGGCCAAAGGCCTATTTCGCTTTGACCGAGTTGCCCAAGAACAACTACGGCAAGGTCCTCAAGACCGAGCTGCGCAAACGTCTGGAGGAGGACGCGACATGACCGACCTGTCTGGAAAAACCGCCCTTGTTACCGGCTCTGTCCAGGGGATCGGCCTTGCCATTGCCGAGGCGCTGGCCGAGGCGGGCGCGCGGATCGCGGTGCATGGCATCGCAGGCGATGCGCAAATCGAGGAGGTCTGCAATCACCTGCGCGACAAGGGCGCGCCGCAGGCCGAGTTTTTCCCGGGCGACCTGCGCGACCCTGACCGCATCGACGCGCTGATGGACGCCGTTGCCGCCTGGGGCGGGGCGGATATCCTCGTGAACAACGCCGGCATCCAGCATACCGCCCCCATCGCCGAGATGCCGCGCGAGACATGGGATGCGATCCTGCAGATCAACCTTTCGTCTGCCTTCTCGACCATGCAGAAGGCCCTGCCGCGCATGGCCGAACGCGGCTATGGGCGCGTAATCAACATCGCCTCGGTCCATGGTCTTGTCGCGTCGAAGGACAAGTCGCCCTACGTCGCGGCAAAGTTCGGGCTGGTGGGGCTCAGCCGGGTGGCCGCGCTGGAATACGCGGCCTCGGGCGACAAGAAAAAAGGGGGCGTGACCGTCAACTGCATCTGCCCAGGCTGGACGGAAACCGCGATTATCGAGCCGCAGATCCAGGCGCGGGCGGGTTTGCATGGCGGTGACCGGGATCTGGGTATCGCCGATTTGTTGGCCGAGAAGCAGCCCTCGCAGCGCACCTCGGACCCGTCCGAGATCGGGGCGCTGGCGCTTTGGCTGTGCGCGCCCATCGCGCACAATGTCACCGGCACGGCCATTCCCATCGATGGCGGCTGGACGGCACAGTAGGGAGGCGGGGCCACAAGACCGGGCAAATCCGCTGGCCGCGCCTTGTTGCCGCGCAATCGGCACTCTACATCGCATTCCATGAAACGCTTCATCCCTTTCGTGAAATCCGATCCGGTGGTCGCCGTGATCCGGCTGAACGGTGCGATCATGGCCTCCCCGCGGGGCGGTCTGTCCGATGCCGCTTTGGCCCCCGCGATCGAACGCGCGTTTCGCAAGGGCAAACCGGCGGCCGTGGCACTCTCGATCAATTCGCCCGGTGGCAGCCCGGTTCAATCCTCGCTCATCGCCGCGCGCATCCGCCGGCTGTCCGAGGAAAAGGAGGTTCCGGTTCACGCCTTTGTCGAGGACGTGGCCGCATCGGGCGGCTACTGGCTGGCCTGCGCGGCCGATCACATCTGGGCCGACCACAGCTCGATCCTCGGCTCCATCGGGGTGATCTCGGCCGGGTTCGGGTTCCACGAGGCGATGCAAAAAATCGGTGTCGAACGCCGCGTTCATACCGCCGGTGAAGACAAGTCGATCCTCGACCCCTTCCGCCCCGAACGCGCCGAGGACGTCGACCGCCTGAAAGATCTTCAGTCCGACATCCACGACGCGTTCAAGGCGCATGTCGCATCGCGCCGGGGGGACCGCCTGAGCGGCGACAAGGATTTGTTCACCGGCGCGTTCTGGACCGGTGCCAAGGCGGTCGAATTGGGCCTTGCGGACGGGATCGCGCATCTCGTTCCGAAAATGAAGGACCTGCATGGCGACAAGACGCGCTTTGCCGTTTACGGCCCGAAGCACAGCCTTTGGCAGCGCTTCGGCGCGCAGATCGCGCAGGATTTCGGCCGAGGACTTGAGGAGCAGGCGCTTTGGGCCCGCTACGGGCTGTCCTGATGGTCAAGATCGTCACCCTGTTCCTGATCTTCATGATCGTGCTCGCCATGTTTGGCCGCCTGCGCCTGCCGGGCCTCAAGCGCGGAAAGGGCCTGCCGAAACCGCGCCTTTGCCCGGAATGCGGACGATACAACCTGCGCGGCGGCGATTGCCCGCACTGCACGGAAAGGCGGGACTGACGGCATGTGGATGGAGTTCGCGCTGGCGGGGCTCGGCCTCGTCATCCTGCTTCTTGCAGGGGATGTGCTGGTCAAGGGCGCCGTCAATCTCAGCCTGCGCCTGGGCATCCCCGCCCTGATCGTGAGCCTGACGGTCGTGGCCTTCGGAACATCCGCGCCGGAACTGCTGATCAGTATAAAATCTGTCCTCGATGGCGTGCCGGGCCTCGCGCTTGGCAATGTCGTTGGCTCGAACACCGCGAACATTCTTCTGGTTCTCGGCATCCCGGCGCTGATCTCCGGCCTGCGCGCCGGGAGCGACACGCAGCGCACCTACATGGTGATGATCGTCTCGACGCTGATTTTCATCGGCCTTGCCTTTGCCGGGCCGATCACGTGGTGGCATTCGATCATCCTGCTGGGCATCCTTTCGCTTGTCCTGCTTGACGCGGTGCGGTCCGCCCGCGCGCATCGGCGCGAGGCGAATGGCGCCAGCGCCGAAGAGGCTGCCGAGATCGCAGGCATCGAGGAACTGGAAGAGGCCGATCCAGACATGCCGTGGTGGCAGATCGGTCTGTATGTCCTGCTGGGCCTGATCGGCTTGCCGTTGGGGGCCGATCTACTGGTGGACAGCTCCATCGCCATCGCCTCGGCCTATGGCGTGTCCGATACGGTGATCGGTCTGACGCTCGTGGCCGTTGGCACCTCTTTGCCCGAGCTTGCGACAACGGTCATGGCGGCGATCCGCAAACATGCCGATGTGGCGCTCGGCAATGTCATCGGGTCCAACATGTTCAACTTGCTGGCCATCATCGGGGTGGCGGCGCTGGTTGGGCCGATCCCGGTCGACCCGGAATTCCTGAGTTTCGATCTGTGGGTGATGCTGGCGGCCTCGCTGGTGCTTGCGCCCTTCGTGTTCCTCGGGCTGCAAATGGGCCGTTTGGTCGGGCTGGGTTTCTCTGCCCTTTACGTGACCTATATCCTCGTTCTCCTGACTTGAGCGGAAAAGAGGCTTTCATGACGGCACTGGTGACAGGCGCGGGCAAGCGTTTGGGCAAGGCAATGGCGCTGGAACTGGCCCGGGCGGGCCATGACGTGGCGGTTCATTACAATTCCAGTGCCGACGCGGCCGAGGAAACCGCGGCCGAGATCCGCATGATCGGCCGCAACGCCGTGACTGTGGAGGCCGATCTGCTGGACGAGGGCGCGGTACAAGCGCTGTTGCCAAAGGCATCCGAAGCGCTTGGGCAGCCTATCACCGTCTTGATCAACAATGCCTCGATCTTCGACTACGACAATATCGAAACAGCGACGCGTGAAAGTTGGGATCGCCACCTCGAATCCAACCTGCGCGCGCCCTTCGTTCTAACGCAGGCACTGGCGGCGCAGATGCCTCCCGCGCAGCCGGACGAGAATGGCGAGCCTCAGGCGCAGGGCCTTGTCATCAACATGATCGACCAGCGCGTGCGCAAGCTGACGCCGGAATTCATGACCTACACGATTGCCAAGATGGGCCTCTGGGCCTTCACCCGCACGGCGGCGCAGGCGCTGGCCCCCCATGTCCGCGTCAACGCGATCGGGCCGGGGCCTACGATGCAGGGCGCGCGGCAGTCGGACGAGCATTTCGCGAACCAGCGGGCGGCCACCGTCCTGGAGCGCGGCGCGGACCCTCAAGCCATCTGCGAGGCGCTGCGGTATTTTCTGAGCGCGCGCGCCGTAACGGGGCAGTTGATCTGCGTTGATGGGGGCCAACACCTGGCCTGGAAAACGCCCGATGTGCTTGGGGTGGAGTGATCGTTGCAGTTGATGCGACCAAACTTCTCCACCGTGAGTGATGATGTGACGTTACGGTAACGCCTACGTGACAAATGCAAGACTGGCGCGGCTAGGAGAAAAAATATCTTTTTAAAACAAAGACATATTTAGCCGCCTAAAAATTGTGCAAACTGCAGAAGGTGGCCAAAAATAAGGGAAAAATCTCTATCCCCAAGTTTTATCCGGAAGCTTATCCACAGGATTGGGGGATATTCCAAGGCTTGCATCCGGCCTCAGACCGGTGCAGCCCGGAAAGGAATCGACTTAGGCCCTGAACGATGTCGGAAATGGTCGAAAACCAACCGCAAACCGGGCACGAGGTGATCCAGGCCTACGTGCGCAAGCTCGACAATTCGCCGGGTGTCTATCGCATGCTCGATGCGCAATCGCGCGTGCTTTACGTCGGCAAGGCGCGGGCGCTCAAGCGGCGCGTTTCGAACTACGCAAAGCCCTCCGGTCATAGCCCGCGCATCGCGCGCATGATCCGCGAAACCGCCTCGATGATGTTCCTGACCACGCGCACGGAAACCGAGGCGCTGCTGCTGGAACAGAACCTGATCAAGCAGCTCAAGCCGCGCTACAACGTGCTGCTGCGGGACGACAAGAGCTTTCCGAATATCCTCGTCGCCAAGGATCACCCCTTTCCTCAGATCAAGAAGCATCGCGGCGCGAAGAAGCAGAAGGGCAGCTATTTCGGCCCTTTCGCAAGTGCGGGGGCCGTGAACCGAACGCTGAACCAACTGCAAAAGGTTTTTCTGCTGCGCAACTGCACCGATGCCAGTTTCGAAAGCCGCACGCGACCTTGCCTGCTCTACCAGATCAAACGGTGCTCGGCGCCCTGTGTCGGGTATATTTCCGAAGCCGATTACGCGGCCTCCGTCCGCGATGCGGAACGGTTCCTCAAGGGCGACTCGAAGGATTTGCAGGAGCGCCTGGCAGCGCAGATGCAGGAGGCCTCGGCGGCCATGGAATTCGAACGCGCCGCAGCGCTTCGTGACCGCATCCGGGCGTTGACCGCTGTTCAGTCTGCGCAAGGCATCAACCCGCGCGGCGTGACCGAGGCGGACGTGATCGCGCTGCACATGGAGGGGGGGCAGGCCTGTGTGCAGGTCTTCTTCATCCGGGCCAACCAGAACTGGGGCAACCGCGATTTCTATCCGCGCGTGGGCCCCGATATCGACGAGCCCGAGGTGCTGGAGGCCTTCCTTGGCCAGTTCTACGACCAGAAAGAACCACCGCGTCAGGTGATCCTCTCGCACCCGGTCGAGAATACCGACCTGATGGCCGATGCCCTGTCGCAGAAACGTGGCCGCAAGGTCGAGATCGTGGTGCCCCAACGTGGTGAGAAGGCCGAACTCGTCGATAGCGCCCTGCGCAATGCCCGCGAAAGCCTTGGCCGCCGCATGGCCGAGGGGCAGGCGCAAGCCAAGCTGCTCGACGGTCTGGCCGAGGCGTTCGACCTCGACGGGCGCCCATCTCGGATCGAGGTCTATGACAACTCGCACATCCAGGGGGCGCATGCCGTCGGTGCGATGATTGTCGCCGGCCCCGAGGGGTTCATGAAATCGCAATACCGCAAGTTCAACATCCGCGGTGACAGCCTGACCCCGGGCGACGATTTCGGCATGATGAAAGAGGTTCTGACCCGCCGCTTTCAACGCCTTCTCAAGGAAGACCCCGACCGGGAGTCCGAAGCGTGGCCGGATCTGTTGTTGATCGACGGCGGTGCGGGTCAGGTCAGCGCCGTGGCCGAGATCATGGAAGAGCTCGGGATTGACGATGTGCCCTTCATCGGGGTCGCCAAAGGGATCGACCGCGACCAGGGCAAGGAGGAATTCTACCGCCCCGGCAAGCCGGCCTTCGCGCTGAAAAGAAACGATCCGGTCCTCTACTTCATCCAGCGGATGCGGGACGAGGCGCACCGGTTCGCCATCGGCGCCCATCGCCAGAAACGCGCCAAGGCGGTGTCCGCCACGCCGCTCGACGAGGTGCCCGGCGTCGGCGCGACCCGCAAACGCGCGCTCTTGAACCATTTCGGCAGCGCCAAGGCCGTGTCCCGCGCAAACCTCGCCGACCTGAAGGCGGTCGAAGGAATTTCCGATCAGATGGCCGAGACGATCTACGCCTTCTTCCATGAGCGCGGCTGACAGGATAAGTCTTCGCCCATGAACTGGACCTTGCCAAACATCCTCACCGTGTTCCGCCTGATCGCTGCGCCTATGGTGGGGCTGATCTTTCTGTTTCTGCCACGTCCAGCCGCGGATTGGGTGGCGATGATCCTTTTCGTCGTGGCCTCGTTGACCGACTACGTGGATGGCTGGATGGCGCGGTCGTGGAACCAGGTGTCGAAATTCGGCGCCATGCTGGACCCGATCGCCGACAAGGCGATGGTGGTGATCGCGCTGGCGGTCATCCTTGGCCTTCACGGCATCACGGCGTGGACGCTGGTGCCTGTCACCGCGATCCTGTTCCGCGAGGTCTTCGTCTCGGGTCTGCGCGAGTTCCTGGGCGATACGGCGGGGACGCTCAAGGTGACCAAGCTCGCCAAGTGGAAGACGATGGTTCAGATGGTGGCGATCACGCTGCTGTTCGCCTGGGGCCTGTTCGACCACTACTTCCTCATGCAGACCTTCGGCATGAACGGAGAGATCGTCAGCGGCATCCTTGCCGGTGAGATCGAGGATTCCGTTGGCCTGACATGGAAATATCAAGGGCTGATGGCGGTGTCCTACGGCGGCCTCGTGTTGTTGTGGCTGGCCGCCGCCCTGACCCTGATCACCGGGTTCGACTATTTCCGCAAGGCGCTGCCATACCTGAGGGATCATCCATGAAACGCGATCTGCGCTATTTCGCCTGGCTGCGCGAGCGGATCGGCACCGGGCATGAGAGCATCGAGACCGAGGCCGCAACCGTTGCGGACCTGATCGAAGAGTTGCGGCAACGGGATGAGGCTTATGCTTTTGCCTTTTCCGACACCGCCGCAATCCGGGCCGCGCTGGATCAGGACTTGGTCGAGCTCGACACGCCCCTGGGCGATGCCCGCGAGGTGGCGTTCTTTCCGCCCATGACCGGGGGCTGAGCGTTATGGAGACCGTGCGCGTTCAATCCGACCTGTTCGACATGGGGGCCGAGTTGAACGCCTTCGCCGCCGCGATGGCGAAGAAGAACGCGGGCGCCGTGGTCAGTTTTTCGGGCCTCACGCGCGACATCGCAACAGGCGATCTGGATGCGATGGAGATCGAGCATTACCCCGGAATGACCGAAAAGGCGCTGGCCAAGATCCGGGACGAGGCGATCGAACGCTTCAAGCTGTCTGATGCCATGATCCTGCACCGCCATGGCCGGATGGAGCCGGGGGAGCCGATCATGATGGTGGTAACCGCTGCACGCCATCGCGCGGATGCCTTCCAGGGCGCCGAGTTCCTCATGGACTACCTGAAATCCCGCGCGCCCTTCTGGAAGAAAGAGATCACCGCCCAGGGCGCAAAATGGGTCGCCGCGCGCGACGAGGACGAAGACGCCCTCAGTCGTTGGTAGGGGGACGCGGCGCTACTGCGCGCCCTGGTTCATCTGCTCGATGTAGCTGCGCAGTTCTTCGGTCTCGGCCCGTGCCTCGCGCAGACCCTCCATCGCCGCGCGCAACTCTGCCTCGGTCTGGCTAAGCTGGTTGGTCAGCTCGTTTTCGCGCTGTTGAAGATAGGCGATCGCCTGGTCGCGCGTTTCCTCGGCATCGTGGAGGGCGCGTGCGAGTTCTTCCATCTCGCCCAGGTCTGCGCTCGACACCTGGCTGAAACGGTTGACCAGCCACCGCGCCAGCCAACCAAGGGCAAAGGCCACGAACAGGATGATCGCGATGGCGATGATGAATTGCAGGCGGTTCATGCGCCTTACTCCTCTTCTTCCGCGGCTTCGGCGGCCTCGATTATGCTGTCAGGGCGCGGCTGGGGCCGGATCTCGAATTCATAATCCTCGGAGGCTTCGGGCGCGTCCTCCCCTTCGCCCGCCTCCTCGCCGTCCGCGTCTTCTGTCCCGGCGGCCAGCAGGCGGAACTCGATACGCCGGTTGAGCTCGCGCCCTTCCTCGGTTTCGTTCGAGGCGATGGGCTGGCTTTCCCCGTAGCCCTGTGCCGTCAGGTTCGAGACCAGAACGCCCCGCGCCAGGAGCCCGTTCAAAACCGCGTCGGCGCGCGACTGGCTGAGGTTCAGGTTCATCTCTTCGCGGCCCTGGCTGTCGGTATGGCCGCCAATCTCCATGCGGACATGCATGCAGTTGGGCAGGATTTCCGCGATCCGGTCGAGGATCTCGCCGGCCGCCTCGTTGATTTCGACCGAGCCGGGATCGAACACGATTTTCGTCTCTTCCTGCACAGCCTGGATCTGGGCGACGCATTCTTCCGCAGTCGGCAGGGAGGCGATGGGGTCGAGCGCCTCGTCATACCTGACATCGAGCTGGAAATCGGCGGCGGGACCCAATTCGTCGGCCAGTTGCCGAGCCAGAACCGAGGCAAGGTCCGGATCGCCGGTGGTGCCCGACAGGTTCAGCGTGTCCGGTTCAAGGATGAGCTGCCCTTCGTGCAACGCGGACAGGGCGCGCAGGCCTGCCATCGTCCGCACCGACCACCCCTCGGGCAGGTCGCTGACGGCACGGGTGGCCATGTCGGTCCGATCACGCCCGAAGGTCGCCACCGCAAAGGCCTGAACCGAGCGGCCCACGGCCCCTTGGGGCAAGCGGCCCCGCAGGCTGACGCCGGTGTCAGGGTCAAGCCGCGCAACGAAGCGCGACAGACCGGCGGAGGTCGCGCTCTGCGTTTCGGGCAGGATCCCGGTCAAGGAAAAGACCGCGGGCAGTTCGGCGTCCAGTTCGCCGACCAACTGGTCGAACCGATCCTGTGCCATGCCTTCGCTGCCCGTCAGGGTCACATCGGCATCGCTGAAGGTCAGGGTTCCGGTCTCAAGCTGCGCCAGCGTACCGATGGCCTGCTCCACGGCAGCGGCCCAACGCGGTGTGGGCACGCCAAGGCCAATGGTGCAGTCGATCTCGTCTTCGACCCCGGCGGCCTGCGCGGCCGCAATGATGCGCTCGGCGGCTTCGGGCGTGTCGGCCGAACAGGTTTCCATTCGCGTGCCGTCCTCGTCCCGCACGATGCGCAGCGCGAAGGGGGTCAGGACCGGACGGGGCGCCGAGATGTCCAGGACAACCTCGACTCCGTCCGGGCGGGCGGCCTGAAGCGTTTCGATGAACTCTGCCCGTTGCTCGGCACTTTCGCTGACGGCTTCGATCTCGACCCGGTCGGCAAAGACGGTCACCTTGGACCGCGGCAGTTCACGCAGGGCCTGCAGCCCATAGTCCATTGCGGCCTGCCAGGTTGCAGGCGCGGGGTAGTCGGCGGTCTCGACCATGTCCATGACCTCGACCCCCTCGGTCACGCCCGAGATCGACTCGACCACCGTGTCCCGGCCGGTCGTAAGGGGCACCAGGCCGATCAACTGGATGCCGTCCCCGTTGCGCAGCATGTCCAGCGAAAAGCGCGGCGCGGTCGTCGTGTCGGCCACCGCGATTTCGAGGTGGTTCACGATCCTGTCGGCATCGACGATCGCACTGGCGCGACTCAGGGCGCGGAAGGCCGAGGCCTCGTCCGGCGCGGTTCCGTCGAGAAAGAGTTGCAGACCGTCCGCGCTCACTTCGGCCCAGCCCATGCCCTCTTGCTCCAGCGCCTGCTCCACCGCGTCGACCGATCGATTTTCGATCGTGATGGCGGCAAGGATGGCTGTCCCGATCGACAGGACGCCGGCAGCGGCAAAGGCGGCGGCCGAGACAAGATGGGGTGTGCGGTTCATGGGCGGCGTGTCATCCGTATCCGTATAGGGATGCGCAGGGCCTACAGCCTGACGCGACCGTGTTCAATCAGACCAGCGCCGCCACGGCGAAAAACAGCGCAGGCAGCAGTCCCGCATCGCGGTTCGATCTGAACAGCATCAGGCAGGTCTCGCCATCGTCGATCTTGAGCCGCTGCAACTGCCACGCCATGTGCCAGCCCATCGCCCAGACGCCCGCCAGCGCGATGACGAGGGACAGGACGTTGCCCTGCGGCACGAGGGCGACCAGAACCGCAACCATCAACAGGGCGACCGACAGCGCGAGAAAGCCGCGCAACCACTGGCGCGTTTGCTCGCCGAACAGCCGCGCGGTCGATTTCACACCGATCAGCGCGTCGTCTTCCTTGTCCTGGTGGGCATAGATCGTGTCGTAGAACAGCGTCCATGAAATGCCGCCGAGATACATCAGCACGGCGGGCCAGCCCAAACTGCCGGTATGCGCGGTCCAGGCAAGCAGCGCGCCCCAGTTGAAGGCGAGGCCGAGGAACACCTGCGGCCACCACGTGAAGCGTTTGGCGAACGGGTAGATCGCCACTGGCAAAAGCGACAGCAAGCCCAGCAGGATCGCGTTCACGTTGAAGGTGACGAGGATCAGGAAAGCCACCAGCGATTGCGCCACCAGCCATGCGAGGGCGAGTTTCGGTGTCACCTGACCCGACGGGATGGGCCGGGATTTCGTGCGCGCCACGGCGGCGTCGAAATCCCGGTCGGTGATATCGTTCCACGTGCAGCCCGCGCCGCGCATCAGGAAGGCCCCGATGCCGCAGCCCAGGACGATCCAAAGGTCGAACCAGTTCAGGCCGGCCGGGTCGGCGGCGGCGGCCAGCATGACGCCCCACCAGCAGGGCAGCAGCAAAAGCCATGTGCCGATCGGACGGTCGGCGCGACTCAGCCGCAGGTAGGGTCTTGTGGGCGCTGGCGCCCAATGGTCCACCCAGTTGCCCTTGACCGCATCGGCCACCTGGCCCTCTGGCGTTTCCGTCGCCTCGCTCATAACCTGCGTCCCATGTCGCGTCCCAAGATACGCCTCTTTGTAGATCACCCGCTTGGTCCGGGGCAAACGGTCCCCCTGTCGCGGGAGCAGGCAAATTACCTGTTCAACGTCATGCGCCTGTCTGTCGGGGCCGAGGTGGCGGTGTTCAACGGGTCCGAAGGGGAATGGCGCGCCACTGTCATCGAGGCTGGCAAGCGCGCGGGCGCCCTCAACTGTGTTGAGCAAACCGCGCCTCAGCAGAGGCCACCGGATCTTTGGCTGCTCTTCGCGCCGATCAAGAAGGCCCGCACCGATTTCATCGTGGAAAAAGCGGTCGAGCTTGGCGCGGCCCGGATTTGCCCGGTGCAAACCGATTTCACCAATGCCGAGCGGATTCGGCAGGACCGCCTTCAGGCCCACGCGGTCGAGGCGGGCGAGCAGTGCCTCGGGACTTACGTCCCGCCTGTCGATGATTTGCGTAAATTGTCCGATTTGCTGGCAGACTGGCCTGAGGATCGGCACCTGGTATTCGCCGATGAGTCGCTGCTCGGTGCCAGGGAATCCCTGGCCGCCGCGCCGGAGGCCGAGAAATGGGCGATCCTGATCGGCCCCGAAGGCGGGTTTTCACCACAGGAACGCGAGCGGTTGCGCGCCTTGCCCTTCGTCACCCCGATCTCGCTGGGGCCGCGCATCCTGCGCGCCGATACGGCGGCGGTTGCGGCCTTGACCCTGTGGCAATCCGAGCGGGGCGATTGGCTATGAACGGATTTCTCCGCCCCGAGGCCGCGGCCACGCTGAAACGCTGGCGCGAGGTCATCGCGGCGCTTGCCGTGGCGCTTCTTGGCCTCTGGATCGCGCAGCAGCCGGGGCCGATCCTTGGCGGGTTCGGGCTCATCCTTGCTCTGCTTGCGCTCGCGGTGTTGATCCCGGCCATTCGCCGCGCGCGGTTTGCCGCCTCGGGCGAGGGGCCTGGCGTGGTGCAGGTCGATGAACGCTGCATCCTTTACATGGGGCCGCATCACGGCGGGTCGGTCGCATTGGATGAACTGGCGCTGATCTCCGCGCGGCGGACACCCGATGGCCAGCTGACCTGGGTTCTGGTGGAAGGCGGGCAGGTCCTGACCATTCCCGCCGATGCCAAGGGGGGCGAGGCGCTGTTCGACGCCTTCACAGCCTTGCCCGGCCTGTCGGCGCAACAGGTTCTGGCGGCACGGGAAAATCCGCATCCCGGCACACATCGCCTGTGGCAGCGCACACAGTCTCCGGCCTTGACACGGTAGGCGCACCGCGCCACCTCTGCCATCCAATCGCGTGCAACAGGCCCGGAGCGCCCCAGATGTCCATCCCTCAATCCGGCGGCGGTCCGATCGAACGCCCAGAGCAACTGGCCGAGTATCTCGCCTCGGGCTGCAAGCCCAAGGAAGACTGGCGCATCGGCACCGAGCACGAGAAGTTCGGCTACACCAAGGATACGCATGCGCCGCTGCCCTATGACGGTCCGCGTTCGATCAAGGCAATGCTCGAAGGTCTGCGTGACCGCTTTGGCTGGTCCCCGATCCTTGAAGGCGACAACATCATCGGCTTGGAGCTGAACGGCGCGAATATCAGCCTGGAACCGGGCGGGCAGTTGGAACTGTCCGGCGCGCCGCTGGAAACCATCCACCAGACCTGCGACGAGGTGAACGAACACCTGCGCGAGGTGCGCGCGGTGGCCGACGATCTTGGCGTTGGGTTCATTGGCCTTGGGGCTGCGCCGATCTGGCGGCACGAGGACATGCCGATGATGCCCAAAGGGCGCTACCGGTTGATGACGGATTACATGGACCGGGTCGGCACGCTTGGCAAAACCATGATGTATCGGACCTGCACGGTGCAGGTGAATCTCGACTTCGCCTCCGAGGCGGACATGGTTCAAAAGCTGCGCGTGGCGCTGGCGCTGCAACCCGTGGCCACCGCGCTCTTTGCCAACTCGCCCTTCATCGACGGCGCGCCCAACGGGCACAAATCCTGGCGCAGCCGCGTCTGGCGTGACCTCGATGCCGACCGCACCGGCACGCTGCCCTTCGTGTTCGAGGATGGGTTCGGCTTCGAGGCCTGGGTCGATTACGCGCTCGATGTGCCGATGTATTTCGTCTACCGCGACGGGAAATACATCGACGCGCTCGGCCAATCCTTCCGCGACTTCCTGAAGGGCGAATTGCCTGCCCTGCCGGGTGAAATCCCGACCCTTTCAGACTGGGCCGATCACCTGACCACCATCTTCCCCGAGGCACGGATCAAGAAGTTCATCGAGATGCGCGGCGCCGATGGCGGCCCGTGGCGTCGCCTTTGCGCTTTGCCCGCGCTGTGGGTCGGCCTGACCTATGATCAGACCGCGCTGGATGCGGCGTGGGACCTGGTGAAAGGCTGGGATGCCGAGACGCGCGAAGCGTTGCGCGTTGCGGCCTCGGTCGATGCGCTCGACGCGCAGGTTGGCACCATCAAGATGCACGATCTTGCGCGCGAGGTTCTCGCGATTGCCGAGGCGGGTCTGAAGGCCCGCGCCCGGCCCGGGGCTGGCGGGCTGGTCCCGGACGAGACGCATTTCCTGTCGGCGTTGAAGGACAGTATCGAGACCGGCCATGTCCCCGCCGATGAGCTTCTGGCGAAGTATCACGGCGAGTGGGCGGGCGATCTCGACCGGATCTACGACGAGTTCAGCTACTGATCAGCCGCTGCGCGCGGCCTTGTTCTGCTGGATCGCAGGCGCAACCCGCGTGCGGTAATACTCGGCGAAATCCGACTGGTTCTTGGCTTGCACGGCCTCGCGCACGTCGTCTGGCAGTTGCTTGACGAACGCCGGATGGGCCGGCGGCGGGCGCTTGCGATCCGGTGCCGGGTCTGGCCCGAAGCGGTTGTTGCCATGTGTCCCCGGCAGGCACAGCACGACCAGGAACCAGACCGAGGCAATCAGCGGCACGGTCGCAACCATCAGGATGATCGGCATCGCGCTTTCCGGGCTTCCGAGGAACGGGATCAGGAACACCGCCCCGACAAGGGCAAGGATCGTCACCGCGGTCGGCATCAGGATGAACCAACCGCTGCGATCGGTGTCATGCAGGCGGCGCACGGTTACGGAAAGCTGTGGCAGCCATCCCAGGACGATGTAACCGGCGTAGAAATAGCCGATGTAGTAGAGCAACTCGGTGTTGTTGTCGAAAAACGCCTTTGACGCGCTGGCATCTGTCACCCTGAGCAGAAGCTCGGGGTCGCGGGCAAAAACGTAGCCAAGCCCGATCTGCGCTGCCGTTGCCGCGACGGCGAGAAACAGCGCGAACCACCAGTATTCAGCGCGACGGGCACGGCCCGAGAAATTCAGGATGTTGACGTAGCAACTCGCGATTGCCTTCAGCGGACCCATGGCGCGTCAGCCCCCTTCGCTGCAAATAACCAGATACGGCCCCGAGATGCCGGTCGAAGATGGCCTTAGCGTGGCGCGCATTTGACCGAGCCCGGAATTTCACAAGCGCAGGCATGAAAAAACCCGCCCGGACGGCGCTGGGCGGGATGAACTTGGAACTTGTCCGCCAGGTGCGATCAGGCGGCGGCCATCGTGCCTTCGCCGGCCAGCGGGTCGGGGCCGAAGCGGTTCGGGCCAACCGTGCCGCGCTGCACGAACCAGTAAATGTACAGGATCACACCGACGATCGGGATCAGAATGATGAAGATCCACCAACCCGACTTGTCGAGGTCATGCATGCGGCGCACGCTGACGGCGATGCCGGGCAGGATCAGGCCGAGCATCCAGATGAGCGACAGCGCCGGAAAGCCCAGCACGGCTGTGTCGATCACGTTGGCCACCGCCGAGCCGATGATGTTGAACAGGTAGAACCACCAGAATTCGGACCGCTGCGCGCGCCCCGAGAAATCGACATACTTGCTCAGGCAAGTGCGGACTGCCGTCATGAAATCCATTTGCTGTCTCCAATGCATTACCGTGGTCGTTTGCTGGCCCGGTGGGCGGCAATGCCCTTTGGCCCGATGTCACGAGCGTGCGGGCAGCCGCCGCGGCTTGGCAACGGCAAAGTGACGTCAGGTAAGGAAATCCGCCGCGAGATCGCCTGTCTCGGCGTGGTTTCAAGCGGTTTGGGTCAGCGTCCGGCCAGTGGGTCGGCTCCGTGCTGGTTCGGTCCGGCGGTGCCACGTTGCACGAAGAAGTAGAGCAGCACGAGGAAGCCCACGATCGGGATCAGCGCGATCAACAGCCACCAGCCAGAGCGGTCGGTGTCATGCAGGCGTCGCGCGCCGACGGCCAGACCGGGAAGCAGGATCGCGAGGCTGAACAGCGGTGCCAGAATGCCGACATCCTGTCCGCCCACCAAGGTGCCGAACAGGGCCCGGTCCACCATCTGCAAAACCGCCGATACGATGAGCGAGAAAAGGTAGAACCACCAGAATTCGGATCGCTGCGCGCGCCCCGAGAAGGTCGCGTATTTGCCAAGAACGGTTTTGACAGCCGTCATGAAGTCCATGGGGGCACCCTCCCTTTGTCGGGGCGGATGTCAGGCCGACTTCTTGCCGATCCGTGATTCCGTCCCGTTCAGCAGACGCGTGATGTTCTCGCGATGGCGGATCAGGATCAAGACCGCGAGCAGGATGCACAAGAGCACCAGTTCGGGCCGTCCGAGCAACAGGGCGGCAACCGGCGACAAAACGGCCGCGACCAGCGCTGACAGAGACGAATAGCGCGTCACGGCGGCCACGATCAGCCAGGTCGCGCAGGCCGCCAGCCCCACGGGCCAAGCCAATGCCAGCAGCGTGCCGATGAAGGTGGCAACCCCCTTGCCCCCCTTGAAGCCAAGGAAGATGGGAAAGCAATGGCCGAAGAAGGCCGCGAAGCCGGCCAGTTGCGCCGCATCCTCGCCCACCAGCGCGCGGGCCAGCAGCACGGCGATGGCGCCTTTGCCCGCGTCCAGAACCAGCGTCAGGAAGGCGGCAAGCTTGTTGCCGGTGCGCAGGACATTGGTCGCACCGATATTGCCCGAGCCGATCTTGCGCAGGTCCCCCAACCCGAAGAGCCGCGCCATGACGATACCGAACGGGACGGAGCCAAGAAGATAGGCCGCCACACCGGTGATGGCGAGCAACAGGGCAGAGGTTTCGATGACCGGGATCATGCCGCGCCCTCCTCGGAAAAGACCGTCTCACCGCCGACCCATGTGTGGTGGACGCGCCCCTCCATGCGGGTCAGGTCGAAGGGCGTGTTCTTGGACTTCGACCGCAGGGTGGACCGGTCGAGGATGAAGGGCGCATCGGGGTCGAACAGCACGAGGTCAGCTGGCGCGCCCTTGACCAGACGCCCGCCGGGCAGACCAAAGCGCCGCGCCGGGTTCAGGGACATCGCGCGGAACAACTGCGGCAGGCTGAGGTGCCCGGCATGGTAGAGCCGCATCGCGGCGGGCAGCATCGTTTCCAGCCCAACGGCGCCCGAGGCCGCGGCCTCGAACGGCAGGCGTTTCGACTCCTCGTCTTGCGGCGTGTGCATCGAACAGATGATGTCGATAGTCCCGTCGCCGACGGCCTCGACCATCGCCAAGCGGTCTTCCTCGGACCTGAGGGGCGGCTTCAGTTTGAAGAAGGTGCGGAAATCGCCAACGTCCAATTCGTTCAGCGTCAGGTGGTGGATCGAGACACCCGCCGTCACGTTCAGCCCGGATGCCTTGGCGCGCGCCAAGGCAGGCAGGGCGACCGCGGTCGAGATCTGGTCGGCGTGATAGGCCACACCCGTCATCTCGACCAGGGCGAGGTCACGCTCCAGCCCCATGCGTTCGGCCATGGGCGGGGCGGAGGGCAGGCCACGCAGCGCCGCGAACTTGCCGCCCGTCACCGCCGCACCCCGGCTCAGGCCCGGGTCCTGGGGGTGCCCGACGATCAGCGCGCCAAGGCCGCGGGCATAGGTCATGCAGCGCGACAGCACGCGGGTGTCTGCGCAGACCGCGTCACCATCGGAAAACGCGACCGCGCCCGCATCCATCAGGAACCCGATCTCGGTCATCTCGCGCCCCTCGCGGGCACGGGTCAGGGCCGCCATCGGGCGCACGCGGATGGGCGTGCGGTCATGCGCACGGCGCGTCACGAATTCCAGCACCTCTGGCGTGTCGATCGGCGTCAGCGTGTCGGGGCGTGTGACCATCGTCGTCACGCCACCGGCGGCCGCGGCGCGGCCCGCGCTGCGGAACCCCTCCTTGTGGCGCTCGCCGGGTTCGCCGACCTTCACGCCCACGTCCACGATGCCGGGGGCAAGGCACATTCCGTGGCAATCCATGCCACCCTCGGCCCCGCCTTCGCCCATCTCAACGATCTCGCCGCCCGCGATCCGCAGCCAGCCGCGCGTGTCGGTTCCGGCCTCGGGGTCGATCAGCCGCGCATTCCGAAGCAATTGGTCTTTCATGCGCCCCTCCGCGCCCGCGCGCCGTCGATCTCGGCGATCACCCTGGCGGTGTCGGGCTGGTATTTCAGCAGGTATTTGTCGCCCGTTCCCGTGACCACCTGCACCGCCGAGAAAATGGAGCGCACGGCCTCGATCTCGCGCAGCCAGATCACGCGTGGCCCCGGCCCCAGAAGGCGGCGGTCGGTCAGGTCCCAGCGCATCTTGGTCTCGTCCGAGGCGAGGTAGAGGCCCCGCACCGCGATGGCCATCAGTCCGCCAATTGCCCCGGTCCAGACATGCGGATTGCCCATCGCCCAGAGGATGCCCATGCCCGCCGCCATGGCGATGGCCGCCAGCCAGGCATGTTCCCGCCAATAGGTGCCCCGGTCGCCCTGGAACGAGGCGATCACGCGTTCCCCGTCCTCCAACTCGGTGGTCGGGGTGAAATGCGTCCGGGTCGAGATCGGGTCCATCAGCCAAGCGCCCCGATCAGCACGACCAGACCCGCCAGCACCAGCGCCGTCAGCAGAAAGACGATGGCCCAACGCCGCGTCTTTTCCGGGCCGAGGTCGTCGGGTTGCGGGGCGGGCACGGCCGAGGTCAGGTCGGCCTTGGGCAGGGATGCCTCGTGATCCGGCACGGCGATCTCCATCACGGCGATCTCGGTCAATTCGCTGCCCGGGTCCGGCTCTTCCTCCAGCGCGCGGCCCGGCACGATCAGGACCGACCCGGACAAGGCATCAAGCCGCAGGGCCGTTTCCGCTCCGATCGCCTTGGCGGGGTCAAAGGCGCTCCGGATGTAATCGGACAGGCGCATGTCCCCGAGGTCTTCGATCGGGAACAGCTCGATCTCGCGATGATCGAGTGTCTCGACGCCCAGCCAGTCGGTCAGCGGCGGCATCTCCGAGATCTCGCCGCGGGCCCGCGTCAGGTTCGTGTGGCGCGCCTTGCTGTCCACGTTCAGCGCGTAGATCCGGAGCTGCTCGCTCATACCATCACTCCCTCTTTTTTCCGCAGCGCGCGCAGGTTGCGCGCCAGAAGGTCCATCGCCGCCATGCGGACGGCGACGCCCATCTCGACTTGTTCCTGGATGACGGACCGGTTGATGTCGTCGGCCAGAAGGCCATCGATCTCGACGCCGCGGTTCATCGGGCCCGGGTGCATGACGATGGCGTCGTCCTTGGCATAGGCCAGTTTCTCGGCGTCCAGTCCGAAGCGGTGGTAGTATTCCCGCTCCGACGGAATGAAGGCGCCGTCCATCCGCTCGCGCTGAAGGCGCAGCATCATCACCACGTCGCAGCCTTCCAGCCCCTCGCGCATGTCGTCATAGACTTCGACGCCCCACTCGCGCGCCGCCGAGGGCATCAGGGTCGCCGGGCCGACAAGGCGGATGCGGTTTTCCATCTTGCCGAGCAGGTGAATGTTCGAGCGCGCCACGCGCGAATGGGCAATGTCGCCGCAGATCGCGATGTTCAGCCGGTGCAGGCGACCCTTCTTGCGCCGGATGGTCAGCGCGTCGAGCAGGGCCTGTGTCGGGTGTTCGTGCCGTCCGTCGCCCGCGTTCAGAACCGCGCCGGTGACCTTCTGCGCCAACAGGTCGACCGCGCCGGAATGGGGGTGGCGCACCACCAGCAGGTCGGGATGCATCGCGTTCAGCGTCATGGCCGTATCGATCAGGGTTTCCCCCTTTTTGATCGAACTCGCCTGCATCGCCATGTTCATCACGTCCGCGCCCAGACGCTTGCCCGCGATCTCGAAGCTGGCCTGCGTTCGAGTCGAGGCCTCGAAGAACATGTTGATCTGGGTCAGCCCCTCCAGCGCGCGGCCATGGGCGCGGTCGGCCCGTTCGGCCTCGGCATAGCTGTCCGCAAGGTCAAGGATCGTCCGGATCTCGTCCGGGTGCAGGGGGGCGATCCCCAGAAGATGCTGCTGACGAAAACTCATGGGCCACCCCGTCTTGGCTAGGCCGCTTATATTCAGCCGCCCGGCCCGCGGGCAAGGACGGATACCCGCGCGCGGGCCGTGTTCAGATGCGGCGCGCCCGCGCGGTGATCGCGGTCCCCTGCCTGTTGCGATGCCGCGTGCGGTACAGGATCCGCGCGACCCAGGTCATGAAGCCGGTGGCCCAGCTGCAATCGATCTCCAGACGGTCTGTCCAGAGGCAACCGCCCCCCTCCAGCGGATCAACCGTCAGCGTGTGGTCCCATTTCCGGATCATCCAGCCTTCCTCGCGGCTTTGAACGCGGCGCTCTGCATGGTTCACCGTCTCGACATGGACCGTGTAGTGCGGGTTGTGCATCACGCGCCAAACCAGCACGTCGATGACATAGGTTTCGCCTTGAGCCATGTCGCCCGCGGGCATGTTGCGATAGATCGCGACGCCCCGGGTCGCTTCGGCCATTTCTGCAAAGCTCAGTGCCCGGGCAAACAGCTCGTCGGCGTCGTGCGGATAACGGACGGTCACGGTCAATTCACGCGGCATGGCGCAGTGGTGACAGGCCTTTCCACCGGCGTCCAGCCGCCTTAGCTTCGGCACATGGACGAGCTGGGCTATCACGAGTCGCTGGCACTGCTGGACTGGCAGGTCGAACTGGGCGCCGACGAGGCGATCCAGGATACGCCCGTCAACCGCTTCGAGATCCCGGCAGAGGCGCCGAAACCTGCCAAGCCGCAGCCCAGCCCCCTGCACAGTTCGCCCGCGCCGGCCCGTCCGATCGCGCCGGCCGAACCGGACCAGGCCGAGACGACGCGCATGGCGGTGGACCTGTCAAGGCAACTGGCGGCGCAGGCGCAGGACCTTACGGCGCTGCATGCCGCGCTTGCGGGGTTCGAGCTGTGCGAACTGAAACGCGGGGCGCGAAACCTTGTCTTCTGTGATGGTCGTCCGGAGGCCCGCGTCATGATCGTGGGCGAAGCGCCGGGGCGGGAGGAGGACCGGCAGGGCAAGCCTTTCGTCGGGCGCGCCGGGCAGCTTCTTGATCGCATGTTCGCGGCCATCGGCCTGTCTCGGCAAAGCGAGGAGGCGGCGACCGCGCTCTACATCACCAACATGCTGCCCTGGCGTCCGCCCCAGAACCGTGATCCGAAGCCCGACGAACTGGCCATGCTGCTGCCCTTCGTGCGGCGTCATATCGAACTGGCCGATCCCGAGATCGTCGTGTTGATGGGCAACTGGGCCTGCCAGGGCCTTTTGGGGCGGCGTGGCATCAAGCGGATGCGCGGACAGTGGGACGAGGTGCTTGGCCGTCCCGCCCTTCCAATGTTCCATCCCGCCTACCTGTTGCGGCAACCCTCTGAAAAGGCGTTGGCGTGGTCCGATCTTCTGTCTCTCCAGTCGCGTCTGAAAGGCACCTGATGTCCCGCATCGACGAAACCAAGGAATTCATCCCCCTGCGGATCGCCGTCCTGGCCGTGTCGGACACGCGCACGCTGGCCGAGGACAAATCCGGCGATGTGCTGGTGCAACGGCTGACCGATGCGGGCCACCACCTGGCCGCGCGCATGATCCTCAAGGATGAGCGCGCGGCGATCGCCGACCAGTTGCGCGCCTGGTGCAACGACCCCGAGATCGACGTGATCCTGTCCACGGGCGGCACCGGCCTGACGGGGCGCGATGTCACGGTCGAGGCGCATCGCGATGTCTACGAAAAAGAGGTGGAGGCCTTCGCGACCGTCTTCACCATGGTGTCGATGCAGAAGATCGGCACGTCGGCCGTGCAGTCGCGCGCAACGGGGGGCGTGGCCAACGGCACCTACCTTTTCGCGCTGCCGGGATCATCGGGCGCTTGCAAGGACGCATGGGATGAAATCCTGCGGTTTCAGCTCGATTACCGGCACCGCCCCTGCAACTTCGTCGAGATTCTACCCCGTCTCGACGAACATATGCGACGGAAATGACTCGCTGCATCGTGATAGGGTTGTGACATAGTCACTTGGACCGCATGCGGGGCAGGGCTATCTCCTGCTTCAACCAACACGTGAAGGCTGTTCCAATGCGTTTCTTCCGCCGCGCCCTCGTGGGTCTGTTCCTGATGGCCGTGACAGTCGCGATCCTGGCCCTGGCCGGAAACTCCGTCTGGACGGCCATGCAGGATCGCATGGCGCAGGAAACCCGCACGCCGCCGGTTCGTGAACGCGTCTTTTCTGCCGAGGTGACGACCATCGCATTGGGCCGCGAAACGCCTGTGCTGACCGCCTTCGGTGAGGTTCGGTCACGCAGGACCCTTGAACTGCGCGCGCCCGCCGAAGGCACCGTGATCGAACTGGCCGAGAATTTCGAGGATGGCGGCGCGGTCGAGGCCGGTCAGCTTTTGCTGCGGATCGACCCGGCCGAGGCGCAATCGGCGCGCGACACCGCCGCTGCCGATTTGCGCGATGCCGAGAACGAGTTGGCCGAGGCCACCCGTGCCCTCGACCTTGCGCGCGAAGATGTCGCCGCCGCACAGCGCCAGGCCGAGCTGCGCGCCCGGGCCTTCGAACGTCAACAGGATCTTCTGAGCCGCGGTGTCGGCTCTGCCGTCGCGGTCGAAGAGGCGGAACTGGCCGCCGCCACCGCCGATCAATCTGTCCTGTCCCGTCGTCAGGCGCTTGCCACCGCCGAGGCGCGTGTCGCCAATGCCGAGACCGCGCTGGAGCGTCGTCGCATCGCTTTGGCCGATGCCGAACGCGTCCTCGCCCAGACCGAGCTGCGCGCCGAATTTTCCGGGGTGCTGTCGGATGTGACCGTCGTCGCGGGCCGCCTCGTCAGTCGCAACGAACAGCTGGCCAGCCTGATCGACCCGGACGCGTTGGAAGTGTCCTTCCGTATTTCGACCGCGCAATACGCCAATCTCATCAGCGAGACCGGGGACCTGCCGAATGTGCCCGTGCGCGTGATCCTCGACGTGTTCGGCCTCGACCTGTCCGCCGAGGCGCGGCTGACGCGCGAATCCGGCGCGGTGGAAGAGGGGCAATCCGGCCGCCTTCTGTTTGCCCGGATCGAGGAGCCGCGCGGCCTGCGCGTGGGCGATTTCGTCCGGGTCGAGGTTGCCGAGCCGCCCTTGGCCCAGGTGGCCCGCCTGCCCGCCACGGCGTACGGGTCGGACGGGCAGATCCTCGTGCTGGATGACGAGAACCGCCTCGAGGCGGTCGAGGTGCGCCTGTTGCGCCGTCAGGGGGATGACGTGCTCGTCTCGCTGCCCCCAGCCTACGAAGGCCGGCAGGTCGTGGCCGCCCGCACGCCGGTTCTGGGCGAAGGCATCCGCATCAACCCCGTGGCGCCCGCCGGGGACGAGGCCGATGCCGCTGCCCCCGCGCCCGAGACCATCGCCCTCGACCCCGAACGCCGCGCGCGCCTGATCGCCTTTGTCGAAGCCAACAGCTTCATTCCCGCCGATGTGCGCGAGCGGATGCTGAACCAGTTGAACCAGGACGAGGTACCCGCCCGCATGGTCGCACGCCTCGAAGAACGGATGGGAAGCTGACCGATGCGCCAACTCCCCCCCAAGGCCTCGGGCATTCTCAGCTATTTCACGCGCCATCGGACGGCGGCGAACCTTCTTCTCGTTCTCTTGCTGGTCGCGGGCCTTGCCGCCATCCCGCAGATGCGCGCGCAGTTCTTTCCGGACATTGTCTCGGACGAAATCGACATCGTCGTGACTTGGGACGGCGCGGGCGCCGAGGACGTGGACGAGGGGATCGTCGCGGTTCTGGAACCCGTTCTGCTTGCCGTGCCCGGCGTCGTCGGATCGGAGTCGCGGTCGTCCGAAGGGCGTGCCTCGATGGCGTTGGAGTTCGAGCCCGGCTGGGACATGTCCCGCGCCGCCGACGAGGTTCAGGCCGCGCTCGACGGGATCACCGACCTGCCCGATGACGCGGATGAGCCGGACCTGCGCCGTGGGCAGTGGTGGGACCGTGTGACCGATGTGGTCATCACCGGCCCCGTCGCGCCCGAGCAGTTGGGCCGCTTTGCCGATGAATTCGTCGTCCGCCTTTTCGATGTCGGCGTGACGGCCACGACCATCCGGGGCGTCGCCGCGCCCGAGACCGTGGTCGAGGTGCCGTCCTCCTCCCTGATCCAGTACGACATCTCGATGTCCGAGATTGCGACCGTGATCGCTGCCGCCGCCGACACCTCGCCCGCTGGAGATGTGGATAGCGCCAATGCGCGTATTCGCACCGGCACCGCCTCTCGCACGGCCGAGCAGATCGCCAACCTGACCTTGCGGATCAACGACGATGGGTCGTCTTTGACCATTGGGGATGTGGCCCGGATCGAGGTGGGCGGTGTGAACCGCGAACGGGCCTATTTCGTCGGGGACAACCCGGCGATTTCAATTCGCGTGGACCGCTCCGAGGACGGCGATGCGATTGCCATCCAGCACCTTGTCGAAGATGTCGCGGCAGAACTGGAGGCGACGCTGCCCGCAGGCACCGAGATCGACCTGATCCGCACGCGGGCCGAGGCGATCTCGGGTCGCCTCAACACGCTTCTCGACAATGCGGGCACCGGGCTTGCGCTGGTCGTTGGGCTGCTGTTCCTGTTTCTGAATACCCGGACTGCCCTGTGGGTGGCCGCCGGTATCCCGGTGGCCCTGACGGCGGCGATCGCCCTGATGTGGGTGGCGGGCCTGACGATCAACATGATCTCGCTCTTTGCACTGATCATCACCCTGGGCATCGTCGTGGATGACGCCATCGTCGTGGGCGAGCACGCCGATTACCGCAGGCGAACGCTTGGCGAAGACCCGGTCACCGCGGCCGAAAACGCGGCGCGGCGCATGGCTGCGCCGGTCTTTTCCGCGACCGTGACCACCGTTCTGGCCTTTGCGGCGCTCACCGCCATTGGCGGCCGTTTCGGCGACATGATCGCGGATATTCCCTTCACCGTGATCGTTGTCCTGATCGCCAGTTTGGTCGAATGCTTCCTGATCCTGCCGAACCATATGTCCCACGCCCTCAAGGAACGGCAGGTCACCGGGTTTTCGCGGTTCCGCGTGGGCATGGCAGCTTTGGCGCTGACCCTGACGACGATGGTGCTGACCGGGTTCGCCCTGTTGGTCGGCGCGATGGTTCTGGCCCGGTTCGGCGTGTTGGAGACCGCCGCATCCGGCCTGCCTGCCGGGATTGGCGCAGGGTTCTTCGGGCTTGCTGCCGCGCTTGGGTTCATCCTGCTGTGGGGGGGCTTCGCGCTCTTGCCCAAGGCCCGCAAGCAGCGCGCGATCATTGCCATGTCGCAAAATGGCATCGACAGCGTCAGCCGGATGATCAACACGGGGTTCGAGTGGCTGCGCGAAACGCTTTTCCGCCCGCTGATGCGTTTCGTCGTCTGGGCGCGTTACCCGATTCTGGCGGCGACCTTCCTTGTCCTTGCGACGCAGGTGGGGCACTTTCTGCGCGGTGACGTGACCTGGCGGTTCTTCAACGCACCGGAACTGTCGTCCGTTTCCGGCAATTTCGCCATGCTCGATGGTGCGACGCGCGAAGACAGCATGGCCATGATGCGCGAGATGCAGCGCGCGACCGAGGCCGTGGCCGCCCGCTACGAAGAAGAATACGGGCGCAACCCGCTGCTTTACGTCCTGTCCGAGGTGGGCGGGAATACCGGCGGTGGCCTTTCGGGGGTCGAGAACAAGGATACCGATCTTCTCGGCTCCATCGCGATCGAGTTGATCGATGCCGATTTCCGCCCTTACTCCGCCTTCCAGTTTGTCGCCGACCTGCAGGACGAGGTGCGCCAACTGCCCCAGACCGAAACCGTCAGTTTCCGGGGTTGGCGCGGCGGTCCGGGGGGCGATGCCATCGACGTGCAGATCTTCGGGGCCGACACCGCCACGCTGAAACAGGCGGCCGAGGCGGTGCAGGCACGACTTGTGATCTATCCCGAGGTCTCGGCACTGGAAGACTCGATGGCCTATGACCGCGAGGAACTGAGCCTCGAACTGACCCCGCAGGGTGAGGCGCTTGGCTTCGAGATCGGCGAATTGGGTCGCGTCATGCGCAATCGCCTCGGCGGGATCGAGGCGGCGACCTATCCCGATGGGCCGCGCACCGCCGCGATCCGCGTGGAATTGCCCGAGGGCGAGTTGACGGCCGATTTCCTCGACCGCGTCCTGTTGCGCGCTGCGTCGGGGCAATACGTGCCACTGGCCGATATCGTGACGGTTACCGCGCGGCAGGGCTTTTCGACCATCCAGCGGGAAAACGGCATCCGCCTGATCTCGGTCACCGGCGATCTGTCCGAGGATGACCCGGCGCGCGCCGAAGAAATCATGGACGAGTTGGAAACCGTCATCATTCCCGAGGTCGAGGAAAATTATGGCGTGTCCACGCAACTGTCCGGCCTGGCCGAGCAGGAACGTGATTTCCTTGGCGATGCTCTGACGGGCTTCATCCTGTGTCTGGTGGGGATTTACCTTGTCCTGGCCTGGATCTTTGCAAGCTGGACGCGGCCCCTTGTCGTCATGGCGATCATTCCCTTCGGCCTTGTCGGGACGATCTATGGCCATCTGGACTGGGATGTGCCCCTGAGCATGTTCACCGTGGTGGGCCTGATTGGCATGACAGGGATCATCATCAACGACTCGATCGTGCTGGTGACGACGGTCGACGAATACGCCCAGGAACGGGGCCTGATTCCCGCGATCATCGACGGTGCCTGCGACCGTTTGCGGCCCGTGATGCTGACCACCCTGACCACCGTTCTGGGCTTGGCGCCGCTGCTTTACGAAACGTCGCGGGACGCGCAATTCCTCAAGCCCACGGTCATCACGCTGGTCTATGGCCTCAGCTTCGGGATGGTGATCGTGCTGCTGGTCGTCCCTGCCATCCTTGCGATGCAGCAGGATGTGGGCAAGCAGGTCACCGCCCTGCGCCGGGCCTTGGGGGCGGGGTCGCGCCGCCCTTTGCTGGCGCTGTCCACGGCGGCGCTGGCTGCGACGATGCTGGGCTGGTTCACAGCGACGATGGGGGCGGTAATCGTCACCGGCAGGATGGCTGGACCGTTGGCCGGTCTGGCCGCCGAGGGGGCGTTGATGATGCCGCTGGCGGTCTTCCTTGGCGGTGTGGCGCTGCTTTGCCTTCTGGCGTGGATCGGCGCGGCGATTGCGCACCGGCTCGCCTCGCGCAAACCGGTATCTGCCTGAAGCAGCTTAGCTGGTGCAGCCGCCCAGATCGACCGCCATGCGGCTGCCGATGACCGTGATCCTCAGGTCCGAGCGGTTCAGCGCGAAGGGTCCGTGATCGGGGGGCACGATGTCTGCCACGCCCGTGACGGTTCCACCCTCGCGCTGCGTGACGGCCTCGGACACCCAGATGGACCGGTCCGCGTGTTCCACGACCATCGTCTCGTCATTGCCGGTGGCTTGCAGCGGGGCGGTCACCGTCACGCGCAGCCCGTCCGAGATCGGCACCACATCACAGCGCACCGCGCCCGCGCCAGCCTCACCAGCGGTGAGCGGACGGTCGGACAGGGCCGCGCCGATCATCGGGTCGCGCGCGGTGTCGGCCTCGAACTGGCCCGCGATCTCCAGCGACACAGGCATGCACACGTCGAGGCAGACCCCGAACTCCAGCCGCCCTTCGATCCGGTGCGGCCCGTCGCCCGCGATCGCGAATTCGACTGGCAGAACAACATCGTCGCGATAGCCGATCGACCGCATGCCGTTGGAAAAGAACACCTCGGGGCGCGGCCAGTGAATCGCCATGCCGGTGATCCCGTCCGCCTCGGTCAGGCGCAATTCGGTCGGCACGCCGCCTTCGCCCGGTGCGCGCCAGTAGGTTTTCCATCCGGGCGCGAGGTCGATGCGAATGCCGGCCATGTGACGACCGTCTTCCATCCGCCACCCCTCCAGCAGCGTGACCTGCACCACGTCATCCGCGGATCGGCCAAGAAATTCGGCACCGGCGGGCCGGGGCGCAAGCGTGGCGCCGGCGAGAACGGCGACCGAGGCAAGAAGGGGGGCGATGTATCTTTTCATGACACCTGAGCTAGGTAGTTGCGCCTGAAATGGAAAGTCACGTTTTGGCGAAAGCCTCGACGCTTGAATGGAATCTGCAACACCCCCATCCTCTGCATATGGAACCTTTGAACACGCCCGCCCTCGTTCCCGAGGATCTGACCGGCAAGGTCCTGATCGCCATGCCCGGCATGGGCGACCCGCGGTTTGCGGGCAGCGTCGTCTTCATGTGCAGCCATTCCCCCGAGGGGGCGATGGGTCTGATCGTCAACAAGCGCATGGCCGAGGTGACCTTTGCCGAGATGCTCGAACAGCTCGAGATCGTTCCGCCGGGTGGGGCGCCCGACATGCCGGTCTGTTTCGGTGGCCCGGTCGAGATGCGGCGCGGGTTCGTCCTGCACACCTCCGATTATCATTCGGCCAAGAACGAAAGCCTGGTCGTGGATCACCGCTTCGCCATGACGGCGACGGTCGATATCCTTGAAGATATCGCGCATCGGCGCGGCCCGCTCAAGGCGCTCATGGCCTTGGGATATTCCGGCTGGGGGCCGGGCCAGTTGGAAGCCGAGATCGCCGATAACGGTTGGTTGACGGCCGAGGCGACGCCCGACCTGATCTTCTCAACGGCGATCGACCGCAAATGGGAGGCCGCGTTGCAAAGCCTCGGGGTCCATCCGCTGATGCTGTCCTCCGAGGCCGGTCACGCGTGACCTCTCGTGCTAGTCCCGTGGCGCTGCCGCGCGGCGCAGACGGTCATTGATCGCACGCCCCAGCCCTTCGTCCGGTACATCGGCGACACGGATCGCCCCGGCCCCGCGCGCCGTGGCCAGCGCATCCGCCTCGTGCAGGATGTCGAAAAGCCGCGCCGCCGCTTCGACAAGGTCGCCGGTTGCCGACAGGTTCAGATCGGCCGTGCTGGGGCCGAACCCGATGCTGACCTCTCCGGCCTCGGCGTTGCCCCCCAACCTGACCGGAACACCCGGCGCGTAGTGGCTCGACAACTGGCCCGGGGCCTCGACCTTGCCCGGCGTGACATCCTCGGTCACCGGTCCCGCGACGGCCTCCACGTCCTCGCGGGTCAAGCCGCCTTCGCGCAGCAGGCGCAGGCCGGTCTCGCCGGGGGCGAGGATGGTCGATTCCACCCCGACGGCGCAGGGACCGGCATCCAGCACCGCGTCGACCCGGTTGCCCAGCCCCGCGATCACATGCTCGGCCCGAGTTGCGCTGATCCGCCCCGAGGGATTGGCCGAGGGCGCGGCCACCGGCCCGCCAAAGGCGTCAAGAACCGCACGCATCGCTGGATGCGCGGGCAGGCGCAGAGCCACTGTGGGCAATCCCGCCGTCACAAGGGGGGACAAGCCCGCCCCCTCGCGCAGCGGCAGGACCAGCGTCATCGGCCCCGGCCAGAACGCGGCCGCAAGGTCCCGCGCGGCGCCCGGCAACTCGGCGATCTGTTCGACGGCCGCCAAATCCGGCAGATGCACGATCAACGGGTTGAAACTGGGCCGGCCCTTCGCCTCGTAGATCCGCGCCACCGCATGGTCATTCCGTGCATCTGCGGCGAGGCCATAGACCGTCTCGGTCGGCAAGGCGACCAGCCCGCCCTCGCGCAAAAGGCGCGCGGCCTCGGCGATGCCGGGTTCGTCAGGCTCCAATCTTGTGGGGGTCTTGGCGCTCATCCGTGACGTAACGTATTGGTTGAAAGGGTGGTCTTGCGCCCCCTACCTCGAGCCAAGGGACGGGGGCAGATAGCGCGAAACAGACGCCTCTGCAAAGGCTGCCCGCGTCCGAATGACCGATGACTTCGTGAGGGAGGATCACGAACCATGCCCTATCGCGCCCCTGTGCCCGAAATCACATTCTGTCTCGATCACGTGGTCGGCTATTCCCGCGTGACCGAGACCGAGCGCTTTGCCGATGCCACGCCCGAGACCGTCTCGGCCCTGCTGACCGAAGCTGGCCGCATCTGCGAAGAGGTTCTGGCGCCCCTCAACCGCGCCGGCGATCTGCACCCCGCCAAGCTGGAAAACGGTGTCGTGCGCACGTCGCCCGGTTTTGCCGACGGCTACCGCGCCATTGCCGAGGCAGGGTTTGCCGCGATCACCGCTGACCCGGCCTATGGCGGCCTTGGCCTGCCGCAGACGGTGGCGACAGCGGTGAACGAGATGATGGGCTCGGCCTGCCTGTCTTTGGAACTGAACCCCCTCATGACCCAAGGCCAGATCGAGGCGCTGGAACATCACGCCAGCGACGAGATCAAGGCGCTGTATCTGCCCAAGCTGACCTCGGGCGAATGGTGCGGCACCATGAACCTGACCGAGCCGCAGGCCGGGTCCGACGTGGGGGCGCTCAAGACCAAGGCGGAGCCTAACGGCGACGGCACCTACGCGATCACCGGGCAGAAGATCTACATCTCCTGGGGTGACAACGATTTCACCGAGAATGTCTGCCACCTTGTCCTTGCACGCCTGCCCGATGGAAAGCCGGGCACAAAGGGCATCAGCCTGTTCCTTGTGCCCAAGCGTATCCCCGAGGCCGATGGCACCCCCGGCGTGGCCAATTCGCTGAAGGTGGTCAGCCTCGAACACAAGCTGGGCCTGCATGGCAGCCCGACCTGCGTCATGCAGTATGATGGCGCGACCGGCTGGCTGGTGGGTGAGCCGCATGGCGGGATCGCGGCCATGTTCACCATGATGAACAACGCGCGGCTTGGTGTGGGGGTCCACGGGCTTTCGATCGCCGAGGCGGCCACTCAGCACGCGCTGGCCTATGCTGCCGACCGCGTGCAGGGGCGCTCGCCCATCGAGAACGGCACCGGCACCATTCTCGACCACGCCGATGTGCGGCGGATGCTGACGGGGATGAAAGCCGAAACCTTCGCCGTGCGCGCCCTGGCGCTTGACCTTGCGGTTTCTATCGACCTTGCCAATGCCACCGGCGACAGGGCGATGGCCGCCCGCGCCGCGTTCCTGACCCCGATCTGCAAGGCCTATGGCACCGACACGGGCATTTCCGTTGCCGATACCGGTATCCAGGTGCACGGCGGCATGGGCTTCATCGAGGAGACGGGCGCGGCGCAATTCTACCGCGACGGACGCGTGGCCGCGATCTACGAGGGGACCAACGGCATCCAGGCCATGGACCTGACGGGCCGCAAGATGATGGATGGCGGGGCTGCTGCCTTTGCCTTGATCGACGAGATCGAGGCCGAGGCGAAAGCCGCCGGCGCGCGCGGAGAGCTCCTTGCCGCCACCGCCGCCGAGTTGCGCGCCGCGACCGAGCGCATGGTTGCGCTCGACCTCAACGACAGGTTCGCGGGTGCCGTGCCCTATCAGCATGCCTTCGCCCTGACCCTGGGCGGCCTGTATCACTTGCGCGCAGCGTTGGCCGAGGGGGAGGGGTCGCGCACGCGGCTGGCGCAAAGCTTCATGGCGCGCCAGATGGCCGCCGTTCCGGGCCTTTTGGCCGAGGCAGGGCTGGGCGCCGCGGACCTCTATGCCCTGTCGGCAGAAGACCTCGTCGCGTGATCCGGTACCCGCAGGACACCCCGCCCGAACCGGGCGAGGCGATCGAACTGGCCGAGGGGGTTCTCTGGCTACGCATTCCGCTGCCGATGGCCCTCGACCATGTCAACGTCTTCGCCTTTCGCGAGGACGGGGGCTGGGCCATCGTCGATACCGGGTTGAACACGCGGAAAACCCGCGACGGGTGGCAGGCGGCGCTGTCCGGCCCGCTCAAGGGCGCGCCGATCACCCGTGTCCTTGTGACCCATCATCATCCCGACCACGTGGGCCTTGCCGGCTGGTTCCAGGAGCAAGGGGCAGAGCTTCTGACCACGCGCACCGCGTGGCTGTTTGCCCGGATGCTGACGCTTGACGAACAGGACCGCGCGACGCCGGAACAGATCGCGTTCTGGGAAGGCGCCGGGATGGATGCACAGATCCTTGAACAGCGACGCAATGAACGCCCCTTTAATTTCGCCGATATCGTCTACCCGATGCCGCTCGGCTTCACGCAATTGCGCGAGGGGGACACCCTCGCCTTCGGCGGGCGTGACTGGATCATCCGCTTCGGTCAGGGCCATGCGCCCGATCACGCCACGCTCTGGTCTACCGATGGGACCCTGGTGATCGGCGGCGACCAGCTTTTGCCGTCCATCTCGCCCAATCTCGGCGTCTACGCGACAGAGCCCGAGGCCGACCCGGTGGGCGACTGGATGGCTGCGTGCGAGGCACTGGCCCCCCACGCGACCGACGATCAACTGGTGTTGCCGGGCCACAAGCTACCCTTCACCGGCCTTCCCGACCGGATGCGGCAGTTGATCGACAATCACCACGGCGCGCTGTGCCGCCTGCGCGACCATCTGGCCGAGGCGCCGCGCACGGCGGCCGAGTGTTTTCCGCCCCTTTTCAAACGCAAGATCGACGCAGGCACCTACGGCCTCGCACTGGTCGAGGCGGTGGGCCATCTCAATCACCTGCAGGCGCAGGGCGAGGTGCGCCGCGAGCGTCGCGCGGATGGGGCGTGGCTTTGGCACCTCACATCCTGATGCAAGGCGCCGCACCACGGGCGCATCAGGGCTGACAGGCCTGCTCGAATCCGGTAATTCGAACCACAAGCGCAACAGGATCCCGCCCTTGGGAGGAGAAAGATATGGCTGACAACGACTACAAGCGCGGTGAGATGGACATCACCGAACAGGAAAAGACTTTCGCCGGTTTCATGAAAATGTCGGTGAACATCGCTATCGTGGCGATACTCATCGTCGTGTTCCTGGCAATTTTCGCCCGCTGATCCGAGAGAAGACCATGCGCCGTTTATCCAGTTTCATTCTTGCTTCGGCCTTGGTCGCGTCTCTTGCCGGGTGCGAGGCGCCCGCGAACGAGGGCGTTTACGCATCCGAGGAATTCGTTAGCCAATCGCGATACGTGCCGCCGGGAAACCCGTCGGTCACGCTGCTGACGATGGTGTATAACGACACCGGTCGCAGTGGACACACCGCCTTGCTGATCGACGGCCCCAGCGAGCGCGTGCTCTTCGACCCGGCGGGCACGTGGTATCACCCCGTCGTGCCCGAGCGGAATGATGTCCTCTATGGAATGACGCCGCAGCTTTACGATTTCTACATGGACTATCACGCCCGCGAGACGGTCGATGTCTATGTGCAGGAAATCGACGTGTCGCCCGAGATCGCCGCATACCTCATCGACGCGGTCGAGGCTTACGGTCAGGTCGGCTCGGCCCGCTGCGCCTATGCGACCTCCGAGATCCTGTCTCAGACACCGGGGTTCGAATCGATCAGCCGCCGCTGGTATCCGACCCGCCTGATGGCCGATTTCGCGCTGCTCCCGGGTGTGCGTGAATCGATCGTCGTGGATGACGATTCCGACGACAACCTGGAGCTGTTGCAGGCACAGGCCGCGCAAGCGGCCCGGCTGGAACAGGCACGCGAGATCGCGGAAGGCTCCGAGTAAGCGTCGCACCGCGCTTCATAGCTTGAAAAATGAAAAACCCCCGGGGCCTTGCCGCGGGGGTTATACTTTGTCCTGACGGGATAAAACCCGTCACAGGCTCGCTTGTCGATCGCCTCAGAGGAGACCTTCGCGCTGGGCCTTTTTACGCGCCAGCTTGCGGGCACGGCGGATGGCCTCGGCCTTCTCGCGTGCTTTCTTCTCCGACGGCTTTTCGTAATGCTGCTTGAGCTTCATTTCACGAAAAACGCCCTCGCGCTGAAGTTTCTTCTTCAGGGCGCGGAGTGCCTGATCGACATTGTTGTCGCGAACACTGACCTGCATCGTGGTGTCACCACCTTTCTAAGTTGAAGTTGAATGTTGAAGCAGGAGGTGGCCCTATAGCAAAGCGCTCCTATCTTGTCTAGCAAACGTATGTCCCAGCGCAGAGGTTCCCGTCATGCCCGCCACGAATAGTGAAACCGTCGACCGAATTCTCGATGCCGCGCTGATGCACGTGCCTTTCGACGGCTGGTCCGAGGCCAGTTTCCGCGCCGCCGTGTCCGATGCCGGTGTGGACAAGGCCGAGGCCGAAGCGCTGTTTCCGCGCGGCGCGGTGGATCTTGCACTGGCCTTTCATCGGCGGGGCGACGCCGCGATGGTCAAGGCGCTGAAAGCGGCTGACCTGTCGGCCATGCGCTTTCGCGACCGCGTCGCCTATGCCATCCGTCTGCGCCTTGAACTGGTCGAGGCCGACAAGGAAACCGTGCGCCGGGGTGTGACGCTCTTTGCCTTGCCGATGCACGCCGCGGACGGGGCCAAGGCGCTTTGGGACACCGCCGATGCGATCTGGACCGCGCTTGGCGATTCCTCGGATGATCTGAACTGGTACACCAAGCGCGCAACGCTCTCGGGGGTTTACTCCGCGACGGTTCTCTACTGGCTGGGCGACCAGTCGGTCGATCATTCCGCCACCTGGTCCTTCATTGACCGCCGCATCGACGAAGTCATGCAGATCGAGACGATGAAAAAGAAGGTGCGTGAGAACAAGCTGCTCAAGCCGTTCCTCGCCGGGCCCGAATGGCTTGCGTCGCAGATCAAGGCGCCCAGCCGCATGGCGCCCCGCGACATGCCCGGCAGCTGGACCGCCCCCGACGCGCGGGAAAGCTGACCCAACCCACCCGTCGTTGCATTCAGACGCCCGGTCAGGTCTTGGCCGGGCGGTCTCATGTCATGGCGCGTCGGTTGATCTCGCCCCGCCGGGATTGCATGCGCGCCCGCCACCGTCCATCAAAGGGGGAACGGATAACGGCGAGGGGCCAGACATGACCGACATGATGCGCGCGATCGAAATCACCGAAGCCGGCGGCCCCGAGGTGCTGAAGCCCTGCACGCGCCCCATCCCGGTGCCGCAGGCCGGCCAGATCCTGATCGAGGTGGACCATGCGGGGGTCAACCGCCCCGACGCCTTGCAACGCGCGGGCCAATATGCCCCGCCGCCGGGGGCGTCCGATTTGCCGGGCTTGGAAGCGTCTGGCCGCATCGCCGCCGTCGGCCCTGACGTGACTCGCTGGAAGGTGGGCGATGCCGTCTGCGCCCTGCTGCCGGGGGGCGGCTATGCCGAATATGTCGTGACGCATCAGGATCACGCCCTGCCGGTGCCCGAAGGCATGGGCATGGCCGAGGCGGCGGCGCTGTGCGAAACCTTTTTCACCGTCTGGTCCAACGTCTTCATGCGCGGCGGCCTCAAGGCGGGCGAACGGTTCCTTGTCCACGGCGGCTCCTCCGGCATCGGGACGACGGCGATCCAACTGGCCAGTCATTTCGGCGCACGGGTCTTCGCGACCGCTGGCTCGGACGAGAAATGCGCCGCCTGCACCAAGCTGGGGGCCGAACGCGCGATCAACTACCGCGACGAGGATTTCGTCGAGGTGTTGAAGGCCGAGGGCGGCGCGAACCTGATCCTCGACATGGTGGGTGGCGACTACCTGCCGCGCAACGTCAAGACGCTGGCCGAGGATGGACGCCTCGTGCAGATCGCGTTCCTGCAAGGGCCGAAGGTCGCACTGAATTTCGCGCTCGTCATGGTCAAGCGCCTGACGATCACCGGATCGACCCTGCGCCCGCAATCGGACGCCGCCAAGGCCGAGATCGCCGCGCAACTGGCCGAACATGTCTGGCCCTTGCTGGACGCGGGCCGCATCGCGCCGGTGATGGACTCGACCTTTACGCTGGACGAGGCCGCCGAGGCCCATGCCCGCATGGAAAGCTCGGGCCATATCGGCAAGATCGTTCTGAAGGTGAAGTGAGCCGCCTTACGCGATGAAGGGCAGGGCGGTCAGGGTGATCGCCCGCGGTCCGCCGTCCAAAGCAATACTCAACCCATCGGTGCCGTCGCCCAGATCGGCGCGCACCAGCCCGATACCAATATTCCTTGCCAGGCGCGGGGAATAGGCGATCTCGCTGACATGGCCGACGGGCTGTGCGTCTCGCATGAGGGGCAGGGGATGCTGGTTGCCGGTAACGCGATCGCCATCGATGACCACACCCGTTACACGGCGTGTCACGCCCTCGGCCTTGATCCGCTCCAGCGCCGCGCGTCCGATGAACTCGTGCCCTGCCTCAAGGTTGACCATCGCGCCAAACCCCATCTCGAACGGGTTGGCGGGCAGGCTCTGCCACCGCATGTCAGCGCCGTAGGAGATCAGGCCGCTTTCCAGCCGTTCGATATCGTTCGGTGCCCCCGGCCCGATGCCCCAGGGCGCGCCGGCCTCTTTCACCATCTGCCACAGCCGCGTGCCCTGCGCGCTGTCGCGCAGGTACAGCTCGACCCCGCCCTGTTTCGACCAGCCAGAGCGCGCGACGACCAGCGGGATACCGTCGAGATCCGTCTCGCGGAACTGGAAATACCGCAGGGAGCGTACCCAATCCCCGAAAAGCGCCTCGGCCACATCCATCGCCTTGGGGCCCTGGATGGCCAGCGGTGCAACGTCAGGCTCGCTCACCTCCACGTCCAGCCCACGCTCGCGCGCAATGGCCTTGGCCCACAGCGCGATGTCGCTGTCGGCGATCGAGAGCCACACGCGATCCTCGGCCAAGGGCAGCAGCACCGGATCGTTGATCAGCCAGCCGTCATGGTCGCAAAGCGGGACATAGCGCCCTTGCCCGATCTTCGTTTTCGACAGGTCGCGCGGGGTTAGCAGTTGCGCCAGCTTTCCCGCGTCCGGCCCCAGCAATTCCACCTGCCGCTGCGCGGCCACGTCCCACATCGCCACACCGTTGAGCAGCCGGTCATATTCGCCCGCCGGATCGCCGAAATGGCCGGGGATGAACATGTGGTTGTAGACCGAGAAGGACTGCACCCCGTCGGCAACGGTCGCTTCGAAATAGGGGGATTTGCGGATGTTCGGGCCGATATGGATGGAATAGCTCATGCGTCGTCCTGCGGGTCACTGGAGAACAGCCGATAGCCCATCAGCCAGCGCGTGCCCATGGTCACGAAACAGGCCGCCGCGAAAAGATAGGCAAGGGTCGGGAAGGCCGTGGGAAACAGGCAAAACGCGACAAGGATCGCGATGGTCTCGAACCCCTCGGTCAAGCCGCCGAGGTAGTAGATCCCCTTGGACGGATAATCCGCAGCGGTCAGCCCGCGCCGTTCCGCGATGACGGAAAAGGCGAGAAAGGAGGATCCCGTGCCCACGAAGCTGGCGATGAGGATTGCGGCAGGCAGCGCGTTTTGCGCCGGGTCCGCCAGGGCGAATCCCAGCGGGAACAGGGCGTAGAACACGAAATCGAGCGTAATATCGAGAAACGCACCGCGATCCGTCGCCGTGCCGGCCCGCGCTATGGCCCCGTCCAACCCGTCCGCCAGCCGGTTCAGCAAAAGCCCCAGCAAGGCCAGCCAGAACAGGCCCCAGGCCGCTGCCGCGACGGCCAGCAGCCCGACCGCGAACCCGGCCAGCGTGACCTGGTCTGCCCGCACCCCTTGCGCGGCCAGCCAACGCGCGGGCGGGTCCATCAGCCGCCGTTGCAGCGGCAGGAGGCGGGCGTCGATCATCGCCTCACCCTTGCGTCTCGATCTCGCGCACTAGGTCCACCACGGCGCCCAGATCGGAGCGTTCGGCGTAGCGCGGGTGATCCTCGGGGGCGCTGGCGTGTTCCAACTCCCATGTCAGGCCGTGGGGGACGAACACGCCCCAGGCCCCGACCTCCAACGCGGGCAGAACGTCGGATTTCATCGAATTGCCGATCATCATGGCGCGCTCTGCCCCGTCGCCATGGCGCGCGAAGATGGCGTGATAGGTGGTGGCGCGCTTGTCCGATACGATCTCGACCGCGTCGAACATCTCGCCCAGCCCCGATTGCGCCAGCTTGCGCTCCTGGTCCAGCAGGTCGCCCTTGGTGATCAGCACGATGCGGTGCGACTCGGACAGGGCGCGCACGGCGTCCTCAGCATGGGGCAACAGGTGGATCGGGTGGCTCAGCATCTCCTGCCCGGCGGCGAGGATTTCGGCGATCACGCTGGCGGGCACCTGTTTTTCGGTCACCTCGATGGCGGTTTCGATCATCGACAGCATGAACCCCTTGATGCCGAAGCCATAATGGCCGAGGTTGCGACGCTCGGCCTCGAGCAGGCGTGCGTGCAGGTGTTCCGGCGCGACATACTCCGCCAGCAGGTCGGCAAAGCGCGCCTGCGTCATGCGAAAGAACTGCTCGTTCTGCCAAAGCGTGTCGTCGGCGTCGAACCCGATGGTGGTCAGCGGGGATGCCATGTTCGGCCCCTCTTTTCTGAATCGCTCACCGGCTTATATATTGCGGCCAAGCGACAGGCCATGAACCGACCGAGGCGTGAAGCATATGCAACCCTTGCAGATGATGACGGACAAGCCCGAGAACGACGGCGAGACCACAGTCATCACCAAGACAAAGCCCAAGACGCAGCGCCCGCCGATGTACAAGGTGCTGCTTTTGAACGATGATTACACGCCGATGGAATTCGTCGTGCACGTTCTCGAGCGGTTTTTCGGCATCGGTCACAGCCAGGCTGTCGAGATCATGCTGACCGTTCACAAGAAGGGGGTGGCGGTCGTCGGCGTCTTTTCTTACGAGATTGCGGAAACCAAGGTGGCGCAGGTGATGGATTTTGCCCGGCGCAACCAGCACCCGCTGCAATGCACGATGGAGAAAGAGGACTGACCCCGGTCCTTCCCGCCCCATGACAGACCCCCGTTGGACCCTCGCGATCGAGGCAGGCGATGTGATTCTGCCCGATGGCCCCGTTCTGGTCATGCGCGCCCGTGGCGATGCTGACTACACCGCCTTGGGCGACGTCGTGTGCGTCCAGGGATTCGCCCCCGACCACGACCGTCTTGCCGCGCGCGGCCTGGAGGTTGCGGTCGATCTGCCCGAGGATCGCCAGTTTGCCGCCGCGCTGGTGCAGATCGTCAAGGCCCGGGCCGCCACGCTGGGGGCCATTGCCGAGGCGCTGACCGCCCTGCCGCCCGGCGGTGTTCTGATGGTCGACGGTCAGAAGGACGAAGGCATCGAGGCAACCCTGAAACAGCTTCGCGCGGTGCTCGAGATCGACGGTGTCCTGTCGAAATCGCATGGCAAGCTGGTCTGGCTGACCCGGCCCGAGACCCTGCCGGACGCCGTGATGGACTGGATCACCGAACCCACCGAGACCGAACAAGGCTACCTGACCGTGCCGGGGGGCTTCTCGGCGGACAGACCGGATCGTGGCTCGGAGATTCTGGTGGCGCTGGTGCCACCGCTCAAGGGGCGCGTGGCCGATCTCGGTGCCGGCTGGGGCTATCTCTCGGGCGAGGTGCTGGCGGAACAGGCGGGGATCGAACGTCTCGATCTGATCGAAGCCGACCATGCGATGCTCGAGGCGGCCGAGGTCAATGTCGACGACGACCGCGCGCGCTTTTTCTGGGCCGATGCCACGCGGTTCCAGCCCGATGAGCCCTATGACGCGATCCTGTGCAACCCGCCCTTCCATGTCGGGCGAAAGGCCGATCCGGGCCTTGGGCGTGCCTTCATTGCCGCGGCTGCACGGATGCTCAAGCCCTCGGGCCGATTCTTCATGGTGGCCAACCGCCACCTGCCTTATGAAGATACGCTGAAAGCCAGCTTCGGCACGGGCCGGATGCTGGGCGAGTTGGAAGGCTACAAGATCTACGAGGCCGCCAAGCCACGGCGCGCGGCCCGCTAGCGGAGAGCACCCCATGTCCCTTTCGATCCAAGGCAAGACCGCGGTCATCACCGGCGCGGCGAACGGTGTCGGGCTGGCCATTGCCCGGCATTTCATCGACCGCGGTGCGAACGTGATGTTCGCCGACCGTGACGAGGCGCGGCTGGCCGATGAATGCGGCGCGGTGGAAGACGACAAGGGGCAGGTGCGCTACTTCGCCGGTGACCTGCGCGAGAAACTGACCGTGGCGAACCTGCTTTCTGCGACCATCGACGCCTTCGACAGGATCGACATCCTGGTCAATGCCAGCCGACAGGTCCTGACGACCGACCCGCTGGACCCGACCGACAGTTCGGTCGGCGCGCTTCTGGAACAGAACATGTTCACCGCGCTGCGCCTCAGCCAGGCAGTGGCCAAGCGCATGATCCAGCAGGCCGAAGACGATGGCGTCGAGGAAGGGCCGATCGGCTCCATCATCAACATCTCCTCCATCGCTGCGCGCCGCACCCACCCCGACCTGATGGGGTATTCGATTTCCTGCGCGGCGCTGGACCAAGCCACCCGCAGCCTCGCTGTCGCACTGGCCCCTCACCGCATTCGGGTGAACGGCGTGGCGTTCGGCTCGCTCATGTCGGCCAGCCTGAAAGAAAGCCTGAACGAAACCGACGGTCTGCGCGAAGAGATCAAGCAATGCACGCCGATGGGCCGGATCGGCAGCGCGCGCGAAGTCGCGGCCGCGGTGCAGTTCCTTGCCTCGGACGGGGCGGGCTTCGTCACGGGCGAGGTGCTGACCGTGGATGGCGGGCGCACCCTGCTCGATAACGTCACGATCGCCGCGCACTAGGCGTCGTCGCCGCGCGCCGGACCCAAAAAGAAACCCCCGGCACGGCACTGTGTCGGGGGTTTTTCGTTCTGCGAGGGACGAGGCGATCAGCGCTGATCGTCGTCCTCGTCCTCGTCGTCGTCACTGCTGTTGGGCAGGTTGAAGAGGCTGTCGGCATCCACCATCGCGCTTTTGCGATCCGTCTCGTCCTCTTCGTCGTCGGCCGTGTTGTCGCTGAGCGAGAAGGTTTCCAGCCCCGAGATCGCGCTGGGGATCTTGGGCTCGTCGGGATCGGCGGCAAGGCTCTGCTCGGTCGAGACCAGGCGGCGGCGCTCGTCGTCGGTCATGACATCGCCGTCCTTGGCGCGCTTGGCGTTGGCCTTCTGCACGGCGGCATCCAGTTCGGACTGCTTGCACAGGCCAAGCGCCACCGGGTCGATCGGCTGGATGTTCTGGATGTTCCAGTGCGTGCGCTCGCGAATCGCCTGGATCGTCGGCTTGGTCGTCCCCACCAGCTTGGAGATCTGGCCATCGCTCAGTTCCGGGTGGAACTTGACCAGCCACAGGATCGAGGCCGGGCGGTCCTGCCGCTTGGACAGCGGCGTGTAGCGCGGGCCGCGGCGCTTTTCCTCGCCCACGGCGGCGGCGTTGAACTTCAGCTTCAGCTTGTAGGTCGGGTCGGCCTCGCCCTTGTCGATCTCTTCCTGGGTCAGCTGGTTGTTCACCAGCGGGTCGAAGCCCTTCACGCCGGTGGCCACGTCACCATCCGCGATGCCCTGCACCTCCAACTCGTGCAGGCCGCAGAAATCGCCGATCTGCTTGAAGCTGAGGGTGGTGTTGTCGACGAGCCAGACGGCGGTGGCCTTGGCCATGATGGGTTTGTTCATCGGATCGTCTCCTTGAGACAGAATACACGAGGAACGGGCCGTTGAAGCGGCTGCGGAGGGGCCTCCGCAATTCCTCGATTTCAGGGAAATCGGAGCGTATATAGGCCCAGACCGGGCCAGAGAAAAGAGGGAATGCGCGTGCGTGGGGTTTTGTTGGCGGCGCTTCTTGCCGCGCTTCCGGTTGCCGCCGGGGCCGAAGGGGAACCGGCCGGAGAGTTCGATTACTACGTCCTGTCGCTCAGCTGGACCCCGTCCTGGTGCGCCATCGAGGGCGATGATCGCGGCAGCCCGCAATGCGACGCGGGGCAGGGCTACGGGTTCACGCTGCACGGGCTCTGGCCGCAATACGAGGCGGGGTGGCCCAGCTATTGCCCCACGGTCGAACCGATGCCCACCCGCCGCATGACCGGCGAGATGGTCGATATCATGGGGTCTTCGGGGCTGGCGTGGCACCAGTGGCGCAAGCATGGCGTCTGCACCGGGCTGGATGCCGAGGATTACTACCGCCTGTCGCGGCTGGCTTATGACAGCGTCACACGGCCCGACCTGCTGCGCCGGCTGGATCGGGAAGTGCGCCTGCCCGCCCGCGTGATCGAAGAGGCGTTCCTGGAAGTGAACCCGGATCTGAGCGCCGACATGCTGACCGTGACCTGCCGCGCGGGCCGCGTGCAGGAGGTGCGCATCTGCCTGACGCGCGGGCTTGAGCCGCGCGTCTGCGGCGACGACGTGATCCGCGATTGCACGCTGGAGCAGGCGATCTTCAGCCCCATGCGCTGAAGCCTTAGCCGCAGGGCACGCCGCCGCCCTTTGCTCAGGCGCGGAACACGAAATAGACCATCGGGGCGACCGGGGCGGTTTCGTGCAGCGCGCCGAACGTCGCGTCCAGCGCCTCGAAGACCGGGGCATATCGCTCCAACGCGCCTTTCTCGTGGCCAAGCAGCCCTTCCAGCGTGTTTTTCAGACGGCGCAGCGGCGTGACCTCGTCCTGTGGCTGATCGATCGGGAAACACTCGGCAAAGCCCGCCTCGTATCCCACCCCGCAGAGTGTAGAGATGTCGAACACGCGATCCTCGCCGCGCCCGATCCCCTGTGCGCCTTGCAAGACCTGCCGCGCGCCGCCTTCAAGCCGCATCATCGCCAAGGGGCTGAGCCCTTTCTTCGCGGCCGGTTTTCGCGCAAGGAACCCCCCGCTGGCTGGCGCCTCGTCACTCGGGCCGCCGGCCTCTTCGAAGCGGCGGATCAGGTCCATGGCGAAGGCCGCCCAGATCTTTCCCTGCAAGCAGGGTTCGAGGAAGATCGCCGCGCCGCCGGGTTTCAGCCAGCCGCGGATGCGGGTCAGCATCGCGTTGGGATCGCCCAATTGGCACAGCGTCGCGCGCCCCACGACCATGTCCAGCGACTCGGCTGCGAAATCGAGCGTTTCCGCGCCAGATTGCAGGATGATGGTCCCCGGCGCGGCGGCGATGGACACAAGGTGGTTCAGCGCGGCGGCGGAGGTTTCCGTCGCATAGAGCTTGCGCACCCGATCCGACGCCGACAGGCCCGCTGTCCAGGCGCCCCCGGTCGCGCCGATCTCCAGCACGTCCGACAGGTGCCTGCGCCCCATGACCTGTTCGATGATCATCTGCAGGTCACGGAAATGGCTGCGCCGGGCCGCCTCGGTCGGGAAAAAGGCCCGTGCCACGTCGCCGGCCTGCGTGTCGGCCGGTGGCGCGCTGCCAAGGGCGAGGGCATGAACACCGCCTTCGGCGCGCACCTCGTGCCCGCACTGGCGGCAATTCATCAACCCGTCCCTGATCCAGAGCTGCCCGCCGCCACAAGCGGGGCACATCAGCGCGACGTAACCGGAAGGTGCGTCCATGTCAGAGTGTCTTTCTTGCCTTGAGCGCGGCGGAAATCGTGCCGTCGTCCAGATAATCCAGCTCGCCGCCTATGGGCACCCCTTGTGCCAGAGACGTGACGGAAACGCCCAGGCCCTCGATCTCGCCAGCGATGTAATGCGCGGTCGTCTGCCCATCGACGGTGGCGTTCAGCGCGAGGATCACCTCGGTCGCGCCTTCGCCCCGCACGCGGTCGATCAGCTTGGGAATACGAAGGTCGTCGGGGCCGATATCGTCCAGCGCGGAAAGTGTCCCGCCCAGCACGTGATAACGCCCCTGAAATGCCCCGCCCCGTTCCATCGCCCACAGGTCCGCCACGTCCTCGACCACGCAGATCTGCCCGTTTGCACGACGCTCATCGGAACAGATCGGGCAAAGGTCGGCCGTGCCGATATTGCCGCAGTTCAGGCATTCGCGGGCGGTGTCGGCCACCCGTGTCATGGCCTCGGCCAACGGGCGCATCAACTGCCCGCGCTTCTTGATCAGGTGCAGCACCGCGCGCCGGGCGGAACGCGGGCCCAGGCCGGGCAGCCGCGCCATCACCTCGATCAGCGCTTCGATGTCCTTGGGGGCGTCGGTCAAGCGCGCCTCAGAACGGCATCTTCATGTCCGCCGGCAGGCCGAGCCCCTCGGTCAGCTTGGACATTTCTTCCTGGCTCTTTTCCTGCGCCTTGGACTGCGCGTCCTTGATCGCGGCAAGGATCAGGTCCTCGACCACTTCCTTGTCGTCCTCGTTGAAGATCGACGGGTCGATATCGAGCGCGGTCAACTCGCCCTTGCAGGTCGAGGTCGCCTTCACGAGGCCCGCGCCGGATTCGCCGGTGACGGTCATGGTGGCGAGTTGCTCCTGCATCTCGGCCATCTTGCCCTGCACTTCCTGCGCCTGTTTCATCAGCTTGGCCATATCGCCCAGCTGGCCCAATCCCTTCAGCATGTCGGACACTCCATATTGCGGTTCGGTTTCAGATACGCCCTTGCCGGTGCCGCCTCAAGGCGTCACGCGGATCGGGCGCTGCGTTCATTCGTCCTCGAACGGGTCCCAGTCATCGGGGGTGTCGTCCTCGTCCGGCATCTCGGGCAGGGCCTCGGTCGCGGCGGCCTGCGCGATCTCGGCATGGGTGCGGATCTGGGTAATCTTCGCGGTGGGGAATTTCGACAGAACGGCCTGCATCAGCGGGTGGTCGGTGACCTCGGCCTCCATGGCGCGCTGCGCGGCCTCGGCCTCTTCCGCGATGGTCGGGCCGCCGCCGTCGCTGGCGACCGAGATCCCCCAGCGTGCGCCCGTTGCGGTCTGCAACATGCGGCCCAGGCGCGGGATCAGGTCGCGCGGTGCGTTCTCGGTCGGTTGCAGCTCGATCCGTCCGGGCGCGTAGGAGACGAGGCGCAGACAGGTCTTCACTTCGATCAGCAATTTCAGATCGCGCGCCTGTTCCAGCAGGGCCACGACGCTTGCCCAGGTCGGGTAGAGCGACAAGTCCGGACCGGGCGCGCGGTTCAGCGCCGCCTGCACACCGCCCCCCTGCGGCGCGGCGGAGTGGTACGCCCGAGGCGCGGCGCCATTGGTCGGCCCGGCCCCCGGCATTCCGCCGCCACCACCGGGCGCGGGGGGCGGCGTATCCGACAGTTTCTTGACCAGATCGCCGGGCGTGGGCAGGTCGGCCACATGCGTCATGCGGATGATCGCCATCTCGGCGGCCATCATGGCGTTGGGCGCAAGGCGCACCTCGTCCAGCGCCTTCAGGAGCATCTGCCACATCCGCGTCAGCACCCGCATCGGCAGCTTGTCGGCCAGGCCCCGGCCGCGGCTGCGTTCTTCGGGTGAGAGGGTCGGGTCCTCGGCGGCCTCGGAGGTGATCTTGATGACGCTCAGCCAATGCGTGATTTCTGCAAGGTCCCGCAGCACGGCCAGCGGGTCGGCCCCGGCGGCATATTGCGCGCCCAACTCGTTCAGCGCGCCGGGTGCGTCGCCGCCCATGATCGCCTCGAACAGGTCCAGCACGCGGGCGCGGTCGGCCAGCCCCAGCATCGCGCGCACCTGGTCGGCGGTGGTTTCACCCGCGCCATGGGCAATCGCCTGGTCCAGCAAGCTCATCGCGTCGCGCACCGAGCCTTCGGCGGCCCGCGTGATCAGTGCGAGCGCATCCTCGGCGATCTCGGCGTTTTCCTTGGCCGCGATGGATTTCAGATGCGCGATCATCACCTCGGGCTCGATCCGCCGCAGGTCGAAGCGCTGGCAGCGGGACAGGACTGTGACCGGAACCTTGCGGATCTCGGTCGTTGCGAACAGGAATTTCACGTGGGCAGGCGGTTCCTCCAAAGTCTTGAGCAGCGCGTTGAACGCGCTGGTCGAGAGCATGTGAACCTCGTCGATGATGAAGATCTTGTAGCGCGCGGTCGCGGCGCGGTAGCTGACCGTCTCGATGATCGCGTCGCGGATGTTCTGCACGCCCGTGTGGCTGGCCGCGTCCATCTCCATCACGTCGACATGCCGGCCCTCGGCGATGGCCTTGCAGTTCTCGCAAACACCGCAAGGGTCGGTCGTTGGCCCGCCGGTGCCGTCCGGCCCGATGCAGTTCAGCCCCTTTGCGATGATCCGCGCGGTCGTCGTCTTGCCGGTGCCCCGGATGCCCGTCAGCATGAAGGCCTGCGCGATGCGGTCGGCCTCGAACGCGTTTTTCAGCGTGCGCACCATCGCGTCCTGACCGATCAGATCTGCAAAGGTCGCGGGGCGGTATTTCCGCGCGAGAACCTGGTAACCGGTGTCGGCTGTGTCGCTCATGCTGGCCCTTGGAGTTGATGTCGTCCGAACCTAGGGCGTCCGCCCGTCCGCGTCCATGGGGAACGCCATCCGGGGCAGGTGGATGACCACGGCATCGCCTGAGTGCGCCCCGGCTGATACGATCATGCACGGGAGGTCACATGCGATGGACCGTGACCGCATCATCATTGCCGCCCTCTTGGCGGTGTGGCTTGTCTCCGCGGGCCTGTCGGTGTCGGCCCTGATGGCCGAGCCGACGGGCGACGGCTTCGTGCGGGGTTTGAACCGGGTGACCGGTTTTCTCGGCTGGCAACTGGCCGCCGCGCTCGTGGCGTTGCCGCTCTGGCTGACATCGCGCCGTTTGCCGAAAGGCAGCGCGCTGCGCTGGATCGCGCGGGTTCCCGGCTGGTGGGCGGCGCTCTTGTTGGCATTGATCGGGACGTTTATCGCCGCCGGGGTGATCTCATCCTACGTGGGATCGCCGCCGGACGATCAGGCGCCGGGTCCGGTGACTGCACCGGTAGATTGATGGCGAAGGTGGCCCGCGCGGGGTCGTTTTCTTGAAACGACCCTGTCGGGCGATGCGCACCGCTTGCGCGGTGCGTTGAGGTGAGAGGCTGGACAGCGACCCAAGCGGGGCTCGTTGTGGCTGCTTCCTTCCGGACCTGACCAGGTTGGCGAGGCGCTTGCCCGCGCCAACCTCTCAAGGCGTCAGATAGGGAAAACGATGCAGAGTCGCAAGGGGCCGCTGGCCCGCCGCTGTCACCCTGCCGGTCGCTCGGCCCAGCCTGCGAAGATCTTCTCCAGGAAAACCACGATGTAATAGAGGAAGATCCCCAAAGCGGCGAGCGCGAAGAGCACCGCGAACATCAGCGGGTAATCCGCGCTGATCCGCCCCGAGTCGAACAAATCCCCCAGCCCACGCCCATGCGGGCTGACAATCTCCATCAAGTTCGTCCCGATGAAGGCGAGGGTTACGGCGACCTTCAGGGCACCGAAGAATTCAGGCAGGGTTTTGGGAAGCGCGATTTTCCAGAAGATCGTGAAGTTCGAGGCACCAAGGCTGCGCAGGATGTCGCGATATTCCGGTTCGAGGGTGCTGAGGCCGATGGAGACCGAGACGGCGATGGGAAAGAAGCTGATCATGAAGGCGATCAGGATCGTGTTGAAGTCGTGCTGGCCGACGAAGATCAGCGCGACGATGGGCACCACGGTCGCCTTGGGGATCGCGTTGAAACCCACGAGGATGGGGTAGAGCCCTTCGCGCGCAACGCGGGAAAAGCCCATGACCATGCCGATCAGCGTGCCCACGACGACGGCAAGGCCAAGGCCGACCACGGTGCGCCACAGCGTCTCCCAACTCTTGATGAGGAACAGTTCCCAGTAGCGGGTGAAGGCCGGGATCAGGTCCGAGGGGCTGGCCATCCGGTAATTCGGCAACTCGTTGTACCAGACAGCCCATTCCCACAGGCCGAGCACGAGGATGATGGTGATGACGGGCGCCAGGATCTTGCGGGCTGTGTCGTTCATGCGCTGGCCTCCGCGGTCATCTCGGGAACATCGGCGGCATCGGCGCGGCCCTGCGCCACCTGGATCTGGTGGCGCAGGATCGCCAGCATGTCGACGGCCTTGGGCGTGTAGAGATCTTCGAGCGTGCGCTTGCCCTCGATATCCACGTCCAGCACGTATTGCGCGTGCGCCGGGCGCCCGGACAGGACGATCACCTGGTCGGCCAGGAACACGCTTTCGCGCAGGTCATGCGTGATCAGAAGGCAGGTGAAGGGCTCTTCCTCGCGCAGGTCGTGCATGGTGCACCACAGGTCCTCGCGGGTGAAGGCATCCAGCGCGCCGAAGGGTTCGTCGAGGATCAGAACGTCGGGCTTGTGGATGATCGAGCGGCAGAGGCTGGCGCGCTGGCGCATCCCGCCCGACAGCTCGGAAGGCCGCTTGTCGGCAAAGCCGGTCAGGCCCACCAATTCTAGCAGGTGATGCGCGCGCTCGGTCGCATCGGCCTTGGACATGGGGCTTTTGACGATTTCGAGGGGCAGCATGATGTTTTGCAGGATGGTGCGCCACTCCAGCAGCACCGGGTTCTGGAACGCCATGCCGACGGTCGGGCGTGGTGAGGTCACCAGCTTGTTGTGCAGCCAGACCTGCCCCTCGTTCGGGCGCATCAGGCCCGACACCAGCCGCGTCAGCGTGGATTTTCCGCAGCCCGAGGGGCCGACCACGGCGCAGAAGCTGTTTTCGGGGATCTTGACGGTCAGGTTGTCGAGAACGGGAAGGGGGCCTGCCTTGGTGCGGTAGGCATGGGTCACCTCGCGCAGTTCGATCATGTAGGAGGAGGCGGAGGTGGACGTCATCGGCAGGGCTTTCGGGTGGTTAACGGCGCATCAACGCTTTTCGGGTTTGTGCAAGGGCAGGGTGAACAGGGGCGGCGAAAACCGCGGGTCACACCCTGTACACATCCTGTACACACCCCGTGCATACGCGGGTCCGCCGGGCCGGGCGCGCAATGGCCCGGCCCGGCGGGTCGTGTTCAGGTCAGCGCGCTCAGGGCGCAACCATCAGCACGTCGCCCTCGGGCAGGTAGGCGTCGGTGAAGTAGAGCGACGCGTCGGGCTCGTTCTGGAACTCGTAGGTCAGGGCGAGTTGCTCGATCGCCGTGGCAAGGCGGTCGGGGTCAACGTTGCCCATGCCGTTCTCGATGACGTAGTCGGTCAGGACGTTACCCTCGATGGCCAGTTCCAGGCGCTGCTGTTCGAGCTCCGCGTCACCCGCCGGGTTGCGTTCCAGAACGGCGGCGATGCCCGCGGCCGGATCGGCGATGGCATCGGCCCAGCCGCGCGCGACGGCGGTGATGAAGCCGGTGACCATTTCCGGGTTCTCGGCGGCGAAATCGGTGTTCACGATCAGCGCGTTGCCGTAGAGGGCCACGCCGTGATCGGAATACATGATCGTCGTCAGGTCATCGGCGGGCACGCCAAGGCGCAGGGCCGAGAGATAGGACGAGAAGTTGAAGCCGGTCACGGCATCCACGTTGCCCTCGGCCAGCATCGGCTCGCGCGTCGGGAAGCCGACGGGTTCGACGGTGATGGTCGACACGTCGATATCGTTCACGGCGGCAAGGATCGGGAACTGTGCCCAGGCGCCATCGGGCGGCGGTGCGCCGAGGACGGAGCCTTCGAGATCCTCGATGCCCGAGATGCCCTGGCTGACGCGGCCCACGATGGAAAACGGCGGGCTGTCATAGGTCATGAAGATCGCGGTGACGGGCGCGCCGGGGTTTTGGTCGAGGAACGAGATCAGCGCGTTGATGTCCGCGAAGCCGAAGGGGAAGGAGCCCGAGGCGACCTTCGGAATGGCGTCGAGCGAGCCCTGGCCCGCGGTGATTTCGACATCCATGCCCTCTTCGGCGAAGTAGCCGTTGTCGATGGCGAGGAAGTAGGGCGCGGAGGGCCCTTCGAAGCGCCAGTCGAGCGCGAAGGCGATGTCGGTGTCCTGCGCGAGGGCAGGGGTCGCGGCGATCAGGGTCGCGGCGAGGGCGGGAATGGCACGGTGCAGCAAGCTGTCCTCCTTCGATGGCCGGAACGGCCCGGCGTTAAATCGTCCTCACTCACGCGACTGCGCGGTGCGGCGTCAACGAAACCGGCATGTGAGGGGGAAGGCTAAGAGGATGCCGCCGCCCATTGCAAATATTTTGGGCGGAGTGGTGAAATTTTATGCATGCGCGATGTGGCCGACTACAGGCCGAGTCGGAAGCCGAAGAATCCGCTGGGTTGCAGGCCAAGCGGGGTCAGGCCAAGCGCCTGCGCCCGCTCGGCATGGGCGGCGGCGTCCGGCCCGGTCTCGAACAGCACGGGCGTGTTGCCCAGGGGTGTGAAGCCGAAGTGATCCGTCGGGCGCGGGGTGATCGGGTGCTTGGCCGTCGCAATGGCCTCGATCACCGCGTCGCGCACCGTGGCTGGCGAGGTGGCGACCGTTTCGGCCTCGGCGCAGACCGGGAAATGGCCGCCCCCCGCTGCGCGGTAGGAATTGGTAACCACAAGGAACGTGTCCTCTGGCACAACGGGGCGTCCGTCGGCATGGCACAGGTCGCGCACCCGTCCGGGCGTGTCAAAGATCTCGTCCCCCTCGGCATTGGTGCGGGACGGTTGGCTGAGGTCGAAGCGGTAGCCAAGCCCCTCGATCCGGTCGAAATTGTACCCGGCGAAGGCGTGGTCGATCATCGGTTGCGGCGCGGCGTCCGGGCCTAAGGGTGTGATCTGACGGAAGAGCGAGGCGGTGCGTTCCAGCCATGCGACGATGCCCGCGCCGGTCATGCGCAGGATGCACAGCTGGTTGGGGTAGATGTAGAGGTCGGCCGCGTTGCGCAGGCGCAGCGGGCCTGCGGGGATGTCGGTGTAATTGCCGGGGCCGCCCCGCCCGCCGGATTTGAACGGCGCAACGGCAGAGAGGAGCGGCAGGCCGGAGAGGTCGGGCCGGTCGGCCAGAAGCTCTTGCGCGGCGTGGCGTTGGGCGTCGGCCACGATCTGGGTCGCGGCGCAGGGCGCGAGAAAGCTGAAGAAGGTCTCCAGCGGCACGGCGGTCTGGCCAAGGGGACGGTCGGTGTAGTGCCGGACGGCGCGATGATCGGTCCACAGGATCGGGCGCAGGCCAGGGTGGCGACGCAAAACGCCGCGCAGGCCGATGCCGGGGCGCTCCGCGATCGGGAACGTGCGGGCGGTGCTGCCGGTGACGGCCCAAGCGCCGTTCTGGCGGGTCAGGGTCAGGTCGATGCGGCCCAGATGCGAGCCGAACGCGCCGGGTTGGACGATGCGCGCGCCGGCGGTCTCGATCTCGGGGAACACGCGGTGGCTGTGGCCCGCGATCACGGCATCGACGCCGGGCAGGGCGGCGACGACCGTGGCGGCGTTTTCCATGCCGGGTTCTGGTTGGTCCGCACCAAGGCCGGAATGGGCCAGCACGATGACAAGGTCCGCGCCCTCCCGGCGCAGCGCCGCAACCTCGGCCGCGACGGTGTCGGCGATGTCGGTGACCTCGATCGTGTCGCCAAGCCGCGCCCGCCCCCATTTCGCGATTTGCGGGGGGGCAACGCCGACCAGGCCGATGCGCAGGTCGTGCGCGTTTCCGGCGGTATCGGCGACGTCCCGCGTCAGGATCACGCGGGTGGGCCAGCGCGTTGCGCCCTGACGGCGACGGACATTGGCGAGGATGACCGGAAACTCCGCGGTGCCAAGGGCGGTTTCCAGGGCCTCCAGCCCGAAATCGAAATCGTGGTTGCCCAAGGTCGCAGCGTCGTATCCCAGCGCGTTCATCGCGGCGAACATGGGATGCGCGCGCCCCGTGGGGCGGAGGTCATCCAGCCACGCATCGCCCAATGGCGCGCCTTGGAGCGTATCGCCATTGTCCAGAAGCAGGGTATTCGCGGCCCCCGCGCGCTCGGCCACGATCCGCTCGGCCACGCGCATCAGGCCCACGGCCGGATCGGGCTGGTCGCGATAGTAATCGAACGGCAAAAGATGCGCGTGCAGGTCGCTGGTCGCCAGCACGCGCAGGTGCACCTGCACCGCGCCGTCCGTCGCTTCGCCTGATATGTTCGAGCGAAGGGTCATGTTGTCCCCGTTCTTCCCCTCTGCCAGTATGCGGAGGCTGCGCCGGTGGAAAACAGGGCCGCCAGACGCGAAGTGACGGAAAAGGCGTCTAATTTCAATGATGTGACTCTGTCGCCACACCCAACGTCAGGTGCTGGTGGGCGGGGCGGGGACAGGCCATGAAACGGGCGGAGACGGTTCTTTTTGCAAGCTCGGGCCTGGACCGGGCAGCCGAGATGCGGCGCGACGAGGCGGCGCTGAAAAAGGCGCTGAAGGATGGGGCTGGTGTGCTGCCGCTCTGGCGCGGCAAACCCATGCTGGAGGGGGATTTCGAGACGGGCGCGGTCTCGCCGGCGTTTCGCCCCATGGGCCATCCGACGCTGGCCAAGGCCAGGGAGGCCCCGGTTTTCCTTGGGCGGGACGAGACAGCCGGCCCGCTTTTCGCCGTCGATATCTCGGGTTGGGTGCCGGCGGACGTGGATGAAGACCAGATCGGCGGTTTTGTCGACAACACCGTCCAGCGCCACCCGTCCGAGGAAAAGACCGGCGCGGGCTTTGCGGAATTGCGCCGCATGATGACCGGCCTGTCGGTGCGCGACGCGGAACTGGTCGCCACCGCGCGGGGCCTGTTGGAATGGCATCGCACCCACCCGTTCTGTTCGCGGTGCGGGGCGGCCTCGGAGATGGCCGAGGCCGGATGGCACAGGGCGTGCCCAAGCTGCGGCGCACGGCATTTCCCGCGCACCGATCCGGTCGTCATCATGCTGATCACCGATGGCGAGCGCGTGCTGGTTGGCCGCTCTCCCGGTTGGCCCGAGCGGATGTATTCGCTGCTGGCCGGTTTCATCGAACCGGGCGAGACCGTCGAAGGCGCGGTCCGGCGCGAGGTGATGGAAGAGGCCGGGATCAAGGTGGGGCGGGTGTCCTACCTGTCGAGCCAGCCTTGGCCGTTCCCGGCGTCGCTGATGATGGGATGCCGGGGCGAGGCGCTGAGCCGCGAGATCACGATCGACCCAGAGGAATTGGAAGACGCGCGCTGGGTCTCCCGTTCGGAGATGCTGGAGGTCTTCGCGGGGCGTCACCCGGAAATCGCCCCCGCCCGCAAGGGCGCGATCGCGCATTTCCTGCTGGAGCACTGGCTGTCGGACCGGCTGGATTGAGCGGTGCTGCGGGCACGTCGCGACGGGTCGACCCTCTTGACCTTGTTGCATGGTGGGCAGAACAGTCGAAAAAGGACGCGTGACAGCGCCCGGCGGGGTGTGTCGGGGTGGGTGAAGGAGTGACCAGATGAAGTTCAAGGTTTCCGAAGACGTGGACGCACCGATGCAGGTGGTTTGGTCTCGCTTCGTGGATTTTTTCCAGTTCGAGAGTGAAGCGAAGGGGCGCGGGGCCGATCTCGTCCGGATCGGCGATTGGTCCGAGCCTGCGAAGGGTGCCAAGTGGCGCGGCGAGGTGCCGGTGCGTGGCAAGACCCGCGTGATTGCCGCCGAGATCACGACCTTCGACCCCGAGGACACCTGTGTTGTCACCAGCCAGATCGGGGGCATGGATTGCGTCTATGACCTGACCTTCGTCGCGCTGTCGCCCGAGGTGACACGCGTGACCTCGGTCATGGAGCTGTCCGCCAATACGCTGTCGGCCCGCCTGTTGCTGCAGACGATGAAGCTGGCGCGGGGCAAGGTGATGCAGAAATTGCAGGCGATCCTTGCGCGGCAGGGCAACGCGGCCGAGGCGACCTGGCGCAAGATGCAGCGCAGCCAGCAGGCCTGAGTTCACGCGCCGGGCGTGTTGGCCTTGCGCTGGCGCGCCCGTTCCAGGCCCAGGTGCCGTTCGCGCAGGATGATGGCGACCCCGGCGGTGACGATCAGTGCGGCCCCGGCCAGCATGGTCACGGTCGGCACCTCTCCGAACACGGTGTAGCCCACGGCCAGCGCAAGCAGCATGGAGCTGTATTCGAACGGCGCGATCAGCGAGGCGTCGGCGTGGCGGTAGGAGGAGGTCAGAAGGATCTGGCCCAAGCCGCCGAACAGCCCTGCGCCGACCAGCATCGCCGCCACGCCCGGCGTCGGCCATGCCCAGCCCCAGGGCAGGGTCAGCAGCGACAGGCAGGCCGAGGTGACCGAGAACCAGAAGACGATGGCGGCCGTCCCCTCGGTCTGCACCAGCTTGCGGACGAAGACCTGCGCCAGCGCCGCGAAGACCGCCCCCATCAGAACCACGATCGCGCCAAGCGTCTGCGACGGGTCGACCGAGGCCGCATCGACCGACAGGCGCGGCGACAGCACGATCAGCACCCCGCTCATCCCCAGCGCGACCATCGACAGGCGGAACAGGCGCACCTTTTCGCCGAGGAACATCGCCGCGAAGACCACGACGAGAATCGGCGCGGCATAGCCGATCGCCGTCACCTCGGGCAGGGGCAGAAGGCCGAGACCGGCAAAGCCCAGGCCCATGGCGCTTGTGCCCACCAGCCCACGCCAGAAATGGCCCATCGGGTTCTTGGTATAAAGGCCACGGGGCAACTCGCTCCTGCTGGCCAGCCAGACCAGAATCACCGGGATCGCAAAGACCGAGCGGAAGAACACCGCCTGGCCCGGCGGCACCGTGTCCGAGGCCGCCTTGATGAGGCTGGCCATGGTCACGAAGACACAGACCGAAGCGATCTTGAGGGCAATTCCGCGTAGGGGGTTCATCGGGGCAAATCCGGTTGCGCGCCATATCTGTGCGCCTGAACCGGGCGCTGTGCAAGGGCGCGTCCGGTGGATGCCCCAAGGCGTGCAGCGCGCGCCTTGGGCGTCCGGCCCTCGCCTGCCCGATCATGTGATGCATGACGGGTGGTGTCGCATGGGTGCGTCAAGATTTCCTTAACGACAGGAAATTTTTCAGCGCTGCTCGGCGTCTCGCGCGATCAGTCGCGCATCGGGTCCGCGGGGTAGGTGCCGAGGATTTCGAGCATGGAGGTGAAATACTCCAGCTCTTCCAGGGCAAGCTGCACGTTGCGGTCGTCGGGGTGTCCCTCGATATCGGCGTAGAACTGCGTCGCCGTGAAGGAGCCGTCGACCATGTAGCTTTCCAGCTTGGTCATGTTCACGCCGTTCGTGGCAAACCCGCCCATCGCCTTGTAAAGCGCGGCGGGGATGTTGCGGACGCGGAAGACGAAGGTCGTCATCATGTGATCGGCCCGGCGTGTCATGTCGGGTTCCCGCGCCATGATCAGGAAGCGCGTGGTGTTGGTGTCGTGATCCTCGATATGACGGGCCAGCACGTCGAGGCCATATATCTCGCCCGCCAGTTCCGAGGCCAGCGCCGCCTTGGACTTGTCGCCCCAATCTGCGACGTCGCGCGCTGCGCGGGCGTTGTCGGGGCTGACCCGGCCCTTGATGCCGTGATCGCGCAGGAAGCGCGCACATTGCGGCAGCAGGACAAGGTGGCTCCACGCCTCCTTGATGTCCGAAACCTCGGCGCCCGGCACGGCCAGCAGGTTGATGTGCACGCGGACGAAGGCCTCGTCCACGATATGCAGGCCGGATTCGGGCAACAGGCGATGAATGTCGGCGACGCGGCCATAGGTCGTGTTCTCGACCGGCAACATGGCCTGTTCGGCGCGGCCCTCGCGCACGGCATCGATCACGTCTTCGAAACTGGCGCAGGGCAGGGCTTCGAGACCGGGGCGCGCGGCATGACAGGCCTGGTGAGAGTAGGCTCCGGGCTCTCCCTGGAAGGCGATGCGATTGGTCATGGCGTCAAAACCCGGTCTTTTTCGTGCAAAGGGCGTTTCGTCGCGCTCCCTACACCTTGCCTCGGACCAAGGAAACACCATACATACGCCCGAAACCGCGACCTGAATGGGAAGATCCATGTTCGACACGATGACTCTGACCAAGGCCTTTGGCGCGCTCTGCGGCGCCCTGTTGTTCTTTTTGCTGGGCGGCTGGGCTGCTGAAAGCCTGTATCACGTGGGCGGCGACGACGAGGTCCAAGGCTACGTGCTGATCACCGAGGACGCTGATTCCGAGGCGGAAGAGGAAGAGGTCATCGAAGTGGCCTTCGCCGATGTTTATGCGACGGCGGATGCTGCCGCAGGCGAACGGCTTTGGCGCCAGTGCCAAGCCTGCCACGCGTTGAATGGCACCGATGGTGTGGGTCCGCACCTGAACGGTGTTGTCGACCGGCCCAAGCACAGCGTTGACGGTTTCAACTACTCCGACGCCCTTCTGGCGCTTGAGGGGGCGTGGACACCGGAAAACATCTCCAACTTCATCGCGAACCCGCGCGCTTATGCGCAGGGAACGGCCATGTCCTATGCCGGTATGCGCGATATCGAGGATCGTGCGAACCTGATCGCCTATCTTGCCACGACCGAGTGAACGGCAACAGCAGCGCCCGAGAATTGTATTTGCAGAGCCGTCCCCTTTTGGGGGCGGCTTTGTTTTTTGTCGTGATCACCCGAGATCACGCATTCTCGTCTTGAACCCCGTCGGGGGTGGTCACTAACCTTGATCGACCCACATCAAGGGGGCAGCAGCCGATGACAACGGAGATGCAGATGCAACGACGCCGACCCGCCGATGCCGCCGTGACGACGCCTGGACAGGGCTCTGCCGTTTTGCGCATGGGCGCGGCGCTGCCCCTGGCCGGTGCCGCGCTGATCTGGGCGCTGGCCGCATGGCCCGGCATCGCGCAGGACGACGGCGTGACCGAGACCTACGGCGTGTCCACCTTTGGCGAGTTGCGCTATGGCCCCGATGCCGCGCATCTGGATTACGTGAATCCCGACGCGCCGCAGGGCGGGGAGATGTCCTTTGCCTGGTCGTCCGGCTCGTTCGATTCGCTGCATCCCTATACCCGGATCGGCCGCCCGGCGGTTCTGTCCTCGGTCTTCTTCGAATCGATGCTGGAGGGGACGGCGGACGAGATCGGATCGTCCTATTGCCTGCTTTGCGAGAGCATGGCCTTCCCCGAGGATCGGTCCTACGTGATCTTCACCATCCGCGAAGAGGCCCGGTTTTCGGACGGCACGCCGGTCACGGCGGATGATGCGCTGTTTTCCTACGAGATCCTGCGCGACGAGGGGCTGCCCAGTTTCCGCGCGACGCTGCCCCTGACCATCGCCTCGGCCGAGGTGCTGGACGAGCGGCGCATCCGGTTCGATTTCAACCCGGACGCGCCGGTGCGCGGGCGGATCGAGGCGGCGGGCGGCCTGCCCATCTTCAGCCGCGCCAGCCACGAGGCCAGCGGGCTGGATTTCGAAGACAGCCGGCTGGAGCCGCTGGTGGGGTCCGGCCCCTACGTGCTGGGCGAGGTCGACCCGGGCCAGCGCGTGGTCTACGCGCGCAACCGCGACTATTGGGGCGAGGACCTGTGGATAAACCAGGGCCGCCACAACTACGATTCGATCCGCATCGAGTATTACGGTGACGCGATCGCCGCCTTCGAAGGCTTCACCGCCGGCAATTACACCTTCCGGCAGGAAAGCAGCAGCCAGGCCTGGGCCAACAATTACGACTTCCCCAAGCTCGATCAGGGCATCGTCCTGCGCGAGGAATTGCCCGATGGCACCATCGCCAGCGGCCAGTCCTTCATGATCAACCTGCGCCGTCCGCAGTTTCAGGATGTGCGCGTGCGCGAAGCCATCGCGCTGATGTTCAATTTCGAATGGACAAACCAGACGCTGTTCTACGGCCTCTATTCCCATATCGACAGTTTCTGGGAGAACACGCATCTGGAGGCGTCCGGCCTGCCATCCGACGAGGAACTGGCCGTGCTGGAGCCGCTGCGTGACCTTCTGCCCGAACGCGTCTTCGCCGAGGAGGCCTTTGCCACGCCGCCGTCGAACCCGGACCGCACGCTGGATCGCCGTCAGGCGCGCCGGGCCACGGCGCTTCTAGAAGAGGCGGGCTGGGTGCCGGGCGATGACGGCTTGCTGCGCAACGCGGCGGGCGAGACGCTGGACGTGGAGTTCCTGAACTCGGGTCCGCTGTTTGACCGGATCATCAACCCTTATGTCGAGAACCTGCGCGCCATCGGCGTGAATGCGCGGCTGAACCGGGTCGACAATGCCCAGCTCAGCCAGCGGCAGCGCGACGGCGATTTCGATATCGTCACCGACCATTTCCCGATGGATTACGAGCCGGGGTCGGGCCTGCGGCAATATTTCGGCAGCATCGGTGCGGATGAAAGCCTGTTCAACGTGCCGGGGCTGGCCGACGACGGTGTCGATGCACTGGTCGAGGTGGTCGTGAACGCCGAGACGCAGGACGAGATGGAAGTCGCCGTGCGCGCGCTGGACCGTGTGCTGCGCGCCCACGTGATCCGCGTGCCGCAATGGTACAACAACCAGCACTGGGTCGCCTATTACGACATGTACCGCTACCCCGAGGAACTGCCGCCCTATTCGCTGGGCTTCCTCGACTTCTGGTGGATCGACCCCGAGGCAGAGGCGGACCTGCGCGCGCAGGGCGCGTTCTAAGACCCCATGGGCGCCTATATCCTCAGACGACTGCTGCTGATGATCCCGACACTGCTCGGGATCATGGTGGTGAACTTTGCGCTGACGCAATTCGTGCCGGGCGGCCCGATCGAGCAGGTGCTGGCCCAGCTAGAAGGCGAGGGCGATGTCTTTGCCGGGATTTCGGGCGGTGGCTCCGAGGCGGGCGGCATCGAGGTCGAGGGCGATTACCAGGGCGCGCGGGGCCTGCCGCCACAATTCCTCGATGATCTGCGGGTGCAGTTCAACTTTGCCCGCGTGGTCTGCGAGGAGGGCTTTGCCGGGGAACCGGACGTGGCCGCGCCCGAATGCGTCGCCGAGGATATCGCGTGGCCCGAACGCTTCGTGATGATGATGTGGGATTACATGCGCTTCGACTTCGGCGAGAGCTATTTCCGGTCGATCAGCGTGGTGGATCTGGTGATCGAGAAACTGCCCGTGTCGATCACGCTGGGCCTGTGGTCGACCGTCATCGCCTATCTCGTGTCGATCCCGCTGGGCATCCGCAAGGCGGTGCGCGACGGCACCAAGTTCGACACCTGGACCAGCGGGTTGATCATCGTGGCCTACGCGATCCCGGGCTTCCTGTTCGCCATCCTGCTGTTGGTGCTGCTGGCCGGGGGGAGCTATTTCCAGATCTTCCCGCTGCGCGGCCTGACGTCTGACAATTTCGAGGACCTGAGCCTGATCGGCAAGGTGGGCGACTATTTCTGGCACATCACGCTGCCGGTGCTGGCCTCGACCATCTCGGCCTTCGCGACGCTGACGCTTCTGACGAAGAATTCCTTCCTCGAAGAGATCAAGAAGCAATACGTGATGACCGCCAAGGCCAAGGGCCTGCGCGAGGGGCGGGTGCTGTATGGCCATGTGTTCCGCAATGCCATGCTGATCGTGATCGCGGGCTTCCCGGCGGTGTTCGTGGGCGTGTTCTTTGGCGGCTCGCTGATCATTGAGACGATCTTCAGCCTCGACGGGTTGGGGCGGCTGGCCTTCGAGGCGGCGGTCAGCCGGGATTACCCGGTGATCTTCGGCACCCTGTTCGTCTTCGGCCTGATCGGGCTGGTCGTGAACATCCTGTCGGACCTGATGTATGTCTGGATCGATCCCCGTATCGACTTCGAGACGCGGGAGACCTGAGCGATGGCGATGCCCGACGATATCCCGCCGCCCGATCCCGCGCGCCCCCGCCTCGATCCCGAGCCGGGGCTGCGGCCGACGCCGCCGCTGCTGACGCCGCGCCCGCGCCGGGGGTGGCTGTCGCCGCTGAACCGCCGCCGCTGGCAGAACTTCAAGGCGAACCGCCGGGCCTATTGGTCGCTGATGATCTTTTTCGTGCTGTATGGCCTGTCGCTGTTCGCCGAGTTGATCGCCAACGACAAACCCCTTCTGGTGCAGTACCGCGGCGGCTATTACACGCCGATCCTCAACTTCTACCCCGAGACGGAATTCGGCGGCGATTTCCGGACCGAGGCCGTCTACCGCGATGTCGAGGTGCAATGCCTGATCGTGTCTGGCGGGCTTGAGGATTGCTGGGACGACCCCGAAGGCGTGATCGAGGAAGTGCAGGAGACGGGGGCGTTTTCCGGCGAGCCGGTGGAGCGGGGATGGCTGCTGTGGCCGCTGATCCCGTACAGTTACAACACGGTGAACGATCTGGGCCGCGCCGCGCCCTCGCCGCCCGACGCGAACCACTGGCTCGGCACCGATGACACGGCGCGCGACGTGCTGGCCCGCGTTATCTATGGCTTCCGCCTGTCGGTCAGTTTCGCGCTGGTCGTGACCTTCCTGACCTCGGTCATCGGGATCGCGGCTGGCGCGGTGCAGGGGTTCTTCGGCGGGGTGGTGGACCTGCTGTTCCAGCGGATCATCGAGATCTGGAACTCCACCCCCAGCCTCTACATCATCATCATCATATCGGCCATTTTCACGATGAATTTCTGGCTGCTCGTGTTCCTGATGGTGCTGTTCGGCTGGACGGGGCTGGTGGGTGTGGTGCGCGCCGAATTCCTGCGCGCGCGGAATTTCGAATATGTTCGCGCGGCGCGCGCTTTGGGCGTGGGCAGTGGCACGATCATGTTCCGCCACGTCCTGCCCAACGCGATGGTGGCGACGCTGACCTTCCTGCCCTTCATCGTCACGGGCACGATCGGCGGCTTGGCGAGCCTCGATTTCCTTGGCTTCGGGCTGCCGTCCTCGGCGCCGTCGCTGGGCGAGATGACGCTTCAGGCCAAGAACAACCTGAACGCGCCGTGGCTGGGCTTCACCGCGTTCTTCACCTTCGCGATCATGCTGTCGCTCCTGGTCTTCATCTTCGAAGGCGTGCGCGACGCGTTCGACCCGAGGAAGACCTTTTCATGAGCGTGCTGGACGTCCGAAACCTGAACGTGACCTTCCGGCAGGGGGAGGCCGAGACGCGCGCCGTGCGGGGCGTGTCCTTCAGCATCGACCGGGGCGAGACGGTGGCGCTGGTGGGCGAAAGCGGATCTGGCAAGTCGGTGACGGCGCTGTCCACGGTCGACCTGCTGCCCGACTCGGCCGAGATCACGGGATCGGTGAAATACAACGGCGAGGAAATGGTCGGCGCGCCCGAGGACCGGCTCCGCGACATAAGGGGCGACGATATCAGCTTCATCTTCCAGGAGCCGATGACCTCGCTGAACCCGCTGCACACGCTGGAAAAGCAGATCGCCGAGAGCCTTGCCCTGCACCAGGGGCTGAGCGGAGAGGCCGCGCGCGCGCGGATCATCGAGTTGCTGACCAAGGTGGGCATCCGCGACCCGGAAACCCGGCTGGGCGCCTATCCGCACCAGCTGTCGGGTGGGCAGCGGCAGCGCGTTATGATCGCCATGGCGCTGGCCAATGGCCCCGACCTGCTGGTGGCGGATGAGCCGACCACGGCGCTCGACGTGACGATCCAGGCGCAGATCCTGGAACTGCTGGCCGAGCTGAAGCGCGACATGGGGATGAGCCTTTTGTTCATCACCCATGACCTTGGCATTGTCCGGCGGATCGCGGACCGGGTCTGCGTCATGCAGGGCGGCGAGATCGTCGAGCAGGGGCGGACGGAGGAAATCTTCGCCAACCCGCAGCATCCCTATACGCAGAAGCTGCTGGCTGCCGAGCCGACGGGCACGCCCGACCCGGTGCCCGAACACGCCGAGAAGATTGTCGAGACGAAGGACCTGCGCGTCTGGTTCCCGATCCAGCGCGGGTTTCTGCGCCGGACGGTCGGCCATGTGAAGGCGGTGAACGCGGCGACCATCAGCGTGCGCGCGGGCGAGACGCTGGGCATCGTGGGCGAAAGCGGGTCCGGCAAGACGACGCTGGCCTTGGCGATCCTGCGGCTGATCTCGTCCGATGGGCCGGTCGTGTTCATGGGGCGCAATATCCAGGGCCAGAAGTCGCGGGATTTGCGGCCCATCCGGCACAACATGCAGGTGGTTTTCCAGGACCCTTACGGGAGCCTCAGCCCACGCATGACAATCGCGCAGATCGTGGCCGAGGGGCTGACGGTGCATGGTGTCTCCAAGGCCGAACAGGACCGCCGGGTGGCCGAGATCCTGACCGAGGTGGGGCTCGACCCGTCGATGATGGATCGCTACCCGCACGAGTTTTCGGGCGGGCAGCGGCAGCGGATCGCGATTGCCCGCGCGATGATCCTGCGGCCCAGGCTGGTGGTTCTGGACGAGCCGACCAGCGCGCTCGACATGACGGTGCAGACGCAGATCGTGGACCTGCTGCGGCGGTTGCAGAAGGATCACGACCTTGCCTACCTCTTCATCAGCCATGACCTGAAGGTCGTGCGCGCGCTGAGCCACAAGGTCATCGTGATGAAGCAGGGTGACGTGGTCGAAGCGGGCGATGCCGAGGCGCTGTTCTCGAACCCGCAGACGGCCTACACGCGCGACCTGATGCGCGCGGCGTTTGGAGACCTGCCGGAAAGCGCGGCCTGACGCCCCTGACCGATACCTATGTGCCGCAAAGGAAAACGCCGGACCATTGGTCCGGCGTCTTTCATGTGGAGACTCGTCTCGCCTCAGATGGCCGAGGAGTGCCCTTCGGCGCGCATTTCGTATTCGTCGAAGATGCGCGCGATCATGCGCGACAACGGGCGTCCCTCGGGCGGGATCTCGAACCCGTCCTCGGTGATGCGCACCATCTTGCCAAAGGCATCCGCGGCTTCGCGGTAGAGTTTCTCGGCCTTGGCCGCGACCGGGCCGAACTCCGCTTCGAGCTCTGCGGTGTCGATCCGGAAATCGCACATCAGCATCTCGATCATGCGAGCGCGCAGCGTGTCTTCACCCTTGAAGATGTGCCCGCGGCCGGTGCCAAGTTCGCCCGCGCGCACGGCCTTCTGGTAGGCGGCGGTCGAGGCGGCGTTCTGCGCGTAACCTTGCGGGAAGCGCGAGATGGCCGAGGCGCCCAGCGAAAGCAGGGTGTCGCAGGTATCGTCGGTGTAGCCCTGGAAGTTCCGGCGCAGATGGCCGGATTTCGCGGCCTTGCCCATGGAATCGGTCGGCTTGGCGAAATGGTCGATGCCGATCTCGTCATAGCCGTCCCACATGAACAGGCGGCGGGCGGTATCGAAAAGTTGCAGCCGTTCCTCGGGCGAGGGTAGGGCCTCGGTCGGGATCATCGCCTGCCGCTTGGCCATCCACGGGACGTGGGCATAGCCGTAAAGCGCCACCCGGTCGGGCGACAGCGACAGAAGCATCTGAACACTTTCCGAGATTCGCTCGGGCGTCTGGTGCGGCAGACCATAGAGGATATCGGTGTTCAGCGAGTGGATGCCATGCTCGCGCAGGCCTTCGACGGCTTCACGCGTGACATCGTAGCCCTGGATGCGGCCGATGATCTTCTGGATCTCGGGGTCGAAATCCTGAACGCCGATCGAGGCGCGGTTCATCCCGGCGGCCGCCAGCGCGGCCATGCGCGGCTTGTCGATCTCGTTCGGGTCGATTTCGACCGAGAACTCGGCGCCCTCTGCCAGCGGGATCTGCGACAGAAGCGTTTCGGCCAGATCGGTCATCATGTCCGCCGACAGAAGCGTCGGTGTTCCGCCGCCCCAATGCAGCCGCGCGATGCGGACGCCCTTGGGCAGGATCGAGGCAACGGTCGCGATTTCCTGCTTGAGGGTATTCACATAAGCGATGACGGGATCGTCGTTGCGCACCCCCTGCGTGCGGCAGGCGCAGAACCAGCACAGCCTGCGGCAGAAGGGGACATGCAGATAGACGGAGATCTCGCTGCCGGTGGGAATGCTCTCCACCCAGCTGCGGAAGACGTCGCTGCTGACATCGTTCGAGAACTTGGTCGCCGGCGGATAACTTGTGTAGCGCGGCACCTTAGCATCGAACAGACCGAGGCGTCGAAGTTGCGTAAGATGTTCCATTAGGCTACGCGTAAGGATGGAACGCGCCCATCGCCTTGACGCAGATCAAGCGGGCTTACTCACTCGTCCGAGAGGACCCCGCCATGTCAAAGCCTCAGATCTCTTTCCCGCAGGAACAATGCGCCGAGTGCCCGATCCGGCACCGGGCCGTATGCGCACGGTGCGAGAGCGATGAACTCGAAAAGCTTGAGTCCATCAAATATTACAGAAGTTACGAAGCTGGGCAGACGATCGTCTGGGCGGGCGACAAGATGGATTTCGTGGCCTCGGTCGTGCATGGCGTCGCATCGCTGACGCAGACGATGGAGGATGGCCGCCGCCAGATGGTCGGGCTTCTGTTGCCGTCGGACTTTCTCGGGCGACCGAATCGCGAGGCCGCGCATTACGACGTGACCGCGACGACGGATGTGCAATTGTGCTGTTTCCGTCGGGTGCCCTTCCTCGAAATGTTGGACACAACGCCGCATGTCAGCCAGCGCCTGCTGGAAATGACGCTGGACGAACTGGACGCGGCGCGGGAATGGATGCTCCTGCTGGGCCGCAAGACCGCGCGCGAGAAGATCGCCAGCTTCCTGACGATCATCGCGCGGCGCGAGCCGAGCTTTCAGAATACCGTCGGGGTGGGGGAGGTCGCCTTCGACCTGCCGCTGACCCGCGAGGCGATGGCCGATTACCTTGGCCTGACGCTGGAAACCGTAAGCCGCCAGATGTCGGGCCTGAAGCGGGACGGCGTGATCCGGCTGGAAGGCAAGCGTCACATCGTGATCCCCGATTTCGAGGTTCTGATGGACGAGACCGGCGACGACTCGGACGGTGGCGTTCTGGACTGACGACGGTTCTTCGATCCGCGACGAAAAACGCCCCGCCGATCGGCGGGGCGTTTTCGTTTCGGAATGGTGCGGCGCTGGTGTCAGTGCGCCATCAGCACCGGCACCTCGCAATGCTCCAGCATGTTGCGGGTGGCGCCGCCGAGGATCGCCTCGCGGAAGCGGGAATGGCCGTAAGCCCCCATCACCAGCAGGTCGGCGTTCTGATCCGCGACGTGGCGCTTCAGCACCTCGGACACACGGGGCAGGGTCTGCGGCAGCAGGGACACCTCGCAGGTGGCGCCATGGCGGCTGAGCATCTTGGACAGTTCGTCGCCCGGATCGGTCGTTTCGGACCCGTGACGCTCGGGCGCGATGATGCAAATGTTCACCAGGTCGGCCGCCACCAGCATCGGCATCGCACGGCGAATCGCGGCCATCGCCTCGTTCGATTCGTTCCACGCCACGACGATCTTCTTCGGGTTGAGCGTGGCGGGTTTTCCATCCGCGATGACGATCACCGGGGCCTGCCCTTGGAACATGGCTGATTCAACCAGAACGGGAGCATCCGACGGCAGGTCAGGGCCGTAGGGTTTGGGCAGCATCACGAGATCGGCAAAGCGGGCGCGCCGGGCGACGACAGGCGTGACCGAGGCCGATTGCGCGACCAGCGCCTCGACGCCCCAGGAAATATCCGAGCGGCCAAGGCGGTCGCGCGCGGCCTCCTCAATGCGCTTGGCCTCGGCCTGGGCCTGGGCCAGCGTTTCGTCATGCATGAGCGCCGTAGCGCCAGCAAAATAATAGCCTGTCTGCGTCCGGTCGATCCCGAGGCACAGAACGTCCAGATGCGCCTTGGCGTCGGCGGCAAATGGAATCACGGCGTCCAGAACCGCGTTCACCTCGGTATCATCCGTCAAAACGGTGAGAATGCTCTTGTAGGCCATCAGACCCTCCTCGCTTCCAGTTGAGAAAGGGATACGACTGCATACGCTGCGCCACATTGACCTGCATCAACCGTCGCGTGTCTGGTCTATCATTGACATGGATCAATGCCCCTACTCGCCCTATCCGCGATTTGGGGGTCAGATGGAACAGCTCCGGACGGCTTTGCCGAATCGCTACAGGTGAATCCGAACCGGGGCATCACGAAGGGACGATCAATGCTTGATTATGTGAAGCTGCTGATCCTTGGCCTCGTCGCGGTTTGTGCCGCGATCGCGGCCAGCTACGCCAGGGACATGCTCTATATGATCCATGCCATCCTGGTCATGGTCACCGCCGGTGGCCTTTTCTTGTGGCAGTTGCGCCGCACGGGCGAACCCAGGTTCGTCAACCAGAACGAATACATGGACGGTCCGGTCAAGGCCGCGGCCATCATGACGGCGTTCTGGGCCGTGGTGGGCTTTCTGGTGGGGGTGTTCATCGCCTTCCAGCTGGCCTTTCCGCAGCTCAATTTCGACTGGGCGCAACCCTACCTGAACTTCGGTCGCCTGCGGCCGCTTCACACCTCGGCGGTGATCTTCGCCTTCGGGGGCACCGGCCTGCTGGCCGCGTCCTTCTACGTGGTGCAGCGGACCTCCGCCGCGCGCATGTGGGGCGGCGGGCTCGCCTGGTTCGTGTTCTGGGGCTACCAGTTCTTCATCGTGCTCGCGGCCACCAGCTACATCCTGGGCGGGTCGCAGTCGCGTGAATACGCCGAGCCGGAATGGTATATCGACCTGTGGCTGGTCGTTGTCTGGGTGGCGTACCTGCTGCTCTTCGTCGGCACGCTGATGAAGCGCCGCGAGCCGCATATCTACGTCGCCAACTGGTTCTTCCTGTCCTTCATCGTCACCGTGGCGATGCTGCATGTCGTGAACAACCTGGCCGTGCCGGTGTCGATCTTCGGGTCGCGGTCGGTCTCGCTCTTCTCGGGCGTTCAGGATGCCATGACGCAGTGGTGGTACGGCCATAACGCCGTGGGCTTCTTCCTGACCGCCGGCTTCCTGGGCATGATGTATTACTTCATTCCCAAGCAGGCCGAACGCCCGGTCTATTCCTACAAGCTGTCGATCATCCACTTCTGGGCGCTGATCTTCCTGTATATCTGGGCCGGTCCGCACCACCTGCACTACACCGCGCTGCCTGACTGGGCCTCGACCTTGGGCATGGTGTTCTCGATCGTTCTGTGGATGCCCAGCTGGGGCGGCATGATCAACGGCCTGATGACGCTGTCGGGGGCCTGGGACAAGCTGCGCACGGACCCGGTCCTGCGGATGATGGTCACCTCGGTCGCCTTCTACGGCATGTCGACCTTCGAAGGTCCGATGATGTCGATCCGCGCGGTGAACTCGCTGTCGCACTACACCGACTGGACGATCGGTCACGTGCATTCGGGCGCGCTGGGCTGGAACGGCATGATCACCTTCGGGATGCTCTACTACCTGTTCCCGAAACTGTGGAACCGTCAGGCCCTCTACAGCCTGCGCATGGTCAGCTGGCACTACTGGCTCGCCACCATCGGCATCGTGCTCTACGCGGCCTCGATGTGGGTGACGGGGATCATGGAAGGCCTGATGTGGCGCGAAGTCGACGCGCAGGGCTTCCTCGTGAACTCCTTCGCCGACACCGTGGACGCCAAGTTCCCGATGTACGTCGTGCGTGGCCTGGGCGGTGTGATGTACCTCACCGGTGCAATCATCATGGCCTACAACCTGTGGATGACCGTTCGGAAAGGTGTCGCCAAGCAAGACACCACCGTTGCGGCACCGGCTGAATAAGGAGGGACCAGACAATGGCTGCATTCGACGGTCACAAGAAGATTGAAACCAACGCGACCCTCCTTCTGGCGCTCAGCTTTCTGGTCGTCACGATCGGGGGGATCGTGGAAATCGCACCGCTGTTCTACCTTGAGAACACGATCGAGGACGTGGAGGGCATGCGCCCCTACTCGCCCCTCGAACTGGCGGGCCGCGAGATCTACATCCGCGAGGGTTGTTACGTGTGTCACAGCCAGATGATCCGTCCCATGCGGGACGAGGTCGAGCGCTATGGCCACTACTCCCTGGCGGCAGAGAGCCAGTACGACCATCCGTTCCAGTGGGGTTCGAAGCGGACGGGGCCCGACCTCGCCCGCGTCGGCGGCCGCTACTCGGATGCATGGCACGTGGATCACCTGATGGATCCGCAGTCGGTCGTGCCGGAATCGGTGATGCCGCCCTACGCGTTCCTCGCCGAGACGCCGATCGAGCCGACCTATATCGCGGACCTGATGGAAACCCATCGTTTCGTTGGTGTGCCCTACACCGACGAGATGATCGAGATGGCCGAACTGGACTTCGTCGAACAGGCGACCGATTTTGGCGACTCGGGTGTGGTCGAGCGGTATCCCGGTGCGCAACAGCGCGATTTCGACGGCAACCCTGTCGTCACCGAGATGGACGCGCTGGTGGCCTATCTCCAGATGCTCGGCACGCTGGTCGATTTCTCGACCTTCGAAGCCGACGCAAGCCGCTGAGGAGGGACCCGTAGATGGAAGATACCTATACCATCATGCGGGTCTTCGCGGGGTCCTGGGGCATGCTCTTCATGCTCCTGGCCTTCCTCGCGGTGATCTTGTTCACGCTGCGACCCGGCAGCCGCAAGATCCATCGCGACACCGCGAATATCCCTTTCCGCCACGACGACCGGCCGGCGGGTGACACGACCCCGGCAGCCACCGCCCATTACGAGGAGGCGCGGCAATGACCGAAGACAAGAACAGACATCCCGAAGAGCAGATCCTGCAAGAGGGTGATCCCGATACCACGGGCCACACCTGGGACGGTATCAAGGAGTTCAACAATCCCCTGCCGCGCTGGTGGCTGTGGACCTTCTATGGCTGCATCGTCTGGGGGATCGGCTACACCGTTCTGTACCCGGCCTGGCCGTTGGTGCAGGGCGCGACGCCCGGCATCCTGGGCTTTTCGACCCGGACCGAGGTCGCCGAGGATATTGAGCGTTTCGACGCGATGAATGCCGACATTCGTCAGCGCATTACCGAAGTCGATTTGACCGAGATCAACGCAACCGCGAATCCCGACCTCTATAACTACGCTATCCAAGGCGGGGCGGCCACGTTCGCGACTTGGTGTTCGCAGTGTCATGGCTCTGGTGCTGCCGGTGTTCAGGCCTCGGGTTACCCGAACCTCCTGGACGACGACTGGCTCTGGGGCGGTACGATCGAGGAGATTCACTACACGATCAGTCATGGTATCCGGAACGAGGATGACCCAGACGCACGGTATTCCGAGATGACGGCCTTCGAGGGTCTGCTCTCGGACGAGGAGATCGCCCAGGTGGTGCAGTATGTTCGCAACATCTCCGGGCAGGAACATGACGCTGAGCTGGCCGCTGCCGGTGAGGAAGTCTTCCTCTACAACTGTGCCGCCTGTCATACCGACGAAGGCACGGGCGACCAGTTCATGGGCGCGCCCAACCTGACGGATGCCATCTGGCTTTACGGTGGTTCTGAAGAGGCCATCGAACATACAGTGCGCTACTCACGCTTCGGCGTCATGCCCACCTGGTCGGAAGATGCGACCGAGGCGGGGCGCTTGAGCGAGGCCGAGGTCCGCTCGGTAGCCGTGTATGTCCACTCTCTCGGTGGTGGCCAATAAGGCCATCACCCACAAGTTCCGGTGGCCCCTCCCGGTCGCCGGATCGGCACCGGTCCCGGTCCTGTTCGCGCGTTTCCTACGGGACCGGTGCCTCCCTTTTCCCCGACACTACAGCAGTCTGCACGGTCGTTCTGTGCAAATTGCCGGCGCGAAGTCGGGTCAAGGATAGCCCAGAGATTAGCGCGTCTCCAAACATTTCCTAGGATTTTTCGGATTTCCCCGCGTTTGCGAGGGGATCGCGCGCGTTTCAGTTGTCCATCAACGGCTGAGCGAGGGCTCGGGGCGGCCCGATTGCCCGTTGCAGCGACCGCCACATTCGGAGCGAGCCCCCCCTGCGGCACCCGTTTGCCTGGTGCTCATTTCGTCGCACTGGGCGCATGGGTCGCAGAACATCCGTTGGCCTCGCCAACCTTTTCGCCTGTATGCTGAGGTATGCTTGATCCACGTCAAGGAGACCGCGCCACTACCGGAAGTAGAACCGGCCAAGCGCAGGACCGAACGACCATACCCCAAGGATTTCGAAGATGAGTGCCACAGAAGAGCCGCAAAAGCTCTATGCCGCCCGTGAGCCAGTATTTCCCAAGCGTGTGAAGGGCCGCTTTCGGAACCTGAAATGGATCATCATGGTCGTGACGCTGGGGATCTATTACCTGACGCCATGGATTCGCTGGGACCGCGGCCCCAGCCTGCCGGACCAGGCGGTTCTGATCGACCTTGCCAACCGGCGCTTCTTCTTCTTCTGGATCGAGATCTGGCCGCATGAATTCTACTTCGTCGCGGGCCTTCTGATCATGGCGGGCCTTGGCCTGTTCCTATTCACCTCGGCGCTGGGGCGCGTCTGGTGCGGCTATACCTGCCCGCAGACCGTCTGGACGGACCTGTTCTTCACCGTCGAACGATGGATCGAGGGCGACCGCAACGCACGCCTGCGGCTGTGGAAGCAGGAATGGAACTTCAAGAAATTCCGTCTGCGGATCACCAAGTATATCGCGTGGCTTCTGATCGCTGTGGCGACCGGCGGGGCGTGGGTCTTCTATTTCGCGGATGCGCCGACCCTTCTGGGCGATCTGGTGACGTTCCAGGCACCGTATGTCGCCTATGCCACCATCGGCATCCTGACGGCCACGACCTTCGTGTTCGGTGGCTTCATGCGCGAACAGGTCTGCATCTACATGTGCCCCTGGCCGCGCATCCAGGCCGCAATGATGGACGAACAGACGATTACCGTTGCCTATCGCGACTGGCGCGGCGAGCCGCGCGGCAAACACCGCAAGGGGCAGGAAAACACCGAATTGGGCGATTGCATCGACTGCATGGCCTGCGTGAACGTCTGCCCTGTCGGGATCGACATCCGCGACGGCCAGCAGCTGGAATGCATCACCTGTGCGCTTTGCATCGATGCCTGCGACGACATCATGGACAAGATCGGCAAGCCGCGCGGCCTGATCGACTACATGGCCCTGACGGACGAGGCCAACGAACGCGCCGGCAAGGAAAAGATTTCCGTCTGGAAGCACATCTTCCGGCTTCGCACGATCATCTACACCGTGCTGTGGTCCGCCATCGGGATCGGCCTGACCGTCCTGCTGTTCATCCGGACGGATATCGACATGACCGTCGCGCCTGTGCGAAACCCGCAATATGTGACATTGTCGGATGGATCGATCCGGAACACCTATGACGTGCGGATCCGCAACATGACCCATGAGACGTCGGATTTCAGCGTCACCCTGGGCGAAGGGGCGCCGTTCGAGATCGAGGTGGAAGGGTCCGACACCGGGATTGTCGAGGTGCCGATCGACTCGACGCAACTCGTGCGGGTCTATGTCACCGCGCCGGCTGGCAGCGATGTGGCCTCGACCGAACGCACGGATTTCCGTCTTTGGATCGAGGATCTGTCGACGAACACGCGGACGTTTGAAGACACCACGTTCTTCGGGAGGGATACGCAATGACCGATCAAGTCGAGGCCCAGGGCGGCTCCACCAAGGGCCAGCTGACCGGGCGCAAGGTGCTGGCCATCTTCGTCGTCGGGTTCGGCCTGATCATCGGCGTGAACCTGTTCATGGCCTGGAACGCGATCTCGACCTTTCCGGGGATGGAGGTCAGTTCCAGCTATGCCGACAGCCAGACCTTTGACGATCGCCGGTTCGCGCAGGAAGAGCTGGGATGGAATGCCTCGGTCGAGGTGGAGGGCGACCTCCTGACCCTCACGCTTGTCGATGAAACCGGGCGTCCGGTTTACCCCGCCGAGCTTGACGCGCTGCTGACCCGGCCCACCAACCAGCTTGAAGACCAGCAACTGGCCTTCGAGCGCGGGCCGAACGGCGTGTTGCAGGCCCCGGTCGAGGTGTCCGAGGGACGCTGGCGCCTGCGGCTGACGGGAACGGCCCGCAACGGGGCCGAGTACCGGCACAACATCACCTTCTCGCTGCGCGACTGAAGAAAGGGGAGGCGATGACCGCCACCTTCGATCATGCCGAGGAACGGGGTCGGCCGGGCGCTTGCCCGGCCTGTAACGTCGCGCCCGCCGCCGAGCATCTGGCCGATCTGCCCGAGGATGCGACTCTGATGCTGTCGCTGCCGGGCATCCATTGTGCGGGCTGTATCTCGGGGGTGGAAAAAGCGCTGCGCGCGACACCGGGCGTCAAGGACGCTCGCGTGAACCTGACCCTGCGCCGCGCGGCGGTGGAGGCAGAGGCCGGCGTGACGGCGGATGACCTGACGCAGGTGCTGGAGGCGGCGGGCTACGAGGCGCATGAGCTCGACCCCGGCGTGCTGGCCACGACCGCTGCCGACCGGGCCGGGCGCGACCTGCTGATGCGCCTGGCCGTCGCGTTCTTCGCGATGATGAACGTGATGCTTTTGTCCGTGGCCGTATGGGCCGGGGCCGAAGGCGTCACGCGCGACATGATGCACTGGATTTCCGCCGGGATCGCGATTCCCGCCGTGATCTTTTCCGGGCGTCCTTTCTACGTGTCGGCCTGGTCCGCGCTGCGGGGCGGGCGGCTGAACATGGACGTGCCGATCACGCTGGCGATCCTGCTGGCGGTGGGCACATCGCTGTACGAGACGACGCAGTCGGGTGAACACGCCTATTTCGACGCGGCGATCGCGCTGTGCACCTTCCTTTTGGCGGGGCGCTACCTCGATCACCGCACGCGGGCTTCGGCCCGGTCGGCGGCGCAGGAACTGGCCGCGCTGGAAGTGCCGCGCGCGTTGCGGGTTCTGGCCGACGGGTCCGAGGAAACCGTTGCCGCCTCGGACCTTGCGGTGGGCGATATCGTCCGGGTGAAGCCGGGCGGCCGCATTCCGGTCGACGGCATCGTGACCGAGGGCCAATCGGAGCTCGACCGTTCGTTGATGACCGGGGAAAGCCTGCCGGTTTATGCCGGACCGGGGTGCGAGGTCAGCGCGGGCGAGGTCAACCTGACCGGCCCCCTGATGGTCGAGGTGCGCGCCGCCGGTCGGGACACGTCGCTGCATCGGATCGCCGACCTTGTCGCCGTGGCCGAGTCGGGGCGGTCGAATTACAACTCGCTCGCCGATCAGGCTGCGAAACTCTACGCGCCGGGGGTGCATATCCTGTCGGCGGTGGCGGCCGTGGGCTGGTTCATCGGCACGCAGGATTTGCGGGTCTCGCTGAACATCGCGGCGGCGGTTCTCATCATCACGTGCCCCTGTGCCCTTGGCCTTGCGGTGCCGGCGGTGACGACGGCAGCCTCTGGCCGGCTCTTCCGCAAGGGTCTGCTAATCAAGAATGGCACCGCGCTTGAGCGGCTGGCCGAGGCCGATACGGTCGTCTTCGACAAGACCGGGACGCTGACCACCGGTGCGCCGGAGCCTGTGGGCCTCGACGATCTGCGCGAGGCGGATCTGCGCGTGGCGCTTGGTCTGGCTGAGGCGTCGTCGCACCCGCTGGCCGAGGCCCTTTCGACCGCGCTGCGCCAGCGCGGCCTGCGCCCCGCGAACCTGACCGATGTGACCGAGAAGCCGGGTTACGGGGTCGAGGCCATCTGGAAGGGGCAGACCGTGCGCCTTGGGCGCGCCGCGTGGCTGGGGGCCGAGGCGCCCGATGTCACCGCGACCTTCCTGAAAATCGGCGACGATGCGCCCGTGACGCTGCCCTTCACCGACACCCTGCGCGAGGGGGCCGAGGAAACGGTGGCCGCGCTGAAGGCCGGGGGCAAACGCGTGATCCTGATTTCGGGCGATACGCGCGGCGCGGTGGAACGCTTTGCCCAGCGGATCGGCATCGACGAGGTGATCGCCGAGGCCCTGCCCGAAGAGAAAGCCGCGATGGTGGCCGACCTCGCCGCGGACGGCGCCAAGGTGCTGATGGTGGGCGACGGGTTGAACGACACGGCGGCCTTGGCCGCGGCCCATGTCTCGATCTCGCCCGCCTCGGCGCTGGATGCCGCGCGCACGGCCTCGGACATGGTGCTGATGGGCCGCAGCCTTGCGCCCATAGGGGACGCGGTGACGACCTCCGTCTCGGCCGCCAAGCGGATTCGTGAGAATTTCACCATCGCGACGGTCTACAACGTGCTGGCGGTTCCGCTGGCCGTGGCCGGGCTTGCCACCCCGTTGATCGCGGCGCTGGCGATGTCGTCCTCCTCGATCACGGTCTCGCTCAACGCGCTGCGGTTGAGGTAACGCGGAATGGATATTCTCGGCCTTCTGATCCCGGTCAGCCTGTTTCTCGGGCTGCTGGGGCTCGGCTTCTTCTTCTGGATGCTGAAGCGCGGCCAGTTCGACGACCCCGAGGGCGATGCGAACCGGATCCTGTCGGACGATTACGACGACCACCCGAAGGACTGAGCGCGCCCCGAGTCGACATTCCTGCATCCGCCCGTTTGCGGCTGGTTACGGCCCGAATGTCTCGCAGGCGAGGTTGCGGGCCGACAACCGGGCGCAGGCGCGCGCGGCCTGATCCTCGGTCATGCCGGCAAACCGTGCCTCGTAGCCGCCTGAGCGTTGCACCACGCGGCGCAAGGCGTCGTCGAAGGTGCCAAGCTCGGCCAAGGCGGTACGCAGCAAGAGGCGCTCGGCGGCATGATGGGACGGCTGACGCCCCAGCGAAACGCCATAAAGGCGGCTGCCGGTCGAGGAGGCGCGCGTGACAACCTCGGGCGCGATCGGTTCGGGGCGGGGCGGCACGATGGCGGTCGCCTGCGGCTCGGGGCGCGGGGTCGGGGGCACGCCGGGCGGGGCGGTTTCTGCCGCCGTTTCGATCTCGGTCAACGCTTCTCCCACGGCCTCTCCAATCGCCGCGAGCAATTCCGGCGAGGGTTCGGGGGCCGGGGCGACAGGGGCAGGCCGGGGAATTGGCCGCAGGCTGCGCGCGACGGCGCCCGAGGCGCGAACACCGCCGCTGCTTGGCGCATCGGGATAGCTGGGAAGGGGCGGCGTGCGCACCGTGGCACGGCTGGGCGCCCGCTCGAATCCCATGTCGAGAAGCTCCATGATCCGCTGGTTGCGCCATGCGGCCGAGCGACCGCCGAACACCGTCGCGATGATCCGTTCCTGCCCGCGCTGCGCCGATGCTACAAGGTTGAAGCCCGCCGCGCGCGTGTAGCCGGTCTTGATCCCGTCCGCGCCGGCATAGGCGTTGAGCACGGCGCGGTTCGTGTTGCGCACGGTGGCGATCCCGGCGTCATCCTCGCGGCGGGAGAAGATGTTGTAATACTGCGGATAGTCGTAAATCAGCCGCCGCCCCAGAATCGTCATGTCCCGCGCGGTCGACAGGTGGCCGTCGCTGGTCAGGCCGTGGGCGTTGCGAAACGTGGTGCGCGTCATGCCCAACGCTCGCGCGGTGCGGTTCATGCGGCGTGCGAAGGCGGCTTCGGACCCTTCCAACGCCTCGGCGATCGCGGTTGCGGCGTCGTTGGCGGATCGGATCGCCGCCGCCCGGATCAGGTAGCGAAACCGTATCGTCGTGCCGGCGCGCAGGCCAAGATGCGAGGGCGGTTCGGCATCGGCATTGGCCGAAATCAACACCTCGGTATCAAGGCCGATCTCGCCCAGGCGTACCGCTTCGAACGCGATGTAGAGCGTCATCATCTTGGTCAGAGAGGCGGGGTGCAGGCGCGTGTCGGCATTGCGGGAATGCAGCACCTCGCCGGTGCGGGCATCCATCACCATGGCGGCATAAGGCGCGGCGCGTGCGGGCGCGGTCAGCCCCAGCACGACACAAAGGATCAGCCCCATGAGGGCGGTCGCTAATCTAACAGTTTTCACGAAGCCTGCTCATTCTGCCTCGGGGTGCCGTCTGATGCGGCGTTTGGATGATCCTACGCCAAGATCGCTCGGAAATCCATGATGAAATAGGCCGCGAAGCATGCGTGTTCCGGGAATGCGGTTTGCCGGATGACAGGGGCTTGGCCTGAGTGCTAAGCAGGCCGGACGGATTTCAGACCATCCGGGGAGGGCACCAGATGAAAGACACGTTCGACGACCGCAAGACCCGCGCATCGGAGTGGTTCCGCGCGCTGCGCGACGAGATCGTGGCCGCCTTCGAGGCGTTGGAAGATGCGCAAGGGGGCGATCAGCCTGCCGGACGGTTCGAAGTGACCCAGACCAAGCGTCAGTCCGAAGACGGATCGGACGCGGGCGGCGGTTTGATGAGCGTCATGCGCGGCGGACGAGTATTCGAGAAAGTCGGCGTGAACGTGTCGACCGTGCATGGCCAGCTGGGCGACCGGGCCGTGGCCGCGATGGCCGCGCGCAAGGACCTGTCGGGGCTGAAGGACGATCCGACCTTCTGGGCCTCGGGGATCAGCCTTGTGGCGCATATGCAGAACCCGCATGTGCCGGCCGTTCACATGAACACGCGCATGTTCTGGACGCCGGTGGCGTGGTGGTTCGGCGGCGGATCGGACCTGAACCCGGCGATCGAGTATCCCGAGGATACCGAGCATTTCCACACCGTGTTGAAGGAACATTGCGACCCGCATGGTGCGGAGCTTTATCCGCGGTTCAAGGCTTGGGCCGACGAATATTTCTACGTCCCGCACCGCCATCGTGCGCGCGGCGTCGGGGGCATCTTCTACGACGATCTGAATACCGGCGATTGGGAGGCCGATTTCGCCTTCACGCAGGATGTCGGCCGCGCGTTCCTGCCCGCGTTCCTGGGATGTGTCGAACGGCGCAAGCACATGCCGTTCACCGAAGAAGACCGCGAGAAGCAGTTGGTGCATCGCGGGCTTTATGCCGAATACAACCTCGTCTACGACCGGGGCACGAAATTCGGGCTGGAGACGGGGCATGATGCGAACGCCGTGCTGATGAGCCTGCCGCCCATCGCCAAGTGGACGTGACCCTTCAGACGAACACCGCCTTGAAACCGGTCTCGTAGCCTTCGCCGGACAGGTCGCCGCCCGTGGCCGTGATCGCGCCGAGGCGCCCGATCTCGTCGCAGGATTTGGCCGCGGCGCCGTTGCCGCCCGTCAGGATGCTCAGCCGGTCGGTCAGCCGCTGGATATAAGGATAGCCGGTTTCGGTGAAGCTGACGACGCAGGTGGCGCGGTGCAGGCTGGTGGCGCGCAACTCGGGCATCAGCGCGCGCAGGTGGCGGGTCAGCATCTCACCCGCCTTGGCGCTGCCATCCGACTGGAACCACGCGGTCATCTCGGCATCGGTTTCGAGGCTGGCCGAGAACGGCTCGCCGCCGATCTTGATGTAGGTCTTGCCATCCGGGTAGCGGATCGGGGGGAGGAGGTAGAGATCCTCGTCCATCCGCCCGCCTTCGGGCATGGCGATGAGCGAGGGCATGCCGCTTAGCCGCGCGGCCTCGGCCGAGTCGACCTCGGCCAGCACCACGGTGCGGGCATAGACACCCATCGCCGGACGGCCGGGCAGAAGGCCCGAGGTGCGGGCATACCCACCCGTTGCCATGACGACATGGCCTGCAGTGATGATGTCGCCGCTGCCAAGGGTGAGTGTAGCACCGGCCAGCCCGACGGCGGTGTCGCGGATCACGGTTGCGCCCGCGCGGGTGGCACAGACCTCCTCCGCGCGGCGCAGGGCGCGCGGGTCGATCCAGCCGCCCATCGCCTCCCACGCAGCGACAGTATCGGCAGGAAAGCGGAAATAGGGGAAACGGTCGTTCAGCGCGTCGCCTTCGATCCGCTCGTGCGGCAGGGCGAGGCGCTTGGCCGCCCCCAGGAAACCGCGCGTGAACTCGGCCCCCGGCCCGTCCAGCGGACCGGCCATCATGACACCGCAGGGGGTATAGAACGACTCGCCCAGTGCTTCTTCCAGCATCGCGTAGCGGTCGATGGACCGAAGCGCGAGGCGCGACCAATCCGCCTTTTCGGCCAGTCCGCGCGTGATGCGGCCCGCGTCGTGATGACTGGCGAAGGGGCCGTCGAAGCGGGACGGGTGCTCCGGTTCGTCGGGGCCGATCAAAACGACGGTATGCCCGGCCTCGGCCAGGTGCCGGGCGCAGGCGGTGCCCATCAGGCCCCGCCCCACGACCGCGAAGTCTGGCCGCCCGGTCACGTCGCCCTAGCCGCGAATGGCGTCGAGCAGGACATGCACGTTTTCCGGGTCGGCATCCGGCGTGATGCCGTGCCCCAGGTTGAAGATATGCGGCCCGCCCTTCAGCGCGTCGACGATATGTCGCGCCTCGTCCACCAGGCGCTGGCCGCCTTCGACCATCAGCTTGGGGTCGAGGTTGCCTTGCACGCAACTGTCGGGCTGCAGGTGTTCGGCGGCCCATTCGGGCGCGACCTTGGTGTCGATGGCGACGCAATCGGCCCCTACGGCCTTGGCGAAACCGATGTATTTCTCGCCCGCCTCGCGCGGGAAGGCGATGACCGGCAGGCCGGGGTTGCGGCGTTTCATCTCGGCGGTGATGCGCTTGGCGGGTTCAAGCGCGAACTTGTCGAACGCCTCGCCCTTTAACGACCCGGCCCAGCTATCGAAGATCTTGACCACTTCGGCCCCGGCTTTGACCTGCATGTCGAGATATTCGATCGTCGCCTCGGTCAGCAGGTCGATCAGCGCGCCGAAGGTCTCGGGGTCACTTTCGCGCAGCGCATGGGCCGGCCCCTGATCGGGCGTGCCACGCCCGGCGATCATGTAGGTTGCCACCGTCCAGGGTGCGCCGGCAAAGCCGATCAGCGTGGTTTCCTTGGGCAATTCCCGCGACAGGATGCGCACCGTCTCGTAGACGGGGGCAAGGTGGTCGTGGATGTCGTCCTTGCCCTTGAGCGTCTTCAGCCCCTCGGGCCCGGTGATGGTGGACAGCCGCGGCCCCTCGCCGGTGACGAACCACAGATCGGCCCCCAGCGCGTCGGGGATCAGCAGGATGTCGGCAAACAGAATCGCCGCGTCGAAGCCGTAGCGCCGGATCGGTTGCAGCGTGACCTCGGCCGCGAGCTCCGAATTGTAGCACAGCGACAAGAAGTCCCCCGCCTGCGCGCGCGTTTCGCGATATTCCGGCAGGTATCGCCCCGCCTGGCGCATCAGCCATACGGGCGGCACATCCATCGCCTCGCCCGCGAGGCTGCGCAGGAGTTTCTTCTTGTCTGTCATCGGGTAATCCTCGGGTCGTTTGGGGGCACCGTTTCGCCCCGCGCCAAAACTGTCAAGCCGAACCCGATTGTCAAGCAAAGTTGACACATATACAACCCGCGCTGACACTAGTAGAGAAGTGACATGACGACCGACCTGCCCACCCCCGCTTCGCCCCTGAAAATCGGAACCCGCGGCTCGCCGCTTGCGCTGGCCCAGGCCTACGAGACACGCTCGCGCCTGATGGCTGCCTTCAACCTGCCGGAAGAGGCATTCGAGATCGTGGTCATCAAGACGACCGGCGACGACCGCAGCCTGATCGACGCCGACAAGCCGTTGAAGGAACTGGGCGGCAAGGGCCTCTTCACCAAGGAAATCGAAGAGGACATGCTGACCGGCAAGATCGACATCGCGGTCCATTCGATGAAGGACATGCCGGTCGAACAGCCGCCCGGGCTGGTTCTCGACACCTACCTGCCGCGAGAGGATGTGCGCGACGCCTTCGTGTCGCTGAACCACGACTCGCTGGCCGCGCTGCCCGAGGGCGCGCGGGTCGGGTCCTCGTCGCTGCGCCGCCGGGCGCAGCTCAAGGCGCGCCGGCCCGACCTGCAAGTGGTCGAATTCCGGGGCAATGTGCAGACGCGGATGAAAAAGCTGGGTGACGGGGTGGCGGATGCGACCTTCCTCGCCATGGCTGGCCTGCGGCGCCTGGGCATGGAAGAGGTGGTGAAATCGGCCATCGAAGTCGAGGATGTGCTGCCCGCCGTCGCGCAGGGCGCCATCGGGATCGAACGGCGCAGCGATGATAGCCGCGCGGCCGAGATGCTGGCGGCGATCCACGATGTGCAGACGGGCCAGCGCCTTGCGGCTGAACGCGCGTTTCTTGCGGGTCTCGACGGGTCCTGCGAGACGCCGATCGCGGGCTTGGCCGAACTGGACGGCACCATGTTGCGCCTGCGCGGCGAGATCCTGCGCCCCGACGGGTCCGAGGTTCTGACCGCCGACCGCACCGCGCCGATCGAGGATGGTGCCAAGCTGGGCGCCGAGATGGCCGCCGATTTGCGCGCCGAGGCGGGCGAAGGGTTCTTCGACTGGATCACCAGCTAGGGGCAGCGGAAAACTCGAGTTTTCCGGGTCGGAAAAGCCGGCTTTTCCGACCTGCGCATGTCGGTTCCGGGCTTTCTCGATCCCGAGGGGGCAGGCTAGGCTTTCGCCGACCAGCGGAGGCCTGACATGCACGACGATCCCCTATTGCAGCCCTTTCAACTCAAGCACCTGACGTTGAAGAACCGGCTCATGTCCACCGCGCATGAGCCGAACTACTCGGACGGCGGGCTGCCGTTGGAACAGTATCGGCTGTACCATGTCGAGAAGGCCAAGGGGGGCATCGCGCTGACCATGACGGCGGGGTCGGCCGTCGTGTCGGCCGACAGCCCCGAGGCTTTCGGAAACCTCCACGCCTACCGCGATGAGATCGTGCAGCCCCTGCGCGACCTGACCGACAGCTGCCATGACCATGGCTGCGCGGTGATGATCCAGTTGACCCATCTCGGGTGGCGGACGACTTGGAACAAGGGCGATTGGCTGCCCGTCGTGGCCCCCTCATCGGTGCGGGAACCCGCGCATCGCGCATTTCCGAAAGAAATGGAACAGTGGGACATTGACCGCATCGTGGCCGATTACGCCGCAGCGGCACAGCGGATGCAGGCGGCGGGCCTCGACGGGATCGAGATCGAGGCTTATGGGCATCTTCTCGATGCGTTCTGGTCGCCCTACCAGAACCGGCGCGATGATGAGTATGGCGGCAATCTCGACAACCGGATGCGGTTCGCATGGCGCGTGATCGACGCGATCCGCGACGCCGTCGGCCCCGACTTCATCATGGGCCTGCGCATGGTGGCCGATGAGCAGTTCGAGCACGGTCTCGGCCGGGAAGAGGGCGTCGAGATTGCCAAGCGGTTCGCGCAGTCCGGCAAGGTCGATTTCCTCAACCTGATCCGGGGGCGTGTGGCCTCGGATGCCGCCCTGACCAATGTCATCCCGATCCAGGGCATGGCGTCCTCCCCGCATCTCGATTTCGCGGGCGAGGTGCGGGAGGTGGTGAAGTTCCCCATCTTCCACGCCGCCAAGATCGCCGATGTGGCCACGGCCCGGCATGCGGTGGCCAGTGGCAAGCTGGACATGGTGGGCATGACGCGTGCCCATATCGCCGATCCCCATATCGTCGAAAAGATCGCGCGGGGCGAGGAAGACCGCATTCGGCCTTGCGTCGGGGCCACCTACTGCCTCGACCGGATTTACGAGGGCGGGCAGGCGCTGTGCATCCACAACGCCGCGACCGGACGCGAGGCGCGCATTCCGCACGATATTCCCTTGGCTTCCGTGGCGCGGAAGGTGGTGGTGGTCGGGGCCGGTCCCGCCGGGCTGGAGGCCGCGCGGGTGGCGGCGGAACGCGGACATGCCGTGACGGTCCTTGAGGCCTCGGACCGGGCGGGCGGACAGATCAACCTGCTGGTCGCCAACCCGCGTCGGCGCGACCTTGTCGGGATCACGGATTGGCGCTTGTCCGAGTTGGAGCGTCTCGGCGTCGAGATCCGCTTCAACACCTTCGCCGAGGTGGAGGATGTCACCGCCCTGTCACCCGACATCGTGGTCGTCGCGACGGGCGGCCTGCCGCAAGCCCCCGAGATGGCGGGGGATGACCTGACGGTTTCGAGTTGGGACATCCTGTCGGGCGAGGTGAAGCCCGCCGCCGAAGTTCTGGTCTATGACGACAATGGCGGGCACCAGGGCATGAGTGCCGCCGAGGTGATCGCGCGCGCTGGGTCGCGCCTCGAACTGGTCAGCCCCGAGCGGTTCTTCGCGCCCGAGATGGGGGGCATGAACCACGTGCCCTACATGCAGGCCTTCCACGAGACAGGCACGCGCGTGACGATCAACACGCGGGTGTCCTCGGTCGTGAAAGAGGGCAACCGGCTGCGCGTGACGTTGGGCTCGGACTATGCTCCCGGGTGGGCCGAGGAGCGGGTGGTCGATCAGGTGGTGGTCGAGCACGGCACCCTCGCCAATGACGAGCTTTACCATGCTCTCAAGCCGCTTTCGAAGAACGCGGGCGCGCTAGACTACGGGGCCTTGATCGCAGGCGACGGTGACCTGTTCGCTGCGGTGCAGGATGGGCAATTCATCCTCTACCGGATCGGTGATGCGGTGGCCTCACGAAACATCCATGCCGGGATTTATGATGCGCTTCGGATGGGCCTTCGGCATTGAACCTGTCCTAGGGCGTTGCAAATCGGCCAAGGTCCTTTTGGTAGGGGCGCGCGACTTGTGGTCATAGGTTGCGGCTGGCATGGTCCGTCCTTATGTCGACGGCCCTGGTCGACCTGGTTTTGGTGTCGATGGCGAAAGACATGAACGTAGAAGAAACCGGCATTCCCGATCTGCTTGTTCTGACCCCGCCGCGCTTTGGTGATGCGCGGGGCTTCTTTTGCGAAACGTACAATCGCGACCGGTTGGCCGAACACGGCATCACGGTCGACTTCGTGCAGGACAATCATTCGCTCTCGGAGCAGGTTGGCACGGTGCGTGGCCTTCATTTTCAGGTACCGCCGCACGCGCAGGCCAAGCTGGTGCGCTGCGGGCGCGGCGTGCTGTTCGATGTGGCCGTCGATCTCCGGCGCGGCTCTCCGACCTATGGGCGCTGGTTCGGGGTCGAATTGAGTTTCGAGAACGGCAAGCAAATGCTGATCCCGGCCGGGTTCGCGCATGGCTTCGTCACCCGCGCGCCGGATACCGAGATCATCTACAAGTGCTCGGATTTCTATGCTCCGCAAACCGAGGGCGCGCTGCGTTTTGACGACCCCGATATCGGGGTCGATTGGCAGATGGAGGGTGTTGATCCGATCCTGTCGGACAAGGATGCGGCAGCCGGGGCCTTTGCCGGCTTTGAAAGCCCGTTCATTTACGAGGAGCGCCGCTGATGAAACTCCTCGTGACCGGCGGGGCCGGGTTCATCGGCTCTGCGGTGGTTCGCCTTGCGATTTCGCGCGGACATCACGTGGTCAATGTGGATGCGCTCACCTACGCGGCTTGCCTCGACAACGTGGCCAGCGTCGCGGAGTCGCCGCTCTATTCCTTCGAGAAGGCGGATATCCGGGATCGTGCCGCCATGGACCGGATTCTTGCCGCCCATGAGCCCGATGCCATCATGCATCTTGCGGCCGAAAGCCACGTGGATCGGTCGATCGACGGCCCGGGCACTTTCATCGACACCAACGTGACGGGCACCTACACGCTGCTTGAGGCGGCGCGCAGCTACTGGGTGGGCAAAGGTCGCCCCGACAGCTTCCGCTTCCACCATATCTCGACCGACGAGGTCTATGGCACGCTGGGCGAAACGGGCCTTTTCACCGAAGAGACACCTTACGCCCCGAACAGCCCCTATTCGGCCTCCAAGGCGGCGTCGGACCATCTGGTGCGCGCTTGGCACGAAACCTACGGCCTGCCGGTTGTCCTGACAAATTGTTCGAACAATTACGGGCCTTTTCATTTCCCCGAGAAGCTCATCCCGGTCGTGATCCTGAACGCCTTGGCGGGGCGGCCCATCCCGGTCTACGGCAAGGGCGAAAACGTGCGCGATTGGCTGTTCGTCGAGGATCACGCCGATGCGCTTCTTCTGGTCTGCGAGAAGGGCGAACTGGGCCGGAGCTACAACATTGGCGGCAACAACGAGCGGCGAAACATCGACCTGGTGCGCACGATCTGTGCCCTGCTGGATGATCGCCGCCCCGATGGTGCGCCGCATGACCGTCTGATCGAGTTTGTCACGGATCGCCCCGGTCATGACCTGCGCTATGCCATCGACGCGACCCGCATCACCGAGGAACTGGGCTGGTCTCCCTCCGTCACTGTCGAGGAGGGGCTGGCCAAGACCGTCGACTGGTATCTCGAGAACGAGGACTGGTGGCGCGCCCTTCAGGCCCGCGACGGGGTGGGCGAGCGGTTGGGCAAGGCGGGATAAGGCGATGCCAGTTGCGCAAAATGCGAGAAAGCTCGGGCCGTTCGCTAGAATGCCGGGCATTGGGGGCGGTGTTGTGGGGGAACCGTTGTTTGCGTGGTTCGGGTCCGTCACCGATCCGGAAAAGGAGGGCGGGCGCCCATGACGCTTCTGGTCTTTGGAACCACGGGCCAGGTGGCGACTGAACTCCGCGCGCGGGCGCAGGGCGCCATTTTCCTGGGCCGCGACGCGGCCGACCTGGGTGACCCCGCAGGCTGCGCGGCGGCGATCCGGGCACATGCGCCCACCGCCGTCATCAACGCGGCCGCTTACACCGCCGTCGACAAGGCGGAGGAGGAAGAGGCCCTCGTCACATTGGTCAATGGGGCCGCGCCGACCGCGATGGCCGAGGCCTGTGCCGATCTGGGCATCCCCTTCGTCCATATCTCGACCGACTACGTCTTCGCGGGCGATGGAGAGGCGCCGTGGTCTCCGGACGATCCGACAGGGCCGCTTGGCGCCTACGGGCGATCCAAGCTGATCGGAGAAGAGGGCGTTCGGTCAGCTGGCGGGATCCACGCGATCTTGCGCACCTCCTGGGTGTTTTCCCCGCATGGCGCGAATTTCGTGAAGACCATGCTGAGACTCGGGGCAGAGCGCGAGAAGCTGACGATCATCGCGGACCAGATCGGTGGACCGACGGCCGCCGGCGCAATTGCCGCCGCCTGCCTCGCGATCGCAGAGCAATTGAAGCAGGACCCCGGCAAGAGTGGCACCTACCATTTCTCGGGCGCGCCGGATGCCAGTTGGGCGGACTTCGCGCGAGAGATCTTTGCCCAGGCGGGGTTGCCCTGTGTGGTCGAAGACATTCCGACCTCGGCCTATCCGACGCCGGCCAAGCGGCCTGCCAATTCGCGTCTGGATTGTGCCGCCACGCAGGCCACGTTCGGGATAGACCGTCCGGATTGGAAATCCGATCTCACCGAGACCCTCGAAATTCTCTCACGGAACAAGGGAATTGATCGATGACCACGCGCAAAGGCATCATCCTGGCCGGGGGATCCGGCACGCGGCTCTACCCGATCACACTCGGCGTGTCGAAACAGCTTTTGCCGATCTACGACAAGCCGATGATCTACTATCCGATCAGCACCTTGATGCTGGCCGGTATCCGCGACATCGCGATCATCACCACGCCGGAAGACCAGTCGCAATTCCAGCGTACCCTTGGCGATGGCAGCCAATGGGGCCTCAACCTGACCTACGTCGTGCAGGAGAGCCCCGATGGCCTGGCGCAGGCTTATCTCCTGACGCGCGAGTTTCTGGCCGGCAGCCCCTCGGCGATGGTTCTCGGCGACAACATCTTCTTCGGGCACGGCTTGCCGGACCTGCTGATCGCTGCGGATGAGCGCAAGACAGGCGGCACTGTCTTCGGCTATCGCGTGGCGGACCCGGAACGCTACGGGGTGGTCGATTTCGACGATGACGGCAGTGTGAAATCCATCATCGAAAAGCCTGCCGTTCCGCCGTCGAATTTCGCCGTCACCGGACTCTATTTCCTGGACGGGTCCGCGCCCGACCGCGCGGCGGAGGTCAAACCGTCAGCCCGCGGTGAACTCGAGATCACGACGCTTCTGGAAAGCTACCTGGCAGACGCGGCCCTGCACGTGGAACGGATGGGGCGCGGGTTTGCCTGGCTCGATACGGGGACCCATACAAGCCTGATCGACGCCGGAAATTTTGTGCGAACCCTCGAACAGCGGCAGGGGATGCAAACCGGCTCACCGGATGAAATCGCCTATGTCCGAGGCTGGATCAGCGCAGATCAACTTGAGGAACGGATCGAACTGTTCGCCAAGAACGCCTATGGACGCTATTTGCAGTCCTTGCTTTAACGAGTTCTTTGCCTTTTTGACCGAGAATTCTTCGGCGTCTGCATTTTTGGGGTAGCTGCACGTTATGCTCTATCGGCTCTATGCCTTGTACCTCCGCTATGCTGCGCATCACGCAGACCGCCTTGCAGGGTTTTCGCTGCAACGCGACGCGCGGCGGCCCCTTGGGCATGTCGAACGGGTTTTCCGAGCCAATGGGCAGTTCTTCATCGTTGGTTGGAGCGCCGCGTCCGAGCTTTCGGCCGTCTGGCCGGATGGCAGCGTCACGGTAAGCCCCTCGATCCAGAGGGCGGACGTGGCCCGGAAAACCGGGTTGCCGCTTGAAAGCGGTTTCGAAATCGCGGTGCCCGAAACTGCGCGACCTCTGACGCTGGAGTTGAAATGCCCGTCCGGTGCCGTGCGCCGGTTCCCGGTCAGGCATCCGTCGGACCCGCCGTCTGCCGCGGCGAAACGCCGGATGCGGCGTGCCTTCCTGCGCGATCTGGCGCGGGCGCTGCCCGCGGGGGTGAAGTGGATCATGCGCCGCGACCACGCCAGTCGGACCGCCGTGAAGCGCGCGCTCGGCCTTGAGACCGTCCATCCGAGCCTCCCACTTGATCGCCGCTATCTGGGATTGCCCCCGGCGGGCCTTTTGCGCGATGCAGCCAATTATGCGAGAGGCGATTTCAAGCCCCAACGCTTGGCGCCACCGCCCCCCACGACGCCGATCACGATCATCCTACCGATTCACAACGCGTTCGATCTTTTGCCTGAGGCCCTGTCGCGGGTTGCACGGAACTCCGATCTCGACTGGCACCTTATCCTGATCGACGACGCGTCGACGGATGCGCGTGTTCGGCCTTTCTTGCGAAGCTGGGCGGCCGAACAGCCAGACGAACGGGTGACGCTGTTCGAACTCGACACGAATCTCGGCTTTGTCGGGGCGGTCAACAAAGGCTTCGCCGAAGCCGAACACCGGGCGGGCCACGTGGTGATCCTGAACTCGGATGCCATGGTGCCGGAGGGGTGGGCGTCGCGGCTGATCGCGCCCTTCGCCTCGGATTCACGGATTGCGTCCGTCACGCCGATGTCGAATGACGCCGAGATCTTTTCCGTTCCGGTGATCGTGCGGTCGCAGGATCTGCCGCCAGGTATGGTTGATCGGCTCGACGCGGTCGCGCGCACGCTGACACATGGGCAACGGTTGCCCTCCGCGCCGACCGGCGTGGGCTTCTGCATGGCTCTGTCGTCCCACTGGTTCGGACGACACCCCAACTTCGACCCGGCCTTCGGACGCGGCTATGGCGAGGAAGTGGACTGGTGCCAGAAGGTCCGCGCGATGGGGGCGCGCCACGTCGCCATCCCCAACCTGTTCGTGGAGCATCGGGGCGGACAGAGCTTTGGTTCGGATGCGAAGCTGGAACTGGTTTTGCGGGCCAACGCCATGATCGCGCGCCGCTATCCCGGCTACGATCTGGAAGTGCAGAGCTATATTGCCAGCGACCCCCTGAGGACACCGCGCTTGGCGCTGGCTGCGGCCTTGGCGGGGTTCTCGGCGTCCGGGCCGCTGTCTCTCTTCGTGGCGCATTCCCTGGGCGGCGGGGCAGAGCACGCCCTGCAAGACGAAATCGAGGATCTAATCGCCGAGGGTCAATCCGCGATGGTCCTTCGGGTTGGCGGTGCGCACCCTTTCCAACTCGAAGTGCATGGCGCCAGCGGTGTCGTGGCCGGCACGACAGATGCGCTCGATGTCGTGCAGAGCATTCTCGCGCCCGTGCCGGCCCTGCGGATCGTCTATTCCTGCGGTGTCGGGTACCCGGACCCGGCAAGCCTGCCCGATGTGATGCTGTCTCTGAAACGTCACGGGCATGATGATCGTGTCGAGGCGCGTGTGCATGACTTCTTCATGCTATCGCCCTCGTACAACTTGCTGAATTCCGATGGCAGCTACCGCGGATTGCCGGAAACGGACAGCACGGACCCGATGCATGTCGCTGTTTCAAAGGCGGGTGAGGCCACGTCATTGGCCGAATGGCGCAGGCGCTGGGGCAGGTTCCTCGCCCAATGTGACGAAGTCAGAACGTTCTCGGAAAGCAGCGCAGACTTGGTCCGCCAAGTGTATCCTGAACTGCGCGGCGATACGCTGCGTGTGCGTCCTCACAGGCTGTCGGCGGAATTGCGTAGTGTTGCGCCTCCGGCCCCCGGGTCTGGCCATGTGATCGGCATCCTGGGCAACATCAACCGGGCCAAGGGCGGTCAATTGCTGTGCGATCTTGCCCAGCGGATCGACATGAACGGTGCAAGCTACCGCATGGTCGTGATCGGAAATGTCGATCCCGAGTTTTCGCTGGGGCCCTTGGTGACCCTGCATGGCAGCTACGAACGCAATGAGATTGCGCATCTGGCCGAACGCTACCACGTCGCGACATGGCTTGTGCCGTCCGTCTGGCCGGAAACGTTTTCCTATGTCACCCACGAGGTCCTGCAAACGGGATTGCCCGTGATCGGGTTCGACATCGGCGCGCAGGGAGAGGCGCTACGTCAGTCTGCCCATGGCATCCCGTTGCGGTTCGACCCGGATGCGGATTTGGCTGGCATGGTTCTGTCGGCGCTGGATTCCCTGCAACGCCCCAGCGCGGCGTAGGTCCGGGCCAGTCTTCAGATATCCTGAAGCTGGTCGAGCATGTATCGACGCTCGTCATCCACGTCTTTCAGGAAAGCGGCACGCTCTGCCCGGAACCGCTCGGCATATTCCGCGTTCTGCGGGGTGCCCAGCTTGGCATGTTTGAGTTCCAGATCGGGCCAATCCGCATCACGGACGCGCGCCACGGTCGCCAGCAAGCTGCGTGTGCGTTCGGACCCGGCCTCCATCATGTCCTCGTAACAGAAGCGATAGGGTTCGATACCATAGAGGTCGAACAGGTATTCGCTGCGCCGTTCGGCATTGAGGATGTGCTTGAGCCACCGTTCGATGTTCTCGGCGTCGTAGGGAAAGGCCGTTTCCGCCCGCGCGCGATCTTCCGGCGTCGCATGCGGGGTGTGGGCAACCTTCGTGCACACCATTTTCGCGAGGCTTACGGCCTGCGCCACGATGTCCTTCCGGATCAGCCACATTGCCCTGCAATCGGGCTGGTTGAAATGGGTCATGAAAGTATCCGAATCCGGAAACAGGCGATCCAGTTGATGCGCCGTGATCTCGAAGCTGAATACCCCATTCGGGCTGCTGAACCTTTTCTGGGCTTGCATGATGTAATCTTCACGCCCGAGCGCCTGAATGCCGTTGGCAATGTTCGGCACGAAATTCGGGTTGAACAGCTCGTTACCGGCCCCGAGTCGGCGGCTTTGGGCGATCAGGTCTGTCAGCCATGAACTGCCGGAGCGGGGTGTGAAATAGATGACGAGGCGGCGACGGGGCAACGGCTTTGCCTCCAGTTTCGCGCGCCGGTCCGGGTTCTCGGAACTCCGAGTGAAATATTCGTCGATGACGTCTTCCATGCCTGCCTCTCGGCGTCTTTTGCGCGTTGCAATGGATATTCCATATCGGCGCCTCAGATGCCAGATGCGGTCTCTACCTTAGCCCTTGACCCTCCAGTGACTGGAATGTCTATGTGACCTGTGTCAGTCGAGGAAGGCCAATGTCAGACACAGCCCAAGCACTCACATTTCGGTATTCGGTCGCCAACCTGAACTGCGGATCCTGTGCGGCCCGCGCCGAAGCGGCCCTTGCCAAGCTGCCCGGTGTCAGGGAGGCGCGGGTGAACCTTGCCACGCGCCGCGCGGAACTTCGCACCGAAGATGGATTCGATGCGCAATCCGTGGAGCCGGCGATGGAAACGGCGGGCTATCCGGTGACCCCGCTGGCGACGCCGCGCCTGCATCGTTTCGAGGTCGGGAACCTGTCCTGTGCGGGATGCGTCGCGCGGGCCGAAGCTGCCCTGGCCGAGGTCGATGGTGTCGAGCAGGCCCACGTGAACCTCGCAACGCGGCGTGCAGAGGTGCAGGGCGCCCCTGATCTCGATATCGGCGCGTTGCGGGACCGTCTTGACCGGGCCGGTTACCCCTTGACCCCGATCGCCGAGGACACCGCCCCCGAAAACGATCCGCACAAGGACGAAAGTCGTCAATACAAGGCGGCGTTCCTCATGGCGCTTGCGCTGACCTTGCCCGTTTTCCTTCTCGAGATGGGCGGCCACGTCATCCCCGGATTTCACGGCTGGCAGATCGAGACCTTCGGGCAAACGCCTTTGCGCGTCTTTCAGTTCGTCCTGACCAGCCTTGTCCTTGCCGGTCCGGGGCGCGTGTTTTTCCGCCTCGGCGTGCCGGCCTTGCTGCGCGGCGCGCCCGAGATGAACAGCCTCGTTGTGCTGGGGGCGGGCGCGGCCTGGGCCTGGTCCACCGTGGTGACATTCGCACCGCAGCTTATCCCGGAAACCGGGCGGTTCGTATATTTCGAGGCCGCTGCCGTGATCGTGACCCTCATCCTGCTGGGCCGGTGGCTGGAGGCGCGGGCGCGGGGATCGGCCGGGGCCGCGATCGAAGGGTTGCTGGCCCTGTCGCCGGATACCGCTCTGAAAGTGCAACCCGACGGATCCGAAACCGAGGTTGCGCTGGCCGATATCCACCTGGGCGACGTGGTGCGCCTGCGCCCCGGCGCGCGCGTGGCGGTCGATGGCGTGATCCTGACCGGGGCGACCCATGTCGACGAATCCATGCTGACCGGGGAGCCGGTTCCGGTGGAGAAGGGGCCGGGTGATCCAGTCTCGGCGGGAACGGTGAACGCGAACGGCACCGTCGATTTCCGAGCCACCGCAATCGGCAATGACACGGTCCTCGCCCGGATCGTGACCATGGTCGAAAACGCGCAGGCCGCTCGGTTGCCGATCCAGTCGCTGATCAATCGCGTGACGGCGGTCTTCGTGCCCGTCGTGCTGGCGATTGCCGTTCTGTCGGCGGCGGCCTGGGCGTTCCTGAGCAGTGATCCGGCGCAGGCGCTGGTTGTCGCGGTGTCGGTCCTGATCATCGCCTGCCCCTGCGCCATGGGCCTGGCCACGCCGATCTCGGTCCTGGTCGGCACGGGGCGCGCGGCCGAGCTTGGTGTCCTGTTCCGGCGTGGGGATGCCCTGCAGGCCCTGTCCAGCGTCGACCTTGTCGCGTTCGACAAGACCGGCACGCTGACCCGAGGGGCCCCTGCGGTCACCGGCATCCACGCGACCGAGGCAACCTCGGAAGAAACCTTGCTGGCCCTCGCCGCCGCAGTCGAGCAAGCCTCCGAGCATCCCTTGGCGCGCGCCATCCTTGCCGAGGCCGAAGCGCGCAGCCTGACCCTGCCCGTGGTCGATGGTTTCCAGAACCACCCGGGCGCGGGCGTCACCGCGCAGGTCGAGGGCGACACGGTGCGCATCGGGTCGCGGGCGTTTCTTGCCAAGGAAGGCGTCGCGCTGCCCGATCGGGAACCGGGCAGCAGCACCGAGGTGCATGTCGCCCGCGGCGCCCTCTACCTTGGTCATCTCGACCTCAGCGATCCGGTCAAGGATGACGCAGCCGACGCCATCGCAGCGCTGACGCGGCGCGGTCTGCAGGTGGCCGTCCTGTCCGGCGACGCCGCCGGCCCGGTCGATGCGGTCGCCCGACACCTCGGGATTGGCCTTGCGCGGGCCGGCCTGTCGCCCGAGGGCAAGCAAAAGGCGCTCGAGGACTGGCAGGCCCAAGGGTTGAAGGTCGCCTTCGTCGGGGACGGGATCAATGACGCACCGGTTCTGGCGGCGGCGGATGTCGGCATCGCGCTGGGCACGGGAACCGATATCGCCATCGAGGCCGCCGACGTGGTTCTGGTCTCCGGCTCGCCTGTTGGCGTGACCTCGGCCGTCGAAGTCAGCCGCCGCACGCTCCGCAACATCGCGCAGAACCTTTTTTGGGCCTTCGGCTACAATGTCGCCCTGATCCCCGTGGCCGCCGGGGTGCTGGCCCTGTTCGGTGGCCCGTTCTTGAACCCGATGCTGGCGGCGGGCGCCATGGCGGCCAGTTCCGTTCTGGTCGTGACGAACGCCCTCCGCCTGCGTCGCCTGAAGGTGAACTGACATGAATATCGGAGATGTCGCCGCCCGCGCCGGGCTGCCGGCCAAAACGATCCGCTACTACGAAGAGATCGGCCTGATCGCGCCGGACCGGTCCAGCAATGGCTACCGCAAGTTTTCCGAGGCGCATGTCCACCAACTCGCCTTTCTCGGTCGGGCCCGCAGCCTCGGCTTTTCCATCGAGGATTGTCGCATTCTCCTCGGCCTCTGGGGCGACCGGGACCGCGCCAGCGCAGACGTCAAGGCCGTCGCGCGCAAACACCTGGCCGAGATCGACGCAAAGATGGAGGAACTGGCCCAGATGCGCCGCACGCTGGCCGATCTGGTGGACCGCTGCGCGGGGGATCAGCGGCCTGACTGCCCGATCCTGAACGATCTTGCGGCAGAAGGCGGGCCTGTCCCCTCTTGATCCATCACCGTTCTGCCCAACCTGACTGGGGCATGCTATGGAATGGATGAGATGAGCGCAGAAAGCAGATATGCCGACTGGATCGCGGTGCACGCGGGCCAAAGTGACCTCAGGGCCTGGGCGCTGGCCGCCGATGGTTCCGTCCGGGCGGAGCTGACGCTTCCGTCGGATGGCGCGATGCCCGAGGCGCCCGCGTTCGAGGCCAAGCTTCTTGAAATGATCGCACCATGGCTTGGCCAGGGCAGCACATCCGTTCTGGCGTGCGGTTTGACGGGCTTGGCCGACCGGCCCGAAGCAATCACCCCGGTTCCGGCAAAACCGGCCGCACGGCTGCCCATTCGGGTGTCTGCCAACGACCCGCGCCTGGATCTTCTTGCCTTGCCGGGGCTGAGCCAAGCGAACCCACCCGACCTGTTGCTGGGCGAGGAAACCGAGGTGGCGGGTTTCCTGGCCGGGAACCCGGGGTTTGACGGCGTGCTTTGCCTTGTCGGGCCGCGCACGGTCTGGGTGCAGATCTCGGCCGAGGAGATCGTGAGTTTCCAGACCGCGATGACGGGTGAGTTCTTTGACCTCCTCGCCGGGCACAGCACGATCCGCGCGGCGGTCGCGTCCACCGGCATGGATGCCGAGGCCTTCGCCGACGCCGTGTCCGACACCCTGTCGCGACCCGAGCGGTTGAGCCAGCGTCTGGCCGCGCTTCGCGGGCAGCACGTGTTGCAGCAGCTCGACCCGTCCGTGGCCCGGTCGCGCCTGTTCGGCGCGTTGATCGGGGCGGAGCTGGCGGCCATGCGGCCCTATTGGCTGGGCCAGCAAGTGGCCCTCGCCGGTCCGTCAGACATGGTTGATCTCTACGCCCGGGCGCTCGACACGCAGGGCGTCTCCGCCACCCGTCACGCGTCGGACGGTCTGGCCCTCGCCGGTCTGGCCCGTGCGTGGTTCGCAATGCAGGAGCACGCGAAATGAGCCGTCCGATCATCGCCATTCTTCGCGGCATCACCCCGACCGAGGCCGTCCCGGTCGCCGAGGCGCTGGTCGAGGCCGGGATCGACCGGATCGAAGTGCCGCTGAATTCATCGCACCCGTTGCACAGCATGTCCGCCATCGCCACGGCGCTGGGTGACCACGCGCTGATCGGGGCCGGCACGGTGACCGCCCCCGACGAGGTGCGCGAAGTGGCCGATGCGGGCGGCAAGCTGATCCTGTCGCCCAATTTCGACCCGGACGTGGTCGTGGAAACCAAGCGGCTGCTTTTGCAAAGCTGGCCCGGCGTTTTCACCCCGACCGAAGCTTTCGCGGCGCTCAAATCCGGCGTGGATGGGCTCAAGCTGTTCCCAGCCGATCGCGTCAGGTTCGAGGGGTTGTCGGCGTTACGCGCGGTGCTTCCGCAAGACGCAAAGGTGTTCGCCTTCGGCGGTGCCCGCCCCGAGAATTTTGCAGACTGGCTGGCCGCCGGGGCCGACGGGTTCGGGCTTGGAACCGCGCTCTATGCTCCGGGCATCTCCGCCGCCGAGGTTGGCAAGCGGGCGCGCCGGGTGGTGGAGGCTTTCGACACGGCGACCAAGGGGCCGCTGGTCTGACATGGCGCGCGCCACGCGTTAGGCGGCGTAAGTCGCATCCAGCCGTTGACGCAGATATTCGGCCCCCGTCACCGTCGGGTATTTCGGCGACCCGGTGCCGGGCAGGGCGGCGATAATCGCATCCGGGTTCGGGTCGAGGAAAAAGGCCACCGATTGGCGCGGCTTTGCCGGGGGCAGCACGCGATGCGGGTTCGACACGTAGATATCGTTCGACCAGCGCATCAGGCAGTCGCCGATATTGACCACGAAGGCCCCCGGCACATGGGGCACGTCGATCCAGTCGCCACCGCGCGGTTTGACTTGCAGCCCCGCCACCCCGTCGGTCAGCAAAAGCGTCAGCGCCCCGTAATCCGTATGCGCCCCGGCCCCGATCCCGCTTGGGTCGCTCGCCGGGTAGGACAGCAGGCGCAGCGTCGCCATCGGTTCGTCGAAATCGCGCTGGAACCGCGTCTCGGGCAGGCCGAGATCTATCGCCACGGCCCGCATCAGGCCGACGCCAAGCGCCTGCACCGTCGCGAAATAATCCAGCATCGTCTCACGAAAGCCGGGCACCTCCGGCCACAGGTTCACCCCGCGAAACGGCTCGGACGCGATCACGCGCGGGTCATCGGCAGGCAGGTCGTAGCCGATGTTGAAGGCTTCCTTCTGATCCACCTGTCCTGAATGTTCGTCCAGGCTTTCGGTTCCGGTCGCGGCCCATCCCCTGTTATGCGGATTGGTCGAGATCGACAGCGGCGCTTTCACCTCGGACGGCAGCGCGAAGAATGCGGCCGCCTGGTCGAACACCCGCGCGATCAGGCCCTCGTCCACGCCATGCCCCGAGACCAGGAAGAACCCGGGCCCGCGCGCCGCCGCGCCAAGATCGGACACGAACCCAGCCCGGTCGGCCCCGCTGGAAAATCGCGCGAAATCGAGGACCGGGATCATGCCGTCGCCTCCGTATCGCTGGCCTCGTTTTTTTGCGCTCGCCCGCCGCTGAGCAGGCGATCCATCTTCGCCGCCACGCGCTTCAGATGCTTGTCGCGGGTTGCGGCGGTCGACCTGTCCATCAGGTAATGCGCCGCGAAGGCCACCTTGCGATGCCGTGCGCACAGGTGCCCGACCCCGCGCAGCAATGTCCGCCGCCCGGGCGCGCCCACGTAGCGCGTCAGCGCCCAGCTGGCCCCGCAGGTGGTGAAGACGCCCAAGCGCGTGATGTGCCGCAGGCCCGGGCGGATATTCTGGTTCTCATCGTCGGGCATCAGAAAGGCCACGCCGGGCACCATTGTCCGGTCCAGCCAGCCTTTCAGCATCGCGGGCAGGCCATACCACCAGGTCGGATAGACGAAGATCAGCGTGTCGCACCACATCAGGTCATCCACGTCGCGCGCCACCGCCGCCTTGTTGCGGCTTTCATCCTCGTAGAGCTCAAGCTCGGTGGCGGTCAGGGCCGGGGCGAATCCCTCTGCATAAAGGTCGCGCAGCCGGATCTCGGCGCCCGCCTTGCGCAGCTTTTCCAGAACAAGATCACGGATGGCGGCGGTGAAACTCTCCGCCCGTGGGTGACAATAAACAACCAGCGCCCGCATCAGAAACTCTCCATCTCTCGGCCTACTCGTGACAGGAAATTCGCGCGTTTTGTGTCGCTGGCCCGGTTCATGTCGTAGAGCGCAAGGTACCGCATCTTCTCGGGCCGGCAGACATGCCAGACCGCCCGCGTCACGCATTTCCGGGGCGGGTCGCCGACCAAAAGCGCCCGCGTCCGCGCGCCGCCATAGGTCGTCACCGCCGCCAGCTTGCGGATATGGGTGAGGTTCGGTTTCACCTTGCCGTCAACCAGCTTGAAGGACACGCCGGGCAGGAACACCCGGTCGAGAAAACCTTTCAGGATCGCCGGGTAGCCGAAATTCCAGACCGGGAAGACCATGACCATCGCGTCCGCGGCCCGCAGGCGTTCGACATACTCGGCCACCGGCCCGAGATTGTCCGGCTCGTCATGGTAGCCGCGCCGCTCGGCCTCGGTCAGGACGGGGCTGAACCCCTCGGCATTCAGGTCGCAATCATCGACCTCCCAGCCGCTTGCCGCCAGTTTCTCCACGACCGTGCCGTGCAGCGCGGCCGAGAAACTCTCGGGGCAGGGGTGTGCGAACAATACAAGCGCCCTGCTCACCCGGTTTCCCCTTCATCTTGGCAAAAAAAACTCCGGGGGGTGCGGGGGGCAGCGCACCCCGCCGGGTCGGCGCCGAAGGCGTCGATCCAGAAAGACACACACCCGGCGCCAAATGCGGCGATCCCGCTCACTCCGCAGCCTCCGGTTTCGGGGTCATCGCCGGATAGTCATACATCGTCGCATAGTCGAAATCGGGATTGTCCCAGGCGATCATCTTGCCGGGGTTGAGCAACCCCTTCGGATCCGCCTCGCGCTTGAAGTTCAACTGCCGCGCGTCGGTCGATTGCCGCCCGCCTTCTTCCAGCGTGTAGCGATGCGGGTTGAAGATCATGCAGCCCATCTCTTCGTGGATGCGAATGATCTCTTCCAGCCGCTCCGGCGTGGAAAACGCAACGATGGGCAGGCCCGCGAACATCACCTTGCCGTTCTCGCGCATCACTTCGAGGTGCTGGAGAACCTCGGCCCCGAACTCGGCGCGCACCTTTTCCACCAGCTCCATGTGGTCGGGATAGCGGTAGCGCACCTGCAAATAGGTGATCGACGGATCGACCTTCAGGGCGCGCAGCGTGGTGTGGTTCCACGTATATTCCGCCAGCGCGCCGGGCGTCTTGGGCCAGTCATTGTCGGTGGAGTCGTAGATGATCGCGCCCGGCACCCCTTCGGCCTTCATGAAGGTCTTGAGCCCTTCCACCGAATGCGGCGCGACCAGCAGGATCACGAGATTGGTGCCCTCCTCGACATGCGGCGCGATGCGCTGGAAATAGCTTTTACCGATGGGGGCCTCGATCACGGTGGCCAGCTTGATCAGGATGCCGTCCTGGTTGGCCACGCCCTCGGCGAATTTCGCGGCGTCAGGGAAGTCGTCGAAGGCCACCAGCAGTTCCGTCCAGTCATAGGCCGGGGCCAGCGGCATCTCGATTTCCGTGATGATGCCGTTGGTGCCGAAGGCGTGGCTCACACGCGGGAGTTCGTCGCCCGTCAGTTCGACCACGCGCGGCTCTTCCTCCATCGTGACCACGCGCAGGCGGATGATGTTGCCGAAATCGCGGAGCGCCCCCCAGGTGCAGGAGCCGATGCCGCCCGATCCGCCCGCGACGAAGCCGCCGATCGTCGCCGTCGCGAAGGTCGACGGCATCATGCGCAATTCCTGACCCGAATGGGCACGGGTCTGCGCGTCGAGCTCTTTCACCACGATACCGGGTTCTGTCACCACGCGCCCCGGCGCGATCTCTTTCACGCTGGCCATGTTCTTCATGTGCATGACGCAGCCGCCGCGCATGGGCATGGCCTGTCCGTAATTGCCGGTGCCCGCGCCGCGCGTCGTCACAGGTACGTCATGGGCGTAGCAGACGCGCAGGATCTCGATCACCTCCTCCTCGGATTTCGGGTTCACCACGAAATCCGCCTCGAGGTGGTCCATCTTTTCCTTCAGCACCGGCGAGTACCAGAAGAAGTCCCGGCTTTTCGACCGGATGGTCGCGGGGTTCTCGTCCTGCTCGATATGGGACAGGGCGGCCTTGGCTGCGGCGATGTTCGGCGTGCTCATGCGGACTCCATCAAATCATCCAACTCGGAATAGTCGGGAAGCGTGCGGTCGATCTGGCGCCCCTCGCGCAGGACGATGCGGTCGGCCTGCGGGCGGGCGAAAAGCTCGGTCCAGCTGCGGGCGCGGCAGATCACCAGGTCGGCGGGGGCGCCCACCTCCAGCGATGGTGCGTCGAAGCCGCAGGTGGCCGCCGGGTCGGTCAGGAAGCTGGTGACCCAATCGGCGCGGGAATGGTCGAGATGGCCGATACGGGTCGCCTCGCGCATCACCTCGATCATGTCCATGTCGCCATAGGCGTAGAAGGGATCACGCGTGTTGTCGCTGGAGAAACTGACCCGAATGCCGCGCGCCCGCATCTCGTGAACGAGGGTAATCCCCCGGCGGCGCGGCGTGCGGACCGTGCCCTCGGGCGTGCGGTCCTGCAGATACAGGTTGCACATCGGCAGGCTGACCACGTCGATCCCGGCCTTGGCGACCAGGTCCAGCGTATCCATGGCGCGGGCCTCGTTCTGCACGCTCAGCGAACAGCAATGGCCGACGACGACCCCGCCCTGGAACCCCGTTTCGATCACCACCTCGGCGATGGTGCGCAGGGTCTCGACGCTGGCATCCATCGTCTCGTCGACGTGGAAATCGGTCGGCACGCCGTGTTTTTCGGCCAGCGAGAAGAAATCGCGCAGCACGTCTGCCAAGTCATCCGACGGGTTGGTGACAAGGCCGAGGACACCGCCACGCGTCTTGCCCACCTCTTCCGCGATCTCGGGCAGGGGGCCGTCCAGCCCGCCCAGACCGGAGTGGATCAGGTTTGCCGCCTGCAACTCGATCCGTCCGGCCCAGTCCGCCTGCAACTCGCGGAAGATGGGGAAGCTGATGGAATATTGCGGGGGGATCGAGTCGAGATGCGTGCGGATCGCCCGCGTGCCATGCGCATGGGCGCAGCGCAGCGAAAACTCCATCCGACGGCGCACATCCTCGGCCGACCAGTTGGCGGCGCGGTCCGCGCCCACGGTTTCCAGCGCGCCCATGAAGGACCCGTCCGGGTTCGGCGCGCGCCCCCAGATATGGCCCTTGTCCAGATGGGTGTGCATGTCGACGAAGGCCGGGAACACCATCGCGCCCTTCATGTCCACGGCGATCGCGCCGGGCGCGGCGATCATCCCGTTCTTCACGCCCAGATCGGTGCGCACGAGATCGCCCTCCTGCCCGATCAGGCAGGCAGGGACCGTGACATTGGCCAGCGTGAAATCGCCCTTGGGAAGTGCCGTGAAATCCACCTAATGCTCCCGTGTCAGCGCGCTTTCGTGCCATTTCCTGAGCAGCAGATGCGACAGGATCGACAGCGCGGCAAAGATGAAGACGCCCATCGCGGCCACCATGGCCAGCGCCGCGAACATACGCGCGATATTGAGACGGTAGCCCGCCTCCTGGATGCGGAAAGCAAGGCCCGATCCGATCCCGCCGGTGCCGGCGACCAGTTCGGCCACCACCGCCCCGATCAGAGACAGGCCGCCGGCGATCTTCAGACCGCCGAGGAAATAGGGCAGGGCCGAGGGCAGTTGCAGGTAGCGCAGCTTTTGCCAGCGCGTGGCGCCGTAGATTCGGAACAGGTCGCGCAGGTTGTGATCGACGCTGTTCAGACCCAGCGTGGTCGAGCTCAGCACCGGGAAGAACGCCACGATCCATGCGCAGAGCAGCATTCCCGCCACCTTGCTGTCGACATAGATGAAGATCAGCGGCGCGATCGAGACAACGGGCGTGACCTGCAGGATCACCGCATATGGGTAGAAGCTGAGTTCCAGCATCTTCGACTGGTTGAACAGGATGGCAAGGCCCGCCCCCCCGATCACGGCCAGGATCAGCGCCAGCAGCGTGATCCACCCTGTCAGGTAGGCGGCTTCGATCAGCATGCCCCAGTCACCCGTCAGGCTGGCCCAGACACGGTCCGGCCCCGGCAGGATGTAATGCGGGATCTCGTTGGCGGTGACGACCCAGCCCCATCCGAAGATGGACAACGCCATGATGATGACCGGCAGGGTCCATTTCGCGATGCGTTCGATCCGGGCGGCGCGCTGGCGCCGCGCCTCGTCGGCATCCACCGTTTCGGGCGTGGCCGTGGCCCGCGCCGGGCTGTTCTCGGCAAGGCTCATGCGGGTTCTCCCATCGCTTCCTTCAACGCGGCCGAGGCTTCGCGGGCATGGGCCGCGTATTCCGGCGATGTGCGGAAATCCTCGCCGCGCGGGTAGGGGGTGTCGACCTTCAACTCGGCCATGACCCGCCCCGGGCGCGCGGCCATCACGACGATCCGGTCCGACAGGAAGACGGACTCGAAGACCGAGTGCGTGACGAAGATGACGGTGCAGCCGATCTTGGCCTTCAACTCCAGCAGGTCGTTGTTCAGCTTGTGGCGCGTGATCTCGTCCAGCGCGGCAAAGGGTTCGTCCATCAGGATCAGGCGCGGGTTCGTCACGATGGCCCGCGCGATCGAGACGCGCATCTTCATCCCGCCCGACAATTCGCGCGGATAGGAATTGAGGAATTTCTCAAGGCCGACGAGGCGCAGCACCTCCAGCACGTCGTCCTTCACCTCGGCATAGCTTTTCCCGGCAAGGCGGAAGGGCAGCCAGACATTCTGCGCTACGGTCGCCCATGGCATGAGCGTAGGTTCCTGGAACACCACGCCAAGATCCCCGCGCCCGTGATCGCCTTCCCACTCCACCTTGCCGCGCGTGGGGTGCATCAGGTCCGAGATGATGCGCAGGGCCGTCGACTTGCCGCAGCCCGAGGGACCAAGCAGCGAGATGAAATCGCCCTGGTTCACCGTCAGGTTCATGTCCTTCAGCGCAACAACATCGCCGCTGAACACCTTGTCCACATGGCTCAAGCGCAGCAGCGGCGGACGCTGCCCCAGCGGCAGTGTGTCGGAATGTCGGACGGCCATCGCGGTTTCCTGTGCAAGAAGTGACCCGGACCGCAAAACGGTCCGGGCGCTGGTTTTTCAGATCACTGCGGGCGCAGGTCGAGGCCGAGGCCCTGGTTCACGAATTGCGTGGTGTAGGAGGCCTGCCAATCGACGCCTTCGTCCAGCACGCCGGCTTCGACCATGTCCTCGTAGAAGCCGCCGATCACCTCGTCCGTCATGGCGCCGATGCCCAGTTCGAGCGTGTCGCCCGAGTCGACGATGCCGTTCTCGATCATCGCGGCGATGGCGTAGTCGATCTTGTCCTGCGTCATGTCGGGGTTGTCGGCCAGGATCAGTTCGTTGGCCGCGGCATTGTCACCGTAAAGGTAGTTGTACCAACCCAGGATCGAGCCGTTGACGAAGCATTCCACGACCTCGGGGCTTTCGTCGATCGTCTGTTGCATCGTCTCGATCGTGGTGGCGTAGCTGGCATAGCCCGCGTCGGCGATCAGGAAAATCTCGGGCGTGAATCCGCCCTCGCGTTCCACCAGATACGGCTCAGAAGACAGGTAGCCCTGCATGCCCACGGTGTCATCGGCAAGGAAGGGGGCCGGGTTGAAGGTGTAGGGCACGCGCTGCTCGGCGGTGAAGCCGTAAGCCGCGATCATCCATTGGTAGTAGCTGGCAAACCCGTTATCCCCGATCAGCAGGGTCAGGTCACGCAGGTCTTCGAAGCTTTCGGCCGCGCCGGGGTGCGCGATGATGACCTGCGGGTGTTTCTGGAAAATGGCGGCCACGGCGACGACCGGGATGTCTTCGCTCACGGCGTTGAAGGCCTGCAGCATGTCGCCGCCCATGTGGAATTGCAGGCGGCCGGCAAGCATCAGCGCGCGGTTGTTTACCTGTGGGCCGCCCGGCACGATCTCGACCTCGAGGCCGCATTCCGCGTAGGTGCCATCGGCCACGGCCTGGTAGAACCCGCCATGCTCGGCTTGCGCCAGCCAGTTGGTCCCGAAGGTGACCTGGGTCAGGTCCTGCGCGACGGCGGTGCTTGCCATAAGCCCGGCGGTCAGCGCGAAAAGAGAAGTGCGAAGCATGATCAAGATCTCCCCGAGGTGGTTATGCGGTCTGGTTGAACCGGCCCGAGCCTATGATCGCCGCGCGGGCAGGGAAGCCCGACACACCGGGCGACCCGAAGAAGTTCCGCCGCGCTGCACGTTTTTCCAGCGGCGCCATTTGGAATGCCTCTAAATTGTGCATCCTGACGAGGTGTGTCGCAACGAATCTGGAAGATCGGGGTCGGGACGGGAAGGGTCGGACCCGACCAGCCCCTGAACGTGAAGACAGGAAAGATGACCGAGATGCCCCTGCGCGCCCTGACCCCATCCGCCATCCGTCCCCCCTTTGCCGCTTACGCGCATGGCACGTATGTGCCGAAGGATGCCGAGTGGGTCTTCACCTCGGGCCAGTTGGGCATCTCGCCCGATGACGTGATCCCCGAAAGCCCCGAGGCGCAGGCCGAGCTTTGCTTCGCGGCGATCGACGCGATCCTGTCCGAGGCCGGGTTTGCCCGTTCCGACACGGTCCGCATCAATGCCTTCGTCACCGACCGGGCGTTCATGGGCGGATACATGTTGGTGCGGGATCGCTGGTGCGCCGGCCTGTCCCGCTTGCCGGCCTCGACGCTGGTGATCGTCTCGGGCTTCACCCGCCCCGAGTTCAAGGTCGAGGTCGAGGTCACGGCGGCCCGTGTTCCGACCCGCTGAGACGTGCGATTTTGCTGTTGACGGGCGGAAGAGGTTGGCATACCTCCCTCCCCGGCTTCGGCGGAGTAGCTCAGTTGGTTAGAGCAGCGGAATCATAATCCGCGTGTCGGGGGTTCAAGTCCCTCCTCCGCTACCAAACCTTCCCACAGTTTAATGCAATCGCAGCCGGGGCAATGGCCGGCTCGACCTCGGATCAGTCCGGAACAGGGCCCGAGAAGGCCCAGTAGAAATACACGTCGAGGTCGCGGTCCGGCATGAAGTCTTCCGCCTGGAACTCCGCGCGCGATTGGGACACGTATTCGACCCCGGGCAGGCAGAGCGACACCATGTCGGCCGGGTCGCTGCCCTCGACCACGAGGGAAAACTGGCCGATCGGTCCAACCCAATTGCGCCCTGTCATCAGGATGTAACCGACTTCGGCGCTGAAATAGGTGATCTCGGCCTCGATATCGGCGATGCCCTCGGCCAGGCGGGCGTCGCGGGCGGCCATGGCCTCTTCCCAGCAGTAACGCTCGGCGATCTCTCGCTGCCAGTCGCCGGCGGTTTCCCCGTCATATCCGGGCCCCAGGGGCGGCCCGAGACTCACCCCGGCGATGGGCGTGTAGCTGTGTTCGATCACCACGTCGCGCCCGACGGGAAAGGTCTGCTCGCGCAGGAAGGTGGCGCGCACCTCCCATTGCGGATCGAGGCCCTCCCACCCGACCAGACCCGAGTCTTGCAGTCGGGCGGTTTCCTCGGGCGACAGCGCCTCCAGCGCCTCGATCGTCGCCGACCACATCGGCACGGGTGAGATCCCGAGCTCCTCCAGCAGCGCGACATGGTTCACCCCGTCGACCAGCGCCTCGATATGAGGGGTCAGTTCTATCTCTTCCCCGTCGATCCGGGTCGAGAAGCCGACGAAATTCGCCTGTTCCGGGAAGGGGATCTGCGGGTTGAACTCATCGCTGAAATCCGCAAGCGGCGGCAGGGGGAACCCCACGGTCAGGGTCACAGGCGCCTCCGTCAGGTTGCGCATGACATAGCGCACGCGCACCTCGTCGGGACTGATGTAAAGGTCTTCCGACACCATCGCGACGCTGTCGGTTGCGGTGAACTCCAACCCACCCACGCCAAGCCCGACAGAGCTGTCATTCGCGGCCACGGGCCCAAGGGCCAGAAGGGTCAGGGCGAGGGCGGAAACGGGGGCGGCAATTGCTCGGTGCATCATGGCCTTTTGGTCCAAAAGACTCGGCGCATGGAAAGGGTCGCTCCAATCGGGGTTTCGATCAAGCACGATGGCTGCGGCATGCCGTAGCCATGTCCGGTTTGGGGCCCTTGCAGTCGCAGGGGGACTGCGCGCAGATCCGGCCAGTTGACCCGGCGCTGTGGCAATGGTCTTGCTGTCGGCCAGCGGGCGGCGCAGCATGTGGCTGGGGCGACAGGGGCCGGGCATACGGCACGAAAAGCACAGGGTGACGGCAAGATGACGTTTGATCTTTTGATCCGCGGGGCAAACCTGCCGGACGGACGGGTGGACCAGGATATCGCGATCCGCGGCGCGCGGATCGAAGCGGTCGAACCGGGAATCACCGCCGACGCCCGCCAGGTCATCGAGGCAGAGGGTCATCTCCTCTCCCCGCCTTTCGTCGATCCGCATTTCCACATGGATGCGACCCTGTCGCTGGGCCTGCCGCGCATGAATGTCTCGGGTACCTTGCTGGAAGGCATCGCGCTTTGGGGCGAGTTGCGTCCGACCCTGACGCGCGAGGCGGTCGTCGAGCGCGCGCTGCGGTATTGCGACCTTGCCGTCAGCAAGGGCCTTTTGGCGGTGCGCAGCCATGTCGACGTGTCCGACCCGAAACTGGTCACCGTCGAGGCGTTGCTCGAAGTGCGCGAGCGCGTGGCAGAGTACCTCGACCTGCAACTGGTCGCCTTTCCGCAGGACGGGTTCTACCGCTGTGCCGAAGCCGAAAAGGCGCTGGAACGCGCACTCGACATGGGGGTCGAGGTCGTGGGCGGCATTCCCCATTTCGAGCGCACGATGGAAGACGGGCGTGCCTCGGTCGAGGCGCTGTGCCGGATCGCCGCCGACCGGGGCCTCCGCGTCGACATGCATTGCGACGAGACGGACGACCCGATGTCGCGCCATGTCGAGACGCTGGCCGCGCAGACGGTGCGCTTCGGCTTGCAGGGGCGGGTGGCGGGCTCGCACCTGACCTCGATGCATTCGATGGACAATTACTATGTGTCCAAGCTGCTGCCGCTGATGGCCGAGGCCGAGATGGCGGCCATCCCGAACCCGCTGATCAACATGATGCTACAAGGGCGGCACGACACCTACCCCAAGCGCCGGGGCCTGACCCGCATCCCCGAGATGCTGGCCCACGGCATCCCCGTCGCCCTCGGGCAGGATTGCGTGCTCGATCCGTGGTATTCCATGGGCACGGGCGACCTTCTGGACGTGGCGAATATGGCCGTGCACGCCACGCAGATGGGATCGGCAGTCGACAAAACGGTTCTGTTCGATGCCGTGACCGAGGTGCCCGCCCGCGTGATGGGGCTGGAGGGCTACGGGCTTGCGCCGGGCTGTCATGCCGACATGGTCCTGTTGCAGGCTCGCGACCCGGCCGAGGCGATCCGCCTGCGGCCTAACCGGCTCAAGGTCATTCGCCGCGGCAAGGTCATCGCCGAGACCGCGCCGGAACGCTCCCGCCTGAGGCTGGCGGGGCGGCCTGACACGGTCGACCCGGCCAGCTATGCGCCGAACGCGGCGTCCTGAGCGCCAGATTTGGTCATGCTTTGAGCAGAAGGCCCTTTCTTGCACATGAATTGTGCGAGTAGTCTGGTAAAATGCGCCTCGCCGCTCGACGGCGCCCGCAATTCTGAGAAGGGTTGGGCACCAACAGAAAACCGCTTCTGCGCGGTCTGCCAACAAGGAGACGTACCTTGAGTCGCTTTCACATCAATCGCCGCCATCTGCTGACCACCGGTGCCGCCATCGGCGCCGCCACCCTCGCCGCGCCTTCGATCCTTCGTGCACAGACCGCGGTGAAGGTCGCCGGCATCCATGCCTCCCCGGTCGAGAATGCGTGGAACTCCGTCCTGCACGCCGCCATGGTCGCGGCCGATGCCGAAGGCGTCATCGACTACACCTTCTCCGAAGGCGTCTCGGGCACCGATTATCCCCGCGCCATGCGCGAATATGCCGAGGCTGGCAATGTCCTGATCGTGGGCGAATCCTACGCCGTCGAACGCGAGGCGCGCGAGGTTGCGGGCGACTATCCCGACACGGCCTTCCTCATGGGGTCGTCGGGCGAGGCAGCGGGCGACAATTTCGGCGTCTTCGGCACCTGGAACTGGGAAGCGGCCTATCTGGCAGGCATGCTCGCCGGTCGCATGACCCAAAGCGGCATCGTCGGCTCGGTCGGGGCGATCCCGATCCCCGAGGTCAACATGCTGATCAACGGCTTTGCCGACGGTGTGGCGCGCACCAACCCCGACGCCACGCATCTGGTCAGCTTCATCGGCACCTTCTTCGACCCGCCGCGCGCCCGCGAGGCCGGGCTCGCCCAGATCGACGCGGGCGCCGACATCCTGTTCGGCGAACGCATCGGCACGGCGGATGCCGCGCAGGAACGGGGCATCCCGGCCATCGGCTCGCTCATCGACTACACGCCGCGCTACCCGGGCACCGTCTTTGCGAACGCGCTGTGGTCCTTCCGCCCGCTGCTGGACACGGCGCTGGCCGATGCCGTCGCGGGCAGCCCGGTCGGCAAGAATTACACGCCGCTCAGCCTGATGGCGGATGGCGGCAACGACATCTCCTACGTGGCCGACATGGTTCCTGCCGACGCCGCCGCCGAGATGGAAGAGGTGCGCGCCGCCATCATGGCCGGGGAATTCGAAGTGCCGCGCAACTTCGACGAACCCGCCTGACATGTCGCACGGCTGTCTGAATAGGTCCGTCCCCTGCGGGGGGCGGACGTGACGCGCGTTCTCGAACTCGACGGCATCACCAAGCGCTTCGGCACGACATTGGCCAATGACGATGTCTCGCTGCACCTCGAAAAGGGCGAGGTGGTCGCGCTTCTGGGGGAAAACGGCGCGGGCAAGACGACGCTGATGTCGATCCTCTTCGGCCATTACACCGCCGATGAGGGGTCGGTCCGCGTGAACGGGGAAACCCTGCCGCCCGGCAAGTCCCGCGCCGCGATCGACGCGGGCGTGGGCATGGTGCATCAGCATTTCGCGCTCGCGGCCAACCTGACCGTGCTCGATAACGTGATGACCGGGACGGAACCGCTCTGGCGGCTGCGCTCGGACAGGGCGGCGGCGCGGGCGCGTCTGACCCGGCTGTCCGAGCGTTTCGGCCTGCCGGTCGATCCCGACGCCCATGTGTCCGACCTGTCCGTCGGCGAACGCCAGCGGGTCGAGATTCTCAAGGCGCTCTACAACGACGCGCGCATCCTGATCCTCGACGAACCGACTGCCGTTCTGACGACGCAGCAATCCGAACGCCTGTTCGCGACCTTGCGCGAGATGACGGCGCAAGGCCTGTCGATCATCTTCATTTCCCACAAGCTGAACGAGGTCATGGCCGCGTCCGACCGGGTCGTCGTCCTGCGCGGCGGGCGGGTCGTGGCCGAACGCGCCACGCGTGAGACGACGAAAGAAGAACTGGCCGAACTGATGGTCGGTCGCGCCGTCGAACGCCCGAAACGCCCCCCTGCACAGCCCGGCGCGGTGCGGCTGGAGGTGACGGACCTGCACCTGTCCGGCAAGGGCGGCGCGGCGCTCAACGGGGTCAGCCTGATGCTGCGCGGCGGTGAGACGTTGGGCATCATCGGCGTTTCGGGCAACGGGCAGACGACGCTGGCCGGGGTGGTCTCGGGCCTCTACCCGCCGGATCGCGGAACGGTAAAAATCGACGGCGCCGAGTTGCGCCGCCATGACGTGCCCCATGCCATTGCCGCCGGGATCGGGCGCATCCCCGAGGATCGCCATGCCGAGGGCGTGCTCGGCGACATGACCACATGGGAGAACGTGGCGCTCGAACGCCTCTGGGCGCCCGAGTTTTCGCGTCGCGGCATCGTGCGGCGCAGCGCGGCCCGTGCGGCGGCGCGCCATATCCTCGCCACCTATGACGTGCGCGGGGCGCATCTGGACGGCCGCGTGGGCCTTCTGTCGGGTGGCAACATGCAAAAGCTCATCCTCGGGCGCGTGCTCGAAGCCGACCCCTCGATCATCGTCGCCGCCCAACCCAGTCGCGGCCTCGACGAAGGCGCGATCGCGGGCGTTCATCGCCGCCTGATCGCCGCGCGCGACCGGGGGGCGGGGGTGCTGCTGATTTCCGAGGACCTCGACGAAGTGATCGCGCTGTCCGACCGCATCCGCGCCATCGTGAATGGCCGTGTCTCGCCCGCCATCCCTGCCGAGCGTGCCGATGCGCGCCTTCTGGGGTTGATGATGGCCGGCGATTGGGACGCCGCCCGCGAGATCGAAGCCGCCGCTGACAAGATGCCGGAGGCCCAGGATGCGCTTTGAACGCCGCGAACAGACGCCCGCCGCGCTGACTGTGCTTGCGCCGCTGGCCGCGATCCTGACGGCGCTGCTCATGGCGGGCATCTTGATTGCCATCGCCGGTGCGAACCCGGTCCAGGCCTATTGGCTGATCCTAGACGGGGCCTTCGGCTCCCGCCTCGGCATCACCGAAACGCTCACCCGCGCGACACCCCTGATCCTGACGGGCCTTGCCGCCGCCGTCGCGTTCCGGGCGAAGCTGTGGAACATTGGCGGCGAGGGGCAATTCTATCTCGGCGCCCTGGCCGTCAGCGCCTTCGGCCTGATCCCGGCCATCGCCGGGGCACCCGCCATTGTCACGATCATTGCCTGTCTCATCGCCGGGGCCGTGGCGGGGGCCTTGCTGTTGCTGGTGCCCGTGGCGCTCAAGCTGCGCTTCGGCGTGGACGAGGTCGTCACCACGCTTCTGCTGAACTTCATCGTGATCCTGTTCGTCTCGATGATGATCGAAGGCCCGTTGCGCGACCCGCTCGCCTTTGGCTGGCCGCAATCGGTCCCGATCCCCGACAGCGCCAGCCTGCCCCGGCTGCTGGAGCGGTCGCGCCTGCATGCCGGCCTGCTGATCGCCGTGGCGCTGGCCGTGGCCATCTGGTGGATCCAGACGCGCACCGTCTTCGGCCTGCGCGCACGGGCGACCGGCCTCAACGCCCGCGCCGCGGCTTTCGCCGGGGTGCCGCTGGGCCGGACCCTGATGCTGGTGGCCGCCATGTCCGGCGGTCTGGCAGGGCTGGCTGGCGCGATCGAGGTCATGGGGGTCAAGGGCTACGTCACAACCGACCTGTCCCCGAATTACGGCTATTCGGGCATCGTGATCGCCATGCTCGCCAATCGCCACCCCATCGGCGTGATCGCCGCCGCGCTGTTTACTGCCGTCATGTTCGTCGGCGCGGATTCGATGAGCCGCGCGCTCGGAATCCCGTCCTACATCGCCGACGTCACTGTTGCGCTGTCGCTCCTGACGATGCTGGTCGCGATTTTCCTGACACAATACCGGGTGCGGCCATGAGCGTGGTTCTCGATATCCTCAGTTCCGTCGGCATGTGGGAGGCCATCCTGCGCATCGCCACGCCCTTCATCCTTGGCACGCTTGGCGTCTTGCTATGCGAGCGGGTGGGCGTGCTGAACCTCGGGATCGAGGGGATCATGACCTTCGGCGCGATGATCGGCTGGCTGACCGTTTACATGGGGGCGGGGCTGTGGGCGGGCTTGCTTGTCGCGGCGCTGTGCGGGGCGATGTTCGGGCTGCTGCATGCGCTGTTGACCGTGCCCCTTGGTCTCAACCAGCACGTCACCGGGCTTGGCATCACGCTCTTCGCCTCCAGTTTTTCCTACTACATCTTCCGCCTCGCGGTGCCGACGGCGACCTCTCCGCCGACGGTCGAGCCGTTTCGCGCGCTCGAAGTCCCCGTTCTGTCCGACATCCCCTTCCTCGGCCCGGTCCTCTTCAACCAGACCGCACCCACCTGCCTTGCGCTCGGGCTGGTGCTTGTCATCGCCTGGGTGCTCTACCGGACGCCGCTGGGCCTCGCGATCCGGATGACGGGTGAAAACCCCCACGCGGTGGATGCACAGGGCATTGACCCGATCTGGCTGCGCATCGGCACCATCATGGCAGGCTCGGCGCTGATGGGGCTGGCCGGGGCCTTCCTGACGCTGGCCGCCTTCAACTCCTTCTTCCCGACCATGGTGCAGGGCCGCGGCTGGATCTGTATCGCGCTTGTCGTCTTCGCGCTCTGGCGGCCGGGGCGGGCGCTTCTGGGGGCGGTCCTCTTCGCGTTCTTCGACGCGTTCCAGCTGCGCTTGCAGACGGTCGTCGATGGCGTGCCCTACCAGTTGTTCCTGATGCTGCCCTACGTCCTGTCCATCCTCGCGCTGGTCGTCATGGCCCGCCGGGCAAGGGTGCCGCAGGCCCTCATGGTCCCCTATCGCAGGGGAGAGCGCTAGGTTCGACAAGTCCCGCGCGGCGGTGTAAGCCACGCCCCAGCCGACCGATCCCCGCAGCAGAGTGAGCGCGCGCCCGTGATCTATCTCTCCGATCCCAAGATCCTGTTCCTCAAGCCGCGCAAAGTGGCCGGCACATCCTTCGAGATCGCCCTGTCGCGTTTTGCCGGGCCGAACGATATCATCACGCCCATCACCCGCACCGACGAGGCCGCCCGCCGCGAACGCGGCTTTCGCGGGGCCCAGAACTTCAAAGGCGGGCTGTCCGAATTCCTGAACGACCGGAAGTCCCGCCGCCGGTTCGCGAAAAAACTGGAATGGCCGCGGCGCTACCGTAACCACATTCCCGCCGCCGATGTCCGCCGCCACCTCGGTGCCGAGGCGTTTGATGCCGCGTTCAAGATTTCCATCGTCCGAAACCCGTTCGATACCGTCGTGTCCAAGTTTTATTGGTCCAACCGCAACAAGCCCGAGGGTGCCGATTTCTCGGCGTGGATTTCCGGCCCCGAGATTTTCCGGGTGCTGGAACATAACGAGGAACAATATTTCATCGACGGGCGCGACATCATCGACTTCTACATCCGCTACGAGCATTTCGCCGAGGATATCGCGGCGCTTGAAGCCGCCCGCCCCGAGTTGTCAGGGCTGGCCGAGACCTTCGCCGGCACGCGCGCCAAGGGTGGCCATCGCCCGAAAAAGGCCAGCCCCGCCGAGATGTTCGCCCCCCATCCCGACCGCGTCGCCGCGATCCGCGACCGCTTCGCCTGGATGTTCGAGAAATTCGGCTATCCCGACACGCCCTGACCGAGGCCGTCACGGCCCCTTGCGGTGCCCGAGACGCCGGGGCAGGGTGCGCGCGACGAGGCAGGCGAGGGGATATCGGCCATGACCATCCGGGTGGCGATCAACGGATTTGGGCGTATCGGACGGTCCGTTCTGCGCGCCTGGGCGGGCGCGCGCGCGACCTGGCCCGAGATCGAGATCGTCGCGATCAACGATATCGCGCCGCTCGACACCTGCGCCTACCTCTTTGAATACGACAGCGTTTTCGGCCCCTGGCGCGGTAGCGTCGAAACCCGGGACGGCGCCCTCGTCGTTGATGGACATGCCTTGCCGCTCAGCGGCGAACGTGACCCGGCGCGGCTGGACCTGTCCGGGATCGACATCCTGATGGATTGCACCGGGCGCGCCAGCGACCGCGCCTTCGCCGAGGCCGGGCTTGCCGCCGGGGCCGGGCGCGTCCTCGTGTCCGGGCCGTCGCCGCAGGCCGATCTGACCGTGGTGCTGGGCGCCAATGACCAGCGTCTCGCACCCGCGCATCGGATCGTGTCCAACGCGTCCTGCACGACGAACGCCATCGCCCCGCTGATCCGCCTGATCGACGAGGCCTGGGGCCTCGACTCGGCCCTGATGACGACGGTGCATTGCTACACCGGCAGCCAGCCCACCGTGGACATGCCAATGGCCAACCCCGCGCGGTCCCGCGCCGCCGCGCTCTCCATGGTGCCCACCACCACCAGCGCCGAGAAGCTGGTTGATGTGGTGCTGCCGCATCTGGCGGGCCGCGTCACCGGATCGGCCGTGCGGGTGCCGACGGCCAGCGTGTCCTGCGTCGATCTGGCCGTCATGACGCGCGACCGCCCCTCGGTCGAGGAGGCCCGCGCCCATCTCGGGGAACAGGCGGGCCCGGTCATCGGTTGGACGGACAAGCCGCTGGTCAGCAGCGATCTGCGCGCCCGGTCCGAAAGCCTCGTCATCGCGGGGCCCGAGATCAAGCGGTCGAAAGGCGGCATGCTCCGCGTCTTCGGCTGGTATGACAACGAATGGGGATTTTCCTGCCGCATGCTCGACGTGGCGACACGCATGGGCCGGCAGATGACAGAGGAGGGAACGACATGAGTGACTGGACAACATGGATGCGCGAGGCGAATTTCGTCGGCGGCGCGTGGATCGGCGCCGATAGCGGCGAGACGATCGAGGTCACCAACCCCGCCACCGAGGAGGTGATCGGCACCGTCCCGGCGTCGGGCGAGGCCGAAACGATGCGCGCCATCGATGCCGCCGCCGCCGCCTTCCCCGACTTCGCCGCGATGGACCTGATGAGCCGTGTGGGCCTGTTGTGGAAACTCCACGATGCGCTGATGGACAACCAGCAGGCCCTGGCCGAGTTGCTGACCATCGAAATGGGCAAACCCATCACCGAGGCCAAGGGCGAGATCGCCATCGGCGCGCAATATGTCCGCTGGTTCGCCGAAGAAGCCCGCCGCGCCAAGGGCGAGATCGTGCCCGCCGGGGTCAATGGCCGCCGCATCCTGGTCACGAAACACCCCGTGGGCGTCGTCGGCATGATCACGCCATGGAACTTCCCCTCCTCGATGCTCGCGCGCAAACTCGCGCCCGCGCTGGCCGTGGGCTGTCCCATCGTCGCCAAACCCGCCACCGCCACCCCTTATTCGGGCCTCGCCTGGGCCGCGCTGGCCGAAGAGGTGGGCTATCCCAAGGGCACGGTGAACGTCGTGACCGGCTCGGCCCGCAAGATCGCGGGCGCCATGATGGCGCGCGAGGAAGTGCGCAAGATCACCTTCACCGGCTCGACCGAAGTGGGCAAGGAGCTGATCCGGCAATCCGCCGACACGGTCAAGAAGGTCTCGATGGAACTGGGCGGCAACGCGCCCTTCATCGTTTTCGACGATGCCGATCTCGACAAGGCCGCCGAGGGCGCCATCGTCTCGAAATACCGCAATTCCGGCCAGACCTGCGTCTGCGCCAACCGCATCTACGTGCAGTCGGGCTTCTATGACGCTTTCGTCGAAAAGCTGGTCGAAAAGACCCGCGAGTTGAAGGTCGGCGATGGCCGGAACGAGGACGTGGCGCAAGGCCCGCTGATCGACAAGGACGCCGTGAAGAAGGTCGAGGAACTGCTCGACGACGCCAAGGGCAAGGGGGCCGAGGTCGCGCTCGGCGGCTCGCGCCACCAACTCGGCGGCACCTTCTTCCAGCCCACCGTTCTGACCGGCGCGACGCAGGACATGGCCTTCGCCAAGGAAGAAATCTTCGGCCCGCTCGCCCCCGTCTTCAAGTTCGAGACCGAGGACGAGGCCGTGCGCATGGCCAATGACACCGTGTTCGGCCTCGCATCCTACGTCTATACGCAGGACCTTTCCCGCGCCTTCCGCCTGAACGAGGCGCTGAATTATGGCATGATCGGCATCAATTCGGGCATGATCACCACGGTTGAAGCCCCCTTCGGCGGCGTCAAGGAATCCGGCCTCGGGAAAGAGGGCGGCAGCCAGGGGCTCGAAGATTACCTCGACACCAAATACGTGTGCATCGACGGTATCTGAGCGCGCCGGGCGGGGCCATGACGGACCCGCCCCCATCTTTATCCTTCAAATATGCAGCTGCGACAGCAGCCGCTTTGGCGGGGGCTCGATGCCCCCGGCAAAGCTCCCCGGGCGACGGCAAAGCCGGCGCAACCCCTCGGGGTCTCACCCTCCCGGCCGGTATTCGACGTCCGGATCGGCCACGCGCAACACCTGACGCCCGATCACGGCCCCGTCGGCCCCGCGCGCGACGCGGGTCAGGACCAGCAAGGGCGTGTAGCGGTCGCAGGACAGCGTCACAGACTCGCCCATCGTCGTGATCGACGCGCAAAGCGCATCCTCCAGCGTGGCGGGCGACAGCCCGTGCGCGGACAGGAAATCATGCAGATCGACCGGCGCGTCCTCGTCCAGCGCCGGGGCCAGTGCCTCGGGCACCGCGATCTCGTCCAGCGCCGCGCGCACGCCGCCCAGTTTCAACACTCGCTCCGAAACCGACAGGCGCCCGGATCCGAACAGGGTGGCTTCGTCGGCATCCGCGCCGCGGGTCAGGGCCTTGGCGCGATGGATCTCGAATTGCGGGGCGTCGCCTTCCGGTGTCACCAGCCCGCCCGCACCACCTGCGCTGCTCGTCATAACCGGCGCAGGCGCGGCCACGAGGGTCCCGCGCCCCGGCTTGCGGCTCAAAAGGCCCATCGCTTCCAACGACATCAGCGCGCGCCGCATCGTTCCCTGGCTCACGCCGAACTCTTCGGCCAGCTGGAACTCGTTGCCCAGCCGCATGCCCACGGGCCAGTCGCCCGCCTCGATCCGGCGGATCATCTCGGTCTCGGCGGCCTTGTAAAGCGGCGTGCGGGGCATGGAAGTCATCCTTTCTTGTAGAAGGGTCCGCCCTCGCGGGCCGCGCGTCAATTCAGATGTTCGATCAGCCGCTTGTGCCGGTCGAAGGCGGTGATCAATGCCCCCAGATTGGGCAGCTCTGCCGCTTCCAGCATCGGGATCATCTTGCGAAACGCCTCCCCGGTGCCGATGGCGTCCCCGATGGCTGTGTGGCGGTCCGCCTCGGGGATGGCGATGCCCAGCCGATCGCACAGCGCATCCAGCGTATGCTCGGCTGACTGGCCATAGAGGATCGCGGAACACAGCACCGTGTCGAGGATCGGCTGATCGAAGCGCTTGCCGATCTCACGCTCGCGGCGGCGCAGGAAGCTCATGTCGAAAGGCGCGTTATGGGCGACCAGCACCGCGCCATCGGCAAAGGCATGGAACCGCCTAAGCGCCTCGGGTACGTCCACGGCATCGGCGACCATCTCGTTCGTGATGTGGTGCACGGCGGTCGAGGCGGCGGGAATGGCCTGCCCCGGGTTGACCAGCATGTCGAAGCGTTCGCCCTCGACGATCCGGCCATTGACCACGCGCACCGCCGCGATCTGGCAGATCTCGTCCACCTGCGGGTTCAGGCCCGTCGTCTCGGTGTCGAAGATCACGTAGGCCAGATCGCGCAAACCCGCGGCGGCCAGATCCTCGGGCAGGGCGGCGTTGAGCAGTTCGAAATCGTAGAGCACGCTGCGCGTCGGCCCGGCGGGGCGTGCCTCGGCCAGCGGCAGGCGCAGGCGCAACGCGGCCCGGCCCGGCCCCGCGGGTTCGGCGGTGATCCCGGTGCCGTGGCAGGTCAGCACGTCCCGCCCCGCGAACCCGGTCAGGCCCGGCGACAGCGGCGTCTCCAGCCAGCCCGAGACCGTCGCCTCCTCCGGCACGTCGCCGGGCGCTTCCAGGCTCAGCACCACGTGGTCGGCGGCCTCGGCCACGATCCGCAGATCGGCCTGCGACACGCCCCAATCCAGCGCCAGTCGCTCCAGCAATCGCGTGATGGCGAACCCGTCGCAGCGCAGGCCCGTCTCGCCCAAGTCGTTCAACAGAGAGACGCCCTTGCGCCGCAGCCGTTCGGTCAGCGCGGCGCCCAGGTCGCGGGCGGCCAGTGCCTCCATCGGCCACCATTCCGTGTCGGTCGGGGCCTTGCGCGCCCGCGTTTCGGCTACCAGCACCGCAAGGCGGTCGGCCTCCTGCGCAGGCATCGACGCGGCGGCGGCCTCGACCTCCCGCAACAGCTCCTCGAACAGGTGCGCCCGCTCGGCATGCACCCGCAGCCCCTCGGTCAGATCGCGCAGGGTCAGGACATAGCCGGGCGTCTCGGTTTCCTGCCCCTCCAGCCACAAGAGCCGCATCCGCGCCTCCAGCAACCGCGCGCCCGTCCGTGTCGTCACCAGAAGGTCGGTGCCTTCCTCCGCCTCGCCTTCCACCAGTCGCGCATACGCCTGTTCGATCGGCCCCATGCGCAGCAGCGCCCTGATCGGGCGGCCAAGGCCAACCGCCTCGCTTTCGCCAAGGATTTCGCGGCAATGCCCGTTGTAAAGCGCGATCCGGTGATCCGGCGTGCAGAACATCACCCCGTCGGGCATCTCGGCCAGAAGGGTTTCCAGCCGCGTCTTCTCGGTGGTCAGCCGCGCGGTCTCCCGCCCCACGGCCAAGGCCATCGCGTTGCGCGTCTCGGTCAGGTTCGAGGCGACGGCGGCGGCGGCCGAGCCCAGATCGCCCAGGAACTTCGCCTTGCCATGGTCGATCTCGCCATCCACGTCGGCATGGGCGCGGGCGCGCATCTCGGCGGCCAGGCGCTCCACCGGTTTGGCCACGTTCTCGTCGAACAGGACCCAGACCCATGTGGTCAGGGCAAAGATCGCGAAGACGGCGATCACGCCCGCGATGACGAAGGCCGACAGCGCATGCGCTTCGCCCAATCGCGAATAGCCAAGGGCCAGCCCCGCGATTGCCAGGGCCGAACTGGCCAGGGCGAGAAAGGCGAAGAACAGGAATATGCGCAAACGCAGGGACAATCTGGTCAACATCTCTTGGGGGCCTCCTCCTTGCCCCGTTTTCGGTCCCGGCGCGTCGGGGCGGTCGCGCATCGCCCCGTCACCCGGATTTAGCTGCCGGTTGCGGCCTCCCCGCCGCAGACGGCATTCAGGATCGGGTCGTCTCCCGCGACCGTCAGCCATTCGGCGCCGGTGATGGTGCCATCTTCGGCGAACTCCACCTCTTCGGTGATCTCGGCCCGCGCGCCTGCCCCGCAATCGACCAGCACGGGCAGCACGATGGCGGGTTGCCAGCGCTCCATCACCTGCATCTGGACGACCGACACGCCCGAGCCTTCGCCGATCTCGACCGTTTCCGACGGGTCATAGGCCACGAAGCCGCGGGTGAAGGGGCGCAGGTAGGTCCAGGGCTGCCACCAGGCCTGCTGCTCGCGGGTCTGGATGACGGTCACGTCCCCCAGCGTGGCGCGGGCATTGTCGTACCAGCCGTATTCCTGCCCGATGGTCGCGGCCAGCATGAAGCCCCCCGCGAAGATCGGCGTGATCCATTTCGGTAGGCGGCGGCCCGTCGCGCGGTTGAGCAGCATCGCGATGCCGGCCCCGGCAAGGCCGGCAAGAAGGGTTGCGATCAGCGACCAGAACATGGGTCGTCGGTTCCTTTCAGCTCAGGATGCCGCGGCCCGAGCCGGCGGCGTTCTGCATGGTTTTGATCACGACGAAGGCGTCGCGCAAATGGCTGCGCTCGAAATCGCTCAGGTCGGTGGGCGCCATGAAATTGTCCGGCGCCTCGCCCTTGCGGATCTGCGAGGCCTGATGCGCCAGCCGGGTTTCCGCGATCATGTCATAGGCGTCGAGCAGGTCGCGCCCGCCGGTTGTTGACACGGCCCCGCCTTCGATCGCGGCTTGCAGGCGGGCGCGGGTGTTCACTTCGCTCAGGCCGCCTTGCAGCGCGTAGATGCGGCCCAGATCGACCACCGGAACGACGCCGTTCATCTTCAGGTCGATCTGGTTCTTGTGCTCGCCCGAACGCACGGTCGCAAAGCCCCGGAACAGCCCCAGCGGCGGGTGATGCTTCAGCGAATTGGCGACCATATGCGCCACGAAGATCGAGTTCTTGCCCGCCGCCTCCAGCGTCTCGGCCTGCAGGTCCGAGAACAGGCTGAAATTCCCGCCGATTGGGCGCAGGTCGAACATGACACTGGCCAGCATCTGTGCCTCGGGGTTGGGCGTGTTGATCCAGCCGCGGAAATAGTCGCGCCAGACGCGCAGGGGTTGGCGCCACTTGATGTTCGTCGCCATCATGTCGCCAGGGCAGTAGAAATACCCCGCCTCGTCCAGCCCGTCCGAGACGAATTTCGCCAGTTCCGCGAAATAGGCGTCGTCGGGCGGCGTCACCGCATCGTCGAGGATCAGGCAGTTGTCCTGGTCGCTGACGCCGGTCTGTTCCTGCCGCCCCTGGCTACCGCAGGCGAGCCACAGGTACGGCACCGGCGGCGGGCCCAGTTTTTCCTCGGCCAGCACGAGCAACCGGCGCGTCGCGGCATCGGCGATATCGGTGATCAGGCGCGTGACGACCTGGTGCGCGTTCTGCTGCGCGACCAGTTGCACCAGCAACTCCGGGATGCGCTTCACGTAACCAGCCAGCGCCGCGCTGTCGGGGGCGCGCGCGATATCCTGGATCAGCGCCGCGGAGGAGGTCGCCTGGAACCGGATCAGGTCGGTTTGCGTCAGGATGCCGGTCAGCTTCCCGGCATCGACCACCGGCATATGGGTGATCCCGCGCTCCATCATCGTGTTCAGCACATCGGCCACCAGCGCGCTGGAGGGCAGGGTAACCGGCCCGCGGGTCATCACCTCGTGCACCGGGGTTTCGTAGGCGATGCCCTCGGCCAGCACCCGGTTGGTCAGGTCGCGCGCGGTCAGGATGCCCGCGACCGCCCCCGCCTCTGTCACGATGATGCAGGAGACCTTCAGGTCGCGCATCTTGCGCGCGGCCTCGATCAGCGGTGTGTCGGGCGGGCAGGTCAGCGGGTCGGGCGTCATCAACTCGGCCAGCGCCATGGTCGTCACGTCCTTGCGGCGCGGACGGGCGGGGCGGGTGCGGTCGAAGAAGCGGTTGATCTCGGGATGCTCTTTCACCAGCCGGTGAAAGATGGCGGCCGGGATGGTCAGCAGGCGGCTGTCCTCGGCGGCCCTGGCGGTGACAGCGGCGATCCCGTCGCGCATCAGCCCCCGTTCGCCGAAGGAATTGCGCGGCCCGAGGATCGACAGGACCTCGCCGCCCGCGTCGGTGATGTCGACGCGGCCCGACAGGATCAGGAAAAGCTCGGTCTGGGGGGCGCCTTGTTCGTAGATCGTCTGCCCGGCGGCGATCTCTTCCAGCCCGACCTCTTCGGTCAGCGCGGCGCGCTCGGCCGGGGTCAGCACGTCATACGGGTGCGTGTGGGCAAGAAGGCTCTCGATATCCAGTGCCATGGCGGCAACCCCCGAAAGTGAAACGGCGCACCCCGAAGGTGTCGGGATGCGCCGGTGTCATGAACAGGGCCTGCAATGTCGCAGGCCCTGTCTTTGCCAGGTCTCAGTGACCGGTGGCGGCACCGGCACCGCGCGGGACGCGGATCGATTCCACCAGTTCCTGGATTTCCTGCGGCGGTTCGGCGGTCATCTTCGAAACAATGTAGGCGACGGCGAAGTTCGCCACTGCCCCGATCGGGCCGAAGGATGCCGGCGGGATGCCGAACAGGTAGTTCGAGGCGGTGTTCTCCAGCATGTTGGTGCCGGGGATGAAGAACCAGCCAAGGTAGGTGAAGAGATACAGGCAGGTCGTCAACAGACCGGCCAACATGCCCCAGGTCGCCCCGGCCGAGTTCATCCGCTTCGAGAAGATGCCCATCATCAGCGTCGGGAAGAGCGAGGCCGCCGCAAGCCCAAAGGCCAGCGCCACGGTCTGCGCCGCGAAGCCCGGCGGGTTCAGACCCAGCCAGGTCGCCACCGCGATGGCCCCGATCATCGAGATCCGGGCGGCCAGAAGTTCGCCCTTTTCCGAGATGTTGGGGTTCAGCGTCGACTTGATGAGGTCGTGGCTGATGGCCGACGAGATGGCCAGCAACAGGCCCGCCGCGGTGGACAGGGCCGCCGCGATACCACCGGCTGCGATCAGCGCGATCACCCAGCCCGGAAGCTGTGCAATCTCGGGGTTGGCCAGAACCAGGATGTCACGGTTGAAGGTGACAAGCTCGTTGCCTTCCCAGCCACGCTCGGCGGCCAGGGCCTGCATCTCTTCCGAGTTCTCGTTGTAGTACTGGATGCGGCCGTCGCCGTTCTTGTCCTCGACCGCCAGAAGGCCGGTCACGGACCAGGTTTCGAACCAGTCGGGCAGGTCTTCCTGTGCCACGGCTTCGCCTTCCACGCCCTGGGGCCACATCGTCGTCATGATGTTCAGACGGGCCATGGCGCCCACGGCAGGGGCCGTGAGGTAGAGCAGCGCGATGAAGACCAGCGCCCAACCGGCGGACCAGCGTGCGTCGGCCACTTTCGGCACGGTGAAGAAGCGGATGATCACGTGCGGCAGACCGGCGGTACCGATCATCAGCGACAGCGTGAACAGCGCCATGTTCACCGGGCTGGTGCCCTCGGTGTACTGGTTGAAGCCCAGGTCGGTCAGCAGGCCGTCCAGCGTCACCAGCAGCGGCTGGCCGGCGCCGGCGGTGCCTTCGGACATGTTCGAGAACAGGCCCAGACCCGGGATCGGGTTGCCGGTCAGTTGCAGCGAGATGAAGATCGCCGGGATGGTGTAGGCCACGATCAGGACGCAGTACTGCGCCACCTGCGTGTAGGTGATGCCCTTCATGCCGCCCAGCACCGCGTAGACCAGCACGACGCCGGCTGCGATGTAGAGGCCGAGGTCCCGGTCCACTTCGAGGAAGCGGGCGAACGCCACGCCTGCGCCCGACATCTGGCCGATCACGTAGGTGATCGAGATGACGATCAGGCAGACGACCGCCACGATGCGCGCGGTGGTCGAATAGTAGCGATCCCCGATGAACTCGGGCACCGTGAACTTGCCGAACTTCCGCAGGTAGGGGGCAAGCAGCAGCGCCATCAGCACGTAGCCGCCGGTCCAGCCCATCAGGAAGGACGAGTTGTTGTAGCCGACAAAGGCAATCAGGCCCGCCATCGAGATGAACGAGGCTGCCGACATCCAGTCGGCCGCCGTGGCCATGCCGTTGACGACAGGGTTCACGCCGCGACCGGCGGCGTAGAATTCACTGGTCGAGCCTGCGCGCGCCCAGATCGCGATACCGAAGTAGAGCGCAAACGACAGCCCCACGACGATGATATTGAGTGTTGTCTGATCCATTGTTCCGATCGTCCCCTCTTATTCGTCCACGCCGTGTTCGCGGTCGATCTTGTTCATGCGCCAGGCGTAGAAAAAGATCAGGACCAGGAAGACGAGGATCGATCCCTGCTGGGCAAACCAGAAGCCCAGATCGGTGCCGCCGACCGAAATGCCCGAAAGCATCGGCCGCAGCAGGATCGCAAAGCCGTACGAAACAAGCGCCCAGATCACCAGACAGTAGGTGACGAGGCGGATGTTCGCAGACCAGTACGCGTTGTTGTTCGGCTGTTCTGCCATTTGCTTCTCCCTTCGAAAGGCCCGGCCCTGGTGTGTTCACCGCCGGGAATGACCCGCCGCCGCCCGATCCCTCCGATCGGACGGCGGCGAATTTCGTGTCACGCGTCCGTCGTCTGACCCGTCTGCGCGCCGACGATGGCGGCAAGCTGGGTGGCGATCTGGCCGATCTCGCCCATGGCGGGCACCTCGGTCAGGGCGCCCCGGGCGCGGTAGTAATCGATCAGCGGCGCGGTTTGCGCGTGGTAGGCCTCCAGCCGCGTGCGCACTGTCTCGGCGTTGTCGTCGGGGCGGCGCTTCATCTCGGTGCCGCCGCACTTGTCGCAAACGCCCTCGGCCTTCGGTTGCTTGAACTGGTCGTGATACCCCTCGCCGCAGGCCGCGCAGGTATAGCGGCCCGAGACGCGGGCGATCATGGCGTCGTCCTCGACCTCGAGGCTGATGGCGGCGTCGATCGTCTGCCCCCGCTCGGCCAGCAGCGCGTCCAGCGCCTCGGCCTGCGCGGCGGTGCGCGGGAACCCGTCAAGGATGGTGCCCGCGGCCACGTCCGGCGCGTCCAGCCGATCCTTCAGCACGGCCAGCACGATCTCGTCCGAGACCAGCTCGCCCGCTTCCATCACGGCCTTGGCGGCCTTCCCGGCTTCGGTGCCCGCGGCCACCGCGCCGCGCAGCAGGTCGCCCGTGGACAGCTGGACGAGGCCAAAGCGCTCCTCCAGCATGCGGGCCTGCGTGCCCTTGCCGGCCCCCGGAGGGCCCAGCAGGATCAGGTTCACGGCGCGTGTCTCGGTCATGTCCTTCACGGCCCCGCTCACTTGTTCGCGCGGTTGGCGATGAGGTCATCGACGACCGAGGGATCGGCCAGCGTCGAGGTGTCACCGAGGCTGCCGAAATCGTTCTCGGCGATCTTGCGCAGGATGCGGCGCATGATCTTGCCCGAGCGCGTCTTGGGCAGGCCGGGGGCGAACTGGATGACATCGGGCTTGGCGATCGGGCCGATCTCCTTGCGGACCCAGGTCTGAAGCTCTTTCACCAGCTCGTCCGAGGGCGTCTCGTCCGACATCAGCGTGACGTAGCAGTAGATGCCCTGGCCCTTCAGCTCGTGCGGGTAGCCGACGACGGCGGCCTCGGAGACGGCATCATGCGCGACCAGCGCCGATTCCACTTCCGCCGTGCCCATCCGGTGACCGGACACGTTGATCACGTCATCGACGCGGCCGGTAATCCAGTAATACCCATCCCCGTCGCGGCGGCAGCCGTCCCCGGTGAAGTAATAGCCCTTGTAGTCGCTGAAATAGGCCTGAACGAAGCGGTCCGGGTCGCCCCAGAGCGTGCGCATCTGGCCCGGCCAGCTGTCCTTCATGCACAGCACGCCCTCGGCCTCGGTCTCGTGGATTTCCTCACCGCTGGTCGCATCCAGCAGAACCGGCTGCACGCCGAAGAAAGGCTTGGTGGCCGAGCCGGGTTTCAGGGCGGTCGCGCCGGGCAGCGGCGTGATCAGGTGGCCGCCGGTTTCCGTCTGCCACCACGTGTCGACGATCGGGCATTTCCCCTTGCCGACAACCTCGTTGTACCAGTTCCACGCCTCGGGGTTGATCGGCTCGCCGACCGAGCCCAGCAGTTTCAGGCTGGAGAGGTCATACTTGGTCACGAACTCGTCCGACTGGCCCATCAACAGGCGAATGGCGGTCGGTGCGGTGTAAAACTGGGTGACCTTGTGCTTTTCGCAGACGGCCCAGAACCGGCCCGCATCGGGGTAGGTCGGCACGCCCTCGAACATCAGCGTGGTCGCGCCATTGGCCAGCGGGCCATAAACGATGTAGCTGTGACCGGTGACCCAACCCACGTCCGCCGTGCACCAGAACACGTCGCCGTCATGGTAATCGAACGTGTACTGATGGGTCATCGCGGCATAGGCAAGGTAGCCGCCCGAGCTGTGCACCACGCCCTTCGGCTTCCCGGTCGAGCCCGAGGTGTAAAGGATGAACAGCGGGTCTTCCGCGCCCACTTCCGCCGCGTGGCAGAAGGTCGATACGTTCGCGGCGATGTCGTCATACCACACATCGCGGTCCGCGACCCAGGCAACCTGCTGGCCGGTGCGCTTCACGACAAGGCACTTCACATGGTCGTCGCAATGCAGCAGCGCCTTGTTCACGTTGTCCTTCAACTCGGTGATGCGGCCGCCGCGCGGCGCGCCGTCCGAGGTCACGACGACCTTGGCCTGCGAGTCGTTCACCCGGCTGGCCAGCGCGTCGGGGCTGAAGCCCGCGAAGACGACCGAGTGGATCGCGCCAAGCCGGGCACAGGCCAGCATCGCATAAGCCGCTTCGGGGATCATCGGCAGGTACAGAACGACGCGGTCGCCCTTTTCGACGCCCAGTTCCTTCAGGACGTTGGCAAAGCGGCCCACTTCTTCGTGCAGCTGCTTGTAGGTGATGTGCTGCGCCTCTTCCTCGGGGCTGTCGGGCTCGAAGATGATCGCGGTCTGGTCGGCCTTGGTGGCAAGATGGCGGTCGATGCAGTTCTCGGCCACGTTCAGCGTGCCGTCCTCGAACCAGCGCACGTGCACATCGTCATGGGCAAAGGACGTGTCCTTGACCTTGGTGAAGGGCTTGATCCAGTCGATGCGCTTCCCGTGCTCGGCCCAGAACGCCTCGGGGTTTTCGATCGACTCGGCATACATCCGGTCGTAGGCGGCCGCGTCCACATGCGCGCCGGCCAGAAGATCGGGATGGTTCGTGGTGTCCTTGGGCAAGTTCTTCCCTCCGCGTGGGACGGCCCTGATGCCATCGGCCTGGACGCACCGAGCCGTCCGTGGGGCCACGATAGCCCCGCGCGTCCTGCCTGAACTGAACCCTCGCGCGCGGTCGTTCACCCGCGTGGGCCGTCGAGTCACCCCGAAGGGGCGTATGATGTCGGGTCAGCCTCCCCCAACCTTGGGCCGCTCGCCTCTGGCGTGTGTGGCGGGGTGCGCTCCTGTTCCCTTCGCATCCCGATCCGCCAGCGGCATGGCCGCATGGTGTGCGCACGGTGTTTTGACGATTCACGCAACACCCCGCACGCCATGGCAAGATGACAGCAATATTCAAGACTCAGAACAATTTCCGCTTGCCGCGCCGTCATTCTGTAACGGGTTTTCTAGCTACCGCCATCGTGCAGTAAAAAAGTTTACACTCTTAAGTTAGGATCATGATAATGCGCAAGAAAATATTCGGCTTTCCGTGTCAATCGTCGCCCGTCCGACTGCCGCGCCTGCAATGTCCGGCGCTAACGGTCCGTCGGGTGGCGGCCTCAGGTGTCGCCAAGGATTGCAAAACGCGCTCCCAGCCACGGCATGCGTTCGGCGGCGGGCGCCACGAAATGGGTCTCGATCAACTCCCGCGCGAGTGCCGCGATCTGGCCCGGAATCTCGTCGGACCAATCTCCGTTGACCATCAGGACGATCTCGCGCGCGATTTCCTCGCCGGGCAGGGGGTGGGCGTCGATCTCTCCGGCGAAGCGTCCGGCCCGCAGCAGGCTCAGCGGTGTGGTGATGGTCCAGCCGGTGCCGCTGGCCACCAGCGCGCTGATCGACTGGTTCGAGTCCATCTCGAAGCGCTGCGGCAGGTCGAGGCCCGCGCGCCGCAGATACGCCTCGATCTGTCGGCCCATCACCTGGTCGAGGTCGCGGCGCAGGAAGGCCAGTTCGGACAGGCTCGCCAGCCCGCCGCCGATATCGGTGCCACGCGGCACGGCCAGGATGTAGGGATCGGACAGGATCGGGTAGCGCCGCGCCTCCGCCGGGCCGCTGCCCGTGTCGGCGCAGATCGCCATGTCCAGCTCGCGCGCGGCGATGCGCGCCACCAGGCGGTGACTGGCCCCGGTGCGCAGGCGAAAGGCGCATTGGCTCATCCCTTCGGCCAGCCGGGCGGCCAGGCTGGGGGTGACCTCGTTCTCGAAATCCTCGATCACGCCCAGCGACAGGGCGCTCAACCCGCTCAGGTCCAGGGCCGTCAGGTCGCGCTGCCCGCTGCGCAACGCGGCCAGCGCAGCCTCGGCGCGGGGCAAAAACAGGCGCCCGGCGGGGGTCAGGACCATGGGGCGGCGCGAATGGTCCACCAGGTCCACGCCCAGCACCTGCGCAAGGTTCTTCATCTGCTGCGACACGGCGGGGGCGGACATGCCCAGTTCATGGGCCGTCGCGGCGACGGAGCCGGTGCGGGCGAGGGTCTCGAACACCTCCAGCCCGCGCAGGGTCAGGCCTTTGAGCATGGGCGCGGGCATGGCGCGGCGGCGTCCTCAGCTGGTCACGATCTGGGCGAGAAGGTCGGTCGGCAACGCCACCCGGCGCGCGGGCGGCTCAAGGCTGTCGGTCGGCAAGCCGCCCACCAACTCCATCAGCCCGGTACAGAGCGGATCAGCGGCGAGGATCCAGCCGCGATGGGCGACCGGTGCGCCAAGGGGGCTGTCGGCGGGGTCGTCCTCGTCCTCGACGACGCCCAGCAGGGCCGCCAGCGCCGGGCGGGCCGGTGTCAGCAGCGGGCGCGGCATGGGATGGTCCGGGCTGGCCATGCGGGCCGCACCTTTGCCGGTGATGGTCAGGGCGACAAGACCGGCATCGGCCAGGGTCACCAGGGCCCCGAACAGGCCCGCCGGGTCGCTGGCGCGGTCAAGCCGCAGCACGGCCAGCCCTTTCTGGCGCGCCATGTCGATCAGCCCGGGCAAAGCGGCGTCGACGGCGACGGCGGCAAACCCGTGCCCGGCATCGACCTGCAACACCGCCGCCTTGGCCGTGGCGATCTCGGGCCGCGCGCTGGCGTGCAGCCGGCCATAGCGGATCAGGCGCAGGTCACGCAGCAGCGCATCCAGCCCGTTGGCCCGGTCGCCCCGCGCCTCGGCGGCGACCGTGTCGCGCGCCACCGTCAGCGCCCGCGCGCGCGACACGCCGGCGCGCGTCAGGCAATCGCCGGCCAGCGCTTCAAGGTCTTCAAGGCTCAGGGCTTCGGTCATGCACGGCAGTTTTGACAGGCGTCACGCAGGCGTCAATGCGCAAAGGGCCGGCGCGACACGCCCGTCAGCCTTCGATCACCAGTTCGGGAAAGCGCCGGGCGGTCGACCGGATGGCCTCGGCCAGCCGGTCATAGGCCGGACCCGCGCCCGAACTGGCGCGCCACACCAGCCCGATCGAGCGGGAAAAGCGCCGCCCCCGGAACGGGCGGACGACAACGTCGCGCGCGCGCCCCTCGATCTCGGACCGGACGTAGAGCGCGGGCAGAAAGGTCAGCCCCATGTCCATCGCCACCATCTGCCGCAACGCATCGAGCGACGTGCCCTCGTAATCGCGCGAGACATCGGCCCCCATATCGCTGCACATCGCCGCGATCTGGTCGTGCAGCGCGTAGGCGGGCGACAGCGACAGGATGGTTTGCTGTGCAAGGTCAGGCGCGTCGAGTTCGGTTTTCGCGATCAGATCATGATCGGCAGGCAGCGCCACCGCCAGCGGTTCGCGGAACAGCCGCGCCACCGACAGCGTCGCGCCCGGCACCGGCAGTTGCGTCAGGATCAGGTCATGCACGCCGTCCTGCAACTCGCGCATCAGGTCGCGCGGGGCGGCCTCGCGGATATAGAGGCGCAGATCGGGATGGGTGCGGTGCAGATCGCCCACCACATGCGGCATCAGGTAGGGGCCGAGCGTGGCCGAGGTGCCCAGCCGGATCGTGCCGCCCAGGCCCGATTTCAGCGTCACGGACAGATCGAGAATGCCTTGCGCGGCATCCAGCATCTCGCGCCCGCGCCGCGCCACCTCGCGTCCGGCGACGGTCAGTTGCACCGGCCCGCGCCCGCGTTCGACCAGCGTCAGGCCAAGCGCCTCTTCCAGCGTCTTGATTTGTACCGACAGCGAGGGTTGCGAGATGCCGCAGCTTTCCGCGGCCTCGCGGAAATGGGCGGTTTCCTCAAGCGCGACGAGGTAACGGAGCTGGCGCAGCGTGAAGGGCGGAATGGCGTTGTGCATGGGACGGTCCAGATATTGCCTCGGCTACATGATAGTTTCTTCCAATGGATAATTAAAGAGGTTTGCCATTTATCCTATGGTGGTGCCGCCCTAACTCCTGTCGTGACCGAGGGTAAAGGTATCGGCGCTCCGTGGGCACGCATGGAGCTCGATGGAGGTCTTGCCGCGCCGGGCATAGTCCCTTCCGGCGCTCACGGACCGGCAAGACTTTCCTCCCGGGCGGTGTCGTGGCGGTCTCAGCCGTCAACCGCGACGGCATCGTCCGGGCCCTCGGTCCTCTTTTGTGCGCAGTGCATCCCGTCGCGCCCAGTGAAGGCTGGACCTTCGGCTTGGCTGCCACAGATCGAAAGAACAATACGGGCGAAACGCCCGAATGGCGCAGGGCGCAACCGCCGGCGCGAAGGACGAAGGGTGATGAAGCGTGGCGAGTAACACGGCAGAGGTTCCGCGCAAGGCGGGTGGTCCGGCAGGATGGATATCGGTCGCGGTGCCCGCGGCTTTGTTCGCGTGGTTCCTGCAATATGTCGGCCCGGTCTCGGAGGGGGAGCAAATCCTTCTGGGCATCGACTGGGTGCCGTCGATGGATATTCGCTTGTCTGTCCTGATCGACGGGCTGTCGCTGACCTTTGCATTGCTCATCGCCGGGATCGGCACGTTGGTGACGCTGTTTTCCACCGCTTACCTTGGCAAGCACCCCGACTACCCGCGTTTCGTCCTGTTCCTCATGGCCTTCATGGTGGGGATGCTGGGCCTTGTGCTGTCGGACAACCTGATCGCGCTGTTCGTCTTCTGGGAGGTCACGACGATCTCCTCCTACCTGCTGATCGGCTTCGACAATGCCAGTGCCAAGTCGCGGCGCTCGGCGCTTCAGGCGCTGTTGCTGACGGGCGCGGGGGGGCTTGCCCTGCTGGCCGGGATGATCCTGCTGGGGCATGTCGCGGGCACGTTCGAGCTGTCCGAGATCCTGACGCAGGGCGAGGCGATCCGCGCCCATCCGCTTTACGTGCCCATCGTCATCCTGTTCCTGCTGGGCGCGTTCACCAAGTCGGCGCAGTTCCCGTTCCATTTCTGGCTGCCCAACGCGATGGCGGCCCCCACGCCGGTTTCGGCCTACCTGCACTCGGCCACGATGGTGAAGGGCGGCGTCTACCTGCTGGCGCGGGTCAACCCGGCGCTGGGCGACAGCGAGCTGTGGTTCTGGACGCTGATCGTTGCGGGCGGGTTCACCACCGTCTTCGCCAGCCTGCTGGCGATCCGGCAGACCGACATCAAGCAGGTGCTGGCCTACACCACGCTGATGGCGCTGGGCGCGCTGACGTTGTTCATCGGTACCGGCTCGCCCGACGCGATCAAGGGCATGATGGTGTTCCTGGTCGTCCATTCGCTCTACAAGGCGGCGCTGTTCCTGATGATCGGCATCGTCGATCACGAGACCGGCACGCGCGAGGTGGACCGCCTGCGCGGGCTGGGCCGCAAGATGCCGCTGACCTTCCTCGGCGGGGCGCTGGCCGCGATCTCGATGGCGGGCATCCCGCCCTTCGTGGGCTTCATCGGGAAAGAGTTCCTCTACAAGGCGGGCCTCGGGCACGAGCAGGCGACAGTCTGGATCACCGGCACGATTTTCGCGGCCTCCGCGCTGATGTTCGTGGCCGCGGGCATCGCCGTTCTGCGCCCCTTCACCGGCAGGCTGTCCGACACGCCCCGCCCCGCCCATGAAGGGCCGTGGGTGATGTGGATCGGGCCGCTGATCCTGGGCGCGCTGTCGCTGGGCTTTGGCCTGTTCCCCGACATGGTCGAGCGGTTCCTCGTCGCGCCGGGCACCTGGGCCGTCTATGGCGATTATGACTACACGGTGGACCTCTACCTGTTCCGCGAGGTGAACGCCGCCTTCCTGCTGTCGCTGGCGACCTTCGCCACGGGCATCGTGCTCTACCTCGTGCACGCCCGCCTGCGCGCGGCGCTGGCGCGGATCATCGCCGCCAACCCGGTCAAGTTCGACCCGGGCTGGGATCGGCTGATCGACGGGATCAAGGCGCTGGCCGCCTGGCAGACGCGGCACCTGCAATCGGGCGTGCTGCAACGCTATATGCTGATCGTGTTCGCGACGCTGACCGTGGCGCTGGGGGGCACGATCTGGGCGCAGGGCGCGCTGGATTTCCGCATCGACTTCGCGGCCGAGTTCGACGGCCTGCTGTTCAAGCATTGGGCGGTCCTGATCTTCATCACCGCCGGCGCGCTTCTGACTGCCTATACCGGCAGCCGCATGACGGCGATCGCGGCGCTGGGCGTCGTCGGCATCGGGGTCGCGCTGATCTTCATCATGTTCAGCGCGCCGGACGTGGCGATCACGCAGCTTCTGGTGGAAACGCTGGTCGTCGTGCTGGTGGCCGTGGCAATGCTGAAGCTGCCGAACCTCAACCTCGGGGATGAGCCGCGCCGCCCGGGCCATGCGGTCCTGTCCATCGCGACCGGCGCGGTCGTGAGCGCGGTCCTGATCGCCGTCCTTCAAGGCGACCTCGACCGGCGCATCACCGACTATTTCGAGGTGGCCAGTTGGCCCGACGCCTATGGCCGCAACATCGTCAACGTGATCCTCGTGGATTTCCGCGCGCTGGATACCTTCGGCGAGATTGCGGTGGTCGTGATCGCGGCGCTGGCGGCCTACGCGCTGTTGCGCGGCACGCGCTATGGCGGCGATGCCGCCGACAAGGACGGGGGGCGCTGAGATGGTGAACTCGATCATCCTGAACGCGGCGACGCGGCTTCTGGTGGCGCTGCTCCTTCTGTTCTCGGTCTTCATGCTGCTGCGCGGGCACAACCTGCCGGGCGGCGGGTTCATCGGCGGGCTGATCGGGGCGACCGGCTTCATCCTCTACGCCATTGCGCAAGGGGCCGAGGCGACGCGCGCCGCGCTCAGGGTCGAACCGCAGAACATCGCCATGGTGGGCCTTGGCATCGCCCTTTGCGCCGGGGGCTTCGCGGCGTTTTTCGGCGAGGCGTTCTTTACCGGGCAGTGGTTGTTCATCGGTGAAACCGAGGAGGACAAGGGCCTGCCGATCAGCAGCGTGCTGGTCTTCGACATCGGCGTTTACCTGGTCGTGTTCGGGTCGATCCTGACCCTTGTTCTGGCCCTCGAGGAGGAAGTCTGAATGGAGTTGATGGTGGCCATCATGGTCGGCGTTCTCGTGGCGGCAGCGGTGCACCTGATGCTGGCGCGCAACGTGCTGCGCTTCATCTTCGGGCTGATCCTGATCTCGAACGCGGCCAACCTGACGATTTTCGTCTCGGGCCGTCTGACCGCGCAAAGCCCGCCACTGATCCCCGAGGGGGCGGATGCGCCGCTGGGTGACGTGGCCAATGCCCTGCCGCAGGCGCTGGTGCTGACGGCCATCGTGATCGGCTTCGGCCTCTTCGCCTTTGCGCTGACGCTGGTCTATCGCACCTACCAGAACCTCGGCACGCTCGATTCTGACGAGATGCGCCTTGCCGAGCCGCGCGAAGGGGAGGACCACGCATGAGCTGGGTTCTCGCACTTCCCATCATCATCCCCTTCGCGACGGCGGTTCTGTCCTTCCTGTTCCGCAAGGGCCCCGAGGGGCGCTGGCTGTCGGTCGTGGGCTCGGCCGGCCTGCTGATCGCCTCGGGCATCCTGATGGCCGAGGTGCTGGCCGAGGGTGTTATCGCCGCGCAGATGGGCCAGTGGGCGGCCCCCTTCGGAATCACGCTGGTGGCCGACCTTCTGAGTGCCGTGATGGTCGTCATCACCGGCATCACGGGGCTGGCCGTGTCGGTCTATGCGCTGGCCGATATAGACGAGCGGAAAGAGGCCTTGGGCTACCACGCCCTGTTCCAGGTGCTGCTGGCGGGTGTCGTGGGGGCGTTCCTGACGGGCGACCTGTTCAACCTCTATGTCTGGTTCGAGGTCATGCTGATCTCCAGCTTCGGCCTGCTGATCCTCGGCGGTCAGCGGGTGCAGCTGGATGGCGGCATCAAATACGTGACGCTGAACCTCGTCTCGACGATCCTGTTCCTGGCGGGCGTGGGCCTGCTCTATGGCATGACCGGCACGCTGAACATGGCCGACCTGCACGGCGCGGTGCAGCAGGTGGAAAACCAGGGCCTTCTGGTCGTCGTGGCGATGATGTTCATGGTGGCTTTCGGGGTGAAGGCCGCGGTATTTCCGCTGTTTTTCTGGCTGCCGGCCAGCTACCACACCCCCGCCTTCAGCGTTTCGGCCATCTTCGCGGGGCTGCTGACCAAGGTGGGGGTCTATGCCCTGATCCGGACCTTCACGCTGATATTCACCAGCGACATCGCGTTCACGCACACGATCCTGCTGTGGGTGGCCGGTTTCACCATGGTGACGGGCGTTCTGGGGGCCGCGGCGATGAACGATTTCCGGCGCATCCTGTCGTTCCACATCGTCAGCCAGATCGGCTACATGATCCTTGGCCTCGCGCTGTTCACGCCCCTGGCGATTGTCGGCGCGGTGTTCTACCTCGTGCACCATATCATCGTGAAGGCGAACCTGTTCCTCGTGGCAGGGGTGGCGCGGCGCATCGCGGGCTCGACCGAGCTGTCGTCGATCGGCGGGCTCTACAAATCCGCACCGGTCCTGGCGGTGCTGTTCCTTGTTCCGGCCTTTTCGCTGGCGGGCTTTCCGCCGCTCTCGGGGTTCTGGGCGAAATACGTGCTGGTGAAGGCCTCGCTCGATACCGAGGCCTACTGGATCGCGGGCATCGCGCTGGCCGTGGGCCTGATGACGATCTTCTCGATGACCAAGATCTGGGGCGCGGCCTTCTGGACGCCGCACCCTTCGGGGCTGGAACCGTCGCTGAGCACCCTGCCGTCCCGCGACCGGGCGGCCCTGCTGTTGCCCATCGCGTCGCTGGCGGTGCTGACCTGCATCATCGGGTTTTTCCCCGAGCCGTTCGTGGCCTTTGCCGAACGCTCGGCCGCGCAGTTGCTGGACCCGACGGCCTATGTGGCGGCCGTGCTGGGTGACGTACCGATGGAGGCGACCGGGCTGGCGCAGGCGGAGGTGCTGCCATGAATATCTTCATCCTCAACATCGCCCTGGCCGTGGCCTGGGCCGCGCTGACCGGGGATATCACGCTGACCGGGCTGGCCGTGGGCTTCGCGCTGGGATCGGCGGCGCTGTTCGTGACCAAGCCGCTCTTTCCCGGCTGCGACCGCTATTTCAAACGCGTCTGGCGTTGGGTGAAGCTGGGGGTCCTGTTCCTGTACGAGCTGGTCGTCAGCTCCGTGCAGGTGATCTGGGACGTGCTGACGCCCGCGCACAAGGCGCGGCCGGGCATCATCTCGGTGTCGCTGGAGGCCGATGACGAGATGGAGATCCTGCTGGTCACCAACCTGATCTCGCTGACGCCCGGCACGCTCAGCCTCGATGTGACCGAGGACCGCAAGACGCTGTATATTCACGCGATGTTCGCCGACGACCCGGATGCGATCCGGGCGCAGATCCGTACCGGCATGGCCCGCTGGGTCCGCGAAGCGATGGAGTGACAGGGATGGATATTCTTTCAATCGCCGTGGACGTGGCTTTTGTCATGGTGATGCTGGGCGTGGCGCTGGCCTTCATCCGGCTCATCAAGGGGCCGAGCCTGCCCGACCGGATCGTGGCGCTGGATATGATGACGGTTCAGATCGTCAGCTTCTGCGGCCTTTACGCGATCCTGTCGGGGGATACGGCCTTCGTCGACGTGGCCATCGTTCTGGCGCTGGTCGGGTTCCTGGCCACCGTGGCGCTGGCGCGCTTCGTGGACCGCCGCCGCGCCGGGATCGGAGAGGCGGGCCCCACCATGACCCAACCGCACACGGAGCAGCGCAAATGATCCTCGACTGGATAATGGCCATCATGATCCTGCTGGGCGGATTCTTCTGCCTCGTCGCGGGGTTGGGCGTGTTGCGCCTGCCCGACGTTTTGATCCGCATGCATGCCTCGACCAAGGCGGGCACGCTGGGCGCGGGCCTGATCCTTGGCGCGGTGGCGATCTATTTCGCCGAAACCGGTGTCGTGACGCGGGCGCTGGCGACGATCCTGTTCCTGCTGATCACGGCCCCCGTCGCGGCCCACATGATCGGGCGCGCGGCGTTCCGCTCGCGCGTAGCGCTCTGGAAGACCGAGATCGAGGACGGGGCCGAGGAGCGGTTGCACCGCTAGGACGCCCGCTCAGGTTTGCAGGAAATCGTGCCGCCCGTCGGGGCGGATCGCGCAGGCGGTCAAGCGGTCCGTGGACCACGCCGCGGTGTCGGTCGCGATGCGCCCGTCGCCCGCGAAGGGCAGGTCCGCCTCGATATGACCATGCGCGATCCAGAGGCCATCGCCGCGCGGTTCGCTCTCGAATTCCGGATGCCCCCAGAGCAGGACGCGCCCGGTCTGATCCTCCATCCGGTGGGCGGGGTCGGCGCCCGCATGCACGACCCAGAGATTGCCGGAATGCCACGAGAGCGGCAGGCCTGTCATCCAGCCTTCAAGCCCGTCGGGCATGGACGATTTCAGATGGCGCGCGACCTCGCGGAAGGCGTCGGGGGAGGCCCCCGTCGCAAGCGGCTCGGGATCGATCCCGAAACTGGACAGCGTTGCGTTGCCGCCTGCGCGCATCCAGCGGGGGCCGCGCGTGGCCGGGTCGGCCAGGAAATCGAGCATCATGCGTTCATGGTTGCCCATGAGGCAGGTGACGTTGTCGGGAAAGTCGCGGGTCAGCTCGCGCAGGCGGGCCAGAACCTCGGCGCTGCCACGGCCCCGGTCGACATAGTCGCCCACGAAGACCAGCCGGGGGTCGCTGGCCTCGGTCCCGCCGATATGGGCGTCGATCAGTTCCAGCATCAGTTCCAACAGATCGGCACGCCCGTGGATGTCGCCCACGACATAGGTCGCTTGCGCGGGGCGCGGCATGTCTTCGGGGCGGGCCTCGGCCCCGGAGCGGGGGGCGGTGTCGGGGCGGTCCTTGCGGCCCAGAAGCGTGCGGACGGAACGAAGCATGACAGTCAGGTGCGCGCTGCGGCGGCGCTTGGCAAGGGGCAAGGGGGCATTGCGGTGCGCGTCACCGACGGCGCGCGGCGTTTCTGCCTCATTCGCGGGCGCGCAGCACGCGCGCGGGGCGCGTGGCGAGCGGACGCCACGCAAAAGCCAGCCCGGCCAGCAGCGTCGTCACCGCGCCGCCGATGACGATGGCCAGCGCCGAGACGGGTTCGAACCGGTAGCTGCCATCCATCACGAAGGTCATCACGGCCCACCCGCCCAGCACGCCCGCCAGAAGCGCGACACCGCCCGCCGCCGCGCCAAGCAGCGCCGAGCGCAGGGCGAAACTGACAAGGATCGTCCGACGCGACGCGCCCACGGTCTTCAGGACGGCGGCTTCGTACACGCGGCCGCGCTCGCCCGCCGCGGCGGCCCCGATCAGGACGACGAAGCCCGTCACCAGTGTGGCCGCCGCCCCGTAGGAGGTCGCGGCGGCAAGGCTGCGCAGCGCGTCGGCCACGCGGTCGAGCGCATCGCGCACCCGGATTGCGGTGATGTTGGGCGCATCGCCCGCCACGTCGCGCAGGATCGCCGCCTCGGCCTCGGGCGCGGCATAGACGGTGGCGATATGGGTATGCGGGGCACCGCGCAGGGCGTTGGGCGACATGGTCAGGACAAAGCCGATGCCCGCATTCTCGAACTCCACCTGCCGAAAGGCCGTGACCTCGGCGGTCACGTCGCGGCCAAGGATGCTGACGGTGATCGTGTCGCCGAGGCTCAGGCCGATTTCCAACGCCTCTTCGGTGGCGAAGGCGACTTGCGGCGGGCCGTCATAGCCTTCGGGCCACCATTCGCCTGCCGTGATCTCGCCCTCGGGCGGGGCGGTGTCGAGATAGGTCACGCCCCGGTCGCCGCGGATGACCCAGTGATCGCCCGCGACCTCGGCGGCGGGGCGGTCGTTGATGCGGGTGATGACGCCGCGCAGCATGGGCGCGGTATCGACCCGGCTGACGGCGGGATCGTTCTGCACCCGGTCGAGGAAGGGCTGGAGCTGGTCCGGCTGGATATCGACGAAGAAATAGGTCGGGGCGACCTCGGGCAGGTCACGCTGGATCGCGGCGCGCAGGTTGGCGTCGATCTGGCCCACGGCGGCCAGGACGGCGAGGCCGAGGCCCAGGGAAAGCACCACGCTTGACGCCTCGGACCCCGGCCCGCCGACCGAGCCGAGCGCGGTGCGCAGCGCGGTGCGCCCGCGCAGCGCGCGGGACCGGGCGATGCGGCGCGACAGGGCGCGGATACCAAGGGCGGCCATTGCCAGAAGGCCGAGCGCGCCAAGGATGCCCGCCGCCGTGCCAAGGGCCATGCGCGGGATGCCCGACAACCAGACGGCGGTCGCGATCAGCGCCCCGACAAGGCCCGCGATCACGATCAGGTAGCGCAGGCGCGGCAAGGCGCGCGGCCCGCCCGCGTCGCGGAACAGCGATGCCGCGCGGACCTGTTCGGTGCGCGCCAGGGGCCAAAGGGTGAAGACGACGGCGGTCAGCAGGCCATAGGCCGCGGCCTCGGCCAGTGGGCCGGGATAGACCGAGATGGCCACCGGCACAGGCAGTTGCGCCTGGATCAGCGGGGCGAAGGCCAGCGGCAGAAGCGCGCCAAGGACCAGCCCGAGCGCGAGGCCCAACAGGGTCAGCGCCCCCACCTGAGCGAAATAGGCGGTAAAGATCGTGCGGCTTTCGGCGCCGAGCGTCTTGAGCGTCGCGATCGTGGCGACCTTGCCCTCAAGGTAGGCGCGCACGGCGGCAGAGACACCGACGCCGCCCACGGCAAGCCCCGCCAGCCCGACCAGCACCAGGAACGCGCCGATCCGCTCGACGAAGGTCTGCACCCCGGGTGCGCCGTTGCGCGCATCGCGCCAGCGCATGCCCTGTTCGGCGAACAGCGCCTCTGCCTCGGCCTCGAGCGCGGCAAGGTCCGCGTCCTCGGGCAGGGCAAGGCGGAAATCGCTGTCGTAGAGCGTGCCGGGCTGCACGAGGCCCGACCCGGACAGCCCCTCAAGCGAGACGATGGTGCGCGGCCCGAGGTTGAAGCCGCCGCCCGCGCCATCGGGTTCCAGCGTCAGTTCGGCGCGCAACTCGAAATCCTGCGTGCCGAGGCGGAACGTGTCGCCGATCTCCAGCGCCAGCCGGTCGATCAACAGGCGCTGCATCACCGCGCCGGGCAGGTCGCGGATTTCCAGCGCCTCGGCAATGGGCATATCGGGGGACAGGCCGACCGTGCCGTAAAGCGGGTAGGCATCATCGACGCCGCGCACTTGCGTCAGGGCGCGTTCGGTCTCGCCGTCGCGGTCCACCACGACCATGGAGCGGAAATCGATGGTCTCGGACACGCGGGTGGCGGTGTCCGCCATCCATGCGCGTTCTTCCTCGGACGCGCGGCGGAAGGGAAAGGCCATTTGCGCGTCGCCGCCAAGGATCACCGCGCCTTCGCTTACCAGCCCTTGCTGAATGGACGTGCGCACCGATCCCACGGCCGCGATGGCCGCGACGCCAAGCGCGAGGCAGGCGAGGAAGATGCGGAACCCTTTCAGCCCGCCGCGCAACTCGCGCCGTGCGATGCGCAGTGCAACGCTCACTCGGCGGCCTCCCGCGCGACGGGGGTGTCGAGTTGCCCGTCGCGCAGGCGGATCTCACGATCGCAGCGACGGGCCAGTTCGGGCGCGTGGGTGACGAGGACCAGGGTCGCGTCGCGCTTGGCCGACAGGTCCATCAGCATGTCCATGATGACCGCGCCGTTGGCCCCGTCGAGATTGCCGGTAGGTTCATCGGCCAACAGGATTTCGGGGCGCGGCGCCAGGGCGCGGGCCAGCGCCACGCGCTGCTGCTCGCCGCCCGACATCTGGCTGGGGTAGTGGCCGGCGCGATGGCCAAGGCCCACGGCGGCAAGTTCCGCCTCGGCCCGGTCGAAGGCGTCGGCATGGCCGGCCAGTTCCAGCGGCGTCGCGACGTTTTCCAGTGCGGTCATCGTCGGGATCAGGTGGAAGGATTGGAACACCACCCCCATATGTTCCCGGCGAAACCGGGCCAGCTGGTCCTCGTTCATCGCGGTCAGGTCACGGCCAAGGGCCATGACCGAGCCGCCGGTGGCACGCTCCAGCCCGCCCATCAGCATGAGGAGAGACGACTTGCCCGATCCGGACGGACCCGTCAGCGCCACCGCCTCGCCCCGGTTCACGGAGAGCGTTATGCCGTGGAGGATATCGACCGGCCCGGCATTGCCGGACAGCGACAGCCGGGCATCGGACAGGGACAAGACGGGATCGGACATGGCTGAACGCCTCGGTTCACTTTTCTACAGGGCATATGGGGCCATGCGCATGTGGGGCAAGGCCGCGCTGCTGGCGCTTGCGGTCGCAGGGCCGGTGGCGGCGCAGGAGCGCCCCGTCAGCATCGTGGCGCTGGGCGATAGCCTGACGCAAGGGTACGGGCTGATGGGTGGCGACGGCTTCGTGCCGCAGTTGCAGGCGTGGCTGACCGAGCGGGGACATGCCGTGCGGATCGAGAACCACGGCGTGTCGGGCGACACCACGGCGGGCGGTCTGGCGCGGATCGGCTGGGCGCTGGGCACCGGGGTGGATGCCATGATCGTGGCGCTTGGCGGCAACGACCTGCTGCGCGGCATCCCGCCCGAGGCAAGCCGCGCGAACCTGGCCGGGATCCTCGACGAGGCAGAGGCGCAAGGGATCGAGGTGCTGCTGGTCGGCCTGCGCGCGCCGGGCAATTACGGCCCTGACTACCAGGCCGCGTTCAACGCCATGTATCCCGAACTGGCCGAGGAATACGGCACGCTTTACGCCGAAAGCTTCCTTGCGCCCTTGAGCGCGGCGGCCGAGGCCGACCCCGAGGCGGCGTATTCCACTTACATGCAGTCCGATGGCATTCACCCGAATGCGCAGGGCGTGGCCCTGATCGTCGAGGCGCTTGGGCCGCAGGTCGAGGATCTGATCGCGCGGGTCAGCCCGCAATCGTGATCTCTGTCTCGCTTTCGGCGCAAAGGTCTTGCAACGCCTCGGGTGGCGGGGCGTTGGTTATCCAGCGATCGAAACTGGAGAGGCTGGCGATCTTGACGGGCGCGTTGCGCTCCAGCTTGCTGTCGTCGGCGACAAGGATCGCGCTGCGCGCCTTCGACAGGAAGGCCTTGGTGACGCGGACCTCCTCGGGGTCGAAATCCAGCAGGTCGCCTTCGAGGTCGACGGCCGAGCATCCAAGAATGGCGAAATCGGCTTTGAACTGATTTATCGTGGCCGTCGCCCGCTCGCCCACCAGGCCGTTATCGGCCCGGCGCAGCCGCCCACCGGTCACCATCACCTCGGCGGAGGGATGGCCCGAAAGGATTTGCGCCACGTTCATGTTGTTGGTCACCACCATCAGGTTCGCCGTATCGCGCAAGACGCGCGCGACCGCCTCGGTTGTGGTGCCGATGTTCAGGAATACCGATGCGCCCGGCGGGATCAGCGCGGCCGCGGCCCGTGCAATGACCTCTTTCGCGCCGGCCGCTGTGCGGCGGCGTTCCTCGTAACCGATATTCGTGACCCCCGACGGCAGGACCGCGCCGCCATGGACGCGGTCGAGCAATCCAGCTTCGCACAGCTCGGTCAGGTCGCGGCGGATGGTCTGCACCGTAACATCGAACTGGGCGGCAAGATCATCGACGCCAACCCGCCCGATTTCGCGGGCTACGCGCAGGATATCGTCTTGGCGGGGTGTGATCGGCATGGTTTCGATCTATATCGAAAAGAAACGCGTTTGAAAATTGACAAAACGAACATGGAATGAAAAAAATCGACCAAACGGGACTCGGCGCGCGAGGCCACCCATGAACGACCGGACCTACGACATCTTCGTGATCGGCGGCGGCATCAACGGCTGCGGCATCGCCCGCGACGCGGCGGGGCGGGGCCTTTCCGTCTGCCTTGCCGAGATGGGGGACCTGGCGGGCGCGACCAGTTCGGCCTCGACCAAGCTGTTCCATGGCGGGCTGCGTTACCTGGAGTTTTTCGAATTCAGCCTCGTGCGCCATGCGCTGGCCGAGCGGGAAACGCTGCTTCGCGCGATGCCCCATATCTCGTGGCCGATGCGCTTCGTCCTGCCGCTGTCGAAGGAAATGCGGTTCGATTCCGAGACGCCCACCTCGCGCGTGTTGACCGCGGTCATGCCCTGGATGAAGGGGCGGCGGCCCGACTGGCTGATCCGGGCGGGGCTGTTCCTTTATGACCATCTGGGGGGGCGCAAGATCCTGCCCGCGACCAGGACCCTGCGGCTGAAGGGGTCGGTCGAGGGCAAAGGCCTCAAGCCCAAGTTCGAGAAGGCGTTCGAGTATTCCGATTGCTGGGTCGAGGATGCGCGGCTTGTGGTGCTGAATGCCCGTGACGCCGAGGCGCGGGGTGCGACGATCCTCACGCGCACCCGCGTCGTGTCAGCAACGCGCGAGGGTGATCTGTGGCGCGTGACGGTCGAGCGGGGTGGCGTGCGGTCCGATCATCTGGCCCGCGCGCTGGTCAATGCCGGGGGACCGTGGGTTGCCGATATCGTGCAGAACGTGGCGCGGCAGAACTCCAGCGAGAACGTGCGCCTTGTGCGCGGCAGCCATATCGTGACGCGGCGCCTGTTCGACCATGACAAGTGCTATTTCTTCCAGGGCTCGGACGGGCGCATCATCTTCGCCATTCCCTACGAGACGGATTTCACCCTGATTGGCACGACCGATCAGGAGCATCACGGCGATGCGTCCGAGGCTGTCTGCACGCCGGAGGAACGCGATTACCTGATCCGTTTCGTCAACGGATACCTTGCAGACCCGATCAGCGCCGAGGATGTCGTCTGGACCTATTCCGGGGTGCGGCCCCTCTATGACGACGGGGCAAAAAGCGCCACGGCGGCGACGCGCGACTACGTGCTGTCGCTGGACGACGCGGGCGCGCCGATGCTGAACGTCTTTGGCGGCAAGATCACCACCTATCGCAAGCTGGCCGAGGATGCGCTGGCCAAGATCGCGCCCTTCTTTCCCAAGGCGGGCGGTGTCTGGACGGCGGGGCTGCCGCTGCCGGGCGGCGATTTCCCGGTGGATGGGGTGGCACGGCTGGTGGCCGATCTGCGCGCGGCGCATCCCTTCCTGACCGAGCGGTGGGCGCTGCGCCTTGTGCGCGCCTACGGGACCGAGGCGGCGCAGATCATGGGCGATGCGCAGAGTGCCGAGGATCTGGGGCGCGATTTCGGCGCGACCCTGACCGAGGCCGAAGTGCGCTGGTTGATGACGCGCGAATATGCCCAAGCGGCCGAGGACGTGGTCTGGCGGCGCTCGAAGCTGGGCCTGCGGTTGAGCGCGGAGCAGATCGCGGTCATCGACGACTGGATGCTGGCCGAGCGTCAGGCCCGGGCCGCCGAATGACTTGCAGCCCGGCGCGTGGCCGGTAGGCTTCGACAACAGCGAGACGAGAGGGGAGGCACGGCATGACGCAGGTTCTGGCCATCGACCAGGGAACGACTTCGACGCGGGCCATCGTCTTTGGCGCCGATCACCGGCCCGTCGCCTCGGCGCAGCAGGAATTCACCCAGCATTTCCCGGCCTCGGGTTGGGTCGAACATGACGCGATGGAGATCTGGGACACGGTGCTGGCCACCGTGCGCGGTGCCTTGGAGAAGGCCGGGACGAGCGCCGAGAAGATCGCCGCCATCGGCATCACCAACCAGCGCGAAACCGTCGTGCTGTGGGATCGCGAGACCGGAGAGCCGGTGCATAAGGCCATCGTCTGGCAAGATCGGCGCACGGCGTCGATGACCGCCAAGCTGCGTGAGGGTGGCCATGAACCGATGGTGCAGGAGAAGACCGGGCTGCTGCTCGACCCGTATTTCTCGGGGTCGAAACTGGCCTGGCTCTTGGAGAACGTCGAGGGTGCGCGCGCAAAGGCCGAGGCCGGGAAGCTTGCCTTCGGTACGATCGACAGCTGGCTGATCTGGCACCTGACGGGCGGTCAGCGGCACGTGACCGACGCGACCAATGCCGCCCGCACACTTTTGTACAATATCCGCGAGGGAGAGTGGGACGAGGACATCCTGCGCCTTTTCAACATCCCGCGCGCCCTGCTGCCCGAGGTTCTTGATTGTGGGGCGGAGTTCGGCACGACCGACCCGGCGCTGTTCGGGGCCGGGATCGCCATTCGCGGGGTGGCGGGTGATCAGCAGGCCGCGACGCTGGGGCAGGCCTGTTTCCAGCCGGGGATGCTGAAATCGACCTATGGCACGGGCTGTTTCGCGTTGCTCAACACCGGCGACACGCTGGTCAGGTCGCAAAACCGGATGCTCGGCACCATCGCCTACCAGTTCGATGGCAAGCCGACCTACGCGCTGGAAGGGTCGATCTTCGTCGCCGGGGCCGTGGTGCAATGGCTGCGCGACGGGCTGCGCTGCATCGATGCTGCCGCCGACAGCCAGGCGCTGGCCGAGGCCGGTGACCCCTCGCAAACGATTTACCTCGTCCCCGCCTTCACCGGGCTGGGCGCGCCCTATTGGGATCCGGATTGCCGGGGCGCGATCTACGGGCTGACCCGCAACACCGGACCGCAGGAAATCGCCCGGGCGGCGCTGGAGTCCGTGGGGTTCCAGACCCGTGATCTGTGGGAGGCGATGGAGGCCGACTGGCAGGGGGCCGGCGGGGCCGAGAACGTGCTGCGTGTCGACGGGGGCATGACCGCCTCGGACTGGACGATGCAATTCCTGGCCGACATCCTTGGCGCCGATGTGGACCGGCCCGAAGTGCTGGAGACGACGGCGCTTGGCGTGGCCTGGGTCGCGGGGATGCAGGCAGGCGTTTACCCCGGCTTCGAGGCCTTCGCCGAGGATTGGGCACTGGAACGCACCTTCAAGCCGCAGATGGACGGCGCCACGCGCGAGGCGCGCTACGCGGGCTGGAAAGACGCCGTCTCCCGCACGCTCAGCAGCCGTGGCTGAGCGCGCCACCCTGCGCGTCGCGCTGGCGCAGATGTGCTCGGCCGATACCCATGCCGAGAACATCGCGACGGTGACCGACCTCGCCGCTCGGGCGGCGGGCGAGGGGGCGGAGCTTCTGTGCCTGCCGGAGGTTGCGGGGCTGATGAACCGCAATGCCGAGGTGGCGCGCACACAGGTGGTCGCCTCCGAGGATGACCCGTTTCTGCTGGCCTGCCGTGACCTTGCCGCCGCGCATGGCATCTGGATCCACGCGGGCTCGACCCCCGTTCTGGGGCCGGACGGGCGGTTCCTGAACCATTCCGCGGTGATCGATGCGACCGGCGCGATCCGGGCGGACTACGACAAGGTGCATCTCTTCGACGTGGCGATCGAGGGGCAAGCGCCCATCGGCGAGTCGAAACGCTTCGCCCCGGGCGAGGCGGCGGTGATGCTGGACACGCCCTGGGGGCCGTGGGGCCTGTCGATCTGCTATGACCTGCGCTTTCCCTATTTCTACCGCCGCTACGGGCAGGAGGGCGCGACGATCATCTTCATCCCCTCTGCCTTTACGGTGCCGACGGGGCAGGCCCATTGGGAGGTCCTGTTGCGTGCCCGCGCGATCGAGACCGGGGCCTTCGTGCTGGCGGCGGCGCAGGCCGGCCACCATGCCGATGGGCGCGAAACCTGGGGTCACGCGCTGGCGGTCGATCCATGGGGCAAGGTGCTTGCCGATCTGGGCCGGGATGCGCCAGGTCTTGCGGTGCTGGACCTTGACCTGTCGCGGGTTCAAGCCGCCCGCGCGCAAATCCCCGCGCTGAAGACGGGCCGCGATGTGCCCTTGCGGCGCGTCTGATCGAGACGGGTGGACAGTCTCTGCCTTACGGTTTTGTCCTGCAGACGGTCCCAAGGCGTCAGCTGGACCCGGCAAACGGGAGGGCCGACCCCACCGCACGCTTGGCGGCCACCCCCGCGCATCGTAGGATGTGCCCCATGGGGTATGTGACGTCGCTCTTTGCGCGCAAGATGGTCGCGGCAGCGGGCGATAAGGTCGATGCCGGGGAGATGCTGGCCAGTGTCGGGATCTCACCCGAGGGTCCTTGGGACGCCGGGCAGATGGTTCCGGCCGAGCGCTATTATGACATGCTCGAACGGATCGCCGCACAGATCGACGTGACCGACCTGCCGGTGCGGGTGGGCGCCTCCATGCGGCTTGACGAATACGGCGCGCTTGGGCTGGCCTTCAAGGCGGCAACGACCCTCGGGGCGTCCTATGCGCGGGTGGAACGCTATGCGCGTCTGTGGACCAGCGTCGTCGAATACGAGTTGCGCCCGGCGGACGGCGGCACGCTGTTCATCCTGCACCGCGCGGGCGAACGGCGTCTCGGAATGCGGCTGTCGAACGAAGCGACCCTTGCCAGCGCCGTGTCGATCGCGCGGCAGGTCTGCCCCGAGCCGCTTGCGCCCGTGGAGGTGCTGGTCCGGCATCCCGCCCCGCGCACGACCGCCGCGCATGAAGACTGGTTCGGATGCCCGGTGCGCTTTGGCGCCGAACTTGACGCGATCTTCTATTCCGACGAGATGCTGGCCCGGTCCAACATCCTCGGGGACGAGGGGATCTCGCACTATCTCGCCACGCATCTCGACGCGGAACTGTCCGAGATTGCCCGAGACCCCGACCTTGTCGCGCAGGCAAGGGCCGCGATTGCCCAAAGCCTCAACGAGGGCGCGCCGAAGATGGCCGAGATCGCGCGCGGCCTCGGGCTGAGTGCGCGGTCCTTTCACAGGCGGCTGGCCGAGCACGGACTGACCTTTCAGACCCTCGCCGAGGAAACCCGCCGCGACCTTGCCGAGGGCCTCTTGCGGGATGAAAGCCATTCCCTGGCCGAAATCGCGTTCCTTACCGGGTTTTCCGAGCAAAGCGCCTTTACCCGCGCCTTCAAGCGCTGGGTCGGAACGACGCCCGCGACCTACCGCAAGGAGATGTCCCACCGCTGACGGACGCATTGGCGACTTGGGTCAAAAGGCTGGCGCCGTCGATCAATACCGCGCAGCCTCTGCCCGCCTATCCCTTGGCTACCGTTACCAAAGCCAAGGAGATACCCCATGAAAAACCAGGACATTCTTGTTATCGGCGCAACCGGCAAGACCGGCCGCCGCGTCGCCAACCGCCTTGAGGCGCGGGGCATTCCCGTGCGCCGCGGCTCGCGCAGTTCCGCAACGCCCTTCGACTGGGAGGCACCGGAGACCTGGGCACCGGCCCTGCGCGGGGCCCGTGCGGCCTATGTCACCTACTTCCCCGATCTCGCCTTCCCGGGCGCCGTGGAAAAGCTCGAGTCCCTCTGCGAAACGGCCCGTGACGTGGACGTCGAGCACCTTGTGCTGCTGTCCGGTCGGGGCGAGCATCATGCGCGGCTCGGCGAAGAGGTGGTGCGCGCGTCCGGCGTCGATTTCACGATCGTCCGGGCGGCATGGTTCGCGCAGAACTTCTCCGAAGGTTACTTGCGCGATCCGGTGCTGGCCGGTGTCCTCCCGATGCCCGGCGGCGATGTTGCAGAGCCCATCATCGATATCGACGACATCGCCGATGTCGCGGTCGCCGCTCTGACCGAGGAGGGGCACAAGGGCGCGCTCTACGAGGTGACCGGCCCGCGGCTGATGACCTTCGCGGAGATGGCGGCAGAGCTTTCCCAGGCCACCGGCCGCGAGATCCGGCACATCCCGATCAGCTTCGAGGAGTTTCACGCAAACGTCGCGCAGGCTGGCGGTCCCTTCGTCGCCGATGTCTTCACCGCCATCGCGCGCGAAACGCTGGACGGGCGCAACGCCCACACCACGGACGGCGTGATGTGTGCACTTGGCCGCGCGCCCCGCGACTTTGCCGGTTTCGCCCAAGTCGCCGCCCGAAGCGGTGCCTGGACGCAAGCCGCCTGAAACCCCGCGCGAAAGGAACATGACATGAAACCTACCCTGCTTGAGAAGATCGCGCTTGGCGTCTCCGGCTTCACCGCGCTTGTCATCGGTGCGTTCATCCTGTTCGCGCCGCAGGCCTTCTATGCCGGCTACGGCATCATCCTGGGGCAAGACGCCAGCCTGCTGAGCGAATTGCGCGCACCCGGCGCCGGCCTGGCTGGGTGTGGCGTGCTGATGCTGCTCGGCCTCTGGCGGCACGCGATCCTGCCCGTTGGCATGGCGGTGGCCCTGACGGTCTTCATCGCGTTTCCGGTCGGGCGGCTGGTCGGGCTTGCGATGGACGGGATGCCATCCGGCAGCGTCATCGGTGCCCTCGTCGTGGAACTGGCCATCGCGGCGCTCTGCCTTGCAGCCTTCAGGCGGCGTCTTGGGCAGTCGACGCCCCACCGGTTCGCGGCATAGTCCAAGACCTGAGCCTGCGGCGGCGGCGGGGTGCCAGACGTCCCGCCGTCGCCCCAGTGCGACCTATTGGTGGCCGCTTTTCACCGAGGCACGAGGGCGTGGCGCGCTGCGTCTCCGTCCGATGTGTCGCAGAATGTACCCAAACGGCGCCGATGTGGGATACACGGGTGTCCGCGCGGTCTGCGGCAGCCCTTTTTTCTTGGGCTTTATGACATTTTTGGATGGTCATGGCTGGGGTGGTAGGATTTCTTGCTAAGTTGTTGATATATAATAAATTAATGCCAGATCTAAGGATATGGTGTCAAGCAAATTGAGTCGGAAGCAGATCATGTATCCCACCGCAGCGGGTCCAGAGCCCGCAAGGTCTGGGCGCGATTAGGTGGCGAGCGAAAAGGCTGACAAAAAGCTGTCGCTCGCCATAGCTGCGATGCCAACTGGCGGATGGCCCTATGAGTCGTCAAACGCGGCGCGGAAGGCGTCAAGGGCTGCTACCGGGTCGCCCGATGCGAAGGCCTCCATACCCACCGGGCCTGAATAGCCCATGGACCTGAGCGCCCGCGCAACACCGGCGTAGTTGATCTCGCCGGTGCCCGGCTCGCAACGGCCAGGAACGTCGGCGACCTGAATTTCACCGATCCAGGGCAAGCAGGCCTCGCAGAGGTCGATCAAGTTCCCCTCGCCGATCTGCGCATGATAGAGATCAAGGTTCAGGCGCAGCTGGGGCCGGTCGATCGCCGAGACGAGAGCGAGTGTCTCCTCGGCGCGGGCAAAGGGCACTCCGGCATGGTCGACGGGCAAGTTGAGGTTCTCCAGCGTGAAGACCACGTCCAACTCTTCGGCCATGTCGCAAATGCGGTTCAGGGTATCGAGCGCCTTGACCCACTTTTTGGGGGTCGAGGTTTCGGCCAGAACGGGCCGCCCGCCCTCGCCGAGGCCGGTTCCATGCAGGTTGAGCCGCGCGACTCCAAGCCGTTTGCCGACCTCTGCCGTCTCGCGCGCCGAGGCGAGCAGCATGTCCGCGCCCGCATCATCGCAAAGGCGCCCTTCGAGGTAGCCATTCATGATGGAAAAGGTCGCGCCCGAGGCTTCCAACTTGGTCAGGTCGTGGTCGGGCCAATTCCATAGGCCCACCTGAAACCCCATTTCGGTCAACTTGGCACAGCGCCATTCGATCGGTTTGTCCTGCCAGAGCATTTCGGCGCAGGCGGCGAGGGTGAAGCTCATGGCTCAAACCCCCGTCATGTCGGCTGTCACCTCGACCGGGCGGCCCTCGGCGAAGGACTTGTTCGCAGCCTCGGCCAGCGCTAGCGCGTTCACGCCATGGCGTTGTTGCATTACCCCGGCCTGAGTCGTGAGGTCCCCTTACCCCACTGACGTCATGCCACGCGGACGATCTTGGCGGTGCCGAGGGCGTTGAAGCGGTTCATGAGGGCGATGCGGATGTGGATTTCGGCGGTCTGTCGGTCGGGGTCTCTTGCCATGATACGCTCGCCGAAGGATTTCAGGCAGCGCATCTTCGCCTCGATCCGGCTGCGGGCGTGGTATCTGGTCCAGCGTTTCCAGAACGCCCGCCCGTAGTATCGCGTCGCGCGCAGGGTGTCGTTGCGAGCGCGTGCAGCCGGGCAGTCTTCTTTCCAGAGACGTCCGTTCTTTCGGATTGGGATGATCGGAACGGCGTCGCGTTCGATGATGGCCTTGTGGCAGCGGCGTGTGTCGTAGGCGCCGTCGGCGGTAACCGTGCCTATCTGCTCGCCTGCCGGGATCTGGTCGAGCAGGTCGGGCAGCACGGGGCTGTCGCCGTCGCGGCTGGGGGTGAACTCCACCGCTCGGATGTCGGATGTGGCCGGGTCCATGGCCAGATGGACCTTGCGCCATTGGCGTCGGCCTTGCGCCCCGTGCTTGCGAGCCTGCCATTCGCCATCGCCGAGGAACTTGATCCCGGTGCTGTCGACCAGCAGGTTCAGCGGGCCGTCCGCACGGCGATACGGGACCTGGACGGCCAAGGTCTTTTGCCTGCGGCAAAGCGTGGAAAAGTCCGGCACGGGCCAGTCCAGGCCGGCCAGTCTCAGCAGGCTGGCCACCATTCCGGCGGTCTGGCGCAACGGCAACTTGAACAGGACTTTGATCGATAAGCAGAACTGTATGGCCGCATCGGAAAACACCGCTGGACGTCCGGGTCGACCGTCACGCGGCGCGCGCCAGGTCATGTCCTTGTCGACCCAGATGAGCAGAGACCCCCGCTTCCTGAGCGACGCGTTGTAGCCGGACCAGTTCGTCGTGCGATAGCGGGCGGGGGATGGCTTGCTCATGCACCGCGTCTAACGCCATGGATTCGCGAAGTGAATCCTTGGGCGTCAGACTTTTGCAACAACGCCGGTTCAGACCATCGCGATTGCGCCGGATCGTGGTCATCGTCAGGCGCGGTTGCAGGCGCTCCACCAGAAGGGCGCGTTTCTCGGTATTCGAGAGGTGGTTGAGGGCGCGGATCTCCTGCATGACGTCTTCATCCTGGGCGTCTGCCGCGTCGATCTCGTCTTGCTTGGTGAAGACATATTTCGAGGGATCTTTGGGTTCGCTCGGACAATAACGGTTCTTGCCGTGCCTTTTGCCATGGCTTTTTGGCAGGCGTGCCATCCAGGCGAAGAACGCCTTTTGCCTGTCGTCAGTGATTACGACGACCGGGATATCGCCGAAATAGGTCAGCGCCAGCTGCGCGATCGCGTCGATGTTCCCTTTCATCGCTTTCGTGGGATACATCTGGCGGGTTTCTTCGATGGCCGATGACAGAAGGACCGGAGCCGCCGCGAACGCCTCGACGGAGGCCGTGGAGAACCGCTCGACCAATCCGACCGCTTCGGTTCGCGCGTCGGCTCCGTCGAGCACCTCGGCCTCGTGTGCGAGGATGTCACGAACAAGATCGGTGGCCCGACGGCCCAGGTCGGGAGAGAGGGGCGCCCGCAACGCCAGCTGCAGGACGCGGGCCGCTGCGAGGACCTGCGGTTCGATCTCCGAATAATCGTTCCGGCGCGCCTGGCGACGCAGGGAGGATCGGCGGGTGTCCAGAGCGGAGATCCGATTGTCGATCTCTGCATCCGGCGAGTTTGATCCCTGGTCCTGCTCGGCCAGAATGCGGGCAAGTTCTGCGCGGAGGGTCTCGGTCAGGATCGCTGAGATTTTTTCCGGGGAAAGGCTTTGGTCGGCAAGCTCGGTCATCAGGTCCGCCTCTGTGTTCTGACACACGGCGATGAGGCGGCTGACCCGGCTCATCGCTTCAATGCGGAGAGGGGTTCGAAGCGACAGACGCAGAAACGTCCGACCGCTTTTTTCTGCGATGAGCTTGGGAAGGCGTTTGCGAAAATAGTAGGTGCGGCCACGGCGGAGGAGGTAGGGGCCGGCCGTTGGACGCCGGCGCGCGGGAGCCGTGGCGCGCTGCGTCTGCGTCTGATGTATCCCACGATGTATCCCAACGGCGTCGCTGTGGGATACACCTGATTCCGCGCGGTCTGCGACAGCCCTATTTTCTTGGGCTATATGACATTTTCGGATGGTCATGGCTGGGGTGGTAGGATTCGAACCTACGGTACACGGTACCAAAAACCGCTGCCTTACCGCTTGGCTACACCCCAACCGTGCCGCGCTAGCTACTCAATCGCTGCGGCGGGATCAAGACCTGTCGGGCACTTTTTGCTCAGTGCTGCGCCTGCCCCGCTCTATTCCTGCGGCGCCTCGCGCTGCAGCAGGTCATCGTCCGGCAATGCTTCGCGTTCGGCCTCGATAATCTCCTGCAATGCTTGGGTTTCGCCCGCGCCGACCTGTTGCGCCTCGACCGGTTCGGCTGTGGGAGCCGGAGCCTCGGGTTTGCGCGACGGGCGGTCGGTGATGATGGTCTCGACCGTGCCGGTGCCCGTCAGGCGGTAGGTGGGCTCGGGCAGGGTGATTCCCGCCTCTTCCAGCCGCGCCTTGACCACGCGGATCGCCTCGCCCTTGGCCATCCCGATCGAGGTCTTGTGCTGCATGATCCAGGCGGCGGCGGTGATATCGATGGTCGAGGCCCCCAGGCCTTCGACCCAGACGCCGGGGGCGGGGTTGTCCAGCGTGAAGGGCAATTCGTTCAGCGCGTCGAGAATGATCGCCTGCGCCTGCGCGATATCGGCATCGGGATGCACCCCCAGCAGGAAGGTGAACCGGCGTTCGTTGTTGCGGGTGTAGTTGATGATCTTGGCTTTGAAGACCATCGAGTTCGGCAGGCGGATATGGTTGCCATCGAGACTGAGCAGGATCGTCGCGCGGCTGGTCAGGCGGATGACATGGCCCATCTCGCCCTCGATCTCGACAAGGTCCTTGGGGCGGAACGGCTGCCGGATCGACAGCATGATGGACGAGATGAAATTCTCGACCGTGTCGCGCACCGCGAAACCGATGGCCAGGCCGACGATCCCCGCCGCGCCAAGGATGGTGCCCAGCAGCGCCGTCAGGTTCAGCAGGTCCAGTGTCAGGACGATACCGCCCATGATGAAGACCAGCCGCACGATCTGGCGGTAGATATCGGCGATGAAGGCATTGGGCGCCATCCGGTCCCACGGCCAGGATCGGCGCGCGAGGAAAAACCCCAGCCAGATCACGAACAGGCCCGCCGTGGCAGCCACGAGGATCAGCGGCAGGTAGGAGATGAACTGCGCGATGCGCCCCTCGATCCGCTCGATCGCGGGGTTGAGGCGCTCGACCACATCGGTGGACTCGGTCACCTGGTTCTCGATGGCGACAACGCCTTCCACCCGCGAGACGAGGCCGTTCAACGCCTCGATCTGCTGCGCGTCGAGGGCTGTGCCGCGCAATGTGACGATGCCGTCCGCCACCCTGACGCTGACATTTTCATAACCGTCGAGTTGCCCGAGGATATCGCGGATGCGCACGGCGATGGCGGCATCCTGCGCGCCGTCCGATTCCACAGCGATGGTGCCGTCGGGCTGGCCCCCGTCGCTCTGCGCCGCGGCTGGGACGAGGGCTGCGAGGGATGCCACCACCAGCAGCAGGGGCAGAAGAAACCGTTTGAGCATAATGCGCCGCCAAGACTTGCTTTCGCGGCGCAGGTTAGGCCGGTTTTCGGCCTGCCGGAAGGGCCGCCTGAATCAAAGGCGGATCGGGTCGGCCTTGGCCAGCCGGTCAAAGGCCATCAGGCCGTCGATCAGCGCACCCATCTGGTCGAGCGGGATCATGTTCGGCCCGTCCGAGGGGGCCGTGTCGGGGGCTTCGTGCGTTTCGATGAAGACCGCCGCGATGCCGAGGCTGACAGCCGCGCGTGCCATCACCGGGGCGAACTCGCGCTGCCCGCCGGATGATCCGCCTTGGCCGCCCGGTTGCTGCACCGAATGGGTGGCATCCATCACCACCGGATAGCCCGTCTTCATCATCTCGGGCAGGCCGCGCATGTCGGCGACCAGCGTGTTGTAGCCGAAACTGGTCCCGCGCTCGGTCAGCAGGATACGGCTGTTGCCGGTGGACGCGACCTTGTCGGCGACGTTCGCCATGTCCCACGGCGCAAGGAACTGGCCCTTCTTGACGTTGATCGCGGCGCCGGTTTCGCCCGCGGCCAGCAAAAGGTCGGTCTGTCGGCACAGGAAGGCGGGGATCTGCAGGATATCGCAGACCTCGGCCGCCGGGGCACATTGCTCGGCGGTATGCACGTCCGTCAGCACGGGGCAGCCGATTTCGTCCTTCACGGCAGCGAGGATCTTCAGCCCGGCCTCCATGCCGACCCCGCGCTTGCCCGTCAGGCTGGTGCGGTTGGCCTTGTCGTAGCTGGCCTTGAAGACGTAGCCCGCCCCGGCCTGGGCACAGACCCCGGCCATGTGCCGCGCGATCATCAACGCGTGGTCGAGGCTTTCCAACTGGCAGGGCCCGGCAATCACGGTCAGCGGGCGGTCATTGCCCACGGTCAGCGGGCCGATATCGAACTCGTGCATGGGGGCCTTTCGATGCTGGCGGTCGGTGGGTCTGCGCGATCAGGAGGAGACCTGTTCGCGCAGCACCGATACCGTCATCGAGACCATGAGGTAAATGCCCGAGAAGATCAGCAGCGCCAGCAGCGTGTTTTCGAAGGCGCGCGGATAGGCCGGCGCATCGGGCGGGATCGGGTAAACCCCCATCGACAGGTAGAGCGACTGGCGGTTCGCCTCGATGCGGGCGGATTCCATGCCCTGCAACGCTTCGGCCAGCATCATCTGCCGGGTTTCCAGGTCGGCCTGTGCGATCAGCAATTCGGACTGGATGCGCGCCAGCGAGGCGCTGCCATCCTCTGTCTCGGTCAGACCTGCACGAAGCTCTGCGATCAGGGCCTCGAGGCGGGCGATGTTGCGCTCGGCCACCTCGACACGGGTCGGGTTCGGGCGCGCGACCGAGGTCATCTCAGCGAGTCGCAGGCGTTCTTCCTGCGCCTGCATCTCGAAGCTCGAAATCTGCTGGAACACGGTCGACACCTCGTTCTCGGTGTTCAGAACGCCGCGGCGTTCCTGCAGTTCCAGAACGCGGGCCTGCGCTTCGATCACACGGCTCTCGGCATCCTCGTAGCTTTCGCGTGCGCCGGCCATCTGGTCTTCGCGCAGGCGCTGGCTCATGCGGTCGACGCGCTCTTCGGCGTAGCGGATCAGCGCCTCGGAGAAGGATTGGCTGACCTCGGGATCGGCGGCGGCGACCTCCATGCGGATCAGGCCCTCGGTCGGGTCGTAGCCGATCTCCAGATGCCGGCGATAGACGTCGTAGACATCCTCGATCGTCGCATCGGGGGCGATCCGGGTCAGGGGGTCAATCTCTTCGCTGGAGAAATGTTCGCGGAAGCCGAGTTCCTCGTCCAGCCGCAGCATGGCCTCGCGGCTTTCGAGATAGGCTTGCACCGTGATGCTTTCCTGCACGGTCGCGAAACTGGATCCGCCAAGAAGGCTGCCCAGGCCACCAGCCGTGCCGCCGCTTTCGGCCTTCTGGATCACGAACTCGGTGTTGGTGGCGAAAAGCGGGGTCGCCACACGATAGTAATAGTAGCCCACCAGCAGGGTCGGGAGCAGAACGAAAAAGGCGAGCCGGCTGGCCAGAAGCAGCAGGCGCTTGCGACGACGGCGGGCGATGTCGCGCTGCACGCGCATGATTTCGCGGGCGCGTTCGTCCTGGTCGAGGGGCGATACACGCCCGGGCGGCGCGGGTGGTTGCTGCGTCGCGGGCTGCATCTGCCGGGCGGGGGCAGGCAGGTTGGCCCCACCGCGTGTCGCGGGCATGCCAGCGTTCGGGTCTTGTGCGCCGCCGCCGGTCTGCCTTGTGTGGGTCTCGCTTTCATCCACCACCAGTTGCAGCATGTTGGAGCGGGCGAAAGGATCGATGCCCCGGGCGCGCAGCAAGCGCACGGCGTCGAAATCCGAACTGGGCGACAGGCCATGCTTCTGCGCGGTGCGGCGGGCCATGCGCAATTGCCGGCCGGTCAGACCTTCCGCGCGGATCGCGGCCAGTTCCTCCTCGACCGTCGGGACCGCCGCGGGTTGGGCCCGGGCGCTCTCGGTGTTGCGTTGAACAAGGCGATCATGCGCCGCAGAGCCCGGAAAAGCGGTCGCGCCGAACCCGTCCTCGACCGGTTCGGGCCGGGACGGTTGTGGCGCGGTGTCGATGACAGAGGTGTCGCGCCCGGCGTCATCGACGGGGGCGGCGACGTCCAGGTTCGCAGCCCGGCCCTGTCTGGCCTGCGCCCCGGCCCCGTCGCTTTGACGGATGCGGAATTTTCTAGCCTTGGGTTTCGTAGTCATAAAGCTGCTTTGCCTCTTCGAGCGTGTCGAATTCCACCAGTTGCCCGTTCGTGAGAACGGCCGCGCGCCGCGCGAATTTTTCAAGTGTCGCTGCCTGGTGGGACACGATGATAACAGTCGAGTTCTTCAAACGATCCGCAAGGATACTGCCAGCCCGGCGATTGAACTCGGCATCTGTGGATGCAGGCATCCCCTCGTCGATGAGGTATATGTCAAATTCAAGCGCAAGAAGCAGTGAAAAACTGAAGCGGGCCCGCATTCCCGAGGAATAAGTCCCCACGGGCATATCGAAATATTCCTCGATGCCACAGACCCAGCGGCTGAAGGCTTCGACATAGTCGGGGTCGAGCCCGTAAAGCTGCGCGATGTAGCGCGCGTTCTCGGTGGCGCTGAGGCGGGGCACGATGCCGCCCATGAACCCCAGTGGAAAGGACACGCGGCAATTGCGGTAGATATTGCCTTCGTCGGGTTTCTCGAGGCCCGCCATCATCTTGATCAGGGTCGTCTTGCCGGTGCCGTTGGGCGCCATGATGCCCAACGAATAGCCGAGGTCGACGCGAAACGACGCCCGATCCAGGATCACCTTGCGGCGTTCCCCGGTCCAGAATGACTTCGAGACATCGACGAATTCGAGCATGTTTGCCCTTCAACTCAAGAAACGACTGCCACGACCCTTGCAATCTTCGTGCCGCTTGGATCGGGGTCAGGGGTAAATCCGCAATTAGGCGGCATTATGTCCAGACCGTTACAAAACCGATAGATTTTTAGACATATCGGGAATCAATCGCCAGTCTACGCAGTGGCCGCCCTGTCACAACGATGCGACAGGGCGGCACATGCTGGGACCAAGGCGTAGGGTGCGTACGGGCTCAGGCGTAGGCGCCCCAAGCCAGCCCGGCGAGGATCGCGCCGAGGAGCGCAAAGCCAATATAGGCGGCGAAGACACGCGGCTTGACCAGCGCCCAGACCGCCACGGCCGCCGGGATGCAACTCACGCCGCCCGCGATCACGAAGGCCATCGCGGCGCCGGGGCTCATCCCCTGTTCCAGCAGTCCCGAGATCAGAGGAACGGCGGCGTACCCGTTGAGGTAAGCGGGCGCCCCCACCAATGCGGCCAGAACCACCGGCCCGATGCCGTCGCCGCCGATCACGGTCGCGATCAGGTCTGCAGGGACATAGCGGATCAGCAGCGCTTGCAGCAGGTAGGCAAAGAGCAGCCACTTGCCGAGGAAAACAAGGTTGTCCCATGCCGCCGAGCCGAAGATTTGCCGGCGGTCGGCCTCTTGCCAGAAGCGCCAGTTCAGCGTGAGTTTTTTCGCCGAGCAACAGCCGCCTACCGAGGGTTGCGCCTTGAGCGGGTCCACGAAGAGCGCGGTATTCGCCATCAGCTTGACGGTGAGGCCACCGGTCAGGCCAAGCAAAACAGCGGCAACGGTTTTGCCGATTGCGAATTCCGGGCTGATGCCGCCCGCAGTGATCGCGAACATCGCCGGGTCCATGAGCGGAGACGCCAACCAGAAGGCCATGACCGCCGAGAGCGGCGCGCCCGCCGCCAGAAGCGCAGCGATGAACGGAATGACCTGGCAGGAACAGAAGGGCGACAGCCCCCCTACCAGCGCGCCCAGGAAGATCATCCGCCCCTCGCGTCCGTGAAAGGCCCCATCGAGCAGGCGCTCGGAGCCGCTGGCCTTCATCACCGCGATTGCGGCGACCGCGAAGAGGATGAAGGGCAGGGTGCCCCAGAAATGGTCGAGCATCTCGACAAGGGTCGCGGGCACCGCCGTGCGGTCGAAGGCGAACTGGATCAGCACGATGGCGATGCCGGTCAGCAGCACCTTGTCGAGTTTGGCCCAGGCCGAGCCGATGGGGCGGAGGGACGCGGAGAGATCAGTCATTGCGGCGTGTCCTGTGCGGAATGCCCGCCCATATCGGCGCAGCATTCGTGGATAAGAAATTCTGAGAGGTCCTGGACCCGGGCATGATCGACGGAACACAGGATGCGACGTCCCTCCCGTTGCTGGCTGACCAGCCCGGCAGAGACGAGTTGTTTCAGGTGATGCGTCAGGACCGAACCGGTGACGCCAACATCCTCGCCCAACTGCCCGATCGGCAGGCCCGCCGGGCCGGCGCGAACAAGGCGGCGCAGAATGGCAAGGCGCGCCTCGGAGCCGAGTGCGGCGAAGGCCGTCGCGGCGAGGGTGAGATGCGATAGGGAGAGGGGCTCTTGTTTCATGATTCTATAAATATAGAAACATTGATCTATGTCGAGTCCTTTTCCTTGGGCCGCTGATGGCCTAGCTCCGCCCCATGGACTTCGAGAGACTACACAGCGACCTGTCGGCCTGCCGGATCTGCGCGGAGCGCTTCGCCGCGACCGCCACGGCGCATCGCCCGAACCCGGTCCTGTGGTTCCAGCCCGGTGCGCGGATCCTGATCGCAAGCCAGGCGCCGGGGATGCGGGTGCACCACGCCAATACGCCGTTCTGGGACCAGTCGGGCAAACGCCTGCGCGACTGGATGGGCGTGGACGAGGTGACGTTCTACGACCGGTCGCGCGTTGCCATCGTGCCCATGGCCTTCTGCTTTCCGGGCTATGACGCGAAGGGCAGCGACCTGCCGCCGCCCAAGGTCTGCGCCGAGACCTGGCGCGCGCGCGCAATGGCGGTGCTGGAGGGGATCGAGTTGACGCTGCTGATCGGGGGCTATGCGCAAGGCTGGCACATGGGTGGGCGGTTGAGCGTGACCGAGCGGGTCGCGGGCTGGCGCGACCATGCGCCCGCGGTCTTTCCCTTGCCGCACCCGTCCTGGCGCAATACCGCGTGGCTGAAGAAAAACCCCTGGTTCGAGGCCGAGCTTTTGCCGGTCCTGCGCGACCGGGTGCAGGAGGTGCTGAGATGACGACCCCGTTGGACGAGGCTTTCGCGGCGATGCAGGCCGCGCCCGAGGACGATGCCGCGCGGCTTGGCTATTACGACCGGCTGGCGGCCTCGGAACTGTTCCTGCTGCTGGAGGACCAGGCCCAAGGCAACACGATCCGGCCGCGCATCTTTCCGACGGCGGATGCGCAACTGGTCGTCGCCTTCGATCGCGAGGAGCGGCTGTCGGGGTTCGCCGGGGCGGCAGCACGCTATGCCGCGCTGTCCGGGCGCGTCCTGGCCGAGATGCTGGCGGGGCAGGGTTTGGGCCTGGCCGTCAACCTCGATGCGCCGTCCGAGATGGTGCTTGAGGCCTCGGCCCTGTCGTGGCTGGCCGAGACCCTGGCCAACCGGCCGGAAGAGGTCGAGGAACGCCCGGAAGAGATATCGGCCCCCGCCGGCTTGCCGGACCGCTTGCTATCTGCGCTGGATGCCCGGCTGGCATCGGCCGAGGGCTTGGCGCGGATGGCCTATTTGGTCGCCGTGAGCTATGGCGACGGGCGCCGCTCGCACCTGCTGGCCTTCGTCGAGCCGTTGCCGGGGGCGGAGCCGTCGCTCGCCCGCGCGGTGGGCGAGGCGCTGACCTTTTCGGGGCTGGAGGCTGGGGTGCTGGATGTGGGCTTTTTCCGCCCGTCCGACCCGGTTTGTGCGCGGCTTGCGCGGATGGGTCTGCGCTTCGACCTGCCCGAGGCGCCGAAACCCGAGGTCAATGCGGGCGCGAACCCCGGGATGGATCCCGACAAGCCGCCACGCTTGCGCTGAAGCCCCGAGGGATTGCGCCGTCTTCGACGTCGCCCGGGCAAGCGCGCCAAGGGGCATCGAGCCCCTTTGCGCGCTGTCGCGCTTCGCGCGGGCATATTTGCGGGATAAAGATTTGCATCAGTAGCCGAGATCGCGGTCGACGAGGTGCAGGAAGGGCAGGCCAGCCTCGCCGCGGCGGATATTCTCGACGATGACGCGCGAGGCCGACCCGGGGCGCGTTTCCGACGCGATATGGGGCGTGACGGTGACATTGGGATGCGCCCAGAAGGGATGTTCGGGCGGCAGCGGTTCGGTTCGGAAAACGTCCAGCGTGGCATGGCCGATCTGCCCGCTGTCGAGCGCGGCGAGGAGGGCGTTGTCGTCGATGAGCGGCCCGCGACCGGGGTTCACGATCATCGCGCGCTTGGGCATCAGCGCCAGCGTCCTGGCATTCAGGATGTTCTGCGTGCCCGGGGTGTCGGGGAGGAGCAGGACGAGGATTTCGGACCGAGCGAGGGTGTCGGCCAGCCCGTCTTCGCCATGGGTGGTGGTGATGCCGTCGATGCTCTTGGGGCTGCGCGACCAGCCGGTGACGTCGAAGTTCAGGCCATGCAGCGCCTTGGCGCAGGCCGCGCCGAGGGCGCCGAGGCCGAGCACCCCGACGCGGCGATCCCGGGCAAGCGGCGGCACGATGCCGGCCCGCCAGACCCCGTCCTGCCCGTGGATATGCGCATCCATCCCGAGGTGATGGCGCAGGACATGGCCGGTCACCCATTCGACCATCCCCTCGGTCAGCCCGTCATCGACCATGCGGGCCAGCGGTACGCGCAAGGTCGTGTTGTGGACCACGTCCTCGACCCCGGCCCAGAGGTTCAGCACGGCCTTGAGCCGCGTGTAAGGTGTGAAATCCTGCACGTCGCTGTTGGGGGCATAGACAATGTAATCGACAGTTTCGGGCGCGGCCTCGGTCACCAAGGTGGCGTCGCCAAGGCCCGCATCGGCCAGCGCGGCGCGCAGCGGGGCCTCGTACTGTCCCCAGCGTTGCGGCTTGGCGGCGAAGAGGATGACGGGACGGTTTGTCATGGTGCGGGCGCTCCTTCTGGCAGGTCTTGGCCGAAGGGCTAGCAGCGTGGGGCGGCCGGGTCTAGCGAGGGCGATGCACGTGGGCCGACTGCACAAGGCCGAACGCGGCCATCAGCACCAGCATGGCCGAGCCGCCGTAGCTGACCAGGGGCAGGGGAACGCCCACAACCGGCGCAAGGCCCATGACCATCGCCATGTTGATCGCGAAATAGAGGAAGAAGGCCACCGCGATCCCCATCACCAGAAGAGAGGAAAACCGGTCGCGCGCCGTGACCGCGGTCACGATGCAGAAGGCGAGGATGAGGATGTAGAGCACCAGCAGCGAGGCCGCGCCGACGAAGCCGAATTCCTCGGCCAGCGTGGTGAAGATGAAGTCGGTGTGTTTCTCGGGCAGGAAATTCAGCCGCGACTGGGTGCCCTGCATGAAGCCGCGCCCGGTCCAGCCGCCCGACCCGAGCGCGATCTGGGATTGCGTGATGTGATAGCCCGCGCCGAGCGGGTCCGAGGTGGGATCGAGGAACGTGTCGATGCGGCGATACTGGTAATCCTGCAAGAGTTGCCACGACGTCCCGCGCGAGGCGAAGACCGCGCTGACCGCGCCCACGCCCGCGCCAATCACGGCGGCGAAATAGGCCCAGTGCACGCCCGCGATGAACATCACGGCCCCGCCCCCCATCAGCAGCAGGAGCGCGGTGCCGAGGTCGGGCTGGCGCAGGGTCAGATAGGTGGGCACGAGGATCAGCAGAACCGGGATCGCGACGTAGAGAGGGCGCGAGACCTTGTCGAGATCGAGCCAGTCGTAATAGGCGGCAAGGATCATCACGAGGGTGATCTTGGTCAGCTCGGAGGGTTGCAGGCGCATGAAGCCAAGGTCGATCCAGCGCTGCGCCCCCATCCCAACCGAGCCAAAGAATTCGACGTAGAGAAGCAGCAGGATCGACAGCCCGAAGGCCACGCCGGACATGTTGCGCCAGAACCAGACCGGTACCATGGCGATCACGAACATCGCCACAAGGCCGAGGCCGAAGCGCTGCATCTGCGGTTCGGCCCAGGGCGACATCGAGCCGCCGGCGACCGAGTAGAGCATCAGGAAGCCGACGCTGGCCACCGCGGTCAGCAGCAGGACCAGCGCCCAGTTCAGGTGCAGCGCCTTGCGCCACCCTGTCGGGGTCGACTTGACGTTGTATTCGAGAAAACTCATGCGCGGTCCCGTCCGTCACGACCGGGGCGGCGTGCCTCGCGGCCCGTGGGTTGGGGCGGCTCGGGCAGGATCGGCAGGCGTCGGTGCATCTCTTCGATCTCGCGGCGCTGGCCCACGGGGTAAAGCTCGGGCGGGGGCACGTCGCCCACCTGCGCGCGCAGCAGGATGTCCCGCGCGATTGGGGCGGCCACGGCAGACCCGCCGCCGCCATGCTCGACCACGACCGAGACCGCATAGCGCGGCGCCTCGACCGGGGCGTAGCCGACATAGAGGGCATGGTCGCGCCGTTCCCAGGGCAGGTCTTCGTTGCGGATCACGCCGGCTTCGCGTTCGGCGGCGGTGATGTTGCGCACCTGGCTTGTGCCGGTCTTGCCCGAGAAGGCGTAGGCATCCTCCATCACGCGGCTGCCAAAGGCCGTGCCGCGCCGGTCGTTGTTCACGGCCCACATGCCGCGATGGACGACGGCCAGATGCGCCGGGTCGATCCCGAGGTCGGGGGCCGGGGTGGCGGCCTCGGGCAGGCCGTCGATCGAGCGCACGAGGGTCGGGGCGATGGCGCGGCCGGTCGCGATGCGTGCGGTCATGACGGCAAGGTGCAGCGGCGACGACAGGACATATCCCTGCCCGATGGAGGCGTTCAGCGTGTCGCCAACCACCCAGTCGGCGCCGCGGTTGACGCGCTTCCATTCCATCGTGGGGGCAAGCCCCTCGGCGATCCCGGATAGCGGCAGATCGTGGCGCACCCCGCACCCCAGGCGGACCGCCATGGCCGAGATCGCCTCGATCCCGACGCGCTGGGCAAGCTCGTAGTAATAGACGTCGCAGCTCTCTGCGAGGCTTTGGACCATGTCCATGCGGCCATGCCCGCCCCGGCGCCAGCAGTGGAACCGGCGGTTGCCGACCTCGACGAAACCACCGCAGGAGATCGTCTCGTCCGGCGTGATGACCCCGGCCTCCAGCGCGGCCAGCGCGACGATCATCTTGTAGGTAGATCCGGGCGGGTAGAGGCCCTGCGTCGCCTTGTTGGCCAGCGGGCGATACGGGTCTTCGTTCAGCCCGCGCCACTGGGTGGTCGAGATGCCGCGCACGAAGAGGTTGGGGTCGAAGGTGGGGGCCGAGGCCATGGCGAGCACTTCGCCCGTGTCGCATTCCATCACGACAGCCCCCGCGCTTTCACCGGTCAGGCGCGCCTCGACGTAATTCTGCAGCCCGGCATCGATGGTCAGCTGAACATCCGATCCCGGTTCGGCGGGGTCGCGGTCAAGCTCTCGCATGACGCGGCCACCGGCATTCACCTCGACCCGGCGGGACCCGGCGCTGCCGCGCAGGGTCTGTTCCATCCGCGCTTCGACATTGTAGCGCCCGACCTGGAAATCGGGGATTTGCAACACGGGGTCGGTGTCGCCTGTCTGTTCGAGGTAATAGTCGCTGACCGGGCCGACATAGCCCACGACATGCGCGAAATCCGCGCCCATCGGGTAGACGCGGCTCAGGCCGACTTCGGGGTTCACGCCGGGCAGGGCGGGGGCGTTTACCGCGACGGAGGACAGCTCTTCCCAGCTCAGGCGGTCGGCGACTGTCACGGGCACGAAAGGCGGGCGGCGGTTGATTTCCTCGCGCGCGCGTTCCAGCGCCACGAGGTCGAGATTCACGATCCGGCCCAGTTCCGCGAGCACGGCATCGACGTCGCCCGCATCCTCGCGCACAACGGTGATGCGGTAGTTCTGTTCGTTCCCGGCCAAGAGCACGCCGGAGCGGTCGAAGATCAGGCCGCGCGCGGGCGGAAGCAGGCGGATGTTGATCCGGTTCTCCTCGGCCAGCAGGCGGAAATCATCGGCGCGTTCGACCTGCAGATACCGCATGCGCGCTGCCAGAACGCCGCCCGTGGCCACGAACAGGCCCCCCAGCACAAGGCTGCGGCGACCGATTCCACGGCTGCTTTGTTCGATTTCACCTTGGGTGCGCTTCATCGGGCGGGGGCCTTTGCCGGTCAGAGCGGTTCAAGCTCGGCAGGTCCGAGTTTACGCAATCGGAAAAGGTATTTCGAGACGGCGACGACAAGCGGGTAGATCGCGATGGTGACGATTGCGTGAGCCAGCGTCAGGCCAAGCGGCGCGAGATCGACGAACAGAACCCAAAGGATCAGGCGTTCGATCAGCACCATGGCAAAGATTGTGCCCCCGATGGCCGACCATTCCACGAGGAAGGGAAACTCGGTCATCTGCAGGCGTCGGCGGCGCAGGTATTCCGATCCGATGATCACCATCAGCGTCCACAGGCCGGGTGGGCGTTGCAGCAGGAAATCGGCGATCAGGAAAACGATCAGGATCGACACGATGGGCACGACGGCGGGTTGCCGGATCAGCCACGCGAAGGTCAGCGCGACCAGCAGATCCGGCCCGGGCAGGCCCGCGTCGGCCAGTCCCAGCGGCAACAGTCGCGCGATGATGATCGCACCGCAAAGTGCAATGAAAACAAATCGGTAGGTCCAGATATGGCTGGCCGAGGTGGGCGCGCTCACGGCTCGCCCTCCTCGGGCGCCAATTCGGCGGCCTCCGCGCCGGGCAGACCCGCATCTTCGATGATGGTCACGTCCTCGGCCGGTTCGCTGCCGGGCAGGGGCCAGGGCGGGCCGATCAGGTCGCCGGGGTCGTCCAGCGCCGTTCCGGGGTGGCTGCGCATCACGCGCAGGAAGCGCAACCGCGCGAGGTCGGCGGCCAATCGGGCGCGCAATCGCCGATCCGAGGTCACGACGACCTGCCCCACCAAAAGGCCCGGCGGAAACAGCCCGCCATCGCCCGAGGTGATGATCCGGTCGCCCGCGCTGATATCCTCGGGCGCTTCCAGGAATTCCAGCATCGGCGTTTGCGAATTATCGCCCATCAGAAGGGCCTGTTGCCCCGAGGGCTGGATGGTGACGGGGATGCGGCTGTTGGAATCGGTCAGCAGAAGGACCCGCGCGGTGCGCTCGCCCACGCCTGAGATTCGCCCGACCACGCCAAGCCCGTCCATCGTGGCCCAGCCATCGAGGATGCCGTCACGCGCGCCCACGTTCAGCAGGACCGACCGTCGGAACGGGCTGCCGCTGTCGGCCAGCACGATCCCGGTGATGAAGGTCAGTTCCGGGTTCAGTTGCACGCGGTTCAGGTCCAGCAGGCGCGCGTTTTCCTGCTCCAGTTGCAGTGCTGCCTCGCGCCAGGCCCGCATCTGCTGCAACTCGCGCCGCAATTCCTGGTTCTGCTCGAAAAGGCGCGAGTAGCTCTGGAAATCGTCCAGCATCCGGCCGAGGCCGGTCACCGGCCCCATCGCCCATTCCATGTTCGGCACGACCCGGTCGACGATGGCGGCGCGCATGCGTTCCACGCGCGGGTTGTCGATGCGCCACACGAGGATCAGGGCGATCAGGAACAGGATCAGCACCGCCAGCACGAGGCGACGGACGGGCCTGCCGTAGCTGTCATACCGTTCGCGTGCCATGGCGCTCCTTCAGACGCACCTTGGGGTGCGGGCCAGGGGCAAGGGGGTCAGCTGTCGTAGTCGATGGCGTGACGCAGGAGTTTTTCATACTCCAGCGCCTTGCCGGTGCCCAGTGCCACGCAGTTCAGGCTTTCGTCAGCGACCGAGATGGCAAGGCCGGTCTGTTCGCGCAGGGCAAGGTCCAACTCGCCCAGGAGCGCGCCGCCGCCCGTCAGCATCACGCCGCGATCCACGATGTCCGCGGCCAGATCGGGCGGGGTCGCTTCGAGTGCGCCCATCACAGCCTCGCAGATCTGTTGCACGGGTTCGGCCAGCGCTTCGGCCACCTGGGCCTGGCTGATCTCGGTTTCCTTGGGCACGCCGTTCAGCAGGTCGCGGCCCCGGATGCGCATGGACGCGCCGCGCCCGTCATCGGGCATGCGCGCCGTGCCGATCGAGGTCTTGATGCGTTCGGCCGTCGCCTCGCCGATCAAGAGGTTATGCTGGCGGCGCAGGTAGCTGATGATCGCCTCGTCCATGCGGTCGCCGCCGACGCGGACCGAGCGGGCATAGACGATATCGGCCAGCGACAGCACGGCCACCTCGGTCGTGCCGCCGCCGATATCGACGACCATGGAGCCGGTCGGGTCGGTGATCGGCATGCCCGCGCCGATGGCCGCCGCGATGGGTTCCGCGATCAGGCCGGCCTTGCGCGCGCCCGCGCCGAGAACCGACTGGCGAATGGCGCGCTTTTCCACCGGGGTCGCGCCATGGGGCACGCAGACGATAATCTTGGGCTTGGTGAAGGTCGTGCGCTTGTGAACCTTGCGGATGAAGTGCTTGATCATCTCTTCGGCCACGTCGAAGTCGGCAATGACCCCGTCGCGCATGGGGCGGATGGCCTGGATGGATCCGGGCGTGCGGCCCAGCATCAGCTTGGCATCCTCGCCAAAGGCAAGCGCCTTTTTCACGCCGTCCTTGACCTGGTAGGCCACGACCGACGGTTCGTTCAGGATGACGCCGCGCCCCTTGACGTAGACCAGCGTATTCGCCGTCCCGAGGTCGATCGCCATGTCCGACGAAAAGAGATTGCCCAACAAGCCGACCATGAGAATCCTGCCTTACTTCATTCAAAGCGGGCGCCCTGAGTCTGCAGGACGCCCGATAGAGAGTCGCATATAGACGCCGTGCCCCCTGCGCGGCAAGGGGGCGTGGCGCGCGCAATCAGCGCGTTTTCGCCGTTCCCGTCAGAACAGGCGCCGACAGGGAAGCGCAGGAAAACTCGAGTTTTCCTGCCCGAAAAACTCGAGTTTTTCGGCTCCCGGCCTTAGCCGACGTCCTTGTAGGAGACTTCCTTGACGTCCGACCCCAACTTTTCGCGCCGCACCTTCAGGCGGTTGAGCGCGTTGACATAGGCCTTGACGCTGGCCACCACCGTGTCCGTGTCAGCCGACTGACCCGTCGCGATGCGGCCGTCCTCTTCCAGCCGAACCGAAACGGTGGCCTGCGCATCGGTGCCTTCGGTCACTGCATGCACCTGGTAGACCTGCAACCGCGCCTCGGTCGGGTAAAGCGCCTTGACCGCGTTGAAGGCGGCGTCCACGGGCCCGTCGCCCGTCGCGGTCACCTGCTTGTCCTCGCTGCCCACGCGCAACGTCAGGTCCGCCGATTGCGGCGCCTCGGTGCCGCAGATCACGCGCAGGAATTTCAACTCCAGGTGATCGGCCTGGTCGGCGGCGGCGGCATCGGTGACCAGCGCGATCAGGTCGTCGTCGAAGACCTCTTTCTTGCGGTCGGCCAGCGCCTTGAACCGCACGAACAGGTCGTTGAGCTGGTTATCCACCATCTCGAAGCCGAGATCCTTCAGCTTAGCGCGCAGCGCGGCGCGGCCCGAATGCTTGCCCAGAGGCAGAGAGGTGCCAGCCAGCCCCACGTCTTCGGGGCGCATGATCTCGAACGTGTCGGAGGATTTCAGCATCCCGTCCTGGTGGATGCCGGACTCATGGGCAAAGGCGTTCTTGCCGACGATGGCCTTGTTGGGCTGCACGTTGAAGCCCGACACCGTCGAAACCCGGCGCGAGATATGCATGATCTTGGTGGTGTCGATGCCGGTGGTGAACGGCATGATGTCACTGCGTACGCGCATCGCCATCACGACCTCTTCCAGCGCGGTGTTGCCCGCGCGCTCGCCCAGGCCGTTGATCGTGCATTCGATCTGCCGTGCGCCGCCCTCGACCGCCGCCAGCGCGTTGGCCGTCGCCATGCCCAGGTCGTTATGGCAATGGGTGGCGAACACCACCTCGTCCGCGCCCGGCACCTCGGCGATCAGGCGCCGGATCAGATCGGCGCTTTCACGCGGGGCGGTATAGCCCACCGTGTCGGGGATATTGATCGTGGTGGCCCCTGCCTTGATCGCGATCTCGACCACGCGGCACAGGTAATCCCACTCGGTCCGCGTGGCATCCATCGGCGACCATTGCACGTTGTCGCAAAGGTTGCGGGCATGGGTGACCGTCTCATGGATGCGATCGGCCATCTCGTCCATCGTCAGGTTCGGGATGGCCCGGTGCTGCGGCGATGTGCCGATAAAGGTGTGAATGCGCGGGGACTTGGCGTGTTTCACCGCGTCCCAGCAGCGGTCGATATCCTTGAAGTTCGCCCGTGCGAGGCCGCAGATCGTGGCGCTCTTGGCCAGCCCGGCAATCTCGGAAACGGCGGCGAAATCGCCCTCGGAGGCGATGGGAAAGCCGGCTTCGATGATATCGACGCCCATCTCGTCGAGCAGGGCGGCGATCTCCAGCTTCTCGTCATGGCTCATGGTCGCGCCGGGCGACTGTTCGCCGTCGCGCAGGGTGGTGTCGAAGATCAGGACACGGTTCTTGTCGGTCATTTCGGAATTTCCTTAGCTGAGTGCGTTTCTCCGGCGCTGTCCCTCCCCTGAGCGGTCGCGCCGAATGGCACGCTCAGAGGCGGCTAAGGAGAAGCAGGCCAAGCAGGGCAAGCCGCGCGCGGGGGGCGGCGAGGGTCGTGATATGGGCCTGCGTGGTCATGGAGGCGGAGAATACGCATCCCGCCGCCGTTGAAAACCCCAAATGAAGGTCAACGCATTTGACCTGCCGGGCCACTGGACGTGCCCGCCCGCCGCCTTACCTGACCAGCCATGATTGATGCTCTTGTAATAGGTGCCTCGGGCGGGATCGGCTGCGCGATGGTAGATGAAATGCGCGCCCGTGGTGGCAATGTCACAGCGCTGTCGCGCGCCGAGGATGGATTGGACGTGACCGACCCGGCCTCGGTCGAGCGCGTGATGGGCGGGCTGGAGGGGCCGTTCCAGACGGTCTTCGTTTCGGTCGGCATCCTCGCACCCGAGGGTGCATCCCCCGAAAAACAGCTTTCGGCCATCGACCCCGCGCAGATGGCCCGCACCTTCGCCGTCAACACCATCGGCGTGGCGCATCTGCTGTCATACCTGCCACGGCTTCTGCCGAAACAGGGCCGCTCGGTCACCGGCGTTCTGACCGCCCGCGTCGGCTCCATCGGCGACAACCGTATCGGCGGCTGGCATTCCTACCGCGCATCCAAGGCGGCGCTGAACCAGATCGTGCACGGTGCCGCCATCGAGTTGAAACGCAGTCACCGCGACGCGATCGTGGCCGCGCTGCACCCGGGCACAGTCGCCACGCCCTTCACCGAAGGCTACGACCCCAAGTACGGCAAGCTCGCCCCCGAGGAGGCCGCGCGCAACCTCTGCGACGTGATGGAGCGGCTGACCGGCGACCAGTCCGGCGGTTTCTACGACTATGCCGGCAAGGAGATCATCTGGTGAGCGACACACCCCGCCTGATCCTCGTCCTCGGCGATCAACTCTCGCCCGAGTTGTCCGCCCTGGCCGAGGCGAACAAATCCCGTGACGTGGTTGTGATGGCCGAGGTCGCGGACGAGGCCTCTTACGTTCCGCACCACCCCAAGAAGATCGCCTTTCTCTTCGCCGCCATGCGCAAATTCGCGGCGCAACTGCGCGAGGACGGCTGGCGGGTCGAATACACGCGCCTTGATGATGCGCAGAATACCGGCTCCATCCCCGGCGAGCTTCTCCGCCGTGCCCAAGACACCGGCGCCAAGGAGGTGTTGGCCACGGAACCGGGCGAGTTCCGCCTGATCGCCGCGCTGGAAGAGTGCCCCATCCCCGTCCACCAGTTTCCCGACACGCGCTTCCTCGCCTCCCACACGGAGTTCGAGGAGTGGGCCGAGGGACGCAAGGAATTGCGGATGGAGTGGTTCTACCGCGAGATGCGGCGCAAGACCGGCCTCCTGATGGACGCCGACAAGCCCGAGGGCGGCAAGTGGAACTATGACCACGACAACCGCAAACCCGCGCCCGACAGGATCACCTTCGGCGGGCCGATGCAGTTCACCCCCGACGACACGGTCGAAGAGGTGCTGGACCTCGTCGAGCGCCGCTTCGACAATAATTTCGGCACCCTCCGCCCCTTCTGGTTCGCCACCGACCGGGTACAGGCGCGGCAGGCGCTCTCGCATTTCATCCGCAACGCGCTGCCCGATTTCGGCGACTACCAGGATGCCATGCTGGCCGAGAACCGGTTCCTCTACCACTCGGTCATCTCGATGTACCTGAACGCGGGCCTGCTGACGTGGCAGGAGATCTGCGAAGCCGCGGAAGACGCCTACAAGAACGGCGACGCCCCGCTGAACGCGGTCGAGGGTTTCATCCGCCAGATCATCGGCTGGCGCGAATACATGCGCGGCATCTATTTCCGCGAAGGCCCGGACTACACCCGCAGGAACTGGCTCAACCACCAGCGCAAGCTGCCCGGTTTCTACTGGGATGCGCAAACCGACATGCTCTGCGTCGCCAAGGCCGTCGAACAGACAAGGGACGAGGCCTATGCCCACCACATCCAGCGCCTGATGGTGACGGGCAATTTCGCACTCCTCGCAGGGATCGACCCGCACGAGGTGCATGAATGGTATCTCGCCGTCTATGCCGATGCCTATGAATGGGTCGAGGCCCCGAACGTGATCGGCATGAGCCAGTTCGCCGATGGCGGCATCGTCGGCTCGAAACCCTATGTCTCGGGCGGCAATTACATCAACAAGATGTCGAACTACTGCAAGGGCTGCGCCTATGACGTGGCCACCAAGACGGGCGAAAAGGCCTGCCCTTTCAACTACCTCTACTGGGCCTTCCTGCATCGCCACCGCGACCGCTTCGGCAAGAACCCCCGCATGGCGCAGATGTATCGCACCTGGTCGCGCATGTCGGACGAAAAGCGTCAGGCCACGCTCGACAGCGCCGAGGCATTTCTCGACCGCATGTCCAGGGGCGACCGCATCTAGATCGCCGCATGTCGCACAACGATACCCCTCGCACTGTGCAGCCCGTCACAGGGTACCTGCGCCGGCGTGGAGTTGATCGCGCCGCGCCGCGGCAACAGCTCCTGTGTCACGAAACACACGCGTGACAGGAGGTATCCCATGTCCACACCGAAGCTCGCCGTCATCTATTACTCGACCTACGGCACCAACCACCAAATGGCCGAAATCGCCGCCGAGGCCGCGCGCGAGGCCGGGGCCGAGGTGCGCCTGCTGCGCGTCCCCGAAACCGCACCGGCCGAGGTCGTGGCAGGTCAGGACGCCTGGGCGGCGCAGGCCGAGAAAACCGCCGACATTCCCGAGGTCACCCATGCCGACATGGAATGGGCCGACGGCTACCTCTTTTCCGCGCCCACCCGGTATGGCGTCGTGGCCAGCCAGCTGCGCGCCTTCATCGACACGCTTGGGCCCCTCTGGATGGAAGGCAAGCTCGCCAACAAGACGGTCAGCGCCATGACCTCGGCGCAGAACGTGCATGGCGGGCAGGAAACCACCCTGCAATCGCTCTACACCACCGTGATGCACTGGGGCGCGATCCTCACCGTTCCGGGCTACACCGACCCGGTCCTGTTCGAGGCCGGCGGCAACCCCTACGGTGTCTCGACCCAGGCCGGCGACGTGAACGACAAGATCAAGGCTGCCATCCGTCACCAGGCCAAGCGCCAGGTGGAGTTGACCGCCAAACTGGTCTGACAAGGGCGCGGGCGGACAAGGCAAAGCCCCGACCCGCCCCATCTTTATCCCTCAAATATGCATCGCGCGCGATAGCGCGCCAGCGCCGGGCAGGGCTCGATGCCCTGCCCGACGCTTCCCCGGTCGACGCGCGGCACGCGCGGCGAAACCCCTCTCGTCTATTCCCACCAGGGGTCAACACGGGCGATATCGTCATCGGACCAGCCGAAATGATGCGCCAACTCGTGCACCAGCACATGGCCGACCAACTCGCCGAGGGTCACGTTCCCCCGATCCGCCCATTCATCCAGGATCGGACGCCGGAACAGCCAGATCGTGTCCGGCCCCATCGGCTGATCCATCACCGATTTTTCCGTGAGCGGGATGCCGTCATAGAGGCCCGTCAACTCGAACGGGCTCTCCATCTCCATCTCGCGCAGCATGTCCTCGGGCGCGAACTCCTCGACCCGGAGCACGACCGCGCGCGCCGCCCCCGCATAGACCTCGGGCAGCGCATCGATCGTGGCCAGCGCCAGCGCCTCGATCTCGCCCAGCCCGGGCGCCTGCCAATCGGCGATATCCCATCCCTCGCTCATGCCCGACTTATGGACTTTGCTGCGCGCATGTGAAAGAGGACGCAGCGTTCCAACACGAGGCCCCGAGATGACCGTCACCCGCTTTGCGCCGTCGCCCACCGGCTACATCCATGTCGGCAACCTGCGCACCGCGCTGTTCAACTTCCTGATCGCGAAAAAGGCGGGCGGGACCTTCATCCTGCGCCTCGACGATACCGACCCGGACCGCTCCAAGCCCGAATATGCCGACGCGATCCAGGAAGACCTCGAATGGCTCGGCCTGACCTGGGACCGGCTGGAGCGTCAGTCCGACCGCCTCGACCGCTACGCCGCCGCCGCGGACGAGTTGCGCGAAAAGGGCCGGTTCTACGAGGCGTGGGAGACGCCGACGGAACTGGACCTCAAGCGCAAGAAGCAACTGAACATGGGTCAGCCGCCGGTCTATGACCGCGCCGCCTTGAGGCTCAGCGACGAGGAAAAGGCCAAGCTGCGCGCCGAGCGTGGCGCCGGCGTCTGGCGTTTCAAGCTCGATCACGAGCGGATCGAGTGGGACGACGGCATCCTCGGCCCGCTCTCCATCGACGCGGCCAGCGTGTCGGACCCGGTGCTGATCCGCGCCGACGGGCAGGTGCTTTATACCATCGCCTCGGTCGTCGATGACACCGACATGGGCATCACCCATGTCGTGCGCGGCTCGGACCACGTGACCAACACCGCGACGCAGATCCAGATCATGGCGGCGCTTGGCCATGACGCACCGAATTTCGCGCATCATTCGCTTCTGACCGGCCCGCAGGGCGAGGCGCTGTCGAAACGCCTCGGCACGCTGTCCCTGCGTGACCTGCGCGCGGCGGGGATGGAGCCCATGGCGCTCTTGTCGCACATGGCGCGCATCGGGTCCTCGCAGCCGGTGGAACTGGCCGGGTCCATCGACGAACTGGCCGAGGATTTCGACCTTGACCACTTCGGCTCGGCGCCCACCAAGTTTGATGTGGACGATATCTGGCCCCTTTCGGCGCGCTACCTGCATGGGCTGGACTTCGACACGGTGAAGGAAGAGATCGCCGCGCTGGGCGTGCCCGCCCCCCTCGCCCCGACCTTCTGGGACGTGGCCCGCGCCAATATCGAGACCCGCGCCGACCTGCCCGGCTGGTGGGCGCTCTTCCGCGACGGGGCGACGCCGCTGGTCGCCGCCGAGGACCGCGAGTTCGTGGCCCAGGCCTTCGACATGCTGCCCGAGCCGCCCTATGACGAGACCACCTGGTCCAACTGGACCACGGCGGTCAAGGAAGCGACCGGCCGCAAGGGCAAGGGCCTGTTCATGCCGCTGCGCAAGGCGGTGACGGGGCTGGAACGCGGCCCGGAAATGGCCGACGTGATGCGCCTTCTGCAGAAGAAGCCCAGTCTTTAACGGGAGTCGACGGGCTGCGCGGGGGCGATTTCCGGCTGGACTTCGCCTTTGTGCAACAGGGTCCACATAATCCTCAAAGCCGCTCACCCACCAACCGCACCACCGTTTTCCTCGAGGAAAACGGCCCGGAAAACTCGAGTTTTCCGCCCGCCTGAAGGCGGGGCAGACGCCAGACGCCGCGTGCGCGCAGAAAGCAGTCGGTGCGCGCAAACGAGTCCTTCACCACGCGACTAGTGCGCGAAGACGAGCGAAATCGTCCCCACCAGGACAAGGCTGAGCGCCCATACGATGTCCAGGTTGAACCAGCCTTTCGACAGGAAGCGCAAGCCGAGCCAACGGTAAACGCCGTATGCGATCGCCCCGCCCGACACCGTCATGGCCAGGGTATGCGACACCGCGACCGCCACGGCGACACTGGCGTTGCCGGTCATGAGTTCAGAGGCCGCCGCGTGCCCCGCATCGGTTTCGATCGTTCGGCAGATGCCAAGGTAGATCGGCACCAGCATCAGCCCCGCGCCATGGGCCATCGCTGCGAGGAAAGACCACAGCGCAAGCCGCGACGGCGGCACCCGGGCGAGAAATCGCGGGTGCCGGCGATTGACCAGAAGGTAAAGGCCAAGCGCGATGACGAGGCAGGCCGCGCCGATCTGGATCTCCCTTTGCCACTCGGCCAGGAACAGAAGGGCCGTGAAGGGAAACAGGATCGCGGCCATCGCAAGGAGGTGCCCCCCCGCCAGCGCCAGCAGCGCCTTGAAGAGGCTCCCTTCGTTGCGATCCATCAACGCGGCGGAAACCGCCAGGGGCCAGCCCATGCCGGGATTGACCCCGTGATAAATGCCTGAGGCGACAACGGCCCACCACAGGGCCGTTGCCGTATCGACGCCCTCCACGCGTCAAACGGAGGGGTAACAGAAGCTGTCGGTCGAACAGTCACCCCCTTCGAGGCGGATCTGGTGGCTTCGGTAGCCTTTCGGGAACTCGATGTAGAAATCGGTGTCGAGTTCCAGCCCTCCGCCCTCGCCGACATTGGCCATCACCATCTGGCCGCCCTCGTCCCCGGGATAGAACTGGTCGTCCCAGGTCGAATAGAGCGAGTTGGTCCAGTAGACGCGTTTACCGTCGCGGCTGATCTCGACCATCTGCGGCCCGTAGGCAAAGTCCTTGCCGTTGGGGTGTTTCGTCCCCCGCGCGATCCCGCCGATCTCGACCTTGCCGGCGAGCTTGGGGTTCATCGGGTCCGAGACATCATATTGGTGCATTTCGCCCAGGCCCCAGCAGGCGACGTAAAGGTACTTGTCGTCGAGGCTGAGGTCGATGTCGGTCACCAGCGGCGGCACCGCCTCGAACCCCTGCAAAAGCGGCGGAAGGTTCTCGGCTTTCTCGGGGCGCGGGTCGATAGTGATCGTTTTCTTCGCCTCGAAGCTGCCATCGTCCTTTTGCCACCACGTGAAGATCGCGCCTTGCAGGTTGGTGGCGTCGACGACGACCCCGCAGAACCCGTAATCCTTGGCCGGATCGTGTGCGGGCCGGATTTCCAGCGCCATCTGGTGGTTGGCCCCGAGGTCGATGGTCTGCACGTTGCGGCGTTCACGCAGGTTCCAGAAATGGATCTTGTGGCCGTATTTGTTCGACAGCAGGTCTTCGGCGACGATGCCGTTCTCGAATTGCGGCGGCAGGCCCCATTCGGAACTCACCATGTAATCGCGCGGCAGGTTCCACCAGAAATCGTAATGCTTGTCCTGCTCGCCCCGGTCCATCTCGTAGCGGCCGAGGATCTCGAAGGTCTCGCAATCCATGATGAAGATACCCGGCGGTCCATCGGTGCCGTCCGCGCCGCCACCGCCGAGCGTGGACACGTAGATGCCCTCGGGCCCGCAATGGATGGTATGCGGGCGGGAATAGCCGGTCCTGGCGAAGACCTCTTCGGGTTCGATGATCTTGTGGATCTTTGCCTCGCGCGGTTCCCTCACGTCGATGACGTAAATCCGCGAGGACCGGATGCCGGGAATGATGAGATAGCGGCGTTCAAGAAACGCGTGACCTGTCAGTGGTGAGAGCGCCGAGGAACAGGCGTTCCAGCCGAAGTGGTGAAACTCGTCGCCCTTGTTGGGCATGATGAGCTGGTGGACGATCTGCCCGTAGGTCTTGGACGACGGGTCGACATCCACGACGGCCAGGCCATCGGGCTGCGAGCCGTCGGGACTGAGCATCAGCGTGAAGGCGAGCGTTTCCGCCGGCGCCTCCATGGCAAGCTTCGGGGTCGCGTGGAACGTGGGGTCGGGTCTCAGGTTCATGGTCGGCTCCTCCCAGGCCAGTGTTTTCATGCACTGCTCGGGGTGCTCTGCGACACCTTGAGGCATAGCGTGGCACGAATCTGTGGGCCCGGTAAACGTTTCGATGCGGGGTGGCCCGAGCCACAGGTCGTCCCGTGGCCGCCTTGGGGGCATGGCAGGCATTTGCGGCATCACCACCGAACCGGAGGCGTCGCCCGTGAAATCCGGCGTGCCCGCCGGGGCGTCGCGCCGTTTTCCTCGAGGAAAACGGCCCGGAAAACGCGCGTTTTCCGTCCGCCTAAAGGCGGGTCAGCCGCCGCACGCCGAGGGTCCGCAGGGCGTCGTCCACGAAGAGGGTTTCGTCGATCGAAAGCGTCTGGTGGCGGGGGTAGATCGGCTCTCTCCGGTCGTCGAAGACGGGGGCCTCCCAGCCATGCGTCGTCTCGAAAAACCGCCGCGCGCCCGCTTCCCCGAACTCGCGCAGGTAGCCCTGCACCACCGTGTCGAGATAGCTGAGAAGGATCGGGTGTTCCTCGGACCCGTCGGTGTGATGCTCGGGCTTGGTGGCGTAGATCTGCACCGAGACCGGGGCGGGGTGATCATGATCGATGCGCTCGACCGCGTGGCGGTCATAGGCGTATTCGCGGGCATCCAGCGCCGCCCAGTCCGCGCTGGGGACGGCGGCGATCAGCCCCTCGATCTCGGCGCCGTCCTCGCGCATGGCGGTCAGAAACGCCACCTGCCGCAGCCGCGTGCGTTTCCACGTCCGCGCCCATCCCGTCACCCGCGCCTTCGCGGGGTTGGGGAAATCGTGGGTCGCACGGTTCACGAGGCTGCCATAGCCGAAGAAGAACGGGTCAGGGGTGCTGTCGGACATGGTCGTATCTGTGGCCCAATGCGTCGAGTCTGTGCAAGGCCCCTTGCGAGGGCGCGCATTCCCGCTATTGTGCCCCGCATCCGCGAGAGGGAGACGCTGGCACCGCAGAACACCGGGGCCAGGGCCGAAGGAGCAACCGCCCCGGTAAACTCTCAGGCAAAGGGACCTGTTGCGGACCAAGACTCTGGAGAGAGGCGCGCATCGCCGCGTCCGCCGAAGGGATAACGATCTCAGGCGAAGGGACAGAGGGGGCATCGGACGGGCGCAACGGCGCCTTGGGAAACGATGCCGGGTGCGTCCCGGGGAGATTGGGGGCGACATGGCCGATACGGGGACCGCGACCGGGGCCGATCTGACGGAACTGCCGCTCAAGGCGCTCCATGCCGAGCAGGGGGCGAAATTCGTGCCCTTCGCCGGGTGGGAGATGCCGGTGCAATTCGCCGCCGGGGTCATGGCCGAGCACCTTTGGTGCCGCGAGAAGGCCGGGCTGTTCGACGTCAGCCATATGGGGCAGCTGCGCCTGCCCTTGGCCGCTGATGCCGCGCTGGAAACCCTTGTGCCGGTGGATGTATTGGGCCTTGCGCAAGGCCGCCAGCGCTACGCGTTCTTCACCAACGAGACGGGCGGCGTTCTGGATGACCTGATGATCGCGCGCCGCGCCGACGACCTGTTCCTTGTCGTCAATGCGGCCTGCCGTGACGCCGACATCGCCCATCTGCGCGCCCATATCGACGGGGTCGAGGAGATCACCGACCGCGCGCTTCTGGCGCTGCAAGGGCCGCTGGCCGAGGCCGCCCTGGCCGAGCTGCTGCCGGGTGTCACGGGTATGCGCTTCATGGACGTGGCCGTGATCGAATGGCAGGGCGCGGCACTGTGGCTCTCGCGCTCGGGCTACACGGGCGAAGACGGGTTCGAAATCTCCGTGCCCGCCGACATGGCCGAGGCTTTCGCCCGCGCGCTTCTGGCCGATGACCGGGTGGCGCCCATCGGTCTTGGCGCCCGCGATTCGCTGCGGCTCGAGGCGGGCCTGCCGCTTTACGGGCAGGAAATGACGCCCGGGATTTCGCCGGTCGAGGCCGGGCAGGGCTGGGCGATCCAGAAGGTCCGCCGCGCGGGCGGCGCCCGCGCCGGGGGCTTCCCCGGGGCCGAGGTGATCCTCGGCCAGCTTTGCAATGGCGCGCCGCGCCGCCGCACGGGCCTGCTGCCCGAGGGGCGTGCGCCGATGCGGGCCGGCACCCCCGTTTTCGACAGCGCCGAGGGCGGCGCGCAGGTGGGCATCGTCACCTCGGGCGGGTTCGGCCCCTCGTTGGGCCAGCCTGTTGCGCTGGCCCTGATCGATGCCGCCGTGCCCGCTGACGCCCCGCTCTGGGGCGAGGTGCGGGGCAAGCGCCTGCCGGCCGCGCAGGCCAGGCTGCCTTTCGTGACACCCGGCTACAAACGCTGACAGATCCTTTTTGCCTCAACCCCCAAGCCAGATGAGGGACAGATGAAGTTTACCGAAGATCATGAATGGCTCCGCCCCGATGGTGACGTGATCGTCGTCGGCATCACCGAACATGCCGCGACGCAATTGGGCGACGTGGTGTTCGTCGAACTGCCCGAGGTCGAGACGCAGGTCGCCAAGGGCGACGAGATCGTGGTGATCGAAAGCGTCAAGGCGGCCTCAGACATCGTGGCCCCGCTGGATGGCGAAATCGTCGAGGTGAACGAGACGCTGGCCGACAACCCCGGCCTCGTGAACGAGGACCCGACCGGAGAGGCGTGGTTCTTCAAGATCAAGATCGACGACATGGCCGCGCTGGACGACTTCATGACCGAGGACGAGTACAAGGATCACATCGGCGAGTGATCCGCAGCCGTCGGGCCACCGGGGGCCAGCCCCCGGACCCCCGGCATATTTAAAGGATAAAGATGGGGGCGGTCGCGCCCGCATCGTCACCGCACCCCCGCCAGACCCGAGGATGACAGGCCCATGCCCTGGACGATTTCAGACTACGCCCCGACCGATTTCGCCAACCGCCGCCATATCGGCCCCTCGCCACAGGAGATGGCCGAGATGCTGGAGGTCGTGGGTGCCGACAGCCTTGATACGCTGATCGACCAGACCCTGCCGGGCTCGATCCGGCAGAAGACCCCGCTCGACTGGGATCCGATGTCGGAGGCCGAGTTGCTGGAGCACATGCGCGGCATCGCGGCGCTGAACAAGCCGATGGTTTCGATGATCGGGCAGGGCTATTACGGCACGCACACGCCGCCCGCGATCCAGCGCAACATCCTGGAAAACCCGGCCTGGTACACCGCCTACACGCCCTACCAGCCCGAGATCGCGCAGGGCCGGTTGGAGGCGCTGCTGAATTTCCAGACCATGGTGGCCGATCTGACCGGGCTCGAGATCGCCAATGCCTCGCTGCTCGACGAGGCGACGGCCTGCGCCGAGGCGATGGTCATGGCCGAGCGCGTGGCGAAATCCAAGGCGCGCGGCTTTTTCATCGACGAAAATTGCCACCCGCAGAACATCGCCGTGATGCAGACCCGCGCCGCGCCGCTCGGCATCGAGGTGATCGTGGGCGATCCCGCCGATCTGGACGCCTCGGCAGTCTTTGGCGCGATTTTCCAGTATCCGGGCACCTACGGGCACCTGACCGATCCGACGGCCCAGATCGCGGCGCTGCACGAGGCCAAGGCCATCGCCATCATGGCGACCGATCTGCTGGCGCTGACGCTGTTGAAAGAGCCGGGCGCGATGGGGGCCGATATCGCCGTGGGCAGCGCACAGCGTTTCGGCGTGCCGATGGGCTATGGCGGGCCGCACGCGGCCTTCATCGCCTGCCATGACAAGATCAAGCGCGCGCTGCCGGGCCGCATCATCGGCGTCTCGGTGGACAGCAACGGCAACCGCGCCTACCGCCTGTCGCTGCAAACCCGCGAGCAGCATATCCGCCGCGAGAAGGCCACCTCGAACGTCTGCACGGCGCAGGCGCTTCTGGCCGTGATGGCCGGGTTCTACGCGGTGTTTCACGGGGCAAAGGGGCTTCATGCCATCGCGCAGCGCGTGCACCTGAAGGCCGCGCGGCTGGCCGCCAGCCTGCGGGCCGGGGGCTACGCGCCCGAGAACAAGACCTTTTTCGACACGATCACCGTGCCGGTGGGCGGCATGCAGCACCGCATCATGGCGGCAGCCGTGGCGCGCGGCGTGAACCTGCGCGACGTTGGCGCGGACAAGATCGGCATCTCGGTGGACGAAACCACGACCGAGGATCAGCTCGAAGCCGTCTGCCGCGCCTTCGGCGTGCTCTTTGCCGGGCCGCAAACGCTGCCGGCGATCCCCGACGCGCTCCTGCGCGAGAGCGACTACCTGACCCACCCAGTCTTTCACATGAACCGCTCCGAGGCCGAGATGACGCGCTACATGCGCCGCCTCGCCGATCGCGACCTGGCGCTGGACCGGGCGATGATCCCGCTGGGGTCCTGCACGATGAAGCTGAACGCCGCGGTCGAGATGATGCCGATCACCTGGCCCGAGTTCGCCTCGCTGCATCCGTTCTGCCCGGCCGACCAGGCCGAGGGCTATGCCGAGATGCTGGAGGACCTGTCCTCGAAGCTCTGCGAGATCACCGGTTACGACGCCATGTCGATGCAGCCCAATTCGGGCGCGCAGGGCGAATATGCCGGGCTGTTGACCATCTCGGCCTATCACCGCGCGCGGGGCGACATGGATCGCACCGTTTGCCTGATCCCGGTCTCGGCGCATGGCACCAACCCGGCCTCGGCCCATATGGCGGGAATGGAGGTGATTGTCGTGAAGGCCGCGCCCAACGGCGATATCGACCTGGACGATTTCCGCGCCAAGGCCGAGGCCGCGGGCGACCGGCTGGCCGCCTGCATGATCACCTATCCCTCGACCCATGGCGTCTTTGAAAAGACCGTGCGCGAGGTCTGCGAGATCACGCATGCCCATGGCGGGCAGGTCTATCTCGACGGGGCGAACCTGAACGCGATGGTGGGCCTGTCCAAACCCGGCGAGATCGGGGCCGATGTCAGCCACCTGAACCTGCACAAGACCTTTTGCATTCCGCATGGCGGGGGCGGACCCGGCATGGGGCCGATCGGGGTCAAGGCGCACCTGGCGCCCTTCCTGCCCGGCCACCCGGAAACCGGCGGAACCGAGGGTCCGGTCTCGGGCGCGCCCTTTGGCTCTGCCTCGATCCTGCCGATCTCCTATGCCTATATCCGGCTGATGGGGGGCGAGGGGATCACGCAGGCGACCAAGGTTGCGATCCTGAATGCCAACTACATGGCCGCACGGCTGCGCGATGCTTACCCGGTGCTCTATACCGGCAAATCGGACCACGTGGCGCATGAGCTGATCCTCGACACCCGCCCGATGGCCGAGTGCGGCGTCACCGTGGACGATATCGCCAAGCGGCTGATGGATTACGGCTTCCACGCGCCGACCATGAGCTGGCCGGTCGCGGGCACGCTGATGATCGAACCGACGGAATCCGAGCCCAAGGCCGAACTGGATCGTTTCATCACCGCGATGCTGTCGATCCGCGAAGAGGCCCGCGCCATTTCCGAGGGCGAGATCGCCATCGAGGACAGCCCCCTGCGCCACGCGCCGCACACGATGGACGACCTGGTGCACGAATGGGACCGCGCCTATTCCCGGGAAGAGGCCTGTTTCCCGCCCGGTGCCTTCCGCGTCGACAAGTACTGGCCGCCGGTCAACCGCGTCGACAATGCCTATGGCGACCGGCACCTGGTTTGCACCTGCCCGCCGGTGGAAGACTACATGGAAGCCGCCGAGTAAACCGAGGGCCGCCCCGCACCACCGGGGCGGCCCCGCCCGCCCTCAAGGGCGCCATTTCCCGTGTTCGCGCTGCACGCGCTTCACGCCGCGCACCATCTTGCCGAAGGCCTTGTCACCCGCGCGCCGCTCGGCCAGCGAGGCCGAGTTGAAGCGGTCTTCGGCGGCCAGTTTGCGCCAGCGATCAAGACGTGAGGGCGCGATCTCGCCGGCCTCGACCGCCGCCAGAACGGCGCAGCCCGGTTCGGTCTCGTGCTGGCAATCGTTGAACCTGCATCCCGCCGCCAACGCGGTGATGTCGGCGAAAACGTCCTCGATCCCGCGTTCGGCATCGGCCAGTTGCAGCTCGCGCATGCCGGGCGTGTCCAGCACCGCGCAGCCCTCGGGCGTGATGTGCAATTCGCGCCGCGTGGTGGTGTGCCGCCCCTTGCTGTCATCCTCGCGGATGGCCTGGGTGGCCACGCGATCCGCATGGAATAGCGCGTTCACCAGCGTCGACTTTCCCACCCCGGAAGAACCGAGGAAGGCCACCGTCTGCCCCGGCCTGCACCAATCCGACAGGGCTGCGACGGGTTGTTCGCTCAGCGCGTTGACGGCCACGACCGCCACCCGGTCCGAGATCGCCCGCGCCGCGTCGAGATAGGGGGATACGTCCTCGCAGAGGTCGATCTTGGTCAGCACGATCACCGGCGTCACCTCGGCCTCGAAGGCCAGCGCGATGAACCGTTCCAGCCGCGCCACGTTGAAATCAAGGTTGCACGAGGTCACGACAAAGGCCGTATCGACATTGGACGCGATCAGTTGAAGCTTGCGCTCCTTGCCGGGGGCGCGGCGGGAAAACAGGCTCTTGCGATGCAGGACCCGGCTCTGGCGCGGGGCGTCAGCCTCGAACAGCAGCCAGTCGCCCACCGTGGCCTCGGGCCCTGGCGGGATCAGCGTGTCGATGCCGTCGCCGATGACATGCAGGCCATTGCGATGCACTTCGACGACGCGCACGGGCGGCGTCCGCGCCATGTCATCGACGGTGGTTTGCTGCGCGAAGAACGCCTGCCAGCCCAGCCGGGAAAGCGCCGTCTGCGCCTTGGAGGTGCCGGGGCTTGCCTTGGCGGATGTGGGAAGGAATTGGGAATAATCCCGAACCATTGTCTCGATCTTTCATGATCTGGCCCGGAGAGAAGGGCGATGTGGTCAAGTGGGGAACAGGTGCAAAACGACTCTCTTCACGCCGAAGGCGCGCGTCGCTCAAAGCCTGTTTTGCGATGGGAGGCACCTTTGCCTCCCCACTTCACCGGGACATGAAAGCTCCATGGTTGTGGTGTCAGGGATAGGCCGCGGCGCGGGGCCTGTCAATTTCCGCATCGCGTGACCGGGCTTTCCCCCTCAGCGCGACCGCCCGAACCGGCCATACAGTCCATCCAGCGAGTAGGCCTGCGCAGGGGCCGCGTGCACCTCGTTCACCGAGTCCGGATCACTCGGCAGACAGTCGGGGCCGCAGATCTGGCGGATATCGCCCGTCTGGCCATCGACATACCACAGCCGCCCGCCCGGCGTGCCGACCCAGCCGTTCACGCCCATGCGCATGTCACCCTCGACATCCTGGATCGACGGCACCTCGTTGTCATAGGGCCGCGCCCAGGCGGCATGGGTGTGCCAGGACGAGATCGCGCGTACGCCGTCTTCCAGCGGCAGCGACGCGCAAGAGGCATGCCCCCCCCAACTGACCTTGGTCGAACTGAAATTGCCGTCGCGATCCACCAGCAGGAAGCCGCAGACCTCGCGGTTGAACCGGATCGAGAGTTGGTTCATCGCCCGCATCAAGCCCATCATGTATTCCGTTTCCTCGGCGCTTTGCGCGGTGGCGGTCGCGGGCGCGCTCAGCGCAAGACCCGCGGCAAGGGCGAGGGTGGCAAATCGGCGCATGAAGGGGCTCCTTTCCAACTCTGCAAGGGGAATGATACGCAAGAATTGGCTCGGCACCAGTAAAAGGCGCGTTGTCTTGACATAGATCACTGGACCTGGGGCCGCGGCACGCTAGCCTCCGCTTCACCAAAGAACTCAGGAGGCTCTGACGTCATGACCCGAACGGAAGTGTTCGACAAGGCCGCCCCCGTCGAAGACGAGGACGACACCGAACTGCTCAAAACCTTTAACACCTGGGGGCGGAGGGCAATGTTCTTCTGCATCTGGGCGGCGATGGCCATTCCGGTCCTTCTCGTCATCTACGCCCGGCTGTCCGGCTAAGGCGTCTCAACACTTTTCCAAACATCATTGATCACCAATGCCCCGGACGTGCCCCTGGCGCGACGGGCATTGGTGCTTTTTCCTGTATAGTCTCCATGGGCGCCGGGCGCGGTCAGATCGCGGCCCAATCCGTGAACCGGAACGGCTTGGGGGCCGGGCGATCGGGCAGGGGGGCTGCGGGGCCGGATGGGCGGGGCGTGTGGGCCGTGGCGGGCATCGGTCATCTCCTTCGATCTATGGCTTGGCGCCGATATGCGGCGGGCAATGATCGAAGGGTGCGGGTGGCTGCCCGCGACAGGCAATATCGCGGGCCGGTTATCCGATAGCGGGGCGCAAGGCCCGGTGGGCTGGTGCGCCTATTCCGCTGCGGGCGGGGGGCCGAAACGGCGCGTTTCCACGGTCAGGACGCCGCCCGCACCGGCCTCGATGATCGCCAACTGGCCATAGGTCACGGGCGTGGCTTCGCCGTCCAACCCGAACGTGTCCCAAAGCCGCCCGAGATTGCCGGTATTGCCGACCCAGATCACCGAGCGCCCCGCCGCAAGGCCGGGCAAGGTGTCGGGCACCGTGTCAGGGTCGATCAGCGTCATCTCGATGCCGCGCGCTTCGGCCAGCGGGCGGGCGCTGTCCATGTTGCGCGGCAGGTCATGGGTGAAAATCGCGTCCAACGGCACGTCGGCTATGGCCTCGACCAGTTGCTCGGCCCGGCGAATGCCCATCAGGTTGAGATTGCCGTCATCGCGGTCCATGTGGCGTACCAGCACGATGCGCGTGCCTTCGGGCAGAGTACTGCCTGTAACGGCATCGCCGCCGCCCCCCAGCCCAAACGGCATGCAGGCGGTCAGCCCCGCCACAAGCCCAAGCGCCAGGGCGGCGCGTCGTGTGAACCCTGTCATGATGTCAGCCCCCAAATGGCGGGCCGCCCATCACGGCCCGTCGTCAGGTTAGCATCCCGATCCGTTTTGGCAAAAGCCCCGCCGCGTCAGGCCGTCTGCGCGGCGGCATGTCCCTGAACGAAGGCCACGATATCGCGCGTGGCACGCGCGCCCGCGATGCGTCCACGTTCCTGCCCGTTCTGGAACAGGATCAGCGAGGGGATCCCGCGGATGCCATAGCGCTGCGTGGCGTCGGCATGGACCTGCGTGTTCACCTTGGCCAGCCGCGCGGTCGGCACCAGCTCTTTCGCGGCGGCCTCGAACTGGGGGGCCATCATCCGGCAGGGCCCGCACCAGGGCGCCCAGAAATCCACCAGCAGGGGCAGGGTGTCCGTCCGCTCCGCCTTGCGCAGGGTCGCGGTATCGATGTCGTGCACGCGCGGCTCCATCAGCTTGGCGCCGCAGGTGCCGCATTTCGGATTCGCCGAGAGCTTGTCGGCCGGCACGCGGTTCACGCTGGCGCAGGACAGGCAGGTAAGCTTGTGATCGGCCATGGCGGGCCTCCTGTAATTGACTTGGTCAATATATCGGATGTCCTGCGCAGCCATGCAAGGGGCCCGGTGACCCGCCATGAAAAAGGGGCGCTGCCCGAGCCGGGCGCGCCCCTTTCGAATTCGTCGCGACTGCGGGCCTTACTGGGCCTGCAGGTTCACCGCGCTCTCGCGACCGTCACGGCCGGCTTCCAGGTCGTAGCTGACCTTCTGGTTGTCGGCGAGGCCGGTCAGGCCAGACCGCTCGACAGCCGAGATGTGGACGAAAACGTCCTTGCCGCCCGAGTCGGGTGCGATGAAGCCGTAGCCTTTGGTGGTGTTGAACCATTTCACGGTGCCAGTGGCCATATCCGTGGTCTCCTAGTCTTTTGTTCTCCGCCCGCGAGATTGCGGCGGCGTGGCGTCAGTCGGTAGCAGGGTCGAGACTGAAGCCTTGTGTAGAGGAGACAGTTGGTCGAGTGCGGTAACGATCGCACCGCACATATGGGCGGAGTCGCTTGCGAAATCAAGGAAAAGCTACGTTCCAGCAGCCCGTCGGCGCCGTTTGGCCGATAAAAAAAGGGCAGCCGCAGCCGCCCTTTCCAAATGTCGCTCGGCGGCGCGGTGCACCGCCGGGTCAGCCTCAGACCAGCGCCAGGTTGACGGCGCTTTCGCGGCCGTCACGGCCGGCTTCGAGGTCGTAGGTGACCTTTTGCCCGTCCGACAGGCCGGTCAGGCCCGAGCGTTCCACGCCCGAGATATGGACGAACACGTCCTTGCGGCCGTTCTCGGGCTCGATGAAGCCGAAGCCTTTGGTGGCGTTGAACCATTTCACGGTGCCATTGGCCATCGTGAGATCTCCTCAAATGAATGCCGCCCGCAGAATGCGGCGGCCCGGCTCAGTCAGTGCAAGATCGAAAGACTGTGGCCGGTGAGGGAGAACAGCAGGTCGAAAGAGAATAACAGTGCACCCGCCTCATGGACCCTGTGCGCGCGGAACACAAGCGATAGTTGTAGAGACCTGGAAGAAAGCGACGTTCGACAGCCTCCTGTGTCGTTGAAAGTTGACAGTGGCAATCAAGTGGTGCATCTTTCCGCGTCCTCGGGCCTTGCCCGACCACCAGACAGGAGATCGACCGACCATGAGCCTCGACCGTGCCGTTCTCGCCTTTGCCGGCGTGATGATCCTTCTCAGCGTGGCCCTGACCGTCTGGGTCAGCCCGCTTTTCATGTGGTTCACCGTCTTCATCGGGCTGAACATGCTGCAATCGGCCTTCACCGGCTGGTGCCCGGCGGCCATCGTGTTCAAGAAGCTCGGCGTGAAAGAGGGCTGCGCGTTCAGCTGAGGCGTTCACTGCGTGTTAACCGGCATGGGTCATCCTGTGCCCATGCCGAATTACCGCCGCCCCAGCCCGTCCCCCGTCCCCGTGTTCTTCACGGTCTGCCTTGCGCAGCAGGGATCGACGGCGCTTATCGACCATCTCGACATCTTGCGAGAGGCCGTGCGCCTGACCCTCAGGGACCGCCCCTTCGACATCCTCGCCTGGGTCGTCCTGCCCGATCACATGCACGCGGTCTGGCGCTTGCCGGAAAGCGATCCGAACTATTCCCAGCGTTGGGGGCGGATCAAATCGCGGTTCACCAGGGATTTGCGCGTGCGATTGCGTAGACCGGGCCTTGGCCCGGAGTCGTTTCCAACCGAATTTCCAGAAATCGCAAAGGGCAGGTTTGCCGGGCTGAAGCCCGGTCTACAGACGGACAAGCGCGAGCGGGCGGTTTGGCAACGCCGATTCTGGGAACACCATTGCCGCGACGACCGCGATCTTGAGGCGCACATCCGCTATTGCTGGGGCAACCCGGTCAAGCACGGGTTTGTCACCCGTCCTGCGGACTGGCCTGCATCCTCGATCCACCGCGATATCCGCTTGGGCCGGGTGGAGCCGGAATGGCGCGGCTCCGTCCCCGACGGCGACTTCGGAGAGGCCGCGTAGGGCGGGACTCGACTCGCCTTGGACGATCGGGCTAGCCAACGGCGGGATCAATCCCGCCCTACGCCGTCAACAATATGTGATGCGCCTTGCCCTCGCCCCAGCCCGGCATGAATGGCCCTGTAGGGCGGGACTTGTCCCGCCGCTACCGGCGCAGGCGGGATCAATCCCGCCCTACCGCACGAACTTCTTGTACTTCACCCGCTTGGGCTCCAGCGCATCCGGGCCGAGGCGACGCTTCTTGTCTTCCTCGTAATCCTCGAAATTGCCCTCGAACCACTCCACATGCGCCTCGCCTTCGAAGGCGAGGATATGGGTGCACAGCCGGTCGAGGAAGAAGCGGTCGTGCGAGATGATCACGGCGCAGCCCGCGAAATCCTCCAGCGCGTCTTCCAGCGCGCGCAGGGTCTCCACGTCCAGGTCGTTGGTCGGCTCATCGAGCAGCAGCACGTTGCCGCCCGATTTCAGCAGCTTGGCCATGTGCACCCGGTTGCGTTCCCCGCCCGAAAGCAGGCCGACCTTCTTCTGCTGGTCGCCGCCCTTGAAGTTGAAGGCCGAGCAATAGGCGCGGGAATTCATCGTCGCGTCGCCCAGTTCGATCACCTCGGCCCCGCCCGAGATCTCTTCCCAGACCGTCTTGTCGGCATCCAGCGCATCGCGCGACTGGTCCACGTAGGACAGTTTCACCGTGTCGCCATATTCCAGCGTGCCGTCATCGGGCTGTTCCTGCCCGGTCAGCATGCGGAACAGCGTGGATTTACCCGCCCCGTTCGGGCCGATCACGCCGACGATCCCCCCCGGCGGCAGCGAGAAGCTCAGGTTCTCGATCAACAGCTTGTCGCCATAGCCCTTCTTCAGGTTTTCGACCTCGATCACCTTGGACCCGAGGCGCGGGCCGTTGGGAATGACGATCTGCGCGCGGCTGACCTTCTCGCGCTCGGACTGGCTGGCCAGTTCCTCGTAGGCGTTGATCCGGGCCTTCTGCTTGGCCTGCCGCGCCTTGGCACCGGCGCGGATCCATTCCAGCTCGCGTTCCAGCGTCTTCTGCTTGGACTTGTCCTCGCGCGCTTCCTGCTCCAGCCGCTTGGCCTTCTGCTCCAGCCAGCTGGAATAGTTGCCCTCATAGGGGATGCCGCGGCCGCGGTCCAATTCCAGGATCCAGCCGGTGATGTCATCCAGGAAATAGCGGTCGTGGGTGACGATCAGGCAGGTGCCCTTGTAGTCGATCAGGTGCTGTTGCAGCCAGGCGATGGTTTCCGCGTCCAGGTGGTTGGTCGGTTCGTCCAGAAGCAGCATATCGGGTGCTTCCAGCAGCAGCTTGCACAGCGCGACGCGGCGGCGTTCGCCGCCCGACAGGTGCTCGGGCATCGCGTCGTCGGGCGGGCAGCGCAGGGCCTCCATCGCGACGTCGATCTGGCTGTCGAGGTCCCACAGGTTCTCGCTGTCGATCTGGTCCTGCAGCGACGCCATCTCCTCGGCGGTCTCGTCGCTGTAGTTCATCGCCAGTTCGTTGAACCGGTCCAGCTTGGCCTTCTTCTCGGCCACGCCCAGCATCACGTTCTCGCGCACGGTCAGGCTTTCGTCGAGCTGCGGCTCCTGCGGGAGGTAGCCCACATGCGCGCCCTCGGCGGCCCAGGCCTCGCCGGTGAAATCCTTGTCCCAGCCCGCCATGATGCGCAGCAGCGTGGATTTACCCGCGCCGTTCACGCCCACGACGCCGATCTTCACGCCGGGAAGGAAGCTGAGGCGGATGTTCTCGAAGCATTTCTTGCCACCGGGATAGGTCTTGGAGACGCCATCCATGTGATAGACATATTGATAGCTGGCCATGGAATCCTCTTGCAGGTTTGGGCGGAGTGATAACGGGCGCGCGGGGCAGGGGCAATCGCCCGGAACCGATCACGGCACGGTGCGTTGAGCGTGATCGAAAGGAACCCTGGCGTGGCCGATGACAACACCTTCCCTCTCGCCCGACGTGGCGAGGACCCGCCCGCCCCGCCAATGGATGCGCAGGGGCGGGATCTGCACCATATCCGCGTGTTGCTGACCTTCATCGCCATCCTTGCAGCCGGGGCGGCGACCTATTTCGCGCGCACGCTGCTTTTGCCCATCGTTCTGGCCGTGCTCATCACCCTGACGCTGCGCCCCGCCGCGCGCGCGGCGATGCGCCTTGGCATCCCGTCCATGCTGGCCGGTCCGGCGCTGATCCTTGCGCTCGGCTCCGGGGTCGGCGTGGCGATCTACGCCGCCTCCGGCCCGCTCGGCCAACTGGTCGAGGAAGCCCCCCGCATCGGGCAGGAGTTGCGCTGGAAGCTGCGCGAGCTGACCGCCTCGGTGGCGCAGATGCAGGAAATGGCGCAGGACGTGCAGGACATGGCGCAGGGCGACCAGGGCGGCCCGAGCCAGCCGCAAGAGGTCGTGGTCGAAGGCCCGGGTTTCCTCGGCACGATGGTGTCCAGCCTTGCGGGGGCGGGCACCTCGCTGGCGCTGGCCTTCGTACTGGCGATCTTCATGCTGGGCGCGGGCGACACGCTGGAGGCGCGCATCGCCGCCGCTCTGCCCTCGCGGTCCGACAAGATACGCGCGCGCCGCATCATCTCGGACGTGGAGCACAAGGTGTCGCGCTACCTTGCCGCCATCACGGTGATCAACGCGGGCCTTGGCGCATCGGTCGGCCTGTCGCTCTGGGCGCTGGGCATGCCCTATCCGCTGGTCTGGGGCATCGCGGCCTTCCTGCTCAATTTCCTGCCCTATCTCGGCGCGATCCTCGGCATCGCCGCCGTGGCGGCCGTGGCGCTCGTCACCTTCGACACGGCGGGGCAGGCGCTGCTCTGCCCGCTGGCCTATTTCGTCCTGACCTCGATCGAGGGGCAGTTCGTCACCCCGATGGCACTGGGGCGGCAACTGGCGCTGAACACGCTCGTCGTGCTGCTGACGGTGACGATCTGGGTCTGGCTCTGGGGCGCGGCAGGCGCGTTTCTGGCCGTGCCGATCCTCGTCTTTCTCAAGGTCATCACCGACCACGTGCCCAGCATGACCCGCCTTGGGGTGCTGCTCGAGTCCCGCGGCGCGGAGCGGCAGGGGACCGCCTGACGCGCGCGCTGCCGTTGCCGAAATGCTGCGCTTTGGCGCCCGTCCCGTCGCCTTGCACAATAGCGCTTGGTCGTGTCGCCATCGTCGGGCTATGCAGCGCCCACTCAAATCCAAGGAGTGTCCCATGGACCGGACGTACGCCATTCGAAAGAGCTTCGAGCTCCCGACCCCGTAACCGCGGCGCGCGTATTCCTGTCCGAATCCGAAGGCCGCCACATGACGCGGCCTTTTTTCATTTCCGGATGCCTCCTCACGTGGCGGCTTTCTTCACCAGAGGAAAGCCTGACATGCATAGCTATACACCCATCCTTCGCCTGTCCGCCTTGCGGGCATGGTTCGCGCGGCCCTTCACAGTCGCCCATCGCCCCGCGCGGTGCCGCTGGCCGCAAACCGGAGGCCCGCAAGGCACCGCCGACATGCCCGACGCGCTCAGGCGCGATGTCGGCCTGCCGCCGCGCGCCCATTGCCGGCCCGAACCGCAGGCGCCCCCAGTTCCGTTCGATCCCTTCCGGTTCTTATGACCCGAGGGGCTGAGATTTGACGGGTCACCCCCGCCCCCCGGCGCGTTGCGCGACCGGGCTGGCGGGGGCGTGCCCAACCCGATGAAAGGAGGCCAAGCCATGGCTTTCGATCCCGGCCGCCGCGCGATGCTTGTCGTCGGCGGCACCGTTCTTGCGACCCGCGTGTTGCGCCGCGTCGTGCCCCATTTCGTCGACATGCATCGTGTCGCCAGCGCCTCAGCCGATGACGTCGCCCTGCGCGGCGTTCGGGACGTGGATTACGGCAGGCTTCTCGACGTGCCTGTCGGCGATACCGTGCAACTCGTGAGGGATGTGACGGGTGCGGACACCCCGCCGGACTGGGATGGCCCGGGCGACAAGCGCGCCCGTCCCGGCCCGTAGGGCACATCCGCTTGAAAAGGCCCGGGGCTGCGCCACGCGTGACCCCGGCGCCACCCCTTAGCGCAGGGCGTCGATCAGGCGCTGGTTCATCGCCGGGTCGGTTGTCAACTGGATGCGCTCGGCCTCCAGCCGGGCCGCCATGCGCGGGCCCAGCATCGGGCCCAGTTCCATCCCCACCCGGCTGCCGATATTCGACCCTTGTTGCGTCAGCATCGGCGTCTGCGCCAACAGCGCCTGCCCCGCCGCCGACCGGTAGAAGGCGAGGATCCCCGCCAGTTCCTCGGGCGTGAAGGCGTTCAGGTAGACCGGCACGGTCTCTTCCTGCATGCGCCGGGTGAACTCCGACAGCATCACCTCGGTCAGGATGGCGGTGAAGCGCTGCGGATCGGCCAGGTTGATCCCCTGCGCCCGCAGGTCGTTCTGGATGGCCGAGGCGATGATCGGGCCTTGCGCCGTCATCACCGCGCCGAACAGGTCTTCGGTCATGGTCAGGCCAACGATGGCCTCGGCATCGGCGCGCGGGTCGGCCTGCACCGGAAGGGCAAGGCACAGCGACAGGGCAAGGGCGGAAACGGAACGGCGGATCATGAAAATCTCCAAGGAAAAGGCGGGAAAGATGCGCAGATCATGACGGCCCGCCCGGGCAAGTCAACGTGTGCATAAGCTTTCCCAAGCCGAACAAACCCAGTAAGGGGCGGGCGATGTTGCGCAATGTCATGCCATATGCCGCGCCCGGCCAGGTGATCGGGTTGTTCGGGGGGTCGTTCGATCCGCCCCACGCGGGCCATGCCCATGTCAGCCGCGAGGCGCTCAAGCGTTTCGGCCTCGACCGCGTCTGGTGGCTGGTCAGCCCCGGCAACCCGCTGAAAGCCTCCGGCCCCGCGCCGCTGGATCGTCGCCTTGCCGCCGCCCGCGCCCTCGTGCGGCACCCGCGCATCGAGGTGACGGGGATCGAGGCGCATCTGGGCACCCGCTACACCGCCGAAACGCTGGAACGCCTCGGCGCGCTCTATCCCGGCGTGCGCTTCGTCTGGCTGATGGGGGCCGACAACCTTGCGCAGTTCGACCGCTGGCAACGCTGGCGCTGGATCATGGAGACCACGCCCGTGGGCGTCCTCGCCCGCCCCGGTCAGCGCATCTCGGCGCGCACCGCCAAGGCCGCGCAGGTCTACGATTGGGCGCGCCTGCCCGCCAGCGCGGCGCCTCTTCTGGGCCGGGCAAAGACGCCAGCCTGGTGTTTCCTGAACCTGCCGATGGTCGATATCTCTTCGACCGAGATCCGCGCGCGCGGCGACTGGTAGGCCCTCAGCCCGCGCGCTCGCGCAATCCCAGCGAGGCCAGCCCCGAGACCAGCAGGATCACCAGCCCGGCAAAGGCCAGCGCGTCGGGCCAGACCCCGAAGACCAGCCACCCCAGCGAGGTTGCCGCGATCAACTGCGTGTAGACGAAGGGCGCAAGCCGCGAGGCCGGCGCCATGCGCAACGCGAGGATCAGGCACAGGTTGCCCAGCATCGACCCCAGCGCCGAGGCCAGCGTCAGCCAGCCCACCCGCGCCGTGATCTCGGGTGTTTGCGGCAGGCCCAATGGCGCCAGCACCAGCGCCCCGATCACCAGCTGGCTCATCAGCAGCGCGCGGGGCCGCGCCACCCCCGCCAGCCAGCGCGAGGCAGTCAGAAACGCGCCATAGAAAATCCCCGCCAGCACCGCAAAACCCAGCCCCGGCGTCATGCCAAAGCCCGGTTTCACCACCAGGATGACCCCGAGGAACCCCACGCAGACCAGCCCCAGCCGCGGCAAGGAAAAGCCTTCGCGCAGGAGCCACACGGACAGGAGCCACGACAGGATGGGCCCGACGAAGAACGCGCCGAAGACATTGGCGATCGGCTCGGTCCTCAGCGCCGTCAGGATCGACACGATGCCACCCGCGATGAACAGCGTGCGCAGCCAGATGCGCCAGTCGAGGAAGATCCGCGGCGGCGTGATGTGCAGCACGAAGGGCGCCAGGATCACCGCACCCAACGCGAATCGACTGAACGCCACCCAAAGCGGCGCCACGCCCTCGCCCCCGGTCAAAAGCTTGCCCGCCGTGTCCCCCGCCGGGATCAGCGCCATGGCCAGAAGCATCAGGGGAAGCGCGCGCAGCGTGTCGGACCTCATGGCGCTTGCCTCTATCCTGTTGACGCGGCGTCGGAAACCCGCCTTTCTGCCGGGGATCACCTTTGCGTGGGGTCGCATCCCGGCCTCCGGGCAGGGGCTTGAGACGACTGCGCCGCTCTGGTTAACCTTTCGCGACATTACGGATTTTTTGACCAAATGGTTTCGAGACGCGCGTTTTTAAGCGGGGCAGCAGCCTCCGTCGGCGGAAGCCTTGCCGGCCCCGCATGGGCCAGCGCACCCGAGCGGTCGCTGCGGCCCTTGGTCCGGCCCGATGGGTTCATCGCGCGCACCATCCCCGATGCCGCCGACATCATCGCCCGCGCTGACCTGGGCGGGCGCGTCGGCTTTGCCGTGGCCGACGCGACGACCGGCGAGATGCTCGAGGTTGGCTACCCGCTCTACGGTCTGCCGCCCGCCTCCGTCGCCAAGGCCGTGACGACCGCTTACGCGCTCGACCGGCTCGGCCCCGGCTACCGGTTCCGCACGCGGCTGGTCTCGGACGGGGTGCTGGCCGATGGCCGCCTCGATGGCGACCTGTGGTTGATCGGGTCGGGCGATCCGCTTTTCGACACCGACGCGCTGGCGGGCATGGCGCGGTCGCTGGCCGATTTCGGCGTGCGCGAGGTGACGGGCCAGTTGCGCCTTGCCACAGATGCGCTGCCCACGATCTACCAGATCGACCCCGGCCAGCTGCCCCATGCGGGCTACAACCCGTCGATCTCGTCGATGAACCTCAATTTCAACCGCGTGCATTTCGAATGGACGCGCGAGAACGGCGATTACACGGTCACCATGCAGGCCCGCTCGGCCAGCTATTCGCCCGGCGTGCAGACCTCGCGCATGGTGATCGAGGATCGCGATTTCCCCGTCTACACCTACGAGGATACCGAAACCCGCGATGAATGGACCGTGGCGCGCGGCGCGCTGGGCAATGGCGGCGCGCGCTGGCTGCCGACCCGCCGGCCCGCCGCCTACATGGCCGAGGTGTTCCAGACCATCGCGCGAAGCTACGGCATCGTCCTCGACGGGCCGGCCTTTTCCGAAAGCGCGCCCACGGATGCCGCCGTGCTGGTCGAGCATGTTTCCGAGCCGTTGGAGGATATCCTGCGCGGCATGATGCTGTGGTCCACCAATCTCACCGCCGAGGTCGTGGGCCTTCTGGCGACGCAGGCGGGCGGGGTGCGCCCGGCCACGCTGGCCGAAAGCGGGGCCGAGATGGCCGCCTGGATGGAAGAGCGTCTTGGCGCCCGCAACCCGCATTTCGTCGATCACTCGGGCCTTGGGGTCGACAGCCGCATCCGCCCGCAGGACATGACCCGCGCCTTGGTCAGCGCGGGGCCCAACGGGCTTTTGCGCAACCTGATGAAGGACATCCCGATGCGGGATTCGGCCGGCAACCCCGTGGCCGATCACCCGCTTTCGGTCGTCGCCAAGACCGGCACGCTCAACTTCGTCTCGACGCTGGCCGGCTATGTCCGCCTGCCCACGGGGCGCGACCTCGCCTTTGCGATCTTCTGCGCCGATCTCGACCGGCGCGCGGCCCTGACCGAGGCGCAGATGGAACGCCCGCCAGGCGGGCGCAGCTACAATGGCCGCGCCAAGCGCCTGCAACAGGCCCTGATCGAGCGGTGGGGCGTGGTCCACGCCTGAGCCATCGGGCCTTTACGCGGTCGACCGCGCCTCGACCAGGGCGAGGGGGCGCGCGGGCAGGCGGGCCGTGCTCAGGCCCGCGCCGTCATCGCCGGTGCCGAAAATCGCATCCGCCATCGCGTCGAGGGGCGCACGATCCGCATCCATCTCGACCCCGCAGAACAGGCGCACGCGCTGGTGGTTCGCGATGAACTGCGCGTCGCAGGATTGCGGGCAGCCATCCAGCCGCCCGAACCCGGCCACTTCGAAATCCGGCTTGGTGAAGGGGCGGGCCGTGGCCACGCTCTGCGCCAGTTTCTTGACGAGGCAGGCCGCCTCGGGGCAGGGGCCGCCGATGCGCGGGCACATGGTCGCCTGGTAGGAATGGGTCTCGTCGGACCAGATCATCGCAAATCTCCTTCTCCGGGGCACCCCGCCCGGGCGTTGGGTGAATCGACGATGGCAGGTCTCCTGACTCACGGATCATGGCTTGCCCGACCTTCCCGGGCCGTCTGGCCCAGTGGCATATTCGGGGTCGCAGTCCGCCTACAGTTGCGGGGGCAGTCGCGGATTTGGGGGGCACCCCGCACCGCGTTCCCTTTTCACCCCGTGCGGTGCACGGGGAACCATCGCCCCAATCGGTAGGCCCCCCGGCACATGCCGGTCAAGCGCGGAATGGCGTCAGGTCTCGGAGACGTAGTCGCCCGGCGCGTCGGCCAGCGGCGCGTAGCCCTCGGCGCCCAAGGCGGGCGGCGGCCCCTCGCCACCCGAGTGCTCGGCCAGCCAATTGGCCCAAGCGATCCACCAGCTTCCGGGGGTCGGCTCGTGTTGCTCCAGCCAGGTGTCGGGGTCCATGTAAAGCGCGCCGGGCTCGCGATGGCCCAGCCGGTAGTGCTTGCGCGGATGCCCCGGTTCGCTGACAATCCCGCCATTGTGCCCGCCCTTCACAAGGCAGAAGCGGAAATCGCCATCGGTGAAAAGCTTGGCCTTGTAGACGGACCGCCACGGCGCGATGTGGTCGGTCTCGGTGCCGACGACGAACATCGGCGCCTTGATGTCCTTCAGCGCGATCACCCGCCCCTCGACGGCGTAGCGCCCCGCAGTCAGCCGGTTTTCAAGGAACAGGCCACGCAGGTATTCCGAATGCATCCGCGACGGCATCCGCGTGGTGTCGTTGTTCCACACGCCCAGATCCGACGGCATGTCGGGCCGCCCGAGGAAATAGCGCGCCACCGCGCGGGAATAGATCAGGTCCTCGGCCCGCATCGTGGCGAAGGTGCGCGTCATCTGCGGCCGGTCGAGATAGCCCTGGTCCCACATCAGGTCTTCGATAAAGGCCACCTGCGACTCGTCGGTGAAAAGCAGCAACTCCCCTGCTTCCGCGAAATCCGTCTGCGCCGCCATCAGCGTGATCGAGGCCAGCCGGTCGTCGCCATCCCGCGCCATGGTCGCCGCCGCGATCGCCAACAGCGTGCCGCCAAGGCAATAGCCGTTGGCATGGACCTTGGTGTCGGGAACGATCGCGCTGACCGCGTCCAGCGCCGCCATCACGCCCATCCGCCGGTAGTCGTCGAGGCTCAGCTCCGCCATCTCCGCCGTCGGGTTGCGCCACGAGATCATGAAAACGGTAAAGCCCTGCTCGACGAGGTAGCGCACCATCGAGTTATGGGCCGACAGGTCGAGGATGTAGTATTTCATGATCCACGCGGGCACGATCAGCACCGGCTCGGATTTCACCGTCTCGGTCTCGGGCGCGTACTGGATCAGCTCGCAGATCTCGTTGCGCATCACCACCTTGCCCGGCGTCGCGGCCAGGTCCTCGCCCACGCGGTAGCCCTCGGGCTGGTCGGGGTGTTCCTGCGTCAGCGTGTGCATCAGGTCCTCGAAGAAATGCTCGGACCCTTCGACGATGTTGCGCCCGTTCTGTTTCAGCGTCTCTTCCATGATCTGCGGGTTCAGCCACGGGAAATTCGAGGGCGAGAACAGGTCCAGCGTCTGGCGCGCGATGAATTGCGCGCGGTCGGCATTGTCGGGCCGCAGACCGCGGATATGGCCCGTCGCCATGTCCCACCAATCCTGGGTGGCCAGAAAGCTTTGCTGCCACAGCGCGTAGGGCAGTTTCTCCCACGAGGGATGCATGAAGCGGTGGTCATAGGCCTTGGGCTTGAACGGGGCGGGCGCAGGCCCGTCCTCGGTCAGGGCGCGCAGGGCATAGGCGCCCAGCTTGAGGGCGTTGTCGCGCGCATGTTCGGCCAGCGCCAGTTGCCGCCCCGGGGCGCGGCTCAGATGCACCGCCCAGTCCGTCCAGCTTTCCAGCAGCGCATAGGGCGACACGCCCCCGGTCATCCGCGCCAGGGCCGCGCGGGTGGCGCGATCCAGTGCTTCGTAGCTTTGCGGCGCGGCGGGTTTGGCGCGCTTGGGCTGCGCGGGAATAACGGCGGGCAGGTCTGCGGATTTCGGCGGCACCTTTACCGCGTCTGGCTTGGTCGTCTGGGGCATGGCGGCGATCCGGGGCAGGGGCGGGACACTCTCAGGTTGTGCCATCACTCTCGGGCACGCCTTGATGCACGTCAATCGCCGCGGCGCAGCATCTTGCGCAGGCCAGGGCCCGGGCGTAGGCTCGCCCTGACCAGTGGACACCGGCCATGACGCCCAAGATCCTCACGACCCTCAAAAGCTACGACCGCCCGACATTCCTGGCCGATCTCGGCGCAGGGGTGACCGTCGCCATGGTCGCCCTGCCGCTCAGCATGGCCATCGCCATCGCTTCGGGTGCGGGGCCCGCGCAGGGGCTGGTCACCGCCATCGTCGCGGGCTTCCTGATCTCGCTTCTGGGCGGCAGCCGGGTGCAGATTGGCGGCCCGACCGGGGCTTTCATCGTCGTCGTGGCCGATGTCATCGCCGAGCACGGCTATGACGGGCTGGTGCTGGCGACCTTCATGGCCGGGGGGATCCTGCTTCTGGCCGGGGCGCTTCGCGCCGGGCGGCTGATCCGGCTGGTGCCCGAGGCGGTGATCAACGGCTTCACCATCGGCATCGCCGTCATCATCGCCTCCAGCCAGATCAAGGACCTGTTCGGCCTGTCATTGGCCGAGGTGCCCGCCGCCTTCCTCGAAAAACTGCCCGCGCTCTGGGCCGTGCGCGATACGCTCAGCCCCGCCACGCTTGCCATCGGGCTGGTCACCATGGCCGCCATCGTGATCCTGCGCCGGGCCTTTCCGCGTTTTCCGGGCCTGATCCTCGCCGTTGGTGCGACCTCGGCCATCGTGGCGCTAGCGGGCCTCCCGGTCGAGACCATCGCCGCGCGCTTCGGCGATCTGCCGCGCAGCCTGCCGATGCCGGGCCTGCCCGATCTCTCGCCCGCGCGGCTGGCCGAGCTTCTGCCCTCAGCGGTGATCATCGCCTTCCTCGCGGGGATCGAGTCGCTGCTCTCCGCCATGGTGGCCGACCGGATGATCGGCGGACAGCACCGCCCCAATGCCGAGCTTCTGGCCCAGGGCGCGGCCAATCTCGGCTCGGCGCTGTTCGGTGGCCTGCCCGCCACCGGCGCCATCGCCCGCACCGCCACCAACGTGCGCGCAGGCGGCAAGACGCCCGTCGCCGGGCTGGTCCATGCGCTGACGATCCTGTTGGTGATGCTGCTGGCCGCGCCCCTTGCCGGTTACCTCGCCATGCCCGCGCTGGCGGCGCTTCTGCTGCTGACCGCGTGGAACATGAGCGAACCACATCGCTGGCGCGGATACCTCAAGGATCGCCGCTCGGATCAGATCCTGCTGGCGATGACCTTCCTTCTGACCGTGCTGGCAAATCTGACAGTCGCCATCGGCGTTGGCGTCGCCGTGGGCCTTGCCCTGCGGCTTGCCCGCCGCGACGTGCCCGAGGCCGAGTGGACCCCGCCCAAGCACTAGCGCCCATGCGTCGCGCCCGCGCCGCTTACAGGGTCGTGTGCCGCGCCCGCGATCCGCGCTCGATGGCGGCGGCGGCCAGCCGGTCGATATTCATCGCGTGGCGCATCTCTTCGAGGAAGCGCAGCTCGATCTGGTCCAGCCTCCCGTCGGCGGCGGCGACGTCGCAGGCCAGCGCATAGGCCGTCTCGTGCAGCTTGTCGGGCAGCACGTCCGACACCATCCCGAACAGCGCGTCCAGACCGTCCTCCTCTTCGAACAGTTCGAAGACGAAACTCGCCATCTCGCGCATCCGGTCGAGGTCGTATTGCCCGAACACCGGCAGGTTGTTCACGATGCCCTGGATCTTGACCAGTTCCGAGGTCTGGATCGCCTCGTCGGAAACCGAGACGGCCACCATGATCGCGACCAGCGCGTCCTCGGGCGACAGGGGGGTGCGGTCGGTCATCGGTCTCTCCTTGAATTCGGCTTTCGCGGTATTTATTGACGCTGCCTTGACCTCGCAATAGGTGCGGGGCCGCAGGGGCATGGACGCCCCCGACCTGATCATTGGGATGAAAGACGATGACCGATCTGCGTGACGCCGCGATGACCTCCAAGGCCTGGCCCTTCGAAGAGGCGCGCGCGGTGCTGAAACGCTATGAAAAACAGCCGCCTGAAAAGGGCTACGTGCTGTTCGAGACCGGTTATGGCCCCTCGGGTCTGCCGCATATCGGCACTTTCGGCGAGGTTCTGCGCACCACGATGATCCGCCGCGCCTTCGAGGTGATCTCGGACATTCCGACGCGGCTGATCTGTTTCTCCGACGACCTCGACGGGATGCGCAAGGTGCCCGGCAACGTCCCCAACCAGGACATGCTGCGCGAACACCTGCAAAAGCCGCTGACCAGCGTGCCCGACCCGTTTGGCGAGTTCGACAGTTTCGGCGACCACAACAACGCCATGCTGCGCCGCTTCCTCGACACCTTCGGGTTCGAGTACGAGTTCTATTCCGCGACCGAGTTCTACCGCACCGGCCAGTTCGACGAGGTGCTGAAACGCGCCGCCGAACGCTATGATGACATCATGAAGGTGATGCTGAAATCGCTGCGCGAGGAACGCCGCCAGACCTACTCGATCTTCCTGCCGATCCACCCCGAAACGGGCCGTGTCCTCTACGTCCCGATGAAAGAGGTGAACGCGACCGACCACACCATCACCTTCGATGACGAGGACGGGCGCGAATGGACCCTGCCGGTCACCGGCGGCAACGTGAAACTCCAGTGGAAGCCCGATTTCGGTGCGCGCTGGGCCGCGCTCGGCGTCGATTTCGAGATGTATGGCAAGGACCATTCCACCAACACGCCGATCTACGACTCGATCTGCGAAATCCTCGGCCATCCCGCGCCCGAGCATTTCACCTACGAGCTGTTCCTGGACGAGACCGGGCAGAAGATTTCCAAGTCCTCCGGCAACGGCATCTCCATCGATGAATGGCTGACCTATGCCTCGACCGAGAGCCTGAGTTACTTCATGTTCCTCAAGCCGAAAACGGCCAAGCGGCTCTATTTCGACGTGATCCCCAAGGCGGTGGACGAATACCATCAGCAACTGCGCGCCTATGCCAAGCAGGACACCGCGCAGCGTCTGGCCAACCCCGTCTATCACATCCACGGCCACAACGTGCCCGAGTCGACGATGGTCGTACCCTTCGCGATGCTTCTGAACCTCGTGTCCGTCTCCGGGGCCGAGGAAAAGGACAAGCTCTGGGGCTTCATCCGCCGCTATGCGCCCGATGCCTCGCCCGAACATAACCCCGACCTCGACCAGGCCGCAGGCTTCGCGATCCGCTACTACAACGATTTCGTCAAACCGACGCGCTCCTTCCGCCTGCCCACCGATCAGGAACGCGCCGCGATGGAGGAGCTGTCCGCCTGCCTTGGCGATGCGGACAAGGCGCTCGACGTCATCGCCCGCAAGAACGCGCAGGAAGGCAAGGACGTGGCGCTTCCGGCCGTCGATTGGCATGACGACGAGTTCCTGCAATCTATCGTCTTCGCCATCGGCAAGACCCACGGGTTCGACCCGCTGCGCAGCTGGTTCTCGGCGCTTTACGAGGTGCTTCTGGGCGCGTCGCAGGGGCCGCGCTTCGGCGGCTTCATCGCGCTTTACGGCATCGACGAGACCAAGGCGCTGATCGCCGACGGTCTGGCGGGCAAGCTGGCCGCCTGAGCCATGGCGGCGGAGGGCACATATCCGCCGCTCTTCACGCTCAAGCCCGTCGACGCGGAGATCTGGATCGTCGACGGCCCCGAGATCGATTTCTACCGGATGGACTTCCCCACGCGGATGACCGTCGTGCGGCTGTCCTCCGGCGATCTCTGGCTGCATTCGCCTATCGCCTTTGACGTCGATCTTCTGGCAGAACTTCAGGCGCTCGGTCCCATCCGTCACCTGATCGCACCCAACTGGATTCACTACGCCTATATCCAGGATTGGGCCGATGCGCTGCCCGCCGCCGAAACCTGGGTCGCCCCGGGCGTGCGCGAGCGCGCCAGCGATCGGGGCGTCCGCCTGCGCGCCGATCACCTGCTGACCAATGACGCCCCGCCCGCATGGTCCGGCGATCTCGACCAAATGATCGTCCCCGGCTCGCATATCCACCGCGAGGCGGTGTTCTTTCATAAGAACTCCCGCAGCCTGATCCTCACCGACCTGATCGAGAATTTCGAACCGTCTAAACTGCCCTGGCACATGCGCCTCTTCACCAAGGTCGCGGGCAACCAGGACCCCGACGGCGCCATGCCGCGCGACATGCGGATGGTCTTCGACAAGCCCAAGCTGCGCCGCGCCATCCGTCGCATGATCGCGTGGGCGCCACAGCGCATCCTGCTGGCCCATGGCCGCTGGTATCGCGAAAACGCCGTGGCCGAGTTGAAACGCGCCTTCCGCTTCCTCGATCCCTGATCGCGTGAAACCTTTCGCCCGCGCGCTACGTGTCCCCTGACAGGACAAACGACAGGAGACCTCGACATGCTGCGTGCCATCCTTGCCGCCCTTGCCCTCAGCCTCGCCGCGCTCAGCGCGCAGGCGCAACAGGTGCTCGACCCCAACCCCGAGATCGAAGGCGTGATCGGCGGCCAGTTCGACGCCTTCCGCGCCGAGGATGTCGCCACCGCGTGGGACTTCGCCAGCCCCACGATCCAGCGCCTCTTCGGCACGCCCGAGAATTTCGCGCGGATGGTCGAACAGGGCTACCCGATGGTCTGGACCCCGGGCGAGGTGCGCTTCATCGACCTGCAATCGCTGGGCAGCATCCTCGTCCAGCGGGTCGAGGTGATCGACCGGTCGGGCCGCGCCCATTACCTCGGTTACCAGATGATCCAGACCGAGGAGGGCTGGCGCATCAACGGCGTCCAGATCCTCGAAGCCCCCAGCGTCGCCGCCTGAGCGGGCCGGAAAACTCGAGTTTTCCGACCCGTTTTCCTCTAGGAAAACGTCAGAAAAACCCGGGTTTTTCTGCCCCCGGTCGCCCCGCGGCAGGCCAATTGCCCACACCGGGCAAACAGGCCCAAGCACCCGTCCACGCGCCGCCGCTGGCGATCCAGCGGCCATCGCGGTAGCATCCGGCCATGCAGAGGTTCCGACATGCCCGCCCCGCCGACGCCGATCGGTGCTTCGAGATCGAATCCACCGCCTATGACGGCGATGCGGCGGCCAGCCATGACCGGATTTCCAAACGCATCCGGGATTACCCCGAGGGCTTCCTGATCCTCGAGGTCGACGGAAAGATCGTCGGGTTCATCAACAGCGGATGCGCGCATCAGGTCGAGATGGCCGATGATGCCTTCAAGGAGCTTGTGGGCCACGACCCCGACGCCCCGAATGTCGTCATCATGTCCGTCGTCCTTGACCCCGCCGAACAGGGCAAGGGCCTGTCGCGCGCCTTGATGGCAGAGTTCGTCGCGCGGATGCGGCAGCGGGGCAAGGCCACCATTCACCTCATATGCCGAGACCATCACGTGCCGCTCTACGAGAAACTCGGCTACCGCTACGACAGACCGTCAGCCTCCGAACACGGCGGCATGGCTTGGCATGAAATGTCGATGGCACTGTGACGGCTGCGCGGTTTCGGTCCCCGCTTGCCACCGTCATCGACGGGGCGGGAGGCGCCCGATAGGTCCGCCGCCGTTCGGCCCAGGCCGAAAAGGACCCGCGGCTTGGAACTGCAAGAGGCCGGTCAAACCCTCCACGTTGCGGCCCGATCTTTTTTCTCGACACCGCCGATCCGGCGCTTATGTCCCGCAGGCGCGACTGGCGGGAGAGACGACATGACGATCACCCTTCTTGATGGCGGCATGGGCCAGGAACTGGTGCATCGCGCCGGCAAGGCCACGCCGCTGTGGTCGATGCAGGCGCTGATCGACGCGCCCGAGCTTGTCGCCGATGTGCATCGCGATTTCTTCGCGGCCGGGGCCGATGTCGCCACCACCAATACCTATGCCGTGTTGCCCGACCGCCTCGAGACCTTCGGACTGAGCGATCGTTTGTCTGAACTGACCGAGATCGCCTGCACGCTCGCCTGTCGCGCGCGGGACGCGGCGGGCCGTGGCCTCGTGGCCGGGTCGCTGGGTCCGATCGGGTTTTCCTACCGGCCCGACAACGCCCCCGCCGCGCCGGCTGCGGCCGATATCTACGCCCAGGTCGGGCTCATCCAGGCGCGGTTCGTGGATGTGTTGCTGCTGGAAACCATGTCGTCGGTCGACCAGGCGCGCGGCGGCCTCATGGGCACGCAGGACCTTGGCAAGCCTGTCTGGCTGGCCCTGAGTGTCGATGACGCCGACGGGACGCGCCTGCGCTCGGGCGAGGCGCTGGCCGATCTCGCGCCCCTGCTGGGTGAATTTGCGCCCGAGCGCGTTCTGCTCAACTGCTCCCGCCCCGAGGCCGTCTCGCAGGGCATGCCGATCCTTGCGGCGCTGCATGATCATGTCGGCGGGTACGCCAATGGCTTCACCCGGATCGACCCGCGGTTCAACAAGATCGGGGCGACGACCGATCTGCTCTCCGCGCGAGAGGATATCGGCCCGGACGCCTATGCCGGCTTTGCAGAGGCATGGATCGAGGCCGGTGCAGATACGGTTGGCGGGTGCTGTGAAATTGGCCCGGCCCACATCGCCGAGCTGGCCAGGCGCCTCAAGCCGGGTTTGATCCAGGCCGCGCCCGCCGCTGCGATCTAGGCGCTGCGTCCGGCCCGCGGAAATTTCTTTGCTGGCCTTAACCCAATCTTAACTTCTCTGCCGTAGAACCGTTTCCAGCCCGGCGAAAACCGGCGTTTCTTCAGACATCGCTCAACAATCGAGGTGGCCAGTTTCGGGGCGCCTCGGTTCCCCTTTTGGCCCGATCCAAACGGCGCGCTTGTGGTCCTGTCCGGCCCTCGCGCGGGAAAAGGGGACTGACATGAATCAGGTAATCACCGACGGTCTGGTGCTGATGCCGCCCGCCTTCTCGGAGGGGCTGGGGGTCTGGTCGCGGGGCGACGGCAGGCCCGGCTCCGACACATGGGCCACCGCGCCCAACGCGGCGCTGGTGCCCGCCGATCCCGATTTCGGCGATTGCCTCGAAATCCTCAAGACCGACAGCGTCACGCAGCTGCGCTACATGGGCCAGACGCCGATCCTGCCCGGCACCTACCTGCGCATCACCGCGCGGGTGAAGGTCCTGTCGGGCAACCTGCCCACGATGCGCGTGGGCGCCTGGGCCGGGGATGCCGCCGAGGCCGCCGTCACGGGCATCCCGCTGACCGGCCCCGAGCAGAACTTCACCGCCTATGGCGAGATCCTCACCGCCTCGGCCATCGTCGGCACGGGCACGCGGGGCGGGGTGGACATGCCCTGGGGCGACGCGCCCGATTACGGGCATTTTGGTCTCGATTTCACCGGGGCGAACTCGGGCCAGATCCGCATCGAAAGCCTCCAGGTCGAGGACGTGACCTCGGTCTTCCATCGCAAGATGATGGACTGGGTCGATGTGCGCGATTTCGGCGCGATGGGCGATGGTGTCACCGATGACCGCGACGCGTTCTTCGCCGCCGATGCCGCCGCCGCCGGGCGCGAGGTGCTGGTGCCCGCGGGGGAATTCCTGATCTCGGGCAACCTGACCATGACCAACCCGGTCCGGTTCGAGGGCAAGCTGGTCATGCCCGATGATGCGCGGCTGGCGCTGAACCAGAATTTCGACCTCAACGGCTATGCCGAAGCTTTCGGCGACGATGTGCTGGGCCTGAAGAAGGGTCTGCAACAGCTCTTCAACCAGTCCGATTTCGAAGCGTTCGACCTGTGCGGCCGCCGGGTTCTGCTCGACGCGCCGATCGACGTGCAGGCCGTGGTCGGCAACAAGAACACCTATGCCAACCGCCGCGTGATCCGGAACGGGCAGCTTTCGGCCGAGGATTCCAGCGCGTGGAATGACGAGGTGCATAGCCGCAGCGCCAACTGGGTGAATACCGACGCCACCACCCTGACGGGCGTGGCGAATGCCGACGACATCCCGGTGGGCGCGCTGGTGCAGGGCCCGCAGGGCGTGGGCCGCGAGGTCTACGTGACGGGCGTCAACGCGGCGCAGGAAAAGGTCTATCTCTCCAGCCCGCTCTGGGGCGCACCGGCGCAGCAGAGTTACACCTTCACCCGCTTCAAGTACCTGCTCGATTTCTCGGGCTTTTTGAACCTGCAACGCTTCGTCGTGTCGGATATCGAGTTCCTCTGCGCCGGGCGTTGTTCGGCCCTGATGCTGCCGCGCGACGGGCTTGTGTTCCAGGTGCAGGATTGCTTCTTCACCGGTCCCAAGGATCGCGGCATCACCTCCTGCGACGAGGGCTGCCAGGGCATGCAGATCGACCGCTGCCAGTTCCTGTCGAACGAGCAGACCGCCCGCGTGCAGGATCGCGTCTCGATCGCGTTCAACACCAATTCCTCGGACGTGAAGATCCGCGACAACCGCGCGGTCAAGTTCCTGCATTTCGGCGTGATGGGCGGGACGGGCAACATTGTCACCGGCAACCACTTCTTCCAGGGCGACACCGAGACGGATGGCGTGCGCTCTCCGGGGCTGGTGATCACGGGCACGAACTGCAAGATGACGTTCACGGGGAACTACGTGGACAATTGCTATATCGAATGGGGCAACGAGCATGACCCGAACCCCGACATGGTGGGTGAGTATTCCTTCCACGGGCTCACGGTGAACTCGAACATCTTCTTCGCTACCGGGGCTGCGCCCTGGACGAAATTCATCGTCATCAAACCCTATGGCGCGGACCATTACATCAACGGGCTGTCGGTCTGCGACAACCTCTTCAAGAAGACCGGCGGCGCGGCGCTGGAGGCGGTCGAAGGGGTGGATGACAGCATCGCGCCGCTCGATACGGGCCGGGCCACGGACCTGCTGTTCACCGGCAACACGTTCCACGGCATCGTCAAGCGCACGCAAAACCCGGTGATCCGCCGCCATACCGAGGCCGCGCCGGCCTCTGTCTGGGACATCGACCTGTCCGACGTGCTGCCCTTCGGGATGCAGGCCATGTCGGCGCTGTCGGTGCTGCCCGAGGGCGCGGTGCGCTCGGTCGCGAACGTGGCGATCTACACGATGCCCTACGCCACCACCCGCCACGGGGTCGGGCGGCAGACGATCCGCCTGAACTGGTCGCAGGATCTGAAAGGCACCGTCAACCTGACCGCCCGCTGCGACAGCTGAGGTCGCCCGCCCCGCTCCGGCGGGGGACCGGGCGCGCGCGAGGGGTGATCGCGGCCCGTGCCAAGGCCCGCCGATCCCCCTCGTGCCACCCCCATGCGCCAAGCCCGCGCATGGGGGTTTTCCTTTGCCCGCCCGCGGGCTAGCTGAGGCGCGTCGCCAAATGTCGGAGCCCGCCCCATGACCGCCTTGCCCGTCGAATGCGTGCAGGATTACCCCCGCCCCCCGGCGCTGGAGCCGGTGGCCGAGCGCTTGCGCGTGATCGTGGGCGGCATCCCCATTGCAGATACCGAAGCCGGGTTCCGCGTCCTGGAAACGCATCACGCGCCGACCTACTACATCCCGCCCTCCGATTGCCTGATGTCCGCGCTGGTTCCGACCTCGCGCGAGACCTATTGCGAGTGGAAGGGGCGGGCGGCCTATTTCGACATCGTCGTGAATGGCCGCCGGTTGCGCAACGCGGCGTGGTGCTATCCCGCGCCCACGGCGCGGTTCGCGGCGATCCGCGATTACCTGAGTTTCTACGCCGGCTCGGTGGACGAGGCCTGGGTCGGTGCGATGCGCGTCCGCCCGCAACCGGGCGATTTCTACGGCGGATGGGTCACGCCCAACCTGACGGGGCAGATCAAGGGCGCGCCGGGCACGCGGCATTGGTGAGGCCTCAGGCCTGCCCGGCCAGTTCCATCAGTTTCGCTGCGCTGAGATAGCGGGCCAATTCGTCCCAATTGGCCGGGTCGAGCAGCCGCCACACCCCGTTCGACACGGTGTAGCCGTAACGCGAGGTCGTGCCGTAGACCGTCAGGAATTCCAGATGTGCGCCATCGCTGGTGATCGTGGCGCGTTTCTCGCGGGTCCAGAGGCTTGCGCCATTGTCGCGCAGGTCCCAGATGCCGGTGTCGCTAAGGCCTCTGGCGCTGACGGTATAGGTGCCGTCTTTGGCGAAGGCCCACTGATCGCCCGAGGCGTCCTCGGTCCAGCCGCCGACCGGGGTTTCGCCCGTGCCGACCGTGCGCGTGAAGGTCAGGCTGCCCCATGTCATCACGGCGCCGCCCTCGGAAAAGGAAAGCGGTTCTTCGGGGTCGGCCACGTGATAGCCGCCATCCGGCGTGACCTCGTAGGTCTGGGGTTGCCCTTGGACAATCCAGATGCCGATCAGATCGGGGTCGATGGCCTGCGTCATGCAACGATCATGGCACGGGTGCGACCGTTTGCCCATAATCCTTTAGCGTTTACGGCAGAATGTCGATCGGCGTCAGGACGTAGGCCTTGCCGAAGCCGCCGTTCAGCAGCGCCTTGCGCGGCGCGAAGCGTACGAGGTGGAAATCCCCGAAATCGTAGTAAAGCGTCGCCTTGGGGTAGAGCGACAGGTAGTGGTCGCGATGGGCGGTTTTGTCGGCACCCTCGGCCCTTGCCTGAAGGGTCAGGCGCGGGTGGGTGAGCGGATCGCCCTTTGTGCCCGGTTCCCCGATCAGAAGCGAGCAGGACGGGTTGGCCTTCAGCGCGCCGGAATGGCTGGAAAGTGTCGAGATCAGCGTCATCGGCACGCCGTCCGGGCCGGGCACCAGCGCCACGCGCGTGACCGAGGGGGCACCGGTCTCGGGGTCGATCACGCCGAGCGCGGCAAAGCGGGCCTGCGCGATCAGGGTGCGGGCGATGCCGCGGGCCTCGTCATCGGTGGGACGGACAGGGTCGATCTTTTTCTCCGGCATGGCGAGAGGCTAGCAACGGGCTGCAGTGGCCGAAAGGTGAAACCGACCAAGCGTCAGAATTGCTGCCAGAGCGCGAGCGACAGGCCGAGGGCTTCGGACCCTTCCAGCCCCGCGACCGCGCCCAGTTGCACCGCCGTCCGGTCCGAGAAGGAATAGATCACCGAGGGGCGCGCGGTGACGGTCAGATCGGCATCCGGCCACTCCTCGACCTTCAGGGCGAAGGCGACGCGAACCCGCGCGCCCATGTGCAAACCGAGCGTGCCCTCGGTCTGCCAGATCACGTCACCTGTTTCGGGATCGGTCAGCGTTACCGCCTCAAGCGTCATCCAGCCGCCGTCATGGCCGAGCGGCAACCAGTCGACCCCCGCCGACCATTCCCCGAAGCCATAGCCGACCGAGGCCCCCAGCCGCGCCAGCCCGATCGTGTCGGCCCCGTCCTGCCAGCGCCCGCCAAGCCCTGCATCCACGGCGAGTTGCAGGCGGGCGTCGGGCGCGGTGAAGGTGTAGCGCAGGTAGGCCACGGCCATCTGGCTGACCTCGCCATAGCCGATGTCGAGCCCCGCGGTCAGGCCATGCCCCAACCCGTATTCCGCGTAGAGCGAGGCGAAGCGATCCGGCTCGACCTGACCCAGCATGAGGTTCGTCTGCGTCTCTTCCCCCGAAAGCGAGAAGGACAGGAAGACCGTGCCTTCCTCGCGCGACCAGGGTCCCGCCGCGAGGGGCAGGGGGCTGGCCAGGGTGAGGCATGTGGCCCCGGCAATCGTGGCGGCACGGCAACGCATGGGGATAGAATGGCCCGCTCAGGGTTAACAAAGCCCTAACGGCGTTGCGCTTCTGTTCTCCTGTCGGCAGGGTGTTGCGGTGCCTATTCCGGCACGGGGGAAATGCGCGCGCCCGCTGAACGCGACAGTCGTGACGCGGACCGAGTGAACAGTCGATGACAGAACTTGTGGGACAGGTGCGCGCCGCGCTGGCGGCGCGAAAGGCGGAACCGGCCAGCCGGCTGGGCTATTTCTGCGCGCCGTTCCGCCCGGCCGAGGGGCCGCTGACGGACAAGGTCATCAAGGCCTATCGCGGCGGGCGTGACCCGGAACTGCTGGAACTGCTGGCGCGGCGGCACGAGGCCTATCTCGACTGCCTGACCCTTGCCGGGGTTCGGGTGCCCGACACGCGGTTCCTGTTGCTCAACGAACATGGGTTCCTGCGCCCGGTGATCGTGCAGGACGCGGTGGACACCGCCTCGGGGGGTGCGTTGCTGAGTGATGTTCTGCCCCGCGTCGATGCGGCGACCGCGCGGATGGCGCTGGACGAGGTGAGCGCGATGGTGGCGGGCTTCTGGCGCAAGGTCGCACAGCGCCCCGAGCGGATCGGGCTGCATGCCGCGGTGCGGGATTTCGCGCTGGACGATGATGGGCCGCTGTTTCTCGATACCTTTCCGCCGCTCATCAGCTATAGCCGCGAGGATATGGGCCGCCTGTTGCTGCGCTTCTCGGAATCGGGCCTGATCCGGGGGATCGGGGCGATCCTGCCGGGCCGCGTGCGCGAGATCCAGGATGCGTGGTATTCCCCCTCGGGCAGCCTTCTGACCCTGATCGAGGGGGCGATCCGCCTCCGCCCCGCCGAAGAGGCGCAGGGCCTGCGGGAGTGGGGCGCCGCGGTTGCTGCCGACCGCCTGCCCGACGCCGAGCGGGACCGGTTGGTCGCGTCCCTGCTGCGGACAAGGCCCGCGATGCGCCCGTCCCGGCGTGGCCTGAAGCTGGGGTCGAACCCGCGCCCCAATGCCTGACACCGATGCGCGCGCGCCCCGCGCCGAGATGAAGATCGTCCTCGTCACGCCCGAGATCCCCGGCAATACCGGCACGATCGGGCGCACCTGCGTGGCGCTGGACCTCGAACTGATCCTGATCCGGCCCTATGGCTTCGATCTCAGCGAGAAATCCGTGCGCCGCGCCGGGCTCGACTACTGGAAGCACGTGCGGCTGACCGAATATGACGATTGGGCCGCGTTCGTGCAGGATCGAGCGCCGCGCCGCGACCAGATCTTCCTGTTCGAGGATGATGGCGCGGCGGGCACGGTCTATGACCCGATCTACCCGCCCGATGCCTACCTCGTTTTCGGGCGCGAGACGAAGGGCCTGCAACCCGAGATCGTCGGGGCTTATCCCGACCGGATCTTTCGCCTGCCGATGCGTTCGCCGCATATCCGGTCGCTGAACCTTGCCAATGCGGCGACGGCGGTGGCCTACCAGGCGATGCGCGCCTATTTGGCATGAATTCAACGATAATTGGCCCGATTGCTGCGCGGCGCCTGCCTTCTTTCGGACATTTCCGTTGCGTCAATTCCATGCAGGAATGCTCTGCGAGAACAGGATCATGGACATGGACTTCAAAACCTTCGTGGCGTCGGAGAATGGCGCTGTCACCGTTGACTGGGTCGTGCTGACGGCCGCGATCGTCGGCCTTGGACTGGCCGCCATGGCCGTCGTATCGGGCGGCACCGAGGACCTTTCGGGAGATATCGACACCCAACTGGTCAGCATGGATATCGGCTCGATGTATGACTGGACGGACGGTGGCGTGTTCGGCCTTCTGCATTTCGAGACCGAGGAAGAGGCGGCGGCCGAGGTCGCGGCTGTTCTTGCAAACAACTACGGGGGCGACCATCAGGCCTATTACGACGCCGCGTATGAGCTCGCGATCACCGATGGGAACCCGTACGCCGGTTATGAAACCGACGTTCTGGCTGCCGTCATGGCGCAGGCCGAGGCCGATGGCGTGACCCTCGATACCGAGGGCGACATGACGTTCGAAGAAATCTACGCCCTGAACGCCGAGAGCTGATCCCACCCTGAACACAGGATCTGGTGGCCCCCTTGGCGGGGCCATCATGCTATCTGCACCGTTAGGCCGGCAGCGCCGGGCGTGGGCCTGCACAAAATCGACGCGCGGCCCGCCAATCACCACAAACAAAGCAACAACCGGACGCCATGTTGCCATTTTCGGGCGCTAGCCAGTTCGCATCTGTAAGCGGGGCGGGGGTGGTGTTGCATGGAAAGGATAGCCACGTTGAACCAGTTCAAGACCTTTATCACAGACGACACGGGTGCCGTGACCGTCGACTGGGTTGTGTTGACCGCCGCGGTGGTCGGGCTCGCCCTTGCGGCGATGGCCGTGATTTCGGGCGGGGTCGAGGACCTCAGCCAGGATACCAGCGGCGCGATGACCGACTATGAAATTGACGACTCTTTCGATGGGGCTGGTGAGGCGAACGCAGGAGACGAGGCCGCCGAGTCAGAAGATCCTGTTTCCGAGTCATTCTTCTGATCGCACCGTCGATGGGGCCGGCCCCCTCTGCACTTGCAGGGACCGGCCCGGCGACTGATTTTGCGCAAGGCGCTAGGCGCAGGCGCACGGGCTTGCTAGGCTTGGTGCATCAGGAGGATGTGCCATTGCCTAGCATCAAGAAAGGGGCCGAGCTTCAGACCGTCATCACGACGTTCGAGACCTCGCCCGGGTCCTGCACCGACCTCGTCGAGGATCTGCAGGCCGCCTATGATCAATTCATTTCGCAGCAACCGGGCTTCATCGCCGCAGCCCTGCATGTGAACGACGCGCAGACACGGGTGGTGAACTACTCACAATGGGCCCGGCGCGAGGATTTCCAGGCCATGCTGCGCAGCGACGAGATGCGGGCGCGCAACCGCCGCATCAACGAACTGTGCCGCAGTTTCGAGCCGGTGATGATCGAGGTGGTCGATACCTTTGACGCGGGGTGACGGGGTTTCATGACGGATGATACAGCCGCGCCTGCGCGGAACGGCGAGCGACGCGATGACGAGCCCGGCGACCTGGCGGGCGAGGTGCGGGCCCTGCGCGAGGAAATGACGCTGCTGCGGGAACATCAGATGTTCCGCATCTACCAATCGGTGCCCAAGGTGCTCTTCTTCCGCTTCGCCATCGGCATGGCGGCGGGTCTTGGCACGGTGATCGGCGCATCGGTCTTGCTGTCCGCAATCATCTGGGCGCTCAGCCAGATCGAGTTTGTCCCCATCGTCGGAGATTGGGCGGTGCAGATCGCCGACGAGATCGAGGGCCTTACCGAAGGCATGTCGGAGGATCAGGAATGAAATGTCCGGTGGATGGAACGCCCATGCTCATGTCCGAGCGGCAGGGGGTCGAGATCGACTATTGCCCGCATTGTCGCGGCGTATGGCTGGACCGGGGCGAGTTGGACAAGATCATCGAACGATCTTCGCCCGGACCGGCAGAAGAACGGCATTCGACCGAGGCGCCGAGACAAAAGCCGCGCGACGAGGATCGGCCCTGGTCCTTCCTCGATGACATTTTCGATTTCTGAGCCGCGTCGATCCTGCGCATCAGGAATTCCCGATTTTTTTGATCGGGCATTGAAAATTCCGAGTTAATCAGTCAGAAATTGGAGCTGAAGGTCGCGTTCGGCGCCCTTCACCCGATTCTTGTGCCGGTCGTGCAATGCCGGCGCTCCCACTGCGCCAGCCAGCCCGGCCCGGGCCCGCCAAGCGAATGACTGAATGACGGAACCCGAAGGATCACGCGCAATGACCCGAGCCTTTACCCTGACCACCGCCCTTGCCGGCACGCTTTCCCTGACGCTGCCCTTGCAGGCGCAGACTGCCGCCGAGGTGCTGGACACCTATGCCGATATCGCCGCGGCGAACTATGCCGACAGTCTTACGACGGCACAGGTGCTGGATGCCGCCATCGAGGCGCTGATCGCCGATCCGTCCGAGACGACGCTGGCCGCGGCGCGTTCGGCATGGCTGGCCGCCCGCGTGCCCTACCAGCAGACCGAGGTTTTTCGCTTCGGCAACGCAATCGTCGATGACTGGGAAGGCCGCGTGAATGCCTGGCCGCTGGACGAGGGCCTGATCGACTATACCGAGGCCTATGCCGGCCCGAGCGACGAGAACCAGCTGGCCGCCCTGAACGTCGTGGCCAACCCGACCTTCACCCTGTCGGGCGAAGAGATCGACGCGACCGAGATCACGCCGGCCCTGCTGCAAGAGACGCTGCACGAGGCCGATGGCGTCGAGGCCAATGTCGCGACCGGGTACCACGCGATCGAGTTCCTGCTCTGGGGATCGGACCTGAACGGCACCGAGCCGGGCGCAGGCAGCCGCCCCTGGACCGATTACGCCCAGGGCGAGGATTGCACCAACGGCAACTGTGACCGTCGGGCGGATTACCTTGCCGCCGCGAGCGATCTGCTGGTCGCGGACCTTGAATATATGGCCGCGCAATGGGCCGAAGGGGGCGAGGCGCGTGCGGCCCTGATGGCGGATGAGAGTGCGGGCCTTGTCGCGATGCTGACCGGGATGGGGAGCCTGTCCTACGGCGAGACGGCGGGCGAGCGGATGCGCCTTGGCCTGATGCTGAACGACCCCGAGGAGGAGCATTCCTGCTTCGCCGACAACACCCATAACGACCACTACTACAACGGCGTCGGCATCCAGAACGTCTATCTCGGCCAGTATGTCGGCGTGGATGGCACCGTCGTCAGCGGCCCGTCGCTGGCCGACCTGGTGGCTGCCGAGGATGAAACCCTCGACACAGAGATGCGCCTGCGCCTTGCCGAGGCCGTGCGCGCCCTTGGCGCGATCAAGGCGGCGGCCGAAGCGGGCTTTGCCTATGACCAGATGCTGGCGCGCGGTAGCGAGGGCGGCGAGGCGCTGATCATGGGCGGGGTCAACGGCCTGATCGCCCAGACCCAGACCATCGAACGCGTCGTGACCGCGCTTGGCCTGGACGGGATCGATGTCGAAGGCTCCGACAGCCTCGATAACCCGAACGCCGTTTTCCAGTAACGGCAAGCGGGGCGCGCCGGTGAACGGCGCGTCCAATCCACACACCTGCTTGGAGCACCGGCCATGATCGTTTGCCACTGCACCAACATCACCGACCACGAGATCCATGCTGCCATCGACTGGATGCGCGCCTCTGACCCGGCGACAATCATCACGCCGGGGAAGGTGTATCACGCGCTTGGCAAGTCGCCGGATTGCGGGGGGTGCATGTCCCTCTTCCTCGACACGATGCGCAAAAACGATAACCTGAGCGTCCCGGCCGAACTACGCGGTTTGCGCCGTTCTAATGCCGGATCGAACCAACCCACCGCTACAAAGGAAGAGATCCCATGCAAGGCGACAGCCAGGTCATCGACTATCTGAACCGCGCCCTCCGCAGCGAGCTGACAGCGATCAGCCAGTACTGGCTGCACTACAAGCTGCAGGAGGATTGGGGCCTCGGCCACATGGCGAAGAAAAGCCGCGAAGAGTCGATCGAAGAGATGAACCACGCCGACAAGATCATGGAGCGGATCATCTTCCTTGAAGGTCACCCGAACCTGCAAAAGCTCGACGCCCTGCGCATCGGGCAGACGCCGAAGGAAACGCTGGAATGCGACCTTGCTGCCGAACACGAGGCCCGCGCGCTCTACAAGGAAGCCCGCGAATATTGCGCCTCGGTGGGCGACTGGGTCTCCAAGCAATTGTTCGAGGAATTGCTGGCCGATGAAGAGGGACACATCGACTTCCTCGAAACGCAGATCGACCTGCATGACAAGATCGGTGCCGAGAATTATGCCCATCTCAACGCGTCGCGCATGGACGAAGCCGAGTAACGCCTTGCTGCTGGCCGTGCTGGGCGCGGCCGGCCTTTTCCCGACAAACCTGCCCGCAGATCAGGGGGGCGCCCGCGACGGGGCGGCGCCATGGTTGGCACTGGGCGATCCGCATCTCGACGTGATCCCACGGACCGACGCCGAGGCCGCGCGCATTGCCGCCGTCACCGCATGGCCCGAGGATTTCAGCGCCGCGTGGCCCTTCGAGGCGAATGCAGGCGGGGCAGGGACGGTTGCCGTGCGTGGCGGGCCGGACGATTTCTCGCAACCTGCGGCGAACCTGACGGAAGGGCAGGGGCTGGATTTCCACTCGGGCGATGCGCTGTTCGGGCGGCTTTGGGTCTCGCCCCCGGCCTCGACCATCGCGTCGGACGGATTGGGGCCGCTATATAACGCCCGGTCGTGCCAGCGCTGCCACCCGAATGACGGGCGCGGGCACCCGCCCGAGGGGGCCGATGACAGCGCCGTGTCGATGGTGCTGGAGGTGGCCGTTCCGACCGGCGCAGCGGCGCTTGCCGAGTTGGACCGCTATATCGCGGGCACGTATCCGACCGCGCCGGACCCGACCTATGGCCGCCAGTTGCAGGAGTTCAGCCTTGCCGGGCACCCGGCGGAATACCGGCTGGAGGTCAGCTACGAAGAGATCGAGCTGCCCCTGTCGGGCGGGGAGAGCGCCACGCTGCGCCGCCCGACCTACACCGCCGCCGACCTTGGCTATGGCCCGCTGCATCCCGACGCGGTGCTCAGCCCGCGCATCGCGCCGCAGATGATCGGCCTTGGCCTGTTGGAGGCGATCCCCGCGCAGGACATCCTGGCCTGGGCCGATCCGGAGGACGGTGACGGTGACGGCATCTCGGGCCGCGCGCAGGTCGTCTGGTCGGCGGAATACGACCAGCCGATGCTGGGCCGCTTCGGCCACAAGGCCGGGATCGCGACGATCCGTGAACAGGTCTCGGACGCCTTCGCCCATGATATCGGCATTTCCAGCCCGCTGTTCCCGGCGGGCTACGGCGATTGCACCGCGCGTCAGGACAGCTGCATCGGCGCGGTTCATGGCGGCGATGCCGGCCAATCGGGCTTCGAGATCGACGCGGTGGGGATTGACCTCGTGACCTTCTATTCCCGCTCCCTGGCCGTGCCGTCCCGCCGCAACGTGGATGACCCCGGGGTGCTGCGCGGGCGCAAAATCTTCTATCAGATTGGCTGCGCCTCGTGCCATCGGCCCAACTACGTCACGCACCGGCTGGCCAGCGAGAACCCAGCCAGTTTCCAACTGATCTGGCCCTATTCCGACCTCTTGCTGCATGACATGGGCGAGGGGCTGGCCGACAACCGCCCCGAGGGCCGCGCGAATGGCCGGGAATGGCGCACCGCGCCGCTTTGGGGGATTGGCCTGACGGAAACGGTGTCGGGTCACACGAATTTTTTGCATGACGGGCGGGCGCGGTCCCTGCTCGAGGCGGTGCTCTGGCATGGCGGAGAGGCAGAGGCCGCCCGCGACGCCGTCATCGACATGCCGCCCCAAGACCGCGCCGCCCTGATCGAGTTTCTGGAGAGCCTTTGAATGCGACAGCTTCTTCTTGCCATCGCCCTGATCCTGCCCCTGCCGTTGTCGGCGCAGACCGCGCCCGAACTGGTCGAGGACGTGCTGAGCCAGCACGTCCTGCCGGGCTATGCCGCATTGGTCGAAGAGACGGGCGAGCTTGCCACGGTGGCCGAGGCCCATTGCGCGCCGGGTGACGCGGCCTTGCGCACGGCCTATGGCGAGGCCTTCGACGCGTGGATGCGCGTCAGCCACCTGACCTTCGGCCCCGCCGAGGAACAGAACCGCCTGTTCGCGCTGGCCTTCTGGCCCGATAGCCGGGGCGTGACGCCGCGCAGCCTGTCCGCCCTGATCGAGGACGCCGACCCGGTGATCGAAACGGCGGACGGCTTCGCCACCGTCTCGATCGCCGCGCGCGGGTTCTTCGCGTTGGAGTTCCTGCTGTATGACGAGGCGATCTCGACCATGGGTGACGATGCCTATCGCTGCGCGCTGGTGCAGGCGATCACGCGCGATATCGCAGTGACCGCCGGGGCGATCCGCGACGATTGGGAGACGCGCTTTGCCGGGCTGATGCGCGAGGCGGGCACAAATGACCGCTTCCAAAGCCCGGAAGAGGCGCTGCGCCTGTTCTTTTCCTCGCTGAACCAAGGGTTGGAATTCACCGCCGATCTGCGTCTTGGCCGCCCCTTGGGCAGCTACGACAACCCGCGCCCGGAACGGGCCGAGGCGAGACGCTCGGGCCGGTCGCTGCGCCATGTCGCGCTGTCGGTCGAAAGTCTTGGGCAGCTGGCGCATCTTTTGGCACAGCGCGACAGCGGGTTGCAGGCCGATCTGGCCCAAGCGGTCGAGATCGCGCTGGAGCGGGCAGAACAGCTGGACGACCCGGTCTTTGCCGGGGTGGCTGAGCCGCAAGGGCGCATTCGGGTCGAGGCCTTGCAGCAGCGCGTGCGCGAGTTCCGTGATCTTGTGCAAGAACGACTTGGGCCGGAGCTTGGCGTGGCGGCCGGGTTCAACTCGCTGGACGGGGATTGAGACCATGACGACACGACGCGGATTCCTTGCAAGCCTTGCGGCCATCGCCGCCTGCCCGCACCCCGGCTGGGCCGATGCAGGCAGCCCCGATTTCCTGAGCGCGGCACGCGCCCCCGATGGCAGCTATCGCCTCTGCGGTCTGACCGGGGCGGGCGAGGTCCTGTTCGACCTGCCGATGCCCGACCGGGGCCATGCCGCCGCCGCCCATCCCGAACGGCCCGAGGCGGTGGCCTTTGCCCGCCGTCCGGGCAATTTCGCGCTGGTGATCGATTGCCGCGAGGGGCAGGTGATTGCACGGCTCGAAACGCCGGAAAATCGCCATTTCTACGGGCACGGCGCCTTTTCCATGGGCGGCGACCTGCTGTTCACACCGGAAAACGACCTCGACACGCTGGATGGGGTGATCGGGGTCTGGGACGTGGCCGCGGGGTATCGGCGCGTGGGCGAGTTCCCCTCGGGCGGGGTCGGGCCGCATGACGTGATGCGCCTGCCCGGCTCCGAGCGGCTGGTCATTGCCAATGGCGGCATCGCCACGCATCCCGACACCGGGCGCGTGCAGCTGAACGCGCCGACGATGCGCGCGAACCTCGCCTATGCCGATCCCGAGAGCGGCCCTGTCGAAGTGGTGGAACTGGACGTCGCGCTGCGCCAGAACTCCATCCGGCATCTCGCGATGACGCCTTCAGGGATGGTGGCCGCCGCGATGCAATGGCAAGGCAGCGAGGGGGAGCACCCGCCGCTTCTCTTCACCCACGAGCAGGGGCAGGCCCCGCGCCTGTTGTCCGCGCCCGAGGATGCGCACCGCCAGATGCGGCACTACGCGGGCAGCGTCTCGGTCTCGGGGGACGGGCGGGAACTGGCCATCACCTCGCCGCGCGGCGGGCTTTTGCAACGCTTCGACCGCGACAGCGGCGCATTCCTCGGCGCGGTCGCGTTGGAGGATGTCTGCGGCGTCGGTCCCGACCCGGCGGGGGGCTTCTTCGCCTCGACCGGCACCGGGGTCCTGACGCGCCTGTCGAGCGATCGGCCCTTGGCCGAGGCGCACACGCGGTGGGCCTGGGACAACCACCTCGTCGCGGTGTGACCGCGCGGGGTGGACCCGTATTTGTTGTGGGATGGTGGAGCCGAGGGGAATCGAACCCCTGACCTCGTCATTGCGAACGACGCGCTCTCCCAACTGAGCTACGGCCCCGATGCGCGCGGTTTTGATCCGATTTTTTGTCGGTCGCAATGCGCATTTGCGCCGCAGGTCCCTGCCGGCAGATCACTTGGAGTCCGGCGCAAGAATGCCTAGGGTGTTCGTGGGAGAGAGCGACATTTCAAGGGAGGATCCCCGATATGCGTAAGGCATTGATGACCCTGTGCGCGCTGGCCTTTGCCGCGCCCGCGCTGGCACAGGACGAGGTCGGCATCACGCCGGACATGATGAGCGTCACGGTCGAGACGGCCAATGGCCCGGTCGAGATCATGCGCAACCAGGACACCTCGGCCACGGTCGGCGAATTCTGGCAACAGACCTCGCGCCCCTGTCCGAATTTCTGCATCCAGCCAATGGTGCCCGCGCCGGGCGTAACGCCGGTGGGCGAGATCGAGGTGCTGGAGTTCCTGCAATCGGGCGACGCGATCCTGGTCGACGGGCGCATCCGCCCGCAATACGAGGAGGGCACGATCCCCGGGGCGATCTCGGTTCCCTATACCGAGGCCGCGGACCGGCTGGGTGACCTGGGCTGCGAGGTCGATTTCGACGGCTGGATCTGCGAGGGCGACTTGCCCAACGTCGTGTTGTTCTGCAACGGCCCATGGTGCGGGCAGTCGCCCACGGCCGCGCGCCGGATGATCGAGGCGGGCTTCCCGGCGGAGAACCTCTACTACTATCGCGGCGGCATGCAGAACTGGAACATGCTGGGTCTGACCGTCATGCCCGGCGGCGCGTCCTGAGCCAGGCGGCCCACCACGCGAAAGGCGACGCGCCCGTCCGGCATGGGCGCGTCGAAGCTCACCCGCCAGTCCTTGGCGGAGATTTCGGTGCCCGTGCTCGTGCGATGCGCAGCCACCGAAAGCCGCGTGCCGCTGAGGTTCGCCGAGGCGCGGGTGCCGTCCGCAAAGACCACCGTCACCGGCCCGTCCACGGGCCGTTTCCCCGCGACGCCATGAGCGCCAGGGTAGAGGTGGGAATGGGTGGTCTCGAATTCCTGCATCGACGGCCATGTCAGTTCGACGGCGGCAGGGGCAGATCGAGGCCGGGGGCGGGAGAGATCTCGTACTCGGCGTGCATCTCCATCCCGTTCAGCGTGTAATCGTAGGTCAGGTGCGTGACCTGCCCGGTCGTCGGATCGACGAGGTAGGAGACGGCGAGGCTTGGCCCGAATGTCGGGGTTTCGCCGAGCAGGCCGGTGATGCGCTCCATCGCGCGGCCGTCGAGGGTTTCCGTGGCGCAAGTGGCGCTTTCGACGGCGCCGGCCATCGCCTCGCGCTGCGCGACCATGCCGGCGGCGGCGTCCTCGGGCGGCATCTGCCAGGCGAGCGTCCAGCCGCCCGCGCCGTCCGAGGTCCACGCGCCGCCGTTGTAATGCAGCGTGTCGGGCATGCCCGCGGGCTCCAGCTGTTGCACGAGCAAATGCGTGTCCGAGACGAAATGCTGGCGATAGACCTGCCGCATCCCCGCGACCAGGTTCACGTTTTCGGCGATATAGGGGCCGTCGGCGGTGAGGCTGGTGGCCAGCAGGCCGGACAGCCGCGCGGCGCAGTCATCGGCAAGGGCCGGGGCGGGCAGGGTCATCAGGAGGGCGAGAAGGGGGCGCATGGGCAAAAGCTCTGGTCAGTGAAAAAAGACTGCGCGCAGGATAGCACGAGTCGCGGGGTGTTGCGGGAGTGGGGGATTCCTGACGTTGGATCAGGGGGTTGGCGCGTTTTCCGGGGGGTGCGTACGGTGGGTGCGCGGGGCGGCCAATGACCCAGGTCATGCCGCGTGTCGGGGTGGTGGCGTATACTCGCCCGCGTCGTGGCCGCCTGTCGCGGCCCCGGGTTCGAGGAGGGTATCCGATGAAGATGACAGGTTTCGTTGGCGCGGCCCTAACCGCCGCCATGGCGCTGGCCCCAGGCGTGGGGTTGGCCGGGGATTGCACGGGGTATGTCACCGGGATCAGGCCGATCTCGTCCTACAACCACGCAGCGGGGAACGGATTTCTCGCGGTGCGGACGGGGCCGGGGACCGGCAATGCGCAGATTGGCGAGTTGTACCTGGGCGACGAGGTGTCGGTCTGGGCGCGCTCGGGCAGTTGGTACCGGGTGCAATGCATGTCGGGCCGATGCCTGAACCCGCTGTGGGGGCAGGCGAACCCCAATGGCTGGGTCCATGGGCGCTACCTGTCGATCGGAGGGGTGTGCCCGTAGGGCGGGATTCATCCCGCCAACCGGGGGCGGCGGGACAAGTCCGGCCCTACAGCGGAACATGCGCCCTTGGGATTGTGCCATGCACAAGCCGCGCGAGGGACGACGCGCGAGAGTGAAGGCCGGTCCGCGTAGCGGCAAACGCTCCGGTGGAGCGTTTGAGTCTGAACGGGCGACGCCCCGGCGAGGCGCGAGCTAGTGCAGCGCGTGGTCAGAGCACAAGCCGCGCGAGGGACGACGCGCGCGGTGGCGCTGTTACGGTGAGTCTGGAGCGGTTTATGGTTGCCAAGTCATCGCTTTGTTCGAGCGGCGCGCTTGTGGCAGCCAAAGCGCCGCCGCGTGGGGGCGCGTCGGCGCTCGCGCGGCGCCTTCGGCGCTGATCGCGCGGTTGATCCCCTTGTCCAATAGTGGTTTTCTGCTCAAGGACCTGTTCTCAGAATGGGCGAAATGCATCGCAACCATCGGAAAAGCCAAACTTGTATATACGACTAAGAGCTTTGGCTTTGATTGGATTTGCCACTCATTCACCTTAAGGCTCAGGTGGCACGAAAAATGCCAAATGCAGCGGACCCGCTCATCGAGTTCTGGTCTCACCTCGAAGGGACCATTCATCCTACGGACGTAGAAACCTTTGAGAGGTTTCCAAACCACGGTTTCAATCTGGACTATCCGCCACCCGCCTACGTGGGCGACTTGCGAACGGCGAGGATCATTATCCTGCAGAACAATGGTGGGTATCGGCAAGGCGTGACAGATCGCGAATTCGAAGATACCGGTTCAGAAGATCGCTTCAGGCTAGCCTTGCACAAATCGGAGCCCGCCAACCCTGAGTATACTGCGCCATACTACTTAAATCGAAACTACTCCGCATGGTTGAAGTCTGGTGCGGCAGCTTTGGTAAATGGCGTGGCATACCGTTCCATCGACGGCAAGGCTGCGGACGTGAAGGCACTTACCGAGGAACTCCCATCAGCGAGATTTCACCGAAATTGGTTGATCGAAAAAATGGTTCCTGAGCTTATCGCTAACGAGCGGTTTGTTGTCTTGCATCGTTGGAGCCGTTGGGGCGATCTGGCGAAGATACTACGGGGCTTGCCTAACGTCGTTCAATCTCCCGCTCCGGTAAGCGAGAACCTTACAAGAGTTGAATATGAAGCCGCTGACGCATTTCTGAATCGCTAGATCTCACCTCCCCCGTCTCTTCACACCACCCCGTTGCCCCGGCCGTCCGGCCGTGCTCCGCCCCTTCATCTTCTGCGCATCCTCCACGGCGGCCTCGACCGCCGATTGGCGCGCCAGAGGGTCGTCCGACACGGCGAGGTCCACCGCTTCCAGCCGCTTGACCTCGTCCCTCAACCGCGCGGCTTCTTCGAATTCCAAGTTCTCGGCGGCTTTGCGCATCTGTTCGCGCAGGCCGTTCAGGTGCGCTTCCAAATTCGCGCCGTGCAGCGGCTTGTCGACCTTGGCGGTGACGCGGTTCATGTCCACGTCGCCCTGGTAGAGGCCGGCAAGCACATCCTCGACGTTCTTCTTCACCGTCGCGGGCGTGATGCCGTGTTCCTCGTTATAGGCGATCTGCTTGGCGCGGCGGCGGTCGGTTTCGCGCATAGCGCGCTCCATGCTGCCGGTGATCTTGTCGGCATACATGATGACGCGGCCCTCGGCGTTGCGCGCGGCGCGACCGATGGTCTGGATCAGCGAGGTTTCCGAGCGCAGGAAGCCCTCCTTGTCCGCATCGAGGATCGCGACCAGCCCGCATTCGGGGATATCCAGCCCCTCGCGCAGCAGGTTGATGCCGACCAGCACGTCGAAGGCCCCCAGCCGCAGGTCGCGCAGGATCTCGATCCGTTCGATCGTGTCGATGTCGGAATGCATGTAGCGCACGCGGATGCCCTGTTCGTGCAGGTACTCGGTCAGGTCCTCGGCCATGCGCTTGGTCAGCACGGTGCAGAGCGTGCGGAACCCGTCGGCGGCGACCTTGCGGATCTCGTCCAACAGGTCGTCGACCTGCATCTCGACCGGGCGGATCTCGACCTTGGGGTCGAGCAGGCCGGTGGGGCGGATCACCTGTTCGGTGAAGACGCCGCCGGATTGCTCCAGCTCCCAATCGGCGGGGGTGGCCGAGACGAAGACGGATTGCGGGCGCATGGCGTCCCATTCCTCGAACTTGAGGGGGCGGTTGTCCATGCAGGAGGGCAGGCGGAACCCGTGTTCGGCCAGCGTGAATTTGCGCCGGTAGTCGCCGCGATACATGCCGCCGATCTGCGGCACCGAGACGTGGCTTTCGTCGGCGAAGACGATGGCGTTGTCGGGGATGTATTCGAAGAGGGTGGGGGGCGGCTCCCCGGGGGCGCGGCCGGTGAGGTAGCGCGAGTAGTTCTCGATCCCGTTGCAGACGCCGGTCGCCTCCAGCATTTCAAGATCGAAATTCGTGCGCTGTTCGAGGCGCTGCGCCTCGAGCAATTTGCCCTCGCCCACCAGCTGGTCGAGGCGTTGCTGAAGCTCGGCCTTGATGCCCTTCATCGCCTGCTGCATCGTCGGGCGCGGTGTGACGTAGTGGCTGTTCGCATAGACGCGGATCTTTTCGAAATTGTCGGTTTTCTGGCCGGTGAGCGGGTCAAACTCGGTGATGCTCTCCAGTTCCTCCCCGAAAAACGAAAGTTTCCACGCCCGGTCTTCGAGGTGCGCGGGCCAGATCTCCAGGCTGTCGCCCCGCACGCGGAAGGACCCTCGCTGGAAGGCGGCGTCGTTGCGGCGGTATTGCTGGGCGACGAGATCGGCCATGACCTTGCGCTGGTCATACTCCTGCCCGGCGAACAGGTCCTGCGTCATCGCCCCGTAGGTTTCGACCGAGCCGATTCCGTAGATGCAGGAGACGGAGGCCACGATGATCACGTCGTCGCGTTCCAGAAGCGCCCGCGTGGCCGAGTGGCGCATGCGGTCGATCTGTTCGTTGATCTGCGATTCCTTCTCGATATAGGTGTCGGATCGCGGGACGTAGGCCTCGGGTTGGTAGTAGTCGTAGTAGCTGACGAAATACTCGACCGCGTTGTCGGGGAAGAAGCCCTTGAACTCGCCGTAAAGTTGCGCTGCCAGCGTCTTGTTTGGGGCAAGGATGATGGCGGGACGCTGCGTTTCCTCGATCACCTTGGCCATGGTGAAGGTCTTGCCAGTGCCAGTGGCCCCCAGAAGCACCTGGTTCTGGTCGCCCGAGAGAATCCCCGCGCTCAACTCCGCGATGGCGGTCGGCTGGTCGCCCGCCGGTTTGAATTCCGACTGCATGACGAAGCGTTTGCCGCCCTCCAGCTTGGGGCGGGCGCGCACCGCGTCGATCGACAGGCCGGTATCTGGCATCTGTTCGGGGGAATTGTTGTGCATCGATCCTCTCCGCTGACCCCACAGAAATTGATCGCTTTTTGTTCTTCTTCAAGGGGTGTGCTTTGGGGCCGCGTTGCGACGGGTCCGGCCCGGCGCGCAATCGTTAACGGAAGCTTTCGAAAGCCCGGACAATTTGCACAACTTTAAGGAGAATTTCCTGTTGTCGAGAATCAGGCTTGTCAGGTATTTTGATCTGGCAAGCAGCAGAAGCGGTTGCCGGCGTGGGCCGACCACCCACCCACCCCTCGCTCCCTCGGCCCGTGCCGGCAACCCTCTGCCGCTGCCCCGGTCCCGCCGAGTTTCAGAAGACGGACCGACCCGCCCGCGCGACAGGTTAGCGTGTTGCCAAGAGGCCATGTTTTTCGGATAAGCAGGGGCCAGACCAATCAATGAGGTTGCCCATGCGTGCGCGCATCTACCAGCCGGCGAAATCCGCAATGTCCTCGGGCACGGCCAAGACCCATCATTGGGTCCTGGAATTCACGCCCGAAAGCCCGCGCCAGATCGATCCCCTCATGGGCTGGACCAGTTCCTCGGATATGGACAGCCAGGTGCGCCTGCGCTTCGACACGCTTGAGGCGGCCAAGGACTACGCCGAGGAACATGAGATCGACGCGGTCGTCGTCCAGCCGAAAAAGCGCAAGCCCAACATCCGGCCGCGCGGTTACGGCGAGAATTTCGCAACTGACCGCCGGGGTGCCTGGACGCATTGATGTGTTGTAAATCGGGGCAAAGTTGTCTCGGAATCGGGGAAAGGATCCCGCGAAACTAGCTGGTTTTCTAGATCTGGTGCGCTTAACGGACGTGACGCCAAGATGTGGTAATTCGGAAACTTTCCTCAGCGTACAGCCTCATTCTTGACCCTAGCGCATCCCCTCGTCATCTTGTGGCACATGTTCAGGACTTGCACCCGCGCCATACGCAGCTGACCCGGCCTTTCGCCGGGGTCGGCTTTCGCGTGCAGTCCTGACCTTTCTCCATATCGCGGCCGATCCCTGTCTCCCTCCATCCGTGGAGTCAGCGCATGTCGACCCAAGACCTCTATCCCTTCCTGCTCGCCGAGCAGGCCACCAAGCCGAAATACGATGAGAAAGACCTCATCGCGCGGTTCACCCGCCACCTTCAGAAGCTTTGCTTTACGCCGCCGAGCCAGGAGGATCTCCAGAAGGTTCTCGATGCCAGAACGGCTCTCAAGGAAGAATGTGGCGTGTCGGACGAGCAAGCCGCTGTCGGCCATCCTTTCCCTCCGCTTCATGCCAGCGAGATCTTGCTTCGGATGCGCGACGAGGACCGGATCGCGCGCCGCGCGCGGTGCCTCGCCCATGGCAAGACCGTTCCGGTCAATCCTTTCGCGGATCTGCGCAAGGAAGAGGCCGAAAAGCTCAAACCGATCCGGGCCGGGCTGCCGGCCGTCATGCCCGGAGATGAACACTGGGCCGACGAGATCGCCGCCGCGCTTCACGATGAGATGCCCTGGATGGGGCCGGCCACCGAGCATGCCTGGCATGCCCTGCGCCGGGCTGCGCGTCTTGGTGAACCGATCGTCTTGCGGCCTGTCATCCTGAACGGCCCATGGGGCATCGGCAAATCCGTCTGGGCCCGCCGCCTGGCCGAGCGGCTGGCCATGCCCTCGATCGAGATCGACGCCTCGAAGAGCGCCGCTGGCTTTGCGCTCACCGGCCTCGAGAGAGGCTGGGGGAGCGCACAGGCTGGGCGGCCGCTCGAGGTCATCCTGCAACGCCGGCTGATCAACCCGCTCTGTGTCGTGGACGAACTCTGCAAGTCTGGGTCAGCGACATCGGGCAAGGGCACTCGCTTCTCATTCTCCGATGCGCTGCTGTCCCTGCTTGAGCCGGCGACAGCCAGGCATTGGGAATGCCCGATGTATCGGCTGCCCTTCGACATGTCGCGGATCTCCTGGGTGCTGACCTCCAACCAGACCGCGACGATTGAACCAGCGGTTCTGAACCGTTGCCAGGTGATCGAGTTGCCCGACGTGACTGCGGACGACCTCGTTCGATTTGCGCGGCGGCAGGGCGGGACGATGGGGTTGGGCGAGGCCGCGATCGACGCCGTGGTGGACGCCATTCTCAGGGGGCCGAAGATCACGCATCGGCGTTTCAGCTTGCGCGACGCCCTCCGCCTGCTCGAGCGGGCCGAGACGCTTCAACACAAGCCGATTCTGCACTGACGGCGAACCACGTCGCCTGTGGAGTCAGTGCTCCGTCTATGGGGTCATCGGGCCGACCGATATGGCGAAAAGACCATATACGGCCCAGCCACGGCGGTATTGCTCACGCATATGGCGAAATCACCATACACAACCCCGGAAAGAACGAACGAATGACTAGGACCTATGACGACATCCTCGCAAAGCACCCCGCACTCCTCGGATCGGCGCCGACAGACCTGAAGGCCTTCGGTGTTTGCTGTGGGCCGGGATGGTTGTCCATCCTCGAGAGCCTTTTCGATGACTTCGAGAAAATCCGGCAAGAAGACGGCCTGACCATCACCGTGTTCCAGGTGAAGGAAAAATTCGGCGAGTTGCGGGTCTATGTCAGGGGCGGCAACGACCGTGTGCAGCGTCGTCTTCGCGACGCCGAATGGGACGCCATGTTTACGTGCGAAGACTGCGGCGGGCGAAGCCCAGGTGTCCAATCCCTTGGCGGCGGTCTGAACAACCTCTGCGGCGCATGCCGCAAGAAGCTGAGGCAGTCATGGAAGGACAGGTAGCGGATCAGATCTTGAGGTCGTCCTCGGTCATTCCGTTCTTGAGCGCGTCGGAAAACCACGCGGGTTTCCGGCCACGGCCGCTCCATGTCTTCGATGGGTTCTCGGGGTGGCGATACTTCGGGATGCTCTTGGATTTGGCTTTGCGTTTACCAGTGGTGCCGACGACGGCTTCCAGCGTCACACCCATCTCTGCGGCCATCGCTTCAAGCTTGGTCCGAGCCTCGACCAGTTTGCGCGCCTCGTAGGTCTCGATTGCCTTGTCGATATCCTTGCGAAGCTGCTTCAGCTCTTCGAGCGAAAGGGTGTTCAGACCCATTTAAAAGTTCCTGTCCGGCGTTAACGATTGGGCCGTTTACGGATTGCGAGAGTGATATGTCAATGCGCCTGGAAACGGGCGGGCCGGAGGTGCGGAGCGACGCCGGGGTTGCTGCGGCCTTCGCAGGCCTCGGGTCGACAGCGCCCAGCGTGGTGGTCAGATGAAGTGGGCGGCAAGCGGACTTGCGGCAACGCGGCGTGGGCCGTGCCTGTCAACGCCCGAAGCGGACCTTCAGGGGGGATGAGTTCCGGAGAGGAGTTTCTCGTCCGTAGTGTTCCACGTCAGAGCCTGCTTGCTCATCGCTAACGGTGTGCTTTGCGCGCCGCAAGGCACCCGTAAATGGTCAGCTGGTTGCAGGAGGAATTGGTATCGCGCCACTTCTTACGACCTGCGCTGCACTCCGCCCATGGGTGGGCATCTGAACCGCCCAGGGAAACGGCGGCGACGCCGAACGTTCGTATTGGTAGACCAACACCTCAGGATGCAGCCTGTCATCGAGGTGCCGGCCCAGAGTGAACACAACGCTGTTGGGGGCTGCGATGAACAGGTGAATGCGTTTGACCCCTTTTGCCATGAGAACGCCCAGAAGATCCGTGAAGTCTTTCGCCATGGCTGATTGCTTGCTGGCAGACCAGTGCGCCGTCGTGCTCAGAGTTGGCAAAGCGAGGCGGATCAGAGGCATATCACCGAGAGTCGCTCTGATACCGTCTGCGTCCGACGGGTAGGAAACAGCGACGGCCACTGCTACCTCCGGAATATCCTCCTTCAGGCCGTCGATCCCGGAAATGACGAAGCGGTCTCCGTCATCTGCGCCGTCAGGTTCGCGCCATTCTTCTGCGAAGCGATCCCAATCCATCACTGTAAGACCAGCTTCATTGCCAACCATCATGCCGGTCAGAAACGTCAGCGGAACAGCGGCCATGCCACCGTAGACCAGCCTGACGTTTCCAGGACCCGCCGCATCACGCTTCTGACGAAGCTGTTGCCGCAACCCGGCAATCTGCGAGAGTGCATCTTCGGGACTGCTGATCTGACTCGTTGATGTCGACTGCCGGTGGTCGACTGGCAGGATATCGATACGGCCTTTCAGGCGTTTCGGTACGGCAGAGGCAAGGGGGTATCAACAGTCTGGTGCAGCCCGCGGTGCTCCAGGACAACCACGCTCTGCTTCCTGAGATGCCGCATGTCAGCGATGTGATCGATCACACCAAGGATAGCCCCCGCAGCAGCGAGCAGAATGCCGAAGAAGACGGTGATCTGTGACCAGTAGACCGACAACCCGCCCCCATCCGCCTGCACAGCCAGCCGCATGACGCGGTCCGCATCGATCCAGGAAAGATCGCCAGCCAGCCCACCGACGCCTAGCCCGGCGACGATCAATGTGACACCGGCACGCAGCGACCTCGAAGGCCAGGACGGGGTTCGGAAGATATAGGTGATCAATCCATCGAAAAACCGGTCACCATGTTTGCGCCAGAAAGACATGTCTTCAGCCTCCGGATCAGCCAATATTCACGATGAACTGACCGCTACGCGCGGCCAGTTTGCCATTCTTCACAATGAAACACTCGATGCTGTGCTGGCCCCTATAGAGGGTGCTCTCAGAATGGGACAGACCACCCCGGACCGCCGCGTCCGGACTGAAGCCCCCACGGAGGCAATCCGCATCCTCGGCTTCCCGTCCGGTGTTCACGACCTGCCAGTAGACCTTGAAACGCCCGGTCACCGTTGTGTCAGCCTCAAAGCGCAGGCTGCAATTTCTTGGAAGCGGCGCGCCATTGCTCACGAAGTTCTGCGGCCTGAACCCGTTTTGCGTGAAGCTCGCCGTACGAATAGTCACGCGGCCTTCCGCAGCCTGCGGCCATCGCGGCTTTCGCATGTAGGCTGGAGCAAGGACGAGATTCACCGCACGGACCAGCCGCGCGGGAACACCCGGTTTCCTGGCCGGATTGCGACGCTCCAGTGCGCGTTCGACCAGCCCTTGCCCCATGCGTTCGGCGAGGACGGCACCAACACCGTCGGCAGTGAGAGCCTGGTGTGCCGAAGCGAAATCGCTGCGGGCCTGCTGAAGCCACTCATGGAATGCATCCCGGCGCTCAGAGTGGTCTTCCCACTTGTCAGCAAAGTTTTCTTCGGGGTCGGCTGGGTTTTCGATCCAGTCCACGCCATTGCGACGGGTAATATGCCGGTCCATTCCGTGAAGGATCGAGAACAGCGCATCGGAGAGGCGTTCTTCCTGGTTATAGGCATGTGCGGCAAGAGTGGTGATCAGAATGGAGATCGGCTTGTCATCCGACCGGTCGCTGAACATCAGATCGCGATGGCGTTTCAGGATCTGGATAGCGCCCTGCAGAGGGGTACGCACCCGCCATGCCGGAACATCCTCAACGCTGGCCTGCATCCTGCGTGCCTCGTTGAGAGCACGACTTCTGAACGCCTGGCCCATCCGATCGCGAAACCAGAGCGCATAGCCTTTGGGATTGCTGCGCGGCCAGCGGCCGCCAGCCTGCCGGAAGCCGTCGTGTTCCTTGTCTGTGATCGCGAGCGCGGTTGCCCCCAGTCGGGCAAGCGCGGGGCCCGCTTCACTCAGATAGCGCCGCTTCTCGAAGTCGGGCACCGCAGGCAGGACATCCATGTGAAACTGTGCGCCATCCGCGTAGACCAAGGTCCAGCAGCGGCGCCCGTCTTCGGGTTTGCTCATGCCATAACGCCGGGCATAGGCTTTGACCTCGACGCCGACGCGACGCTTCAGCTCCGCTTGGGTCAGTGCCGACTTCTCGTAGTCGAGACGGCAGACCATATCGATGTCATAGTCTTCTTCGTCCGATGCGGGCCTGATCGCCGTCCCGAGCCGGAAAGAACCCTGCACGTACACATCGGGGCTGTCGTTACGTACAGTTGAATCCGGTCGGTGCAGCCACTCACCGAGCGACTTGTAGCTGCGCTCAGCCTGTTCGTACCGGCCCGGCGGGACCTGAAGTTCCTCAACGAGATCTTCCAGTAACTGATCGATAGGTCTGGTATTCGGCAATGGGAATTCCATAAATTAAAATTCTCCAGACGATGCTGGTGCCCGTCGTCTACTGACTTGGTGCAGGTAGAGCTGAGTGGAAGAGGGGCGACCAATGCCGCGATGGTATGACAAATTTTCGGCCGGAGATCTACAAGGGGCTAAGCGCCAATTTTGATTGTCGGCTCGAATCCCTTCCCCGGCTTTTGGTCGTAGATGACTAGTGATAAATCTGCTTTGGGCATTCGTGATCGTCCTGTTTCGACAGCTACAGAAGCCGGAAGAACAGGAAATACGTTGATCGTCGCATCCTCGCCGTGATGGGCCTTAATTCGATCAAAGAGCCTACGAAGGTGAGTCTTGTAGATTGCAAGATCCTCTTGCCTTCGCATGATATCATTGTGGGGTTCTTCTGCCGTGATCGACCAGATGGCGACGTTGTCGCCCAGAACGGAGCGAATTCTCTGATCATCGACAGTCGCACTGAGCGCCAGCTTGAGAGCGACTGATACGTCCCTCGGCCCGGAATACTCGCCAACTTTGAAATTTATCGACGGCTGGTGGAGTTGCCATTTCCAAGTAGATGGCTCGCGATACTTTTGGTGAACAGATACAGGCATGATGTCACCAAGCAGTGTACCCAGTTCGATGAGAAGCGGCTGCGGAGCAAGCGCAAACACACTCAACTGATGGATCTCCTTCTGCTCTATCCGTTCCTTCACCTTGCGTTTGAATTGGCGGTGCAGATGCGCGCTTTGCATACTCCAAAATTCAGGTTCATCATCCTTGATTTCGGAATTCAGCTCGATGTCGATGGTTCGTCGCTCCGCCGGATGTCTGTCGGGCGGCATAGCAGCAAATATGGCTTTGGTGGAAATCAACGAGTCCATTTGGCCGATAGTAGCCGCAAAACGGAGTACATGCGCCGCGCGGTCAGCGTCCATATCTGTAACAGTTTCGATCCGCTCTTCGTGCTCCCGCTTCATTGCCGCGAGCGTTTCTTCCGGATAGTCATCCACGTGGTCTACGTCGATTTCTTTGTGGTGGATGGGACACATCAGCATCAGGTTGCTGATGTCACGGGCGAGAAGCGGTGAACGGATACTATCACCCCTCGGACCATTCTCGCTATCTGCCACAATATGCGCGATGAAACCGAACTTTCCGTCTTCCTTTCCAGCGATCAGATCCCCGACAAGGAGCTTGTTGCATCCCGCAAATTCACATCGACCCGCCGCCAAAGCCCACAGCTGGGTCTGTATCTTGGCTGGGATATTTGAACTAGACAATTCTCCGCTCCGTTTTGAATAGCGCCGTCACAGCGGGTTATGATTGAATGGTCAAACGAGTAGCCAACGGATTTCGGGCTATCGAATGATGCTAAAGTTCCGGCGGTTTCCAACCTTCGCAAAATCCAGATTCTGGAACTGCATCTGCAATTATCAGCTGGCTGGCCTCGGGCAATTTGCCACGTTGAAACGTAGTGATAGTCGCCTGAATCGAGGCGTTGCCCATTAGACGCACGATGACCAACGCTGCAAACGAAGGTCCGCTGTTTTCGACCATATCCGTCATCGAGGCAACATCGATCTCACTAGGTATTGGTGGGAATGTCGGATGCGAGTGCCATTCGCCAAGATAGTCAACCCGACCAGCGCGACCACTGTTCTCCAGCAAGATCCGATCCATCTGTTGTGAGTGCGGCTCAGGCAAACTATCGAAACTATCTCGTGTCCCCGCCTCAAGGTCGACGGTCAAACCGACGAGTTCAAATTTCCCCGGAGCTGTCTGTTCTGCAACCAACCACCCGCCGATCTCGCGTGTGCCACCGTGCTTAAGGTGGATCTGCAATTTCGCAAGCTGCGAGCGTGGGACTGTAAGGCTAAGCGTCATCTTGCACTCCAATGTGAGACATGACGCGTTCAACGCCCTCTTCTGCACAACTTGTGCTGCCCTTTACCCATCCTTCGTGAGGACCGAAAATGACTGGGTGGGTGTCAAAGGGATGATCAAAGATCCAGCCTTTTCGCAGCCCGATAAAGTAGGCAGGTTCCGGATGAACTCTCATCTCTGTTGCTGCGAGAGCGTCCAGGGCGTGACGTACCAGCCTGTTGGCAATGACACCTACATCGCCGTCAGAGGCGAATAGGGGCTCGTCGTCGTCATCACCTTGCACCCCGTAATTGTGTTCGCGGCCCTCTGGCGGTGCCATGCCTTTCTCGTCGCACCATGCACGCAATTGAGATGCAGCGGTAAGTGGTGGCGGATCTTCAGATGGGATACTTCGTGCAATCAGACCTCCGAGTCCTCCCGCATAGACACGTCCCCAGACGAGAGGTTTAAGCTTCTGCGTGCAAATGGCCGCTGCCATTCGAAACACTCCGCTATCAGCCGTCGTGTCGATGACGAGATCACAAGTGCTGATGATCTCGCTCAACTGAGCAATATGCTGGACAGAGGATTGAGACGTCAGACTCAGACCCAAGGCACCGACTTTCACTGCCGGATTTATTCGCAGCAATCTGTGCTTAAGAGAAAATGCCTTGTGATGCCCCACATCCATTTCATCGAGTTCGTTTCGAACCAAGTTGTCGGACCAAAGAACGTCATTGTCGAGCAACATGAAATGACCGACGCCTTCGCGCGCAAGACTTGCCGCCACTTTTGATCCCAGCGAACCCGCGCCGATGATGCAGATGCTAGATTCTCGAAACATCTTCCCGTGGACCCGGCGTTCTCTAGCCTTCGGCGGTTCAAAGGTATGAAACAGGTCAATCTTTCGTTTCGATCCGTTGTGAAGAACGCGCAGCAATACCTCTCGCTTGCCATTTGACATGACCACCAACATATCGCCGGTGCCTTCTACCCATTTACGGAGCCATGAAGGCAGGTACTGGTAGCAGAGCTCCTTCACTTCTTCGGGCTGAAGATCTGGAATATGCCGAATGTCGGGTAATCGATATAGAACCCCAGGGACCGTCCTTCCCCCGAATCCCGCACCATCAATCGGCACGCGCAAACCAGTATCCAGACCGATGCTCGCAATGCGGGCAACAAGGACTTCGGAAGTCCCAACCCGGCGCTCCAAAGTCATGCGAATATCGGTTGCGTGTCCGGCAAGGCGCAACCTTATGAGGCGTGCGGTGTCTGGCGGCAACATGAAGCGGCGGGAGCACCCCGAGAGCAGAGAGGGCAAGTCGACCGGATGAGCGCTTTCCACGTCTGAGAAAGCATCGTCCTTTGGGGTTGCCTCCAAGAGTGCTTTGGCACTCCTAACTACATCTGCGCTCTTGCAGTCGGGATGCCAGTTATCCGGTCGATATTGGAGGCATAGTTCGCCACCTTCGCCATATTGGTGTTGCGATAACCGGACGGTGCCGTCGGCTGGAAAGACAAATGGCGGGAGATCAGGAAAGAGTGCTGGAAAAACCAGTCGCAATGGAATGCGGCGATCACCAGTAAGCAAAACAAACGACCAGGTCAGAAGACCATCGACGTTCTTGCCGAATTGGGGTTCTTCCAGCCAATCTGATGTCGCTTCTAGGTCAGCGAGCTCTTCACACTCACGGATTAGCCGCGCCTCGCCGGCTGTGAACTCCATCAACCAAAACCTTTTGGCTCCGTCGGCCTCCGATCCTCACCACCAAAAACGAGACCCGGCGCAGAAGCCCCGGCCGCAGCGGCAGGAGCCCCGGATGCCGCACGTGAACCCGCGGATCTCGCTACCCTCGAGCGAGCACCTTCAACAAGGGTGCTGCCAAGATTTCGTGAGAGCTCATTCAAAACAATATTCGTATCACTGAACTTTTGAACGGCACCAAAATCCGTTCGAGCAGCCTCAAGCCACGCAAAGAAAGAGTCCCGGCGCTCGGGAAATTTTTCCCACCGATCCGCAAAATTCTCTGAAGGGTCCGTAGGGTTGACGATCCACGACACCCCATTCCGTTCTTCGATTGCGAGATGCATGTCCCTCAGAATCTTGGCAATTGCATCCGATACCCTTGCTTCGCCTGCATAGGCATGAGTCGAGAGAGTCGTGAGAATCACACTGATAACCTTCAGGTCCGGATCCCGCTCCGCGAACCACTCATCCCTGTGACGTTTCAAGATCATGATGGCTGACTGGAGAGGTGTTCGCACCCGAAATACCGGGACGTCCTCCACACTCGCGGTCACTTTGCCTTGGGCGTCGAGGAATGCCCTGCGGCGTTCATTCAGCTGTTCGATCTGCCTTGACTTGAACCATGCGGCAAAGCCCCTAGGATTGCTGCGGGGCCAATCATCCGTGATGATATGGTATGTGCTAGTCTTGTCTTTATCGGTGATGGCAATCGCACCTTCCGCAAGCGCCTGATCCGCGAGGTAGGAAGAAAGAACAGCACGCATGTTTGCCTCGTTCGGCACCGCCGGCAATACGTCCATGTGGAATTGCGCACCATCTGCGTAGATCAAGGTGCAGCATCTTCTAGGCTCATCACTTACCTCATTCTTGATCCTTCGCGCATCGCGATACGCCTTGAGCTCAGCCAGCAAATGAGCGCGCAGATCTGCTTGGGAAATTTGCGCTTTCGTCAGAGATCGGAACGACACAACGATGTCGAGATCGTAGTCTTCGTCCTTGGATGTCGGCTTAATCGGTGTGCCGAGCGCAAAAGAACCTTGGATATAGACTTCGGGATCGTAGATGCGAACCTGAGATTCGTCGCGATGCAAAAACTCGCCAAGATCCTTGTAGCGCCTTTCGGCTTGATCGAAGCGATCCTGAGGCACAGCCAATTCTTCAGCGAGTTTTTCAATCGCGACGTTATACCCATATCCTACGTCCGCACCCGCGTTCATGTTGAACCTCTTGTTTAGATCCCCTCAACTGCAAGATGTCTATTTTGAGGCGGATTTTCAACGGCTGTTCCCGACCAAGCGTCGTCTTTTTTGCTAATAGCCTTGGGATATGTACATGCCACGAATGATGGCGATAGAAGCTGCAAACGCGGCATGTGAGAGCCGGGTCCGGAGATGGTTCGCTACCATCGTTGCCTAGACTTTGCTGCGGTGCCCGGCGCCACCCGCGGCCGTCCGCACTGAGCCGCTAGCCTTCATGGCATGAGCAGAGGCAAACGTTCTCGGACTTCCACAGCGAGGACATGATCAGGAAATTTTTCGATAGCCTGCCGCCAGATCCGCGTGGCGGCAATGAGATCGCCGTCGTTCCAGTAGACGCCGCCAAGATTGAACATGGCGACGTCGCAATCAGGATCGAGCGTGATCGCCCTCTCGTAGGCCGCAATCGCTTCCGCGGATCGGCCGCTATTGGCGTTCGCTGCGCCGAGTTGGCACCAGCTCATGGCATCTGGTTGAAGGTGCTCGGCCTGCTCAATGAGAATCGGTCGACTTTCCTCGTAGCGGCCGAGGAAATTGAGCGCTGTGCCGAGGCAATAGCCGTAGCGACCGCCCTGCAGTTCGTAGGCCTTGCGATAGCAGCGCTCGGCCTCTTCCCAGTTTTCTTCGTCCTGGGCCCAATGGCCGAGACGGTCCCAGAGCAAAGCCGCATCCTCGACATCCACCTGCCCAATGTGCTGGTCGAACGCCGAGCGAAACGCGGCATAAGACCCAATATCATCGCCTTGCTGGCGTAGGTACAAGCTCGTCAAAAGCCGTTCTGCCCGCGCACTGCCAGATTCTGGGTACGCCGCTATGCAGCGATCCCAGAAGGACAGTGCCAAGCGTGCATTCTCAATGGACATGCGTCCGAAAGCGGCAATCTGCCGCGCGCACCAAGGCCATATCCAGGGCGCGGTATCTGCTGCGCTCAGCAGTGTGTTGATTTCGCGAAAGGCCGCCCGGCCATCGCCGAGACTGAACAAGACGTTCGCGCGCCATCCAGAAATGGCCGAGGCTCGGCCCATTTGCCGCTCCGTAAAGACGGTGCGGTCGAAATAGTCGAGCGCTTCTTCGTATCGGCCATTGCGATGATGATAGTGCGCGAGGGCGTTGTGAGCTTCAGGCAGATTCGGGCTCAATCGCAGAGCTTCGCGATAGTGCTCGGCGGCAATATCTTCCTTTCCGAGCCGCTCGAAGCTTGTGCCGAGGTTCTTAAAGCACATCGCGGCCATCTGCGGATCCTCGACAAACTCGTGATCGTCGAGCGCAGCTATATAGAGAGTCTTGGCCTCATCATCGCGGCCCAATGCCGATAACCCGTTGCCGATGGTATAGTACAGGCTCCCAATCTGATAACGGTCTGTCTCGAGCTTAGATCTGAAGTGCGCCACGGCCGCCTCGATCCGCTCCTTGTTAGGGATCTGAAATCCCAGACCAAGATTGATCTCCGCCATGTAGCAGAAGCCCATAGCGTCTTGATCCGCGCCGAGCTCGGCGCGGAACTGATCGAAGGCGGCGCTCAAGACTGTGTCTGCACCGCTGTTATAGAGTTGTTCAGCCAACTGCCGTGCATGCACAGGGTCTTCCGGAACATGGAGCTCGGGCCGGGCCGCGCGAAGCAGGTTAGGTATTGCTTCAATGGGAGCCATCGTTTGCGCTAGCCTATTGTCCCGCGAGATTCGCGTGCCTGAGCGAGCAAGGGCCGCCAATCGTGCGAGCCCTTCCAACGAAAGCTCCTCGGTGAATGGAATAGTCAGGGTTTGCTGCTCGGCCCAATTCTTGCCGCTATGCTCATAGTGGCGCAGTACCGCTTCGACGAAGCTGATGCGAAGCGACTTCGTCGGTGCATGATAAGCCACATAGAAGCTGTAGGGCTGCGCGATCAGATAATTGAGATTAGACCGATCGACCGAGATGCTGAGCGAGCCGTCGGCATTGAGGGCGCGCTCTGTTCCCTTTAGCTGGACATGCACGCGGACATTTGTGGCATGACCATCGACGACCACTTCTATTTGACAATCGGTCCCGTAATCTTTCCGGTCGCCTCCTTGGAAGACAAAGTCGCTGCTCTGCGCGATCAGCGCCTGAAACGCCGCTTCCGTTTCATCTTCCAAGGCGTGGTTGCGATCGCGTTTGGGCAGATCATCAAACGAACTCACATCATTTCCTCTCTGCGTGCCCGCGGGAGTACGACTTGGGGCGCCGCCTGGTGGCCGCCTGCCTATAGAATGCTAAAATAGACAGTTGGTTACGGCCAAAATTGGTTGCGCCTCGTAAGAATGTAGCTCGGCCCGCGCTGCGGATCTTGGCCAATCGAACAATGCTGCATGATGCCACGAAAGGCCGGTTCGGAACAGCTGCGGCGCAGCGATGGCCAGCGTAGCGAATGACGGCTGTGGGCCGACGGTGTCAGGGCCGTGGCCTCGGGTGCGAGGGGCGGAAAGTGTGAATTTGCTGCACTAGCGAAGGCATCCGGTCAAAAACGTGAAAGCGGCCATTCGCGCTGCAGGTTCCACAGCCCCCCATGCTGCGATAAGGGCCAAACAAAACTGCACGCAGATAGTTAACCTTGATAATTTTTTATCTGTTTCCCGATAGCCGACCTTCGTGCAGACTGCGGTTCAAGGTGCATTAAGCCCTTCCTATGGGTTCCCCCAAGTGCAGCGAACGACTGCTCCCACGACCGGCCACAAACCTGCTAAAACCGCAAAGGTACTGCCGAGGGTTTCTGTCCTGATAGATAGCTCGGTTTCGCCTGGGGCAGCTGGTCGCGACAAAAAAAAGACCGTTTTTGGCGGTTGGTTTCGCGGCGCATGGCTCTAAGAGCAAACAAATCGACAATCATCCGCGTCTTGACAGCCTTGCGGGCGATGAAGGACTGGTGAAAACTCACACCGAAGTTGTTCAAAGGCTCTTTTGCAAATCGGTTGAAGACTGTGTAGCCGTGGGTCGAGCTGCAGGATTATCGGCAGGTTGGATGCTTCTGTTCAAGACCAGATCGCGGTGGTGGCAATGGGCGCTCGGCGTAGCGTTCGGCATCTGCGTTGTGATCCTTGCCGTATCCGTGGAGCGATCGCTTATTTCCTCCTCGCCTGAAGCAGAAAACCTCTCTGGCGATTCAGACATCCTACGCTCTGAGATCGAGACAATGTTGACCTTCACGCACGTTGAGGAGCGCCCCGATGGCTACCCAGGTCCTGATAGGATCTTGACCACAGAATATTCCGCTCGTCTCAATGACTGCTGGCTGATCGTAACGATCACGCGGCCCGATGAAGCATTCTGTCGAGTCAGTGAAAACCGAACAAGAACCCACATCATCGAAAACAATCTGCGGTTCTCGGACGAAGTGGAGTCGAGGATAAGGGGTGCTCGAGAGGGAATATTTTTTTGGCCTTTTCCTAGCGGTTTGCCAATCTTTTCCACAGCAGAGAATGCAAGTGCGCAAACAATGAGAAGTTGCTCCGGAGATCAGAGCTATTGGCAGGATGAGCGGTATCTTGAGGCATTAACTTTTCCAACTGGATCAGTCGACGGTCTTGCGGGGCGCTTAATTGCGTACCGGCGGGCAGTATGCCCCACAATTCTCGATTACATACAGTTCCTCCGCCCATGAAATCCTACGCATATGAGATATAGATGGATAGCAACGAATTTTCCCAGCTCAACTTCTTCGACCGGATCGAGATGTCTGATCGTAAGCGTTGCCCGCCGGTCAGACTCCCATCGCTCCTACGACCGGTTGGGCTTTGAACCGACTCAGATCGGATACAAGCTAATAATCTGAGAAAGGGGAGCTAAGCCCCCTTGCGCCGGGGCACTCGCAACTGCGGCGAGGATGCCGCCCCTTGGGCGAACGTCTGTTCTGACGAGCCGCAGTACAGCATGACGCTGGCGAACCTAAGGCGGCTATGGGCCGATTTGGGCCGTGAGCGCCTGGGCTCAGCAACGCAGCAAGGGCATGGGCCTATCGATCTCTGCGGTGGTCATGACTTAACGGAATAAACTGTCTTTGGGCATTCATCGGAGGTCTCGTTCATACTGCAGCCTGGTCCCGCCATCGCCTAAGTCATGTACTCTTCTGCAGCTTGGCTTTGCCATCGCAGTCTGGATAACGGACACAGCTAAGAAATGCACCGTAGCGGCCGCGGCGCTGGACAAGCCAGCCAGCTTCGCAACTGGGGCATGCCGGTTGTTTTTCGCCGCAATCACCGCAAATCAGACCCTCGCTGGTTCGGGAACGAACTGGAAGGCCGACACCGCATGAGGGACAAGCTGGCATGCGACTACCGCACAGCTTCACATGCTCGCAACGATACCAGTCGCGACCGTCCTTACCGGCCATGTGGAGCAGGCGCCCACCACAACTTGGACAGGTGTGGGTGTGCTTCTGGGCTTCCGCTGGCACGACTACGTCGAACTCCGGTGTCTTCATCAGCTCTTCGACGAAGACGGAGGGGCGCGCCTCGGATGCAAGGATGGTGACGGTCCGGCGGGCTCGGGTCACGGCGACATACATGACGCGCCGTTCTTCGGCATTCGGATATGGCTCGGCCTCGGGCGATACCAGGCTGAGCAGGGGATCGTCGACGATCATCGAAGGGAAGCCCATCTTGGCGTTGTCGGCGCCAAGGAGGATCACATGATCAGCCTCGAGGCCCTTTGATGCATGGATGGTCTTGAAGGTGATCGTCGCGCCGGGGTTCTGACGCTGGAGCCGCGCCACATCGGGCCGCAGGAAACGATAACGCCCGAGGATGAGGATGGACGGCTTCACACCCCCCTTTCCTTCTGTAGCGGTGAGCCCAGCCACTGTGTCGTTTAAGGTCCTCTCCCCGGTGTCGCGGCGCGTCCAGGCGATCCTGATAGAAGGCTCGTCCGTCTCGCCCGCCGGGATCACCGTCTTGTTGATCTGGGCCGGGTTGCGGAGAACGAAACGACGGGCGGCAAAGGCGATCTTGTCGACGGACCGGAAGGTCCGGCCGAGGTCGACGGTGCGATGGACGCCGGTGGCGCCCGCATAGGTGCCGCCAAACTCCGCGCCGAAGTTGCGCATGATGTGGATGTCCGACCCGGCAAAGCGGTAGATCGACTGCCAGTCGTCGCCGACGGCGAACACCTTGGCGTCGGAGTGCTGGTGCTTGAGGGCCTGGATGAGCTTCGCCCGCCCGGTGGAGATATCCTGGAACTCGTCGACGAGGATATGCTTGAACGGGCTCTGATAGCGCCCGCTTTCGACGAAAGCCGTGGCCCGGTTCACCATGTCCTCGAAGTCGATCCGATCGCCCAGGCGGGATTGGTACTCCCGGAAGACGGCCCCGAAGATCTTGAGGAAGGCCTCAGCCCGCTTACCCATTTTCAAAGTCTGCGCCTTGTCAGAGCAGTCCTCGACCCGGTAGCCGCCATTCTTGAAGTGACGCAGAAAGGTCCCCATCAGCGAGGTAAAGCTGTCGACCACCCCAACCTCGGCCACGCGGTCGTAGATCGCGATATCCGGGATCGGCCGCAGAGTGACGTGGGGTTCGAGCTTTTCGGCAAGCGCGTCCAGTAATCTGCCTTCCTCTCTCTCCCAGCTGTAGGTTTCCACCAGCACAGTCTCGTGCTCGGCATGAACCTGGCGTTTCCAATCCATGCCTTCCAGGTATTCATCGCGATCTACATAAGGCGCAGTGGTCAACTCCTCCTTCCCGTCCTTGCCGCGTTTCTTGCGCACGCCGAAATGCTCGATGTAGACGCCGCTGTCTGTCAGCCGGAAATCGGGTGTGTAGACGCGACGGCCGGTCCTCTCGAGCATGTGCTCGTAGATCGGTTCGTATTCGTAGGCGACACCGTTCCTGAATAGCCAGTTGGCGATCAAAAGCTCTTCGAAGCTGTTCACCGTCTCGCCTTGCAGCGTCCGCAGGTTGCGGCTCTCGATCTGCGCATACCATTCGTGCTTGGTTTTGAAGTCCCATTCTGTCGGAAAGTCGTCGAAGAAACCGGCGAACCAGCCAATGACGGTTTGAGCGATGTCGCTGGCGGTCGCCACGATGTGCCGCAGGATATCTTTCATCAAGGACAAGAATGCTTTGTCGTCTGTCGCGGTGGGTGCCAAAGGCGGCTTCTGACCTTCCACTTCACCGATGATCTCGTAGGCCAATGCGTGGAAAGTTCGCGCCGCTACCGGGACCCCGCACCGGGCCTCAATCCGCTTGGACATCTCGGTTGCGGCATCCTTTGCGAAGGCCAGTAGCAGGAGCTCGCTCGGCTTTCTGATGCCCGCCTTGACGAGGTAGGCGGCCTTGGCGGTGATCACGCTGGTCTTGCCCGATCCCGCCCCTGCTAGAACCAGCGTCGCATCCTCGTCGACGACAACCGAGAGGCGCTGCTCCGGCGTCAGCGGCATGGACTCGACCGTGTCGAAGAAATCCTTCCATCGGACGAGTTGTCCCTCGACGAACTCCGCAATGGACGCGTCACGAACGGCATTCGGGTCGGATGCGAATGCCCTGATCGGGGCAATACGAGACATAACCTTTTCGCCGACGGCCTCAGCGTTCAACTTGGACAGCACACGACTGTTCAGATTGGCAGCATCACGCGCCAGCGGCGCTACGTGGCATGCCGCGGGATAAGTATCCGGCGCCTTGAGCTCATCGAGTGCTTGCAGGAGGCGCTTGACCGCAGCTTCCTCAGCTGCGAACTCCGCCCGGTTGAAAGCCGTCCAAGCGGTAGCAGCCGCATCTGCAAAGTCTATTGAAGCCGACGCATTCACCGCTGGCAAGGTCAGATGTCGACCGCCGCCGAGATCAAGTAGCAACGACGACGAGAGAATGCCCTTCTTCACTAAAGGGCGCGTGGCGATGCTTTCGAGTCCTATCCAGGGAGACCCCGCACCGCGTGCCGCAATACCCTTGTCTTGCAGTGTTAGAGACCTTGGGTGTCGGCCGAGAGGGTCAACCAAGAACCCCAAGAAGGAATTTGAGGCGAGTTTCATGTAGACTGAATTTCCTGTCTTTTCCGAGGCGTAACAGACCTCGGACAGAAAGGAACCTTTTCAAGCGCATTTCCAGTCCGATTGCGCTCCTGCTCGGTTCATGGATTCTCGAAAATGCAGTTGAAACCGGTGAGCGGTGGGTGGGGAACTGTCCTTCGCCGCCATCACGAGCAAACCCAGACCCACTGCGGACTCCGGCATTTGGCGCGGCACCCAAGCAAGCAACCAGCCTGTTATACGCGCGACGGGCGGGAAGCGGACTTTCGCTGCTCGTGCGAAGGCATCCGGTCAAAGACGTGAAAGCGGCCATTCGCGCTGCAGATTCAACAGCCCTCATTCTGCGACAAGGAACAAAGAAAGCTATGCGCAGATAGTGAACTTTGCAAAGTTTTAACCTGTTTCCCGACAGCCGACCTTCATGCAGACTGCGGCTGAAGTCACAGTGAGCCACCAATAGCAGTTCGCCCTACTGCAGCGAATGTCTGGTCCTGCGACCGGTCGCAAATCTACCAAAACCGCAAAGGATTTGCCGAGGGTTTCTGTCCTGATCAACAGCCTGGTTTCGCCTGGGCCAGCTGGTCGCGAAAAAAATCGACGGCTTTTTGGGGCTAGGGTGAAATATAGCCCCCCGCCAGTGACCGAACACGGAAACGCTAGAATTCCCTTGCTTCGTCAACCTCCTTTGTCAAGATTACAGTAAGACCTTACGACGTTTTCAGATGTCCATGGGCGCAGTGCGAAAGTGTGTACTCTGCAAAGAGGAAAGCCGCGTGTCGTGACGAGCAGAGAACGATCGAGTGGCTCTTTGTTAGGAAAGCGTCACGGCGCCCGCTTCGACTATGACGGGGATCGGTTCCGCCTGTTCGACACCAACGGAGACGGCGTGCTGGACGCGAGTGACACGAGTTATGGCGAGTTCCGGGTGTGGCAGGACCTCGACCGGGATGGCGAGGTTGATGAAGGAGAGCTTCGGACACTGGCCGAGCTCAGGATCAGCCAGATCAACCTGACCTACGACAACAGCTTGGGGTTTGAGGACACGGCAGCCTACGTCTCTGTGGGGCTAGTGGCTATGCTCGGCATGGCGAGCTTCGTGATCGATTGCGAGGTCGGTGAGGCCATCGCAAGGAACCCTTTAGGCGGAATACAAGCAGATACACACGGAGGTACTGTTTATGCAGCCTGAAGCCTTATGGTTTATTTTGTCTGGCAGTTCGTATCTTTTCTATCTCCTATACTATCAAGCCTATGGTAGAGGCCAGGATTTGGGGCAAGACTATCTTTCCTCACCATTGGGGATCGAATTTTGGAGAAAGCACTTTCGCCTTGCAATTGCCTTCGTGGCCATTTTCACATTCTGGTGCTATATCCTTGAAGGGATAAATTTAGTATTGGTGGGATAAAATGGAAGAATGTGATTTCTACTCTATAGATATTGGTTTTGGCTTTGGGTTAACGTTTGGGTTTGGTAGTGTTCGAGACGATTCTGGAGGTTTGCAAAATTTCGCGATAATTGGGATTATAGCTGGTCTGGATCTCCCACTTGAATACTCAGTTTTTGACGAAACTTCGGCTGTGTCAGTAGATCAGCTTCATGGATTGGGCGTCGGAGTTGGTTTAAATTGGGGTGCCGGCGGTGATTACACTATCCCAGTATTTTCTGATTATGGTCCATATTGGACAACAGGCGGTGAAGTCCAAGCTGGCGTTGACGGAAGACTCACATACACCTTTCAATATGGAAATTTGGACGTCCACCCGATCCCCGATAAGTCCTTCGTAGAAATCGAAGGCATCCCTCTCGATCCGATCGGCTCTCTGGATGCCACGATCTCCCACCGCAGCTTTGCTGTACCGAAACTCTTCGACATCAATGGCGACGGGGTGCTCGACGCGAACGACACGAACTACGGCGAGTTCCGGGTCTGGCAGAGCGCCACTTACGGAATGTCGGTTGATGGACTGGGCAGGCAATTATGAAACCTGATCATCGGGTAGCATTCATCATTCTCCTATTATGCCTGTGTGTCCTCATGGCTTCCGTTTTTCTCTCTGTGAGCTACGTCGTTGCTGCTCTGGTTTTCTCAGGGCTTAGCTTGCTATCGGCGCCGTTGGCCATACACCGAATAACTGACACACAATTGTCCTTATCGTTGCTCGTTTTGCTGGCGCTATTCTCGGCGTATCCAATCCGAAAAATTCTGGGTAGCGAGGGGCTACTGACGAATGGGCTAGTTGTATTCTCTTGTTTTGTCGTTCTTTGGCTGGTCGGGTTGGGATGGCGGAGGAGTTGGCAATGAGCGGGATAAAAAATAAAGAAGGATCTGCACTGATCCCACTGCCGAATGAACTGGTGCATCCAGCTTGGTTCTGGGCTTACGGAGTGATCTACTCAAGCGCCGTCACGGCCGCCGTGTGGTTGGCTGTGTTTTCAGAGATCGAATTCGATCCCTTGGCAAATGGATATTTGATTTTATTCGTTTACATTGCTTTTCCTCTCTTTTGGCTCGACATTTTCATCAGGTTGTACTTCTTTCCATTCAAGAGATACTGCTTGGAGCATGGCATTGACCCACGTAGTGATGATCTGAATAGATATAAAATGTTGAATCCTTTTAGGTTGATTGCGTTCTTTGGGCTGGGTCAGGCGATGTTCGTATATTTTTCGACGGCTGGCCGTGAAGACTGTATCAGTGCGAGATGTGCGGCTGCTCCTGGGATGGCGCTTATAACGCCGGCCGCTTTTCTCTTGTTGTGGACTTTTGAATTGCCTGGCTATCGGCAGTCAAGCGGAGCAGAAACTGATGAATAATCTCTTCTCTACAGCTCCCCGTCATAGCCAAAGCTCGCCGTATAGCTGAGCGGCAGCGGATGACGCGTTTCTTGTGCTGCACTTCAACGCGGACGACACGCGGGCGCGGGCGACGGGCAGATCGACCAGCGGGCGGAGCTGGTGCTGAGCGACTGGGGTCCGGAGGGCGCGACGGGCCTGCAGGCGCTGGGGGAGGCCGCGGACGAAGACGGCAACCTCCCTTTCGACACCAACAGCGACGGGGTGCTCGACGCCAATGACACGAGCTTTGGCTAGTTCCGGAGCTGGCAGGACCTCGACCAGGATGGCGCAGTGGAGGACGGTGAGCTGAGGACGCTGGCGGAGGCGGGGACCTGGAAGGGTGTTACTGTCAGCGAGATCGAAATACGACGGGGGTGGCGGCTATGCTGAAACCAAAGGAGAAGTCACCAGGCTTTAGCGTCGAGTTTGCCGGCTGGATCTGCTGCATAGTCGTTGCGTGGATCGGATGGCCGCCGGAGGATAGTAAGGCCTACTGGGGTGCATTCATATTCGCATTCGCTGGGCCAGTGTACCTCTATTGGAAGTATTTTATGGCATAACGGGAGGTCTGCGGATGGAAAACGAAGAAGAGCAGAGCATTAGTTTCAGGGACCTGTTTTCCGCGCAAACTAACAAAGGTGAGTCGTTTTACGTTGACCTTGTTATGGAGGCTGGTTCGTTCGCTCTGGATATCGCGGTAACGCGACAGGTCCACCCCGTCCGATGCTGCGCGATGTGTGAAGGTCCGATTTCGGGAAGCTGCGCTGCGGCGTTGACTGGCGCTTTGTATGGCGGAAGAGGGCCGTTTTTGGCGGACTGATCTAGTCACTTGAGCGTCCAGCATGTCGCGCTGCCATAGGTCCGCTTTGGCCCCAGATCGACTGATACGGTTCGTTGCATGGAATGTTGTCTCCGGCGAATGCACCGTGATCGTAGCATGTTCTTTTATTGGCAGCCAGATTTGCCCGTCGGGGCGTTTTCATTGTCGGCGGAGACGTTCTTGCAGCGGCCGAACCATTCCGACTAATCTGACTCGATAGAGCTCACATCAAAAAGAGTGCGAAAGAGGGAGGCGTAATGCCGCTCTTTATGGACGGTGCCGAACTTCAGAAGACCTTGTGCAAAGCATGGGGAGACGATGGCATCGCCCAACTCGCCGTCGCCTTTTGGGGGCGTGACGCGGCCGATCTCCTAGGCATGTCCTGTGCAAAGGGGCACGGGTAATCTGCAACCTGAGCCTCGGCGGCACCTGTCCCGACGAGGTCCGGAAGCTGCTGGAGAGGGGGGCCGAAACTCGCCACCTTCCTAAGCTTCACGCGAAGCTCGGCGTCGTTGGTGGTGTCTCCTTCCTAGGATCATCCAACATTAGCCGGAATGGGTTCGGAAACCTTGAAGAGTACAGCGTCGTGTACCCGGGCAAACAGGCTGAGATTGCGGAGCGTTTCGAGGCAATTTGGGATCAAGCCCTACCGGTTGATGAGAAAATCCTGAAGAATGCCGGGCAGATCTGGCGGCGTCGGCTAAGTTTCGAGGCTCGACGGCGCATCGAGGTCTCGCCGAATGGCACCTTGCTCGACCTTCATAGAAGTGATCCGAAGGCGCTTGATGACTTGTCAGCGCGCGTTGTGACCTACGAGCCCGGTGAAAGCCGCGCGCTCGATCGGGCCAATACCAATGTCAAAGAAGACTTCGGGTTCGACTGGGAATGCTACGAGGGCTGGAGAGAGCTCCCCGACGAGGGCTTCCTCTTCGATTTCACCGAAGAGGACGATCGGTTTGCGTGGAACGGCATCTGGAGACGAGATCTGAACGTGCCAGAACCTCCGGGCTTTCAAGCCGCGCAGCGGGTTTGGCAGATTTCCGGTCGTGGCCTTGGTAAAGGAGGGGCGAATGCACTCACAGCGGCCCTGAAACGCATGAGTGATAACCACGTCCTTCCCAAAGCAGATGAAAACGGCGCGCGGCTCTTCCGGCTCAGTCGCCTCGCGACGTACCTAGGAGAAGCTTGCTGAGCACTGCCACTTCCGTTTCTGTCACCTAACCTGACTGAAACTGACGCTCGCATTAGGCGCAGCGGCAGCCTACAAAGTCCGCTCAGTAGACACTTCGACTTCGCCAAAGCTCCCAAGCGCGGTGAACGGCAACTCTAGGGAATCAGCGCGTCGCGATGCCCTGTCGGGCAGTGGAGGGTGAAAGCGTCGATAAATCTAGGGCCACCTCAAAGGCCCTTTCATGTTAAACAATATTCATGCCACGCCTTCTCACCCTCGCGGATCTCCATCTCGACAAATGGGCCGCCAAACAGCGCGATCCACTGGCGCTGATGCCGAAAGGCTGGTTCGAACAATTCGACATGGTGATCATCGCCGGTGATTTAGTCGACAAGCCGAAGGCGCGGCTCGCTTCGGCACTGGCCCAGATCGGCCAATACGTCCCACTCGACCGCGTGCAGATCTTCCCCGGCAACCACTGTTTCTATCATCACGTGCTCGACGACGAGGTGCGCCTTGCGCAGATCGTGATCAATGCCGGTGCTGGCTATGCCCAGTGTAAGCCTCTGGCGCTCGGAGACGTGCGGATCTTGCCCTGCACGCTATGGACGGATCTCACTCATCCGACGATCCACCCTGATATCATTGCAGGCGATCTCCAGCGCGGGATGAATGACTATCGCTACATCCGTATCGCAAAAGCTGGCTACCGAAAGGCCAAGGCGTTCGACATGCGCGCCGTTCACCAGCGCCACCTCGCCTGGCTGCGCACTCAGCTAGAGATGCCCCATGACGGCCCCTCGATTGTCGTGACTCATCACGCGCCCCTTCTCGATCAGCTGGGTGCCGAAGGCACGCTCGCACATGCCTATGGTAGTGACCTACTGGGTTTTATCACGGAGATGCGCCCGTCAGCTTGGTTATATGGGCATACACATCAGGCGCACGAGGTCTGGATTGGGAAGACCAACATCAAAAACGTATCGCTGGGCTACCCTTTCGATCTGAGTAACGCGGAAGCCCGTGAGAGGATCGAAGCAGCTGCCATGGATGTACCAGGGTCCGCCTGATGGTCTTCGGTTTCTGGCGACGGTCGGTTCTGTTGCACAAGTTCCGCGAGGGATTCATCTCGTGAATCCAGAGTGGTAGCTGGGATGTATGAGCAAACCCACACCCCCCCACCTACAAGACCCGGAACTGGGCGGCCTACAATGAAGCGCTCAAGCGCCGGGGCTCGCTGACGATCTGGTTCGACCCCGAGATGAGCTGGGATGCCGCGCCGACAGGCAAGCGTGGCCGCCAGCAGACTTACAGCGATACTGCCATTCAGACCTGCCTGACGATGAAGGTGCTGTTCGGCATGGCGCTCCGGCAGACGACCGGTTTTGTCGAGAGCCTGCTACGGCTAATTGAACTCGACTGGCCGGTGCCCGACTTCAGCACGCTATCGCGCCGCCAGAAGACCCTGGGCGCAACATCCCCTACCGTGGATCCAAGGGTCCGCTGCACCTGTTAACCGATAGCACTGGGATTAAGGTCCCCTCTCGGGACATCGCGTTGCGATGCCCTGCCGGGCAATGGAGGGTGAAGGCGAGTGGCACGCACGCAAGCACGGCGGCCCAAAACGCCGCGTCTGGCGCAAGATACACCTCGGGATCGATGAGGAAACGCTGGAGATCCGTGCTGTCGAAATCACCGGTAGCCACATCGGCGATGGTGAGCGGAGCAGCGCCACCGGTTCGAGCGCGTCGCGAACGTGCTGCCCGATCTTCTCAGTCAGATCCCAGAAGACCAGGAGATCGGCAGCGTCACGGCAGATGGCGCCTACGATACCCGGAAATGCCACGAGGCGATCGCGGACCGTGGCGCGAAACGAAGCGTTGCGGGCATCGAAATACCTCGGCCGCGCAATCTGGCGAAACTGGAGCGGATATCACCGCCGAAGCCGCGTCGAGACGAACCCTCTCGGGCATTGCTGCGCAATACCCTGCCGGGCAGCGGATGCACTGCGTTAAACTGCTGGGGCAGCGCCTCATGGCGCGGGACTTCGACCGACAGGTCGCGGAAGTGCAGGTGCGCATTGCCGTCATGAATGGCTACACCGCCCTCGGCATCCCTGTCACTGAAGCCGTGGGGAAAATCCGTTCGGGGAAAGGGGAAGTCCGCTCAGCGACGGCTTTGTGCAACAGAGTCCCCCTATGGTTTGCGCCATGCGGTATCCCAGACCCGATGCAGCCCATCATGCATTTGAGATTCCATTGTCCGCAATTCCTCAGTCTTTTTCTGATGGTGCTCAAATTCAGCCAAAATATGGTCAACAGTTTTTTCCGTAGCAGTTCCTTTTTTTGCTGACGCGGACGTCCTTTTGGGTTTGCTCTTTGTCGCCAGACTTTTGGGTACCATGAACCGTTCAACCTCCCCAATTGGAATTGAAGGGCTTCGGCCTCCATTAGAAACGTTTTTCCAACTTTCTAGCGTCATGGGTGTCAAAAGATACATGAACAGGACGCGTGGGTCGCAATATGGAACGTCTCGCGCTTCAGCAAACCTCTTTCTTTCGCGGAAAACAAACAGTGTTTGGCCAGCCCATAGATTGGTGCCTTCCAGACTTTGCTCTGACAGATATGCCACTCTCCCAATTGGCCCGCGATGAGCGAACACAATATCACCAGGCTTGAGGCGCTGCTCCTCGAAGCGTTCCTCTAAGGTAGAACGGACAGTGACGTTGCGTGGGGTTCCTAAGATTTCGCCAAAATGCGAGATGTTTATCCCACTCACTTCCTGGATTTGTAACGTTCCCACCGGATCGTTGCGAATTGTCTTGGGACGAATGATTTCAAAAAGATCCGCCAAACGGTACTCTGTGGCGTACATCGCGTTTTGGGTGCGCGTAACGAAGTTGGGTCCTCCAACGGGGCCGGCAGAGAGATATCTCTTAGGTAGAAGGCTTCCGCCAGCGGTCTGTATCTCTTCGACGGAAACAAACGTTGCTCTTTTCCGGACTGTTTTAGTGAATGGGACGGCGCCAATGAATCGTTGAACATCTCTTGTCGAAATCATCTGCACCTCATCGGCAGAGATCCGGGACTCGTTAAGGGATATCATATACTGTGAATCTTTTTCTGCCTGCAGCTCGGCGACTCGATAAATGCATCTCATATCGAGGAGGCGCTGCCGTGTCGCCAAGCGAGACTGTCCTGGAGAAAATAGAAAGTTATCCGAGACCATGGCCAAAGCCGAGGAGTCGGTCGCGCCCAAATACGCGAGCATCGCGCTTTCGAGATCGTAGGTACCACGGTTGACGGCTCGGGGTAGCATCAATTTGCGAATGCCGGCCTCGAGGCCAGGCGCATCGCTTGCTCGGAATGATGCTGGTGGAAACGAAACCTCCAACTCGGGCATCTCAAAGTTTGGCTCGCCGTCGTCGAAAAGTGTGTCGGGCGCCCAGGGAGGGCCGGTCTCGGTGTATATCGGCAGGTCGAGATACAAGGACGCGATTGCCATAAGCTCTCGATCTGGCCCCACCCCGGCGTAGCGTATGTTGTAGCCAGGATAGCGCTGTGAGCGGGTTTGCCGGATCGTTTGCGCGTGACGAAGGCCGAGCATGAGGCTGCGCGCAAACGAGAACCGGATGATCCTTTTGTCTTGGAGAAGCCTGAGGATTTCACGTGCCAAGTCTTCCTGCAGTCTCTCCTCATACTTCAGTGCGGCATCGATCAAAGAATACACCGCTTCGAACCGCCGTGTGGGCTCGAGGCTGTCGAGATGACGAACTGCGTCTTCAAACGCGCCGCGGAAGCTCGGCTCATGTGCAGTGAGATCAAGTCGGTCTTGCAAGCGTGGTACGGCCGCCCGGCTAACGTCATCGTTCCGCGCATTGACGGCAAACCAAAACAGCCGCGTCAGACCTTCTAGGCTGTTGGTGTCTAGCTCTTTGGGAAACATGGGTCTTTCACGGTTTGGAGCGGGTTGCTCGCACCGTGCGTGAGGGCGGAGAGGTTGGAAAGGATCTCATGGGAATGATGAAAAAAAAATCCTATCAGACGCTGATAGATAGATATCAAGAACCACTTCTTTTCTCTGCAACCGCAGCCTCTTCCGGTATCTTGGACTGGGCGCGGAACCGAACGGCAGACACTGCGGACGGCAAATCGCGACCAAACGTAAGAGAACCCAGCCGTGAGGGCTGGTTCGGGTGGAAATTGGAGACTGCCTCACAACCGGAGAGGCCACTTTCGAAAGGCGGAGAAAGATGCAGCTGAGACTTGTTTGAAAGTCGGGAGGTGTTCGATTTTCGCAAAAACAGCAAATAAAACAGAGACTTGACTCGATTTCTTGGATCAGTTTTTTGGCTTGAGTGATTCAGAATCCGGCATCTTCACCGGGTCCGGCTTGGCCAGGGAGGCAGTAAGACACCACAGCGCGTAGACAGGAAACAGAAACAAAAAGGGCGCCGCCTGTTCAAGGCGACGCCCAAAGTCAGCGGCCATCACAGCCACCTATTGCGCCGCCGACGATAGAGCAGAGCAACTGCTTCGGCAACCAGCGTGATGGCCTTGGAGAAACCTCTCGAAAGCGTTGCTTTCGAGTACGGAGAACTATTGCCATGAAGGGCGAAGACCACGAGAAAAACGGGCGCGAAAATGGCTCCGAAAAGTCGCGAGAACGTTTCAACCCTGCACCTAGCCGTGCCGTCCGACCTGTTCCCAAGTCTTCCAAGGGGCATTTCGTCGGGGCGCTCGTCTTCGAAGGCGAGAACGGCCCGCAGACTCTGCATTTTGCCAGTCTGACCGAGCATAACGCGTCTCTCTGCCTGATCTATCGGCCCGATTTTCACGATATCGAAGAACAGCTGGCGGCTCTTCATTTCACGCTGCCGAACGGAAAGCCGAGCCGCCATTTCTTCGATTTTCGGGTCACCCAGAAGGGTGGTCGCCGGGTCTGCATTTCTGTGAAGCCCGAACGGATCGCGGTGACCTATGAGTACCGCGCGATGATGGCGGAAGTGAAAAGGGCCGCAATTGGGAACATCTGTGACGCAGTGGCGACAATCACCGAGCGCAACATCGACCCGGTCGAGTTGCACAATGCAAAGCTGTTTCACGATGCGCGGCACCGTGAACCTGAGATCGACGAAATTGTTCTGAAATCGCTTGCCGAGGTTCGCGATCCTACGACCATCAACGAGTTTCTGTTGAAGGCGGGCCTCGGCGGGCGCGGTTTTTTCAGTGTGGCGCGCGCGATCCGTTTCGGCCAGGCGACCCTCTTCACGCCGGAGCCTATCCGTGGAAAAACCCTGATCGTTCGCGGGGAGGCTGTTTGATGTCCGCCCCTTTCCGGATGCCGATCAAGATCTTTCTTGAAAAGGACTACTATTTCGAGATCGGCGTCCGTAAAGGTCGTGTGCTGGAACTTCGCAAAGAAGGCTACTTCGTCTTCTGGGAGGCGTGGACGGACCCGAGTACGGGCGAGTGTCATGAAAGCGCCACGGGCGTAATCACCTACGACGCGATCGTCACAGAGAACAACTACGGCAAGCTGAAAATTCTCAGTCGGCCGTCAGCGAAGCCTGTCGATCCCAAGCGGGTCCGCCGAAGCGAGAGGGTCTTGGTTGAAATCGCTCGGCAGCGATTCCGAAAGCAGTATGTCCTCGCGGTTCAGCAAATGCTTGACGACGGGGACCTCAAGCTTACGCGAGACGACTTCGACGCAAAGATTGTCCAGATCGTTGCACGCGGCACGAGGCGGTATGAAGAATACCGCGCAGCCCAAGCAATGCGCGAAAAGAAACGGGGCGGCACCAAGGTCCAGAAGTCAAAGAAAGAAATCGAGCGTACTGCCGAATTTCACCATGGTTATAAGAGCGGCCATACCATGTGGAAATGGTACTGGCAGTGGAAAAACGAGGGTGACGACGGACTATTCGACAAATATCGCAACTGCGGGAAATACAGGCGCTACGACGATGCTACGGAGGCCTTCATCGTCCGCGTCCTCAACACACTTTGGGACGAGGAACGCGTCACGATCAAGTCCTTGGTAGAAAGCGTACAAGCTGCGATTGACGCCAGGAACGAGGAGCTCGAGCGAATGCCCGTCCCTGCTCCAAAGCTAAAGAAGGCTGGCTACGACTACATCCACCGCCTGATCAAGGAGTACGCTCCACTCGACCACAAGATCCGCAAGTCTGGCTGGGAAAAGGCCTACAAAGACTATCACACGCTCGGGGTCGGCATTCAGACATCCCGCGCCTTGGAACGGGTCGAGATCGATGAGTATACGGTTGACCTTTTCGTCTTGATGGAAGCGACGGGGCTATTCGACATCCTTCCTGCCTCAATCAAACAGATTCTCGAGCTTGACGGAAAGGCGCGCCGGGTCACGCTATCCGCGGCGATTGACGTGCATACGCGGTGCCTGCTGGCACTGCAGATCGTGCCTGAGGGAACGGACGGCTCGCTCCGGCATACCTTAGAAATGATCTATTCGGACAAGTCGCCGATTGCTGACGCAGCGGGAGCGAAATTTGGCTGGCCTATGGGAGGAGCGCCGGGAACAATCGTTCTCGACCGGGGTCCTGAATACATCACAGATGACGCTTACGACATCCTCGCCGGGCTTGGCATCACCAACCTCGGAGCACCTGCGGGAAAACCTTGGCTGAAACCGTTCATCGAGAGGGTCTTCCGGACTATTCACCAGGACCTCTTGCTACGGTTTTCAGGGCGCGCATTCAGCAATGTCGTCGAACGAGGTGAGAATGATTCCGAAAAACGCGCATCTCTGACCTTGGAAGCCTTCTTGGGTTGGTTGGTTCGATGGACCGTCGATGCGTACCACACGAAAGAGCATGCCGCCCTAGGCATGTCACCTGCTCAAGCTTGGGCCGAGGCGACGAAGGAACATACGCCGCCAAGCCTGGCAAACAACGAAATGCGCGAAGTATTCGGCACTCGAATGCGACGCAAGCTCAATCGAAGAGGTTTGCGCGTGGCCGGCATCTACTACCAAACGGGTGAAACCATGAAGAATTTTGTGGATGGGACCAAAAGCATTTTTGAGGTGCGTCGCTGGCATGGTGATGTCGGGACCATCGATGTGCGAGCGGACAACGGGCCTTGGGAAGCTGTTTCGGCTTGCGACCCCAAATGGATCGGCAAAACCGAGATCGATCGCCTTGCGCATTTCGAAAAGTGCGCGGGCGAAGATGAGGACGAGCGCAAAGCGCGTCGAGATTTTATCAACGCGGCAAACGATGAGTCATATCGGCTAAAGCGACTTCTTGGGCTGATTGCCCTGCCGAAAACCGCGGATGAGTTGGCAAAGAATACTGAACGCATGATGCGTTTCGCAGATACGGCCGAGCGCCAGCATGCGGCAGGGGAATACCGGGGGCTACTGGACGACTTGGATGACGGCACGGAGTTCGATGGCGCCGGGTCCGCTCCTGAAGGTTTAAGCGTGATTGATGACCTCCGGGGCGATCAGAACTTTTCGGAAGAGGACTCAATGGAATGACTATCCCTGAAACAAACATGGTTCCATTGGATACAATCAGCGCGAAGCTGGTTTGGTTGAGAGACCGCTACTGGCGGTTTGGGCAGGAAGAAACGCTCGATGACGCGTTGCTCGACCTTTTTGAGGTGGATGACGAAGGGCAGATGACCGACGAACCCCGTCGCGATCCGCTCACCGGTGAGACCGAGGGGCTCATGGTCCTCGGCATGTCCGGCGGCGGCAAGACAGCGCTTCTCAAGCGCACCTTGCGGGCCAATCCCATCCTGACCGAATTCAGCATCGATGAGCCGGGCAACACGCTTTTCATCACCGTGCCGCCCGAGGCGACCATCAAGAAGCTGGCCGAGATCATCCTCTCAGAAACCGGCTATAAAAAGATCGACCCCCGTTTGCGTGCAGCGGATGCTTGGGAGATGGCGCGGCACCGGCTCGGTGTGGTCGGCATCTGCGCCGTAGTTATCGACGAATGCCATCATATCCTGCGGCCTGGTCAAGGTCGTGACGTTCTGGCAGCCATTCAGGCCTTGAAACACATCATGCAGTCGCAGCACCCGGTAGCGCTGATTATTGCAGGCGTACCCGCCTTGCGTGACGCCCTTCTCTCCGAACCTTCTGGCGAGACCTACCGTCGGTTCAGCGAGTTGCACCTCGCCAGCATCCGGCCTGGCACCAGATCGGCGCGGCTATTCGAGACCAACTTCAGAAAGTCGGCGGAGATCCTCGGGTTGGATGTCGATGAGGCGGACGATTTTCCCGAACGCATCTTGTTCGCGACAGGAGGACAGATCGGCAAGAGCGTGAAGCTTGCCAAGAACATCTTGCGCGGTGCTGTGACCCGGCAGCGCGACACGCTTTGCCTCGAAAGCGCGGAACGCGTGTTCCGGAAGTCAAACGTCCAGCATACTTTGACACCCTTCGATACTGCGCCGTGGCCAGAGGTGAGAAAGGAACTGGAAGCCATGGGATGGGGGCCGTGATGACCCTTTGGCCCCGTCTTTCCATTGACCCCGAAGAAACGCTGCTCTCCTACGCCGACCGGCTTGGGCTTATGCACACCGGCCGGGGCATGGAGCGTCTTCTCGCGGATCTCGGTATCCGTCGGGACCACTTTGTCTCGGGCCGCGGGGAGGCCGTCCTTCGCTTGGCGGAAGCCACGGGGCAGGCCGTCGAAGTGCTTCAGAATATGGCGATTAGGGTGTTCCAGCGATGTGCATCCTTCCGTGGCGAGGACGTTTCGAAGACGTTTCTTTCGCCGCGCGCCGGCCGGTACTGTCCTGTTTGCCTTGCGGAAGACGGCCCAGAAGCGGAACGCCGCCATCGACTGCTTTGGGGATTTCGCCATGTCAGCCGGTGTGACCGTCATGGCGTAATGTTGGCGGATGCGCCGATCAAAGACGCGACCAGCTTGCGCGTCGCGCTTGCAGGTGCGCCCCTCGCAGCGCCAACCGAGGCCGATGACGAGACGCCTGAATACCTGGTCTGGCTCCGGGAACGGATCCATGGCGAAAGCCTCTGCCGCGAAACCTGGCTGAATGAGCAGACCATTGAGCAGGTTTTCGCAGCGTCTGAGATGCTTGGGGGCATCCTCGAACACGGCCATGGCGTCTCAGTGACCAAATTGAGCCCGGCCCAAACGGAAGCAGCTACCGATATCGGGTTCTCGATTTACCGCGAAGGGCCGGGAGCCATCGAGGAGGCACTCGACACGATCCGCTCCATGTCACCGGCCAAGGCGGTTCAAGCTGGTCCTCTGGCCTACTATGGCAAACTGCACGATTGGTTGGACCGCAGGAGCAACTTTATCGATCCGGGCCCAATCAAGGACATCTTGCGCGACCACATCGTCAAACATTCTGCCGTAGCCCCGGGTGAAACCGTTTTGGGTGTCGAGATTGCGCACAGGCGATTCCATACACTACAGAGCTTGTCGTCCGAGGTTGGCATTGAACGGCCGCGTCTCTCGCGACTACTTCGAAAGATCGGCGAAATTCCAGAAGCTGCCACGGAACTCGACAGCGGAAACATGGTCTTCGAGGTTGCGCGGACGGTGCCCCTGATCGAGGCCTTCAAGACCGCCGTGCCTTTGTCGGCTGTCCCCGCATACATTGGCGCCAGTAAGCGCCAAGTTGAGATCCTCTACCGCGCTGGTATCCTGAAACCTTTAGTTCCGAGTAAAAGCCGTGGATCCGTGCGCAATGTGGTCTTCGCCAGAACCCACTTGGACGAGTTCTTGGACAAACTGGCCGGATTTCCTGATTTGCCTGTTCTTGCTAGTCCCGATCTCCATCCGATTGCTTATGCGTGCCAGCATGGGGCAGGGCCGTTCGAAGAGGTTTTCGAGGGCATCCTAAACGGTCGGATCAGGTGTTTCCGCCATCCCGACAAGGCTGGCATCAGGTCCATTTATGTTGACGCGAAAGCCTTCAGTAGGACACGCGCGACTGCCTGAAACTTCTTCGATTTCGCCGCAATACTGACCCGCTTCGGCGGGTTTTTTGTTGTTGTCCTGCGTCCTGGTTCGCGGGATCATTGCCCGATTTTCGCGGGATCTTTACACCCATTTCTACAGGCCCAAATCTAAGATATTGTTTTTAATTGATTAATATCGGCGCCCCGAGACAACTTTGCCCCGTTTTTCATGTGTGTAAATCGGGGCAAAGTTGTCTCGGAACCGGGGCAAAGATGTCGCGAAAGCAGGCCTCCATCCATATCTTGTGTGAGTAATAGCTTTGATGCGCATATGTAGCATTCGCGCATCTTTTGTGGTCGTGCCGTGTAGCCGTTGCTTACGCGCTGTTCTTCATCACTCACACTGATCCTGTGCGGGCCCAAAAGTGGACTGATTGCGATCAGAGACTGTCTGACCTACGCATTCTGCTGCTATTCCGAACGAAGGCGATAAGTCGGTCGGTTCGGTTGTGTAGTGTAGAGACACAGAGATAGTGTCCATTTTGGGTATTTTTTGTCCATTCCGGCACGCTGCAAATGACCATTGCAGGTGAGTGATTTCGAAAAAGAAAATAAAAACAATTACTTGTCGAAGAGTGCTGTTTTTCTGGAGAAACGGACGCGTGCGACGCGGCAATGCGGTGCCGGTTTCAACAAGCAACAGTTAGCTGGACGGCGGGGCCGGTGGATCTGCACCTACCCGATCCCGCCCGATCCGCTCGTCATCTTGCGGCTCATGTTCAGCACTTCCGCCGGCCCTTTACGCTGCTGATCCGGCCTTTCGCGGCGATCGGCATTCGCGTGCGTCCCGGAACTTTCCCAACATCGTGACCGATACCTGTCGTCCTCCCACCGTGGAGGCAGGGCACGTCGATCCAAGGACGCTACCGTCTTCTGCTCGTCGAGTAGACCGCCAAGCTGGAATGGGAGCTACCCCCCGAAATTCGGACACTGAAATAAGCTACGAATTGCAGTGTTCTGATCTTCCACGAGAAGGAGATCAGAGATGTCGAAACGCAAGCAGCACGCGCCCGAGTTGAAGGTGAAGGTTGCGCTGGAGGTCTTGAAGGATGAGGAGACCGCTGCCGAGCTGGCGAGCCAGTTCGGGGTCCATCCGACGATGAACCACAAATGGAAACGTGCGCTGCTGGCGGGCACGTCCGGCATGTTCGGTTGCGGCGGTCGCATGAGGCCTGAGATCGATGAGGAGCAGGTGAAATAACTGCATGTCAAGATCGGGGAGTTGGCGGTGGCCAACTCTTTTTTTGCAACGAAAGCTCAAGCCTGGGGCGGGAAGTGAAGCGCGGCATGATCGAGGCTGATCACCCCCAACTGTTGATCGGCCAGCAGTGCAAGCTGCTATCGATCGCGCGCTCGCCCCTTTACTACAGGCCGAAGGGTGAGACCGAGCAGAACCTTTGCTTGATGCGTCAGATCGACGAGCAGTTCCTGGAGACGCCGTCCTTCGGTGTCCGGCAGATGACCTGGCATCTGGCGATGACGGGCCCCTCACAGGTGCGTTCGGAGATCCGCTCGCGTTCGAATTGTGCGATCGAGGCGAAGACATGGGAGACAAGTCGCCCGGCTGGGGTCGTCGTGGCGATGTCCTCGGCCAGAGACCGGAAGCCTGCACCACGTGTACCGATGGCTTCCACGATGTCGAGAAGATCGCAAAGAGATCGAGCCAGGCGGCCATACTTGGTGACGACCATCACATCGCCCTGGCGGAGCTGGTCGATCATGAGATCGAGCTGCGGTTGCTCGCGCTTCGCCCCGGTCATCTTGTCGGTATAGATGCGCTCGGTCCGCCTGCCCGCAAGGCGTCGGCCTTGTTGCATAAATCGGGTGAGGGATTCATTGCATGAATCCAGCGTGATAGCTGGGAGGCATGACAAGTTGGGCCACGACGAAGTACAAGACCACGAACTGGTCGGCTTACAATGAGGCACTGAGGCGGCGCGGTTCGCTGACAGTGTGGTTTGATCCCGATTTGGTGTGGAGGCCGCATCCGACGGGCAAGCGCGGTCGGCAACAGGCTTTCAGCGAAGAGGCCATCCAGACCGGCCTGACGATGAAGGTCCTCTTTGGCACACCGCTTCGACAGGCGACCGTGTTCGTACAGAGCCTTCTACGCCTGCTCGGGTTGGACTGGACGGTGCCGGACTTCAGCACCCTGTGTCGACGTCAGCGGACGCTGAATGTGAGCACCCCCTATCGCGGCGGCAACGGGCCGCTGCACCTGCTGATCGACAGCACCGGCATCAAGGCCGCGGGTGAAAGCGAGTGGAACGCCCGCAAGCACGGCGGCCTCAAGCGGCGCATCTGGCGCAAGATACACATCGGGATCGACGAGGAAACGCTGGAGGTGCGGGCTCTCGAGGTCTCCGGCAGCAACATTGGTGATGCACCCATCTTGCCTGATCTGCTCGACCAGATCCCGACAGATGAGCGGATCGGTTCCGTGACCGCCCCCTCTCGGGATCATGCTCCGCATGACTCTGCCGGGCAGTGGACGGCGCCTACGACACCCGCAAATGCCATGAGGCGATTGCCGCCCGTAGGAACGCAAAGCCGTGGAAGCCGACGAGCCCAGGCGCCGTCGCCTGCAATGAAGCTCTGTGCGCCTCGAAGTACATGGGCCGTGCCATCTGGCGGCGTTGGAACGGCTACCACCGCCGGAGCCGGGTCGAGACAAAGATGAACAGCATCAAGCTGCTCGGCCAATCCCTCATGGCGCGCGACTTCGATCGCCAGGTTGCAGAGCTGCAGGTCCGCATCTCAGTGCTCAATGGCTATACCGCGCTCGACATACCTGTCACGCAGCTCGTGGAATAAGTCCGTCTGGGGAAAGGGGCACTGCGATCAAACCTCGACTTGTGCAAAAGCGCCAGACTTGATCCTAGATCACGAAAAGCGAAATTCACCATTCGATCATCGGGCATAGCAACATGCCTGCAGCCGACGTGTCGCGATCGGGCTTTTGGCTGGTTAATCTTTGATCTCTGCTTAAGGGTATCGACGCAGGGGATAGGATAACCTCCCCTTCTTCAGCGATGGGACGACCGAGACATGATCGCCGACAAAACAAACCTATCCGACCTTCTGTATTCATTGGCCCGCGACCACGGGGACAAACCGGCGCTCGTGCAGCGCCTCAAGTCTGTGACCTATGCGGAGTTGCCCTTGCAGGTCTCGCAGCTGGCACGCCAGATGGCCGTCGAGGGCGTTCATGCGGGGGATCATGTTGGCATCGCGCAACGTGACAGCCTCAATGTCGTCAAGGCGATGATGGCCGCTTGGATGCTGGACGCGGTTGCCGTGCCGGTAGACTTCCGGCTGAGGGGAGAAGACCGCGCGCGGCTTGTTGCGGATTTCGACCTTGCGGTGTTGTTCGAGGACCGTCCGATGCCGGGGCAGGACTATGCCTCAATCCAGTGGACCCCGGAATTCGAGGAAGACTGCGCGCGCCAGCCCAGCACGCCCTTGCCGACACAGGGGGGGAACCCTGCGCTGATCTCGTTGTCGTCGGGCACGACGGGCAGACCGTTGGGGGTCGTGATCAGCCATCGCACCATGATGATGCGGATGCTCAGTTACTCGATGGAATGTGCCTATCCGACGGGCGCGAAGTTCCTGAACGCCTTTCCTCTGTCGTTCTCGGCATCGCGCAATCACACGCTGGCACATTTGATGCGGGGCGGCACGATCCATTTCCATCCCCCCACCTTCGGGGCGAGCGAGCTCGCAGAGCGGATCAACGCCGAGGGCATGACCTTTGTGTTTGCGGTGCCGGCGACCGTATCGGCACTGCTTGAGATCGCGGGGGAAAGAGAGGGGCCGCTCTTTCCGTCCGTCGAGATGATCTATTGCGGTGGGTCGGCCATCTCTGCACAGGACATGATCGCGGCTCATGAGAAACTCTCTCCCAATGTCATCCACTGCTATTCCTCGACGCTAACCGGCACGGTCTCGGTGTTAAGCGGCGAGAACGTCAGGGCGCGCGCCCAGACCTCTGGAAAGATCCTGCCGACTGTGCGGCTAGAGGTGGTGGATCCGAACGGCGACCCGCTGCCGGTCGGGGAAACCGGGGCCTTGCGGGTGCGCAGCCCGGGTCTTGCCGACGGGTTCTACAACGCCCGCGATCGCGAGGATGGAGACCGGATCAGGGATGGCTGGGGCTATACTGGTGATATCGGCCATATCGACGAGGCCGGGTTCCTGACCATCGAGGGGCGCACGACGGACATGATCATACGGGGCGGACTGAACGTGTTCCCGGCCGAGGTCGAGGCGGTCGTGGAAAACCTTGACGGCGTGTCCGAGGCAGTGGCCGTGGGCTTTCCCGACAAGGCGATGGGCGAAGAAATCGCGGTGTTCGTCGTGCCGCGCGCCGGTAATCTGGCAGAGGCCGATATCTTTGCGCAGTGCCAATTGGCCCTTCCGCCGGGGAAACGGCCATCGCGGGTCGAGATCGTCGAGAGCTTGCCCCGAAATACCAACGGCAAGATCCTGCGCCGGGACCTGAAGGCGCGGCTGGCAGGGCCGGAGGGCTAGGCCGCGGGCCTTTCGTCGATCTCGCAGCCCCGTCCAAGCAGCAGGTCTTCCATCGCGCCGGCGACCGTTGCCGATTCCCCGCGTAGGATCTCCTGGTGAGAATCCACCACGAGATAGACCTTCCGGTTCGGCAACAGATGCCCCCAGAAACCGTCGGGATCGGTCAAAAGCCTCGAGCGCTGTCGCGACCCGAGGATATGAACCTCGGCATCGAGCGGGTCGGGCCATGCGAACAGCATCGCCGTGGTCAGCCGCGCTTGTGCTTCGACATTCATCTTGACCCCGGCATAGCGGGTCTTTTCCTTGCGTCCATCGGCCTTCGCATGGCGCCCCCAGCCGCGTGCGACGATGATACGTTCGTAGGCCGTGTTTAGGCGGCGATAGGTGGGTTCAAGAAACGGTTTGTCGGGATCGAGCCGCCCGGTCAGGCCAAAGAGGCGCAGGCGTGCGAACAGGTTCCACGGAGATTTCCGAATGGCCCGTTCGCTTTCCAGCCGCTTGGGCAGCGGCTTGGGCGGGCGCGGGTCTAGCATGACGATGGAAACGGGCGGCCTGCCGCGAGCCCTCAGGATATGGACCATCTCGATCGCCACCAGCCCGCCCACACAGAAAGAGGCAAGGCGAACCGGGCCCTCGGGCTGAACGCGCTCGATCTCGGCCACGTAAGCCTCGGCCAGCTCGCGCAGGGACTCCGGCGGCGTTTCCTTGTTCAGAAGGCCGGGCATCTCGAACATCACGAGTTTCGACCCCGGCGAAAGGCCGTCAAGGAAGCTACGGCGCGGAACGGTATAGCCACGGCGGCCATGCACAACGAACAGGATCTCTTGCGCGGCTTCGTCGGCGGCCTTGTCCTTGTCCTCTCCTGTGTCGAGGCTTGCGGCGATAGCCCTTGGAGTGCCGGCGTCAAACAGCCCCGAGATTGGGAAGGCAAAGCCCGTTTGTGCCTCGATCTGGAGGCTGATCTCTTCGCCTTGGAGAGAGTCGCCGCCGAGATCGTAGAAGTCATCCATGGCCCCGATGGGGGCAATCCGCAGCGCGTCCTGAAAGATCTTCGCGACCTGCGTTTCCAGGCCAGGCGCAGGCGGTTCGAACTTGACCGGTAAACCGATGGCATCGCGGTCTATGAGGGGCTGTGCTTTGTCGTTCATGGTGGTGTCTGTTCAGATCTTTCCGGCGGGCACCATCTCGCTCAGGTCGCGCTTGAGGACCTTGCCATTGGTATTGCGCGGCAGGGCGTCGAGGATGACGATCTCGCGGGGGCGTTTGTCGCTGGTCAGGGCGCGGCGGCAATGGGCGTCGATATCGGCCTGCTTTATGCCGTCCTTCACGACCACGAATGCCGCGATCTCCTCTCCCTCTCGGGCCGTCTCGAAACCGATGACCGCGACCTCTCGCACCCCCGGAAGGGCGGCAATCGCGGCTTCGACCTCGGACGGATACACATTCGCCCCACCGCGAATGATCAGGTCCGACTGACGACCGTGTATCGAAAGGAAACCCTCGGTGTCGATGCTGGCGATATCGCCGGGGTAGATCCAGCCGGCGCGGATCTTGTCACCGTCTTCGCGGCCCTGCCCGCCGTAGATATGCGTCGCCATGCCGGGCGCCCGCACCCGCAGGATGCCCTGCTCGCCATGTCGTAGGACGGTGTCCTGCCCATCCACGATCTCGATGCGCGAGCTGCTCAGGACCCGCCCCTCGCTGTCGGGCCGTGCACGCATGTCGTCCCCGTAGAGCGAGGCGAGGGTCCCGCTGGCCGTGGAGGCGTAGTTTGTCATCGCGTGGGGCGTCAGGATCTTTTGCGCCGCTAGTTTCTCGTCCCGGTTAAGGTTCGCGCCACCAATGTAGAATAGCTTGAGATCCGGAAAGAAAGGCTGGCCGTTGTCAGGGGCAAGATCCATCAAGCCCCGGACCACGGTCGGAACCGTGAAGGAAAACTCGACCCGGTGGCGCTGCATTGCCTCGGCGAGTTCCGGCAGCGTGTGCATCATCGGGAAGAAGATGGTTTTTCCCCCGCTTAGCAGGCGGGCGAACACATGGGTGCGCGCCGCCGAAAAGGAAAGCGGCAGAGCGTTCAGCGTGACAAGGTCAAGCTCCCTCGGCCCGCCGCATCCAGGCAGGTAGCGGTACGGGTCCCACTCCGTCTTGGCGAGCATCGCGCCATGGCTGATGACGAAGCCCAGGGGCGTGCCCGTGGTGCCCGAGGTCAACGAGATATAGGCCGGGGCGTCGGGGGCGGTCATAGGGGGCGGCAGGACGGGGCGAGTCGCGCGGCGGTCCTTGTAGGCGGCATCTATACGCATGGCCTCACACCCTTCATAGGTGGCGGGCCTGTCTTGCAGGATCGCGGCAAGGTCAAATGCCGAAGCGATGCGCTGGCGCTCCTCGATGGAGCTGCGGAAATCGATTGGAACGGCCACTGCGTCGGCCATCCAGATCCCGAAAATCGAAACCAGGTATTCTACGCTGTCCCGCACGGCGATGCCGACATGTTGCCCCGGCTGAATGCCTGCGGCAATCAATTCGTGCCCCGTCTGGGCGCAGCGTTCGGCGAGTTGGCGAAACGTCAGTTCGATGTCGTTGCCGACCACTGCCGGAGCATCCCCACGACTGGCCGCCATCGACAATAGGGTATTGGCCAAAGAAATCTTGGTGCAGTCTGACATCTTGCCGTCCCTGTTCCCGCATCCTTTCCGCTGGACATAGTCAGCGAAAAAGATGCGTGGCACCAGATGCGGCGGCGTTTTCTGGATTGCGTGTTTCCAGGGACACAAAGGTTAACAGACGCGCACGAACGGCTTCGCGGCTACGCCAACCCTGCTATATGACCTTGGGTTAGCAAATTTCCGGCCTCCGCATGCCTTGGGCCGACTTGCAGGCGGGCTCGGCCCATGCGGATCTCGCGCCCTATTCGTTTTTAAGTTTCGAAATACCGTGCGCTGCTACCGCCCGACCGCAGCGCCAAGTGGAAGAGCCTGACGACGGATCATGACCGACACATCCCATATCAAGCGGTGCGATCTGCAGCTCGACATCGACTATGCCGCCCCCGAAACCCCCGAGCAACGCGCGGTCGTGGGCCTGTTCGAGACCGTGTTCGAGGTGGATGGGGTCGGTCTGGACGATGATTTCTTCGATTTGGGCGGCGACTCCCTCCATGCCGAGGCGCTGAGCACCGGAATGGCCAAGCTCAGCGGGCGCGATTTCCAGATCTCACAGATCGGCGACACGGCGACGCCGCGCCGGCTGGCGTCGTTCCTGACTGCGACAGATACGGTCGCCGGCGATGGCAAACCGTACGTATTCATTCTGCACGGAAAGGGGGGCTACACGCTCCCGCCGCGCGAGTTTTTCGCAGGGATGGTCGACAGGTTCCGCATTCACCTCCTCGAAGTGCCGTCGCTGCGGACCGAGGGGCCGGAGTACGAAACCATCGGCGCGCTTGCTGAGCATTACCTCGACGTGATCGACGAGGTGCAACCCGAAGGCCCTGTGCGGCTGGCCTCGTTCTGCGCGGGCGGGATCATTGGCCTCGACATGGTCGCCCGCATCGGCGCGCGGGGACGCGCGGTCGAAAGCCTCGCGATGTACGATCCGCGCCTGCCGGACATCGTCGAGAAGGCGATGGCGGGCGATGGTTTTGCAACATGGGTCTGCGGCAGCGACGCGCTTCGCCGGTTGAAGGTGAAATGGTTTACCTTTCGCAAGCAGCGGCAGCGTCGCAAAGGGGCAGATGGCATGTCGAGTTTCCGCATCTCGCCCCGTGCCAAGCTGCTGGCGGCGTATTCCCATCATATTCCACGCCCCGTTCAGCTTGACCGCCCCCCCTTGCTGATCCGGTCCCGGCGTCCCTTGTCCGCGGCGTGGGACCAGCTCTTGCCGGTGCGCGAGGAAGAGTTCATCGACAGCCATCACAGCAACGCCTTGATGCGGCAACCCGAGGCATTCGCGGCCTTGATGAAGCGATACTTCAGCGGGGAAGATGCCGTGTTGGAGAGGGATACTGGCACGGGCTGATCCTGTTTCTCCCCGAGGATTCAGGACGTCACCGAAGGATGCTGCGCCCTGTCCTTGTAGAACGCTACGAGCAAGGCACAGGCCGCCATGACGCGAACCACCAAGGGCAGCGGATGCGTCAGCGCCGCAACCGCGAGACCGGCGAGAAGCGCGTTCCAAAGCAAGCCTTCACGTTCGATCGGCAAGCGTCCGATCACTGTGGAAATACCGATCACCCCTGCTAGGCAGCATACCACGGTCGTTGCAATCTCGAAGCCGCTGCCAATCAAGAGCAACTCGGGGTTGATGACGAACAGGAACGGCAGGAAGAACAGTGACCATCCCAAGCGCATGGCCATGAAGGACGTGCGCCAGAAGGACGCCTCGGCAAGGCCGCTGGCCGCCAGGCAGGCAATGGCGACCGGCGGCGTGATCATCGACAGCATCGCGCAGTAGAACACGAACATGTGGGCTGCGATCACCGGCAGGCCGAAGGCCACGAGGCTGGGTGCGATCAAGGTTCCGACCACCGCGTAAACGGCAGTCGTGGCAAGGCCGAGCCCGAGGAAAAAACATGCAACAGCAGCGGCGATCAACGCCAGGTAAAGCTGGCTCGAGGCCATGCCCTCGATGGCGAGCGCGCCGGCCACGCCGAGGCCGGTGTAGTTGACCACCCCCAGCAGCATGCCGATCACCGCCCCTGTCACCACGATCCGCGCGGCGGTGATCCCGGCAAGCACGGTCAGGCGGGCGGCCTCGGCGAAAAGGGTTGTCAGCGGCTTGCGCGTCGCGGCCAGGGCGAGGCAGGCGACCGAGGCGAGGACCGCCCCGTGGCCCGGGGCGTAGGGCATCAGGATCAAGGTCCCGACGATCAGCGCGAACGGAATGGCCGTGCGCAGCGCGTCGCGTCCGATCTCAGCCCAGTCTGCGCGGCTTTGATCCGACGGTGGCAACCCGTGGCGGGAGGCGAGGCCGTCGATCTGAAAGAAGATGGACAGGAAATAGAGCAATGCGGGGAAGAAAGCGGCCGCGATCACCTCGCGGTAGGGCAGGCCGGCCACTTCGACCATGAGGAACGCTGCGATCCCCATCACGGGCGGCATCAACTGCCCGCCGGTAGAGGCCACGGCCTCGATCGCGGCGGCTTGGTGCGCGGGCACACCGATGCGGCGCATCATGGGAATGGAGAAGCCGCCCGAGGACACGACGTTCGCTGTCGTGCTGCCATTCACCGACCCGAACAGGCCCGAGGCGACCACCGCAACCTTGAGCGCGCCGCCCGGCCCCTTTCCGGATGCCATGATCGCGAGGCGGGCGAAAAATTCGGTACCGCCCATCAACTCGAACATCCGGCTGAAAAGGACGAAGACCACCACCACAACCGTCACGATCCGCAGGGCCTGCCCTACCAGGGCATCCCCCCCGAAGGCGATGTAGACCACGTAGGTATCAAGTTCGAACGGCGGGGCGTTGATAGGGGCGGGCAGAAACCGCGCGACCGCCCCGAACAGCAGGAACGTTGCAACAAGCAGCGTCATCGGCCACCCCGTGACGAGGTAGCAGCCCACGAGACATAGCAGGATCAACCCGCACGCCAAAAGAACCAGGTCCGGGTCGCCCGAAAACATGCGCAACGCGAAGCTTTCGATGCCAAGCGACGCTGCAAGCCCCACCCCGAGCGACAGCAAGGCCATGACCAGCCGCGGCCAGCCCACCTTCCCGGCGCGCGGCGTCAGGAAGACGAGCGCCAGCGAGAACGCCAGCACCGTGACCGCAAACTGATCAAGCGTCACGAAGGATCGGTAGGGGGCAAGCCATTCCGTTGCCCATAGAAGGGGCAAGGTCACGACACAGGCCGCAAGCCCGCCCCGAAGCGCCGTCAGCATGGTCTGGGGCTCAATCTCCGATGAGGGTCAGGGCGCCGGGATGGAACTCCAACCCGATGTCGGCATCGGCGTTTTCGACATCGAACCAAGCGAAGGCCGGGATAGTCTCGGCAATGGTGTCCTGCCCGTCGATGATCGCCTGCAGGACCGCCGTCACGATATCCTCTGACGTGCCGGCAGAGGTGTAGAGGTAATAGTCGTAGGTGAGCGTGAACATGTCCTCGGTCACACCGACGAGGCCGTCGGCTGCTGCCACCGGTTCGGCGCGCGCCACCGGAACGAATTCCCGCATCCGCGCCTCGGCCTCGGCATCGCCGGGAATGCCGAGCACCCGGATACCGCCCACGGTCTCGTTGATCCGCACGTCGCGACCCGAGCCGACGATCGCGATCATGGCGTCGATCCGGTCGGCTTCGAAGGCGGTCTGCATGTCGCCAAAGCTGCTGACCGTAACCTGTTCGACCTCTTCATAGGACAGGCCGGCCGCTGCCAGCATCCCGCCGATCAGGAATTCCCCGGTTGCCGTCGCGCCAAATCCGGCAGGCAAGCGGCGGCCTGCGAGGTCGGCCATGGTTTCGATGTCGCTATCGGCGCGCACCATCAGGCTCATTTTGAACGGGTAGAGCGCTGCCACGGCGCGCAGCCCCTCGACCGACGACCCGTCGAAGGCCACTGTGCCGCTTTCGGCCATTTGAAGTTCGTAGGCATTCGCAAGACCAAATGTGACTTCGCCACCGGCAACCACCGGAATGGCCTGAGTGGTCGTGTTGAACGGCGTGATGCGGAGGTCGATGCCGGCTTCGCCGGCGACATTCGCCAGCATGAGGCCAAGATTGTGTACCGATCCACCCGGTGACGAGGTTGCAAGGCTGGCATTCTGGGCGGCGGCAGCGAGAGGGGTGAGCAAGAGTACGAAAACCGTCACGAGTTTCTTGATAGGTCGCATCTAAGGGTCCATTTTTGTCGGGGCGGCGTTAAGTTCTTAGCTGACCGACTGGAGTCAAAAAGAGCAAGGCAAAAGCCCTCTATTGGGTTTCGAAAGTCGCAGACCACGCACTCAAGGCCGGCGCGCCCGGGGGGGGCATATCTGCGTGTTGGACGTTCTTAATAAGTCGTGAGCGCCAGGGAGGCGACTTCGAGCCCAAGGGGTCGCTCGCTGGAAAATATTCGCCACCCCCTGCAGACAATGACTATTCAAGGCTCTTGGTCCGCCAGCAACGTCGCCGCGTTCGGTTGGCAGGTAGTTAGTGGCCTTGATAAGGGGGTGAGAGTTCGCATTGAATCTGGCCTCTAGGGTCAGGACCCATTGATCTCCCGTTGGCGTCATGATTCACGGTTCAAAAACCGAGCGGTGACCATGTCTGATCTTTTCTGGCTGACCGATGCGCAGATGGCGCGTCTTGAGCCCTTCTTCCCCAAGTCTCACGGCAAACCACGCGTTGATGATCGACGCGTGTTGAGCGGTATTATCTTCACTAATCGCAATGGCTTAAGGTGGCGCTATGCCCCTTCGGCCTATGGTCCGCACAAGACGCTCTACAACCGTTGGAAGCGGTGGAGCGACAAAGGCATCTTCGCCCGGATGATGGCCGGTCTGGCTGCCGACCACGGCGAACAGAAGACCGTGATGATCGACGTGAGCAGGCGAACGCCATGCGTTCGAGTGAGCCTCCGCAAGTATCTCAAGGCCCACCGTACAGCGACCAGCATGGGCGTAAAAAAGGGGGGCGTGGACGCCTGATCGGTCGCACCAAGGGCGGGATGAACACCAAGCTGCACGCGATCTGCGACAGCCAGGGACGTCCTCTCAATCTGTTTGTCACGGCCGGGCAGGTCAGCGACTACATCGGAGCACGGGCTTTGTTGGGCAGCCTGCCGGATGTCGACTGGTTGCTCGGGGACCGCGGGTATGATGCCGACTGGTTCAGAGAAGCTTTGAAAGACAAAGGGATACGCGCATGTATCCCTGGTCGAAAACAATGCAGGACCGCGGTGCGCTATGACAAGCGTCGGTACAAGCGACGCAACCGTCCCTCTCGTGACATTGCTGCGCAATGCACTGCCGGGCAGTGATCGAGATCATGTTCGGCAGGCTCAAAGACTGGCGGCGCGTCGCGACACGCTACGACCGCTGCCCAAAGGTCTTCCTCTCAGCAATCGCTCTCGCGGCAACCGTCACCTGTTGGCTATGAGTCCTGACCCTAGGACGAAAGGGCACAGAAAATGACGACACAGACCAAAACAGCACGAAACCTGATCGAAGGTCGGCCTGCACTCATCGTGATCGACGTTCAAAAAAGCACGTTCATTGACAACAGCGATGTGCGGTCCATCGACAACATGCCGGGCTATAAGGATCGCATGATCGCCGCGCGTGATCTGGTCGATGCCGCGCATGTGAATGATATCCCCGTGATCTTCATCCAGGAAGTCTACCGGCCCGATCTGATCGATTTCGGTCGGGAATTGGATGGAGATGAGGATGTCCATTGCCTTAAGGGCGATCCGCGCACGGAAGTCGCCAAAGAGGAAATGGGATATCGCAAAGGCGACTACATTATCCCGAAGCGGCGTTACTCGGCGTTTTTCGGGACCGATTTGGAAATCCTGCTGCGATGCCTGAAAGTCGACACGTTGCTCCTGTGCGGTGGTCTGACAGATGTTTGTGTTCACTACACGTTCGTGGATGGGCACCAGTCCGACTACTTCTGCCGAGTCGCTGAGGATTGTGTAGGCGGTTCATCGGTGGAGGCACATGAGGCGGCGCTCAAAGCGATGGAGTATCTGCAAACGGGCGCGGTTCAGGACAGAACCACAATGATTGAAGCAATGTCATCACACGAGTACACGAATCGATAATGCCGGGCCTCAGTCCCGTTCAAGAGCTGAACCGGCCTTTCGCGGACTTGCAGCAGCCATGTAGGTCTGGGGCTCGAAGCCGACCTCTACCGCATCGCGGCATCCAACGCCTTCACGCCGACCGGCTGCGTCGGTCCCGGCCCAAACCGGACATTCACGCCGACCGCCAGTGCCGCACCGCAGCTTCACCGAGGCAGTCGCCCATACATGTCGCGGCATAGCGGGCAAGCCGGGAACTCGGTCTGCCCGTCATGGCAGCACCATTGTCACGGACAGGCCAGGCTTTGCGTCCGAAAGCTCCAGTTGCCCGCCAGCAGCTTCGACAATCTCGGCGGCGATCGCGAGGCCAAGCCCGGAGCCGGATTCGTCTGCGCGGCCGTGGCGAGCGACCAGGGCCGCGCGGCGCTTGGCGGGAATGCCCGGGCCATCGTCCGCGATGGACAACCGGACCCGTCCCTCGCAAGGGCGTGCTGATAGCGTGACGCAAGAGTGCGCGTGGCGGGCGGCGTTTTCGGCGATCGCACCCAAAGCCTCGGCCAGGTCTGATTCCTCCAAGGCGACCGACAATCCGTCAGGGATGTTCTGAGACCAGGTCACGCGCGCGCCGTCCGGGGTCCGTCGCAAGACCGCGACCACACGCGTCGCGACCTCGGCGGGATCGGCGCGGGCGTCGGAGAGGCGGGCCGCGCTGCGGGCCCGGGAAATCTCGCGATCCACCGCTCGGCGCATCGCGACCGCGGTCTCTTCGATGCCCTCGGCCTGGACCGCACCGCCCGCTGCGCGCAGGCGCGCAGCCTCGCCCATCAGCGCTTGAAGTGGTGTCTTCAGGCCATGGGCCAGATCGGCAGCGCGGGTACGGGCGCGGGCGAGTTCGGCTTCGCGTTCCGACAGAAGAGCATCGATTTCCGCCGCGACCGGTCGAACCTCGACGGGCCAATCGATGCCCATGCGGCCGATTTCCCCATCTCGTAATGCGGCGACGCGCGCGCCCAAGCCTTTGAGGGGCCGCAACCCAATGGAAAGTTGTGCCCACCCCGCGCCAGCAAGGGCCAAAGCCAGAAAACCGAGATATGGCGCAAGATCGGCCATGAAGGCGCGACGCGCGGCATCCAACTCGGCCGCCGCCATCGCGACGGCAACGCGCGCATCCCCGCCCCCCAGCCTTGCCGGCAAGATCACCGATTGCTCAAGCACCAGCAGGCGTTCGCCCTGCGGCCCGATCAGGCGATGGACATGCACGGCACCATCATCCAGCACATCATCCGGCAGGCTTAACGCTACGTCCCAGAGTGAGCGGGATCGCTCGACGCCGCCGACCCATTCGATCTGCCAGTAAAGCCCTCCATAAGGTGTGTCAAAGCGCGGATCGGCGGGCGGGCGAGCCAGTGTCAGACCGTCCTGACCAGCCTCCATCCCCGCCAAGACCTGATCCAGTTGCACCCCCATCTCGGCCACCGCACGGCGCTCCACATGCGCCCCGAACAGCTGCGACAGGCCAAAGGCCATCAATGCCAGTGCGATCAGGATGGCCACAGCGCCGGCCAGTGCAAGGCGCAGGCGCAGGCTCATGAGTGCTCCAGGAAGTAGCCGAAACCGCGCCGCGTGCCGATGACACCCGGTCCAAGCTTGCGGCGCAAACGGGCAATCACCGCCTCTAGCGCGTTCGCCTCGCGCGCATCGTCGTCGCCGTAGAGATGTTCCAGCAACTCGGTTGGTGGCACGGGGCGGTCCCGATTCTGCATCAGGTAGGCCAGAAGACGATATTCCAGCGCGGTGACCTGTACCGGCACACCGCGTAAGGCAACGCCCATCCGGTTGGTGTCGAGACTCAGGTCGCCAACTTCCTGAAGCGCCGTCGCATGGCCCCCGGCGCGCCGCACAAGCGCGCGGGCGCGGGCGATCAGCTCCTCCATGCGGAAGGGTTTGGGTAGGTAATCGTCGGCTCCGGCCTCGATCCCTTCGACCCGTTCTTGCCATGTGCCGCGGGCGGTCAGGACCAGAACGGGCATGGTGCGGCCGTTGGCACGCCAGCGTTTGAGCACCGCCAACCCGTCCAGGCGGGGCAGGCCCAGATCGAGAACGACGAGGTCGAACTCCTCCGTATCGCCAAGAAACCAGGCCTCTTCGCCATCGCCTGTCCGGTCCACGCGGAATCCCGCGCCGGACAGGGCGGCCTGGAGATCGGCAGCGATGCGGGGGTCATCCTCGACCGCAAGCGCGCGCATCAGTCGTCCTCGCGCTCAAGTTCGAGGATCTCGCCCGTCGCGGCGTCGATCTCCATTGCGTAAAGGCGGCCGTCAGGAGAGACCAACTCCAGCTCGTAGACCCACCGCCCGTCATCACGGCCAAGCTCCAATTCAATGATCCGGCCCGGACTTGCGGCTTCGGCAGCGCTGAGAATCTCCGCAAGGGGCAGCACCTCGCCAGCTTCAAGCGCGCGGCGCGCCCTGTCGTGGTCCTCGTCGGCCCATGCGGGCGCCGCGAGGCAGAAAAGGATCAAGCAGAGGTGTTTCATGGGGCCAGTGTCTATCGCCTCGTAGCTGACGACAAGCTGACAGGCGCGATCAGGCTCGTGTCAGCCGGGCTGAGTCATACCGGTCACATCGCAGCCGGAGCGCTGCTGAAAAAAAGCAAAGGAGAAGTCACATGAAACCGACCATCCTCATGGCCGCCATCACCGCAGGTTGTTTCGCCCTGGGCGCACAAGCCCAGGACACAACCACGCAACCGCAGGTTCCGGAACGCATGAGCGTGAGTGAGATCGCGGCCATGCTCGAAGACCAAGGCTATACCATTGTCGAGATCGAGTTCGAGCGGAACCGCTACGATGTCGAGATGATCGATGCCAACGGCATGCGGGTGGAGGCCTATTTGAACCCCGTCACGGGCGAAGTGCTGCCGTACCGCGATGACGACGGCTACGAACGCGATGACGATCAGGATGACGACTGATGGCCGACCCTGCCGAAGCAGAAATGGTGCGCGTCTGGGATCCGCTGGTGCGTATCGGACACTGGGTGCTGGTGGTGGCTTTTGCCACCGCCTACCTGACCGAGGGTGAGCCGGCATGGCTGCACACCACGGCGGGCTATGCGATCGCGGCGACCGTGGGCCTGCGCATCCTGTGGGGGCTTCTCGGGCCCCGGCGAGCCAGGTTCTCGGATTTCGTCACGGGACCGGGTCGCGTCATGACCTATCTGCGCGTTCTGATCGCGGGCCGCTCCGAGCGGCACCTGGGCCACAGCCCCGCGGGCGGTGCGATGATCGTGGCCTTGCTGGTCGCGCTGGCGATCACGGCGTTTTCGGGCATGGCGACGCTGGCCGTCGAAGAAGGAGAAGGGCCGCTGGCCGGGATCGTCACCAGCGCGACCCTGCCCACCTGGGCCATGGAAGGCGAGGATGACGACGATCACTACGGCGAACATGGCGAAGGTGACGAGGGCGGTGAAGCCTTCGAGGAGATCCACGAGGTCGCTGCGAATATAACGCTCATCCTGATCCTGCTGCACTTGGCGGGCGTACTATGGGCCAGCCGTGTGCATGGCGAAAACCTCACCAAAGCCATGATCGATGGCCGCAAACGCGCAGCTGAGTGATACAAGCTCCGGGCTCGGTTCACCGGGCCCGGATCCGTGTGGATCCACATATGCCCAATCAACCACTGCCACCATGACGCGCTATTCCCGGCGTTCGACAGCCGTTCCGGGAGTGGGTCGCAGGATCACCAAACCAATACCGACAATGATCACGGCGGCTGAGATGGCCGACAGCATCATCTGCAACGCCATGCCGGACAGGCCGAACAGCCCGGTTTGCACCGCCTCTGCCGACCAGGGGCCGAAAATCGCGACGTTGACCGCAATCAGGACTGCGATGGAGAGTTTGAGCGGCCGGCGCAGCCGGTTGCTGCGCCCCGTGGACAGCCGGTGAAGGGATCGCAGCGAGGCTTTCAGATCGTCGCGAATGACCAGCAGCGACGGCACCACCAGCAAAACCACGAAGAACCCCACGCTGAGGCCATAGACCAGCGTCACGACGGTCGGTTTCAGGAACAGGGCTTGTCGGCTGCCCTCGTACATCAGGGGGGCAAGACCCAGAACCGTGGTCAGTGTCGTCAAAAGGATCGGGCGCAGGCGTTCGCGGGCCCCCTCGATCGCGGCGGCGGCGATTGGCCGGGTTTGCGCGTAGTCCTGCACCGTCGTGACCAGAACGATCGCATCATTGATGATGATGCCGGACATGCCGATCACACCGATCACCGTGAAGAGGGACATCGCCAGATCGAACTGCGCATGGCCCAGCACCGTGCCGATCAAACCGAAGGGGATGACGGCGACCACGATCAGGGGTTCGGTCCAACTGCCCAGGATCCAGCCAAGGATCAGGTAGATCCCCACGACGCACAGAAGGAACCCGTAGAACGCGTCGGTCAGGAAACTGCTTTCCTGCACCGCCAATCCGCTCAGATCCCAATCGAGATTGTAGCGGGTTGCCAGATCGGGCAGCAGGTGCTCTTGCAAGAGGGCTCCGATCTCGGCGGCGCGGGCGGGGTTGTCCTCGGACAGATCGCCGGTGACGGTCACGAGGCGGCGCCCGTTTTCCCGCGTGATGGTGGAAAAGGCGCGCAGGGTCTCGGCCGTGACAATCTCGCCCAGAGGCACGAACTGTCCCGGCGCAACGCGGATCAGGGTCGCCGCAAGGAAATCGGCGGTCTGTTCCGCTTCGGGCAGGCGCACGGTGACCTCAGTCGTGCGCGTGCCGGCGGGAAACTCGGCCGCCGTGATCCCGCGCAGGCGGGCGAACAATTCCGCGCCAATCTCGTCTTCGGATAGCCCGAGCGCCGCGCCTTGCGGCGTCAGGCGCAGTACCACCTCGTCGCGTCCGTAAGGCAGGTTGTCTTCGAGGCCGGTCACCTCGGGAAAGGCAGAGAGGGTGGCGGCCAGGTCTTCGGCCGCTGCCTTGAGAACCGCGCTATCCTCGCCATAGAGATTGACGGAGAGCGAGTCTTCGGCCGGTCCCCGCCCCTGGGTGCGGAAGCTCAGCAGGGCGAGGCCGGGGGGACGGCGCAACTCCTGCTGGACCTCGCGGACGAACTCGGCGGCGGAAAACGGGCGCTCATCGGCACTGATCAGGCCGATATCGATATTGCCCAGAAGGTCCTGGTCCATCGTGGATTGGCCCGGCAGGCCGCGACCGCCCGTGCCGCCGACCTGGGTCAGGGCGTGGACGACCGGATTGACGCCCAGTTGTTCCTCGTGCCGCGCGGCGACGGCTGCAACCGCCCGGTCGATTTCCCGGGCCATGTCGCGCGTATCCTCGCGCGTGGCGCCGGGCAGGAAGGCGAAATTCCCCGCGATCGAGCCGCTTTCCGGCGCGGTGTAGAACTGCCACAGCACGTCGCCCCGGATCACCGCCGCCGCCGCGAAGGACAGGATCAGGATCATGCCGGCCACCACCGCGTAGCGTGCACGGATCACCAGCGTCATGAACGGTGCAAAGATCCCGTTCGAGAACCGCGTGAACTGGCGGTTGAACCATACGCTCGGGGCCGACAGCCATGAGCGCTTGTCGTCACCGTGCAACGCATGACGCATGTGGTTGGGCAGGATCAGCAGGCTTTCGATCAGCGAGGCGGTCAGAACCGCCGCCACGACAAAGGGGATGTCCGAGATCAGCGTGCCGAACGACCCGCCGATGAAAAAGAGCGCGATGAAGGCGAGAACAGTCGTCGCGGTCGAGCTGAAGACCGGGCCGATCATCCGCTTGACGGCGCGCACGGGGGCAATGCCGGGCTCTTCTCCAAGGCTGCGCGCGCGGAAATCGGCGTGCTCGGCGATCACGATGGCGTCGTCCACAACGATCCCCAGCATGATGATCAGGCCGAACAGCGACATGATGTTGAGCGACACGCCCCCCACATACATCACCGCCACGGCGGCCAGCATCGTGACCGGAATGCCCATCGCGACCCAGATGGCCGTGCGCACGTTGAGAAACAGGAACAGTACGCCCAGCACGAGGATCAGACCCATAAGCGCGTTCTGGTAGACGATGTCGAGCGTGCGCGTGATTTCGGCGGCGCGGGGATTGATGATGCGCAGGGACACACCCTCGGGCAGGGTCGGGCCGACCTCGGCGACGATCTCTTCCACCCGGCGCTGGATTTCGATCGAGTCCCCTTCCGAGGAGCGGTCGACCCGGATCAGCATCGCGGGGGCCTCTCCCATGTAGTAGGCGCGGCCAGCATCGGCGCCGGTCACCACGACCTGCGCGACGTTTCGAACCGCGATCTGGCCACCGTCAGGGGCCGTGCCGATGACGATTTCGCGGATCTCTTCCGCCGTGCGCTGTTCATCACCGGCGCGCAACCGCGCGCTGCCATCCGCAAGATCCCCGGCGGGGCGGCTGTTGGCTTGCCCAGAGATGGCATCTGCCACCTCGCGCAGCGTCAGGTCATGCCGTACGCGCGTGACCTCGGGCACAAGGACGTCGATCTGCGGCGCGGCCAGCCCGGTCAGGGCCGTGCGCGTGATCCCCTCGCGATGCAGGCGCGCGACGAGTTCATCCGCGATCTGGCCCAGTTGGGTGGGGTCGATGGTGCCGAACACCACGATTTCGGCCACCTTGTCCCGCCAGACGCCGCGCTGGATGACAGGCTCATCTGTGCCATCGGGCAGGGTTCGCACGGCCTCGACCGCGGCGGACACGTCTTCCGTCGCGCGGCCGAGGTCCCAGCCCGGTTCGAGGGTCAGCGTGATCGTGGCCGACCCTTCGACCGAAACGGCCGTCGAACTGAACACGCCTTCAACGGCTTGCAGCGGCGGTTCGAGAAGCGCAACGACCGAGGCATCCAACTCCTCCGGCCCCGCGCCGTCCCAATCCACCGTGACCGAAACCGTGTCGATCACCACGTCGGGAAAGAACTGCGACCGGATCTGGGTTGCAGCCACGAGGCCAAGCATCACCATGACGGCCATCAGGAAGGTGGCGGCTGTGCGATGGCGGGTGAAATAGGCGAGCAATCCGCGCTCGTCCGCGTCATGCGTGGTCGAACGGGCCATGTGTTACTGCTCCGCCATGCGGGCTTCGAACCGTTCGACCGTGGCGCGGGGCACCTCGGGCTGGCTCAATTCCCCCAAGACCCGTTCGCGTGTCTCGGGGCGCATCTGGTCATTCGCCTCGATAAACGCGATGAGCGCGGCGCGCCGTTCCTCGTCAAGCGCGATCGTATCACTTGCACTTTCCGGCGCGGCGTCGGCACCGGCCGGCGCGTCACCTTCGGCGGCGGGTTGGACAGGCTCGACCTGCAAGCCGGGCCCAAGCTGCAACGCCCGCGACAGCACGTAATCGTGCCCGACCGGAACATCGGTCACGATCAGCCTGTCGCCCTGGTGGCGCAGGATCGTCGCGTTCACTTCCTCTAGGCGGTTGCCCGCGCCGATCAACAGGATGCGCCCATCGGGTGTTGCCGCGGCTGCCGGGATCTCCACCACGTCGGACATCGGCCGTTCGGTCGCGTGAACGGTGACGAAATCCCCGGGCCTGATGGTCATCGGATCGGGGTCGGACAGGCGGGCATAGATCAAGCGCCCGACCTGTCCCTCGCCCACCTCCGCATCCGCCCGGTCGATCACCGCACTGAACTCGCGCGCGTTCCGCCAGGTTTGGAAAACCAGCGTGATTTCCGCGTTGCGCAACTGACCCTGTCCATTCAGCAAGCGTTCGAACTGCGTATTCGTCACGCGAAAGCTGACTTCGAGGTTTCGTGGATCGATCAGAACACCGAGCTGTTCATTGGCCGACAGGAGGCGACCGAGGCTGACCGCGCTGCGCGTCATTACCCCGGAGAACGGCGCCGTGATGACCGCGTCCTCAAGGTCCCTCTGCGCGTTCTCCAGCGCAAGCTGCGCGCGTTGCACCGCGATTTCCGCCTGGTCGATGCGTGCCTGTTCCGCCGCGACCGCTTGCTGTCGATTGATCGCCGTCTGCTGCGCCGCCGCGCGCGCCAGGGCCGCGGCTTCGAGATCGGCGGCACGAGAGATTTCGCGCTCGGCCAGCGCCTCTTGCCGTTCAAGGGCTTCGGCGCGCAGGTCCAACTGTTCCTGCGCTGCGTCGGCGTCGAGCTCCGCAAGCGTCAGGGCCGAGACAGCCCGCGCAAGGTCCGCCTCGGCTTCGGCCAAATCCGCCTCGGCCATGGCGACAGCCGTTTCCAGCCTCGCCGGATCGATGCGAAGCAACTCCTGCCCCTCGTCGACCATCCCGCCGTCGCGGAATTCATCGGCCAGCCAGACGATCTCGCCCCCGACCGAGCTGCGCACCTCGAGGCTGCGCCCGCTGGCGATCTGGCCGTAGGATGTGATCGTGGGGCTGATCGTTTCCGCGGACAACGTCCCGACGGGAACCGAGAAGACCCTTTCGCGGGGCTGGCGTACCTCGGCTGCCCGGGTCGGAGCATCGAGAGCCCGTGAAATGACACTGACCGAAACCCCGAGAAACGTGATGGCAAGGGCAAGGATCGCGAGACCGGACAGGGTGCGAGTGCGTGTGGTCAACCGTAGAATCCTTCGATTTTCGCGCAGCCTTCGCCCACTGGTTGAAAAAGTCAACTAACTGTAGCTATCAAGGTAGGATGGGGCGTCGCTCAAGCCGATCTATGGCTTCGCATTGACGCCCGCGATCTGTGGCCCACTCCTCCACGTGGCATGACGCCAGCTTCGGGAAATAAGCCCGATTGCAGGGCGCGGCCCAAGACGAGACAGAGAGAGACGTACAACCATGCGCGTGCCTATGAACCGCCGACGGTTCCGCGACCTCAACGAGCAGGAGGTCCTCGCCCTTGCCATCTCGTCCGAGGAGGATGACGCCCGGATTTATCGCAGCTATGCCCAACGGCTGCGCTCCGAGTATCCCGATACCGCAAAGCTGTTCGACGGCATGGCCGAGGAAGAAGACCGTCACCGGCAACGCCTGATCGATTTGCACCGAACCCGCTTTGGCGACGTGATTCCCCTGATCCGTCGGGAACATGTCGCTGGCTGGTATGCCCGCCGCCCGGTCTGGCTTGTCGAAAACCTCGGGCTCGATCGGATCCGCGAAGAGGCCGCCGCCATGGAGGGCGAAGCCGAGGCTTTTTACCAGCGCGCGGCACAAACCACCCAGGATGCGGCAACCCGGAAACTACTGGGCGATCTGGCGACAGCCGAAGCCGGGCATCGCGCACTGGCCGACGACCTGAGCAAAGCGCATCTCGACGAGGAGACGCGCGACAAGGAGAACGATCGCGCGAAGCGGCAATTCATTCTGACATGGGTCCAGCCTGGGTTGGCGGGGCTGATGGATGGGTCGGTCTCGACGCTGGCGCCGATCTTTGCCACGGCCTTTGCTACGCAGGACACTTGGACGACATTTCTGGTTGGGCTGGCGGCCTCGGTCGGGGCGGGCATCTCCATGGGTTTTACCGAGGCGGCATCCGACGACGGGGTTCTGTCCGGCCGCGGATCGCCTTGGAAACGGGGATTTGCCTCGGGCATCATGACGACCTTGGGCGGGCTGGGCCACGCGCTGCCCTATCTGATCGCGGATTTCTGGACCGCGACCATCACCGCACTGGTCGTGGTGTTCATCGAGTTGTGGGCCATTGTCTGGATCCAGAACCGATTCATGGATACCCCATTCCTGCGCGCGACCTTTCAGGTTGTTCTGGGAGGGGCGCTGGTCTTCGCGGCAGGTGCGTTCATCGGGTCGGGGTGAGTTGCTGAAGCGTTCCGCCCGGAAACCACGCATGATCACCAGTACAAGCGTTTGGCCTGGCCCGGCAAAAAACCGATAAAGCGAAGCATTCTCGGCCGGTGCGGTTGGGCGACTCGTACCGTTTCAACCGATCTTTCCGGTACATTGGCTCCATCCGCGCGGGCAAACGGCACGTCCTCCACAGCTTCCCCAAGTGTCCGTTGTTCGTCCACGAAGCTTGTTCCTATCCGCTGCAGCGAACGGCCGCTCTCCGCCCTGAGTGTTTGGCCAACTCATGCAGCACTTTTCCAGGCCGTCGCCAAGGAGCTGGAAGCGCACCTCCAGCGCTCCGGAAAGGCATAACCGAGGACGACCTCAAGATCTGATCCGCTACCTATCCTTCCATGACTGCCTCAGCTTCTTGCGGCATGCTCAGCAGAGGTTGTTCAGGCCGCTGCCAAGGGACTGGACGCCTGGGCTTCGCCCGCCGCAGTCTTCGCACGTAAACATGGCGTCCCATTCGGCGTCGCGAAGACGATGCTGCACACGGTCGTTGCCGCCCCTGACATAGACGCGCAACTCGCCGAATTTCTCCTTCACCTGGAACACGGTGATGGTCAGGCCATCTTCTTGCCGGGTTTTCTCGAGATCATCGAAAAGTCTCTCTAGGATGGGCAGCCATCCCGGCCCACAGCAAACACCGAAGGCCTTCAGATCCGTCGGCTCCGATCCAAGGAGGGCGGGGTGCTTTGCGAGGATGTCGTCATAGGTTCTGATCATTCGTTCGTTCTTTCCGGGGTCAGGTATGGTGATTTCGCCATATGCGCGAGCAATGCCCCCGTGGCCGGGCCGTTTATGGTCTTTTCGCCATATTGGTCGGCCCGATGACCCCATAGACGCAGTACTGACTCCACAGGCGACGTGCTTGGCCGTCAGTGCAGCAATGGCTTATGTTGAAGCGTCTCGGCCCGCTCGAGCAGGCGGAGGACATCGCGCAAGCTGAAACGGCGATGCGTGATCTTTGGACCCCTGAGAATGGCTTCCACCACGGCGTCGATTGCAGCTTCGCCTAAACCCGTCGCCACGCCCTGCCGCCGCGCAAATCGAACGAGGTCGTCCGCCGTCACGTTGGGCAACTCGATCACCTGACAGCGGTTCAGAACAGCCGGGGCGATCGTCGCGGTCCGGTTCGACGTCAGCACCCAGGAGATCCGCGACATGTCGAAGGGCAGCCGATACATCGGGCATTCCCAATGCTTCGCCGTGGCCGGCTCGAGCAGGGACAGCAGCGCATCGGAGAACGAGAAGCGGGTGCCCTTGCCCGATGTCGCTGACCCAGCCTTGCAGAGCTCGTCCACGACACAGAGCGGGTTGATCAGCCTGCGTTGCAGGATGACCTCAAGCGGTCGCCCAGCCTGTGCGCTCCCCCAGCCCCTCTCGAGGCCGGTCAACGCGAAGCCTGCGGCACTCTTCGAGGCGTCGATCTCGATCGAGGGCATGGACAGTCGCTCGGCCAGACGGCGGGCCCAGACGGATTTGCCGATGCCCCACGGGCCGTTCAGGATGACAGGCCGCAGCGTGATCGGCTCGCCGAGGCGCGCTGCCCGACGCAGGGAGTGCCAGGCATGTTCAGTGGCCGGTCCCATCCAGGGCATCTCATCGTGAAGCGCGGCGGCGATCTCGTCGGCCCAGTGTTCATCTCCGGGCATGACGGCCGGTAGCCCGTTCTGGATGGGTTTAAGCTTTTCGGCCTCTTCCTTGCGCAAATCGGCAAACGGATTGACCGGAACGGTCTTGCCATGGGCGAGGCACCGCGCGCGGCGCGCGATCCGGTCCTCGTCGCGCATCCGAAGCAAGATCTCGCTGGCATGAAGCGGAGGGAAAGGATGGCCGACAGCGGCTTGCTCGTCCGACACGCCACATTCTTCCTTGAGAGCCGTTCTGGCATCGAGAACCTTCTGGAGATCCTCCTGGCTCGGCGGCGTAAAGCAAAGCTTCTGAAGGTGGCGGGTGAACCGCGCGATGAGGTCTTTCTCATCGTATTTCGGCTTGGTGGCCTGCTCGGCGAGCAGGAAGGGATAGAGGTCTTGGGTCGACATGCGCTGACTCCACGGATGGAGGGAGACAGGGATCGGACGCGATGTGGGGAAAGATCAGGAAAGCACGCAAAGGCCGATCCCGGCGAAAGGCCGGGTCAGCTACTTATGAAGTGGGCGCAAGTCCTGAACATGTGCCGCAAGATGACGAGGGGACGC
>NZ_JAHVKE010000005.1 GCF_019800885.1 Maritalea mobilis
TGTCAGACCCCCAGCCGCCGATCAGCACATCGTCGCCCGCCCCGCCACGCAGCAGGTTGCCATTGCCACCCGTCGCATTCAACGTGTCAGAGCCGGTGCCACCCTCCAGCGTGTCGGTCCCGTTGCCGCCTTCCAGCGTGTCGTTGCCGTCGCCGCCGAAAATATAATCGTCGCCGGCCTCTCCGACCAAGGTGTCGTCGTATTCACCGCCTTCCAGCCAATCGTTCCCGGTTGTTCCGAAGATGGTTTTCCCTTCGCTTTCAAGCGGAAGATTGACTGTTGGGATCCTGTTGGGAGCAAAAAGGAATGCGTCGTAGATGTCGCCCTTTGTCAAACCCTGGCCGGTGGCCGTCAGGATTTCCAGACGTTCGTCGCGCCACTCGATCAATGCGCCTGACATGGTTTGTGTCACGCTCAATTGTGTTGGGTCATAGAGCATCGCCCAACCGGAAAGATCGATACGGTCGATGCCCGGTTCAAAGTCGGCAATGACGTCAAGGTCATCATCGGCGCGCAAAATGAAGGTGTCCGTTCCGGCGCCGCCGTATAGCGTATCGCGGCCTGCGCCATCTTCTATCAGGTCGCGCCCACCCTCGCCGAAAAGACTGTCGTGGCCGTTTCCGCCCAGAATAATATCGTCCGCGGCGGTCCCGGTCAGGGTGCAGCCGATATTCGTTGCGATCAATTGCGCCCCTTGGGCTGACAGGTCGACGGCGAGTTCGGTCACTCCGGCTTCGCTTTGCGAGGCGACGAAGATCTCCAAGGTGTAGCCATCGACGGCCGCGGCCATGGCGGTCACGTTCTGCAAACCGATGTCGTACGTGTCGCTGATAACGTCGAGCAGCTGCAATCGCCCGTTTGGCAGCAGGGCAAAAAGGGTCAGCCCATCATCCCCGCCCCCCGCCAGGACATAGAAATGCCCATCTGATTCGATCACTTCGAGGCTGTTGACCATCCCGAAGCGGGTATGAAGCGTGTCCAGGACATGATCCGTGGGCGTCAGGGACCCGTCGGCCGCCAACTCCAGAACGCTGATTGCACCGGATTGCCCTTGGCCATCCCCGGGGGCCGAGGCGACGATGACGAAGCTCCGCCCGCCTAGGGTGACCACCTCCATCCCGGTCGGCACCATGATGCCCAGACCTTCGGCGACGCCCACGCTATCGGTGGCCTCAACCCCGCCAGCCACCATTCTGAAGGCGGTCACGCCGTGCTCGGATTGGCTGGCCGAGATCAGGAAGCTGGTGCCGGCATGCTCGACCGTATCGAGTTTGAAGACATCGGCCGCATAGGTCGTGTCGGTATCTTCGATGTGGACCAGTTGCGTCAGTCCGCCGTCCGCGGCCATCGCATAGACCTGGATCGAGTGCGTTCCGGTGTTCGACAGCACCAAGGTCTCGTCATCCCATTGGTCGATATCGAGGATCTGAGCCGTCGTGGCGTCGAGGCCGGTGTATTGCGCCTGCCCAAGGATGGCACCGTCGCCTGACAGGGTCAGGGCGGTCAACTGGTCTTCGCCATTCCCCGCCACCAGCAACTCGGCGCCGTCGGCGGTCTCGATCAGGGTCAGTTCATGCAGGGCGCCATCGGCCCATTCGGTATCAAAAAGGGTGAAGTCCGCTAAGCTTGGGGTGACGCCTTCAAGTGCGAAGGCGCCGACCCCGCCGGTGGGGCCGGATGTCGTGTAGAGCATCCGGCTCCCGTCGAGCGCGGTTGTTACCATGAGGTCGGTAATGCCGTGATCCAACGCAGCCTGGCCGGTCACGACCGTGCCCCGGACGGTGAAATAGGACATTGATGTTCTCGCGTCGCTCGCGCTCGTGGCGATGACGCCACGCCGCTGATCCACACCCAGGGGTCGACCGGTGAGGGAAGTGCCGACCGACGCCCGTTACCCACCAAGGACTTTCAGGGGAGGGGGGAGCATCTCGGCGGAAACACCGGGGCCAAACCTTGGAGAAAACCCGCAATTGCAGCGGATGCGTTAACGACGTGTCGCCTGTGGCTCAGGTCATCATGTTCGCGGTGTGAACGGCGATCGCTTCGTCGATATCCTTGAAATACGTCATGTGGCCATGCTCCAGCACGATGGCCTCGTCACAGAATTCACGAAGTTCGTTCAGGTTGTGGTTCACCATGATGGCGCCAGATTTGGACATCCGGTCTTCGAAGAGCGCTTTGCTCTTGGCCTTGAAGGCGGCGTCGCCAGCGCTTGTCACCTCGTCCACGAGATATGTGTCGAACTCGATTCCCATCGAGATGCCAAAGGTCAGTCGGCTTCTCATCCCGGAGGAATAGGTGCGCACGGGCATGAAGAAATGCTGCCCGATATCGGCGAAATCCCGTACGAAATCGATCAGCTCCTCGGTGTCGACGCCGTAGACGCGCGCAATGAAGCGGGTGTTTTGTGCGCCGGTCAATTCCGGGTGAAACGACCCGCCAAAGCCAACAGGCCAGGAAATCGTGCCGTCCGTCACGATCTGTCCATAGTCCGGCCGCAGATTGCCTGCGATCATGTTCATCAGCGTCGATTTCCCGGCCCCATTGCGGCCCAGCAACGCCAGCGAAGCGCCCGTTGGAAGGGTCAGGTTCAAGTTGTCGATCACAACCTTGCGCCGACCGTTGACCATGAAGCTCTTTGTCAGGTTCTCGAAGCGGATCATGCCGCACTCACCCTTGGTCGCGCTATTGCCGGTCTCGGATCGAATAGTAGACCAACGCCATGATCGACCACCCCAGCAAAAGAAACAGAGCCGCCACACCTATCGTGACCCAGCGGCGCGGGAATTCCGCGCTTTCCGGCAGGGTGGGCCGGATATAGACGGCGAGATAGCGGCTTTGACGCACGGCATTGGTGCGGGCGACATCGAGCGCAGTCAGCGCGGCGGTGTAGCTTTGCTCTGCAAATTCGCGATCGACGATCAAACCTTCGTATTCCGCCATCAAGGTCGGGTAGTCTTCACCGGCGCTGCCGATGTCATCCAGCGTGAAATTCTCGCGCTCCTGCTGGATGCGGTCCTGGATGACCTCGATGCGACGAGAGGCCTGCAACAGGCGCGGATCGGTCGGGTTCGACGTGTTCTCGGTCAAGAGATCGTATTCGATCAGGGCCTCGGCAAGCTGCTGCTGCAGGTTGTTCAGCACGCCCATGCGCCCTTGCAGATCCGACTCGGGATCGACGATCTGGGTGGTGGTGCGGAAGGTCGTCAAGGCCTCGCGCGCGGCGCGCAGGCGGTCGACCGCCGCCGCAACATCCGCCTCGGCAAAGGTCATCGCATCGGACCGGGCGTTGGCGTTCAACTCGTTCACTAGGGCCGTGCTCTCCTCGATGATCGCGAGGGCGAGCGTCTGGGCCATTTCGGGCGTGAAGGCGAGAACCCGTAGTTCCAGCAGGCCGGACCCGGATTCGAACGATATCCGCACCACCCGGCCCCAGTAATCGGTGAGATCCTCGATGGTGGAATCCGGCGCCAGGCTGAAGAAAGGGTCACGACCGTGCGGTTCCGAGTAGTGGGCGACAAGATCGAGTTCTTCGTTCAGGCGCTGAACCAGCTGCTGGCTGACGATGAATTCATAGAGGATGTCGGCGTCTGTGGCTGCCCCACCCCCGGTGATCTGGGACAATCCGCCCAACAGATCGGTCGCGGCGCCGGTTTCGTTCTGCCGCACCGTGAACCCGGTGGACGACGCGTATTGGTCTTCCGCGAAGACGAACATGTAAAACGCGATGGCGAAAAGTGGAAGCAGGACCACGACCCCCAGAGACGCAAGAAGGCCGAAATGCCTGGGCTTCAACGTCGCGGGTTTCGCGGCCGGTTTGATGCGTGCCTGGAAGGCCTGTTTCGCCTGCCGGCCCATCTGGCCCTGAGGCCGTCCCGCGCCGCCGCCTTTACGCTGTCCTGCACCTTTTCCCGGGCCACCGTCAGCCGTGACCGAGGCCGGGTGTGCCGGCTGGCCAGAGCCTTGGCTTGCGTTTTCGTTGCCTTCTGGAAGCGGTTTGCCGTCCGCTCGCTCGTTTGCGTCGGCGTTTGCCGGGCGTTCTTGTTTCATCTTTGGGGGAAGACTATCGTCCAAGGTGTGGATCGCCAGTGCAGTTGCGTTTGAACCTGCTGGTCCTGTCATACATAAACGCGTCTTTTGACGCCAGCATGATGGTAGCCATAGCTCTGTGACAGTCAGTCCCGACATTCCACCAGCCGTCGGCCGCCCATGCTCGACGAAACGCCGTTTCGCCAGCGGTCGGGCCATCGCGGCCTTGATGCTGAGGGAAATGTCCACGCGCTACGGACGTTCGCCGGGGGGATATGTCTGGGCCATTGCCGAACCGCTCGGGGCATTGGTGTTCATGGCATTCGCATTTTCACTGCTCCTGCGTACACCTTCCCTCGGCAATAGCTTCATCCTGTTCTACGCGTCGGGCTTCCTGCCCTTTCAGGTCATGGCGCAGATCGAAACCGCGGTCACGGGGGCTTTGCGCTTCTCTCGGCCGCTCCTGATCTATCCTGCCGTCTCATGGTTCGACGCCATCGCGGCAAGGTTCCTGCTGAACTTCCTGACCAGCGTGACGGTGATGATCATCGTGCTCGCCGGACTTCTCCAGTTCACCGATACAACGGTCGTTCTCGAATTCGGGCCGATGATCGAAGCCACCATCCTGGCCGGGTTTCTCGGGCTGGGGCTGGGCACGTTGAATGCCGTCCTGACCGGTCTCTATCCTGTCTGGGGAAGCTTTTACGGGATTCTGAACCGCCCGAGGATCATTTATGCCGGCGTCATCTTTATCTACGAGGATCTGAGCGGCATCGTGCAGGACATCATCTGGTACATCCCGTTCGTGCATATCACCGGCTTGTTCCGCGACGGCGTCTACCCAACCTATTCGCCGCAATATATCAGCGAACTGCTTGTCCTGATCTGGGCGGTCGTGACCCTGTTCTTCGGCCTGCTGCTGATGCGACGCTACCGGCAAGACATCCTGATGCGCTAGACGCGGTGATACGGGCTCCCGGCCAGGATCGAGGCGGCGCGATAAAGCTGTTCCGACAGCATGACGCGGGCCAGCATATGCGGCCAGACCATCCGACCAAGGGATATGGCCTTGTCCGCCTCGGACCGCAGCGCAGGATCCAGACCGTCCGCCCCCCCGATCACCAGGGCAAGGTCGCCCCTCCCCTGGTCGCGCAGGCGTGCGATGGCATCGGCGAAGTCGGGGCTTGTTGGCGTCTCTCCGCGCTCGTCCAGAACCCAGGTGGCGGCGCCCTGCGGGATGGCGCGGCGCAGCAGGTCGGCCTCGGCGCCCATGCCGCCGCCCTTGCGATCCTCGACCTCGATCACGCCGCCAAGGGTCAACCCAAGGCCGCGGCCTGTCTTTTCGAAACGTGAGAGATAATCGTCGATCAGGTCCCGTTCGGGCCCCTTCCTGAGGCGCCCGACGGCACAGATATGCACCCGCATGACAGGACGCGCGTTATTGCGCGGTGCCGCTTGCGGGCATCCACATCTTCTCGAGCTGGTAGAAGTCGCGCACTTCGGGGCGGAAAACGTGGACGAGCACATCGCCCGCGTCGATCAGCACCCAATCGCCCGCATCCTTGCCTTCTACCTTGCAGATCAGGCCCATCTCCTGCTTCAGCCGGTCCACCAGCTTCTCGGAAATGGCCGCGACCTGGCGCGACGACCGGCCCGAGGCGATCACCATGAAATCGGCGATCGAAGATTTGCCGCGCAGGTCGATCTGCACGATATCCTCGGCCTTGTCGTCATCGAGAGAGGTCAGAACACGCTCCAGCAGGGCATCGCCTGCGAGGGGTTCGGGGTGTTGCGCAACTTGCGCGTTGGGGGCGGCCGTATGAGCCACCGCTTGGGTCGGTCCGGTCAGGACACTGTCCTCCTTACTGTTTGACGCCACCACGTGGCGCGTACGTTGCAAAGATAGCATTGCAAGGGGCCATTCTCAACGGGGCGGCGTTTTCAAATGTGGAACCGCCCCCCGGTGTGGCCAGGGGGCGGCTCGAGGCGCATCTGAAGGGAGGAGCGATGCGCGATGAATGTCGTCCGGATCAGGCCGCCGCGACAGCGCCTTGCGGCAGCGGACGGAAGTGCTTGGTGGCCAGCATCCACACCAGAACGATCATGGCGATCTGGAAGCCGACGGCCACGGCAGAGATGGCCCAGTAGGCGACCGAGAACTGGGCGACGAGGCCGGCAGCGACGAGGCCCTTGTTCAGCCAGAAGTGGGTCATCACCGAGAGGGCAACACCGGGGCAGACCAGGGCGTAGGACCCGGCCGAGGTTTCGCGCCCCGTGACAAAGCGGGCGAGGTAGCCGACCCGCGACATCACGGCCAGACCGAAGAGGCCGAACAGAACCTGCACCGACAACAGCCGCGTCAGCGTCATCATCGTGGCGGCATCGGTGGTATGGCTGTCAAAATTGACATGCAGGCCGTGACCCTGACGCAGCAGGGCGATCCCGATGACGGTCATGATCGGAATGACAACCATCAGCGTCGGGGCGGCCTCGACATTCACGCCATGCTCCAGCATGGGGCGGATGCTCATCACCAGGACCACCAGCGCGAGAAGCACCGCTGCGGTAATGAAGAAGGTCGACAGCACAAGGCCGATACCGGAGGTGACGACAGTGGTCGACATCGCCGCCGGTGCGGCAAGGCCAACGCCGATCATCGACAGGGCAAAGGCCGGCAGCATCTGCGCAAAGCTGTTGTTGGCCGAGCAGTTGAACCCACCCGAATGCAGCCGCGAGGCGATGAAATGACCCAACTGGCGCAGGGCGATGTAGCCGATTGCCAGGAAGGCGACGATGGCGGCGGGGAACATGTATTCCACGATGCTCCACAGCCCCGGCACGAAGGTCAGGCCAAGGATGAAGCCCACGTTGACCGTCATGGCCAGCGCCAGCGGCATGGCCAGAACCTGGCTGCCCGCGTTCGACTGGGCAAACGCCTCGAACCCTTCCGAGCGCTTGAACTCGGCATATTTGCGCAGGTTGAAGATCAGCAGCTTGATGTTGTGAAACGCGAAGAAGGCGATGCCAGCCCATGCGATCAGGACCATCGCCTGTTGCAGCAGCGTGCCGTCCGTCAGGACCGGCCACACGTCTTCGAAAACCGGGACAGGCTGGCCGGGATGCGGCACCCAGAAGAACAGGTACATGAAGAAGGTGACGGAAAGGCCACCCATTCCCAGCGAAGCAAGGAAATAGAGCGGCGAATACTTCGTAGCTGCATGTGACATGTTTTGCACCTCGGATATTTAACCTTGCAAACTAAATGTCACGGCGCGGGGAGAAATGCAATGCACAATGCGTCGCAGGGGGCAGTGCTATCGTGCGCGGCTGCAGAGCTATCGGCGTAAGCCGACGCCATATTTGGTGAAAAACCACATATCTTGGGGATAAGCGGCCGATATCCGCCATATCCAGTGGGCGCTGATTGACTCAACCGCCTCGCAGCCCGGAAACTGCAAGACCAACGGAATCAGACTTGGCAGGCGGACCCCCGTGCGCTTTTCGCGACTCAGGCTCAATGGCTTCAAATCCTTCGTGGACCCGACGGACCTCGTGATTGCGCAGGGTCTGACGGGGGTCGTGGGGCCGAACGGCTGCGGGAAATCCAACCTCCTCGAAGCGCTGCGCTGGGTGATGGGTGAAAATCGCCCGACCGCGATGCGTGGCGACGGCATGGAAGACGTGATCTTCGCCGGGGCAGCCACGCGCCCGGCTCGCAATTTCGCGGAAGTCTCGGTTCAGATCGACAACACTGACCGTCTCGCGCCTGCGGGGTTCAACGATGCCGACCAGATCGACATCGTGCGCCGCATCACGCGTGACGCAGGCTCGGCCTACAAGCTGAACGGCAAGGATGTGCGCGCCCGCGACGTCCAGATGTTGTTCGCCGATGCCTCGACCGGTGCCCATTCGCCCGCGCTGGTGCGGCAGGGGCAGATCAGCGAGCTGATCAACGCCAAGCCCAAGAACCGCCGCCGCATCCTTGAAGAGGCCGCGGGCATCTCGGGCCTTTATCAACGCCGCCACGAAGCGGAATTGAAGCTGCGCGGGGCCGAGACGAACCTTGCCCGCGTCGAGGATGTTCTGGAGCAGTTGAGCGCACAGCTGTCCACCTTGGCCCGGCAGGCCCGGCAGGCGGCGCGCTATCGCGAGATCAACGCGGAGTTGCGCCATGCCGAGGGGCTGCTTTTGTTCCTGCGCTGGCGCGACGCCGAACAGGGCCGGGCCCGCGCCGAGGAGGTGCTGCGCGAAAGCCTGACCGCGGCCGCCCGCGCCGAGACCGCTGCACGCGAAGCCGCCAAGGCGCGAGAAACGGCCGAGGCCGCGCTGCCCCCTCTGCGCGAGGAAGACTCCATCGCCGCCGCGATCCTCCAGCGGCTTGTGATCGAACGCGACACGCTGGATGACGAGGCGACTCGCGCCGCGCAGGCCGTCGATACGCTGACCGCGCGGATCAGCCAGCTGACACGGGACATCGAACGCGAAACCGCGCTGAACGCGGATGCGGGTGACAGCATCGCCGCCCTGGAAAGCGAACGCACCACCCTGATCGCCGAGAGTGACGGCCATGACGACGCGCTGGCCGCCGCCGCCGCCGCCGCGACAGAGGCCGCCGATATCCTGGGCGAACGAGAAGGCGCGCTGGCCGAGGCGACCGAGCAGGCCGCCGCCCTGTCGGCCCAGCACCAGCAGGCCGAGCGCCGTGTGTCGGAAGCCGAGAAATCCGCTCGCCGCAACACCGAGGACGCGGCCCGCGCAGGTCAGGCCGCGGACGAAGCCGCCACGCGGCTGTCCACCTTGGAGCGCGAACAGCAGGAAGCCGCCGATGCCTTGGCCGCCGCGCAGGACCTCGCGGGTCGCGCCGAGGAAACCCTGGCCGAGACCGAAGCTGCCCGTGCCGCTGTCTTGACCGAGGAAAGCGCGGCCCGTGCCGCCCGGGCCGAGGCCGAGGGGCGCGCCGGAACGCTTGCATCCGAAGTCGCGGCCTTGTCGAAATTGCTCGACCGCGAACGCGGCAAAGGCGACCAGCTTCTCGACCAGATTACCGTTGCGCCGGGGTTCGAGGCCGCCGTCGGCGCGGCGCTGTCCGATGATCTCGAAGCGCCCATGGCGGCGATGCCCGGTGGCACTGGGTGGACGGGCCTCGACCCCTACGCGGCGCCTGCGCCTCTGCCTGGCGGGGCCATGCCGATCACCGATCATGCGCAGGGCCCCGCCGCGCTTGTCCGGCGCTTCTCGCAGATCGGGGTGGTGGAGGCGGCGGACGGCCCGCGCCTGCAAGCCGATCTTCAGCCGGGCCAGCGGCTTGTGTCCCGCGCGGGTGATCTGTGGCGGTGGGATGGCTATTCCGTCGCCGCCGCCGATGCCGTCTCGACCGCCGCACGCCGTCTTGAACAGCAGAACAAGCTGACGGGCCTGCGGGCCGAGGCCGATCGCGCCCGCGCGCAAGCCGATGAGGCCAAGGCGGCGCACGAGGCGCTGGCCGCCCGCCTCGCCGACCTGACCGAAGCGGATCGCGCGGCCCGAAACGCCCGGCGCGATTCCGAAACCCGGCTGGCGCAGGCAAGCCGCGCCCTGTCCAAGGCCGAGGCCGATCGCTCGGTTCTGGAAGGCAAGCTGCAAACCTTGCGCGCCACCGCCGCCCGCCATGGGGACGAAGCCGGCAAGGCGCAGGAGGAATTGCAGGCTGCCCGCAGCGCGCGCGAAGCTCTGGATGATCTGGAGCACGTCCGCGCCCGCCTGAACGACACGCGCACCACGGTCGAGGCCGCGCGCATGGCCATGATGGCCCGCCGGACGGCCCATGACGAGTTGAAGCGCGAGGGCGAATTGCGCGCGGCACGCATCCAGAAGATCGGGCAGGAAATCGAAGGCTGGAAAACCCGCCTCGACAGCGCCACCACCCGGCTTTCCGAACTGGAAAAGCGTCGGGAAGAGGCCGCGTCTCAACTCGACGAGGCAAAAAAGAGGCCCGACCAGATCGCCGAGAAACGCGAAGGTTTGGCCGGCAAGATCACCGACGCCGAGAAACGCCGCGCGATGGCGTCGGATGCCCTGTCAGGGGCCGAACGTGCCCTGCGCGACGCCATCACCGCCGAGCGCGATGCTGAACGGAGCGCCTCCGACGCGCGCGAGGCCCGCGCGGCCGCCGAGGCCCGCCGCGACGCCGCCGCCGAGGCGGTGACCGTAGCCGCCGAGCGCATCATGGAGGAGCAGGAGGTCACGCCCGATGCCCTCCTCGAAAGTCTTGGGGACCTGCCGGACCCGATGCCCTCCGCCGACCGGATCGAGGGCGATGTCGCGCGCCTGCGCCGTCAGCGGGATGCGTTGGGGGCGGTGAACCTGCGCGCCGAAGAGGACTCGCGCGAGGTGCAGGAAGAGCATGATACCCTCGCCACCGAAAAGGCCGACCTGGAAGAGGCGATTGCCAAGCTGCGCTCCGGCATCGCCTCGCTCAATCGCGAGGGGCGTGAACGGTTGCTCAAGGCGTTTGACGAGGTGAATGGCAACTTCTCGCGCCTGTTCACTCATCTGTTCGGCGGCGGCGAGGCGCGGCTGGTACTGGTGGAATCCGACGACCCGCTTGAGGCTGGCCTTGAAATCCTTTGCCAGCCTCCGGGCAAGAAGCTGTCCACGCTCTCGTTGCTGTCGGGCGGCGAACAGACGCTGACCGCGCTGGCGCTGATCTTTGCCGTGTTCCTCGCCAACCCCGCGCCGATCTGCGTGCTGGACGAGGTCGATGCGCCGCTGGACGATGCCAACGTCACCCGGTTCTGCGATCTGCTGGACGAGATGACGCGCCAGACCGACACCCGTTTCCTCATCATCACGCACCACGCAGTGACGATGGCCCGGATGGATCGCCTGTTTGGTGTGACCATGGCCGAACAGGGCGTGTCGCAGCTTGTCAGTGTCGACCTGAAAAAGGCCGAGCAGCTCGTCGCCTGACCCTCAGTCCGGGCAGCGCATTCGGACGGACGCTCCGGCGGTCGATCACCAGACCATTCGTGCTACGGCCTCGATCCGCAAGATCTACGCGCCGCAGAACCGCCCATCAGCTCGGCCAGATACGGGGCTGGCCGCCCAAGGCCAGTCCCGCAAGCGCGGCGGAGGGGGGCGGCTTACAGCGCGTTCAGCAATTGCCAGGTGGGCCAGGCGTCCGCGGGCAAGCCGAGGCGGCGTTGTTCCTCGCGCACGGCCATGCGCGTGCCAGCGCCAAGGATGCCGTCGATCCCGCCGACGTCATGCCCGCGCGCCTGCAAGCGGCGCTGCAAGTCGCGCATCGCGTTGCCGTCCAGGCCGGCATCGGGGTTGCGCGCGTCCATGACCGGTGCGCCTTCCAGCCTCGTGCCGAAATAGGCCGCGGTCAGCACGTAGGTGAAGCTTTCGTTCCATTCGAACAGGACGTTGAAATTCGGGTAGGCAAGGAAAGCGGGCCCGTTGCGCCCCTGCGGCAGCACGACCGAGGCCTGCGCGTTGCGCAGCGGCAGCGCGCCACCGTTGCGCGCCCTTACGCCATCGGCCTCCCACTCGGCCACGCTGCGCGAGGTGTGGATGCCCGTCTGGTACCAATCCAGATCGCCCGGCACGGTGATCTCCACGATCCACGGCTCGCCCGCGCGCCAGCCCAAGGACCGCAGAACGTTCGCCCCGGACATCAGCGCATCGGCGGCAGAGGTTTGCAGGTAGACATGCCCGTCGCCATCCCCGTCGATCCCGTTTTCAAGGATATCCTCGGGCAGCATCTGGACCATGCCGATCTCACCCGCCCATGCGCCCATCGTGTTGACCGGGTCAAAATCGCCATGCTCGTACAGTTCGAGCGCGGCAAAGATCTGCGGGCGGAAGATATGCGGACGGCGGCAGTCATGGGCCAAGGTCACGAGGCTGTCGAGCGTGTTGTAATCGCCCTGGAAGGCCCCGAAATCCGTTTCGAACGCCCAGAAGGACAAGAGGATACCGCGGCTCACACCAAAGCGCCGCTCGATCTCGTCGAAGACAGAGGCATAGCGCTGTCCGTTGGCGCGCCCGTTATCCAGCCTGTTCTGGGAAATCAGCCGCCGCGCGAACTCGGTGAAGGGCACGGTGAAGATGCCCTGCCGCCGGTCCGCGTCGAGCGCGCGTTGGTAATAGTTCGCCTGCGCGAAAAAGCTGTTCACGGCGTCGGGCGAATGGCCCCGGCTCAGCGCCTCGTCCCGCAGGCCTTGCACGAATTGACCGAAATCGCCGCCGCATTGCTGTGCCGATGCCGCCCCGGTCGAAATTCCCAGCGCGCAAAGCCCGGCCATCATCAAACGCTTCATGTTGAAATACCCTGTTGGTCCAGTTTGCCGGCAGAGTATCAAGGTGGCCCTATCCCGCAAGCCTTGTCAGAAGCGCCAGGAGCAGGACGCTGCCCACCATGGCGGCACAGACCCGCCACAGGATCTTGCAGGCCGTCTCGATGTCTTCGGGTGTCGCCGCGCGCCGTCCGGTCGGGTTCAGGATTGGATCATCCGTCATCTGCCCGCCATAGCTGCGGGGGCCCGACAGGGCGAGGTCCAGCGCGCGCGCCATGGCCGCCTCGGGCCAGCCCGCGTTGACCGACCGGTGCAGCGGCCCCTCGCGGCGCGCTGCTTGCCACGCGCCCGGCACGCCAGACACCAGCGCGATGAAGGCGGCTGTCAGGCGGGCGGGGATCCAGTTCAGCACATCATCCAGACGGGCCGCGGCCCAGCCGAATTCCTCGTGGCGTTCGGTCCGGTGCCCGATCATCGAGTCCGCCGTATTCGTGATCTTGTACAAGAAGATACCGGGCAAGCCACCGATCAGGAACCAGAAGGCCGGCGCGACGACCCCGTCCGACAGGTTCTCGGCCGCGCTTTCGATGGCTGCACGGGCGATGGCGCTTTCGTCCAGGTCAGCGGTATCGCGACCGACAAGCATCCTGACTTCGCGCCGCCCCGCGTCCAGCGACTGTCGCAGCCCGTCGGCCACCGCCCGCACATGGTCGACAAGACTTTTCTGCGCCAACAGGATCGCGGCGATCACGATCTCGAACACCGAGCCAAGGGGCAGAGAGGCCACGATCCAGCCAAGGGCCATTGCCAATCCGCCAAGCACCACGATAACGTAAAGCCCATGCGCGCGCCGCAAATCCCCGGTGTTGAAACGCCGGTCGCACCAGTCGATCAACCACCCCATCAGCACCGCAGGATGCGGCGCCCGGTCCCACAGCCAGCGCGGTTCGCCCAAGGCCGCGTCCAGCAGCAATGCGCAGAGCAGGAGAAACGCGTGCTCCGTCATGGAAGCGCTCGCCAAAGTCGGTGCCAGTCGTCTTCTCCGCCCGGAAGGCCGAGACGCAGCCACGTGCCGGAATAGGGAAAGATCCGGGTCCAGATCTGCGCTTGCGCAAGCCTGTCCTGCCATTCGGCGGCATCGGGGACGGCATAGGTTCGGAACAGGGATGTGCCGCCGATCAGCGTGGCCCCTTTTGCCTCCAGCATCGCGTCCAGCCGCGTCGCGTCACGGGCCAGCCGCACACGGGTCATCTCGGCCCAGGCGCGGTCTTCCAGGGCGACGGCTCCGATCTGCAAGGCAGGTCCCGAGACGGACCACGGCCCCAGCGCTTCGGACAGGCTGGCGCAGGTTTCGGGGCGCGCGATCGCGAAGCCAAGGCGCAGCCCGGCCAAACCCCAGAACTTGCCGAAGCTCTTCAGCACCACGACCCCCGGCTCGGTTGCGCGGTCAATGTGGCTTTCCTCAGGGCAGGTGTCGCAAAAGCTTTCGTCGATGATCGTCAGATCCGCACCGGTCAGCTCCGCATCGGTCCATAGCCGCCCGTCGGGATTGTTCGGATGCACGGCCACCCGGGCATTGGCATCGTTGTCCCCCACGTTCCAACCCGCAGCGCGAAAGGCGGCGGCGTGTTCGTTGTAGGTCGGACCTGGGATCGAAACGCGTCCGCGCTGGGCCAAACGTGGCATCTGCGCGATCAGGGCACTCGCCCCGTTCGCAGCGATAATCCCCGCGCCCGCGGGCACGTCCCAGAAGGACCGCGCCGCGGACAAGAGGCGATCCAGCGCCGCCTGATCGGGCAGGGAGGTCCAGGCATGCTCGGGGATGTGGCCGATGGGGTAAGGCACCGGGTTGATGCCGGTCGACAGGTCCAGCCAATCCGCGCGCGCCCCGCCATAGCGGGCGGCGGCGGCATCGATCCCGCCGCCATGGTCGCGCGATTTGTGGGTGTCCTGCATCGGGCGAACTCCGTCTCTCCCGATGCATGAACCCTATTCTCAGGCGGCCTTCAATGCCTCGCGGCCATGTGGCGCCCACCAATCGATCTCGGGATTGATCGGAATGATCCTGTGCGGATTGATGCTGTCGTGGCTGTAGTGGTAATGGCGCACGATATGATCGAAGTGGATGGTGTCCGCCACCCCCGGCCACTGGTAAAGCTCCCGTGCATAGGCCCAGAGGTTCGGATAATCGATGATCCGCGCCCGGTTGCACTTGAAATGCAGGTGATAGACTGCATCGAAGCGCGCCAGCGTCGTGAACAGGCGCCAGTCGGCTTCGGTGATGTGATCCCCGGCGAGATAGCGGCTGTCGGCGAGGATCCCCTCGACCCAGTCCAGCGCGTCGAACAGCGCATGCACGGCCTCGTCATAGGCCGCTTGCGTGGTCGCAAAGCCCGACTTGTAGACGCCGTTGTTGATCTCGTCGTAGACGCGCGCATTGATCGCGTCGACCCGGTCGCGCAACGCCTCGGGGTAGTAGTCGTCGCGGTTGCCGGTGATCCCGTCGAAGGCCGAGTTGAACATGCGGATGATCTCGGCTGACTCGTTCGACACGATGGTGTTTGTTTCCTTGTCCCAAAGGACCGGCACCGTCACACGCCCCGTCATGTCGGGCATGGCGCGCAGGTAGACATCGCGCATGAACGCTGACCCGAACAGCCGGTCGCCCGTCGCCCCGTCGAAATCCGTGTCGAAGGTCCAGCCATCGCCAAGCATGTCGGGATGCACCACCGACACGTCGATATGGTCTTCAAGCCCCTTGAGGGCGCGGAAGATCAGCGTGCGATTGGCCCAGGGGCAGGCGTGGCTGACATAGAGGTGATAGCGTCCGCTTTCGGCCTTGTAGCCCGCATCGCCGGTCGGCCCGGCGCTTCCGTCCGCCGTCACCCAGTTGCGAAAGGCCGCTTCCGAGCGTTCGAATTTGCCGCCGCTTTTCTTGGTGTCATACCATTTGTCGTGCCATTCGCCGTCGATGAGCAGGCCCATGAAACCCTCCAATCACCTGTGAAAAATTCATGGCGATAGATAGCCGAGGGTTCTGTGCGGAAAACCGGCACCGGCGCAGGCCATATCTCGCATCATCGCACAGGCGCGCGTCAGCCTGTGGCGTCCCCGGCGCGTTTGCGGGCACGGAAGCTTTCGGCCTTGGCCCGGTTTCCGCAGCGCGACATGGCGCACCAACGCCGCCCGGGGCCGCGCCCATGATCGAGGAACAGCCGCGTGCAGCGTTTGCATTCCTTCAGGCGCGTCAGGTCGGCCCGCGTCAGCAGATCCAGCGCCGACAAGGCGACGACGTCATGCAGCCCGCCCAAGGGACCGGGGCGAAAACTAGCCCCCGAGACGCGGTCGAGGGTCAAGGTGGCATCTGCCGTCGCCGATTTGATCGCGGATTCCAGCATCAGCGCCTCTTCCCGTCCGGGGCGCCGCTTGGCGGCCATCGCGCCCAGCACTGCATGCGCGGCTTCGCGCAACGACATCAGACTCGCCATCTGCCCGCGCGACGGCGGGGTTTCGTCCGCAGGAATCGGCATGCCGGCCGTGCGGAGGAGGCTCAACAGCTCCGCCCCATCGGCAAAACTGTTTTGCGCGCGGGTCTTGCCGTCATCAGAGACCGTGTTGACGAAATCGAGAAAGGGATGGCCCGTGTCCTCGCCGCTGCGAACGGTTTGGATGCGGCCCGCATCGGGCCCGGGTGGATCGAATGCCATAATGCCTGCCTTTTTTGTTATTTCTTTTGGTGCAAGAGGTTTGGCGAACCCCTTAACCGAAATCTGGCAAATATCGGTTTGCGTCGCAAGCGTTCGGATCAGCGTTGGCGAACTGTTGCCCAAGTGGCACCGGCCCGTGGCTGATCAGCCACGGTTGCACCTGCGGCGAAGGTCATGCGTTGACGGAATCGGGGTAAGCACCATTTCTTCCGACATATCGACCATTTGCAGGTTTTGCGTGCTGCCATGACCGACTTCTTGCCAAAGGAATTGCAGGACGAGCTTGCGCAGGCTCAGCGCCGCGATCGCCGCAAGCGCGCCACGCGTTTCGTCCATGTCGGGGACGAAGCCTTTGCCATCCTCGAATACAGCGACCATGGCTTTGCGGTTGATTCCGAAGAGGCGCCGCGCCTGCGGGGGCTGATCGACATTTTCGACGGGCCGCGCCACCTCTACCAAGCCCTGATCGTGGCGTCGGAAGAAGACGGCGACCTGATGCGCTACGAGTTCAAGCGCAACACCGCGGCCTCGGCGACCGCCCCGGTTGATTTCGAGCGCAGCGCCACCGCGCCGGCGGGTCTTCTTCCCTCGAGCTGAGCTGCTCCGCGCACGGATCTTGTGCGTAACCCTCGCTGCGCGCAAAAATTTCCGTCAAAGCCCCGGTCAGGTGGTGCATTTCCCGAAACACTCGCGTGCGGGCTGTCCTAACCTGCGCCCGACCCGCAAATCGCAGCCCGGAGGCCGCCATGATCGAAACCCCCTATCTCCTTTTCCTCGGTGACGCGCCCGACCAGTTGGCCGCCAAGGTTGCCCAAGGCATCCGCGACTGGCGCCCGGACAATGCTGTCGGCCAGTTCCGGATGGAGGGGTGCAAGGCGAATGTCGGTCTGCCGGACATGGACCTCGAGGCCGCAAAGGCCGCCGGCGCCAAGACGCTGGTGATTGGCGTCGCCAACCGGGGTGGCGTGATTTCGGCCGCCTGGAAAAAGGTGCTGGTGCAGGCGCTTGAGGAAGGGTTCGACCTTGCCAGCGGGTTGCATAACCTGCTGCGCGATGAAGAAGACCTTGCCGCCGTCGCGCGCGCCACGGGGCGGCAGCTCCATGATGTGCGGGTGCCGGACGTGAAGTACCCGATTGCCAATGGTGTGAAGCGCACGGGAAAACGCTGCCTTGCCGTCGGCACGGATTGCTCGGTTGGCAAGATGTATACCTCTCTCGCCGTGGATCGCGAGATGAAGGCGCGCGGGCTGAAATCCAGCTTCCGCGCCACGGGGCAGACCGGCATCCTGATCACCGGCAATGGCGTGCCGCTGGACGCCGTGATCGCCGATTTCATGGCCGGGTCCATCGAATGGCTGACGCCGGACAACGATGACGACCACTGGGATCATATCGAGGGGCAGGGAAGCCTGTTCCACGTCAGCTATTCCGGCGTCACCATGGCGCTGATCCATGGCGGCCAACCCGACGCCCTGATCCTCAGCCATGAACCCACCCGCGAGCACATGCGCGGGCTGCCGGGCTATGACCTTCCAACGCTTGAGGCGCTGCGCGACACCGCCCTGCCGCTGGCCCGCATCGCCAACCCGGCCTGCCAGGTCGTCGGCGTGTCGATCAACACCGCCGCAATGGGCGAGGACGAGGCGCTGTCCTACCTCGCCGAGGTCGAGAAGCGCATGGGCCTGCCCACGGTCGACCCGTTCCGCCAAGGGGCCGCCCGCCTTGCCGACGCGTTGGAGGCGCTATGATCCGGGTCACGCGCGACAGCTTCCCGTTCCGAGAAACCTTCACCATCTCGCGCGGCTCGCGCACGGTGGCCGAGGTTCTGACCGTGACCGTCACCCGCGACGGGGTGACGGGGCATGGCGAATGCGTGCCCTATGCCCGCTACGGTGAAAGCCTAGACAGCGTGACGGACCAAATCCAAGGTTTGCCCGCCGACATCACGCGGGACGCGCTGCAAGATGCCCTGCCAGCCGGGGCGGCGCGCAACGCCTTGGATTGCGCGTTATGGGACCTGGAGGCGAAGGCCGCTGGCAAACCCGCATGGGACCTTGCCGGCCTCTCCGCCCTCGGTCCGGTTACCACCGCCTTCACCCTGTCTCTCGACAGCCCCGAGAACATGCGTGCCGCGGCGGCGAAAAACGCGCAGCGTCCCCTTCTCAAGATCAAGCTTGGCACACCCGATGACATGCCCCGGCTGGAAGCGGTGCGCGCAGGTGCTCCCAAGTCCCGCATCATCGTCGATGCCAACGAGGGCTGGACGGCCGAGGTCTATGCCGAGCTTGCCCCGCACCTGGTGGCGCTGGGCGTCGAACTGGTGGAACAGCCGCTACCTGCGGGCGACGATGATCTTCTACAAGAAATCGAACGCCCCTTGCCCGTCTGCGCCGATGAATCCTGCCATGATCGTGCGACCCTTGCCGGGCTCAAGGGCAAGTATGACATGGTGAACATCAAGCTCGACAAGACCGGCGGCCTGACCGAGGCGCTCGCGCTCAAGTCCGAGGCCGAGGCGCAGGGCTTCGGCATCATGGTCGGCTGCATGGTCGGTTCGTCGCTGGCCATGGCCCCCGCCGTTCTGGTGGCGCAGGGCGCGGCGATCACCGATCTGGACGGCCCCCTGCTGCTGGGCGCCGACCGGGACACGCCCCTCAGGTTCGAGGGCTCCACCGTCTACCCGCCCGATCCCGCGCTTTGGGGCTAACCCTGCGGCGCGCCGTCCCTTGACGTGGGCGCGCCAACCCCCGAAAGCGATGACAGCTTGATAGGAGATCCGCCCATGTCCCGCACCGTCTATGTCAACGGCCAATACCTCCCCGAGGAAGAGGCCAAGGTCTCGATCTTCGACCGTGGGTTCCTGTTTGCCGACGGCGTCTACGAGGTCACCAGCGTGCTTGGCGGCAAGCTGGTCGATTTCGCGGGTCACGCGCGGCGTCTGGAACGCTCCTTGACCGAACTCGACATGGCTTCCCCGGTGGACATGGACGAGTTGCTGGAGATCCATCGCCAGCTTGTCGAAAAGAACGAGATCGACGAGGGGCTGATCTACCTCCAGATCACGCGCGGGGCCGCGGCGGATCGCGACTTCGCCTTCCCGCCCGAAGATACGCCGCCGACCATTGTGTTGTTCACCCAATCCAAGCCCGGCCTTGCCGACAGCCCTGCGGCCAAGACCGGCATCAAGGTCATCTCGATCGAGGATCAGCGCTGGGGCCGCCGCGACATCAAGACGGTGCAGCTGCTCTACCCGTCGATGGGCAAGATGATGGCCAAGGCCGCGGGCGCCGATGATGCGTGGATGGTCGAGGACGGGTTCGTGACCGAGGGCACGTCGAACAACGCCTATATCGTCAAGAACGGGACCATCATCACCCGCCACCTCGGCAACGAGATCCTGCACGGCATCACGCGCGCCGCCGTCCTGCGCTTTGCCCGCGAGGCACAGATGACGGTCGAGGAACGCCCCTTCACCATCGACGAGGCGAAAGATGCGGACGAGGCCTTCATCACCTCGGCGTCCAGCTTCGTCATGCCGGTCGTCGACATGGATGGGCAGGCCATCGGGTCGGGCGCACCGGGCCCCGTCAGCGCCCGCCTGCGCGAGATCTACCTCGACGAGATGCGCAAGGCCGCCGTCTGAAGCTGGCCGCATCGGGTCGCGCGCGCATGGCGCGTTAGGGTTGGCCGGGGCCTGTCGCGCCTCGGGCCATCCCGTCACCGCCCGACACCGTTGGCCGCGCTACACGCCGATCAATCGAAATTTCCCTGCGCGAACCACCCGCCCGAGGCTGCACCGCCATGGGCGTAGAACAGCCATAAACCGGCCCCCTCTGCGGTGGTGATGCGCCAGTAATCCCGCACGCCCGTGCGCCAGTCGGGCTCGTCCAGCCACCATTCCGGGGCGATCCGTTCGGGGCCGCTGGCGGCCTGCATCTTGAATGTCCGGCCACGCCAGCGAAAGGTTTCGGGCGGGGTGGGGCAGTCGGGCGCCATGACGGGTTCGGGGCGAAACAGGGTCAGGGGCCGGGGCCGGGCAGGGCGGGGCCAGTCCCCGGCCGGCTCCGACCATGCGGCGGCCAGGGTCACGCTGGTTTTCTCGGGGATATGGCTGTCGGCGGGGCGCTCGCGGGTGATCGCCTCCAGCCCCACGCGCGCGCCCAGCCGGGCGATCAGGTCTGCCATCGCCTGCGCCTCGCCCCGGGGGGCGTGAGCCTCGGCGCTGACGGCCCATCCGCCCTTGTGCTGGCTGGCATGAAGCGGCTCGGTCACCGTCGCCACCAGCCGCAGCCGGTCGATGCCAAAGCCCGCATCCACCTCGTCCAGCTTCATCGCCAGCAGCGGGCGCAACCGGTCGGGATGATCGGCAGGCCGCGCCAGGCCCACCTCGACCACCTGCGTGCCGCCATCCACCCGCGACAATTCCAACCGCACCCGGCGCGCGCCGCGCCCCGCCCCGCGCAGCTTTTCGCAAAGCGGCGGAAGCAGCCGGTCCAGCCCGGCCAGGATATCCGCCTCCAGCCCGATCGGGTCGGGCAGGCTCAGCCGCAGCGCGAAATGCAGCGGCGCGCGGGCGGGAGAGATCGGCTCGGGCGCCACCCCAAGCGCCTGGTCCAGCCGATGCACCAGTTCGGACCCGAAGCGCCGGGTCAGTCCCGCGCGCGGCATCCCCCAAAGATCGCCCACGCGCCGCAGACCCAGCCGCGCCAGCCCCGTGACCGTCTCTTGCGGCACCCGCAGCGCCGCGATGGGCAGGGGCGCCAAGGCCTGCCGCGTGGCGCCGGGGGGCGCGATGCGCGCGGCCTCTCCCCCGATGACCTGGGCCGCCGGGGCCACGCCGCCGCGCGTCCAGTGCCGCTTTTGCGCGCGGGATCGGGTTGCCCGCGCCTCCTGGTCGATGGCATCGCCCGTGCGCGGCGCGGCAGGCCCGCCCCCGCCAGCATAGCGCGCCAAGGCCCAGGCCGCGCCCGCGGTATCGGCGATGCCCGCCCGCACGCTTAGCCCCAGGTCGGCACAATCCGCGAGGGCGGTGCGAAACAGCGCCTCTTCCCCGCCGAACAGATGCGCGCAGCCGGTCAGGTCCACCATCAGCCCTTCGGGCGCATCCTCGGCCACCCAGGGGCTGAACTTGCCCGCCCACCGCCGCAGCGCCGACAGGAATGCCGCCTCGCCCGCCGGATCGGCGGGCCGCGTGATCAGGCCCGGGCACAGCGTCACCGCCTCGCTCAGGGGCTGGCCCCGTGCCGCGCCCTGTGCCTCGGCCGCCGCACTCAGCGCCGCCACCTTGCGGATGTTCCCCGTTTCACGGATCACGGCCAGCGGCGCCTCGGCCAACCCCGGCTCGGCCCGCAAGAGGCGCTCGGCGGCCAGCCGGGGAAACCACAGCGACAGGATGCGCCGGGTCTTTTTCGGGTCATGCGACGGGGTCGGGGCGGACATGGCAGGGCAGCTCTGCATATGTTCCTGTTTTGTTCACATCTAGCGCCCGTGCGGGTGGGAGTCGAGTCTCCCCCGTCCTATCTTCGGGTCATGGACACGCTTGCCGACCTCATTGCCCGCCACGCGCAGCCCGGCCGCCTCGACTGGATCGGCCTGCGCCCGGACCGGCTGGCACCTCTGACACCCGTCTCCAGCGCGACGCTGACCGAGGCTGGCCTGACGGGCGACCACGCGCGCCCCGGCAAGCGCGCGGTCACCCTGATCCAGGCGGAACACCTGCCGGTCATCGCAGCCCTTGTGGGGCTGGAGGCCCTCACGCCCGAAACGCTCCGCCGCAACCTCGTGATCTCGCGCCTCAACCTCGCGGCCCTGCGCGGCAGGACCATCGCCATCGGCACATCCCGCCTGCGCCTGACCGGCCCCTGCGCTCCCTGTTCCCGGATGGAGCGTGCGCTGGGGCCCGGCGGCTACACCGCCATGCGCGGACACGGCGGCTGGTGTGCCACCGTCGAAACGCCCGGCGAGATCGCCCTCGGAGACGAGGTCATCCCAACCTGACCCGATCTTTATCCTCGAAATATGCTCGGGGGAGCGCGAGGGGGCAGACAGCCCCCTCGCACGGGTCGACCGGCGCAGCCGGGCGAAACCCCTCAGGACCCGCGCAGCTGTTCAAGAACCCGGAGCGAGGCATAACCATCGGGCGTATCGCCGATGGATTGCTGGTAACGGCGCACGGCGTCGATCGTGTTCGGCCCGATGATCCCGTCCACGCCATAGGTGGCGAAGCCCGCAGCGGTCAGCAGGCGCTGCAATTCCCGCCGCTCGTCGCCGCTCAGCACCCGGTCCCCGCGCGGCCATTCGGCGCGAAAACGGGGGCCGCCCATGATCCGGTCGCCCAGATGCCCCACCGCGATGACATAGGCGTCCGCCGGGTTGTAGCGCTCGATCACCCGGAAATTGTCGAAGATCATCAGCGCCACGCCATGCGACCCGGCGGGCAACAGGATCGACGCGTCGCCATGATCCGGCACCTCGCCGCCATCGGCCAGCGTCACGCCGCGGTCCCGCCAGAAGGCGGCGTTGCGCCGGGTCCGCTCGCCCGTCAGGCTGTAGTCGAAGCCGTCGGGCAGGCGGATCTCGACGCCCCAGGGCTGGCCCCGCTCCCACCCGAAATGCGCCAGGTACGCAGCGGTCGAGGCCAAGGCGTCCACCGGGTTGTCCGACCAGATATCGCGCCGCCCGTCGCCGTTGAAATCCTGTGCGTGGTCGAGGTAGCTCGTCGGCATGAACTGCGTATGGCCCATGGCCCCGGCCCAGCTGCCGCGCATGTTGCGCGGGCGCACGTCGCCCGATTGCAGGATGCGCAGCGCCGCGATCAGTTGGTCCTCGAAGAAGTCCCGGCGCCGCCCCTCGTAGGCCAGGCTCGCCATCGCCTCGATGATGTCGGTCGAGCCGCGCATCGCGCCATAGGCACTTTCCAGCCCCCAGATCGCCACGACCACACGCGCATCCACGTCGTAGCGCGCTTCGATCTCGGCCAGCTCGTCGGCATATTCCTCGTAGGCCGCGCGCCCGTTCGAGACACGTTCTGACGATACGGCGGAGTCGAGGTAATCCCACAATGCGCGGGAAAATTCGGATTGGTTCGCATCGCGTTCCAGCACGCGCGTATTCAGTTGCACGCCGGTAAAGGCCGCCTCGAGCGTGCCTTGCGTGATCCCTTGCGCGCGGGCGCGGGCGAAGAACCCGTCGATCCAGCGGCGAAACTCCGGGTCTTCGACCCGGCCCATCCGTTCGGCGGCCATGCGCTCGGTCTCCTCGACGAAACCCTCGGGCGGGGTGCCGCGATATTCCGGCCGCATCGAGGACGCGACGGCCAGCAGGCTCACCGGTTCATCGGGCTCGACCGCCCGTGTCACTTCGGGCTCCGCGACGGGTCGGGCCTGGGCCGGGATTACTGCATCCGGGCCGGGGCGGGGGATGGGCACCAGCGACACCCGCGGCGGTGCGGCAAGTGCCATTCCGGCCCAAAGGGCCAGCGTCAGGGTCGATATCGTTAAGGTGTGCCGCATGCTGGGCCTGTCAGTCTTCGCTCAAGGTCTGCCCGGTTTTGTGGATAATATAGCGGATTCCAAGCGCACTTACATCAACCGCGCGTCAATGCGCGGTCTCTTGCCGTTGCGGTAAGGCGATGTGGTGAAGGGCCGGTTAACGCTGCCGCGCGGTTTTCTTGCGCAGCTTGACCTTTTTCTTGGCCGCTTTCCCTGCCTTCCGGCGTGGCGGAGCGCCCCGCTTGCCCCGTTGCGGACGGCGCGGCAGGCTTCTCCCGTCCAACTCGACAAGGTCCAGCGTCAAACCGCCCGTGACCGGCACGGCCTCGGCCAGTTTGACGGTGACCCGGTCGCCGATCCCGATGGTCAGGCCCGAGTCTGCGCCCATCAGCGTCTGCGTCTCGGCGTCGAAATGGAAATACTCGTGCCCGATCGCCCGCATGGGCAGCAACCCGTCCGCCCCCGTCTCGTCCAGACGCACGAAGGCGCCGAAGCGCTGGATGCCCGAGATGCGCCCCGTGAAGGTCGCGCCCACCCGGTCCGACAGGTAGGCGGCGAGGTAGCGGTCATTGGTGTCGCGTTCCGCGGTCATCGACCGCCGCTCGGTGTCCGAGATATGCTTGGCGGTCTCGTCCAGCCGCTCGATTTCCTCAGGTGACAGCCCGTCACGCCCCCATCCATGGGCCGAGATCAGCGAGCGATGCACCACGAGGTCGGAGTAGCGCCGGATGGGCGAGGTGAAATGCGCGTAATTCTTCAGCGCCAGCCCGAAATGCCCGAAATTCTCGGGGCTGTAATAGGCCTGCGTCATCGACCGCAGCGTGGTCATGTTGATCAGCTCGTCGAACTCGCTCCCCTCGGCCTGGGCCAGCAGCGCGTTCAACTGCCGGGTTTGCAGGACCTGCCCCTTGGCCAGCGAAAACCCCGAGGCCTCGGCGGTTTCGCGCAAGGCCTCGATCTTTTCGGGGTTCGGCTCCTCGTGCACGCGGAACAGCAGGGGGGAGCGTTTCTCGATCAAGGTCTCGGCGGCGGCGACATTGGCCAGCACCATGAATTCCTCGATCATGCGATGCGCATCGAGCCGATCCTTGTAGGCGACCGAGGTGACGTGCCCGTCCTCGGACAGTTCGATCCGCCGCTCCGGCAGGTCGAGGTCCAGCGGCTGGCGCCGGTTGCGCGCATCGCGCAGCGCGCGGTAGGCGGCGTAAAGCGGGGCGATGATCGGCTCGACCAGGGGCGCGGTCTTGTCGTTCGGGCTGCCATCCTCGGCGGCCTGAACCTCCTGGTAGTTGAGCGACGCGGTCGAGCGCATCAGCCCCCGGACAAATCGGTGGCCGATCTTGTTGCCCTGGGCGTCGATGACCATGCGCACGGCGATACAGGCGCGCGGCACGCCTTCGTGCAGGGAACACAGGTCCCCTGACAGGCGGTCGGGCAGCATCGGCACCACGCGGTCGGGGAAATAGGTGGAATTGCCCCGCTTCTTCGCCTCGCGGTCCAGCGCGCTGCCCGCCGGCACGTAATGGGCGACATCGGCAATGGCGACCCAGATGACATGGCCGCCCCTGTTCTTCGGGTCGTCATCGGCGTGGGCATAGCAGGCGTCGTCATGGTCGCGCGCATCGGCCGGGTCGATGGTGACAAGGTCCATGTCGCGCAGATCCTCGCGCCCCGACAGGCCCGCGGGCTTCTTGCTGTCGGCCTCGGCGATGACGGCATCGGGGAACGCGTCGGGAATGCCGTGTTCGTGGATCGCGATCAGGCTGACGGATTTCGGCGCGCCGGGGTCGCCCAGACGGTCGGTGATCCGCGCCCGCGGCAGGCCCATGCGCCCCTTGGGGCCGGCCTGTTCGGCCTCGACCAACTCGCCGTCCTTGGCGCCATGCGTGTCGCTGGCGCGCACCTGCCATTCCTTGTCGGCCCCCTTGGCGATGGGCACGATGCGCCCGCCCTCGGCCCCCTTGCGGTAGATGCCGAGGATCTTTTTAGGGTTCGTCCCGATCCTCCGGATCAGGCGGGCGATATACTGGTGATCCTCGCCCTGAACCTCTTGCAGGCGGGCAAGGATGCGGTCGCCCGCGCCGATGGCCGGGTCGGTCGCGCGGGCGGAAAACAGGATGCGCGGCTCGGCCCCTTCGCCCTGCCATTCCAGCGGGCGGCAGAACACGTCGCCCAGATCGTCCGGCCCGATGACCTGCAACACCGCCACGGGCGGCAGCTTGTCGGGGTCGCGATAGGTTTTCTTGCGCTTCTCGAGGTGGCCCTCGTCCTCCAGCTCCTTGAGCATGCGCTTGAGGTCGATCCGGTCGGCCCCCTTGATCCCGAAGACGCGGGCGATGTCGCGTTTCGAGGTGCTGGCGGGGTTGTCCGAGATCCAGGCGAGGATCTGGTCCTTGGTGGGAAGCGTGCTCATGCGATTGGCGTAACACGGGGCTGGGCGCGCGTCATGCGGGAAGTTGGGCAGGTGTTGCGCCGCGCCTGCGCGCGTCGCCCGGGGAAGCGCGACAAGGGGCATTGAGCCCCTTGTCGCACTGATGCCTCCGGCGGGAGTTTTTGGCCAAGATGAAGGGGCGGCTCAGCCCGTGAAATAGTCGGTCAGGATCTGGGTGTAGATGCGTTTCAGGTCGTGGATGTCCTGCACCCAGACGCGTTCATCGACCTCGTGCATGCGGTGTCCGACAAGGCCGAACTCGACCACCGGGCAATGCGACTTGACGAAACGCGCGTCGGACGTGCCCCCGGTCGTGGACAGCACGGGCTGACGGTTCGTGGCCTTGGCCACCGCCCCCGACACCAGATCGGACAGATCGCCGGGGGGCGTAAGGAAGGCTTCGCCCGAGATATGGGGACGCATCTCGATCCGCGTACCGGTTTCCTCGGCGACCTTGTCAGCCTCGGCGCGCAGCCAGTCGGTCAGGCTGGCGCCGGTGTGCAGGTCGTTGAAGCGCAGGTTGACCGTCATCCGGGTGCGCGCGGGGATGACGTTCGAGGCCGGGTTGCCCGTGTCGATGGTGGTCACCGACAGGGTGGACGGGTCGAAATGGTCGGTGCCCTCGTCCAGCGTGTGACTGGACAGCCGATGCGCCAGCAGCGCCACCGCCGGCATCGGGTTCAGCGTCTTGTGCAGGTAGGCGGAATGGCCCTGCTTGCCGATCACCTCGAAATGCGCGGTCATGGACCCGCGCCGGCCGATCTTGATCATGTCGCCGATCACCTCGGGGCAGGTGGGTTCACCCACGATGCAGACATCCATGCTTTCGCCCGCCTGCTCCATCCAGTCGAGGATGGCGATGGTGCCGTCGCGGCCCGGCCCTTCCTCGTCGCCGGTGATGGTCAGGATGATCGCGCCGTTCGGCGGCGTGTCCTTGACGAAATCCATAGCGGCGGCGGCAAAGGCGGCGACGCCCGATTTCATGTCGGTGGCCCCGCGCCCGTAAAGCCAGCCGTCTTCGAGATGCGCCGAAAAGGGCGGATGCGTCCACGCGCCTTCATCGCCCACGGGCACGACATCGGTGTGACCATTGAAGCCAAAGGTCTTCTCCGCCCCCTTGGCGCCCCAGCGGGCGAACAGGTTTGGCGTGCCGTTCCGATCCACCCGGGTGCAGTCGAAGCCCGCCGCGCCTAGCGTCGCTTCCAGCAGTTGCAGCGCGCCGCCTTCTTCGGGCGTGACCGAGGGGCATTTGACGAGGGCGGCGGTCAGGGCGGCGGGATCGGTGGGCATGGGGGCTCCGTCATGGGCAGGGGTTTCGCCTTGGGTAGCGCCGTGGCGGGAAAGGCACAATGGCGGGCCAAGCAGGCGTGATCGGCGGGCGGGGGATACCAATTCGGATCAGGCCGATCTAATCTTCTGAAAAATTGAATAAAAACCGTCGAGGCAGGCGCGGCAACGACCGTGGGACGGATCACAGGCATGAAAACACCCCCACCCGAGCAGAGGGGGCAATCGCCCGTGCATGACCCCTGCCTCGCCGATACGAGCGAGGGCAGACATGGCGACCGGGCAGGAACTGAACTACGATACGGGCGCAACCGCGACCGAGATGGCCGAAACCATCATGGGCGAGGGCGTCACCGTGGTGGACGCGGATTACGACGGGTGGTCGCAATCCTCGGCAATCTATTCCGGAGGGGACACGATCGCGCCGGGCGCAACACCGTCGGACAGCGGCGTCATACTCTCGACCGGACGGGCGACGAATTTCACGCAATCCTCTGGCGACCCGAACCAGAGTGGCAGCACCTCCACCAATACCCCCGGCGACACCAACAACCCGCTTCTGAACGATGCCGCGAATGCCTCGACCTTTGACGCGTCGATTCTGACGATCGATTTCATTCCGGAAGGCGACACGATGACGATGCAGTTCGTCTTCGCCTCGGAGGAATACCCGGAATACACCGGCACCCAGTTCAACGATGTCGTCGCCGTCTACATCAACGGTGAGCTTGTGACGTCGCCCGTGATCGACGTGACGCAGATCAACTCGGTCAACCAGAACGAGAACGCGAACCTTTTCGTAGACAACACCGGTGACGACTACAACACCGAGATGGACGGGTTCACCGTCACCCTGTCGTTGCAGATGGACGTGAACCCGAACGAGGTGAACGAGCTGATCATCGCCATCGCCGACGTGGCCGACAGCTCTTACGACTCGAACATCCTGATCGCGGCGGACAGCGCGCAGACCGCTTTTGTGGCCAATGACGACGCCATCACGCATTTCGAGGGCCAGACCGCCATCGTCGACGCGCTCGCCAATGACGACTCGGCCGGGGTGATGACCATCACCCATGTGAACGGCCAGGAAATCTCCGTCGGTGAAACCATCACGCTGCCCAGCGGGCACGAGGTGACGCTGCTCGCGGATGGCACCTTGCAGGTGGTGCCGCCCGCCGACCAGACCAACCTGCTGGCCGATGAAACGGTAAACTTCACCTATACCGTCGAGAACGAGGACGGGATCACCGACACCGCCTTTGTCACCGTGACGGCGATCCCCTGTTTCGCGCGCGGGACACTCATTCGCACGCCCGATGGCGATGTTCCGATCGAAACACTCGCCGCGGGCGATCTGGTCGAGACGCGCGACAACGGCCCACAGCCCCTGCGCTGGATCGGATCGCGCCGTGTACCGGCCGAGGGGCGTTTTCGCCCGGTCGTGATCGAGGCCGGAACCTTCGGCCTGCACGCACGCCTCGTGGTGTCGCCGCAGCACCGGGTCCTGCTGCGCCACTGGATGGCCGACTTGATGTTCGGCGAGGACGAAGTGCTGGTCGCCGCGAAGGACCTTGTGAACGAGTGTTCGGTCCGGTTCTGGGACGCGGGCGGCGAGGTCGAGTATTTCCACCTGCTCTTCGACCGTCACCAGATCGTCTGGTCCGAGGGGCTCGAGACCGAAAGCTTCCAGCCCGGGCCATATGTCATGGATGACCTTGAAGCCGCGGTGCGGGACGAGGTTTTGGCGCTGTTCCCGCAGATCGACCCGGAGAATCTGTCGGGGTATGGGCCAGCCGCCCGAACCACGCTCAAGGCACATGAAGCGCGGCTGCTGGCGGGATAGTCGGCATGGTGTGGTCGGCGATCTGGAACGAGGGGAAGGCGGTCCCCATCGGGTACCCCTTCGCGGCCAAGGCCGATGATGGACGGTCGCGCGATGCCTTGACCTTCTGGCTGGAGCTGCCGGTGCCTGCGCCCGGCCGGCGGCCTGTGCGCCTATGGCGGGGGCAGGGGGACGTGGCCTGCGCCTTGTCGATCTACCTGATGCCGGATGGTGCGCTGCGCCTCGTGCATGGGGAAACCGACCTTTCAACCCCGGCGGGGTTCCTGTCGGCCCGTCATGTGCTGGTGTTGCGCCATGTCACCTGCGCGCGGGGGCGGGGCGACGTTCTGGACGTGGCGAACGCGATTACCGGGATGCGCCACCGGATGCGCTCTGCCTTGCCGACACCCGCCCGCTTGTCCGACCTTTTGCCATCAGATGACGGGTACCTGCGCATCGCGACGGTTGCTGCGATCGCCACCCATGCCGTCGCGGCCAGCGACCTGCCGGGCTTGGCATCCGGTGCGCGCGTGCTGACCGACAAGGGGCCCGTCGCCGTGGAGTATCTCAAGGCAGGGGACCGCGTGATTGGAAGGGGCGGCACGCCCCGCACCCTGCGCTGGATCGAGGCGCGCGACCGTCTCTGCCTCGGCCATGCGGCGCCGATCCGGATGCGTGCGCCCTATTACGGGTTGGCGCAGGATGTCTGCCTCACGCCGGAAACACGGATCCTGCGGCGCGGGGCCGAGGTGGAATATCTCGCGGGCACCGACACGGTGCTGGTGCGCGCCAGCGACCTCGTTTCGGGGCAGGCCGCGCGCTTTGACCGGTCGCAGCCGCTGCGCCGGTTCCATCACCTGATGCTGGATGATCCCGATTGCCTGCAACTGGGCCGCTGCCAGATCGAAACGGCGACACTGGCCGAGGTTCTGGCCTCGAAGGACAGTGGCACCCAGTCCCTTGGAATTGCCGAGTGTGACCGCCACCCCTCCTTGCCGCTGCTCGACCGGCCCGCGACCCGCTCGCTTCTGGGTACTGCCGCGTCGGGGCATGGCGCGGTGATCTGAGGCGCGTCTAGCCGCGGTCCTCATCGCCGAAAAACGGCGTCATCTGCACCACGATGACCGCGTTCTCGTCGAAGGCGCGCTGCATCAGCGCGGCGTCCTCGTCCTCGATCGTCTCGCCCTGCGCCTCGCGCTCGGCCCGCGTGCCGTAGCCCGTTACGTCCAGGGGGTTCAGGTCGGCCTGTTTCAACACGGCCACCGTTTCGCGCACCGCCTCCGCCTCGTCCACGCCCGAGGCATAGCAGACAAGGCCGGCCCCGGTCGCGCCGTCGGGCAGGCCGTCGCCGTCCTTGCGGCCGACTTCCACGACCAGCATGTAAACGTCGTGCTTGCGGGGGGATGTCTTGTCCTTCGCCATGGCGCCGGAGTGGTCCTTTGCCCGCGCGCTGTCAAGCGCCGTTGACGTTGGCGTGCGGGCGCGGAATGGTCAGGGTTCCTGTCTCCTCAGCCCCGGTGCGCCGCCCATGTCCCGCCCCTTCACCGCCCCCAAGGGCACGGTCCTGTTCAGCCCCGGTCAGCCTTGCCCGGGCTTCCTGCTGCTGGACGAGGGCTCGATCCGCGTGTCGCTGACCGGGGCCAACGGGCGCGAGGTGGTGCTCTATCGCGTGCAGCCGGGCGGCATCTGCCTGCAGACCTTTGCCTGTCTGACGCTGGATCGCACCTATTCCGCCGAGGGGCTGGTCGAGGCCGACATCACCGGCGAGCTTGTCCCCGCCGGTCAGTTCCGCAGCCGCCTGGCCGAGGATGCGGGGTTTCGCGACCTCGTCTTCGGGTCCGTCGCCCAACGCTTCGGCGAGTTCGAGCAACTGGTCGAGGATGTCGCCCTGACCGGGTTCGACGCGCGGCTGGCCCGTGCCCTTTTGCGCCTGAAAGACGAGGCCGGGTTCGTCGCCGCGACCCATAGCCAACTGGCCGCGGAAACGGCCTCGGGGCGGGCCTTTGTCACCCGGCGGCTGGCGGAATTCGGCAAAACCGGCCTCGTCAGCCAGGAAAAGGGTGGCCTGCGCCTGCTGGATCAGGCCGGACTGGAACGGATTGCCGCAGATCGCCGGTGACTCTGTCACCGTCATCCGGGCCGGGAATGCCTATATCTGAGGGCAGGTTCACATCGAACAGCCACAAGGAGATATTCCATGCCCCGCAACGAAGGCACCATCGACCGCGCCCTGCGCATCATCGCAGGCCTCGTGCTCATCTCGCTCGTGTTTGTCGGCCCCCAGACCGCGTGGGGCTGGGTTGGCCTCGTACCGCTTTTGACCGGCGCGCTCGGCTACTGCCCCTTGTATTCCGTCCTCGGGATCAACACTTGCGGAATGAAGAGCTAAGCAAAGCCGTTTCTCCGGACGGTAAAAAAGGGGGCCTCGGCCCCCTTTTTTGTTTTCCGTCACTCAGCTTGTCCGCCAGATCCCGTGCGTCGGCGGCAGCCTGTTCGCGTCAGTCGCGCAACAGCTCGTTGATCGAGGTCTTGGAGCGCGTCTTTTCATCGACCCGCTTCACGATCACGGCGCAATACAGGTTCACGCCGTTCTTCGACGGCATCGACCCCGACACGACGACCGAGCCTGCGGGCACCTCGCCATACATGACCTCGCCCGTCTCGCGGTCGACGATCTTGGTGGACTGGCCGATGAACACGCCCATGCCGAGGACCGAGCCCTCGCGCACGATCACGCCTTCGACCACCTCGGACCGCGCCCCGATGAAGCAATTGTCCTCGATGATCGTGGGACCGGCCTGCATCGGTTCCAGAACGCCGCCGATGCCGACGCCGCCCGACAGGTGCACGTTCTTGCCGATCTGCGCGCAGGACCCGACCGTGGCCCATGTGTCGACCATCGTGCCTTCGTCGACATAGGCCCCGAGGTTCACGAAGGACGGCATCAGCACCACCCCCGGCGCGATATAGGCCGAGCGGCGCACGATGCAGTTCGGAACCGCGCGAAAGCCCGCGTCCTTCCACTCGGTATCGCCCCAGCCTTTGAACTTGCTGTCGACCTTGTCCCACCAGTGGCCGCCCTGGGGGCCGCCATCCTGCTGTTCCATGTCCTTCAGGCGGAAGCCCAACAGAACCGCCTTCTTGGCCCACTGGTTGACGTGCCAGCTGCCATCCGCCTGCTTTTCGGCGACGCGCAGCTTTCCGCTGTCCAGGGCGTTCAGCGTCTCTTCGATGGCTTCGCGTGTTTCCCCGCCGGTCGACGGCGTGATCTGGTCGCGGGTTTCCCACGCGGCTTCGATGGCGGTTTCCAGCTGGGCGTTGGACATCGGTGGTTCCCCTCGGTCAATCTGTTGGCAGGCCTATATCCGGCGCATCCCCGGCTGGCAATCCGGCAGGGGGCGGGCTAGGTCTGGCAGGCAGTCAACACGAGGGTACAGGTATGGAAGACGATCCCAGATACGCGCCGTTCCGCCAGGCGCAGGACGATGTCGACTCCAGCCGCCACGTGCCCGACACGCCGCAGGCGCGATCGCCTGCCTATCGGCTGGCCTTCGACGACCCGTCCTTCATCAACCGCGACGAGCTGCGCCCGGTGCGCCTGCAACTGGAATTGATGAAGCCGACGCTTCTGATGGACGAGCACGGCATCGAATCCACCGTCGTTCTCTTCGGCGGCGCGCGCATCCCGCGCCCGTCCGAGCGGGACAAGGCCCGCAGCGAAACCCTCAAGGAGCTGTCGCATTTCTACGACGAGGCCCGCGCCTTCGCCCGTGCGATCACCGAACGCTCGGTGGCGTCCGACTGCCGCGAGATGGTCGTCGTCACCGGCGGCGGCCCCGGCGTGATGGAGGCGGGCAACCGCGGCGCCGTGGATGCCGGCGGCTGTTCCATAGGCCTGAACATCGTGCTGCCGCATGAACAGGTGCCGAACGAATACGTGACGCCCGAACTGTGCTTCAACTTCCACTATTTCGGCATCCGCAAGATGCACTTCCTGCTGCGCGCCAAGGCCATCGCGGTTTTCCCCGGCGGGTTTGGCACGCTGGACGAATTGTTCGAAAGCCTGACCCTGATCCAGACCGGCCGGATGGAGCAGGTGCCGGTCTTGCTGTTCGGCGAAAGCTTCTGGCGCAAGATCGTCAACTGGGAGGCTTTGGCCGACGCCGGCACCATCTCGCCCGAGGATCTGGACCTGTTCCACTTCGTCGAAACCGCCGAGGACGCGCTCAAGATCATCGATGGCTGGACATACACGGGCAAGCGGGGCGCGATCCCGGGGCGCTGAGACCGGCGCGTCAGTCCGGCAAGACGTACTCGACCAGCGTGTTCGGCCGCCCGCGGCTCAGGTCATTGTCCGCGATCATGCTGGCGATCAGCCGTCCCTGCCCGTCGCGCCAAAGGCTCAACCCTTCGAGGTTGCCATGCCGGGTGCTGCCCTCGTCCAGCAGCCGCTCGGGCGCGCCAAGGCCACTCGGCCCGACCGCGAAGCGCGTCAGCCGGTTGCCGAAGCCGCCAAGCGAGACGCGACGCTCCAAAAGGTACAGCCGCCCCCGGTCGTCGAAATCGAGCGCGACCGGCCGCAGGCCGCCACCGCTTCCCACCGTCGCGATCACCTCCCAGCCCTGCGCACCGCCACGCCACAGGCGACCGTCGCCGCGTTCGGCCAGCATGTAGAACCGTCCCTGCGCATCGACGGCCAGGGCCTCGTACCCGCCATTCGCCGGCAGGCGCGCGGCCTCGGGCGGCGGGGCGATCACCGTGGCGGCACGGCCTGTCCCGGAGAAGACCGCGACGCGTGCCGCACCTTCGAAGGAAATGGCGAACCGCCCGTCGCGCATCCGGGCAAGCCCTTCGCTGTCGAAGGCCCGGATATCCGGGTCGCGGTTCCCGTCGCCATCGGTCAGCACGGTCTCGGCCGTCAGCCCCGCGCCGGTGACGCGACCGCCCTCGCGCCGGAGCGCAACGGTGAACAGCCGCCCGCGATCCGACAGGACCACCGCCTCCCGCCCGCTCTGCGAGACGTGGATCGCGGACAACCCGCCGAAACCCGGCGCGGCGAAGGGCAGCGCGACCTCGCTCAGCACCTGCGCCTGGGCCAGAAGCGGCGATGCCCAAAGCGCAAGGATGGCCGCGAGGGCAGGCGTGCGGACCCCCGCTTTCATCTCACAGGCTGCTGAGCAGGGACAGGCATTGGCCCGGAACCTGCGACAGGGTCACGCCGTTGCCGCGCGGCGGTTGCGGCGCTGCGGGGCCAGCCGGCGCGGGCGGTTCGCTGCTTGGCGGGGCAGGGTTCAGGATGCGGGCCGCGCGGGCCTCGGCGGCGGCGCAGCCATCGCCTGCCGGCACCGGCTCCTGCTCTTCGCAGTTACGCGACCCGGCGGGGCAAGTCAGCCGCACGTGGAAATGGTAGTGATGGCCGGTCGCCGGGCGAATGCGGCTCAGCCAGTCGCGGTCGCCTTCGGGCGTGTTGCGGCACAGCCAGACCTTCACGCCCGTGGTGACGAAAATGCGCGCGACGCGCGGGTCGGTTGCGGCGGCCCGCAGGACCGTGGCATGTTCGGCCGTCCAGTTCTCGTTGATCCAGGCCCCCCGCTGAGAGCGGACAGAGATCGAAGACAGGTTCTCGCGGTCCTGCCGCGACAAGGTCAGGTCGCGCGCGGGCAGCATCCAGATATCGACATCGAGGCCCGACTGGTGGCTGACATGGCCGGTCAGCATCGGGCCCCCGCGCGGCTGGCTCATGTCGCCGACATAGAGGCCATTCCAGCTGGTGGTGCGAGCAACCTCGCGGCTCAGGTCCTGCACGAAATCGATGGTTTCGGGATGCGCCCAGTTGCGGTTCCGGCTCAGCCGCATGGCCTGCCATGTCGGGCCGGTCTCGGGCAGTTCCTGCGCCCCTGCGACACAGCCGTTCGAGTAGAAGCCGATCACCTCGGGCCGACCGCCGGACGCGACGGCCTCGGACCCGAAAAGGTGGCGCGCTTGCATCGCCGATTGCGTGGCATCGAGGCGGGGGGCGCCACCGCTGACGCAGGCGGCCAGGGCGAGGCTCAGCGCGGCTAGGGCAAGGCGACGGGTCAGCATCGTGTCACTCCCTGGGCGGGGCGCCGTCGTGCCGGCCTTCGGCATCGACGAAGAAAAGCAGGATCAACCCGATCATGAACAAGACAACCAGCGGCGTCACCCCCATCTGCTGACTTCCGGTCGCCTGTGTGACAATTCCGATGGAGAGCGGCGCGATGAAGGACGTGGCCTTGCCCGCCAGCGCATAGAGCCCGAAGGCCTCGGTCATGCGGTCTGGATGGGCCTGGCGCACCATCATCGTGCGCGACGAGGATTGCAGCGCGCCGCCCCCCGCGCCGATCAGCGCGCCAAGCGCGTAGAAGGCGATATCGGGCAGGTTCGAGTCCTCGGCCACCGGGATGCCGAAGACGCTGTCGCGCGCGATGAAGACGACGCCAAGCGCCACCAGCGTCAGCAAAAGGACATTGGTCAGGATCACCGGCTTGGGCCCAAGCGCGCTATCGGCCTTGCCGCCCAGCCACGCGAACAGCGCGCCGGTCAGAACGGCCAGGATCCCGAAGACCCCCACATCGACGACCGACCAGCCCAGGACGCCCGCGGCATAGATCCCGCCAAAGACATACATCCCGTTCAGCGCGTCGCGGTAGAACATCGAGGAGGCGAGATAGGCGAACATGCTGCGCTGCCGGGGCAGGGACCGCAGGGTGCGCCGCAATTCGGGCCATGCGCTCGCCGCCGCCTCGCGCACGGGAATGGCGTCTGCGGGGCGCGGGTCGCGCACCCACAGGAAGAACGGGATCATGAAGGCCGCATACCACAGCGCCGTGCCCGGCCCGACGGCCCGGGTGCCCTCGCGCTCTGCCGGATCGAGCCCGAAAAGCGGGTCCAGCCCGATCAGCGTTTTTCCTGTTTCCGCGTTCTCCGCGAAGAGCAGCAGCATCGCCACCAGCGCCACGAACCCGCCGAGATACCCGAAGGCCCATCCCGACCCCGAGATGCGCCCGAGGTCTTGCCGCCGCCCCAGCGTCGGCAACAGCGCGTTGGTGAAGATCGTCGCGAACTCCATCCCGATCAGGCCGATGGCGAAACTGAACAGGATCAGGAACAGGTTGAAATCGCCCGGTGCGGCCCACCACAGGCCCCAGGCCCCCGCGATGTAAAAGCCCGAGAACAACCAGATGAACGGCATCCGCCGCCCCGCCAGGTCCGCGATTGCGCCAAGGAACGGCGCCATCAGCGCGATGGCCAGTCCCGCCGCGCCCACGCCGTACCCCCAGGCCGTCTGCGCCGCCGTGCCGTCGCCCAGCAGGTCGTTGATATAGGGCCCGAAGATGAAGGTCAGAAGCAGCGTGTTATAAGGCTGGCTCGCCCAGTCGAACGCCCACCATCCCCAGATGCGGCGCTTGCCCTCTGGTCCAAGCTGGCCAATCGGCGGCAGGGGTTTGGGCGAGGTCAGCGTCTTCATGGCGCAGACCATCTGCCCACGCGCCCGGTTTGTAAATGAAAATGCCGGGTCTCAGATCTGGGGCGGCCAGGGGCGTGTCCGATCCGCCTCGGCCCAGTTCTCCGCCCAGTCCGGCAGCGGTGGAGAGGCCCGGTCGACCCCCAGCGCATCGGCGACGCGCAGCGGATCGGTCAACCGCCCCTTCTCGGTCACGCCGGTGCGCAAGAGCGCGTGGTTGCAGACGGTTTCGCCCCGCACCATCGCCTGTTCGATGTAGAAGAACTTGTCGTCCCAGCCCACCAGCCGCGTGCGCAGATCGAACCGTTGCAGGGGCCGGATGCGGGCGCGGTAACGGACCGAACTGCCCGCCACGACAAGGCCCCAGCGTTCCCGCTTCAGCGCGTCCCACAGCCCCGTTCGGATCGACAGCCCGAACCGCCCGAGGTCATAGAGCGTCAGGATGCGCCCGTTGTTCATCTCGAAGAACCCGTCGATATCCCAGGGCAGGCAGGTCAGCCCGAGGTGATGCGTGTCGAGGATGCCAAGGCGCGGTTTGCGCTTTTCGGCGAGGGTCAGGGCAAGGAGACGGGCAAAGGGATACATGGCCCGCAGCCAAAGCCCGCCGCGCGCCGCGCCGCAAGAGGCGTCGTTGCGTCACTCCGCCCCGGCTTGCACCGCGCCCCGCTTGTGCCTATTTGCCGTGCAGTCCCGATGCTACCAAAGGCCCGCAGATGACCTCGCTTTTCCAGATCCTGATGCTGCTGATCGACGTGGCGTTCTTCATCGTCATCGCCCATGTGATCCTCAGCTGGCTGATCAGCTTCGGCGTGCTGAACATGCGCCAGCCCATCGTGGCGCAGATCTGGGACGGCCTGAACCGCCTGCTCGAACCGGTCTACGGCCCGCTCCGCCGCGCGCTGCCGCCGATGGGCGGGCTCGACCTTGCGCCGCTCATCGTGATCATCGGCCTCTACGTGGTCGAGATCATCCTGCGCAACAACGTGGCGTTCTTCCTCTGACCAAGTCCCGCGGGGCGCGTCAGACCGGCGCCTCGTAGCCGAACATCTCGATTTCTTCGCGGCAGAGATCCTGGATCTGTCGGACGGCCCCGGGATAGGCCGCGAAGATCTCTTGCGCGGTTCCGCCCGATTTGGGTCGATGGCCCGACTTCGCCCGGATGTTCTTCTGCGTGTCCCCGACAAAGCCCAGGCCCGCGGCCTCCAGATCGTCCTGCAGATGCTCGTAGCGCAGGTAGACGTCGAGCTTGTCCTCCCCGTGCAGCGGCGCGATGCGCAGGTTTTCCGTCAGCCGCTCGGGAAAGCGTTGATAGAACGCCTCGAAATCGAGGCCCTCGTCCCGGTTGCACGTCTTGGCCCAGAAATACCGCGACACGGCACGGTCATAGGGGCTGCGGACAATCGTGATCCAGCGGTATCCATCCCGGATCTCGGGCGGCAACTTGGAGCGCGCCTCGGCGGCGCGCATGTGCTTCGTGAACACCTTGCCGTTCGGGGACAGAAGACGACGAAAGCCCTTGTGCTTGTAATTCTGCGGCCCGCGAAACTTCAGGGCTGAACGTGTCTGCTCATCCACCTTGGAGATTGGCGTGATGATGCAATCCGGCCCACAATACCTGGAGAGCGCGATCTCGAACGACGTCCCGCCAACCTTCTTCGTCTTGATGAATACCAGATCCAGTTCGTGGCAGACGATCACCTGATCATTCCTCCGGGGCAGCAGCAAAGGCCGGGCCGTCGAGGGGCCCTTGCTACGCATGGGACCACAAGCCACGGGAGGTCAAGCCAGAAGATCGACTGCCGCGCGCCGCGCGGTCGACACCGGCCGGGACCCTCGGTGCCTCAGTACAGGAACGGCGCGTCCGCGCCCCAGACCGCCTCGACCCGGTCGTCGCGTCCGCACGCGTCGCGGTACAGCCCATAGGCCACCGATTTCCGGCGCGGGCCGAACCGTGTCAGGATCAACTCGTCGCTGCGGTAATAGTCCTGGTGATACTCCTCGGCCGGGTAGAAGGTCGCGGCATCGCGCACCGGCGTCACGACATCGGCGCCCAGTTCCGCCTCGGCCTGGGCGATCGCGGCCTCGGCGATGGCGCGTTCCTCGGGCCCGTTCACAAAAATCGCGGTGGTATAGCTAAAGCCCCGGTCGCAGAACTGCCCGCCATCATCCAGCGGATCGATGGAGCGCAGGAACAGGTGCAGCAGTTGTTCGTAAGCCAGCACATCGGCGTCATAGGTGATCTCGACCACCTCCAGATGCCCGGTGCCGCCATTCACCACCTGCCGGTAACTGGGGTTCTCGACCGTGCCCCCGGCAAAGCCCGAGACGACCTCCTGCACGCCCTCGACCCGTTCGAAATCGGCTTCGACGCACCAGAAACAGCCCCCGGCCACCACGGCGGTTCGGATATCCTCGGCATGGGCGCGGCCGGTCTGCATGGCAAGCGCGGCCAGCATGGCCAGTCCAAGCGTGACGGGTTTCAGCGTGTCGCGGATCGGGGCGCGGGGCATGATCAATCTCCTTTCGGTGCCGCCACGGTCGGACGTGGCCCCTTGAAATGCAACGCACAGGGGTGTGAGGTCACGCGGCGGTGAACAGCGGGGACAGGAAAGGGCGAGAATGGTCAGCACGCACCAGTCCGAAGAGGACGCGCGCAACGAGAACATCCTGATCTGGGTGAACGGCGCGCTCAAACCCCGGCCCGAGGCCATGGTCAGCGTCTATGACAGCGGGTTCATGCTGGGCGACGGCGTGTGGGAGGGGCTGCGCCTTTACGATGGCAAATGGGCCTTTCTCGACGATCACCTCGACCGGCTGTTCGAGGCCGCGCTCGCCATTGACCTCGATATCGGTCTCGACCGCGACGGCGTGATCGCCGCGCTGGAGGACACCCGCGCAGCGAACGGCATGACGACCGACGCCCATGCCCGCCTGATGGTCACGCGCGGGGTCAAGATGCGCCCCTTCCAGCACCCGGCGCTGTCCATCTCGGGGCCGACCGTTGTGATCATCATGGAGCATTCCAAACCCTCCATCCCGCGCCCCATTCGCCTTGCCACCGTCCCGCACCAGCGCGGGTTGCCGATGACGCAGGATCCCAAGCTCAACTCCCATTCCAAGCTGAACTGCATCCTCGCCTGCATCGCCGCGGAAAAGGCCGGCGCGGACGAGGCGTTGATGCTGGATGTGCATGGCTTCGTGAACACCACCAACGCCTGCAACTTCTTCATCGTCCGCAAGGGGGAGGTTTGGACCAGCACGGGCGATTACTGCATGAACGGGATCACGCGGCAGAAGGTGATCGACGTGTGCCGCGCCGACGGCATCCCCGTCTTCGAACGGAACTATTCGCTGGTCGAGACCTACGGCGCGGACGAGGCGTTTCTGACCGGCACCTTCGGGGCACAGACCCCGGTGGGCGAGATCGACGGGCGTGTCATCGGCGACGGGCAACCGGGGCCGATGACCAGGCGGATTCGGACGCTTTACAAGGAACTGGTCGACCGGTCCTGAGCGGCCGGCGTGTATGCACGGGGTGTGTACAGGATGTGTACGGGGTGTGACTCATGAAAATCGCGATGTGGTCGGGGCCGCGCAACCTCTCGACGGCCATGATGTACAGCTTCGCCGCGCGGGGCGATTGCGCCGCCTGGGACGAGCCGTTCTACGCCCCCTACCTCGCCGCGACCGGCATGGATCACCCCCTGGCGGAGGAGATCGTCGCCGCCCATGAGGCCGACCCTGAGAAGGTCGCCGCGCGCTGTGCCGGGCCGATCCCGGATGACAAAAAACACTTTTACATGAAGCACATGCCCCATCACATGCTGCCCGGTTTCCCGCTGGATTGGGCCGAGGGTTGCGTGAATGTGCACCTCATCCGCCACCCCGCCCGCGTCATCGCCTCCTATGCCGTCAAGCGGGGCTCGGTGACGCTGGACGACATCGGCTTTCCCCAGCAACTTCGCCTGTGGCAAGCTTTGCCCGGTCCCGTTGTCGACAGCGCCGATATTCGCCGCAACCCACGGGAAATGTTGCAGAAAATCTGCGTTGAGATCGGCCTCGATTTCACCGACTCCATGCTCCGCTGGCCCCCCGGCCCGCGCCCTTATGACGGGGTCTGGGCACGGCATTGGTACGGCGCGGTCCATGCCTCCACCGGCTTTGCCGAGGCCGAGGGGCCGCTACCTGAACTGCCCGCAGAACTCGCCCCGCTACTGGCCCAAGCCCTTCCAATCTACGAAGAGATGCGCGCGCAGGCTCTCGCCGGCTGACGCCGTGTCATGCAATCGTCGCTTGAAGGGGCGCGATGCATCTGAAAACCTTAGACATGGACACGCAAACACCCTTCCCCGCCTGGCCCGACGTCGCCGCCGACCTTGTCGCGGTCGCCGCTGGCCGCACACCCGCCGATCTCGTTCTGACCAATGCGCAGGTCGTCCTCGTCCAGACCCGCGAGGTGATGGAGGGCTGGCAGGTCGCCGTCGCCAAGGGCCGCTTCGCCTATGTCGGCCCGGACGCGGGCCATTGCATCGGGCCGGACACGCAGGTTGTTGACCTGCAAGGGAAATACCTGATCCCCGGCCTGTGCGACGCGCATATGCATATCGAATCCGGCATGCTGACCCCGGCGGAATTCGCCCGTGCCGTGATCCCGCATGGCACGACCAGCATGTTCACCGACCCGCATGAGATCGCCAATGTCTTCGGCCTGCGCGGGGTCAAACTGATGCATGACGAGGCGCTGATGCAGCCGGTCAACATCTTCACCCAGATGCCCTCCTGCGCGCCGTCTGCGCCCGGGCTTGAGACCACGGGGTTCGAGGTCACCCCCGAGGATGTGGCCGAGGCGATGACTTGGCCCGGTATCGTGGGCCTTGGCGAGATGATGAATTATCCCGGCGTGGTCGCGGGTGACCCCAAGATGCTGGCCGAGATTGCCGCGACGCAAGCCGCGCGCAACACGGTTGGCGGCCATTACGCCAGCCCCGATCTTGGCCCGGCCTTTCACGCCTATGCCGCCGGTGGCCCCGCCGACGATCACGAAGGCACCTGCGAGGAAGACGCCATCGCCCGGATGCGGCAGGGCATGCGCGCGATGATCCGGCTGGGCAGCGCGTGGTACGATGTCGAGGCGCAGATCACCGCCGTGACCGAGCGGGGCTTGGATCCGCGCAACATGATCCTCTGCACCGACGATTGCCATTCGGGCACGTTGGTCCATGACGGGCACATGAACCGCTGCGTGCGCCATGCCATCGACTGCGGGGCCGACCCGCTGCTGGCCCTGCAAATGGCCACGATCAACACGGCCACGCATTTCGGGCTGGAGCGTGAATTGGGCCAGATCGCACCGGGCCGCCGCGCGGACATGATCGTGACGAGCGACCTGGGCAGCTTGCCGATCGAGGTGGTCTATGCGCGCGGGCTAAAGGTCGCCGAGGGCGGGGCGTGCCTTGTGGATTGCCCGCATCTGGACTGGCCCGAGGATACGCGAAACTCGGTCCATCTGGGCAAGTTGCTGAAGGCCGCCGATTTCGAGGTGAAGGCCCCGGAAGGCGCCAATGCCGTGACCGTCAAGGTGATCGGAGTGGTCGAGAACCAGGCCCCGACCGAGGCGCTGACCGCCGAGCTGCCGGTGGTCGATGGCGTGGTCGAGGGCGAAGGCGGCGTCTGCCAGATCGCGTTGGTGGAACGTCACCGGGGCACCGGGCATGTCACCAACGGGTTCGTTTCGGGCTTTGGCTACCAAGGGCGTGTCGCCGTCGCCTCGACCGTGGCGCATGACAGCCACCACATGATCGTCGTCGGCACCGACCGGGATAGCATGGCCAAGGCCGCGATGCGGCTAGGCGAGGTGGGCGGTGGTGTCACCGTCTGGAAGGATGGCGAAGAACTTGCGCTGGTGGAACTGCCGATTGCCGGCCTGATGTCGGACCGTCCCGCCGAGGAGGTCGCCGCCAAGGCACAGGCGATGGTCGAGGCGATGGCCGCCTGTGGTTGTACGCTCAACAATGCCTATATGCAGCATTCCCTCCTGGCGCTGGTCGTCATCCCGTCGCTCCGCATTTCGGATCTCGGGATCGTGGACGTGACCCGCTTCGAGGTGACCGATCTGTTCGTGACGGAGGATGAATGACCGCGCCGATGAAGCACCTGCCCGTGGAAACCCCTGACCTGCCGGGCGTAAAGCCCTTTTCAGACGCTGCCAAGGCGGTGGCCTATCTCGAAGAGCTCTACGAGACAGGCACGCGGTTCCTGCGCGACCATTTCTCGGCCGTGGTGCGGGCCGGTGAGGCTCCGGGGGTGCGGTATCGCGCCTTCTATCCCGAGATCCGCGTCACGACGACGACCTACGGCCAGGTGGATACCCGCCTTGCATTCGGCCATGTGGCCGATCCCGGCACCTACGCCACCACCGTCACCCGCCCCGACCTGTTCCGCCATTACCTGACGCAGCAGATCGGCCTGATCCTGTCGAACCATGACGTGCCGATCTATATCGGGCCGTCTCAAACGCCGATCCCGGTGCATTTCGCGGTCCTGAACGACGCCGATGTGCAGATCCCTCAGGAAGGCGCACTGGCCTTTCCGCTGCGCGATGCGTTCGATGTGCCCGACCTGCAAACCACGCATGACGACATCGTCAACGGCTTCGGCTTCACGCATGAAGACGGGGCCGGTGCGCTGGCCCCCTTCACCGCGCAGCGCATCGACTATTCGCTGGCGCGTCTGGCGCATTACACCGCGACAAAGCCCGAGTACTTCCAGAACCACGTGCTGTTCACGAACTACCAGTTCTACATGGACGAGTTCGTGGAATACGCCCGCGCCGCGCTGGCGGATCCCGACAGCGGCTACACGGCGCTGGTGGGGCCCGGCAACGACGTGATCACCGATCATACCCAGGCGCTGAACCCGCCCGCGAAACTGCCGCAGATGCCGACCTATCACCTGACGCGCGAGGGCGGGGGCGGGATCACGCTGGTGAATATTGGCGTGGGGCCGTCGAACGCGAAAACCGCGACTGACCATATCGCCGTTCTGCGCCCGCATGTCTGGCTGATGGTGGGGCATTGCGCGGGCCTGCGGAACACGCAAAGCCTTGGCGATTACGTTCTGGCCCATGCCTACCTGCGCGAAGACCGGGTGCTGGACGATGACCTGCCGGTCTGGGTGCCGATCCCGGCGCTGGCCGAGGTTCAGATCGCGCTGGAAGAGGCGGTCGAGGACGTTTCCGATGTCTCGGGCTACGAGTTGAAGCGGATCATGCGCACCGGCACCGTTGCGACGGTCGACAACCGCAATTGGGAATTGCGGGATCAGACCGGCCCGGTGCAGCGCCTGAGCCAGTCGCGCGCCATCGCGCTCGACATGGAAAGCGCCACGATCGCGGCCAACGGGTTCCGGTTCCGGGTGCCCTACGGCACGCTGCTCTGCGTCTCCGACAAACCGCTTCATGGCGAGTTGAAGCTGCCGGGCATGGCCTCGGCCTTCTACAAGACGCAGGTCTCGCGGCATTTGCTGATCGGAATTCGGGCCATGGAAAAGCTGCGCGAGATGCCTTTGGAGCGCCTCCACAGCCGGAAATTGCGCTCTTTCGAGGAAACAGCCTTCCTTTGACGGTGCAAAAACGCCCCTGAACCCCTGTTTTTAACGCTTTTCTCCCCACGAAGCGTTGTGTGCAGCCACAATATTCGGTTAGCTTCCCGGCAACGAACCCCTAGGGTTCGGGCAGTATCAGGAGAAGAAACACATGGCTCAGAAACCCATGACCAAGACCCAGCTCGTTGCCGCACTGGCCGATGAGATGGGCAGCGACAAGAAAACCGCAGCCGCCGCGCTCGATGCCGTGACCGCTGTCGTGACCAAGGAAGTCGCCAATGGCGGCGCCGTGACCCTTCCGGGCATCGGCAAGGTCTACTGCCGCGAGCGCCCCGAGCGCATGGTGCGCAACCCCGCCACCGGTGAGCAGATCAAGAAAGAGGCCGACAAGCAGGTGAAAGTCACCGTTGCGAAGGCTCTGAAGGACAGCGTGAACGGCTGATTGCCGACCGCATGGAATTCTGAAAGGGTCGCGCCCGACGGGCTGCGGCCCTTTTCTTTTTGACGGTATCTCGATGGATCTTCGCGCGTTGGCGATGGGGCTGCTGTTTGCCCTGATCTGGTCTTCGGCCTTTACCTCGGCCCGTATCATCGTCGAGGCGGCGCCCCCCCTGATGGCGCTGTCGCTGCGGTTTTTCCTGTCGGGGGTCCTGGGCATCGGCATCGCGCTCGGCATGGGGCAGAGCTTTCGCCTGACCCGCGTGCAATGGGTGTCGGTCCTTGTCTTCGGTATCTGCCAGAACGCGCTTTACCTGGGCCTGAACTTCATCGCGATGCAGACGGTCGAGGCGTCGCTGGCCGCGATCATCGCCTCGACCATGCCGCTGATGGTGGCGACGGCCAGTTGGCTGGTGTTCCGCGAACGGCTGCCGATGATGGGTGTGGCCGGGCTGGTTGTCGGGTTCGGGGGCGTGGCCCTGATCATGGCGCAGCGGTTTTCGGGCGGGGCGGATATGTTCGGCGTCGCGCTCTGCCTGGTCGCGTCCGTCGCGCTGACGGCTGCGACGCTGGCGGTGAAGGGCGCGTCCAAGGACGGGGCGAACCTGTTGATGATCGTCGGGCTGCAACTGATGGTGGGCAGCCTTGCGCTGGCCCCCTTCGCCGCACTGTTCGAGACCTATCAGGTCAGCTGGTCGACCTCTCTGGTCGTTGCGTTCCTCTATACCACGCTGATGCCCGGCCTTTTCGCGACATTCCTCTGGTTCCGCCTTGTTGGCCGGATCGGGGCAACGCGCGCGGCGACCTTCCATTTCCTGAACCCGTTTTTCGGCGTAGCCATCGCCGCCGTTCTGCTGGGCGAGGCGCTGACCTGGGCCGATGCCTTGGGCGTGACGATCATCGCGGCGGGCATCCTTGCGGTGCAGATGGCGCGCCAACGCCCGCGCCCCGCGCCCTGACATATGGCTCACGCGGACGTTTGATGACTGTGTTCGCGCTTTGGCGCATCACAGGCGCATGGAATTGATCCTGTCATACGGTGCGGGGCTGCTGACCCTTATCAATCCCTGCGTCTTGCCGGTGCTCCCCATCGTTCTGGCGGGGGCCTTGCAGGCCAGCCGCTGGGGGCCGGTTGCCCTGGCCGCCGGGATGGGGCTGGCCTTTGTCACGCTTGGATTTGGCGTCATCGCGGCGGGGCACCTGGTGGGCCTGACCGAGCAGACGGTCGCGCGGGCCGGTGCCGTTTTGATGATCCTTTTCGGTTTGGTGTTGCTGGTCCCGCAGGCGTCGGCCCGGTTCGCGACGGCCACAGCCGGAATGTCGGCCCGCGCCGATCAGGAGATGCACGGGATCGAGGCGCAGGGGTGGCAGGGGCAGTTTCTTGGCGGCCTCCTCCTTGGCGCGGTCTGGAGCCCTTGCGTCGGCCCGACGCTTGGCGGGGCCATTTCGCTGGCCAGCCAAGGGGAGGAGTTGGGGCGCGCCTTCGCCATCATGGTGGCCTTCGCCCTTGGCATCGGCACGGTGATCGTCGCGCTTGGCTATGGTGCGCGCTCCCTGCTGCAACGGCGTATGGGACTGCTGCGCCGGTTCGCCCAATCATCCCGCCCCGTTCTTGGGGGCGTCTTCGTTTTCGTCGGCGTGGCGATCCTGCTGCGCTGGCACCACATGGCCGAGGCCTGGCTGCTGGATCACATGCCGATCTGGCTTCAGGACCTGTCGGTCGCCCTTTGAGATCATCCGGGAGGAACAGACATGACGCGACGCGAGATTTTCCTGGGCGCTTCGGCGCTGGTTTTGGCACCAATGGCGGCGTCGGCGCAAAGTGCCGCGATGATCGACTATGAACCGGGCCTGCCCGAGCGGCTTCTGGCCGAGGGGCACACGGTGCTTCTCGACTTTGCGGCAAGCTGGTGCAGCACCTGTCGCGCCCAAGGCCGTATCATCGAGGCGTTGCGCGCCCAGAATCCCGCCTATGACGCCGCCATCACCTTTGTTCGCGTCGATTGGGACACCTACGGCCAGTCGGAGTTTGCGATACTTCTGGGGGTGCCGCGCCGGTCGACCCTGATCATGCTGCGTGGCGAGGACGAGTTGGGCCGGATCATCGCGTCGACCCGCGAGGATGACATCCGAGCCCTGCTCGACACCGCCGTGGGCGAGGCCTGATCCCTAGGCGTTCGGCGCGGGAAGGCTGACAATCAGCGACAGGTTGTCGATGGCCCACTGGCCATCGCCCTGGCCTGTGATGGCCAGCTCCAGCGTGTCACCAGGCGCGGCCACAGGGACGACAAGGTGTTGGAGGGTTGCGCCGTCGGCGAGGGTGCGCACCTGCGATACGTTCGGTAAGACGGGTGCCCCGTTGATCGTGATGTCCGGTGCCGTGGCGCCGTCCCAGAGAATGAGATCGAAGCCGAGGCGCGCGGACGTCGCCCCATCGGTAAGCGGAAACTGCCGATCCAGCGTTTCGCCAGACAAGGGACCGAGCATGCGGCCAAGGCCATCGACGTCGCTGGCCTGCTCGGCCCATTCCGGCGCGGCGAACCTGTCGTCTTCAAGCGCAACGATACGCTCGGCCGGTGACAAAAGGTGCAACCCGCCAGACCGGGCAAGCGCCACGTCCGGGTCGATTTCTGACCGGATGGTCGTCAGGGCCACAAGGACCAGACCTGCCGCCGCCAAGGCAACGTAAGTCCAGTCGAGGGTGATCCCTCGGGCCAAAGTGGTTGAGCTGGCAGGCCGCCCCATCGCAAATACGTCCATTTTTCCCCAAGTGTGTCCAAACTTGGGGTCAAATGTGGCAGGATCATGGCGCGGATGGGGCTGATTTGTTGCATTGTTCCATGCTTCGCGCCAACACGGCAATGAAAGGTGGAACTAGACCCGGCTCGGCAACAGCCAGAGAGATTTTCCAACAATCGACACGCCCCGGCCTCGGGTCAGCCTCGAAATCGTCACAATCCGAGAGTTGCCCCGAATCGGGTGCGGCTTAGCCGATCTGGCCTTGGTTCTCGCCCACATGCCCGCGGTGCCACAGCAAATGGTCCAGGATCACGCAGGCCGCCATCGCTTCGGCCACGGGGACCGCGCGGATGCCGACGCAGGGATCATGGCGCCCCTTGGTGACGATCTCGGTCGGTTCGCCCGACTTGGTGATCGTCTTGCGGGGCGTGAGGATCGAGCTGGTTGGCTTGACCGCAAACCGCACGACCACGTCCTGCCCGGTCGAGATCCCGCCGAGGATGCCGCCCGCGTGGTTGGAACTGTAGTCCGGCCCGTCCGGCCCCATCGTGATCTCGTCGGCATTCTCGGTGCCGGTCAGGGCGGCGGCGGCCATGCCCTCGCCGATCTCGACGCCCTTCACGGCGTTGATCGACATCATCGCGGCCGCGAGGTCGGTGTCCAGCTTGCCATAGACAGGCGCACCAAGGCCCGCCGGCACACCGCGTGCGGTCACTTCGATCACCGCGCCCACGCTGTCACCGGATTTGCGCAGCGCGTCGAGGTACTCGGCCCAATCCTCGGCCGCCTTGGCGTCGGGTGACCAGAACGGGTTTTTCTCGATCTCGTCCCAGTTGAAGCGCGCGCGGTCGATGCCATGCGGCCCCATCTGGACCATGTAGCCGGTGATCCGCAGCTTCGGCGCCAGTTTCGCCAGCGCGGCTCGCGCCACGCCGCCGGCTGCGACCCGCGCAGCGGTTTCCCGCGCGCTGGAGCGTCCGCCGCCGCGATAGTCGCGGATGCCGTATTTCTGCCAATAGGTGATGTCGGCATGGCCGGGGCGGAATTTCTCGGCGATGTCGCCGTAATCCTTGGACCTCTGGTCGGTGTTGCGGATCATCAACTGGATCGGGTGCCCGGTGCTGACGCCCTCGAACACGCCAGACAGGATTTCCACCGCGTCGGGTTCGCGCCGCTGCGTGGTGAACTTGTTCTGCCCGGGTTTGCGCAGGTCCAGCCAGTGTTGCAATGCCTCTTCGGTCACCGGCACGCCCGGCGGGCAGCCATCGACGGTCGCGCCAAGAGCCGGCCCGTGGCTTTCGCCCCAGGTGGTGACGCGGAAGATATGACCGAAGGTGTTGAAGCTCATTTGCACTGCCCCGTTGCTGTCGTCCTTCGGTTAGCGGCCCACGCGCGAAATGCCAAGTCGCAAGGCCCTTGCCGAGCGTCTCGGTCTGCCATACCTCTTTCCCTACCTCGGGGTGGCCGGTTGCGGCCTGAGATGCGTGGGATGCCACGCGAACCCGTTGAACCTGAACCGGTTAGGACCGGCGGAGGGAAGGTTTCGGGACCATACAGATGCCCCGGCTTCACTTCGCCCGTCGCAAGGAGGAGTGAGATGAGACACACCATCATTGCCGCGGGATTGACCATGATCGCAGGGGTGGCGCAGGCGCAGACCCCGGTGCTGACGGTCTATACCTACGACAGTTTCAACACCGAATGGGGCCCGGGCCCGGCCGTCGAGGCCGCGTTTGAAGATATCTGCGGATGCGACCTGCAATTCGTCACCGCGGGTGACGGCGCGGCGCTTCTGTCCCGCCTGCGGCTGGAGGGCGCGCGCAGCGATGCCGATATCGTGCTTGGCCTCGACACCAACCTGACCGCGGCGGCGGTCGAAACCGGCCTGATCGCCGAGCATGGCCTGATGGCCGAGGGGCTGAGCCTGCCCGTCGCGTGGGAGGATATGCATTTCCTGCCCTATGACTGGGGGTATTTCGCCTTCGTCCATCGCACCGACCTTGCCGATGTGCCGACCAGTTTCGAGGTTCTTGCGGCCAGCGATGTGTCCATCGTCGTACAGGACCCGCGCAGTTCGACCCCGGGCCTTGGCCTGCTGTTGTGGGTGCAGAACGCCTATGGCGATCGCGCCGCCGAGATCTGGGAGGGGTTGTCCGACAACATCGTGACGGTGACCCCGGGCTGGTCAGAAAGCTATGACCTGTTCCTCGAAGGCGAAGCGGACATGGTGCTGAGCTACACCACCTCGCCCGCCTATCACCTGATCGCCGAAGAGGATGATGGCTTCACCGCCGCCGCCTTCGACGAGGGGCATTACATGCAGATCGAGGTGGCCGGCGTGCTGGCCAATAGCGACCAGCCGGAGCTTGCGCGCGATTTCCTCACCTTCATGCTGAGCGGCGCATTCCAGTCGGTCATCCCGACCACCAACTGGATGTATCCCGCCGCGCTGCCCGCTTCGGAGTGGCCAGAGGGGTTCGAGACGCTGATCCAGCCTGAAACCGCGCTTGTCTACGACGCCGAGGAGGCCGCCGCGATCCGCGACGCGGCCTTGGCCACATGGCAAAGCGCGCTCAGCAACTGAGACCCATGGATTGGGCGGGCGCGGCCCTGGCCGCGCTCGTCTGCCTTGCCCTTCTGGGGCCTCTTCTGGCCGTCATGCTGCGCGCCGAGGCCCCGGGCCGTCTGGGCGCCGCCGATTGGGCGGCCATTCGTTTTACCCTGATCCAGGCCGTTCTATCGGCAGCGGTCAGCGTCACGCTGGCCATCCCCGTTGCCCGCGCGCTGGCGCGGCGACGGTTCGTCGGGCGCAGCCTGTTCGTGACGCTGACAGGCGCGCCTTTCATCCTGCCGGTGATCGTCGCTGTTCTCGGGCTTCTCGCGATCTTTGGGCGAGCCGGGTGGCTGAACGCGGCCTTGTCGGGCATCGGCCTTGGGACACTCGACATCTACGGGCTTAGCGGCGTGGTTCTGGCCCACGTTTTCCTGAACCTGCCGCTTGCCGTGCGCCTCATCTTGCAGGCGTGGTTGTCTCTTCCGTCCGAGCGAATCCGGCTGGCCGCTTCGCTCGGGTTTTCGGGTGCGGATATGCGGCGACATTTCGAACGCCCCCTGCTGCGCGAGGTGCTGCCCGGGGCCGCCTTGGTTATTTTTCTGATCTGCACGACCAGTTTCGCCGTCGCCTTGACGCTTGGGGGCGGGCCGCGTGCGACGACCGTCGAACTGGCGATTTACCAAGCGTTTAGGTTCGAGTTCGATCTCGGGCGGGCCGCGTTGCTGGGTTTGGTGCAGGTCGCCATCTGCCTTGCCGCTGGTTTGATCGCGCTACGTGCTGCGCGGGTCGAACCGATGGGCGCGGGCCTCGATCGTCCACCGCTGTCCTGGCCGGGGGATGGCCTGCGCGCGCGCATCACCGACGGGGCCGCCATCGTCGGCGCGGGCGCGTTCCTGTTGCTGCCGCTTGCCGCCGTGATCGGCGAGGGCGCTTTGGCCATCTGGTCGCTGCCCGAAAGCGTCTGGTGGGCGGCGGGGCGGTCGATCCTTGTCGCAGTTGCGTCCTCGGCCCTGTCGGTGGCCCTTGCCTTGCCCATTGCCCTTTTCGCGGCCCGGGGGCGGGGACGCGGCGCGGTGGAACTGGTCGGGTTCCTTTCCATCGCGATCTCGCCGCTGGTGGTCGGCACCGGGTTGTTCATCATCATCTATCCTATCGCCGATCCGGTCGCCTTGAGCCTGCCCATAACCGGGCTGGTCAACGCGCTGGTCGCGCTCCCGTTTCTGTTGCGCGCGCTGGTGCCGGCTGCGCGGGCGGCCGAGACGACGCAAGGCCGCTTAGCCGATGCACTGGGAATGCGGGGTGTTTCGCGCCTTCGTCTTGCGATCCTGCCCCGGTTGCGGCGTCCGCTCGGGTTCGGTGGCGGGCTCGCGGCGGCGTTCTCGATGGGAGATCTCGGGGTGATCGCCCTGTTCTCGGCCCCGTCGCAATCCACCTTGCCGCTTGAGATGTATCGCCTGATGGGGGCCTACAGGACCGACGATGCGCAAGGGGCGGCGGTGTTGCTGCTGGTGCTCAGCCTTGGGTTGTTCTGGATCTTCGACAGGGGAGGGCGCGTCAATGCTGCGGCTTGAGAACACCGTCACGCGGTGGGGGGATTTCGTCCTGAGCGCCGATCTGTCCGTCGCGCGGGGAGAGCGTGTTGCGCTGCTCGGGGCGTCGGGCTCGGGCAAGAGCAGCCTTCTGTCCCTGATCGCGGGGTTTCAACGCCCCGATGAGGGGCGCATCCTCATCGACGGGCGGGACATGACCGATACGACCGTCGCGGGTCGGCCGCTGTCGATTCTCTTTCAGGACGGCAACCTGTTTCCGCACCTGAGCGTCTTTCAGAACGTCGCGCTTGGGGTGCGGCCCGATTTGCGCTTGGCGCCGTCCGATACGCAGCGTGTCGAGAGCGCTTTGGAGAAGGTCGGTCTTGCGGGCATGGGCGCGCGGGCGCCGTCCGAACTGTCGGGTGGGCAGCAAAGCCGCGTGGCGCTGGCCCGGATGCTGCTGCGGGATCGGCCGCTGGTGTTGCTCGACGAACCTTTCGCGGCCCTCGACCCGGGTCTCAGATCCGAGATGCTGGGATTGATGGCCGATCTTTGCGACGAGGCCGGGCTGACGCTGGTCATGGCCAGTCACGATCTGCGGGATGCCGAACGGTTGTGCGACCGGCTGATCCTGCTGTCCGAGGGGGCTGTGGTTCTCGACATGGCGCTGGCCGATGCGCTGCGCGATCCGCCCGAGATCCTGAAACCCTGGACATGAAAAAAGCGCGCCCGAAGGCGCGCTTTTCAATGGTTGTCTGCGTGGCTTACTCGGCTGGTTGCCGTGCCTTTGCGGCTTTCTTGACCGGCGCCCAGAGACGCTTGTTGGTCAGGTACAGCAGGGCCGACAGAAGGATCAGCAGCATCACGGCGGTGAAGCCCATCTGCTTGCGGTCCATCAGGTGCGGTTCGGCGGCCCACATCAGGAAGGCCGAGACGTCCACGGCCATGCTCTCGATGTCGTTGGGCGACCCGTCGGCATATTCCACCTGACCGTCCCACAGTGGCGGGGCCATCTGGGTCCAGCCACCGTCGAAGGTTTCGTTCCCGTAAAGGTAGGTGCCGTACTGCTCCATCTCCTCACCGGTGTAGTGGGTGAGGTAGGACGCGATGTACTCGGGTCCGCCGATGCCGTTGACGAGCGGGCTTAAGCCCAGGCCGTAGGGGCCGTGGAAGCCCGCGCGTGCCTTGGCCATGACCGACAGGTCCGGTGCACCTTCGTAGCTGCCCTCCGGGAAGTGGTCGTTGGGCGTGGCAGGGCGCCAATCCTGCAGCTCGTCATCGTACACCTCGATGAAGTTCATCTCGATATACGCGCGAACCTCTTCATCGGTGAGGCCGGGTCCGTCCGGGTCACTGAGCGAGCGGATGGGCACCAGCGTCATGCCGTGACAGGCGGCGCAGACCTCGGTGTAGACCTGAAGGCCACGCTGCAACTGCGTCTGGTCGTAGGTGCCGAAGGGCCCCTCGAACGTGAAGTCGTAGTCCGTGACGTGCCCGCCGCCGCCGGCGGCCAGCGCAGCCCCCGTTCCCAGGGACAGCGCCGTTGCGGTGGTGATGGCTAGTTTCCTGAACATTGCGATATGTCCTTTCCGCGTCACTCGGCCGGGGTGGGAATGCGCTCACCCGAAGGCGTGCCACCCGAGGCGTCGTCGTCGCCGTAGTGCTCGTTGAAGTCGTCTTCGATCGTGGCAGGCTGCGGCAGCGGTTTCTCGATCACGCCCAGAAGCGGGATGATCACGAGGAAATACGCGAACCAGACGGCCGAGCCGATCAGGGCGATGTAGGGGTAGATCCCTTCGGCCGGCATTGCGCCAACCCACATCAGCACGAAGAAGTCGATGAAGAAGACCCAGAACCAGAACTTGAACATCGGGCGGTAACGACCAGAGCGCACCGACGAGGTATCAAGCCACGGCAGCAGTGCCATCACCACGATCGAGCCGAACATTGCCAGCACGCCGAAGAACTTGGCGTCGACGATGCCGCCGGTGATGAAGCTGGCGAGCTGCACGACCCAGACTTCGCCATCGAAGGCGCGCAGGATCGCGTAGAACGGCAGGAAGTACCATTCCGGCACGATGTGTGCAGGGGTCACCAGCGGGTTGGCCGGGATGTAGTTGTCCGGGTGCCCGAGGTAGTTCGGCATGAAGCCCACGACCGCGAAGAACACGACCAGGATCACCGCCAGGGCGAAGAGATCCTTGATCACGAAGTAGGGCCAGAAGGGCAGGGTGTCTGCCTCGGCTTCCTTCTTCGAGGTGCGGCGCACTTCGACCCCGGTGGGGTTGTTGTTGCCGGTCGTGTGGAACGCCCAGATGTGCACCAGCGCCAGCGCGAGGATGACGAAGGGCAGCAGGTAGTGGAGCGACAGGAAGCGGTTTAGCGTGGCGTTGTCCACCGACGGCCCGCCGAGCAGCCAAGTCTGCAGCGCTTCACCCACGAAGGGGATGGCGCCGAACAGGCCGGTGATCACGGTGGCCCCCCAGAAGGACATCTGGCCCCAGGGCAGAACGTAGCCCATGAATGCCGTGCCCATCATGCAGAGGTAGATCAGCATGCCGATGATCCAGGTCACCTCGCGCGGGGCCTTGTAGGACCCGTAGTAGATGCCGCGGAAGATGTGCAGATACACCGCGATGAAGAACAGCGATGCGCCGTTGGCGTGGATGTAGCGCATGGCCCACCCGCCGTTGACGTTGCGCATGATGTGCTCGACCGACTCGAAGGCCAGGTCGACATGCGGCGTGTAGTGCATGACCAGCACGATGCCGGTGACGATCTGCAACACGAGGCAGAACATCAGCACGATGCCCCAGATCCACATCCAGTTGAGGTTCTTGGGGGTGGGAATCATGATCGTGTCGTAGATGAGCGACACGACCGGAAGACGGCGATGAAGCCATTTTTCGGCGCCGGTCTTCGGTTCGTAGTGGTCGTGGGGAATGCCAGACATTGTCGAGTTCTCCCTCGCGGTTAACCGAGCAGGATCGTGGTTTCGTCCACGAACGCTGCGACCGGAATGTGAAGGTTTTCAGGGGCGGGGCCGCGACGAATGCGTCCCGCGGCGTCGTAGTGCGAGCCGTGGCAGGGGCAGAACCAGCCACCGAAGTCACCGGCACCGTTGCCGATGGGAACGCAGCCGAGGTGCGTGCAAACACCGATCTGCACCAGCCATTCGCCGGTATTCTCGCCCTCGTAGGGGGGGAGAGTACGGCTCAGGTCGGTTGCGGGCGCGTCGAACTCCGCGTTGGGGTTGCGCGAGATCGGGTCCACCAGATCGTCCACGTCCGTTTCAGCGGCGGAAGCGATCTGTTCCGGCGTGCGGCGGCTGATGAAAACCGGCTTGCCGAGGAAAAGAATGGTCAACTGGGTGCCTTCCAAGACGCCCGACACATCGACGCGCATCTGGCTGGCGGCCTGGACATCTGCCGACGGGTTCATCTGATCGATCAGTGGCCATACCGCGGCCCCGGTTGCAACAGTACCCACACCTGCGGTCGCGTAGTACAGGAAGTCGCGGCGGGTACCGGAATGGTCTTCTGCGTGTGACACTTGAAGCGTCCCCCTTGTCTGGGCCCGAGCGGACTATCAGGGCCTGGAAAAACCACATCGGGCCACGGTGCACCCGCCGTAACCCGACGCCTGCTGTCTATGGCGCATTACTCTAGTCGTCCAGCGGACAAACGCGCGCAGGAATGATCAAATGTCGCAGTGTTTGGTGCGAAAATTCACGAAAACGTGAGATTTTGACGCGCTTTTGGCGAGCCATTCACCGAAAGCAATCGCCGTGATTGAAAATTCCGATGCGCAACTGGCCGGCAATTACTCGAATCGAAGGTCATTGCGCAACGGTGGCACTGGTCTGGGCGCGCCGAAATCCAAGCGCCATGTAGCGGTGCAGGATGCCCGAGCCATCGTCGAACTCGGGGCCTTCGGCGGTGAAGCCGAGGCGCTCGTAAAAAGGGATCGCGTAAAGCTGTGCTTCCAGCTCGGCGCCCGCAAAGCCCGATTGCCGCGCATGCTGGAGGCAGAACTGCACCAGATCGCGTCCGAGGCCCGTGCCGCGAAACTCGGGCAGGACGGCGACGCGCCCGATCTTCGCCATGTCGCCCTTGCCGATGATGCGGGCCGTTCCAGCCGGCTGACCGGACGGGGCGGAGGCCAACACATGCGTGCAGCTGTCGTCGAACGCGTCCCATTCCTCGGCTTCGGGAATGCGTTGCTCGTCGATGAACACTGCACGGCGGATGTCGAAACAGGCCTGCCGGGCCGAGTTGGTGCGGGCGAGGGAGATCTGCATCAGGGGGCGGTGTCCACCATCGACGGGCGCGCATTGAACTGGGCGAACCAGTCGGCCAGGGCAGGGTGCCCGTTGCGCCACCCCTTGTCGTCATGGCGCAGGTCCAGATAGGCCAATGCGCAGGCGACCGCGATCTGGCCCATGTCGAGTGGGCCGCTGAGATGGCTTATCCATTGCCGCTCCAGCGCGTCGAGGGATCGGGCGATCTTGGCCCATTGCCCGTCCAGCCACGGCGCGAACCAGATGTCCTCGGGGCGGTGCCGCTTTTCGTAGGTGATGTTGACGGCGGCATCCATGATGCCGTCGGCCGTCGCCTCAAGCGTCAGGGTCTCCCACACGCGGGTCGGGGGGTAGAGCCCAGCCTGGTAGCGTGCATCAAGAAAGCGGGTGACGACGCGGCTGTCATAGATTGTCGGGCCATCGTCGCGGGTCAGTGCGGGGATCTTGCCCAACGGGTTGGCTGCATTCAGTACCTCCTCACCGCCAAGCGGCGACGCGGTCACCTCGACGAAGGGGACATCCTCGATGCCGGCTTCGATCATCATGACCCGCGCTTTGCGCACGAAGGGCGAGGCGGGCGAACCGAGAAGTTTCATCATGCGATGCGCTCAACCTTCAAGCGCCCCAGAAGGGTCGCATCCACGCGCACTCCGCTGCCATTGCGCCCCAAGCGGACGGCGCGCCGCCAGCGGGCAGATGCGTTCACCTGCTCCTCGGTCTTGCGCAGGGTCAGGCCCTCGGGCGTGGCGTCCATCTCGTCTTCGACCGGTTGGGCCAGGCGGCCCGGAGCGATGGCGCGGGTCGCAACGTAGGTGGCCAGGGCCACGGCGCCGTAGCGCAGGGCGATGGCCCCGATGGGGGCGAATTGCAGGGCCATGGTCATCCTCCCGTTTCGACCGTTTCGGCCTAGATGTAGGTGACCGGTGCGTCCTTGTCTATTTCCGGCACGCCGCCCTTCATCAGCCACGACAGTGTTTCGACCTCGTGCCCGATGGGCGAGTGCCGGATCGCCTCGGCGGCGCTTTCCCGCGCGCTGTCCGTCTTGTTCTGGTTCAGCTTCCAGGTGCCATCGACCTCCTCGATCTCGAACCGAAACGGCAGGATCTGCCGCATCATGCGTTCAAGCGTGTCCTCGGGCATCTTGCCGACGGTCCAGGGGCGTTTGGGCAAACGCTCTTCGAACTGGGCGGAGACCTTTTCGAGGTGGTCGCGCATCGTCTGGGGGTCGCTCGGGATGAGTTTCCCGCGCAGGTGGACCGCTACGTAATTCCAAGTCGGCACCTGTGCCGGGGCGCCGTACCAGTCGGGCGAGACGTAGCCATCCGGGCCCGAGACCGCGATAACGGCAGGCGTGGCTTCGGTCACGGCGCGCGCGATGGGGTTCGACCGCACGAGGTGCAGCTCGGCCTCCTTTCCGGCGTCGTCGAGGGCGAAGGGCACGTGACTGACCAGCGGCAGGGGATCGCCGTTCAGAACCAGCGTCCCGAAGCCGCGTTTTCGGGCGAGGTGCAGGTTCAGGAATTCCGGTTCCTGTCGAAAGGCGGGGTTTGGATGCATGGCGCGTCTCCTTGGCGGTCGATCAGACCCGGAGCTGTCGCCCATCCTGCCCGGTGATCCGCGCGGTGACGATCTGCCCCTCGGCCTGATCTACCGCAAAGGTCACCTCGGTGAACTGTTCCGTGCGCCCCATGCGCGGGTTTTCCATCAGGATGTGGTGTTCGCGACCTATCTGTTCGGACAGGTGCCGCGCGACTGCCGCATCACCGGCTTGGCGCAGACGCGCCGCGCGCGCCTTGATCGTGGCCCCGTCGAGTTGGGGCATCCTGGCCGCTGGCGTGCCTTGCCGCGCCGAGTAGGGGAAGACGTGCAGCCATGTCAGCCCGCATTCCTCGACCAGCTTCAGCGAGTTTTCGAAATGCGCCTCGGTCTCAGTCGGGAAACCGGCGATGATGTCGGCGCCATAGGTCATGTCGGGGCGCAGGCGGCGGGCCTCTTCGCAAAAGCGGATGGCATCGTCGCGCAGGTGGCGGCGCTTCATCCGTTTCAGGATCAGGTCGTCACCATGCTGAAGGCTCAGGTGCAGATGCGGCATCAGGCGCGGTTCGGTCGCGATGGCCTGCATCAGGTTTTCATCCGCCTCGATCGAGTCGATGGAGCTGATCCGCAGGCGGGGCAGGTCGGGCACCAGTTTCAGGATGCGCATGACCAGATCGCCGAGGCGCGGCGCCCCCGGCAGGTCGGCGCCCCAGCTTGTCAGGTCGACGCCCGTCAGCACCACCTCGTTATAGCCACGATCCACCAGCCGCTTGATCTGGTCGACCACGACACCGGCGGGCACGCTGCGCGAATTGCCCCGGCCATAGGGAATGATGCAAAAGGTGCATCGGTGATCGCAGCCGTTTTGCACCTGCACATAAGCGCGCGAGCGCGTGCCGAACCCGTCGATCAGGTGGCCCGCTGTTTCGGTCACCGACATGATGTCGTCGACCTGCACCTTTTCCGTCTCGCCGATGAAATCCGGCCCCATGCGCGCCCATGTCTCGGGCTGCATCTTTTCAGTGTTGCCGATCACCAGGTCGACCTCGGCCATGTCGCGGAAGGTCTCGGGCTCGGTCTGCGCCGCGCAGCCGGTGACGATCACCTTGGCGTTCGGGTTCTCGCGGCGCAGCTTGCGGATTTCCTGCCGGGCCTTGCGCACCGCCTCGGCGGTGACGGCGCAGGTGTTGACCACCACGGCGTTCTCGACCCCGGCGGCGGCCGACAGCTCGCGCATGGCTTCGGTCTCGTAGGCATTCAACCGACAGCCGAGCGTATGAAAAACGGGGGCGCGGCGGTCCATCACAGCCCCCTCAGGAACTCGGGCGTCAGCACGCCCGTAAAGACATGCGCCGTCGGCCCGGTCATCCAGACCCCGTCGTCGCGCCACTCGATCTGGATGTCCCCGCCGTCGAGTGTCAGCCGCACCGACCGCCCCGTCAGCCCGCGACGGGCGGCGGCGACGGCCACGGCGCAGGAGGATGACCCCGAGGCCAGCGTGATGCCGGTGCCCCGCTCCCACACCCGCATCCGCAGATGATCGGGGCCGATGACACTGGCGAATTGGACATTCGTGCGCTCGGGGTAGAGGGGATGGTGTTCGATCTCGGGGCCGCGCGTGGCAAGGTCCACCGCTTCGGCGTCTTCCACGAAGAAGGTGCAATGCGGGTTGCCCATGCCGGTGGCGACCGGGTCGCCCGCGATCGGGAGGTGCAGCGGGTCGACATCCTCGGCCAGCGGGATCTCGCGCCAGTCCAGAACCGGCGGCCCCATGTTGACCGAGGTCAGCCGCCCGCCTGCGTCCCGGGCGATCAGGATGCCGCGTTCGGTTTGCAGCGTGACCTTGGATGCGCCGGTTCGGTTCATCTCGTGACGCGCGATGCAGCGCGTGGCATTGCCGCAGGCCGCCGACAGAGACCCGTCCGCGTTGAAGAAGGTCAGCCGCAGGTCGGCAGCTTGGCCTTCCTCGATCACGGCCAGTTGGTCGAATCCGACGCCACGGTGACGATCTGCCAGCGCACGCGCCAAGGGCGCGGTGACGGCGGCATCGGTTTCCCGCGCGTCGATCACCACGAAGTCATTGCCAAGCCCGTGCATCTTCATGAAGGGCAGGCCGCTGGTCTGGCTCAGGTCGGACATGCGCGCGCGTATACAGGCCGTGCGGCGTGCTGGAAATCCCTTCTTCGAGAAAGTGCCGGATTTCCGCTTGACGCCCCGGGCCTCCCTGCGTAGGTAGCCCGCCTGAGTGGGCCCGTAGCTCAGTTGGTAGAGCAGTTGACTTTTAATCAATTGGTCACAGGTTCGAATCCTGTCGGGCTCACCATTTCCAACCCAAGATGAAATGCGTACCGACGCCTTACGGATCAGTCGTCATGCCGACGGTTCGGTGTGTCGATCCGGTGATGTGACCTAGGCGGCTGCATCGGTATCCCTCCCCTTGAACACATAGGCCTATGGTCTTGCATTTCGTGCAGGCCCAACGCTTGATGGCCTCAGGCTCTGAGGTTTCATGGCTTCGGTGGCCCCCTCAACCGACATGTGCCACAACCAAGCTAGGGAATCACGATCAGCCCCCTTGTTTGGCAGGCTGGTTCAAACTTGGAAGCAACGATGCAGCGCCGTTCCAAATCCAAGCCCCAGAGCAAGAAAAAGACGATGAAAGGCTCGGCGGACAGGGGGCACGCGACTCGTTTGCTCATAGCCGCGGTGAAAAACGAGGCGCCATTCCTCCTGGAGTGGGTCGCCTATCATCGTGCGCTTGGGTTCACTCGACTTGTCGTGTTCTCCAGCGAAAGCGACGATGGCTCCACCGGATTGCTCAACGCATTGGCCGCGAACGATATCATCGCGCATGTCGAGCACGCACCCGCGCCCGGCGTTGAGCGGCTGGCCGATGCGGCGCGCCTCGCGAATGAATCGGCCATCCTCGAAGGCGCCGATTGGGCGATGTGGCTGGATGCGGATGAGTTCCTGGTGATCTCCACAGGCAACGGCACGCTGGACGCCCTGATCGACATGCTTGCGGATCGCGACGGAATACTGGTTCCCCGCCGCATGATGGGCGATGGCGGCAACGACCGCTTTCCGGGGCACCTGGTTTCCGAGGATTTTGTCGACGCTGCCGCCGCTGATGGTGGCAGCAACCTGGAAGCCAAGACGCTTTTTCGTTGCTCGGACAAGATCGAGGGCTTCTCCCTTCACGGAACGCACCGCCCCAAGATTCGCGCGGGCATGGATGCGTCCGACCTTTCATTCGTGATGGCGAGCGGTAATGCGCTTGACCTGCGTCACCGCGCGCATCGGCGGTGGATGAGCGGCGAGGATTTCAGCCGAACCAGACAGGTTCAACCTGACGAACACGGTTACGCCCTGGCTCAGATCAACTGCTACGCCGTGCGAACGCCCGAGCATTTCGTCCTGAAACACAACCTCGCGCATGGGGTGGAGGCCGGCCAAACGGCACAGAGCCTCGATCAGACCGCCAGCGACCTGTATCGTGCACAGAATTACGCCGCGACGCAGGACCGCCGGATCCTGCGCCTTGCCGATGCGACGCGGGATGAGCTGGAGTATCTTCGGTCCCTGCCAGGCGTGGCCGAGGCCGAAGCTGAGGCTCGGACGCGTCTCGATGCCCGGCTTGCAGACATCCCTGCGCATGTCCTTGACGCCTGTAGGGCAACCCGCCCAGCCCGTGTCGAGCCGCGGCATTTCCCGTTGACCTTGCCAGACGAGGAAGCCGCGCTTTTGCGCGCGGAATACGCAAAAGCCGACACGATCCTGGAATATGGCAGCGGCGGGTCGAGTTTCGTGGCGCTCGAGGGTGATGCCAAGACGCTCTTCGCGGTCGAGTCCGACCGCGCCTGGGCGCTTGCGATCTACGACAGCCTGCAAGCCGCACATCCACATGCCGACTTCACGGTGCAGTATGTCGACATCGGGCAAACAAAGGCGTGGGGCAAACCCGCAGGTTGCGAAGGCTATGCGCAATATGCCCGGTACCCCGCCAGCGTCTGGGATCTGATCCAGTTCAAGCAACCTGACATTGTGCTTGTGGACGGGCGTTTCCGAGTTGCCTGCGTCCTCACGACTCTCTTTCGGACACGAAAGCCCGTTACGCTACTGTTCGATGACTATACCGGCAGGCCCTACTACCATTGGATCGAGAAATATGCGCGACCGTCCCAAATCGCGGGCCGCATGGCGCGCTTCGACCTGGAGCCGATGGCAATCCCTCCCCAGGATCTAACTCAAATCCTGTCGGCCTATGCCGACCCGCAGTGACAGCCAGGAGGCCCACGTCATGCCACCGGTGGCACAGGCACCACGCGGTGTCAGGAGGCTATCCAGCCGGGGCGATTGATCGGCGTGATGGAAACCTCTTGCTGAACCTCTGCTTGCGTCAAAGCCCCTTGTGTGTGAGCGTCAATGTGACGGGCAGAAAAGCGAGGAAAAGCGTTGCGGGTTGCTGCGGTTACCCATGTCAGGAAAGATGACTTCTTCCTCGATATCTGGGTGCGATATTACGGTCGGCTGCTTGGCCGCGAAAACCTGTACGTCATGCTCGATGGCGACGATTGGCAGACCGAGGTTGATCTCAGCGGTGTGAACGTCAGCCTCATGGAGGGCCGGTCTGGCCATCGCATTGCTGACAATGAACGCTTCATCAAGGCGCATTGGGATCTCCTGACGGCATTGAAGGGTCAGTACGATTTTTTCGTGCGCGGGGACTGCGATGAACTCGTCTGCGTTGATCCGCAGAGTGGACGCAGCTTTCACGAAGCCATCCAGGATGCCGCGGATGTCGGCTATCGATATACGAAGGGCATAGAGATCGTCGAAGTTCCGGGCGAGAAGCCGCTGGCCCCCTCGAAACCGTTGATGGCGCAGCGCTCCGTCGGGGCGATCAGCAAGCTCTATGTCAAACCGAACATCGTGAGCGGGCCAACCGAATTGACGATCGGCGGACATGTGGCAGTCGGAAAGCCGGTGGCGCTGTCGCACGACCTTCTGATGTTGCACATGGCCAACGCCTCGCTGCGTCATCTGGAGATGAAAGTCGGCGTTCGGACATCCGAGCAGGTGGGCGTCACCTTTACCAACCACACGTCGGGTCGCTTGAGCCTTACCCGCAATGTCGCGGCGTGCCGGGATATCGTTCCTTATGACGATGTTGCCGACAAGGTTTACACCGAGATCGGAAAGCGCGGCGATCGCGGCGCAACGCGCCCCCGCGATCTCAGGACCTACAACGCGATCTACGGGCACGATATCGAGAATCCTTGGGAAAACAGGATCATGGTGGTCAGCTTGCCCGACCGGTTTGACGATATCATTTGATTGGGCTAGCGGGCCGTCCTTCGCCGGCGCTGCGATGCAGATCAGTGCATCTTGGCCTGCACGCCCTTGAGGGCGGGGTAGAGCGCACGGAAGGCCGCGAGGCGCGGTTTCAAAGCGTCGCCGTGATCGCTCGAAGGCTCGAACCATCGACGGACATCGGGCTTGGTCATCACCTCGGATACCTGACCATCGCCAGCGGCCACCCAAGCCAGGCGCGCGGCCCCGAGGGCTGGGCCAAGGTCCGCCCCTTCGCTGCGCCCAAGTCGGCAGCCCGTGACATCGGCGATGGTCTGCATGAGGAAATCGCTTCTGGTGCCGCCACCGATGGCCAGCAACGCCTCGGGCGCTTGTCCGGAGTCGGACAGCGCGGCAATGGCGTCGGCGAAGGTAAAGGCGACGGCTTCGACCACGGCGCGCATCAGGCTGCCTTGCGACGTGGTTTCGCCGAGGCCTGCGAAGCCGCCGCGGATGTCCGTGTCGCCATGGGGTGTCCGCTCTCCGGTCAGGTAGGGCAGGAAGAGGGGGCCGGACGGCGCGGCCTCGGCCTCGGCAAGGAGGGTTTCGATCGGGCGTTGCAACAGGTTCGCGAGCCACGCCATCGGGCGCGCGCCGTTCAGCATGGCCGCCATCTGGAACCAGTAGCCGGGCATCGTGTGGGCATAGGCGTGGATGCGGCTTTCGGGGTTTGGCCGGTAATCGGGGGTCGTGAAGAAGAGCTGTCCCGACGTGCCGAGCGAGATGAACCCGTCCCCGGCCTCGACAGCGCCGATTCCGACCGCCCCTGCGGCGGCATCGCCAGCCCCTGCCGCGACGGGAATGCCAACCGGCAGGCCAAGCTCTGCGGCGGGGTCCGGCAACAGGTGGCCCGCGATCTCGGTGCCATGTTTCACCTCGGGCAGCCAGGACGGGTCGGTCGCGCTGATCTCGCACAGGCGGTCGGACCAGGCGCGCCGCTCCTCGTCGAACCAGGATGTGCCGGCCGCATCGGACGGATCGGTGACCATCTCTCCATGCAGGCGCAGGCCGATATAGTCCTTCGGAAGAAGGATATGCGCGATACGGGCATGAGCCTTTGGGTCGTGGCGAGAGAGCCAGAGCACCTTGGGCGCGGTGAAGCCCGCCATCGGAAGCACGCCGGAAAGCGCGCCCGCGTCGGGTTCCGCGGCCAGCATCACGGCGCATTCCTCGGTCGCGCGGGCGTCGTTCCAGAGGATGACCGGGCGCACCGGGCGCTTGTCCCTGTCCAACAGTACCGCCCCGTGCATCTGCCCGGATAGTCCGATGGCCTTCACCTGCGCGCGCAGGTCGGCGGACAGGCTGCCGACGGCTGTGCAGGTGGCGGCCCACCAATCGGCGCAGTTCTGCTCGCTGGCGCCGTCGAACGGGTGGGAAACAGACAAGGCCGTTGTTGCCGTTGCGGCGACCCGGCCATCGGGTTGCAAAGCGCAGACCTTTACCGCAGACGTCCCGAGATCGATACCGAGATACATTTCGTGTCCTCCCAAATTCGGACGGGTTCGCCAGTCTCGGGCTTGGTCCGCACCTTTCCATGGTAAAGTAAAACTTTACTCGCGTAAGGTTTGCGGGAATTCTGGTTCGGGACGCAAGGGGTATTCCGGAGCACCGTCGTTTCGACGACACAGGAGGTCCGCATGGGCGAACAGAAGATCAGGAACATGGAGGAGTTCGCGGCGCTCAGCGGCCTGTCCCGGCCGACCGTGTCGAAATACTTCAATGACCCTGACAGCGTCCGCCCGTCCACCCGCAAGCGAATCGAGCAGGCGCTGGAGCAATACGATTTTCGTCCGAACATCTACGCGGTGAACCAGAACAGGCGCCTGACCAAGAATATCGGGATCGTGGTGCCCTACCTTGCCGATCCGTTCTTTGCCGAGATTGCCCGGAATATCGAACAACTCTGCATCGACACAGGGTATCGGCCGATCCTGATGAGTTCGCATGGCCAGACCGACCAGGAGAATGACAACCTCGACACGCTCCGCGCGCTGAAGCCTGCCGGCGTGTTGCTTGCGCCCTTGGGGCGGATCTCGGACAAGGGCGTGATCGAACGCTTCTGCCGCGATGTGCCGACCGTCCTGTTCGACAGCAATATCGAAGGCATGGGAGAGGCGTTCATCGGTTCCGACAATGCCAGTTTCGTGGATCAGACCGTCGATTACCTGTGTCGCAGCGGGGAGCCGCCCTGCTTTTTCGAGATGCGCACACCTGCCAACCCGAACGCGAACAAGCGCCGGATCGCCTATCTCGAGGCGATGGCGCGGCACGGCGAATCGCCCGTCGTGGTCAGCGTCGAGGGCGATGGCTGGGGGTTCGAAGAGATCGGCCGGCGCGGTGCGCATAGCGCCATCGCGGCGGGTGATTTCAAGACGAACACGATTCTTTGCAGCAACGATCGCCTTGCGATCGGGGTGCTGTCGGCCTGCTATGAGCGCGAGTTGCGTGTCGGGCGCGGACCCGATTGCGACCTGCGCGTGGCCTCGCATGATGACCACCCGTTTTCCCGATTCACCTGCCCCGCGCTGACCACAGCGGCCCATGATTACAAGGCGGTAGCCGGGCGCAGTGTCGAAACCCTGTTCGAGATGATCGAGCATGGTGGCCGCTTCCGCGAGCGCACGGAAACGCTTTTCAAGCCTTACCTGGTCGTGCGGGCGTCGGCGTGATCCGGACCTAAAATTGACGCGCGTAAAAATTTTGTTGACCCGCGTATGATTTGAAAGCAGGGTGCACGCGTCACATCCAACCAGGGAGGATACGGATGTCTCTCAAGACCGTGCTTCGCGCGTCCGGTGCTGCTGCACTCTGCGCAATCGCCTCGGCCGCCACGGCCCAGGACACCACCATCACCATCGCGACCGTCAACAACGGCGACATGATCCGGATGCAGGGGTACACCGACCTCTTCACCGAGCAGACCGGCATCGCCGTCGAATGGGTCACGCTGGAGGAAAACGTCCTGCGTCAGCGCGTGACGACCGACATCACCACCAATGGTGGCCAGTTCGACATCATGACCATCGGCATGTACGAGACGCCGATCTGGGGCGCGAACGGGTGGCTTGTGCCGCTCGATGGCCTGTCCGACGAGTATGACGTCGACGACCTGCTGCCCGCGATGCGTGCCGGCCTCAGCCATGACGGCACGCTCTACGCCGCGCCGTTCTACGGCGAGTCGTCGATGATCATGTATCGCACCGACCTGATGGAAGCCGCGGGCCTTGAAATGCCCGATGCGCCGACCTGGCAGTTCATCCGCGAAGCTGCCGCCGCGATGGATGATCCCGAAAATGGCGTCAACGGTGTCTGTCTGCGCGGCAAGCCCGGCTGGGGCGAAGGCGGGGCCTTCATCACCGTGACTGGCAATTCCTTCGGCGCGCGCTGGTTCGACGAAGACTGGAACGCCCAGTTCGATCAGCCCGAATGGGCCGAGGCGCTGAACTTCTACGTCAACCTGATGAACGACTACGGCCCCGACGGCTACGAGAACAACGGCTTCAACGAGAACCTGTCGCTGTTCCAGCAGGGTCTGTGCGGCATGTGGATTGACGCCACCGTGGCCGCATCCTTCGTGACCAACCCCGAGGAATCGGAAGTGGCGGACAGCGTCGGCTTCGCACTGGCCCCGAACAGCGAAGGTGTCGAGCGTCGCTCGAACTGGCTGTGGGCCTGGGCACTGGCGATCCCCGCCGGCACGCAGCAGGCTGACGCCGCTCTGCAATTCATCGAGTGGGCCACCTCGCGCGAGTACATCGAGCTGGTTGCCGAGAACGAAGGCTGGGCGAACGTGCCGCCGGGTGCGCGCACCTCGCTCTATGAAACGCCCGAGTACCAGGACGTGCCCTTCGCACAGATGACGCTGGACTCGATCCTTGCGGCTGATCCGACCAACCCGACCGTCGACCCGGTTCCCTATGTCGGTATCCAGTTCGTCGCGATCCCCGAATTCGCCGGCATCGCCACCGAGGTGAGCCAGGAATTCGCCGCCGCCTATGCCGGTCAGCAGACCGTGGAAGAGGCGCTGGAGCGCGCGCAAGACATCACCAACGAGGCGATGGAAGCGGCCGGCTACCGCTAAGCCGACGCTCGCCCGAAAATCGGAAGGCGGCGCGCGCCGCCGCCTTCCACCCCCCTCCGATTTCCGCACAATCCGCTAATACCGGCTTGTCACGGGCGCTTGCGTCCGCATGCAGAGGATCTGTCTCATGGCGACCCAGCATTCCCGAACCGCAGCACGGATCATGATGACCCCGGCGGTCTTCCTGCTTCTGGTCTGGATGCTCGTGCCGCTGTCGATGACGCTGTGGTTCTCGTTCCGCCGTTTCCTGCCGCTTCGTGGTGGCGACCAGGGTTTCGTCTGGTTTGAAAACTACACCCGCTTCATCAGCTCCAGCTCGTTCTGGCCCGCGGTTCAGACCACCCTTGTCATCGTCGGTGGTGTCCTGCTGGTCTCCATCGTGTTCGGCATTCTCTTGGCGCTTCTTCTGGATCAGCCGATGTGGGGGCAGGGCGTTGTCCGCATCCTTGTGATCGCGCCTTTCTTCGTCATGCCCACGGTGTCGGCGCTGGTCTGGAAGAACATGTTCATGGATCCGACCAACGGCCTGTTCGCGCATCTCTGGCGGGCCTTCGGCGCCGACCCGGTCGTGTGGCTCAGCGATGTGCCAACCTTCTCGATCATCATGATCGTGTCGTGGCAATGGCTGCCCTTCGCCACCCTTATCCTTCTGACGGCGATCCAGTCGCTGGACAGTGAACAACTCGAGGCCGCCGAGATGGACGGCGCGGGGCCGCTGGCGCGGTTCGGTTTCATCACGCTGCCGCATCTCAGCCGCGCGATCACCATCGTGATCCTGATCCAGACGATCTTCCTCTTGTCGATCTTCGCCGAGATTTTCGTGACCACCGGTGGGGCCTTCGGCACCCGGACCCTGACCTACCTGATCTACCAACGCGTTCTCGAAAGCCAGAATGTCGGCTTGGGCAGCGCGGGCGGCGTCTACGCCATCATCCTCGCCAATATCGTCGCGCTCTTCCTGATGCGCATTGTCGGCAAGAACCTGGACCGTTGAGGAGGACCTGACCATGGCACGCGCCGTTACCACTCAACGCAAGGCCATCAACACGACCATCGCCTGGGCGATCGGCCTTCTGATCTTCTTTCCGATCCTCTGGACGATCCTGACCTCGTTCAAGACCGAAGGGGAGGCCGTCGCGAACCCGCCCGTCTTCCTGTTCTTCGACTGGACGCTGGAGAATTACGCGGTCGTGCAGGAACGCTCGAACTACATGCGCTTCTTGTGGAACTCGATCATCATCGCGGGCGGCTCCACCCTGTTGGGCATACTCGTCGCGGTTCCGGCGGCGTGGTCCATGGCCTTCGTCCCGTCGAAGCGGACCAAGGACATCCTGCTGTGGATGCTCTCGACCAAGATGTTGCCGGCGGTGGGTGTGCTTTACCCGATCTACCTGCTCTGCATCGAGTTGGGCGTTCTCGACAGCCGCGCGGCGCTGGTCGTGATCCTGATGCTCATCAATCTGCCGATCATCGTCTGGATGCTTTATACCTACTTCCGCGAGATCCCCGGCGAGATCCTGGAGGCCGCGCGGATGGACGGCGCGGGCCTGAAGGAGGAGCTTCTCTATATCCTGACGCCGATGGCCGTGCCCGGCATCGCCTCGACCCTCCTGCTGAATTTCATCCTCGCCTGGAACGAGGCGTTCTGGACCCTCAACCTCACGGCGGTCGACGCGGCCCCCCTGACGGCCTTCATCGCCAGCTATTCCAGCCCCGAGGGCCTGTTCTTCGCCAAGCTAAGCGCGGCTTCGACCATGGCCATCGCGCCGATCCTCATCCTTGGCTGGTTCAGCCAGAAACAACTCGTCCGCGGCCTGACCTTCGGCGCGGTGAAATAAGGAGACCTCTGCATGGGACGCATCACGCTCGACAAGGTCCGCAAGGCCTTCGGTGAGGTCGAAGTCATTCCGCCGCTGGACCTGACCATCGAAGACGGGGAGTTCGTGGTTTTCGTCGGCCCCTCGGGCTGCGGCAAGTCCACGCTCCTGCGATTGATCGCGGGGCTGGAGGATGTCTCCGGCGGACAGATCCGCATTGATGGGCAGGACGCCACGATGGTGCCGCCCGCCAAGCGTGGCCTTGCCATGGTGTTCCAGTCCTACGCGCTTTATCCGCATATGTCGGTGCGCAAGAACATCGCCTTCCCGCTGCGCATGGCCAAGCTGGACCCAGCCGAACAAAACCGGCGGGTCGAGGCCGCGGCAGAGGTTCTGAACCTCACCGACTACCTGGACCGGCGTCCGGGCCAGCTTTCGGGCGGTCAACGTCAGCGCGTCGCCATCGGCCGCGCCATCGTGCGGGAGCCTGCGGCCTTCCTCTTTGACGAGCCGCTGTCGAACCTCGACGCGGCGCTGCGTGTCGGCATGCGGCTGGAGATTTCCGAGCTTCACAAGCGCCTCAAGACCACGATGATCTACGTTACCCATGACCAGGTCGAAGCCATGACCATGGCCGACAAGATCGTGGTGCTGCGCGCCGGGCATATCGAGCAGGTGGGCAGCCCGCTGGAACTGTATCGTGAACCGCGCAACACATTCGTCGCCGGGTTTATCGGCAGCCCCAAGATGAACCTTCTGGAAGGGGCCGAGGCCGAGAAGCGGGGGGCGACCACTGTCGGCATCCGCCCCGAGCACATCACGCCGTCCGCGACCGAAGGCCAGTGGAAGGGCAGGGTCGGCGTGGCCGAGCACCTGGGCTCTGACACGTTCTTCCATGTCCATGTCGACGGCTGGCCCGAACCGATCACCGTGCGCGCCGGGGGCGAGGTCGACATGAACCACGGCGACACGATTTACCTCACGCCGGATGAAGAGCGGATGCACCGTTTCGACGCGCAGGGGCTGCGGATCGCATGAGCCGGCTTGAAGGAAAAACGGCACTGATCACCGGTGCGGCCCGCGGTATCGGGCGGGCCTTTGCCGAGGCCTATGTGCGCGAGGGGGCCAAGGTTTGCATCGCCGATATCGATATCGCCCGCGCACGGAAAACCGTGGGCGAGATCGGCCCGGCCGCCACCGCGATCGAGATGGATGTGACGCGACAGGAAAGCATCGACGCCGCCGTGGACGAGGCGATCGCGGCCATGGGCCATATCGACATCCTGATCAACAACGCCGCGATTTTCAGTGCCGCACCCATCGTCGAGATCACGCGCGAGGATTACCAGCGCGTGTTCGATATCAACGTCTCGGGCGTGCTGTTCACCATGCAGGCCGTCGCGCGGCACATGATCGACCGGGCCCAGGGCGGCAAGATCATCAACATGGCAAGCCAGGCCGGTCGCCGGGGGGAGCCGCTCGTCGCGGTCTATTGCGCCAGCAAGGCCGCGATCATCAGCCTGACGCAATCGGCCGGCCTGAACCTGATCGAGCACCGGATCAACGTGAACGCCATCGCGCCCGGCGTCGTGGATGGGGAGCATTGGGACGGCGTCGACGCCTTCTTTGCCAAGTACGAGGGCAAGGCCCCGGGGCAAAAGAAGAAAGAGGTCGGCGCAGGTGTCCCCTACGGGCGCATGGGGCGGGCAGAGGACCTGACCGGCATGGCTGTATTCCTCGCCACCCCCGAGGCCGATTACATCGTGGCGCAGTGCTACAACGTGGACGGCGGACAATGGATGAGCTGATGATTTCAAGCACTGCCCACCCCGTCCGGCTGTCCAACAGCACGCTGGCCGATCTGCCCGAGGGAATCGCGCGCCCGAGCTATGACCGCGCGGCCCTGACCCCGGGGATCGTTCATATCGGGCTGGGCAATTTCCATCGCGCGCACCAGGCGTGGTATTTGCACCGGCTGATGCAGCAAGGCGAGGCGCTGGATTGGGCGATCATCGGCGCAGGTGTCCGGCCCTATGACGCGGCGATGCGCGAACGGCTGATTGCGCAGGATTGCCTGACCACCCTGATCGAGCTCGCCCCCGACCACCGCTCGGCGGAGGTCACCGGCGCGATGATCGACTACCTGCCCATCGAAGAGGGCAATGGCCCGCTTATCGCGGCCATGTCCGACCCGTCTGTCCGCATCGTGGCGCTGACCGTGACCGAGGGCGGGTATTACACGGACCCGGCGACCGGCCTGTTCGACAGCCGCCATCCCGACATCCGGCACGATGCAGAGCACCCCGACCGCCCCCGCACGGCCTTCGGCGCGATGGTCGCGGCCCTGCGCGCAAGGCGAGAGGCGGGGATCGGCCCCTTTGCCGGCCTGTCTTGCGACAACCTGCGCGGCAATGGTGGCGTTCTGCAGCAGACCGTCGTGGGCCTTGCCCGGTTGAGCGATCCGGCCCTGGCCGACTGGATCGAGGCCGAGGCGAGCTTTCCGAACTCGATGGTCGATTGCATCGTCCCCGCGACCGGGCCGGCAGAATTGGCCCTTGCGCGCGAGATGGGCATAGAGGACGCCGCCCCCGTCACGCACGAGAATTTCCGCCAATGGGTGATCGAGGATGATTTCTGCGCCGGTCGCCCCGATTGGGACCGTGTCGGCGCCACCTTTACCGACGATGTGCATTCCTACGAGATGATGAAGATCCGCATCCTGAATGCGGGTCACCAGGTGTTGGCCAATGCGGGCGAACTGCTCTCGGTGCCGACCATCGCGGGATGCGCGGCGCATCCGGCCATCGCACCCTTTTTCCGAAAGGTGCAGACCGAGGAAATCGTGCCTTACGTCCACGCCGTCCCCGGCATGACGCCGACACAATACCTGGATCTGATCGAACGGCGTTTTTCCAACCCGGCCATCCGCGACACGACACGCCGCGTCGCGTTTGACGGATCGTCCCGCCACACCGGGTTTGTCCTGCCGATCCTTCGCGATGCGCTCGCCGCCGGTGGCCCCGTCCGAGGGCTGGCACTGGTCGAGGCGCTCTGGGCCCGCATGTGTGCCGGTACGCGGGAGGATGGGTCGGTGATCGAACCGAACGATCCGGCCTGGGCCACGCTTGTTGCCGCCGCGCAAGCCGCAAAGGACGATCCGCGCAGCTGGCTGCAGCAGGCCGACCTCTACGGCGATCTCGCGTCGCATGCGGGGTTTGCCGATGCGTTCGAGCAATGGCTTCGCAGGATCTGGCAAGACGGGACCGAGGCGGTTTTGCGCGAATACGCCCGGGCTTCGCGGTCGTCGTAACCGGGGGGCTGTCGCAGACCGGTCGCGGCGCGTCGCATGCGATGTGACCTGAGCCATCCGGCGCGCTAGGGTGCATCCCGAAAAGGGGTGCGCCATGTTTCTCAGCGTTTTCGACATCTTCAAGATCGGGGTCGGCCCCTCGTCGTCGCACACGATGGGGCCGATGACCGCCGCCGCGCGCTTCCTGTCCGATCTGCGCGGCGGGCGCGAGAAGGAACCGGGCGCGGGCGATTTGGCCGCTTTGGGCTGTTCATTGCACGGATCACTGGCCTTCACCGGCAAGGGCCATGCGACCGACCGCGCCGTGATCCTTGGCTTCGCGGGGTTCGAACCCCACACCCTCGACCCTGACCGCGCCGAAGAACTGGAGGCCGACATTCGCGCCAGCGGGCAGGTGGCGCCGCCCGGCCTGCCGCCCCTGCGGTTCGATCCCGAGAAAGACCTGGTGTTCGATTATGGCCCGCCCCTGCCAGGACACGCGAACGGCATGATCCTGCGGGCTTTCGACACCGCCGGGAACCTCTACATGGAGGAGACCTATTACTCCATCGGCGGCGGGTTCGTGATGACCGCGCGCGAACTGGCGCAGCAGGATCAGGGCGGGGCCGCCGCCCTGCATGCCGAGAAGGAAGAAGCGGGCTTTCCCTATCCGTTCGGGTCGGCGGCCGAGATGCTGGCGATGGGCCGCGCCTCGGGGAAAACGATCGCGCAGATGAAATGGGCGAACGAGGAACGCCTGACGCCGCGTGCGGCGCTTCGCGACGGGGTCGATGGGATCTGGGCCGCGATGGATGATTGCATCGACCGCGGCCTGCGGATGTCGGGCGAGTTGCCCGGCGGCCTGCGGGTCAAACGCCGGGCACGGGCCATCCACGAACAACTCAAGGCCGAAGCAGGGACGAACATCGCCCAACCCCACACGGTGAACGACTGGCTGTCGGTCTACGCCATGGCCGTGAACGAGGAGAATGCCGCCGGAGGGCGTGTCGTGACCTCGCCCACCAATGGGGCGGCGGGCGTCGTGCCAGCGGTGATGCGCTACTACCGCGATCATTGCATCGGCGCGACCGAGGAGGGGCGGCGCACCTTCCTGATGGTTGCCGCTGCGATTGGTGGCCTCATCAAGCATAACGCCAGCATTTCTGGCGCTGAGGTCGGTTGCCAGGGCGAGGTCGGCTCGGCCAGTGCCATGGCAGCGGCGGGTCTTTGCGCCGCCCTTGGCGGCACGGATGAACAGGTGGAAAACGCCGCCGAGATCGCGCTGGAACATCACCTTGGCATGACATGCGATCCGGTGGCGGGCCTTGTCCAGGTGCCCTGTATCGAGCGCAACGGGCTTGGCGCGATCAAGGCCGTGTCCGCGGCCTCCCTCGCCCTGCGCGGGGATGGCACGCATTTCATCCCGCTCGACAATTGTATCGAGGCGATGCGCCAGACCGGCATCGACATGTCCCACAAGTACAAGGAAACCAGTCAGGGCGGGTTGGCCGTGAACATCCCCGAATGCTGAGCGGTTTCAGCCCTGCGGCAGCAGCGCTTCCAAAGCCGGGTGGGGAAAGCTGCGCGGCACGGTGATCGCGAAAAAGCTTTCGATGATGTCCAACTCGAACGGCGCCGTTTGCAGCCGCCCGTCCCGTAATTCATCCGCGAAGACGACCGACGGCGCGATGGCGAGGCCGACCCCTTCGCGCGCCAGCAGGCGCACCATCGCCATGTCGTCCACCTCGGCCGCGATGCGGGGCTGGATGCCCAGTTGCGCGGTCAACGCCTCGAACCCGGTGCGGATCGAGCTTTCGGTGGGCACGATGAAGGGCTCACTGGTCAGCAGGGCGGCCAGCGTGTCGTGGTGCAAGCGGTCCGGCACGCCGTGGATGCCCACGGAGGTTTCCGCGATCCGCTGCGCGGTGAATTGCGCGCCGTAATCGCCAGGAGGCGGATCGGTCGTCAGAACCACGTCGAGCGCGAGCGCCTTCAAGGCGTCGAGCAGTGTCTGCACATTACCCGAGCGCAGGGCGAGGCGGACTTCCCCGGCCTCCAGCGCCGGGCGCAGGAACCCGAGCTGAAAGTTGCGCGACAGCGTCGACAGCGCCCCCACCCTCAGGGGCGCGGCGGCGCGCCCGGCATGGCGCAAGGTGGCCAGCAACTCCTCCCCGGTGCCAAAGATCCGGTCGGCATGATCCAGCGCGATCCGCCCCACCTCGGTCAGTTCCAGCCGACGGCCGACGCGGTCAAACAGCTTCTGCCCCAGTCGATCCTCCAACGCCTTGATCTGCGTGCTCAGCGCCGATTGCGACAGGTTCAGCCGCTCGGCCGTGCGGGTGAGGTTCCCGTCATGGGCAACCTCGCGGAAATAGCCAAGATGATGATAGTTCAGATCCTTCATGTTCTGAAAAATAGAACATTTTATCCTGAAAGATATATTTTTCTTCTTTTCATGCCATCGCTACCTCGACTCCAGTTATTCATTCCCGGAGGTGTCCTATGGAGTTCCTGTCCGATCTGCTGGCGACAATGGTCACGCAGCTGCAAAAGCCGACCCTGTCCTTTCTCATCGGCGGCATGGTCCTGGCCGCGCTTGGCAGCCAATTCAAAGTGCCCGACGCAATCTACAAGTTCATCGTCATGGTCCTGCTGCTGAAAGTCGGGCTGGAAGCCGGCATCTCGGTGCGAGAGGCGGATTTCGCCCAACTTCTAGTCCCCGCCATCGCCGCGATGGTCACCGGCATCGCCATCGTCCTGATCGGCGCGGTCACATTGGCGCGCGCCCGGGGCGTCTCACCGGTGGACGGCATCGCGACCTCGGGCCTGTTCGGGGCGGTCTCTGCCTCTACGCTCGCGGCGGGCATGGCGGTCATGCAGGATGGCGGCCTGCCGTATGAAGGGTTCATCGGCGCGCTTTATCCCTTCATGGATATCGCGGCGCTGGTCACGGCCATCGTGCTTGGGCGTCTGGCGACCGCGCGGACGGCGACCAGCGGCCAAGGGGGCGCAGCGACCATGACCCTGTCCTTCGGCGGGTCCAATGGCGGCGGGCAACCCGGTGTCGTAAAAGAGATCATCACCGACACGCTGCGCAGTTCCGCTGTCTCGGCCCTGCTGCTGGGATTGGTCCTTGGCATCGTGGCGCGGCCCGATGCGGTGGTCGAAAGCTTCTACGATCCGCTCTTCTCGGGCCTTCTGTCGCTCCTGATGCTGATCCTCGGGATGGAGGCGTGGAGCCGGTTGTCCGAGCTGCGCAAGGTCGCCCATGCCTATATCGCCTACGCGGTCGCCGCGCCCATCGTGCACGGCCTGATCGGTTTCGGCCTCGGGCTGGTCGCCCATTACCTGACCGGCTTCTCGGCGGGGGGCGTGGTCCTTCTGGCGGTCATGGCGGCCTCCAGTTCCGATATCTCGGGGCCGCCGACGATCCGCGGCGCGCTGCCCGAGGCCAACCCTTCGGCCTATATCGGGTCGTCCACCGGCATCGGGACCCCGGTCGCCATCCTCAGCATCCCGCTGTTCGTGGCCTTGGCCGATGCGGTGATCGGGTTCTGATCTGACGATTGTTTTCGGGGGCGGGTGCCACGCGCAGTCGCCCCCGTTTCCTGTTCAGCCGTCACGCACCGTGTCGCCCGGCTGAAACTCCGGCTCCAGCGTCACGATCTCGTCGGTCAATTCGCCGCTTGCGATCAACTCCGCCGCCTTGCGGCCGATCTCGTGCCGCTTGCTGTCCATGGTGGCGATGCGCATGGGCAAACCGTCCAGCACCTCGAAGGCGTTGAACCCGGCCAGCCCAATCTGATCGGGGATCGAATAGCCCTTTTCGAGGCAATAGATCAGGCCGCCCGCCGCGTTCATGTCGGTGTTGAAGTAGAGGAAATCGAGGTCGGGCGTCCGCGTCAGGATCTCCTCGGCCATGCCGCGCCCGGTGCCGAAGCCGGAGCTTCCCTCGTAGAAACACTCGTCCGCAAGCCCGAGGCCCGCTTCGGCCAGCCCCTCGCGGAACCCTTTCAGCCGTTTTTGCGCCCGGTGATCGGCGATGGAGGACGACCCGAGATAGCCGATCCGCCGATACCCGCGCGCCGCGATCTCGCGCGCCATGGCCCGCCCGGCCGCCTCGTGGCTGATGCCCACGGCCGCGGCAACCGGGTCGCCATCCACGTCCATGACCTCGACCACGGGAATTCCTGCATTCGCCATCATCGCGCGGGCGGCATCGGTATGCTCCAACCCCGACACGATCAGGCCAGAGGGACGCCAGCTCAGCATCTCGTAGATGACTTTCTCTTCCTGCTCGTGATCGTAACGGGATGTGCCGATCACCGGCTGGAGAGAGGTTTCTTCAAGCACCTCGCCGATTCCACCCAGGACATCGGGGAACACCATGTTCGACAGGGACGGGATCACGACCCCCACCAGGTTCACCCGGTTCGAGGCCAGCGCGCCCGCGATCTTGTTGGGCACGTAGCCCAGCTGGCGTGCCGCGGCGAAGACCCGTTCCCGGGTTTTCTCTGAGACATCCCCGCGTTGGCGCAGTACGCGACTGACCGTCATTTCCGACACGCCCGCCGCCTCGGCCACGTCGCGCAGGGTCATCTGCGGTTTTCCGTCGAAAGGGTTGCGTCCGCGCAAAGGGATCGTCCTGCCAGGGTAGCGCTATCATCCATTGATACGCGCCACTTGGCCCTGACCGCAACCCGGCTCGGGCAAGGTTGCGTGACGGATCGAAATGCCCGACAAGGGGGCATCGGCCCCGTGGCTCAACTGGATAGAGCAATCCCCTCCTAAGGGATAGGTTGCAGGTTCGAGTCCTGCCGGGGTCACCATCTCTTGCGCGAAACCTGATCAACCTTGACGTGTGTCAAGGCTGCGCCTCCGTGTCTGTCCGACCCTCTCCCGACAGGATCGGGAGGAAACGAGACATGACAGCAAAATCAGGGACCAGTGTGATCTGGTTCGACGATCTCGCGCGCGGGGATGTCGGCGTGGTCGGCGGCAAGAACGCGTCGCTTGGCGAGATGGTGCAGAACCTCTCCAGCGCAGGTATCCGCGTGCCGCCGGGTTTTGCCACCACGGCGGACGCCTTCTGGCGTTTCATCGACCACAACGATTTGCGCGCCGCGATCTCGGGCGCCATCGCCGAATGGGACGCCGAGCGGGCCAGCCTCCACGAAACGGGCGAGGCGATCCGATCCATGATCCTGCGCGGCACGTGGCCGGATGACATCCGCGAGGCGATCCTTTCGGCCTATGCCGCATTGTCCGAGCGCGCCGGGAAACCGGAGCTGTCGGTTGCCGTACGATCTTCGGCCACCGCCGAGGACCTGCCCGATGCCAGTTTTGCCGGCCAGCAGGAGACGTTTCTGAATGTACGGGGGAGCGCCGCGCTGCTCGACTCGTGTCGCAGGTGTTATGCCTCGCTCTTCACCGACCGTGCGCTCAGCTATCGTCGGGTTCAGGGCTTCGATCATCTCGCCGTCGCGCTTTCCGTGGGGGTGCAGCAGATGGTGCGCTCCGACACAGGGGGGGCGGGCGTGATGTTCTCCATCGACACCGAAACGGGCTTCGACAAGCTGGTTCTGATCAATGCCGCCTGGGGGCTTGGCGAGAATGTCGTGCAGGGCGCCGTGACCCCCGATGAATACGAAGTGTTCAAGCCGCTTCTCGACGATCCCGCGCTCTCGCCGGTCATCGAAAAGACCCTCGGCGCGAAAGAGATCAAGATGATCTATGCCGAGGATGACGAACACCCGACCGTCAATATCGACACGACACAGGACGAACGCGATCGCTTCGTTCTGTCTGACCCCGAGATCGTCGAACTCGCCCGCTACGCCGCGCGGATCGAGGCGCATTATGGCTGCCCGATGGACATGGAATGGGCCCGCGATGGCGACACGGGCGAGTTGTTCATCGTGCAGGCCCGTCCCGAAACGGTGCAATCCCGTGCCGACGAAAGCATGGTGCGAAGCTATCAGGTTCATGACGCTGGCCCCGTTCTGCTCGGCGGTCTGTCCATCGGTAACGGCGCGGCCGCCGGGCCGGTCTGCGTCATCCGCTCGGCCGAGCAGATCGACCGCTTCATCGACGGGGCGGTTCTTGTCACCGGCACCACCGACCCGGACTGGGTGCCGATCATGAAGCGCGCTTCGGCTATCGTGACCGACTCCGGCGGGCGCACCAGTCACGCCGCCATCGTCAGCCGCGAGTTGGGCTTGCCCGCCATCGTCGGCACCGGCACCGCGACCGCGCTTTTGACCGATGGGCAGGAGGTGACCGTCAATTGCGCCGAAGGGGCCGAGGGCACCGTCCATGAGGGCCAGGCCGAGATCACGGTCGAAGAGGTTCGGCAGGTCACCCCACCCGACACGAAAACACGGGTGATGCTGAACCTCGCCAACCCGGCCTCGGCCACCCGCTGGTGGCGCCTGCCTGCAGCGGGTGTGGGGCTTGCGCGGATGGAGTTTGTCATCGCCAACACGATCCGCGCGCATCCCATGGCGCTGCATGATCCTTCCGTGCTCGATAGCCAGACGCAGGCCCAGATCGCCACTGTCAGCCGCGGCTTCGACAGCCCGCGCGACTTCTTCGTTCAATCGCTCGCCCGCGGCCTTGCCCAGATCGCCGCCACCGTCTGGCCCGAGCCCGCTATCGTGCGGATGAGCGATTTCAAGACGAACGAATACGCCGCGCTCCTGGGCGGTGAGGGGTTCGAGCCACGGGAAGAAAACCCCATGATCGGCTTTCGAGGCGCGGCGCGGTACACGGCGCCGCAATACAAGCCCGGGTTCCTCATGGAATGCGCGGCCATCAAGCATCTGCGCGATGAGATGGGGTTCACCAATGTGATCGTCATGATCCCGTTCTGCCGGACGCCGGAGGAGGCTGATGGCGTTCTCACGGTCATGGAGGAAGCGGGGCTCAAGCGCGGCGAAAACGGCCTGCAAGTCTATGTGATGTGCGAGATTCCATCGAACGTGATCCTTGCAGAAGAATTTGCCAAACGGTTCGACGGGTTCTCGATCGGGTCGAACGACCTGACGCAGCTGACCCTCGGGGTCGACCGCGACTCCGGCGAATTGGCGCATCTCTTCCGTGAACGCGACCCGGCTGTCCTGTGGATGATCCGGCAGGTGATCGAACGCGCCCATGCGTCGGGTCGCAAGGTGGGGCTCTGCGGGCAGGCCCCGTCCAACGATCCCGAGTTCGCGCGTTTACTGGTCGAGGCCGGTATCGACACGATCTCGGTCACGCCGGACACGTTCTATCTGGTCAAGGAGAACGTTGCTGCAGCCGAGGCCGAGTGACGGGGTCGGGTCACGGCCCCACCCTTGTCTCAGGCGGGCGTCGCCTTTGGCACCGAGTCAATGCTGCTTCATCTTGGCAAGAAAACTCCGGGGGAGCGCGAGGGGGCAGCGCCCCCTCGCATCGGTCGACGCGCGAAGCGCGGCGAAACCCGTGTCCGGGTTAGTGCACCACCATCAGGCCTTCGCGGACCAGTCGCTTTACCAGAACCACCTTGCCGGCATCGTCGAGTTCCCCGGGCATGTCGGCGATGCGGAACGCGGGCGTGGTGATCGCGTATTCCAGCGCCTCGCGGGCGAAATCGGGCATGATGACCTCGGTGCCCTGCGCCACGAGGCGCACCTGTCCGTCCTCTTCCAGATGCGCGAGGTCGTAGATCACATGCGGCCGCGCGCCGACCTGGGCCTCCGCCGTCAGGCCGTCCAGCTTGGCCAGTTGCGCCATCTGCCCCTCGACCCGCGGCATGCGGTTCATCAGGAACTCCATCTTGAAGCTGGCCAGCAGCTTTGCCAGCGGCGCCTCTCCCAGACGCTTGACCAGCGCATCGAACGTGCCGGCATGGGCGCTTGCGTCGAAGCCTGCACTGGCAAAGCCCGGGGGCAGGGCCCGGCGAAACGCTGCATCGTCATGCGCCATGACCTGCACCGCCTCGACCATCAGGTCGGCCCAGGTATGCAGCATCAGGCCAGTGGTGATGTGCAGCGACGGTTCACCGGTCGCCACCGCGTCATGGGCCAGCCCGCGCGGCACATAAAGCATGTCGCCCGGATGCAAAAGAAAGCGGTCGGTCTCTTCCCCGATCTCCACGTCATGCGGATTGAAGGCCTGGCTGTTCAGCGGCAGCTCTACCGGAGTGTCGTAGATCCGCCACTCTTTCGTGCCTGACAGTTGCAGAACGACCACATCGTGATTGTCGTAATGCGCCTTGAACCCCTGGGTCTGGGCCTGCGTCATGTAGATATTCGTCTGGACACGACAGGACATGACCTGCTCCAGCGCGCGGCAGTAACGCGCCAGTTTCGGCAGGCGGTCGTGCAGGCCCGACAGGATCACGGTCGCCCCGTCATCGAAGAGCTGGTTCACCCGAACCGGATCGACAAGGCCGGATTCGTAGACGAAATCCTCGGGCGTGATGCTGCCGCCGGCCTTTGTAACGTTGATCTCGGGGTGGTGCAGACCCATCGTCGTGATGACCCGATCGATGTCTTCGTAGGTCAGCAGATCGCCGTAATACTCGGGGTCGTTGCGACGTACGACCATCGGCTTCTTTTCGAAATACTCGCCGAAGAAGGTTTCCGGTGTTTCCGGGGCGATCGTCCAATCGAAGCTGTAATCGTTTTGGGTCATGTGTGTTCCGTGACGTATGGTTATTGTTGGCACAAGTCAGACCACGCCGGCGGCATCGGATCAACGTCCATTCCCCTTGCGTAAGGCTTTCGTTGACGCGGCTGGAATGGGCCGCCTATGGTCGCGCCATTGATACAGCCAGACAGCGCGCACAGGAGTTTCCGCACCATGTCCAGCGACGAAGAAAAAAAGAAAACCCTCACCGACGACCAGATCACCACCGATCACAAGCCTCAGGCGACCGGTCGCCGTGGCTTTCTCGGCCTGATGGCTGCGGGTGGGGCCGCCGGTGTGACCGCATCGCTGGCGCCGACGCCCGCCGAGGCGCAAGGCACCGATGCCGACAACGGCAACTGGACCGACCGCGCCGGCTGCGGCCGCGGCTACGGCGGCGCCTATAGTGGCTATACCGATGCCGACAACGGCAACATCACCGATCGCGCTGGTTACGGTCGCGGCGCGCCCTACTGCTGATCTTTTTCGATAGCTGAGAATACGAAACGCGGCGCCGGGCGCCGCGTTTTCATGTCTGGCGAGATGCACCGGCCTCACATCATGCGTATGACGTCCTTGTCGATCGCCAGGACGTAGCCCTTTCTGGCGATGTTCTTGACCAGAAGCTCGCTGACGATCTGGTTGCCGAGCGTGTCACGCAGCCGCTTGATCCGCGTCGCCCCCGCCGCCTCGTCGACGTCCGACTCCCGCTTGCCGGACACCATCGCCTCGATCTGGGCGCCGGTCAGCACATCGTCATCCAGCCGCGCCTCGGCCAACACGCTCAACGTCTCCATCGCGGCCTGGGTCAGCTTGAATTCCAGGTTGTTGATCAGCACCACGCCTTCTTCCCGGCTTAGAATCAGGGAGGAGACCTGTATCCCCTGCCGCTCGATCTCGCCCATGCGGCGGTTGAGCGTGATGATCGTGATCAGGAACACAAGGCACGCAACCAGCAGGGCGGTGGCGAAGACGATCAGCACGAAGATTACCGCCCGGTAGCTGCCCAGAACCTTGGAAAAGGTCGTCCCGGTCAGCGCAAGTATTTCCAGCACGCGCGTGGCATCGGGGTCGCGCACGTCGCTTGCCACGAAAATTTCCTGCACGGCGGTGTTGAACGCGTCCGCATCGGGCAGGTTCACGAAGAGGAGCACGGCCGAGGTCACGAGAATCGCGATCACGGCCAGAATGCCCAGTTGCACCACGCGGGTGGTGGCGATCCGCGTCTCAGTAACGGAGGAAGAATTCTCCGGCATCGGCCCTCCTCGAGGCGAGCCCCGAGTCGTCGAAGACCGAGATCACCTGCATCAATGTCCAACCTCCCGATGCGATGCGGCTGGAAATCACGGGCGCGGCGGCGGCGACCGAACAGGCGCTATCGGGCAATTCGATCACACCGTAATGCAGTCTGAGCGGGTTATCCATATTCGCGCGATAGTCGGCGAAACAGCCCGCATGCAGCGGGGCTGCGAGGACCGCGAGCATCGCGGCCACGAGGGGGAGTTTCACAAGTCGTTTCATGTCTTTGTCTCTGGCTCGATATGGTTCTTTGCGTTCAAGTGCATCCGGACTCGCGTCTGCGCAGGTCCTTGCATCGGCAGCTCGGCCTGACAGATGCGCCCTGTGTCCCGTGTCATGCAATGACATCGCGGTTTTCGCGCGGCGTTATCCGATAACCAACCCGCGATATTGCTTGGCGATCACCAATGAAGGGACGCTTGCGTCATGGCCCCGAGCCGTGCCGCACCTGTCGCACGCATCCGGGGCGCTCAACGACCGTCAGGAGACCCAAGTGATGACCCCATCAATTTCCCGAATCCTGCCTGCGGCCGGTCTGTCATTGGCCTTGTTCTTCGGAGCGCTTGGTGCGTCGAGTTCACCTGCACGCGCAGATGCCGATGATGCTGCTGCCCTCATCGGCGGGTTGATCGCGCTCTACGCGCTTGGCCAGGCCCTCGATAATGACCACCGAGGTCAGGCGATCCCGGTGGACCGCATCTACAACTGGCCGCCGGGCGCGCCGCCGCGCAATGTCCAGCCCCCGCGCCGCCACGTTCTTGTGGCGCCCACCCGCTGTTTCATCCAGGGCCACGACCGCAACGGCGTGTACCGTGGCTATGTCCGTCGCTGCATGTTGAACAATGTGCGGCATCCCAACCTTCTGCCTGCTCATTGCCTGCGCGAGGTGCGGACGGACCGCGGCCGTCGCATGATCTATGGTGGCCGGTGCCTTGCCCAGAACGGCTGGGTCCGCGAGGCTGATCTGCGCCGCCACTGAGTATAGGGATCATCGAGCAGTCCGATCCTGGGCGGTGCGCTGAAAACGTGCCGCGCTTCCTTGTGCCGCGCGGGCCTGCATGGGATGACATCGCCATGAGTGAATTGCCTGATTTCAGCCGGGAGGCCGCCTTGGGTGGCCGCGTCGCCGGCGTGGACGAGGTCGGTCGCGGCCCGCTTGCCGGCCCGGTGACCGCTGCCGCCGTGGTTCTGGACCCCACCCACCTGCCGCCGGGCCTGAACGATTCCAAGAAACTGACCGCTGCGCGCCGTGCCGCTCTGGTCGAGGCGATTGAAACCCATGCCGAGGTCAGCCTCGGATGGGCCTCGGTCGAGGAAATCGACGCTATCAACATTCGGAATGCCGCCCTGCTCGCCATGCGCCGCGCGGTCGAGGGCCTGCCCAGCCCACCGACCCACGCGCTGATCGACGGAAATGCCATTCCCGATGGTTTGCCTTGCGCGGCCACCGCCGTGATCAAGGGCGATGCCCTGTCCCTGTCGATTTCCGCTTCCTCGATCATCGCCAAGATGGCCCGCGACGCGGTCATGACGCGCTTGGCCGAGGAATTTCCCGGCTACGGCTGGGAGAAGAACGCAGGTTATCCGACAAAACTGCATCTTCAGGGACTCCAAGATCTTGGGGTCACCCCGCATCATAGACGTTCCTTCCGACCGGTGCACAACATCTTGTGTGCCTAAATTTCGCTCAAGTCTCTGATTCAAAAAAATAAATTGACGGCGAATCGCGTTTCGGCGACTCTCTGCCCATACGAACGAAACGCCCGTCAGAGGCGTCGGAACGAGGCAGACGATGACCACGAAAACCAAGACACCGGCAGCCACGCTGCCGCTCAACACCATTTTGTCCGGCGATTGCATAGAGGCGATGCGCGCGCTCCCTGACGCGAGCGTGGACCTGATCTTTGCCGATCCGCCCTATAACCTGCAACTCAAGGGCACGCTGCACCGCCCGAACAATACCCAGGTCGATGCTTGCGACGACCACTGGGACCAGTTCGACAGTTTCCGCGCCTATGACGAGTTCACCAAGGCGTGGCTGGCCGAGGCCCGCCGCCTGCTGAAACCGAACGGTGCGCTGTGGGTCATTGGCAGCTACCACAACATCTTCCGCGTGGGCGCCGAGTTGCAGAACCAGGGCTTCTGGATCCTCAACGACGTGGTCTGGCGCAAATCGAACCCGATGCCGAATTTCCGCGGCAAGCGCCTGACCAATGCCCATGAGACGATGATCTGGGCCAGCCGTGACGAGGGCGCGAAATACACCTTCAACTACGAGGCCCTGAAGGAGCTGAACGAAGGCGTGCAGATGCGCTCGGACTGGGTGATCCCGATCTGCAATGGCGGCGAGCGGCTCAAGGACGACAAGGGCGACAAGGCCCACCCGACGCAAAAGCCCGAGGCGCTGCTGCATCGTATCCTGGTTGGGTGCACGAAGCCGGGCGACGTCGTGCTTGACCCGTTCTTCGGTACCGGCACCACCGGGGCCGTGGCCAAGATGCTGGGCCGCGACTGGATCGGGATCGAGCGCGAAGAGGCGTATCGCAAGGTCGCCGAAAAGCGCTTGTCCAAGATCCGCCGCTTCGACAAGACCGCGCTGGAGGTCACGCAGTCCAAGCGCGCCGAGCCGCGCGTGCCCTTCGGCCAGCTGGTCGAGCGCGGCATGCTGCGCCCCGGTGAAATGCTGGTCAGCCCCCGGGGGCATATGGCCAAGGTCCGCGCCGATGGCACGCTGATCGCCGATGATGTGAGGGGCTCGATCCACAAGGTCGGCGCCACGCTGGAAGGGGCGCCGTCCTGCAACGGCTGGACCTACTGGCATTTCCGTCGCGATGGAAAGACCGTCTCCATCGACGTGCTGCGCCAGCAGATCCGCGCCGAGATGGGCCGCTGATCAAGGGATAACACCGCCTGCCGGCTGATACCTCGCCGGCGGACACTTCGCCCCGCCACCCATTCGGTTGGCGGGGTCTTTTCGTTGCGATGTCACACAACGCGCTTATCTGAGTGGTGCAGGAGGTATCGTCATGCGTATTACGGTGATCGGAGCGACCCGCGGCATCGGCCGCAAGGTGATGGAAGAAGCGCTGTCGCGCGGGCACCAGGTGCGCGCCGTTGCGCGCAGCGCCGACAAGATCGAGATCGAGGACGAAAACCTCGAAAAACTGGTCGGCGATGCCACCAGCCCCGAGGATATGGCCCGCGCGGTCGAGGGCGCGGATGCCGTCATCCTTGCCATCGGGGTGCCGCATAGCATCAAGGCGCTGATGCCCACGACGCTGTTTTCCGATGCGACCCGCGCCATCCTTCCGGCGATGGAGGGGGCGGGCGTCAAGCGCCTGCTGACGGTGACGGGGTTCGGGGCCGGGGATAGCTACGCGAAACTCTCCTGGCCCGAAAAGGCGACCTTCAAGGCGATCCTGGGCCGCGCCTATGCCGACAAGGCCGTGCAGGAAGACCTGATCAAGGCGTCCACGCTCGACTGGACCATCGCGCGCCCCGGCATACTGACCGACAACAAGGGCACTGGCCGCTACCAAGTGCTGGTCGAGCCCGAGACATGGCGGCAGGGTGTGATCGCCCGTGCCGACGTGGCCCATTACCTTGTCGGCGCGGCCGAGAACGGGACCGAGATCCACAAGACCCCGGCCATCCAGCGTTAGGCCGTCGCGGGGCGCATGAACCCGTCGAAAAAGCTCTGCAAGGCGGCGTGTTCGTCCAGCGGCAGGACATGGCCGACATATTGGTCGGGCCGCACGATCACCAGCGCGCCCTGCTGACGGTCGATGCCCCGCAGGTCGAAGATATCCGGCCCGTCCTTCAGGTCGGGGCAGAAAACCTTCTCGTAGTCGCACAGCCCGAACCGTCCTTTGGCCGGGCGCAGCAACTCGGGCATCGCGCCGAAGTCCAGATCGCGGAACCCGTGCTGAAACAGCGCGCGCAGGTCGAACACGGCATCCAAATCCGCGCCCTCGGGCGTGTAGCGCAGGAGCGGGGAGGCTGGGTCATCCGTCAGCCGTGCGCAAAGGGCGGCAATAGCCGATCCCTCGTCCCCCCGGTCGCCTTTGGGCGCAAAGGCGAACAGCCGCCAGCGTCCATCGGCCTGCACCACATGGCCCAGGTGCATCGGCTTGCCATCGGCCAGCCGGATCACCGGCGCAGAGTGAAACCGCGTCCCGATCTCGAACCCCTCGGCCAGCCCCTGCCATGTATCCGCGCCGGTCAGGATGGACGGTGCGTATTTCACCGCGACCCCGGCCGTATACCGCCCCTGCTTGACGAAGGCGCGCTGGAAGTGGGGCGTGTCCCCGTCCTCCTCCCGCCGTTCGCTGATGATCCGCGCCCATTCCCGGTCGAAATCGATCAGGTCCTGCGCCACGCCCTGCCGTTCCTCGGAATAGCTGTGCAGCAGTTCCGGCTTGCACTGCCCGCGCAGCACAGCGGCCAGTTTCCAGCCGAGGTTGAACGTATCGCCCATCGACACGTTCATGCCTTGCCCCGCCTTGGGGCTGTGGGTGTGGCAGGCATCGCCCGCGATGAAGACGGTCGGCAGGCGGGCGGCGACCTCCTCCTCCGGGACATCGTCGAACTTGTCGGTCAGGCGCTGGCCGATCTGGTAGACGGACCACCAGACCACGTCTTTCACCTCGAGGGTGTAGGGATGAAAGATGCGCTTGGCGCTTTCGATCAGTTTCTCGATGGTGATGTTGCGGTCCGCGACGCGTTCACCCGGCTTGAGCTTTTCCTGCTCGATATAAAGCCGCACGAGGTAGCCGCCCTCGCGCGGGATGATAAGCACCGTGCCTTCGCTGTCGGACTGGATCAGGCTTTTCATCCGGATATCGGGGAAATCGGTCACCACCAGCACGTCCATCACGCCCCAGGCCTGGTTGGCCGAGTCGCCCTGAAGCTGTCGTCCGATCGCTTGCCGCACGCCGCTGCGCGCCCCGTCACACCCGACGACGTAGCGGGCGCGGACGGTTTCGCGGTCGCCGGTTGCCTCGTCTTCCAGCGTGGCGGTCGCGGGGTAGTCTTCAGCCGTTGGGTCGACCGTCAGATCAACCAGGTGCAACCCGTAATCCGGCGCCATCCTTGTGGGCGCGTTGCGCATCAGTTCGAGATACATGTCATGCACGCGCCCCTGGTTCAGGATGACATGGGGCATTTCGGAAAGGCCGTCTTCGACATCCTGCACCCGCCCTGCACGGACAATCTGGCTCGGGTCGCTGGCATCGGGTTTCCAGAAGGTCGTCTCGTTCACCCAATAGGCTTCACGCTTGACCCGATGGGCGAACCCGAACGCCTCGAACATCTCCATCGAGCGGCAGGAGACGCCGTCGGCCTGCCCCTTTTCCATCGGTCCCGATTTGCGCTCGACCAAACGCGTGGTGATCTCGGGGTATTGCGCCAGTTGCGCGGCGAGGGTCAGGCCAGCGGGGCCGCTGCCGACGATCAGCACGTCAACTTCGTCTGATTTGACCGAGCGGCCGGCTTCCTCCGCGATCTCCGGGTTGCCGGGCCGAAATCCGTTCAGGTGAAATTGCATGCTGTCCTCCCGTCCTGCGTCAAGGGATAAAGTATGTATACTTACTATCTGCGTCAATCAAAAAGATATGTATACTTACAATGGGCTTCGTGGCGCGCTAGACTGCGCATACCCTCACCTGCGGGAGCAAGCGCATGAAGCTTTATGGAATGCCCGGCCACCTGATCCGGCGGCTGCACCAACGCTCCACCCATATTTTCCAGGAGCGCGCGAAAGAGGTGGGTGTCGACCTGACCTCGGTTCAGTTTGCGGCGATGGACGCCCTGCGCACACATCCCGGCATCGACCAGGCACGCGTTGCCGCCCTGATCGCCTATGACCGCGCGACCATCGGCGGCGTGATCGAGCGGCTGGAGCGCAAGGGCCTGGTCGAGCGCAGCGTCAGCGAACAGGACCGCCGTGCGCGCGTGGTGCAGTTGACCGAAACGGGCCGAGCGCTCCTTGAGGAATTCACCCCAACCGTAAGCGCCATGCAGGAAGAAATCCTCGCCCATCTCGACGAAAGCGAACGGGCTCAGTTCAACGCCCTGCTGCGAAAGGCCCTCGATCTGGATGCCGAGGCCCCGGACTAGGCGTTCAGGCCGCCCCGCGCGGCGCCGGGTTCAGCCCCTTGTTGTAAGGGTGCCAATCCTCGATATCGGGATAGTATGTCCGCCGCCACGCCTTGACCCGCTTGTTCATGATCCGCTTCCAGAGCGGCGGAACCATGGCCGCCGCTGTCATCAGCGGATAACCAAAGGGCAGTTGTGGCGCCTCGTCCTCGGAATAGTTCTGCAACAGGGGAAAGCGGCGGTCAGGCTTGTAGTGGTGATCGGAATGCCGCTGCAAGTTGATGAACAGCCAGTTCGACGCCTTGTGAGCGGCATTCCAGCTATGGCGCGGCAGGACATGCTCGTATTTGCCATCGCCGAGATAGCGCCGGGTCAGGCCGTAATGCTCGACATAGTTGGTCAATTCCAACTGCCAGACGGCGATGAAAGCCTGGAACAGGAACAGGCCCAGCCCGCCCCATCCGCCAAGCGCGTAGGCAAGCGCCAGGCAGGCCGCTTGCAAGGCCCAGAATTTCCAGAAGGGATTGCTCGGATGATACCAGGGACGCCCCTTGCGTTTCAGCATCGCCGCCTCGGACCGGAAGGCCGAGCCGTAACCCTCGATCAGAACGCGCGGAAAGAAGCGGTGGAACCCCTCGTTATAGCGCGCGGTCACCGCGTCGCGCGGCGTGCCGACATAGCGGTGATGCACCAGCAGGTGTTCCGAGCGGAAATGCGAATACAGCACCGTCGCCAGCAGCAGGTCCGCCAGCCAGCGTTCCGACTTGGTCTTCTGGTGCATCAACTCGTGGCTATAGACGATCCCGATCGTGCCCGAGATGACGCCGACGCCGAAGAACAGCCCGAGTTTCTCGCCGGTGCTTAGATGGTCGGTGTGCTGCGCGTACCAGATCAAGCCGTAGATCACCGCGAATTGCAGCGGGAACCAGATCATCGTGATCAGGCGATACCAGAAGAGCTGATCCTCGGTCGTTTCGAGGTCCGCGTTTTCCAGGTTCAGCCCGGTGATCGCGTCGAGAAGCGTGAACAGCCACCACGTGCTGAGCGGCATCAGGATCAGCCACCAACCGCCCTGTGTCGCCAGGAAGATGATGAGGGGGATCAACAGGATCGACGCCCAGAAGGGCATGGCATTGCGAAAGGATTGCACTTGTTCAGCAGGGATCATGGCCATGGCTTCGTTCACCCAAGTCTGCCAAAGGCTCTGCCCATTCCGATGTCGCGTCAATGCGGCGCCGATGTCGCGGGCATGGCCGCTTTGGCGAGGTCGAAGGCTTTTCGCATGACCGTGGGCAGGCTTGCGGGCCGGAACGTGGTAAGCTCGTGGAAATTGCCCTGTTGCGGCACCGCGTTCAGCGGCGCGCGTGCGACCCGTAGCGACAAGCGCAAGTGGAAGTGGGTGAAAGTGTGCCGCACCTCCAGCCCCGGATCGTGCCACGCGGCATCCAGCGGCGGGGTGGCGGCGGGCTCGCCCTCCACCCAATCGCTGCCGGGCCAGCCCAGCATGCCCCCGAGCAGCCCTTTCTCGGGCCGCGTTTCCAGCAGCCACGCCCCATCCGCGCGCTGGACGAGATAGGCGATGCCGTGCCGCGTGGGCTTGGCCTTTTTCGGCGCCTTGGCCGGCAAACCTGCGGCGATCCCGGCCTTGCGGGCGGCGCAGGCCTCCATGACAGGGCAAATCCCGCAGGCGGGGCTTTTCGGGGTGCAGATCGTCGCGCCCAGGTCCATCAGCGCCTGCGCGTGGCAGCCGGGCCGATCCTCGGGCGTCAGCCGCGCGGCATGGCTTTTCAATTCGGGCTTGGCGGCGGGCAGGGGCGTTTCCACCGCGAAAAGCCGCGCCATCACCCGCTCGATATTGCCGTCCATCACGACCGCCGGCCGGTCAAAGGCGATCGAGGCAATGGCGGCGGCCGTGTAGGGGCCGATCCCCGGCAGGTCGCGCAGCCCGTCTTCGGTTTCGGGAAACCGCCCGTTCATATCCCCGGCCACGACCCGTGCGCATTTCAGAAGGTTGCGCGCCCGCGCGTAGTAGCCAAGGCCTGCCCACTCGCCCATCACGTCGGCATCTTCGGCCGCGGCCAGGTCGCCCACCGTCGGCCAAAGCGTCGTGAAGCGCAGGAAGTAGTCCTTCACGGCGGCCACGGTGGTCTGTTGCAGCATCACCTCGGACAGCCAGACGCCATAGGGATCGGGCAATTCCCCCCGCATCCGGGCCGCCGGACCCACTCGCCACGGCAGGTCGCGCGCATGGGCGTCGTACCAGTCCAGTAACGCGCGTTGTAACTCCTCGTCACGCAAGCTTTATCCCGCCCCTTGTCGGTCTGTTATTGGTTAGCATCCCGATGCGGCATAGATTGCCCGGGAATTCAGGAAGGCAACCCATGGCCCGCAAGGTAGTCACATCGCCCGAACCGCCCACCCGCCGCAAGCGCGGGTTCGAGCGCGCGGGCGCCTTGGTTTCGGGGCACCTCCGTGGCCCGGCCGAAAAGCGCGGCTTCGCCGAGGCGCGTCTCCTGACCCATTGGGCCGAGATCGTGGGCGCCGAGATCGCCGAGATCGCGCTGCCGGTGCGCATCACCTATGGGCGCGGCTTTGGTGGCACACTGGTCCTGTTGACCACCGGCGCCAATGCCCCCGTGCTGGAAATGCGCCGCGAAGAAGTCGTGGAGCGCGTGAACGCCTGCTACGGCTATCGCGCCGTCAGCCGGGTGCAGGTCACGCAAACCGCGCCGACCGGTTTCGCCGAAGGGCAGGTGGCCTTCGCCCCGAGAGCCAGGCCCGTCAAGGCCGCCCCCGATCCCGAGCGTCTGAAACAGGCGACAACGGGGCTGACCCATATCGAAGATGAGGGGCTGCGGAACGCGCTTGCAGCCCTTGCCCGGAACGTTTTAACCAACAAACGAACTTGAGGAGTGTTTCATGACCATCGACCGCAGAACCCTTCTGATCGCCGGCGCAGGCGCGGGTGCATTGGGCCTTGGCGGCTATAGTCTGTTGCAGGGGGGCAAGACACCGTCGCCCCTTTTGCCTGTCGGGATGGCCAATGCCCAGACCGAGGAAGCAGCCGCCGGTGACGCGCCCGAGATTGTGGACATGGTGCTGGGATCGGATGACGCTCCAATCACGATGTACGAATACGCGTCCTTCACCTGCCCGCATTGCGCGACCTTCCACGCCAACGTCAAGCCGCGCCTCGTCGAGGATTACATCGATACCGGCCTCGTGCGGTTCGTTTATCGCGAAGTCTATTTCGACCGTCCGGGCCTCTGGGCCGGCATGGTCGCCCGCTGCGGCGGCGAGATGCGCTATTTCGGGATCGTCGATCTGATCTACGAACGTCAGCGCCAGTGGGTTCAGGGCAGCCCGGCCGAGATCGTCGAAAGCCTGCGCGCCATCGGCCGTACGGCAGGCCTGTCGAATGACGAACTCGACGCCTGCCTGACCGATGCCGACATGGCCCGCGCGATGCTGGCCAATTACGAGGCACAGATGGATGTGCATCCGATCGAGGGCACGCCGTCGGTCGTCCTCAATGACGAGGTCTTGGGCAACATGAGCTACGAAGACCTCGCCGGCCATCTCGACGCCGCCCTCGAAGAGGCGCAGGCCGACGGATGACGGCACCGCTCAAGGGCGTCCGGGTTCTTGAACTCGCCCGCATCCTGGCCGGCCCCTGGGCCGGTCAGACGCTCTCTGATCTGGGTGCCGAGGTCATCAAGGTCGAGGCCCCCCAAGGCGACGATACCCGGCGGTGGGGGCCACCCTTCATCGAGCGGGACGAAGATACCTCCGCCTCCTATTTCCACTCCTGCAACCGCGGCAAGAAATCGATCATCGTCGATTTCCGCACCGAGGACGGACAGGCGCGCATCCGCGACCTCGCCCGTGAGGCGGATGTGGTGATCGAGAATTTCAAGCTGGGCGGGCTGGTGAAATACGGGCTGGACTATGACAGCCTGCGGGCGATCAACCCCGGCCTGATCTATTGCTCCATCACCGGGTTCGGGCAGACGGGGCCTTACGCGCACCGCGCCGGGTATGACTACATCATCCAGGGCATGAGCGGTGTCATGTCCGTGACCGGCGATCCGTCGGGCCAGCCGCAAAAGGTCGGCATCGCGGTGACCGACATCCTGACGGGCCTGTATTCCGTCAATGCCATCCTCGCCGCGCTGCATCTGCGCCGAGAAACCGGCGAGGGGCAGCATATCGACATGGGTCTGCTCGACGTTGCCACCGCCTTCATGGCGAACCAGGCGATGAACTACCTGACCACGGGCACCCCGCCGCAGCGCATCGGCAACGCGCATCAGAACCTGACGCCCTACCAGGTGTTCGATTGCGCCGATGGCTGGATCATCATCGCCACGGGCAATGACGCGCAGTACCAGCGGCTTTGCCATCTGCTCGACCTTGGCGACATGGCCGACGCGCCCGAGTTCCTGACCAATGCCGACCGCATTGCCAATCGCGACGAGATGACCCGGCGGCTGACCGAGGCGACGCTGAAACGTTCCAAGGCCGATTTGCTGGCCGCCTGCGAGGCGCAGGGCGTGCCGGCGGGTCCGATCAACGATCTGGGCGAGGTGTTCGCCGATCCGCAGGTGCAGGCGCGGGGCATGCAGATCGAACTGGATGGCGTGCCGGGCGTGCGCCCGCCTTTCCGGTTTTCGAATGCCGACCTTGCCCTCGACCGCCCCGCGCCGAAATTGGGCGAAGACGACGACATCACCGGCTGGAGTTGAGGTTTCGCGCCTGACTGTCAGGTCGGAAACAGGCGATCTAACTGCGCGTCGATGGGGGCCCAATCCTCCAGCTCCAAGCGCACCGGAACCGTCATCACCTTGGGGCGCAACTCGGGCGGCAGGCGCACCGCGTCTTTCTCTGTGGTCACCACCTGCGCGCCCAGTTGTTTCGCCTCGCGCAGCATCCGGGCCATCAGCGTATCGGTCAGCGGCTGGTGATCGTCCAAGGCATGAACGGCGCGCAGGTCGGCACCGAGGGCCTTGAGCGTTTGAAAGAATTTCTCGGGATGCCCGATCCCGGCAAAGGCCAGCACTGGGATGCCGCTCAGTGGCAGGCCCGTCGGCAGGGGCGCAAGATGCCCCTTGGTGTGGGGCAGCTTGATCTTGTCACCCCACTCCTTCGCGAATTTCTCCTGCGCGGTGTCTGGCCCGATCGACAGAAGCAGGTCGGCGCGTGCGAGGCCTCCCTCCACCGGTTCGCGCAGGGGGCCTGCCGGGATCACCCGCCCGTTGCCGAAGCCCCGATGCGCATCCACCACCACGATCGAGAGGTCGTGGAACAGCGCGGGGTTCTGAAACCCGTCGTCGAGGATGATCGCCTCTGCCCCGGCCTCGACGGCAGCCCTGGCCCCCGCCAAGCGATCCTTGGCCACCCAAGTGGGCAGAAAGGCCGCCAGCAACAGCGCCTCGTCGCCCGTCTGGTCCGCCGTATGGGAGAGTTCCTTGACCTGCACGGGGCCTTCGAGGCTTCCGCCATAGCCGCGCGTGACGGCGTTGGCCTTGATCCCCCGCGCCGACAGGTGCATCGCAAGCGCCATCGCGGTCGGCGTCTTGCCCGTTCCACCCGCGTTGATGTTGCCGACGCAGATCACCGGAACACCAACCTTTTCGCGCGGCCCTTGCGACAGGCGTCGCCGCGTCCCCGCGGCATAGATCGCCCCCAGGGGCCCCAGCAGCGTGGACAGGACACCGGGATCGCGATGCCAGAACAGCGGTGGCCGCATCAGTCCGCGCGCTCCGTCGCCTTGTCCAGATGCTCCAGCACGAGGTCGACGGCCTTGTCGGTGATCTCGGACCCGGCCGAGACGACCTCCCACGCGGCATGGGCCATCGCGGCGGCGCGATCCGGGTTCAACAGGTCGTTCACGGCAATGGCCAGTTTGTCGGGGCCGGAAATCAGCCAGGCGGCCTTTGCCTCGGTCAGGCGTTGGTAGATATCGACGAAATTCGTGACATAGGGCCCATGCAGGATGGCCGAGCCAAGCGCCGCAGGTTCGAATGGGTTGTGCCCGCCCACGGGAGTCATCGACCCGCCGACAAAACTGATCGGGGCGATCCTGTACCACAGGCCCAACTCCCCGATCGTGTCGGCGAGGTACACATTGGCCTCGTCATCGGGCAATTCGTCTGCCGTGCGCCGGTTGAACCGCCAGCCATCCGCCTGGATCATCTGCGCGATCTCGTCACCGCGCTGCGGATGGCGCGGCACGATGATCAGAAGCAGGCGCGGGTTGGCCTTGAGCGCGATGCGATGTGCATCCAGCGCGATCCGCTCTTCGCCGGGATGGGTGGACGCGGCCAGCCAGACGGGGCGCCCGCCGAGATGCTCGGCGATGGCGCGGCGTTCATCCTCGTCGCAGGGCAGGGCGGCAGCCCCTTCCTTCAGGGTGCCCGTCACCTCCATCCGCAAGGGCGGCAGGCCAAGGCGGCGCAGGTACATCTCGGTCAGGTCGTCCTGCACAAGGGCATGGTCGAAGCGGCGCAGCAGGGATTTTGCCATGCCACGCAGGAACCGCCACTTGTCATGGCTGGCCTTCGACATGCGCGCGTTGATCATCAGCATCGGAATGCCGCGCGCATGCGTTTCGCAGATCAGGGTGGGCCAAAGCTCCGACTCGGTCCACACGGCGACATCGGGACGCCAGTGGTCAAGGAACCCGGTCACGAAGCGGCGCGCGTCGAGGGGAATATACTGGTGGATTGCCCGCTCGGGCAGGCGTTCGGCCATCACGCCGGCCGAGGTCACCGTGCCGGTCGTGACGAGGACCGAAAGATCCTCGCGTTCCTCCAGCAGGCGGCGGATCAGTTCCAGGATGGCCAGCGACTCGCCCACCGAGGCGGCGTGAAACCACACCAGCTTTCCCTCTGGGCGCGGCTCACGCGGTTCCCCCCGGCGTTCGTAGAGGCGGTCACGATCCTCTTTCCCGGCCTCCAGCCGCTCGCGCAGTTTGCGCTCGGCGAAGGGGGCCGCGCCGCGGCCTGACCATGCCAGATAGAGGGCAAGTGCCGGTGAGACCCCCATGCGCGCGCTCAGCCACCCAGTTCCTCGGTCGGGGACACTTCGATTTCCTCGTCCCGCAGCCGGTGAATATGGGCGATGAAATAGCGCATATGCGCGTTGTCGACGGTGCGCTGCGCCTCGGCCTTCCAGGCGTCATAGGCGCTGGCATAGTCGGGATACATTCCGACGATATGGATATCATCGGTATTCACGAATTCCGTCCGTTGCGGATCGACGAGTTCGCCGCCGAAAACGAGATGAAGACGTTGGGGCATTGAGAACCTCGGGTCTGGGTCGGGATTTGGCCTGCACCCTACGCGCAGACCGGTGAGCGTCAAGCGCGACGCGGCTGCTCACTTACCTTTGGCGGCGCTTCAACAGGGCCGCGTGCAGCTTGGGCGGCGCGGTCAGCACGCCTTTGACCTGCGGGTGGCGCTGGTTGAAGCGCAGGGGCTGGCCTTGCCCGTCGGTTGCCGTGCCGCCCGCCTCCTCGATCAGGATGGCGCCTGCGGCGATGTCCCATTCCCAGGTCGGGCGAAAGGTGGCCATGCCGTCGAAATGTCCTTCGGCCACCAGGGCCATGCGATAGGCGAGCGACGGGCGATAGACACGTTTGACGGGTGGGATACCCCCCGGCCAGTGATTTTCGCGCATCATCGGTTTCGTGGCCAGAAGCTGCGCTTCGGCCTCAACCCGGGCGCCGGAGACGTGAATGGGTTGGCCATTCAGCGTCGCGCCACACCCCAAGGCGGCAGCGTAAAGCTTGTCCTTCTCGGGCAGGAAGACCACGCCCGCGATGATCCGTCCCTGCTCGGCCACGGCCAGCGCGTGGGCATAGCTGTCTTGCCCCTCGATGAAGGCGCGCGTGCCGTCGATCGGGTCGAGGATGAACACCCGGTCGTCATCCAGACGCTCGGCATCGTCCTCGGTTTCTTCGGATAGCCAGCCGTAGTTCGGGCGCGCCGCCAACAGATCGGTCCGCAGCACGCGGTCGATGGCGATATCGGCCTCGGTGACGGGGCTCTCATCGCCCTTCTGCCAGATCTCGGGGTCGCGGCGGAAATGGGTTTGCGCGATGGCTCCCGCCGTTTTCGCCGCCTCGATCAGCAGGGCAAGGTCGTCGGCCGGGTCATGCGCCTGCAAGGGTCATCCCCTCGACAAGAAGCGAGGGCACCACGCGGCTGAGATGCGTGCGCGCGTCATTGGCGGGCCGGATCGACAACAGCATGTCGCGCAGGTTGCCCGCGACGGTGCATTCATTGACCGGGTAGGCGATCTCGCCCCCCTCGATCCAGAACCCCGACGCCCCGCGTGAATAGTCGCCGGTCGTGGCGTTGATGGAGGACCCGATGAGCGATGTAATCAGCAGGCCCGTGCCGATCTCGGCCATCATGTCCTGAAGGCCCTGGTCGCCCTGGGTCAGGGTGACGTTGCCAACCGAGGGCGAGGGCGGGCCACCGGTGCCGCGCGAGGCATTGCCGGTCGACGGCAGACCCAGCTTGCGCCCGGTGGCGAGGTCAAGGGTCCACCCCGTCAGCATGCCGTTCTCGACGATGGCGCGGCGCTTGGTCGGCAAACCCTCGGCGTCGAAGGGGCGAGACCCCGAGGTGCGCGGGCGATGCGGCTCTTCTACAAGATCAAGGCCCGCCGGCAAAACCTGCTCGCCCAAAAGGTCCCGCGCCCAACTGGCGCCGCGCACGATCGCGCTGCCATTGGTTGCGGCCAGCAGATGCCCGATCAGGCCCGAGGAAATCCGTTCGTCATAGATAACCGGATAAGCGCCGGTCTTGGGCTTGCGCGCGCCGGCTCGGGCGACGGCCCGTTCGCCGGCGATCCGCCCGATCTCTTCCGGTGTCATCAGGTCGGCGGCGTGGTTGCGCCCGTCGCCGAAATAGTCCCGCTCCATGCCCAGGCCTTCGCCGGTGATGGCGACGCAGGACAGGCCGAAATCGCTGCGGCCATAACCACCGGAAAACCCGTTGCTGGCGGCAAGGTGGATACGGCGGCGCGAATAGCCGGCATTGGCCGATTGCACCTGGCTGACGCCTTCGATGGCCAGTGCCGCGGCCTCGGCCCGCAGCGCGGCGTCTTCCAGCGCGGCAGGGTCCGGGTCGTCGGTCGGGTCCAGCATGTCGAGCCCCGCGCCATCCCGCACCTCGCTCAGCTGCTCGGGATCGGCAAGGCCGATGGTGGGGTCCTCGGGGGCCAGCCGCGCCATGGTGACGGCGCGCTCGGCCATCTCGGCCAAGGTTTCCGCCCGCGTGTCCGAGGCCGAGACGCTGGCCTGCCGCGGGCCGACCATGACCCGCAGACCGATTTCGATCCCCTCGGCGCGGTCGGCTTGCTCCAGCGCGCCGTTCATCACCCCGATGGAGAGCGACGTGCCATCGACGACCAGCGCATCGGCGGCCTCGGCCCCGGCTTTCCTGGCGGCGTCCAGCATGGCCTCGGCCAAGGTGGCAAGCGACGTGTCGGTCATCGGGTGTCCTTCGCGCGGGAAAACAACTCTGTTGGACCTAGGGCCGACGGGCCCAAGGCGCAAGCGCAAGCGACCGCGCAAGGGGGCGCGGCCGCTTTCCCGTCATAGGAGGCGTGATTACTGCAGCGGGATGCCATTCGCGGTGATCCCGCCGCCTTCGGCAAACTCGACCGTGGTTTCCAGCGTGTCGGGCGTGGCACCGGGCCGGGTGAACATGCCCGCGAACCCGCGCGCCATGGCGGCCTGCTCGTTCGGAACCAGCCCCGCGCTGACGAGCCGGTCCAGCAGGGTCATGCCGCCCGACAGGTTCAGATCGACGCTGCCCACCGGCATCGGCATCATCTGCCCTTCGGCAAAGGTCAGATCGCCCGTGCCCGTCAGTTCCGCGCCGCCAAGGCTGACCTGCAACTCGTTCACGGTCAGCGCGCGCAACTCGCCCGGGGGCACCTCGCTTTCCATCGCTTCTGGCGACAGCAGGTCCATCAACAACCTGATCTGCGCGGTGGCGTCCAGGATGACGGTCGCGGGATCGCGCGGCAACTGGCCCGCCGGGTCGAAGATCGACCACAAGCTGTCGGCCACCGTTACGCCGTCGTAGGCGATGCGCAGCGCGGCGTCCTCGGGCGTGTCTGAGGCCGCAAGCGGCGCGGTCAGGCCAAGCTCGCCCGATGCGGCAGAGACCGCGACCGGAAAGGGCATCTCGCTGCCCGCGATGCGCGTTTCCATGTCGCGCACGGCAATGTCGTAGCTGATTTCCTCGGTGGTGAGCGCCGTCGCAAGCCGTCCGCCCGCGTTGGAATAGAACAGGTCGAAGCTGTCTCCGCGATCCTCGAACGCGAATTCGAGCATGAAGCGCCCATACTCCACGGCCCCGGCGATATCGAACCCTTCGGGCAGGGCCTCCATCGTGCTGGCTTGGCTGGCCATGGTCAGCGCCGTGACCGACCCGCTGCCGGTCGTGCTCATGTCGCCCATGGTGAAGCTGATCTTCAGCGATCCATCGATATCCCGTGGCGGGGTGACATCGAGCACGCCTTCAAGACTGCCAAGCGTTCCCTCCGAGGTGAAGGTCTGCGCTTCGGCGCTGTCGCCCGAGAGGCGATATACCGTGGCCAGATCGGTGCCCGTGATCGTCATGTCGATGATTGGAACGTCATCCTCGTCTTCCGCCTGAATATCGACCAGCGCCATGATCAGCGTGTCTGCCGCGTAGTCGTAGACGCGGGCATCCCCCTCGTCCGAGGCGGTGATCGCCAGCCCCTCATGCGCCAGGTCGAACGTCAGCGTCACCAGCGGCCCGCCTTCGTATTCCGGGAAACGGGTGGTGAGGGTGTAGGCCTGCGGCATCCCGATCTGGACCGTTCCGTCCGGCGTGTTCGTCAGGGTGATCTCATCCGTGCGGCCCGAGCTTTCCACGCCTTCCTGCGTCATGGTCGACACGAAATTCGTCAGCACGAGGCCGGTCTCGGTTTCCGTCACCTCTGCGCTGATCTGTTGCCCGGAGGCAGAGGCGGTGGCCTGCCATTCCGCCCAAAGCTCGGCGGCGGTGACATCGGCAAAGGCAGGCGAAGAAAGGCAAAGGGCGAGAACGGAAAGGCTGCAGCTAACGCGGAAAATCTGTGACATGGGGCTCCATCCGGGGCTGAAATTCTGCTGGCAGTCTTCGGACCACGTCCTTTTGGGTCAAGGGCGGAAACCCTGACCTTCGTCCGAGCGCGCCTTTTGGCTGGCCCTGAGCGTCGCTGGAAGTTAGCCCTTGGTGGACGGAGCTTCACGACTTGAGGGAGAGGGCGATGACCGAGGATCTGAAAGGCAAGACCGCTGCCATCACGGGGGCGAGCCGCGGTATCGGGGCCGCTGCCGCACGCGAATTCGCGGCGCGCGGGGCAAACGTGATCCTGATGGCGCGCGACAGGGACTCGATCGCGGGGTTGTCGGGCGAGCTGGGAAAGCAGGCCTTGGCGGTGCCCTGCGACGTCTCCCGCTTCTGGGAGGTCGAATCGGCCCTTGCGGCGGGGGCGGACGAGTTCGGCAGCCTCGACATCCTGATCAACAATGCCGGCATGATCGAGCCAGTGGCCCATCTCGGCACCGTCGATCCCGACGCATGGGCGCAGGTGATCGACGTGAACCTCAAGGGGGTCTTTCACGGCATCCGCGCCGCCTTGCCGCTGATGCTGGTCGAAGGGGGCGGCACCATCATCACCATCAGTTCCGGCGCCGCCCATAACCCGCTTGAGGGGTGGAGCCATTATTGCAGTTCCAAGGCCGGGGCGGCGATGCTGACCGACTGCCTGCACCTCGAATACGCGGCCAAGGGCATCCGCGCGATGGGCCTGTCCCCGGGCACGGTGGCGACCCAGATGCAAAAGGAAATCAAGGCCTCCGGCGTCAATCCGGTCAGCCAGTTGGAGTGGACCGATCACATCCCGCCGGAATGGCCGGCAAAGGCACTGGCGTGGATGTGCAGCAGCGACTCAGATGAATTCCTCGGGACAGAGATTTCCCTGCGCGATGAAACCATCCGCGCGCGCTTGGGGCTGGTCGCATGATCGAGGTCAGCCGCGACGGCGGCCTTTGGACGGTCACCCTGAACCGGCCCGACAAGGCCAATTCGTTGACTGCCACCATGCTCGAACGGCTGGTCGAGATCGCGGAGGAGGCCGCGTCTGACGAGGCCTTGCGCGCGCTGATCCTGACCGGGGCGGGCGACAAGGTGTTTTCCGCTGGCGCCGATCTGGACGAGGCGCGGGCCGGTCTGGCCACCTCACCGCTTTGGGAGCAGGTCTCAAGCGGGATCGCGGCCTTGCCCTGTCTGACCATCGCGGCATTGAACGGAACGCTGGCCGGTGGCGCCTTTGGAATGGCGCTGGCCTGCGATTTGCGGATCGCCGTGCCGGAGGCGAAGTTTTTCTACCCCGTGGCGCGCCTGGGCTTTCTGCCGCAGCCATCCGATCCGGGCCGTTTGCGGGATCTGGTCGGCCCGGCGCGGGCCAAGCTGTTGCTTCTGGGCGGCCAGAAACTCCCTGCGGACGAGGCCTTGTCTTTCGGCCTGGTCGACCGGCTGGTGCCGCGCGAGGGGGTGTTGGACGCGGCCCGCGAGATCGCGGAGGCCTCCGTTCAGGGCAACCCGGACGTGCTGCGCCGCATCAAGGCGATGTGCGACGCGTGAGGCCCTCAGCGCCGTTTCCAGCCGCGCCGCGCGCCGGGGGTCTTGGAATGGAAATCGGGCGGGCGCTTGCCGACCCATGCGATGAATTTCGCAAGGCGAGGATGCGCGCGCAGCGCCTCGATCGTGTTGTAGTTGCGGGCCAGATCGGCCTCGGACAGGGTCGCGTGAATCTCGTTATGGCAGATCTGGTGCAGCAGAACGGTCGGCCCGCCCTTGCCACCGCGCAGGCGGGGGATCAGGTGGTGCAGGCTTTGCTTGGCGTCCGGCGGAATGGGCCGTTCGCACAGGGGGCAGATCGGGGTGTCGTCCATGGCGCATGAGGATGGCACGCCGGGGCCGGACGGCAAGGTGGAACAGCTTGATGCCCTTGTGATCGGGGCCGGACCGGCGGGGCTGATGGCGGCCGAGGAACTGGCGCGGGGCGGGCGCGACGTGGTGGTGGTCGAGGCCAAGCCAAGCGCGGCGCGCAAATTCCTGATGGCGGGGAAATCGGGGCTGAACCTGACCAAGGACGAGCCATTCGAGGCGTTCGTTTCGGCCTATGGCGACGCGGCGGAGTGGTTGCGACCGATGCTGGAGGAGACGGGGCCGGAGGCGGTGAAACGCTGGGCCGAGGGGCTGGGGCAACCGCTGTTCACCGGGTCGTCCGGGCGCGTCTTTCCCGAGGTGATGAAGGCCTCCCCGTTGGTGCGGGCATGGTTGGGGCGTATCCCGGCGACGCTGCGACTCGGCTGGCGCTGGACCGGGTGGACGGGGCAGGCCTGGCGGTTCGAGACGCCGGAGGGCCAATCTTTGTTGGCTGCGCGCGTCGTGGTTCTGGCGCTTGGCGGGGCGTCGTGGCGGCGGTTGGGATCGGACGGGGCTTGGGCCGCGTGGATGGCTGAAAAGGGGATCGAGGTCGCGCCGTTCAAGCCTGCGAACATGGGGTTCGTGGTGGATTGGTCGGACCACATGCGCCCGCATTTCGGCGCGCCGGTGAAGGCTATCCGTCTGATTGCAGGCGAAAAATCTGTTCGGGGGGAGGCGGTTGTCTCGGCCCGCGGGATCGAGGGGGGCGGGGTCTATGCCGTGTCCGCTGCGGTGCGGGACGGGGCAGAGTTCGCCCTGGACCTGACGCCTGACCTGAGCGAGGACGAGGTCGCCGCGCGCCTTGCGAAAAAGCCGAAGAAACAGACCCTGTCGCGATACCTTGGCAAGGCGCTGGGCCTTGATCCGGTCAAGCGTTCGCTGTTGCAGGAATGGGGCAGGCCCCTGCCGGAAGGTCAGGAATTGGCGCGCCTTATCAAGCGTTTGCCGGTGAGGCATCAAGGCCCGCGCCCGATGGATGAGGCGATTTCCACGGCGGGCGGCATCCCCCGCGCCGAGGTGGACGAGGCCCTGATGCTGCGCAAGCTGCCGGGGGTGTTCGTCGCCGGTGAGATGCTGGATTGGGAGGCGCCGACGGGCGGCTACCTGATCACCGGGTGCCTTGCGACGGGGCGCTGGGCAGGGCGGCACGCGGCGCGCTGGCAGGGCTGAACCCGAGAGTCACACCCCGTACACATCCTGTACACACCCCGTACATACGCGGTGGCCTATGCCTCGAGCGCGCGCTGAAACGCCGGACGGTCCCGCATCATCGCGGCATGCGCCCGGATGCGCGGGTCGGAGACCGGGAATTTCGCGCTGACCGCCCAGCCCATGCAATGGGCCAGCAGGATGTCGGGGATCGTCATCGTCTCGCCCATCAGGAACGGCCCGTCTTCGGCCATGCGGTGGGCGAACCCCTCTTGCGAGCGCTCGAATTCCCACTTGAGCGACTCTTTCACCTCGGGGGTGCGCTTCTCTTCGGGCAGGACGAAACTGTGCCGCGCAGCGGTCCAGAGGACGGCGTCGAACTCGTCGTTGATGGCGTGGGTCAGGCTGTCTTGCCGCGCGCGTTCGATCGTGCCGGCGGGGTGGGTGAACTGGCCGTGCTTGTCGGCGAGATAGGTCATGATGGCGACCGAGTCGGTGATCGGTACACCCTCGGCGATCAGGACGGGGATCTTGCCGGCAGGGCTGAAGCGCGTCACCTCGTCCGAGCGCGGGGCGGCGGGGACATGCTCGTAGGGCAGGCCCATTTCCTCGAGCAGCCAGAGCACGCGCAGCGCGCGGCTTTTGACGCTGCCGATCACCTTGTAGTCGTCGGACATGACCCCCTCTCCCTTTTGGTCGTTCAGCGCCCGCGCCGGTTGGGCAGCATGGCCAGCCGGATCAGCGCGCGTTCCATCACTGCCATCTGAGGCGCGGCGGTCGAGGAGCGCAAGGTCAGATCGGTTTCCACCAAAAGCGACAGGGCCTGTTCCAGTTGCGGGCGGCCCCACCGGTTGAGCTGCCGCATCAGCCGGTCGCGGCGTGGGCCGAAGACCGGCGGGCGCTGCGCGGCCAATCCGGCGGCGGCACCCTTGGGGTGGCAGGCGGCGGCATGCAGCGCCCTGAAATGGCGCAAGGCGGAAATGCACAGCGTGACGGGGGCCACGCCCTGGGCGCTGAGGCGTTTCAGGATCGGGCCGATCGCGCCCGAATCGGCCTCGGCGGCGGCGTGCAGGATGTCGTCGAGCTCCGCCTCGCGCGAGAGGGGGGCCACGGCGTCGAGGTCGGCGGGGCTGACCGGGGTGTCGTCGCCGCGCTTGTAAAGGCCCAGCTTGTCGATCATCTGCCGGAAATCGCCGGGGGCCAGGGCGCGGGCCAGCGCGTCGAGGTCATTGGCGGCCTCGCGGTCGACCTGCCCGACCTCGGCGGCGCGCAGCATCTCCTCGATCTCGGCGCGGCCGGGGGGATCATCGTAGATCGCGGCGCAATAGGCGGTTTTCGCCCCTTCGAACAGTTTGCGAAGGGCGGATTTCGCGGTTAGGCGCGCGGCCGTGGCGATGATCTGGGCATCGCCTTGCGCCCAATCGGCCAGCGCATCCTTGAACACGGGGGCCAGCCCGTCGGTCGCGCCCTCGACCAGCACGGCGCGGGGGCCGGGAAAGAACCCCACCGCCTTCACGGCATCCAGAAGGGCGGCGTGATCCGAGCGCAGGTCGGCGGCGGCGATGCGGGTCAGGCGCATTTCCTCCTCGGCGTTGGGACCGAGAAGGTTGGCCAGCAGATCCTGCCGTTTCTGGCCGACGCGCACCGGGTCTTCGCCGTAGATCAGGCACCCGGCGGCGGAAGTGTCGGGACGTTTGAAATAGGCCGATGCGTCGCGCGGGGCGAGCTTCATGACCAGTTGCCGGCGCCCGAGATCAGGCGGGCCACGATCTGGTCGGCCAGGGCGACCATCAAGCGGTCCTCGGCATCGCGCTCGGCCGCCGAGGTCGATACCGGCGAGGCAGAGGTCGCGTAGGCGGTGAAGGTCGACACCTCGCCCGTCTGCACCTGAATGCCGGTCGCCACCTCGGTCACGGTGTAGGAGACCGTGCCGTAGATGTTCACGCGGTTGATCTCGTCCGCGTCCGAAATGGCGAGGTTGCTGCGCGACGTTTCGATGGCATAGCTCAGCCGGTAGGGGGCGCTGCCCGTGCGGCCCAGGCGATCCTCGAGGCGCGAGACGAGTTCGAAGTCCAGCCGTGTGTCGGGTTCGGCAAGCGCGAGGCGATCGCGAATCTCCAACCCCGGGCCGCCCGGTGCATAGACCGGGGTGAACCCGCAGGCCGCCAGCGGCAGCGCGCCCAGAAGGGCAAGGAAGCTGCGACGATCAGACGACGACATTGACGATACGGCCCGGCACGACGATCACCTTTTTCGGGGCCCCGCCATCGAGGGCCTTTTGCACAGCGTCATCCGCCAGCGCGATCTTTTCAACCTCTTCCTTGGAAAGATCCTTGGCGACCGTGATTTCCGAGCGGCGCTTGCCGTTCACCTGGATCGGCAGGGTGACGGTATCCTCGACCAGCATCGCCTCGTCCGCGACGGGCCAGGGCGCGTTGGCGATCAGGCCCTCGCCGCCCAGCAGGGACCAGATTTCCTCGGCCAGGTGCGGGGTCATCGGCGACATCAGTTGCGCGAGCGTTTTCGCAGCGGTCTTGCGCGCCTCGGCCCCGGCCCTGGATTTGGCCAGCGTGTTGGTGAAGGCATAGAGTTTCGCGATCGCCGCGTTGAAGCCGAAGGATTCGACGCCGTTCGTCACATCCTGGATGGTCTTGTGCATCTCGCGCAGCAGCGCCTCATCCTCGGCCCCGGCGGGCGTGGTCGCCTCGGCGATCTCGCTGGCAAGGCGCCAGACGCGGGCGAGGTGCTTGTTCGCGGCCTCGGCGCCCGAGGCGGTCCATTCCACGTCCCGTTCCGGGGGCGAATCGGACAGCACGAACCAGCGCGCGGTGTCGGCCCCGTATTGCGAGATGATCGCGACCGGATCGACGACGTTCTTCTTGGATTTCGACATCTTGGCCGAGGGGATGATCTCGGCCTCGGTGCCGTCGGAAAGGAAGGCCTTGCCGTCGCGCAGGTCCACATCCTCGGGGAAGTGGTAGACAGGGCGGCCGTTTTCATCGCGGGTCTGGTAGATCGCGTGGGTCACCATGCCTTGCGTGAAGAGCGCGTTGAACGGCTCTTTCGATTTCTCGGGCAGGTGGCCGGTGATGTGCATCGCGCGGGCGAAGAAGCGCGAGTAGAGCAGGTGGAGAATCGCGTGCTCGATGCCGCCGATATACTGGTCGACATTCATCCAGTACTCGGCCTCGGCCATGTCTGTGGGCGTTTCGGCGCGGGGTGCGGTGAAACGGGCGAAATACCACGACGAATCGACGAAGGTGTCCATCGTGTCGGTTTCGCGCTTGGCCGGGGCGCCACAGGAGGGGCAGGCGCAGTCGCGCCATGTCGGGTGCCGGTCCAGCGGGTTGCCCGGAATGTCGAAGCTGACGTCCTTGGGCAGTTCGACGGGCAGGTTCTCTTTCTTCTCGGGGACGACGCCGCAGGTCTCGCAATGGACCACGGGAATCGGGCAGCCCCAGTAGCGCTGGCGCGACAGGCCCCAGTCGCGCAGGCGGAATTTCGTCACGCCGTGGCCCACGCCCTTCGATTCGCAGAACGCGATGGCGGCGTCGATGGCGGCCTCGCCGGTGGCTTCCTCGTCCCAGTTGAAGGGCAGGGTCCAGCGCACCTTGTCGGACTTGGGCGGAACGAAGGCCTCGCCGCCGTCTTCGGGCAGGGTGTGATCGCCCGAGAGCGGCACGAAGGTGGAGGTGACGGGCAGCCCGTATTTGCGCGCGAAATCGAGGTCGCGCTGGTCATGCGCCGGGCAGCCGAAAATCGCGCCGGTGCCGTAATCCATGAGGATGAAATTGGCGATATAGATCGGCAATTCCCAAGAGGTATCAAAGGGATGGCGGCATTTCAGGCCGGTGTCGAAGCCCAGCTTCTCGGCCTTTTCCAAGGCTTCCTCGGTCGTGCCGCCGCGCCGCGCCTCGGCGCAGAAGGCCGCGACCTTCGGGTCATGCGCCTCAAGCTCTTTGGCGATGGGGTGGTCGGGCGAGATGCCGATGAAGGACGCACCCAGCAGCGTGTCGGGACGGGTCGTATAGACCTCGACCCGGTCATGGCCGTGGGTCGGCTCGACCATGCCGAAGGCGAATTCCAGACCGCGCGAGCGCCCGATCCAGTTGGCCTGCATCAGTTTCACCTTGGCGGGCCAGTCATCGAGGCCATCCAGCGCCTCCAGCAATTCCTCGGAGAAATCGCTGATCTTGAAGAACCATTGCGTCAGTTCGCGGCGCTCGACCTCGGCGCCCGAGCGCCAGCCCTTGCCGTCGATCACCTGTTCATTGGCCAGAACGGTCATGTCGACCGGGTCCCAGTTCACGGTGGCGTTCTTGCGGTCGATCAGCCCGGCCTTGAGGAAATCGATGAACAGCGCCTGCTGCTGGCCGTAATATTCCGGGTCGCAGGTGGCAAACTCGCGGCTCCAATCGATGGACAGGCCAAGCGGCTTCATCTGGCCGCGCATCGTGTCGATGTTCTGGTAGGTCCAGTCGGCGGGGTGGCCGCCATTGTCCATCGCGGCGTTCTCGGCGGGCATGCCGAACGCGTCCCAGCCCATCGGGTGCAGCACGTTATGGCCGGTCGACAGCTTGTAGCGCGCGATCACGTCGCCCATCGTGTAGTTGCGCACATGCCCGATATGGATGCGGCCCGACGGGTAGGGGAACATTTCCAGCACGTAATACTTGGGCTTGTCCTCGCTGCGCTGGGCAAGGAACGTCCCGGCCTCGTCCCAGGCTTTCTGCCATTTGGGTTCCAGCGTCGCGGGGTCGTAGCGGGACATTGCGGTCTCCAGTCGGGTGAAACGAAAAACGCCGGGCGATCAGGCCCGGCGCGTGTTTATGCGGCGTTTGCCGCATGGTCCAGAGGTGCGCGGGGTCAGAGGCCGCCGTCGCGGATGCGAATCTGCCGCGCACGCGTCAGGATGGCGTCTTCGATCTGGCGCGCGGTGTCGCGGCTGACCGGCCCGCCGCGGGTCTGAAGCGCGACCCGCAGGCTGCGCGCCTCAAGCGCGGGGTCGGTGATGTAGACGGTCGCGCGATAGGCGGTGCCGCCGCCCGGCGGCGTGCCGTATCCATAGGCGATGATTCCCGTGAACGGGTCCGCCGCCTCGATCGGCATGAAATCGAGGATTTCCAGGGCCGCGGTCCAGAGGTAGCGATTCACCTCGACCGAGGTGTTGGGATCGTCGCCGCCGCTGAAGAGATCGAAGATCGTTTCGCGGTTTTCGTCGAGGATCAGGCCTTCTTCACGCAGCTGTTCATTCTGCCGTTCGCGGTTGGCCCCACCGCCGATGCACCCCGTCAAAAGCAGGGAAATCGCCAGAATCGTTCCGATACGCCCAATGTGCTGCCGCTGCATGTTCATCGCTTTCCGTGTTCCAACAACTCGCGCCCTTATGCGTGCGCCCCTTGCTACAGAAGCCCCCCTTTCGCGGCAAGCCCAAGCAGGAAAAGGCCCGGCAGGAGGGGTGTGGCATGTCTGCACCACGAGTCCGACAAGATCAGGAGGGGCGGTGTCGCTTTCTTGCAATCAAGGGGGGGACAGGCGAGAGAGAGGCATACTCAATGCGGATATCCGTTTTGAGGTGCACCTTGAATATGAACACGAGGGAAACAACCATGAAAAAGGTTCTCTTCGCTACGACCGCACTCGTTGCGACCGCTGGCGTGGCTTCGGCCGAAGTTGCCATCTCCGGTGGCGCAGAAATGGGTCTTCAGGGCGGCGATCTGTACGGTCCGGCTGACGACGCAGCTCAGTTCCTGACGTCTGTCGATGTCCGCTTCACCATGACCGGTGAAACCGATGGTGGCCTGCAGTTCGGCGCAACCGTCGACGCAGACGACATCGCCGACATGGGCCTGCAGGGCAACGATCCGGTCGACAACGTCAACGGCCAGTTCGCTGACTACACCGTCTTCATCTCGGGCGATTTCGGCACCTTCACCATCGGTGACACCGACGGCGCCTACGACCGCGTCCTGACCGAGAACTTCGGCAACCCGGGCTCGATCGGTGACGAAGAAACCGGTCACAACGGTTACAACGGTGGCAACAACTTCGACGGTTTCTACGACGGTCAGATCGCACGTTACGACTACTCGTTCGACGCTTTCAGCGTTGCCGTGTCGGTCGAAATCAGCGACTTCAGCGACGAATACGTCTTCCAGCTCGGTGGTGCGTATGAGTTCGACTTCTCCGGCGGTTCGGCCGAAGTCGGCCTGGCTTACGCCTACGACTCGTTCACCGAAGACACCCTGATCGGTATGACCGCTGGCGTCATGCTCGACTCGGGCTTCGAAGGCGGCATCATGCTGGAGCAGTTCAACGACGAGTTCTTCAACGGCACCTTCGACGGCACCTACGTTGGCCTGTCGGCTGGCTACTCGGTTGACGCGATCTCGGTCGGCGTGAACTACGGTGTGTATGACTCCGACTTCTTCGGTGAATCGGCTGGCTTCGGCCTGGCTGCTGCCTACGACCTGGGTGGCGGTGCTGCCATCCACTTCGGCTACGGCACCAACACCGAAGGTGCGGGTGATGGCGACTCCGGCTACTCGTTCGGTCTGGCCATGTCGTTCTGATCCATCCGGATCACTCGATACGGAAAGAGCGGGCCCTTGTGCCCGCTCTTTTTGTGCCGGCCGCCTGAATGCCGGCGTTTCAAAGCCAAAGCAATTTCGGGGACTGACATGAAGCTGACCGCCGCCCTTTCCGCCGCCATGCTGACCTGTGCCGCCTCCGTCGCGAGTGCGCAAAGCCTCGATCTGGGCGTGACGACCGATTACGACACGGGTGGGGTCGGTCTGGTTGCCGAGTATCACGGCGCGCCCGCCTTTTCGTCTGGCAACTGGTCGGGCGCATGGGGCGCCGCGGGCCGTGCCGATGCCGATGGCGACGCCTGGTTCGGCGCGGGTTTCGCGCTGAACTACGACCTTTCGGAGACCCTGTTCGTCGAGGCGAGCTTCATGCCCGGCTACTATGTCGAAGGGGACACCGTCCTTGGCGGCAACCTGCATTTCCGCTCTCTTCTCGGGCTGGGGTGGAACGTGTCCGACCGGGGCGCCATGATCCTGAGCATCGATCACCTGTCGAATGGCGGGCTCGACGATGTGAACCCGGGCTCCGAGGCCATCGCGCTGCGCTACCGCCTGCGGTTCTGACCGAAGGCTTGCGGTCGCGGTCGCTTTATGGCCAAAAGCCCCCATGGCGCTGAGCGATATCCAATCCCGACTTGATACTGCCGTGGCCGATGCGGGCCGCGCGCCCGGCTCTGTCACGCTGATCGCCGTCAGCAAGGTGCAGCCGCCCGAGCGGGTGGAGGCGGTCCTGGGGGAAGGTCACCGCATCTTCGGCGAGAATCGCGTGCAGGAGGCGCAGGGCCGCTGGCCCCAGTTCCAAGCGCGCTATGACGGGATCGAGCTGCACCTGATCGGGCCGCTTCAGACCAACAAGGCGCGGCAGGCGGTCGAGATGTTCGACGCCATCCACACGCTGGACCGCCCGAAACTGGCCAATACCTTTGCGCGCCTGGCACAGGAACGCGGCACCTGCCCCGACCTGTTCATCCAGGTGAACACGGGCGAGGAACCGCAGAAAGCGGGGTGCCTGCCCGCCGAGGCCGACGCGTTCATCGCCGAGGCGCGCAAGATGGACCTTCCCGTAAAGGGCCTGATGTGCATCCCCCCGGTCGAGGAAGAAGCGAGCCTGCATTTCGCGCTGCTGGCCAAGATCGCAGAGCGCAATGGGCTGGATGGCCTGTCGATGGGCATGTCGGCGGATTTCGAGAAAGCGGTGAAATTCGGCGCGACCCATGTTCGCGTCGGTTCGGCCATTTTCGGAGAGCGCGTCTACGCGTAGGGCGGGACTGGTCCCGCCGCCCCCTTATCCGGCCAGGCTTTCCGGAACGATCAACCGCGTCTGAAAGCCGACACGCTCCACGATCCAGCGCAGATGCACGGGGTTGAGGCCGATGCATCCCTCGGTCGGGCGGCCCGGCGCGCGCCAGCGGTGGATGAAAATCGCCGATCCCCGCCCTTTCTCGGCACGGGGCCAGTTCCAGTCGGTCAGAAGCACCAGATCATAGAGCGGATCGGCCCGGCACAGCGATTCGTGGCTGAACGGATGCGGTGCGCGCACCATCAGGTTGTAGTCGTCATCGCGGACATCGTCCGACCAGAGGTCGCGCGGCCCGACCGGCACCGCCCAGTCGCAGGGCCGCGCCATCCGGTCCGGGCGGTACAGGCACCCGACAATACGATGCGTGCCCACCGGCGTGGCCCCATCGCCTTCGCGCTTGTCAGACCGGACGCCGCCGCGCCCGATGGTGCAGGGAAAGACATGCCCCATGAAACGAAGGCCCATGGGGGTCAGGACCATGTCGGTTGGTGTCACGCTTGAAACTCCGTTCCTCAGACGCCGGAAACGATGCGCAGATCGGTATCCGCAATCGCCTCGCGGATCGCCTTGGCCGAGGTGTAGCCGGCGGACTCGTAAAACCGCCGCGCCGTTTCCACATCGTCGAATTCGACAAGAACAGAGATCCCACCGACCGAGCCTTCGCGGTTGTCCGGCGACGGATCGCGGGCCAGCACCCGCCCGCCATATTCGGCGATCACCGGCGCCGAGGCTTCGGCAAATCGTTTCATTCCGTCCATGTCATCGGTCCGGATATTCGCCACGATATAGCCCTTCGGCATGTCTCGATCCTCCCTATTGATTGGAGAAAGCCTAACACAGGCGGCAAGACACGCCTAAAGCAGATGCCCTGATTTCCTGGCCTTGGTCTGAAGGTAGTGGGCATTGTGGCGATTCGTGCCGGTGACCAGCGGCACGCGTTCGGTCACGGTGATGCCCTCGCCTTCCATCATCTCGACCTTGCGGGGATTGTTCGTCATCAGCCGCACCGCGCCGAACCCCATGCGCCGCAGGATATCGGCCCCGATCCGGAAATCGCGTTCGTCATCCTCGAAGCCGAGCCGGTGGTTCGCCTCGACCGTGTCGAACCCCTGATCCTGCAGGGAATAGGCGCGCATCTTGTTCGCCAGGCCGATGCCGCGCCCTTCCTGGTTGAGATAGAGCAGCACGCCTGCGCCTTGCCGCCCCATCTCGGCCAGCGCTGTGCGGAGTTGCGGGCCGCAATCGCATTTCAAGCTGCCCAGCACGTCGCCGGTGAAGCAGGCGGAGTGCAACCGGGCGAGAACGGGCGCATCGCGGTCGGGTTGCCCGATCTCGATCGCGTAATGCTCGACCCCGCCGTTGTCGGGGCGAAAAATGTGCAGGCGCCCGGCCTCGCTTGCCTCCATCGGCAGGCGCGCGGCGGCGACCGGCAAAAGCGGGTGGTGCCGCGCCAGGTCCTCGGCGGCCATTTCAGCGGTCAGACGGGTCAGGTCATGGGCGGCGGCGAAGCCCGCGGGGTCGGCAATCGGGGCCGTGACCACGGCGGGCAGAAGCTGCGCCGATTTCGCCAGCAATATGGCGAGGCGATAGGGGCCCGCGTCGCCTTCGCGCTCGGTCATCAGCGGGCCTTTCATCGGCGCGATCAGGTCGCGGGCCGGGTCGGCCAGGTCGCGCAGCCAGTGCGCGTCGGCCTCGGTCGGCATGATGACGCGGGCAAGATCACCGTCATAGGCGCGCGCCCTGAGGGTCGCGGCGCGGCGTTCGGTGATGGCCACGGTGATGCGGTCGGACAGCTCGCGCAGGGCGGCGAGGCGATCGGCACGCGCGGTTTCGGCGGCCAGCACCAGCAGCCCGCCTTGCCCCTCTCCCAAAACGATAGGCAGGCCCACGCGCAGGTCAGAGCGTGCGCGCGCCATCCGTTCGGCCTGGGTGGGGATCAGGGTCATGGTTTCGCCGGTTGTTGCCCGTCTCACTTAGCGCGGCGTGACAGGATTTGAAACATTCCCCCGTTTCCCGACACGCCTGCGTGAGATTTGATTGCGATTTCTTGTCTTTGGCGCGAGCGCTACGCATTTCGGCTGGCAAGACAAGCAAATACGGGAGGTGCCAAGATGGCCACGTTGCGAAAGATCCTGCTGGTCGACGACGATGACGACCTGCGCGAGGCCTTGTCCGAACAGCTGGTGATGACCGAGGATTTCGACGTGTTCGAGGCCGACTCGGGCAGTTCGGCGATGGAAAAGGCCAAGGAGGGTATCTACGACCTCGTGATCCTCGACGTGGGTCTGCCGGATACCGATGGCCGTGAATTGTGCCGCCTGATGCGCAAGCAGGGCGTGAAATGCCCGATCCTGATGCTGACGGGCCATGACAGCGACGCCGATACGATCCTCGGGCTGGATGCCGGCGCGAACGACTATGTCACCAAGCCGTTCCGCTTCCCGGTTCTCCTGGCCCGCATCCGCGCGCAACTGCGTCAGCACGAGCAGTCGGAAGATGCCGTCTTCCAGCTGGGGCCATACACGTTCAAGCCTGCGATGAAGATGCTGGAGACCGAGGACAACAGGAAGGTTCGCCTGACCGAGAAAGAGACGAACATCCTGAAATTCCTGTACCGCGCGCAGTCCGGCGTGGTGCCCCGTGACGTGCTGCTGCACGAGGTCTGGGGCTACAACGCCGGTGTGACCACGCACACGCTGGAGACCCACATTTACCGTCTGCGCCAGAAGATCGAGCCCGATCCGTCGAACGCGCGCCTGCTGGTGACGGAATCGGGGGGCTATCGCCTCGTGGCATGAATGCCCGCGAAACGGGTTTGATCTGGGTCAACGTGCAACCTTGGGTTGTGGCTTAGATTCATTCCATTACCTCCCTGTTGGACTTGGCCCGGACATCGCGTTCGGGCCTTTCTTTTTTTCCATGCCGCCCGTGTTGAGGATGGCACGGCGCGCGGATAGGGTCGCGCCCTGATCCAGACGCCATCGGAGCCTGCCCATGCCCTTCACCCTTGCCACGTGGAACATCAACTCGGTCCGGCTGCGGGCCGATCTCGTGTGCAAGCTCCTGCGCGAGGAAGGGCCGGACGTGCTGTGCCTGCAGGAATGCAAAAGCCCGGTGGACAAGATCCCCGCCGAGGTGTTCGCCGCGCAGGGCTACACCCACATGGTTGCGCGCGGGCAGAAGGGATATAACGGCGTGGCGATCCTGTCGCGCTTGCCGCTTGAGGATGTGGGCCATCGCGATTTCGTCGGCAAGGGCGACGCGCGGCACGTGGCGGCGCGGCTGGAAAACGGCGTGACCATCCATAATTTCTACGTGCCCGCGGGCGGTGACGTCGCCGACCGCGAGGTGAACGAGAAATTTGGCCACAAGCTGGATTTCCTGACCGAGATGCGGGACTGGTTCGGCGAAGACCGGCCCGAGAAGGCGATCTTGGTGGGGGATCTGAACATCGCCCCGCGCGAGGATGACGTGTGGTCGCACAAGCAGTTGCTGAAGGTGGTCAGCCACACCCCCATCGAGGTCGAGCACATGGCCGAGGTGCAGGAGGCCGCCAACTGGGTCGACGTCACACGCCAAGACATTCCCGAGGGGCTGCTCTATAGCTGGTGGTCCTACCGGGCGCGCGATTGGGATGCGGCGGACAAGGGGCGTCGGCTGGATCACGTCTGGGCTACGCCCGATATTTCGAATGCGGCGCATTCCAGCCGCGTGTTGCGCGAGGCGCGCGGATGGGAGAAACCCAGCGACCACGCCCCGGTTTTCGCGACATTCGACCTGTAACCAACCCTTGGCGCGGGCGCTGCCCGGACGCATATAAGGGCAAACGCATATTTGACGGAGACAAGCGATGATCGAGCTTGGGCAATCCAACCCGCAACCCGCCGCCGGTGACCTGGTCAAGGACGGCACCGACCAGACCTTCATGGCCGACGTGGTCGAAGCCTCGAAAGAGGTGCCGGTGATCGTCGATTTCTGGGCGCCGTGGTGCGGCCCCTGCAAGACGCTGGGACCGCAGCTTGAGGCCGCGGTGCAGGCCGCGGGCGGCAAGGTGCGCATGGTCAAGGTCAATGTCGACGAGAACCAGGCGGTCGCCGGCCAGTTGCGGGTGCAGTCGATCCCGACGGTCTATGCCTTCTGGCAGGGCCAGCCGGTCGACGGGTTCCAGGGCGCCGTGCCGCAAAGCCAGATCACCGAATTCGTGACCAAGCTGGCCGCGATGGCCGGGGACGGGGGCCTGTCCGAAGCGCTGGAGGCCGCCGAAGAAATGCTGGGCCAAGGTGCCGTGGCGGATGCCGCGCAGACCTTTGCCGCGATCCTGGGCGAAGACCCGGCCAATGCCGCTGCGATGGGCGGACTGGCTCGCGCGCATATCGCCATGGGTCAACTGGACCAGGCCGAGGCGCTGCTGAACAACGCCCCCGCCGAGATCGCCAAAGCCCCCGAGATCGAGGCCGCGCGCGCCCAACTCGATCTGGCGCATCAGGCCGAGAACGCAGGCCCGCTGACGGAACTGGCTGCCGCGGTCGAGGCCAACCCGGACGATCACCAGGCGCGGTTCGACTACGCCAAGGCGCTCCATGCGGCAGGCGAGGTCGAACAGGCGGTCGAGCAGTTGCTGGAGCTGTTCCGGCGTGATCGCGAGTGGAATGACGGGGCCGCGAAGACGCAGCTCTTCACCATTTTCGACGCGCTCAAGCCGCAGGATCCGATCGCGCTGCATGGCCGTCGCAAATTGAGCTCGATGATATTTGCCTGAGGCCCGCAAAAGGCTAGGTGGCGCGGTATGATCAAACCCGCCGATCTGCCCCAGACCATTCCGGTCTTTCCCCTGCCCGGTGCGCTGCTTCTGCCGCGCACCCGGTTGCCCTTGCATATCTTCGAGCCGCGATACCTCGCGATGCTGGATGATACGCTGAAAACCTCGCACCGGCTGATCGGCATGGTACAGCCGCGCGAGGTGCCGGGCAGCACGGAAAAGCGCCTGCATTCGATTGGCTGCGCCGGGCGTGTGACGCAATTCTCGGAAACCGAGGATGGGCGCTACATGATCACGCTGGCGGGAATGTCGCGGTTCCGTGTCAACGAAGAGGTCGCGGGATTCACGCCCTATCGCCGCTGTGACGTATCCTGGGACGGGTTCGACGCCGATCTCGGCCCGACCGAGCATGATCCGAACTTCCAGCGCGAGGCCTTCCTCGACCTGCTGGGCCGGTATTTCGACGCGATGAACCTGTCGACCGATTGGGACAGCCTGAAAGAGGCCGAGGACGAGTTGCTGATCAATTCGCTGTCGATGCTGTGCCCCTTCGACCCCGAGGAAAAGCAGGCGCTGTTGGAGGCGCCATCGCTGTCCACGCGTCGCGAAACGCTGGTGACCTTGATCGAGTTCGCCCTGCGCGGCGGCTCGGACGAGGAGACGATGCAATGAGGGACACGGAGCCGAACGATCAGGGCCAAAAGGCCGACACGCCGCTGGATCGCCGGATGCTGGAGGCGCTGGTCTGCCCGTTGACCCATGCCACGCTCAGCTACGATGCCGAACGCAACGAGTTGGTGTCGAAGGCGGCGCATCTGGCCTACCCGATCCGCGGCGGCATCCCGATCATGCTGGAAGAAGAAGCGCGCAAGCTGGACTGACCTGCGCCCGCCATGTCAGAGCGGGCGGCCCTGCAACAGGCGCGGCACGTCGCCGGTCAGGCCGGCGGCCTCGCGGATAAAGCGGCGGCGCAGGCCCGGCATGGATTGCACGGCCCCCATCCCGATATCGCGCGCAACCCGCAGGATCGGATTGTCGTTCGAGAACAGCTTGTTGAACGCATCGGTCGCCACGGCCATCGCCGCCGTGTCGAAGCGCCGCCAGGATTGGTAGCGTTCCAGCACGTCCAGGCGCGCGAAATCCTCGCCCCGGCGCTTGGCGTCGGCCAGCACCTCGGCCAGTGCGCCCACGTCGCGCAGCCCGAGGTTCAGGCCCTGCCCGGCGATGGGGTGTACCCCGTGCGCGGCATCCCCAATCAGGGCGAGGCGCTCGGCCACGAAGGCGTTGGCGATGGTCAGGTTCAGCGGGTAGGTGAAGCGCTTGCCGGCAAGGTGGATATCTCCAAGGAAATCGCCGAAGCGGGGGCGCAGCACGTCGAGATAGGCCGCGTCATCCAGCGCCTGGATCTCGGCCGCGCGGGCGTGGGTTTCCGACCAGACGATGGAACAGCGATTGCCGGGCAGGGGCAGGATGGCCAGCGGCCCGGCCGGCATGAAGAACTGATGCGCGATGCCGTTGTGGGGCAGCTCGTGCCCGATGGCGCAGACCAGCGCGGTTTGCCCGTAATCCCAGCCGGTGCGCTTGATGCCCGCGCGTTCGGCGGTGCCGCTGCGCCGCCCGTCCGCGCCGACGATGATCTGGCCGGACAGGGCGCGGCCATCGGCCAGCGTCAGGCGCGCGCCGGTCGTGTCGACCTCTTGCGCGGTGACCATGCTGTCCGGCATGTGGGTGATCTGCGGGTTGGCGTCCATCGCCCCGAGAAGCGCGCGGCGCAGGTAGCGATCCTCTATCATGTGGCCCATCGGGCCTTCCTCGATCTCGGCATGGTCGAAATGCAGGAAGAAGGGCGCAGGCCCTTCGCCGGGGCGTCCGTCGCTGGCCTTGATCTCGAGGATGGGTTGGGCGTGATCCTCCAACCCGTCCCACAGCCCCAATGCGGAGAGCATCCGGACCGAGGCCAGGGCAAGCGCGTAGGACCGCCCGTCGAACGTGTCGCTTTCGCGGGTATCCTCGGGCAGGGCATCGATCACCGCCGAGGAGATCCCGGCAGTGGCGAGGGAAAGGGCAAGCGCCGGGCCGTTCAGCCCGCCGCCGACGATCAGGACATCGGCATCATGGGTCATGCGCCTGACTATGGCGCGGCGCCGGGGATTGTCCATGCCGCGCGCGGTCGCTAGCGTCGCCCGCGACAACGTGGCGGGGCCGGAGGGTGAGACATGGACGAGTGGCGATGGATGAGCGCCTGTGACCTGGGGCGCGGGATCGGGGCGGGTCAGATCGACCCGGTGGAGTTGACCGAGGTCTATCTCGCGGCCTGCGACGGGCATGAGTTTACCGACCGGATCTATACCGTCCTGACGCCGGAGCGCGCCCGGGCCGAGGCCGCGGCGGCGGGTGAACGTGCGAAGAATGGCGTGCGGCGCGGGATGCTGGATGGCGTGCCGATCAGCTGGAAGGACCTGTTCGACAGCGCAGGCGTGGTGACCGAGGCGGGCTCGGCCCTGTTGGAGGGGCGCGTGCCCGAGGCCGATGCCGAGGTTCTGGCGCGGGCGACGCGCGAGGGTCTGGTCTGCCTGGGCAAGACTCATATGTCCGAACTGGCGTTCTCAGGGCTGGGCCTGAACCCGGCCTATCGCGGCAGCGTCGAGGCGGGCACGCCGCCCAACGTGAACGATCCGGCACTGATCCCGGGGGGGTCGTCCTCGGGCGCGGCGACCTCGGTCGGCTATGGATTGGCGGCGGCGGGGATCGGGTCTGACACGGGCGGATCGGTGCGGGTGCCTGCGGCGTGGAATGACCTCGTGGGGCTCAAGACCACCTCGGGGCGGCTGTCGCTGAAGGGCGTGGTGCCGCTGGCTGCTCGGTTCGACACGGTCGGCCCGCTCTGCCGCACGGTCGAAGATTGCGCGCAACTGCTGGCGGTGATGGAGGGCGGAAAGGCCCCCGATCTGCGGGGCGCAACGCTGGAGGGGCGGCGGTTCCTTGTGCTGGAGCCCTACACCTCCGATGTGCGCGAGGCACCGGGCCAAGGGTTTGCCTCGGCTCTTGAGCGGTTGGCCAAGGCCGGCGCGCGGATCGAGACGGGCACGGTCGACGGCATCGAAGAGGCGATGGACCTTGCCGGGGTTCTGTTCGCGCCCGAGGCCTACGGGACGTGGAAGGATGTGATCGAAGCCGCGCCCGACAAGATGTTCGCCCGCATCCTCGAACGGTTCCGGGGTGGGGCCGAGGTGTCGGCCCCCGATTTCGTCGCCGCATGGCAACGGCTGGAGGCGATCCGCGAAAGCTGGCTGGCGCAAACGGCATTCTATGACGCCGTGTTGTTGCCGACGGTACCGAACCTGCCGCCCGACACGCGGCGGCTGATGACGGACACCGAATATTACGTCACCGAGAACTTGCTGACCTTGCGCAACACCCGCGTCGGCAACCTGATGGGCCTGTGTGGCCTGACTTTGCCGACGGGTGTGCCCTCGACCGGGGTGATGATGCTGTGCCCGCCGATGGCCGAGGAACGCCTGCTGCGCCTTGGTGCGGCCGCCGAAGCCGCACTGGCCTGAGGGCCACATCCCGCCGCAAACGCAGTCCTTTTTCTGGACAGATGCGGCGGGGCCAAGGTAGATTGCCTTGAAACCGGGGCGCAATGATCCCGGATCTTTGAGGCAGACATGGTGTTTCCCGAGCGGTTTTCGAACCTGCCAGATTACGCGTTTCCGCGTTTGCGGAAGCTTCTCGACGTCCATCAGCCGGGCGACGAGCCGATCCTGATGACCATTGGCGAGCCGCGCCACGGCTTTCCCGAATGGGTCGGTGACGTCATCGCCGACAGCCTTGAGGGGTTCGGACGCTACCCGCCGAATGACGGCACGCCCGCGTTGCAGTCGGCCATCGCGTGCTGGATCGCGCGGCGCTATGGCGTCAGCGTTGCCGCGGATCGCCAGATCCTGCCGCTGAATGGCACGCGCGAGGGGCTATTCAATGCCTGCCTTGCGCTGTGCCCGGAAACCAAGGGTGGCAAACAGCCCGTCGTGGCGATGCCGAACCCGTTCTACCAGGTCTACGCCGTGGCGGCCCTCGCGGTGGGGGCCGAGCCGGTCTATGTGCCGGCGACGGATGAAACCGGGAACCTGCCCGATTTCGCAGGGCTGCCCACGGATGTGCTGGACCGCATGGCGGTGGCCTATATCTGCTCGCCCGCGAACCCGCAGGGGGCCGTGGCGGACCGGGCCTATTGGACGGACCTTCTGGTGCTGGCCGAAAAGCACGATTTCCGCATTTTCGCCGACGAGTGCTATTCCGAGATCTACCGCGATACGCCGCCTGTCGGTGCATTGCAGGTCGCAGGCGACACCGGCGCCGACCCCGAGCGCGTGGTAATTTTCCACTCGCTGTCCAAGCGGTCGAACATGCCCGGTCTACGCTCCGGCTTTGCCGCCGGGGGCGAGGAAAGCATCGCGCGGCTGAAGCAGCTTCGGAATTATGCGGGCGCGCCGCTGCCCCTGCCGCTGCAGGCGGTGGCCGAGCGTGCGTGGAGCGACGAGGCCCATGTCGAGGTGAACCGCGCCCTCTACCAGGAGAAATACGCCATCGCCGACGAGGTGCTGGAGGGCGTCCCCGGTTACCGTGGCCCCGCGGCGGGGTTCTTCCTGTGGCTGCCGGTGGACGATGCCGAGGCGGCGACGCTGCGCTTGTGGCGCGAGACCGGGGTGCGCGTGCTGCCCGGCCATTACCTTGCGCGCGAAGTCGAGGGGATCACCCCCGGCGCGGACCGGATCCGCGTCGCGATGGTGGCGGAAAAAGAAGAAATGCGTCGCGGCCTGATCCGGCTGCGCAAGACGCTGTACGATTGAGGAACGACAGAGATGGCTTACCAGACAAGACAGCGCGATCCCCTGCTGGATGACGAGATGCAGGCCGCCCTCGTGCGACGCGGGCAGGAGATGATCGGCTTTGTTCTGGTGGCCCTCGGGATCGCGCTGAGCGCGATGTTGATTTCCTATACGCCGGAAGATCCCAACTGGATGGCGGCGACCGACGCCCCGCCACAAAACCTGATGGGGCGGACCGGGGCCTCGATCGCGGCGATCCTGATGATGATCGTGGGCTATGGCGCGCTTGCCCTGCCCATTGGCTGTTTCGCCTGGGGGTTGCGGTTCTTGCTGCATACCGGCTCCGAGCGCGCCCTGGCCCGTATCCTGTTCCTGCCGATCGCGCTGGCGCTGGCCTCGATCTACGCGGCCAGCCACGTGCCGCCCGAGGGGTGGACGCATAGTTTCGGCCTTGGCGGTCTGTTCGGCGACACGGTTCTGGGCGCTGTTCTGAATGCGCTGCCGATGGGGCCGCAGGCGGGGCTGAAGCTGGTGGCGGCACTGGCCTTCGTCGCGGGACTTGGCCTGATGCTCTATGTGGTCGGCACCAGCCGGGGCGAGATGCGCCTTGGCCTGCGCTTTTTGCTGATCGGCTTGTTCACCTCGGGCGCGATGGTGACGGCGGCGCTGCGCGGGTTGGGCCGTGGGGCCGGTCAGGCCGCCGGGCAATTGCGCGATGCGCGGGCCGCGCGGATGGCGGAGCGGGGTGTGGCCTACGAGGATGACGGGTATGACGAGGCAGACGGCGACGTTGCACCGTCGCGTGGTTTCTCGCTGCGCCGTGCGCCGCGCGACGAGGACCCGGCCCTTTACGAGGACGAACCGCCCCTGCGCCGGGGCGGTGGCCTGTTGTCCCGCGTGCCGCTGTTGCGCCCCCGCGAGCCTCAGCCCGAGATGCTGGAGCCGGAACTGCCCGAGCGCAGCTTCCGTGCCCCGGACGACATCGAAGCCCCGGACGAGGACCGTATCCGCGCCAAGATCTCGGACGTGATCCGCAATCGTGTGCGCCGGCCCAGCCCGGTGGCGGCTGCGGCGCAGCGCCGGTTGCAGGCGGGCCCGCTTCCGTCAGCGGCGCCGTCGCGCGTTGTGCAGTCCCCCGCGCTGCGGGCCGAGCCGCCGCTGACCGCCGCGCATGTGCCCCAGGGCGCCCAGGACGTGGTGGACGATACCGGGCTCGATGACGAGAACCTGTTTGCCGAGGACGGGACCGAGCCGGTTGCCCCGGCCGCCCCTGCGCCCCGCGCCGCCGGAGGGACCGAGTTGCAGCGCCGCGTCGTGCAGCACGCGATGAAGCGCCAGACGGCCCCGTCGCGTCGCGCGGTGGCCGAGGCGCAGCCGTCCTTGCCGTTGCAGCCGCAGGCCGAGGTCTTCGAGTTCCCGCCGCTGACCCTGCTGACCAACCCCGACACGATTCAGCGCCATCACCTGAGCGACGAGGCGTTGGAGGAAAACGCCCGGATGCTGGAAAACGTGCTGGATGACTACGGCGTGAAGGGCGAGATCGTCAGCGTCCGGCCCGGCCCCGTCGTGACCATGTACGAGTTGGAACCGGCCCCGGGCCTGAAGGCGAGCCGCGTGATCGGTCTGGCCGACGATATCGCGCGCTCCATGTCGGCGCTGTCGGCACGTGTTTCCACCGTGCCGGGGCGCTCGGTCATCGGGATCGAATTGCCGAACCAGCACCGCGAAAAAGTTGTCCTGCGCGAGATCCTGTCGAGCCGCGAATTCGGCGACGGGACGCAGAAACTGCCGTTAGCCTTGGGCAAGGATATCGGCGGCGAGCCGATCGTCGCGAACCTAGCCAAGATGCCCCACCTCCTGATCGCGGGGACGACTGGTTCGGGTAAATCCGTGGCGATCAACACCATGATCCTCAGCCTGCTGTACAAGCTGCCGCCCGAGGATTGCCGGATGATCATGATCGACCCTAAGATGCTGGAACTCAGCGTCTATGACGGCATTCCGCATCTTCTGTCGCCGGTCGTGACCGACCCGAAAAAGGCGGTCGTCGCCCTGAAATGGGTCGTGGCCGAGATGGAAGAACGCTATCGCAAGATGTCGAAGATGGGGGTGCGCAACATCGACGGCTACAATGGCCGCGTCGCCGATGCGCTGGCCAAGGGCGAGATGTTCAGCCGCACGGTGCAGACCGGGTTCGACGACGAAACCGGCGATCCCGTCTTCGAGACTGAGGAATTCGCGCCCGAGAAGATGCCCTATATCGTCGTGATCGTCGACGAGATGGCCGACCTGATGATGGTCGCCGGCAAGGAGATCGAGGCCTGCATCCAGCGCCTTGCGCAAATGGCGCGGGCCTCGGGCATCCACCTTGTCATGGCGACGCAGCGCCCGTCGGTCGATGTCATCACCGGCACGATCAAGGCGAACTTCCCGACGCGGATCAGTTTCCACGTCACCTCCAAGGTCGACAGCCGCACCATCCTGGGCGAGCAGGGGGCCGAGCAACTGCTGGGCATGGGCGACATGCTTTACATGGCGGGCGGCTCCAAGATCACACGCGTGCATGGTCCCTTCGTCAGCGACGAGGAGGTGGAGGAAATCGTCCGCCACCTCAAGAGCTTCGGCCCGCCGGATTATGCCGCCAGCGTTCTGGACGGCCCCGACGAGGACAAGGAAAGCGATATCGACGCGGTCCTGGGCCTGAACACGGGGGGCAATACCACGGGCGAGGATGCACTCTACGACCAGGCTGTCGCCATCGTGGTGAAGGATCGCAAATGCTCGACCTCCTACATCCAGCGCAAGCTGGGGATCGGCTATAACAAGGCCGCGCGGCTGGTCGAACAGATGGAAGAGCAGGGGCTTGTGTCCGCGGCCAACCATGTCGGCAAACGCGAGATCCTCGTCCCCGAGCAGGAGTGAGCGGCCCAATGACAAAGCCGCGAGCGGAGAGTGCAGGGACTTGGCCCGCGTGGCACGGCGTTCCTAGATAGGTGTCATGAAACAGGTCCTCCTTGCCCTCGTGCTTGCCTCGACCGCCGCTGTTCCGGCGCTGGCCGACGCCATTCCGCTGAACGCGATCTCCCGCTACCTGAACGGGATCGAAACCGCCGAGGCCGATTTCACGCAGATCAACGATGACGGGACGGTCTCGACCGGGCATCTCTATCTGCGCCGGCCCGGCAACATGCGGTTCGAGTATGCGGGCGACGATCTGCTGGTGATGGCGGGCGGTCAGCAAGTGGCCATTTTCGACGGGCGGTCCAACACGCGGCCCGATCAATACCCGCTGCGCGAAACACCGCTGTCGATCATTCTGGACGAACAGGTCGATCTGAGCCGGTCGAACATGGTGGTGCGGCACGAGTTCGACGGGACTTCGACGCGCGTGGTCGCGCAAGACCCGGACCGTCCCGAGATCGGGTCGCTGACCATGGTCTTCACGCCTGACCCGATCGAACTGCGTCAATGGATCGTGCGCGACGAGACCGGGGCGGAAACCACCGTCGTTCTGGGCGCGCTGGAGGAAGGCGGGAGCATCCCGCTGACCCGGTTCAGCATCACCCAGGAAATTCAGCGCCGACGCGGCGACTGACCTGGCTTAACGGCAGGTCGCCAGCTGCGCCTCGTAGATCGCGGCCCGTTCCGCGACCCGGTCGGCCACGCGCATCAGCCACGGCTTGCTGCGGTAGCTGCCGCGGCGATAGCCTGCGTGCCCTTCGTGATAGGCGAGATACTGGTTGCGCGCGTCGTCCAGCGGGATGCCGTTCCGCTCGAGGCTGAGGTTCATGTACCAGCCCATGAAATCGGTGGCATCGCGGATGTCGTCGCGGCGGGCGCGGCGATTGCGCGTGTCGGCGAGGTATTCTTGCCACGTCCCATCAAGCGCCTGGCTGTAGCCAAAGGCCGAGGACATGCGGCCCATCGGGATGATCTCCAGCGCGTAGACATGGGGGGGGCGGGCATCGCCGACAAAGCGGCTTTCCTGGTGAAAGGTGGCCATCTGGACGTGAACGGGAACACCCCATTCGCGTTCCGTGCGCTGCATGGCGCGGAAATACTGCGGCCGCTCTTCGGCAAGGGCGCACGCATTGTCGAGGTTGCGCGGCGCGGAAAATTCGCGCGAACCGCAACCGGCCAAGACGCCCAGCACGCAAAGCGCAAGAAGGGTTCTTTTCATGGATCCTGCTCGGGTTTTTGTGCCCATTCGGGCTTTGTTGCGTGGAATCATACGCGAGATGGGCCCTCATGGGAACCACGGCGCTGCCGCAACGTCAGAGAAGAAACGACAATGTGATCGGCAGGGCAACAACGGCCATGAGCGTCGAGACGACGACAAGGCCCGCCACGGCCTCGGCATCGACCTTGTAGCGTTCCGCCAGAAGGTAGGACGTGACAGCGACCGGCGTGACCATTTGCAGGGTCAGCACCGCGAAGGGCACCGGATCGAGGTCGAAAAGGTGGCCCGCCGCGATGCCCGCCGCAAGACAGATCGCGAATTTGACGGCGGAGAGAACAACGGCCTGCCCGATCCGCCCCGGTTGCAGCCGCGCGACCGCGACGCCGAGGGTGATCAGCATCAGCGGAATGGCGATCTGTCCGACCAGTTCCAGCGTATTGGTCAGCCAGACGGGCGTTTGCCAGCCCTGCCACAGGAACAGCGCCCCCAGGATCGTGCCCCAGAGGATCGGCTCGCGCAGGACACGGGCCGGGCGCGCGGCGCCAGCAACCATCCAGAGGCCGATCGTGAAGGTCAGAAGCGCCATGGCGGCGAAGACGACCACCGCAAGGTCCAGCCCGATCTCGCCAAAGGCGAACAGGGCCAGCGGCAGGCCGATATTCCCGGTGTTGCCGAAGACGAGCGGGGCCAGCAGGCTGGCGCGATCCATCCCCAGGGCGGCGATGATGCCCCAGGTCACGACGATCACGGCGGCATAAGCAGCCAGCGCGGCAAGGCTGAGGGCGGTCAGGGCGGCGGGATCGACCTCGGTCTGCATCAGCGCGGTGAAGATCAGGCAAGGCACGGCCAGCGTCATCACGAGGCGCGTCACGAACTCGGTCGGGTAGTCGTAGCCGGCGCGCCGCCACCCGTAACCGATACTGGCCAGGATGAAGACCGGCGCCGTGATCCGAATCACTGTCAGGGCGAGTTCCACAGTCTGTTTCCGCGCGAATCGGCCCGCCCGCATGGACAAGCCCCCCGCCTCTTGGTTAGGGAAGTATCAGGGGGCTTATGCCATGCTGAAGACTCACGCCAAGTACAATATCGGTCAGGTCGTCCGGCACCGGAAACATCCGTTCCGCGGTGTCGTGTTCGATATCGACCCGGAATTCGCCAATACCGAGGAATGGTATGACGCGATCCCGGAAGAGGTACGCCCTGCGAAAGAGCAACCCTTCTATCACCTGCTGGCCGAGAACGATCACACCTATTACGTCGCCTATGTCTCGGAACAGAACCTGGTTCCGGATGAGACCGGAGAGCCGGTAGACCACCCCGACCTGCCCGACCTGTTCGGGGAATTCCAGGAAGGCCGCTACCCGCTGGAATACCAGCTGAACTGACCGGCGCGCACGGGACGCGCGCGCCGGCCTGCCGTTTCAATAGCCCAGGGCGATGCCATCCTTGCGCGGATCGGACCCGCCTTCGAGCACGCCGAGGTCGTGGTCGATGCGGATCGCCTGAGCCCCGCCGATGCCCACGGGCGGGGTCGACACCTTGTGCCCCAGATCCGCAAGCTCTTGCCGCACCGTGTCGGAATAGCCCGTCTCGACCTTCATGTCGCCGTATTCGCTGAAGCAGCGGGGGGCGTCGATCATCTCCTGCGGGCCGAGGCCGTAGTCGACCATGTTGGTCACCATCCGGGCGTGACCGGTGGATTGATACTGACCCCCCATCACCCCGAACGGCATGATCACGCGCCCGTTCTGCCGCAGCATGGCGGGGATGATCGTGTGCATCGGGCGTTTGCCTCCATTGGCCTCGTTCGGGTGGCCTTCTTCGAGGGTGAAGCCCGCGCCGCGGTTCTGGAACAGGATGCCGAACTTGTCAGACGCGATGCCCGATCCGAAGTCCTTGAACACCGAATAGATCAGCGACACGGCCATGCGGTCGCGGTCGACCACGGTCAGGTAGATCGTTTCCTTGTGCACGGCTTCGGTCAGCGGCTTGGCGCTGGCCATGGCGCGGGACGGATCGATCAGCGCGGCCAGCTTTTTCGCCGTTGCCGGGTCCAGCATGTGGGCCAGACGGGTCATGTGATCCATGTCCGACAGGAACCGGTCGCGCGCATCATAGGCCAGTTTCGTGGCCTCGGCCTCGATATGGGCGCGCAGCGTGCCGAAGGGATCCATCGACGGCAGGTCGAATTCGGCAAGGATGTTGGCCAGCAGGATCGCGGTCGCGCCTTGCCCGTTTGGCGGATGCTCGACCAGTTCGATACCCTTGTACGTGCCGCTGATCGGGGTGGTGTAGTCGCAGCGCGTCTTCGCGAAATCATCAAGCGTGTGCACGCCGCCCAGGGCGCGCAGCGATGCGACCATGTCCTCGGCAACCTCGCCCTCGTAGAACGCCTCGCGTCCCTGGGCGGCGATGCGGCGGAGAACCTCGCCGTGCTTCGGGTGGCGGAAGATCTGGCCGGGGCGCGGCGCGACGCCGTCCACCAGGTAGAAGTCCCTCGCCGCGCCGGTCAGGTTGTCGTGATACCCGGCCCAGTCGAAGGCCGCACGCGGGGCCACCGGAACGCCGTGATCGGAATAGTGGATCGCGGGCGCGAGAATATCGGCCAGCCCCAGTTTCCCGTGATCGGCGGACAGGGTGCAGAACGCATCGATCGCGCCCGGCACGGTGACCGAGGCCGGGTTTCCGAAAACCGGCATCGCGCTGTGCCCGGCCTCGCGCAGGGCGGCGCCGCTCAGGGCCGCGGGCGCCCGGCCCGACCCGTTCAGGGCGATGATGTCCTCGCTGCCGGCCGGTTTGACCAGCACGAAACAATCCCCGCCAATCCCCGTCATCGCCGGTTCGCACAGGCCCAAAAGCACCGCGCCCGCGATCGCGGCATCGACCGCGTTGCCGCCCTGCTGAAGGATCGACACGGCGGTCTGCGCGGCCAGCGGGTGCGACGTTGCGCATATGCCGTTCTCGGCGAAAACGGCTGACCGGCCCGGTGTGTGAAAGTCTCGCATCCCTGTCTCCCGTGCGATGAAGTCCCGCGCGAACCCTAAGCCGTCGACAGGCAGGGGCAAGATGCTTGAGTTGGAGATTTTCAGGAAGGAGCCGCAGAAGACCTCGACGCCGCACACTGGGTGGGGGCTTGATACGCGCGACGCCGAGGGAAGCCTCTGCAGCTACAACTCTGTTATCGCGGTCATTCGGGGCATCGATACGATTGGATTAGGGCAATCCGGTGGCAAATAGCCGGATATCGGGGCATCTCGCCGCTCAGCCCAGGCGCAGGCGCATGGTCAGGCGATTCTCGTCCTCGACCCGGCAATAGCGCAGCCCCGTGGTCAATTGCCGGATCAGCACCCATCCGAAGCCGCCTTCGGGAAGATCCTGCACCGCGGTGGCCGCGATGGCGGGCAGGGCGGCCCCGGGAAGCGGCCCTTCCGACATGGGGGTCCCGGAATCGCGAATGGCGCAATCGATGTGGTGTTCGGTTCTGGAAATCTCGACCCGGATGCGCCCGCCTGCATCCGTTGGATAGGCGTGTTCCACGACGTTGTTCAGCGCCTCGGCCAGCACGATCTGCGTGTCGGTCTGCTGGCTTTTCGACAGGCCCCAGGTTTTCAACCGATCCCCGATATCCAATAGGGCCGCGCGCACCGCGTCAGGGCTCGCTTCAAGGTCCAGGCGCAGGCGAGCGGGCGCGATGGGGCATTTTCCCGGGACGGTGATCGGCGTGTTGTCCATCACGCTAATCTGACGCTCGGTCCCGCTGCCGGACCGCCGCGTCAAGGGTGTCATGGATCGGGAAGACGGTGTTCATCCGCGTCAGTTGCATGACCCTGTCCACCGCCGGTTGCAGCGCCGCCAGTTCAAGGCCCCGCCCCGCCGGCAGGAGCTTGCGCGCCGCGACCACCGCGCCGAGGCCGCTGGAATCGATGAATTCGACCTGGTCGAGGTCGAGGATCACATCGCCCGGTGCATCCCGTGTCACCTCGCGAAAGCGGTCCTTGAACCGGATCGCGACACTGGCGTCGATCCTTGGATGTTCGACATGCACGATCCCGACGCCCTGCCGAGTTTCGAAACTGAGATTCATCGGTGCACTCCTGTCCTTGGCTCTGGTAAGAGCCTAGGTCGAAAGTCTTGCCAAATCGTATCCAGCAGGGGGGAAACCGATGGACGAGGTCGTGATCGCAGGCGCAGCCCGCACGCCGATGGGGGGATTCCAGGGGGCGCTCTCGGGGGTTGCTGCCGCCGAATTGGGGGGCGTTGCCATCAAGGCCGCGCTCGAGGGCGGCGGGGTCGACCCCGGCCAGGTGGACGAACTGCTGATGGGCTGCGTTCTGCCGGCCGGCCAGGGCCAGGCCCCGGCGCGACAGGCGGGCTTCAAGGCGGGTCTGGGCGAAGAAGTGCCGGCAACCACGCTTAACAAGATGTGCGGATCGGGCATGAAAGCCGCGATGATGGCATGGGACAGGCTGGCCCTCGGCCAGGCCGACATCATGGTCGCAGGTGGCATGGAGAGCATGACGAATGCGCCCTACCTCTTGCCCGCCATGCGCGCCGGGGCCCGGATCGGCCATCAGAAAACCTATGACCACATGTTCCTCGATGGGCTGGAAGACGCCTATGACAAGGGGCGCCTGATGGGGACCTTCGCCGAGGATTGCGCCGAGGCGTTCCAGTTCACCCGCGAAGCGCAGGATGATTACGCGCTGGGGTCGCTGTCGAATGCGCTGACGGCGATCGAAACCGGTGCCTTTGCGCGCGAAGTCGCGCCGGTCACCGTCCGGTCGCGCAAGGGCGACACCACCGTTTCGGTCGACGAACAGCCCGGCAATGCGCGCCCCGAGAAGATCCCCCAGCTCAAGCCCGCCTTCCGCGACGGGGGCACGGTGACCCCGGCGAATAGCTCCTCGATCTCGGATGGCGCGGCCGCCCTCGTCCTGGCGCGTGCCGACGTGGCCGAGGCCAAGGGATTGACCGTTCGCGCCCGGATCCTCGGGCATGCCAGCCATGCCCAGGCCCCCTCGCAATTCCCCACGGCGCCCGTCCCTGCGGCGCGCAAGCTGTTGGAGCGCCTCGGGTGGGGCATCGACGATGTCGACCTGTGGGAGGTCAACGAAGCCTTCGCCGTGGTCCCGATGGCGTTCATGCGTGAGCTTGGCGTGCCGCGCGACAAGGTGAACGTGAATGGCGGGGCCTGTGCCCTCGGCCACCCCATCGGTGCGTCCGGCGCCCGGATCATGGTCACCCTTCTGAACGCCCTTGAGGCGCGCGGCCTGAAACGCGGTGTCGCCGCGATCTGCATCGGAGGTGGCGAAGGCACCGCCATCGCGATCGAGCGCGTCTGACCCCTTCATCTTGGCCCGAAAACTCCCGGGGGCGCGGGGGCAGGCAGCCCCCGCATCCCTGCCAGACGAAAGCGCGTCCCCATGCACGTTGACTACACCGATCTCGAGAAGACCATCGCAAGCCTGACCCATGGCGAAACCGATGAGGTCGCCCTGATGGCCACGCTCGCCTGCGAGATCCACCATGCTGACGACCGGTTCGACTGGACCGGCTTCTACCGGGTCACCGAACCCGGCCTGCTCAAGATCGGACCCTATCAGGGCGGACACGGCTGCCTGCTGATTCCCTTCGACAAGGGCGTGTGCGGGGCTGCTGCACGCACCGGCGAAACGCAGCTCGTTCCGGACGTTGACGCCTTCCCCGGCCATATCGCCTGCGCGTCCTCGACGCGGTCGGAACTGGTCATCCCGGTGCGAAACGGCAAAGGAGCGGTCATCGCCGTTCTGGATATCGACAGCGATCAACCGGATGCCTTCACCGAAACCGACGCGTCACGCCTTGACGCGATCCTGCAGAAGGTCTTCGGCGCGCTCTGATCCGGGCCGAAAAATCTTTTAGAAGATTTTTCGGCTCAACGGCGCGGCAGGTTCACGATCCCGGCGGTGTCGCCGCTTTCGGGCGCGAGTTCCTCAAAGTCGAAATTATCGAGGCGTTCTGCCCGCTTTCCGGCGCGCGCGGTAGCGGTCAGGATACCCGAGACATCGTCGCCCGCCTGACGCAGATGTGTTTCCAGCTTGCCTGCGCGTTCCTCGATGATCTCCACGTCCCGGTGCAGGTTCTTCAGCGCCTTGCGGATCTCGCCGGCTTGTTCCCGCATCCGGGCGTCTTTCATCACCGCGCGCATCGTGTTGAGGGTCGCCATGCAGGTGGTGGGCGACACGATCCAGACGCGGTTGTCGAAGCCTTCGCGCACGACCTCGGGCAGGCGGGCATGCAGCTCGGCATAGATCGCCTCGGAGGGCAGGAACATCAGCGCGCCATCCGCCGTCTCGCCCTCGAGGATGTATTTCGAGGCGATGGCCTTGATATGGACCCGCACAGCGGCGGCGAGGTCGCGAAGGGCCCTGCGCTGCGCCTCCTGCCCCTCGGCGACCATCAGCGCCTCGTAGGCCTCCAGCGGAAACTTGGCGTCGATCACGATGGGGCCGGGCGGGTTCGGCAAAAGGATCATGCAGTCGGCGCGCTTGCCGTTCGACAGTGTTGTCTGGAAGGCGTAGCTGTCCGAGGGCAGCGCGTTCGCCACGATATCGTTAAGCTGGATTTCCCCGAACATGCCCCTGCGCTGCTTGTTCGACAGGATATCCTGCAGCCCCAGAACGTCCGAGGACAGTTTCTCGATATTCGTCTGGGCCTTGTCGATGATGGCCAGCCGTTCCTGAAGTTTCGCCAGCGACTCGGTCGTTTTCTCGGACGATCCGGCCAGCGTCTTGTCGATCCGCTCGTTCAACTGCGCCAACACCTGCGCCTGTTTCAGCGCGTTCTGGGCCATCTGCTCGTTCATGCGCTCCTGCAGATCCGACAGCGCGTTGCCCTGTTTCAGCGCGTTGACGTGCAACTGCTCGTTCAGGCGTTCCTGAAGTGCGGCAAGGTTCTGCGATTGGCGGCTGGCGGCCTCGTGCATGCGCTCGGCCATGGCGGTCTGCACTTCGGACAGCCGCACCTCCATCGTCTGCATGATCTGGAGATTGGCCTGCGCCTGCCCGTCCGAGGTGGCCTGCACCCGTTCGGCCAGCCGCTCCTGCCCGCGGGCAAGGTGCTCGACCACCTCCATCGACCGGCGCGTGCGCGAGGCCGAGGTGACCAGAAGCCAAAGGATCAGCCCAAGGATCGCGGCCCCGGCCAGGAGCGGCCAGAGGGTGGCGGGATCGGACAGGTCGAGGGTGATGTCACCGATCTGGATCATGTGCGCCCGAAAAGCCGTTCGATATCGGCCAGTTTGAGTTCGACATAGGTGGGTCGGCCATGGTTGCACTGACCCGAATGGGGCGTCGCCTCCATCTCGCGCAGGAGCGCGTTCATCTCGTCGGCACTCATCCTGCGTCCCGACCGGACAGACCCGTGGCAGGCGACGCGGCTGAGGATCGCTTCAATCCGGGATTGGAGCATCGTGCTGTCGCCGAGGTCGTCCAACTCGTCGAGGATGTCGCGCAGCAAGGCCTCGGCATTCACCTCGCCGAGGATGGCAGGGGTTTCGCGCACGGCAACCGTGCCCGGCCCGAAGGCTTCGATGATCAGGCCCAGCTTTTCCAACTCTCCGGCACGGTCGAGAAGGCGGTCCGCATCACCGCCGAGATTGACGATCTCGGGGATCAGCAGGGCCTGCCGGGCGATGCCGTGTTCGGCCATCTGGCGTTTCAGGCGTTCATAGACCAGCCGTTCATGCGCGGCGTGCTGATCGACCAGCACCATGCCGTCGCGGGTCTGGGCGAGGATGTAGTTCTCGTGCAGTTGCGCGCGCGCGGCCCCGAGCGGTTTGTCTTGCAGATGGGCGACGGTGTCGGGCTGTGGCGGCTCGACCCGAGCCGACGGGGAAGCTTCCCACAGGGGTGCATCTTCGGCGAACCCGTCTTGTTCGGCCGGGGCCTGCCAGTCGCGCGCGGCGGCAACCGCGGACGGGCTGGGCCGGTCCCAGCCGCGGCGGTCCATCTGGTAGATCCGGGGCTGGTCGGTCGGCTCCGGGCGGAACGCCCCGAGGGTGGCCCCGGCCACGGTGGTCGAGGCGCGATGCCCGGCCTCGGCCAGGGCATGGCGCAGGGCCGAGACGATCAGGCCGCGGGCAACGCCCGGTTCGCGGAAGCGGACCTCGGATTTCGCGGGGTGCACGTTCACGTCCACGCGTTCGGGCGGGCAATCGATGAAAAGGGCGGCGGCGGGGTGCCGGTCGCGGCTGAGGAAATCCATGTAGGCGGCGCGCAACGCGCCCACCAGAAGCTTGTCGCGGACAGGGCGGCCATTCACGAACAGGTACTGCGCCACGGCAGAGCCGCGCGAATAGGTGGGCAGGGCGGCGTAGCCGGTCAGGCGCAGGCCTTCGCGGTCGGCGTCGATGGCCAAGGCGTTCTCGGCGAACTCACGCCCGAGGATCGCGGCAAGGCGCGATTGCAGCGCCGCGAACAACTCGCCCTGTTCGGCATCGACCCGGAAGGTGACGCGCTCGGCCTCGGTCACGTCCTTGAGGGTGAAGCCGATGGCGGGTTCGGCCATGGCCAGACGTTTCACCACATCGGAGATCGCCTGCATCTCGGCCCGGTCGGAGCGCAGGAATTTCAACCGTGCGGGCGTGGCGTAGAACAGGTCGCGCAACTCGACCACGGTCCCCCGCGACAGGGCGGCGGGTTTGACCCGGCCCATCTCTCCGCCCGAGACCCGCAATTCGTGGGCGCTATCGCCCTGGCTCCGGCTGGTGAGGGTCAACCGCCCGACGGCGCCGAGCGAGGGCAGCGCCTCGCCGCGAAAGCCGAAGCTGCGGATATTCAGAAGGTCGCTGCCGTCGATCTTGGAGGTCGCATGGCGGCTCAGCGCCAGCGGCAGGTCCCCGGGTCCCATGCCGCAGCCATCATCGGTGACGCGGATCAGCGATTTGCCGCCATGGGCCACCTCGATGGTCACGCGCCGCGCGCCCGCGTCGATGGCGTTCTCGACCAGTTCCTTGACCGCGCTTGCGGGGCGTTCGACCACCTCGCCCGCCGCGATGCGATTGATCGCGGCATCGTCGAGTTGACGAATAACCGGGCGTGTGTCGCTTATATTGGGGTCACCGAGGGGCATGCCACGATACCTAGCATGCCCCGGCGGGATTCGGAAAGGCTCGGCTGTGCCCCCCCGCCGCTTTGCCTAGCCGTCGCTTTGCAGGCCCTCGGGGCGCCCGACCACCACGAAATGCAGGTCCTCGGGGCGCAGGATGCGCGCGGCCACGCGGCGAAGATCCTCGATCGTGACGGCATTCACGCGGTCATTGCGCGTCGCGATGTAGTCCAGTGGCATGTCATCGGCCTGCATCGACGCAAGGATGCCGGCGATGCGGCCATTCCCATCGAACCGCAGCGGGTAGGCCCCGGTCAGGTAGCGCTGTGCGGCTGCGAGTTCTTCTTCGGTGATCGCGTTCTCGGCGATGTCGGCCCATTGCGCACGGATCACCTCGATGGCGTCGGCGACGAGGTCGTTCGAGGACGAAAACTGGCCCACGACGCGTGGCCCGTAATCGGCAAGCGAAAGATAGGACGAGATGCCGTAGGTCAGCCCGCGCTCGACGCGCACTTCCTGCATCAGGCGCGAGCGGAAGCCACCGCCGCCCAGAACCTCGTTCAGCACGAATGCCGGGAAGAAATCGGGGTCATCGCGGGCGATGCCCTCGTGGCCGAACACGGCGACCGATTGCGGCGAGGGGAAATCGATGACCGTTTCACCGCCCGAGAGGCCCCACTCGGCCTGTGTCGGCATCGGCGCACCCTCCGCCGGCAGGTCGCCGAGGATGCGGTCGATGAGAAGGCCAAGCTCCTCTGCCGTGATGTCGCCCGCCGCCCCGACCACCACGCGGTCGCGCGCCAGGGTCGCGTCATGGGCTGCGACGAGGTCATCGCGGGTCAGGGCCGAGACGCTTTCGACCGTCCCTTCGAGGGCGGAACCATATGGGTGGTCGCCATATCCAAGCGCATTGAAGGTGCTGGAGGCGATGTCATCGGGGTCGCGGCTATTACCTTCGATGATCGAGATGACCTGACCGCGCACGCGCTCGATCGAGTCCTCGTCAAAGCGCGGCTCGACAAGGGCGGCGCGCAAGAGGTCGGCCGCCGCATCCCGGTTCTCGGTCAGCATCTGGGCGCTAACCGTCACCGCATCACGATAGGCACCGAAGCTGAAACTGGCGGCCATCCCCTCGGCGGCCTGGGCGAAGGCGGTCGAATCCATGTCGCCCGCGCCTTCTTCAAGAAGGCCGGTCATCAGGTGGATCGCGCCGCGCTTGCCCTCGGCATCCAGCGAAGCGCCCCCGACGAACCAGATCTCGATAGCGACGAACGGGTTGCTGTGATCCTCGACCAGCCAGGCGTCGATACCGCCGGGCGAGGTGATGTCCTGCACGTCGATCTCGGTCGCCGAAAGCGGGGTCGAGACGAGCAGGGTCAGGGCCGTGAACAGCCCGGTCAAACGGGGGATCATTGGGTCATCTCCTCGGTTGCGGGCTCTTCGGGTCGGGTCAGGTACCCGGTGACAGAGGTCGTTTCGGTGAACAGGCGCTGCGCGGCCGCCATCACGTCGTCGATGGTGGTTTCGGCCAGAACATCCGGCCACGCCTGCACGTCGGCGACGGTCAGGCCGCTGGTCAGGGCCGTCCCGTAGCGGCGGGCCAGACCTTGGGTGTCGTCGGCGGAATAGATGGCGTCCGCCTGGATCTGGAACTGGATACGGTCGAACTGGTCAGGGTCCACACCCTCTTCGAGGAAGGCGGCGATGGCCGCGTCGAGGTCGGCTTCGGCCTCTTCCAGCGACAGGCCGGGCAGCGGAACGTTGACCACCGAAAAGGTCGAGGGGTCGAGGCTGGTCGCGTCGTAATAGGCCGAGGTGAAAATCGAGCGGGGGTTTTCAAGCTCCAGCCGTTGCGACAGTTCCGATGTGGTGCCGGACCCGCCGAGGATTGCCGCCAAGAGGGTCAGGGCCGCGGCCTCCTGCTGATCGCCGGGGCGTCGCACCGGCGCGAGGTAGTTGCGCGCGACATAGGGGTTCGCGACGCGCTCGTCCGCAAGGACAAAGCGGCGGTCCGCGATGTGCGGCGGTTCGCTTGGGCGCGCGCGCTCGACGATCTCGGGGTTGGCGGGGATCGGGCCGTAATGTTCCTCGGCCAGTGCCAGCACCTCGTCGGGGGTGACGCCGCCTGCGACGACCAGGATGGCGTTGTTCGGCGCATAATGCGCGTCATAGAAGGCGCGCGCGTCCCCGATATCCAGCTCTTCCATCTCGTGGCGCCAGCCGATGATCGGGACGCCGTAGGGGTGGTTCAGGAAAAGTGCCGCGCGCATCTGTTCGTTGAACAGGCCGCCGGGGCTCGAGTCCGTGCGTTGCGCACGTTCTTCGAGGATCACGCTGCGTTCGGTCGTGATCTCGTCCTCGATGAACTGGAGGTCCACCATGCGGTCGGCTTCCATCTGCATCATCAGGCCGAGGCGGTCCGCGGCGACGCGCTGGAAATAGCCGGTGTAATCCCAACTGGTGAAGGCATTGTCAGAGCCGCCGTTCTCTTCGACGATGCGGCTGAATTCGCCTGTTTCAAGCTCGTCGGTCGCCTTGAACATGAGGTGTTCGACGAAATGCGCGATCCCGGACACGCCGGGCGGTTCGTCTGCCGCCCCGACCCTGTACCAGACCATGTGCACCACGGCCGGGGAATTCGGGTCTTCGATCACCACGACATCCATGCCGTTTTCGAGCGTGAATTCGCTTACGGTTTCGTCCGCCAGCACGAGGGCGGGCGACAGGGCAAGACCGAGCCCGAGAATCAAGCGACGCAACATGCGCATCCTCCGCATTGACCACATGACAGAATAAATATGGGGCTGCGGCCCGGCATCAACGGATGTTGACGCAAGCGTGACGCGATCGGGGCGTGACCCGTTGCGTCACTGGGCTGGCGGAGCCGTGGGCGTGCGGACGCCCGCGCGTCGCAGACGTTCCAGCTCGGCATACTGGTCCAGCGACATGCTGCGATAGGCGCGGAAGTACACTGTCGTGCCGAACATGCGTTCCAGCAACCGGCCATCATTGCGGCGGCGGAATTCCTCGTCTTCGGCGGCAAGGGTGGGCCGGATGTTGGGGCTGACACCGAACCGGGTGGCGTGCTGGATCAGGCCAGCCGATCCGCGCGCGGCGCGCGTCGGGTTGCCGCCAAGGGCCGCGATTGCGTCCCCCTCGGGGTCGGGATCGGCAAGGTTGCGCGCGCCCGGCGTCGGCGCGGGCAATTCGCGCAGGTTGTCGGGCATTTGCAGCGGTTCGTTCGGGACAACGGAAAACTCGTCTGGCCCGGCCTCACGGTTGGTCAGGTTCATGAGCGTCGGCGTCCCGCCGCTACAGGCCGCAAGGGCCAGCAAGGCGACACCGAGAATCGCAGATGTTGTCAGACGCGTCATGCGGCCCTCCTTTACGCGGCCACGGGTCTAGCGCAAACGCAGTGATCCGTCACGGGGTCATCTTGGAGGTATCGGCAAAGATCAGCAAGCCGATGGCCCCGCCGACGATTCCGACATCCGCGATGTTGAAGGCAAAGGGGTTGTCGATCCCGCAGCAGGACATGTTGAGAAAGTCGATGACCGCCCCTTGCGTCACCCGGTCGAGCGTGTTGGCCAGCGCACCGCCGATGACGGCCCCGGCAGACAGGAACGAGATTCGGCGGTGCATGCCGTTCTTGGCCCACCACAAGAGCCAGGCCGAGATCACGAGGGCGATTCCGATCAGCAGGTAGCGCGTGGTCTCGGGCCCGCCTGCAAACAGGCCGAAATTGATGCCCGTGTTGTAGCCGAGATGGAACACGAGATAGGGCGGAAACACCTCGATCACGCCCTGCTCGACCAGACCGGCCCAATGCAGGACGAGATACTTGCTGATCTGGTCGAGGGCGAACCAGACGATGGCCGAGATGTAGAGTAGCCGCATCGCTTTACCTGTCGCTTGCTCCGGTCAGTGGCGGAAGTGGCGCATGCCGGTGAAGAGCATGGCAAGGCCGGCCTCGTCGGCGGCCTCGATCACCTCGGCGTCGCGCATCGATCCGCCGGGCTGGATCACAGCCGTCGCGCCCGCCGCCGCAGCGGCCAGCAGACCGTCAGGGAAGGGGAAGAACGCGTCCGAAGCCACGACCGACCCCTTGGCGAGGCTTTCGGGCAGGCCGCAGTCGCGGGCCATGCGCTCGGCCTTCAACGCCGCGATGGTCGAGCTGTCCACCCGGCTCATCTGGCCCGCCCCGATGCCGACCGTTGCCCCGTCGCGGACATAGACGATGGCGTTGGATTTGACGTGCTTGGCGACCGACCAGGCAAAGACCATGTCGGACATCTCTGCCGCCGACGGGCGCCGCTTGGTCACAGGCTTGAGGTCTTCCTCGTCGATGCGGCCGGTGTCCTTGTCCTGCACAAGCAGACCGCCCGACACCTGCCGAACGGTCAGGGGCGTGTGGCCGGGGTTCGGCAGCCCGCCGGTCGTCAGCAGCCGCAGGTTCTTCTTTGCGGCGAAAACGGCCTTGGCCTCGTCGGTCGCTTCGGGGGCGATGACGACCTCGGTGAAGATCTCGACGATTTTCTCGGCGGTCGCGGCATCCAGCGTCTGGTTCAGCGCGACGATCCCGCCGAAGGCACTGGTGCGGTCACAGTCGAAGGCGCGCATATAGGCCTCGGTCAGCGTCTTGCCGCGCGCGACGCCGCAAGGGTTGGCGTGCTTGATGATCGCGCAGACCGGGCCATCCTCGGGGTTGAACTCGGCCACCAGTTCAAAGGCCGCGTCGGTGTCGTTGATGTTGTTGTACGACAGCTCCTTGCCCTGGTGCTGCACGGCGGTGGCGACACCGGGGCGCGAGGCATCCTCGACATAGAACGCCGCCTTCTGGTGCGGGTTCTCGCCATAGCGCAGGGTCGAAGACAGCGTGCCCGCAAAGGCGCGACGACGCGGCGCGAATTCGTTGGTGGCCCCGGCCATCCAGTTGGACACGGCGGCGTCATAGGCGGCGGTCCGGGCATAGGCCGTCTGGGCGAGGCGTTGACGCAGCGCATAGCCGAGCGCGCCGTCGTTTTCCCCCATCTCCGACAGGATCGCGGCGTAGTCCTCGGTATCGACGACAACGGCGACATGGGCGTGGTTCTTGGCCGCGGCGCGGATCATGGCAGGGCCGCCGATATCGATATTCTCGATGCAGGTGTCGTAGTCGGCGCCCTTCGCGACCGTTTCCTCGAACGGGTAGAGGTTCACGACCAGCATATCGATGCCGCCGATCCCGTGTTCTTCCATCGCGGCGACGTGCTCGGGGTTGTCGCGCAGTGCCAGAAGGCCGCCATGCACCTTGGGATGCAGCGTCTTGACCCGGCCATCCATCATCTCGGGGAAGCCGGTGACCTCGGCCACGTCGATCACGGTCAACCCGGCGTCACGCAGGGTGCGGGCCGTGCCACCCGTCGACAAAAGCTCCACCCCGCGACCGGCCAGCGCGGTGGCGAAGTCGACCAGGCCGGTCTTGTCGGAAACGGAAAGGAGGGCGCGGCGCACGGGCACGAGTGTCATCAAAGGGGTTCCTTAAGCTTGGTCGCGGCTTTGTCGCCTCAGGCGCGGGAAAAGCCAACCGGCGCGGGCAGGAAGGCGGTGGGGCGCGCAAGGCTCCAACTGATGGCGTTGCCATAGCCTTTCATGCGGGCGGTGAGAACGATTTGTTTTGTCGCGCGCGGCTTCAGGCGGGCGCTGTCGAGGTAAACCGAGGGCTGCAGGCTGAGTTCGGCGGAACTGGTGTGACGGAAAACCCATGTCTCGCCCGAGGCCAGTGTCAGCGACACGGCGGTGCCGCCAAGGTCCATCTCGGCCTCGACATCGGGGTGAAGGTGGAAGCGGAGGGTATACTTGAGACCAAGGCCGCGCGGCAGGCGCCTATAGACCCGGTCGAGGCGCAACCGATCCGCGCTGGTCATCGCGGCCAGCGCATCTTCGCCCCGCAGGAGCGAACCGTTGTCTTCCAGCGTGAGGCTGCGCAGATGGATCAGCCCGTGTGTCTTGCGCCAGCCGTCATGCGACAGGGCAATGCCCGCGGCGCTTTTCATCGAAGATTCCTGCACCGCCACGTCGCTTGGACCATCGGCGAAAGGCTGCTTCTCGGGGGCGATGCCCGATGCCTTCGGGGCCAGTCGCGAGGACGAGTACCCTTCGAGGCAAAGTGTCGAATGGCTGACCGTGGCACGCCCCGCGCGTCGCCAGTCGGCACTGAACCGAGCGCCCGATCCACAACTGACGATCAGCGGCTCGGACCCGCTGGTCAGCTCGAAAGCCAGCGTACTGGCATGGGCATTGGCGCTGCGCGGCCCCTGCATCGGCAAGGCCGCGTCGATGATAACGGAGACGTTGTCGGTCGCCAGCCGGGCAAAGCCCATGGCTAGCCCCCTGGTGTTGGACGGGCGCACGCGGCTTTGCACGAGCGCGCTGACCAGCCGCCCCGGTGCGCCGCGCCCGCCACCATGGGCGCGCACGAGGCCGCCATCGACATGGCGCAGGCTGCGCAGCGTCGGGGCAATCCGGGCGATGGCCGTGTTCACCGCCGGGTCCGGCTCCTTCCCGGTATCTGACAGGATCTGCATCACCCAGGTGAGCAGGATGAACACCTCTAGCAATTCTTCCGGGTTTCGCGTGACGATGCCGCCGGATGCGTCGATTTCCTGCGCGCATTCCTGCGCCAGCGCGCGCAGTGCGGGGTCGAGTTCGGGTTCCATCCCGATCAGCGTGCAGGCCGAATAGATCAGCCCGGTCAGCGCCTCGAACCGCGGCAGGCCCGGAGAGGCCTTGCGCCAGCGCCGTTCAAGGAACCGGGCTTGCCTTCCGAGGGTCGTGATGAACCGGCGGGTATCTGCCGATTCCATGCCGTTCATCAGGAAAAGGGCGTGGCTGATCCACCGAATCTGGCGCCGTCCGGTCAGATCGGGGGTCCAGCCCGGACCCGCGCCGCGCCCATAGCGCCGCATCCAGTCGATAAGCCAGCTTTGAGCGGTGGCACGGCCATCGTCATTCGGGATCGCGGCGAGATCGTCCAGCCAGTCGAACCCGTGCAGCGACTCCTCGAATAGGTCGTTGGGGGGCGCGATATCCCACGGGCTTTGCCCGGGCGCTTCGATCAGGGCGCCCCCCATGCGGTAATTTCCCGCCATCAACTGGCGTCCGCGGGCCGCCGAGCCGGGAAAGCGGGGCTCTGGCCGCCAGTAAAAGCCGCGCACGCGACCGCTGAACCCGGCGCTCAGCGCGGCAAGCCGATTGGCCACGCGGCCGCCGGTGCCGGGCCGTGGGCGGGGCGCCGCAGACGGTGAAGGATCGCTGAGATGCGTGTCGGACATGTGGCCCGGTTTCTGCTCGGGATTATGATTGGCGCCAAGACTACCGTGCCCCCGCGTGGGAGTCACGCAGCAGCCGCGTCCTTCACGAGGCAGGCCATGTAGAACCCGTCGATCCCGCCGCGGTCCGGCCAGAAATCGGGCCGCAAGCGCAAGCCGCCTTCGGCGCTGGCCCACTTCGGATCGCCGCCAAGCGTGGCGGGGTCGGCGGGCAGGACGGACAGGCCGGGGTGGCGCTTGACCGCTGCGGTGACCTGATGCTCGCCCTCGACCGGCAGCAGGGAGCAGGTGCAATAGACCAGCCTGCCGCCCGGTTTCAGAAGGGTCAGCGCGTGGTCGATCATCCGCATCTGAAGGCGCGTCAACTCTTCGACCTCGTGCCATTTCTTGACGAAGGGCAGGTCGGGATGGCGGCGGATCGTGCCGCTGGCGGTGCAGGGCGCGTCCAGCAGGATGCAGTCATAGGGCCCGCCTGCATGGTCGAAGGCATCGCCGACGACGATTTCAGCGCCGAGGCCGGTCCGCAGGAGGTTCTGGCGCAACTTGTCGAGGCGGGTATCGGACAGGTCCAGCGCCGTGACCTGCGCCCCGGCGGCGGCCAGTTGCAGGGTCTTGCCGCCCGGAGCTGCGCAAAGGTCGAGGACGCTTTTCCCCGATACGTCGCCCAGCAGGCGCACAGGCAGGGCGGCGGCGGCATCCTGCACCCACCAGTCGCCCTCGGCGTAGCCGGGCAGGGCGCTGATCTGGCCAGGCTCGACCATCCGCAGGCTGCCGGTCGGCACGCGCTCGGCTCCCGGCAGGTCGGTATCGGTATGCTTGGGCGTGATGTCGACTGGCGCCCCCTTTTCATGCGCGGCTTCGATCGCGCGAAGCACCTCGGCCCCCCAGCGTTTCTTGACGGGGCCACCGATCCACCCGGGAAGGCGTTGCGGTGTATGATCCTGCCACATCTCCGCGCCGGCCTCGGCAATGCGGCGCAGGACAGCGTTGACCAATCCCGCCGCGCGTTCGGTGCGTCGGCTTCCGCGCGCGATGGTGACCATCGCGTTGACCGTGCCGTGGGCTTCTTCCTGCGCGATCAGCAACTCCGCCGCCCCAAGGCGCAGAAGGGCAAGGGTGGCCGGTTGCGGCTTGCGCTCGACGAATTGCGCGATCACCGCGTCCAGCGGTTCGACATGGCGCAAGACCATCATCACAAGGCGCATTGCGCGCGCGGCCTCGGGCGGGGCAAGACCGGCGGCTTGCGGCAGGTGGGCCAGCATCCGTTTCTGGCGCAGCACCTGGTCGAGGGCCGAAAGCGCCGCTTGCCGCGCGACCAGACTGCGGTCCGGCGATTGCGGTGCGCGTCCGGCCATGCGACGCCCTGAGGGGCGGCGTTTACCTCGCCCGCCGGTTTGCGTGTTGCCGCTGCCCTTGCCGCGCCCTTCGGTCGCCATGCTTGCCCAAGTCCTTGTCTGAAAACCCCAGCGGCGTATATCAGGGCCAGCTTGCGCACAAGCCGGAGACGACTTTCATGGCCGACACCACCGATACCCCGCAGGATCTGCCGCCCGCTGCACAGCGCGCGCTGGCCGAAGCCGAGGAGCGCCGCAAGAAGGCCAAGGAATTGGACCTGCCCGTCGAACTTGGCGGCCGCGACGGGCCCGAGCCGGTGCGCTACGGCGATTGGGAAAAGAAGGGCATCGCCATCGATTTCTGACGTCTGCTCAGCGCAGGGTCAGATCGGCGAATTCACCTGCGCCCTGGTCCGACGTGAAGCGCAGGGTTTCACCCGACACTTCGACCACCTGGCAATTGAAGCCCAGATCCTCGGACCCGAAGTAGAGGTCGCGGCAGAAATAGCCTTCGTTCCAGTTCCACGCCCCCGTCACCCGCGTGCCGAACGCGCGGCCGACGATCTGACCGTCCGGCGTCACCGTCAAGCGGATGCCAAAGCGGCTAAGTTCACGTCCTTCGACAAGGCGCACGAAACTGTCCCGCGTGGTGAGCGTCGAGAATTCCTCGGCCATCGCCGTGTTGGCGGTGCCTGTCATGCCCAGCAGCACTCCGGCGCAAAAGGCGGCCGGACCCGTCAAATGGCGCAGCATGGTCCATTCTCCCTGTTCGGTTGTCGCGTTCCGAAGCGGGAGATAGCGGGTGGACGCAGGCGATCAAGCGAGGCCGAGAACGCTTGCCATAGAGTAGTGGCCGGGGCCTTTCCCTTGCCCCCAAAGCGCGGCTTTCAACGCACCGCGTGCAAAGATGGCGCGGTCGGTGGCAACGTGGCGCAGGATGATCCGCTCGCCCGCGCCTGCGAAGATCACGTCATGTTCGCCGACGATATCACCCCCGCGAATGGCCGAGAAACCGATATGCCCGGCCTCGCGTTCGCCGGTGATGCCGTCGCGGCCCCGGTCCGAGACATCGTTCAGCGCCACGTTGCGCCCGGCGGCGGCGGCCTCGCCCAGCATCAGCGCGGTCCCCGAGGGGGCATCGACCTTGTGCTTGTGATGGGCCTCGACGATTTCGATGTCGAAATCCTCGTCCAGCGCGGCGGCAACCTGTTGCGTCAGGCGGGTCAAAAGGTTCACGCCAAGGCTCATGTTGCCGGCGCGCACGATGGTCGCGTGGCGGGCGGCGGCGTCGAGCTTGGCGATATCCTCGTCCGTCAGGCCGGTGGTGCCGATCACGTGGACCGTCCGCGCCTGCGCGGTCAGCTCGGCATGGGCCAGGGTCGCAGCAGGGGTCGTGAAATCGATGACCGCTTGCGCCTTGACGATCAGGTCCAGCGGATCGCCGTAAACCGGCACCCCCATGCTGGGACGCCCAAGGCAGTCGCCCAGATCGCGACCGATCCAGTCATGCCCCGGCCGTTCCGACACGCCGACAAGGGTGGCCCTGTCGCTTTGCGTGACCACATCGACCAGCATGCGCCCCATGCGGCCCGAGGCGCCCATCACCGCTATTTTGACCTGATCGCTCATCTGTGACTCCTTCTTTGGCATTTTTCCTAGCGGAACGGCGGGATGGCGGAAAGGCGTCGCTTGCGACGGGCCTGTCGATGCCATACCTGCTGCAAGTAAGGAGGCCGACATGGGCAAGAACAGGCATCACGAAGGAAGCGGCCCCTCGCAGCGACAGTTGCGGGTTGGGGAGCTTATTCGCCGGACGCTATCGGACGTGCTGGCGCGCGGTGACGTGCATGATCCGGAGTTGAACCGTATGTCGATCACGGTGGGCGAAGTGCGCACCTCGCCTGACCTGAAGATCGCGACGGTTTATGTCATGCCCCTTGGTGGCGGGGAACGCGCCGAGGCGATCGACGCGCTCAAGCGCAACCGCGGTGAATTGCGGCGCGCGCTGATGCGGGACATGACGCTGAAATACGCCCCGGACCTGCGGTTCCTGATCGACGAAACCTTCGACCAGATGGATGCGACGCGCCGCCTGTTTCAGGATGAAAAGGTGCGTCGGGACATCGAGGCGCCGGACGCGGAGGATGCCTCCCCGGAGGACAAGGCATGATCCGCGAAGTCCTGTTGTCGACCTTTCTGGCGGCCATCCCGGTTGCCGGGCAGGCCTGCGAGACGGTCGAGTTCGACAATGCGCCCTTCACCTTCTGCGAGATCGACCTGAGCGAGACCGAACTGCGCCTGTTCCTTCGTGATCGGCAGGGCGCGATTCTGGGCACCTTCGCGCGGGTCGAGGCCGCGTTGGGTGAGGGGGAGCGGCTTGGCGTTGCGATGAACGCCGGCATGTTCCATGACGACCGGTCGCCGGTCGGCCTGTACATCGAGGATGGCGAGCAGGAGATGCGGATCGTCACCTCGGACGGCCCGGGAAATTTCGGCCTGCTGCCGAACGGCGTGCTGTGCCTGAACGATCATGAGGCCGACGTGATCGAAAGCCGCCGGTTCGCCGAAAATCCGCCCGAGTGCCAGTACGCGACCCAATCCGGCCCGATGCTGGTGATCGACGGCGACTTGCATCCGCGCTTTCTGGCCAGCGGCACCAGCCTGAATATCCGCAACGGCGTGGGCATCAGCGCGGATGGCGAACGCCTGTTCCTCGCGATCTCGGACGAGCCGGTGAATTTCCACCATTTCGGGCGCTTCTTCCGCGATTATCTCGAAACGCCGAACGCGCTCTATTTCGACGGGCGCGTGTCGCGCCTGCATGCGCCGGGGATCGGACGGTCGGATCTCGGCTTTCCGGTGGGGCCGATCATCGGGGTTGTCATGGACGACACCGTTGACGGCGCAGAACCTGCGGAGTAGCAGACCGCCCTTCCACGAGAACCTCGGAGGGCTGTGATGGCACGCAAGCGCAAAGGACGGGACATTTCCGGCTGGGTCCTGATCGACAAACCGGCGGGCATGACCTCGACCGCCGTGGTCGGAAAGGTGCGCTGGGCGTTCGAGGCGAAAAAGGCCGGCCATGCCGGCACGCTCGACCCCGATGCCACCGGCCTGCTGCCCATCGCGCTGGGCGAAGCGACCAAGACCATCCCCTATCTGGGCGATGCGCTGAAAGCCTATGATTTCCTGGTGAAGTTCGGTGCGTCAACCACGACAGACGATGCCGAGGGCGAGGTTCTGGAAACATCCGATGCACGCCCAAGCGATGCCGAAATCGAAGCGGCGCTTCCGTCTTTCGTTGGCGATATCCGGCAGGTTCCGCCGCAGTTTTCCGCCGTCAAGGTCGATGGCGCGCGGGCCTATGACCTCGCCCGGGAGGGAGAGGCCCTGGAGCTTGAGGCGCGCGATCTGTACGTGGACGAGCTGACGCTGACCGAACGCCCCGACCCGGATCATGCGCAGCTGCATTTCGTGTGCGGATCGGGCGGCTATGTCCGCTCGATCGCGAGGGACCTCGGCCAGCAGCTTGGCTGTTTCGCCCATGTCGTGAATCTGCGGCGCACCTGGGTCGGGCCGTTCGACATCGAGGACGCGGTCACGCTGGACAAGATCGTCGAGTTGGAACGCACCCCCGAGATCGACAGCCTTCTGGCGCCGGTTTCGCTCGCCCTCGATGGTTTGCCGGAGTTGAAGCTGACCGAACAGGGGGCGATCCGGTTGAAGAACGGCAATCCGGGGCAGGTCCTGCCGGGGAACGTGGAATATGGCGATCTCGCCTGGGCGTCGTTTGACGGCAAGCCCGTGGCGGTCGGTCGTTTCCGCGCCGGAGAGTTGCACCCGGAGCGGGTGTTCAACCTTTGACACCGGGGCCCCTTTTCCCGGGGTCTCAAGCCGATTACCAGTTTGGCCATGATCCTGCGTGAACATCAAAAGGGCGACGCGGCCTCGGTCGCGGCCTATTCTGATTGCGAGCGGTATCGGTATTCGCTGACCCGGGTCTGGGACGCGGATGGCCGCCGCGCCCTGTTCATCATGCTGAACCCGTCGACGGCGACCGAGGTTCAGAACGATCCCACCGTCGAACGCTGCGAGCGCCGCGCCCGGGCGCTGGGGTTCGGGGCCTTCCGCGTGCTCAACATCTTTGCGTGGCGCGCCACCGACCCGCGCGACATGCGCAAGGCGGAAGACCCGGTCGGGTTGGCCAATGACGCCGCGATCCTCGACAGCCTCGACTGGGCCGACCAGGTGATTTGCGCCTGGGGCACCCATGGCGCGCATCTGGATCGCGGGGCGAAGGTCGAACGGCTGTTGCGCGATGCCGGGGCCGAGTTGTTCCATCTCGGATTGTCCAAGGCCGGTCATCCGAAGCATCCGCTCTATATCGGCTACCACGTGCAGCCGACGCCGTGGGAGGGCTCAGCAAATGGCGATTGAAGGGTTCACGCAGTCGCGCATCGAAACCAACGGGATCGAGGTGAGCGTGCATCAGGCCGGACGGGGCGAGCCCCTGATCCTGCTGCATGGCTATCCGCAAAACCACATGTGCTGGGCCAAGATCGCGCCGCGTCTGGCCGAGCGGTTCCACGTGATCGTGCCGGATTTGCGCGGCTATGGGGCCAGTGATGCGCCGCAGACCGATCCCGAGAACCGCACCTATTCCAAGCGCGAGATGGCGAAGGACATCGTGGGCCTGATGGATGCGCTGTCTATCGAACGCGCGCATGTGTTGGGCCATGATCGCGGCGCGCGCGTGACCTATCGGCTGGCGCTGGATCACCCGCAGCGGATCGCGCGGATCGGTATCATCGAGATCGTGCCAACCGGCGATTTCTGGGCCGCGTGGAACGCGGAGTTGGCGATGAAGGCCTATCATTGGACCTTCCTCGCGCAGCCCAGCCCGCTGCCCGAACGCATGATCCTGTCGGATGGGCCGGGCTATATCGACTGGACGCTGGCAAGTTGGACCGTGGCGTGTGACCTTGCACCCTTCGCGCCGGATGCTTTGGACAGCTACCGGGCGCAGGGCGGCGACCCGGTGCGCGTCGCCGCGATGTGCAATGACTATCGCGCCGGGGCGACGATCGACCGGGCGATCGACGACGAAGACCGCGCCGCAGGCCGGCAGATCGCAGCCCCGCTGCATTTCGTGTGGTCGGATCATGGGTTTCCATCGCGCACGGGCAACCCGTTGGACCTGTGGCGATCCTGGGCGCCGCATGTGACGGGAAGCGAGATCGCCGACTGCGGGCATTTCGCCATGGAAGAGGCGCCCGATGCCGTGCTCTCGGCCGTGTTGCCGCATTTCACGGCGGCTGGTTAGGCGGGTTCCAGCTCCATCTCGGTCAGTTCGACCAGGGCCGGGTCCAGGCCTTGCGCGCCCACGACATGCAGGATGACCTCGCCGTTGAGCAGGATATCCGCGCCGTTTCCATCCGCGAAATCGACGATGGTGATGTCCGGGTTTGGGGTCAGGTCGGGGTCGTAAAGTACCTCGATGACATCCTCTGCCGGGTCGAAATCGGTCACGGTGCCCGCGTCGTCCCCCTCGGCGATATAGCCGCCCGAAGCGAATGTGTCGCTGCCGTCGCCGCCGGTCGCCAAATCCCCGGCGCCAAGGACAAGGATATCGTCGCCGTCCCCGCCGGAGAGCGTGTCGGCATCGTCTTCATCCGTTGGGCCGAACGCGCCATCGCCGCTTGAGAACGTGCCGTCGATCCTGTCATCGCCGCCCCCGCCCGAGAGACTGTCCGCGCCGAACCCGCCTTGCAGGAAGTCGTCGCCGTCGCCGCCATCCATGGTGTCGTCGCCACCCCCGCCGAACAGAAGGTCGCCATCCGCGCCGCCGCTCACGCTGTCATTGCCGTCGCCACCGACGAGGAAGTCGTTGCCGTCCCCACCGGACAGCGTGTCGTCGCCCTCGTCCCCGTAGGCTTCGTCATTTCCGGTCTGGCCGGAGATCTGGTCATTGCCCTCGTTGCCGAAGAGGGCGTCATTTTCGCTGCCGCCATCGAGAACGTCATCGCCACTGCCGCCCGTGATCGCGTCTTCGCCGCCTTCACCGAACAGGCTGTCGATCCCTTCGCGGCCGCGCAGCACGTCGTCGCCCGTGCCGCCATTCAGCAGGTCGTCGCCGGCATAGCCATCGATGGTGTCGTCCCCGTCGCCGCCCGAGATCGTGTCGTCGCCGGGGGTGCCGTCCAGAACCTCGCCCTCCGCGTCGGGCGGGGCGAGCATGACCACTTCGATGGCCTCCAGATTGCCGAGGGTGACGCCATCGAGGAAGGTCACGGGCACGCCATTCGCCATGACCAAGGTGCCATCGGGATTGGTGTCGGTGTCGAGCGTGATGTCGGGGGCGTCGGCATCCTCTCCGATGAAATCGAGGATCAGGCGGTCGGTGGCCGGGTCGAAATCGGTCACGCTGGCCGCCACGGTGCCATCGGGCAGATCGACCGTTGCAAGCACCTCGAAAATGTCCGCCCCGTCGCCGCCGCTGGCCATGTCATCGGCACCGAGGATCAGGTGGTCGTCTCCGGCTCCGCCCTCCAGCGTGTCGGCGCCATCGCCCCCGTCGAGGGTATCGTCGCCCGCGCCGCCGTTCAGAACGTCGTCACCGCCGAGCCCCGTAATCTCGTCGTCGGCGTCGGTGCCGGTCAATTCGTCCGGGTCATCCGACCCGAACAGGAGATCCGCAAGGCCATTGCCACCGCCGTCCTCGCCCGTGTCGGAAGCGGAGCCAATGTCGTCCTCTGGCGTGGGGTCGTCCGTGTCGCTGTCACCGGCTTCGTCGCCCGAACCGATCAGGCCGGTCGCGGCAAAGCCCATGAACAGCAAGGCAAGAAATCCTCCGGCGGCAAGCATTTTTCAGGTCCTCGTTTGGTGAGACATGGCTATGAGTGGCTGCATGCCCTTCTGACTATGCTCACCGGGTCTGTCCGGTCGTGCCGCCGATCATGCGACCCCGTCCGATGCCGGTCTGGGTTCGGATTTTCAACGCCAAGTGTTTCATAATTCCTAACCGGGGTCGCCAATGCGGCGGCAGTTTGTCCGAAAATTGCCGGGCTTTGGACGTTGTGGTCAACGCGCAACGCCAAAGTTGGTTAATGCAGCCAACTGGGCGAAGCAGGGGGGCTAGGCAAACCGGGACAAATGCAGTATCCGCCCCCATCCGGTCGCGCCACGCGTCCGAATCCCTCCACGGGCCTTGCTGGACGACATCCCGGCTTGTGCCATGATCCTGAAAGGAGACCCCGATGTCGATTACTGCGGAAGAAAAGACCCGCCTGATGAAGGAATACGCCACCAAGGACGGCGACACCGGTTCGCCCGAAGTGCAGGTGGCCATCCTGACCAGCCGTATTTCCACGCTGACCGAGCACTTCAAGACCCACAAGAAGGACAACCATTCGCGTCGTGGCCTTCTGAAGCTGGTCGCTCAGCGCCGTAAGCTGCTGGATTACCTGAAGGGCAAGGACGAGGGCCGCTACCAGGACCTCATCAAGCGCCTTGGTATCCGTCGCTGATCCCATCCCGCATGGGAAGATCTGGAAAGGCCGTCCGTTTCGGGCGGCCTTTTTGCGTCGCGCGGGCGCGACCCATTTGCCGATTGCGCCGCCCTGACGGGCGCTTAGGCTGCCGCCATGGAAGATACGCAGACACGTCAGGGAAAACGGGTGCTGCTGGTCGGTGGGACCGGCAGCATCGGGCGCGCCACCGCGGCGGCGCTCATCGCAGACGGTCATGAGGTGACCGCGCTGGTTCGACCGGGGGCAGATACATCGGCCCTGCAGGCCTGCACCCTTGTATCGGGCGCGGCCACCGATGCATCCGACAGGCGTGCCGCGCTGACCGGAGGGTTTGACGCGGTCGTCTCCTGCCTCGCGTCGCGGACCGGTGCGCCGAAGGATTCCTGGGCCATCGACTATCAGGCCCATTCCGACCTGCTGAAAGACGCGCAGGAGGCTGGCGTCGGCCGGTTCGTCCTGCTTTCGGCAATCTGCGTGCAAAAGCCGCTTCTGGCCTTTCAGCAGGCCAAGCTGGCCTTCGAAGAGGAATTGCAGGCCTCCGGTCTGACATTCTCGATCGTTCGCCCCACGGCGTTTTTCAAATCGCTGTCGGGCCAGATCGACCGGCTGAAGGCGGGCAAACCTTTCCTTGTCTTCGGGAACGGAGAGCTGACCGCCTGCAAGCCGATCAGCGATGCCGATCTCGGCACCTATATCGCACGCTGCCTGGTCGACCCCGGCTTGCAGAACCGTGTCTTGCCGATTGGCGGCCCGGGTCCGGCGATCACCCCGCTGGATCAGGCAGAAATGTTGTTCGATCTGCTGGGGCAGGAGCCGAAAATCCGCCATGTCACACCTCGCCTGCTGGATGCGATCATCGGGGCGCTGTCGCTGGCGGGGCGTGTGTCGCGCAAGGCAGCCGAGAAGGCGGAACTGGCGCGTATCGGGCGGTACTATGCCACCGAGTCCATGCTGGTGCTCGACCCCGCCACGGGACGTTACGACGCGGACGCCACCCCGGAATTCGGCGAGGACACGCTGCGCGAGCATTACCGCAAACTCCTGCAAGGGGAGATTGCGGATGATCGTGGCGCGCACGCGGTCTTCTGAGACGTGCCTCAACTGGACAAGGCCCTTTCAAACGTGGCCTATCTCCTGTATGGCCCCCCACATCTGAGACGTGACGCTCTGACCCCGGCGCATGGAATGATGAGGGGGTCGGCGGCAATGGGGCCGCCATGAAAACGGGAGACCCGACAGGGGTTGGGAGTGCTCCCCGATAGGAAACGATTGATGTTCAATATCTCGAAGAAAAGCATGCAGTGGGGGGAAGAGACCCTCACGCTCGAAACGGGCAAGATTGCCCGTCAGGCCGACGGTACCGTTATCGCCACACTGGGCGAGACCTCGGTCATGGCGAACGTGACGTTCGCCAAGGAACCCAAGCCGGGGCAGGATTTCTTTCCCCTGACGGTTCACTACCAGGAGAAATACTACGCCGCGGGCAAGGTGCCCGGTGGCTTCTTCAAGCGCGAGGCGCGTCCGACCGAAAAAGAGACGCTGACCGCGCGCCTGATCGACCGCCCGATCCGCCCGCTCTTCGTGCCGGGCTTCAAGAACGAAGTCCTCGTTATGTGCACCGTGCTGTCGCATGACCTGGTCAACGACCCCGATATCGTCGCGATGATCGCGGCCTCGGCGGCGCTGACCATTTCGGGCGCTCCGTTCCGTGGCCCGATCGCGGGCTGCCGCGTCGGTTTCGAGGATGGCGAATACATCCTGAACCCGACGGTCGACGACATGCACGACCTGCGCAACAACCCCGACCAGCGTCTGGACCTTGTTGTCGCCGGCACCAAGAACGCCGTCATGATGGTCGAGTCGGAAGCCTACGAGTTGTCCGAGGCCGAGATGCTGGGCGCGGTGAATTTCGCGCACGAGCAGATCCAGCCGGTGATCGACCTGATCATCTCGCTGGCCGAAGAAGCCGCGAAAGAGCCGTTCAACTTCACCCCGCCCGATTACTCGGACCTCTACGAGGCCGTGAAAGCCGCGGGCGAAGCCAAGATGCGCGACGCTTACGCGATCCTCGACAAGCAGGAACGCCAGTCGGCCGTGTCCGCCGCCAAGGAAGAGATCATCGCAGGTCTTTCCGAGGAGCAGCAGGAAGATCCGAACCTCGGTTCCGCACTGAAAAAGCTGGAATCGACGGTCTTGCGCTCGGACGTGGTCAAGAACGGCCGCCGCATCGACGGTCGCGCACTGGATGAGGTTCGCCCGATCGTCTGCGAAACCGGCCTTCTGCCCCGGACGCATGGCTCGGCCCTGTTCACCCGCGGGGAAACGCAAGGCCTGGTCGTCACCACGCTGGGCACCGGCGATGACGAGCAGATGATCGACGCGCTGCAAGGCACCTATCGGTCGAACTTCCTGCTGCACTACAACTTCCCGCCCTACTCGGTCGGTGAAGTGGGTCGTGTCGGCTCGCCCGGTCGTCGTGAAATCGGCCACGGCAAGTTGGCATGGCGCGCGCTGCAGGCTGTTCTGCCGGCGCCGACCGATTTCCCCTACACGATCCGCGTCGTGTCCGAGATCACCGAGTCGAACGGTTCGTCCTCGATGGCGTCGGTCTGCGGCGGCTCTCTGTCGATGATGGATGCGGGCGTGCCGCTGAAGGCGCCGGTCGCTGGTGTGGCCATGGGCCTCGTCCTCGAAGAAGACGGCTCCTACGGGATCCTGACCGATATTCTTGGCGACGAGGATCACCTCGGCGACATGGACTTCAAGGTCGCGGGCACCGAGAACGGCATCACCTCGCTCCAGATGGACATCAAGGTGGCCGGCATCACGCCCGAGATCATGGAGAAGGCCCTGGCCCAGGCCAAGGCCGGCCGGATGCACATCCTTGGCGAGATGGCCAAGGCGCTGACCGAAGCGTCCGAGTTCTCGGTCCACGCCCCGCGCATCGAAACGATGCAGGTGCCCACCGACAAGATCCGTGAAGTGATCGGTTCTGGCGGCAAGGTCATCCGCGAGATCGTGGAAGTCTCGGGTGCCAAGGTCGACATCAACGATGACGGCATCATCAAGATCGCCAGCCCCAACGGCGAAGCCATCGAAAAGGCCCGCGAGATGATCCATTCGATCGTCGCCGAGCCGGAAGAAGGCAAAATCTACAAGGGCAAGGTCGTGAAGATCGTCGATTTCGGCGCCTTCGTAAACTTCTTCGGCAAGCGTGACGGCCTCGTGCATGTCAGCCAGATCGAGAACCGCCGCCTGAACCATCCGTCTGACGTTCTGAAGGAAGGTCAGGAAGTGTGGGTCAAGCTGCTTGGTTTCGACGATCGCGGCAAGGTCCGTCTCGCCATGAAGATGGTCGACCAGGAGACCGGCAAAGAGATCGCGAAAGAAGACGCGGCGGCAGACTGACGCCACGCTATCCGCGTTTTGACACTGTTACGGGCGCGTCCAGACCGGGCGTGCCCGTTTCCTTTGACGGTGAAATCCTGCGATGCATAGCGCGCGTTGACTCGCGCAAACGCGGGGTATGACGCCGTCGCCTGAAGGGGGCCTGTCTCGACCGGGAAGAGTCTTGCCGACGGGTGGCAAGATTCGGCAGGAGCGAATCTGCGCGCAACACTGACCGAAAAGTGAGAGTGTTGGGACTTGTCCACAGGAACTTGAGGCCGCAAAAGGGGTTTGCTTTGCAGAGCGATTCCGAAGTTTGACCAGAGGAGGTGAGCCAATGCTGACTCGCCGTCATTTCATCATCACGTCCGCGGCCCTGTTTTCGGGGCCGATTGCCATGCCGGCCTTTGGTCAGGACGCGGTCGATTTCGACTTCGACCAAACCGTCGAGCGGCCTGATCCGCAGGGCGATAACCCGTGGGGGCTGCATCCGCGCTTCATGCCGACACGCGTGGCGCACCGCGCTGGCCTGCGCCCGGGCGACATCCATGTCGATCCGGTCCCGAAATACCTCTACCACATCGGCGATGACGGCACCGCGATGCGCTACGGCGTGGCGGTGGGGCGCTCCGGTCTTCAAAGCCCAGGCACCTACACCATCAATCGCAAGGTCGAATGGCCGAGCTGGACGCCCACGGCCAACATGATCGCCCGCGAGCCCGAGGTTTACGCGCAGTTCGCCGGTGGCGTGCCGGGCGGTCCCGAGAACCCGTTGGGGGCCCGCGCGCTGTACCTCTATCGCGGCGGGGCCGACAGCTACCTGCGCATCCACGGCACGCCGCAGCCCTGGTCGATCGGCACCTCGGCAAGCTCTGGCTGTGTCCGCCTCGTCAATGACCACGTCATCCAGCTCTACGAGAACGTAGAAATGGGAACGCGTGTCACGCTGCATTCGCCGCGCTGACGGCGGCCGTTTCCAAAAGGAAAGGCCCCCGATAATTCGGGGGCCTTTTTCTAGGGCTCTGTGCCTGGATCAGGCAGGCATCTTGGTCGTGCGGAGATAGGGCAGCTTGACGTCGATCTCGCCGAATTTCTCTTTGGCGGCGGCATCGTCCAGCGACAGGGCCACGATGACATCCTGGCCATGCACCCAGTTCGCGGGCGTCGCGATCGGCACGTTGTAGCACGCTTGCAGGGCGTCGAGCGCGCGCAGCACTTCGGCAAAGTTGCGGCCGACCGACATCGGGTAGGACATCATCAACTGCACCTTCTTGTCGGGCGAGACGATGAACACGACGCGCACGCTGGCCGAGTCGGCGGCGGTGCGGCCATCGGGCAGGTAGGCCTCCGACGGCAGCATGTCGAGCGCCTTGGACACTTCAAGCGACTCGTCGGCGATGATCGGGAAGGCGGCCTCGGCGCCGGCAAAGCTTTCGATGTCGGACTTCCACTGCTTGTGCTCTTCGACGGCATCGACGGACAGGCCGATCACCTTCGTGTTGCGCTTGGCCCATTCGTCGGCCAACTGCGCCACGGCGCCGAACTCGGTCGTGCAAACCGGGGTGAAATCCTTGGGGTGTGAGAACAGGATCATCCACGAGTCACCGATGTAGTCATGCATCGAGATCGTGCCCTGGTCGGTTTCGACGGTCAGGTTCGGAAAGGTATCGTTAATGCGCAGAGCCACGGCGGGCCTCCTGTGTTGGTTACCATTGTCAAATGAGAGTATAGGTAAGTGCTGTGACGGTTTCACGGGTGCAAGTCTGGAATCATTCCAGAAAAGGATGTGCATAATGCCGCACCTGCAAAATCGGCACATGTATCCTTCATCGCCTAGCTCAGCGAAACGCCTGTTTGATGCCTGCGCGGCTTGCGGCTGGCCTGTCGTGGTGACAGGCTCGGGCCAGCGAAAGGGAGGCAAAGATGCCCAACAGCACCGATTTCTACATCAATGGCAAATGGGTCGCGCCGATCCGGCCCAAGGATTTCCCGGTCATCAACCCGGCCACTGAAGAGGTCTGCGCCACGATCAGCCTTGGCGAGGAGGAGGACACGAACGCCGCCGTCGCCGCCGCCTCGGCCGCCTTTGACGGCTGGTCCATGACCGACCCGGCCGAGCGTATCGCCGCGGTCGAACGCTTGCTTGAAATCTACAATCGCCGTGCCGACGAGATGGCCGAAGCGATCAGCCTTGAAATGGGCGCACCCATCGATTTCGCCCGGCAGCAACAGGTCGGCGCGGGCTCGTGGCATCTGGAGGGGTTCATCCAGGCCGCCAAGGCGTTCGAATGGGACCGCCCCTTGGGCGACTGGGCCCCGGGCGAGCGCGTTTTTCACGAACCGATCGGCGTCTGCGCGCTGATCACGCCGTGGAACTGGCCGATGAACCAGATCACGCTGAAGGTGGCGCCGGCGCTTCTGGCCGGGTGCACCATGGTTCTGAAACCATCGGAAATCGCGCCGCTGTCCGGCCTGCTCTTCGCTGAGATGATCGACGAGGCCGGTCTGCCCGCTGGCGTGTTCAATCTCGTGAACGGGGATGGTCCGGGTGTTGGCAGTACCCTGTCCGCGCATCCCGAGGTCGACATGGTCAGCTTTACCGGCTCGACCCGGGCGGGTCGCCTGATCTCCATCGCAGCGGCCGACACGATCAAGCGCGTCAGCCTCGAACTCGGCGGCAAGGGCGCGAACATCATCTTCGCCGATGCCGGCGAAAAGGCGGTCAAGCAGGGCGTCATTCGCTGCTTCAACAACACCGGCCAAAGCTGCAACGCGCCGACGCGCATGCTGGTCGAACGCTCGCGCTATGACGAGGCCGTGGAACAGGCCGCAGCGGCCGCGCAATCCATCACCGTCGGTGCGTCCAGCGAACCGGGTCGCCATATCGGCCCCGCCGTCAGCGAGGTGCAGTTCAACAAGATCCAGGACCTGATCCAGACGGGGATCGACGAAGGCGCGCGCCTGGTTGCCGGTGGCACCGGTCGCCCCGAGCACCTGAACCGCGGCTATTTCATCCGCCCGACCGTCTTTGCCGATGTCACCCCGGACATGACGATCTACCGCGAGGAAATCTTCGGCCCGGTCCTGTCGATCCTGCCATTCGACTCGGAAGAGGATGCCGTTCGGATCGCGAATGACACTGATTACGGCCTGACGAACTATGTCCAGACGACCGACAAGGACAAACTGCGCCGGGTCGCCCGGCGTCTGCGCTCGGGCATGGTTGAATGCAACGGCAAGGGCCTCGGCAAGGGTAGCCCGTTCGGCGGGTTCAAGCAGTCCGGTAACGGACGCGAAGGCGGCGCCTTCGGCTTGCACGAATTCCTCGAGGTCAAGACCGTCACCGATTGGGACTGAAGTCAGGACGTCACATTCACGGAAACGGCCCCAATCGGGGCCGTTTTTCATTTGCGATCCACCAATCTGTCAGAACGGGACTTTTGCGCTGAAACTCATTCCCATTCCGCCGTCCGGATGCCGCAGTTTCAGGCTTTCGGCATGAAGCATGAGGCGGGGGAAATCGCGCGCCGGCCCCTCGGCATAGAACGGGTCGCCAAGGATAGGGTGACCGATTTCCTTCATGTGAACCCGGAGCTGATGCGACCGCCCCGTCAGAGGGAACAGGCGGATGCGGGTCGTGCCGGCCTCGTGCCGGACCACGCGCCAGTCGGTCTTGGCAGGTTTGCCGTTCTCGAAATCGACATGCTGCTTGGGCCGGTTGGGCCAATCCACAATCAGCGGCAGGTCCACGGTGCCGGTCTTGTCCTGCACCTCGCCCCAAAGGCGCGCGTGGTAGACCTTCTTCATGTGGCGCCGCTCGAACTGCAGGCCAAGATGCCGCTGCGCCGCCGGGGTCCGGGCAAAGACCATGACGCCCGACGTGTCCATGTCCAACCGGTGCACCAGCAACGCCTCGGGGAAAGCGCCCTGAAGGCGCGACATGAGGCAATCGGCCAGGTGCTCGCCCCGACCCGGCACGGACAAAAGCCCGGCCGGTTTGTTCACGAGGATGATCGACGCATCCTCGTGGAGGATATCCAGCGGCGTGTCGGGTGGGGCGTAAACGAAATCTGTCATCGCGCCCCTATGTGGCCCCTCCCGCGAGGGTTGCCAAGGCGCGGTGTCGGGGATGTCGCGTGATGGGATCGTCGTCGCTGCCTAGTCGATGCCTCCTGCGGCCTCGTTTCCGGCGACCATCGCCTGGATCGCCGCCATCGCGATCAGAACCGCCGTCAGGAAGAACAGGGTCTGGCGGTCCTTCCGGTCCGCGGGGTTCTTCAGCCAGAACCCCAGTTGCCGGATGAAGCCCCCGGTCGAGGGGATACCCGCGCCCGAGCGTTCCACTTCGCGCTCGCGGAACAGGAACAGCGTGCGGAACATCAGCCCGGCCCACGCCAGAAAGACGAGGGCCATCGTTACCAGCCGAATGATTAGTCCCGTGTTCATGATTTTCTCCTTACTTTTTGCCCGATCTGCGTAACTTGATCAGGCTGGAAATGGCCGAGCCGCCGAAAAACGCCGCCGCGATCAGGCCGATTTCCAGCGACGCGATGCCGGAAATGCCGTTCAACCCGTAGGCGGCGGCCAACAGGGCAAGCCCGCCGAGGCTGATGGCAAGGCGCAATTTCAACTCGCCGCGACTGGGTCCGAACCGGCTCATGCGTGATAGGGGTGCGCGCTGGGGTGGCGGTCATAGGCGAGATGGAACTCGTCCAGTTGCGGCGGCGCGACCCCGAGCGATTGCAGCTGCACATGCGCCTGTCCCCGGTGGTGGATCTGGTGCTGAAAGAGATGCAGCAAGAGGGCATCCACCCGTTCTTCGAATGCCCCGTCGCGGCGAATGGTCTGGCGGTGTTCGGCCAGCTGGTCTGGCGTCAGGTCGTGGCAGAACCTGGCAAGGCGCAGATCGGCTGCGCTTTGCAACCCCGCAAGCGCCTTTGGGTCGGTGACGGGATCGCGGTCATAGACGGCGCGTCCCAACCCACCCGCTTCGAGCGCGTCGATATAGAAAAGGTCCACCTCGTAGATATGGTTGAGCGTGTCGCAGAGCGTGGAGAAGAAACCCGGCGCCGGGGCGGTGAAGGCGCCGTCCGGCAATCCCTCCAAGGCATGATGGAAACGGGCGTTCGCCCAGGCATTGTTGAGCGCCATCAGGGCGTAGGGATGCGCGGCTTTCGTCGTCATGGCGGCCCTTTCGGTCGGGGTCGATGCGGGCAGTGTAGCGTGTCGCGGTGCCTTTACCTTGATCTGGAGCGGTTTTGGCGCGACTTGTGCGACCCGCTCAGCGCTTTGGCCTGATCTCCATCCCGTCACGCCCGATGATGACCTCGCCGCCGAAATGACCGTCCATGGCAGCGCGCCAATCCGCCTCGGAAATGCCGGGGTCGTCGGCCGGGACAAGGTGGTGCAGGGCGAGGGTCCGCACCGCCGCCATCTCGGCGATCCGGGCGGCATCGCGGGCCTCGGTATGGCTGCGCACGATGTGTTCCTTTAGCCGCGCGCCATTGCCCGTGCGTGCCACGAGCCGGTCGACGCCTGCCTCGAGCATGGCCTCGTGAACCAGAATGTCCGAGCCGCGCGCGAACTCGGCCAGCGGCGGGAAATAGGCGGTGTCGGACGAAAAGGTCACCGACCAGTCCGCGCTGTCGAAGCGCAGGGCGAAGCAGTCTGTGACGGGCGGGTGGTCGACGCGCATCGCGCGCACGGACAGGCCATCAATCTCCAACGGCCCGTCCTCGATATCCCGCACCTGCACGAGATCCCGGATGTCGGGGCGGCCTTCATCCTCGATCCGCAGGTCGATGTCGTAGGAGAGGGAGGCGCAAAACCCCTCCCATACGCCCCTTGTGCCCTTGGGTCCGTAGATCGTGACGGGCGTGGCAAGGCCGGTGGTCCATGCCGTGTGCAACAACGGTCCAAGCTCCAGCACATGGTCCGAATGCAGATGCGTGATGAAGATCAGGTCGAGATCCTTGAGCGAGAGGCCCGCCTCGACCAACCCCTTGCTGACGCCCAATCCGCAATCCACGACGCAGATGCGACCCCCGATGCAGAGCAAGGACGCGGTCGGCATCGGCCCGCCTGGGCGGATCGCGGGCCCGCCTTTCGTTCCCAAGAGAACGAGCCTGTCTGAAATCGCTTTGCCCATCGGCGCCTCTCCATCCACTGTGGTGCCGGCAAGGTCGGCCGGACGCCCCGCATTGTCCAGAGGCGACCGACAAAGGGGTGCCCGCCCGGGCAAGGCAACGCTTGCAATCATGCGAGGCGAAGTCAGGATAGCCCGACGGCTGTCTAAGAGGGGCACGATGAAATTCCTGCAAAACCCATGGCGTCACGCGCCTTTGCCCGACGGGCTGTCCGCGATCCCCGGCGACGTGGCCGAGGATGCCGCCCCGGTCGAGGCGCTGCTGGCGCAGTGCCCGAAGCATCGCGAAACGCCGCTGGTCTCGGTGCCGGAGCTGGCCGCGGAACTTGGAGTGTCCGCCATCCACGTGAAGGATGAGCGCAACCGCATGGGGCTTGGCAGTTTCAAGGCGCTTGGCGCGTCGCATGTGATCGCGCGCGATGCCGTTGAGGTCATGGGCGATGATCCGGCCAAGGCGCTGGCGGGTCGGACCTATGTCGCGGCGTCGGCGGGCAACCATGGACTGTCCGTCGCCGCCGGAGCGGGCGTGTTTGGCGCGCGGGCGGTCATCTACCTGTCGGAAACCGTGCCGGCCGCCTTTGCCGATCTCCTCCGGCAAAAGGGGGCCGAGGTCGTGGTGGAGGGCGCGGATTACGAGGCCTCGATGGCCGCCGCCGAGGCCCGCGCCGCCGCCGAGGGATGGACGCTTCTGTCGGATTCCACTTGGGATGGCTACGACATCGGCAAGGGCGTGATGGAAGGCTATCTTGCGATGGCCGCCGAAGCCGCGCGCCAGATCCACGAGGCCCCCACGCACATCTTTCTGCAGGCCGGTGTGGGCGGCCTTGCCGCTGCCTGTGCCGCTTATGCCCGGCGTGCGTGGGGCGATGGACCCATCATCACCGTCGTCGAACCGGACGCGGCCGAAACCCTTATGGCGTCGATCAAGGCAGGCCGCCCGACCCATGCCGCGGGGCCGGTCAGCACGATGGGGCGGCTTGACTGCAAGGACCCGTCCCATATCGCGCTCAAGTCTCTCGCCCAAACGGCAGACACTTTCCTGAGCATCAGCGACGCGGAATGCGACGACGCCATCTCGCGCCTGCCCGCGCACGGCTTGGCGACCTCTCCATCCGGCGGGGCGGGGTTTGCCGGATTGCTCCACGCCCCCCGCAAGGAGCTGCGCCTCGGCCCGGACGCGCGCGTCTTGCTCTACCTGTCGGAAGGTCCGGTGGATGCCTGATTTCCCCGCCGAAGAATACGCGGCCCGGACGGCAAAGGCGCTGGAGGGCATGGCGCGGCAGGGCATCGACGCGATGTTCCTGACCACCGAGGCCGAGTTCCGATATTTCTCCGGCTTTCGAACCGCGTTCTGGCAGAGCCCGACACGGCCGTGGTTCCTGATCCTGCCACGTCGCGGCAGCCCCATCGCCATCATCCCGCAGATCGGCGCGGAGTTGATGGAGACCACCTGGGTCGACGACATCCGGCCCTTCGACTCCCCCGCGACGGATGCACCGCATCTGCACCTGCTGCAAAAGGCGCTGTCAGACGTCAGCACCATCGCCACGCCGATGGGCGAGGAAGCGTCACTACGCATGCCCTTGGCGGAGTTCGATCGCCTGCGGCGCGGCCTGTCCGCGACGTGGGTCGACGCGACCCCGCTCATCAAGGCGTTGCGGATGGTGAAATCGCCCGCCGAACAGCAGAAGATCCGAGAGATCTGCCGGATCGGCAGTGCCGCCTTCGCGCGGGCGGAGGATTTGTTCCACCCCGGTCAGCCTCTGGACGAGGTGTTCCGCAGCTTCCGCATCGCATTGTTGCAGGAGGGCGCCGAAGAGGTGCCCTATCTCGTTGGTGCCGCCGCAGCGGACGGCTACAGCGACGTGATCTCTCCGCCCGGGTCGCGCCCGCTGGCGGATGGCGATGTCCTGATGCTGGACACAGGGGCCAGCTTGGGGGGCTATTTTTGCGATTTCGACCGCAACTGGGCGATTGGGTACGCCTCGGATGCGGCGGCGTCGGCGCATCGACACTTGCACGCGGCGACGGAGGCGGCGCTTGCCGCGATCAGGCCTGGCATGACGGCGGCCCAGCTATGCGAGGTGATGGCCCAGGCCTTGGGGCAGGGGTCGGGCATCGGGCGGCTGGGTCACGGTCTTGGCATACAGTTGACGGAATGGCCCTCGCTCGCGCCCCATGACCAGACCGTGCTGGAACCCGGCATGGTGCTGACGCTGGAGCCGAGCCTGCAAATCGCACCGGGAAAGATGATGGTGCACGAAGAGAACATCCTGTTGACCGAAACCGGGGTAGAGCTGTTGACGGACCGCACGCCCCCCGACCTTCCGGTGCTTTTATGACCCACGCCTTGTCTTACGACACCGACGGCGGCGCAGGATCGCGTGCGCGGTTTGGGCTGATCGTGCTCAGCACCGACGAAACGCTGGAGGTCGAAGCGCGCGGGGTCATGGCTCACGATGGGATCGGCCTCTATCACGCGCGTATCCCGGCCCATGCCTTGGTGACGCCGGAAACTCTGCGTGAGATGGAGGCGCATCTGCCCGACACAGCGGGGCGGTTGCCGGCCGGTCTGGACGCGATTGGCTATGCCTGCACGTCGGCGGCGACGGTGATCGGGCCGGACCGCGTGGCGGAGCTTGTCCAATCGCGCCATCCGGACGCCCTGGTGACCAACCCCATCACGGCCGTTATCGCCGCCTTGCAGGCGCTGGATGCAAAACGCATCGCCTTGGTGACGCCCTACGTGGCCGAGGTGAATGCGCCGATCCGGGCGAAACTGGTCGAGGCCGGGATCGCCTGCGTCGATGAGAGGTCGTTCCTGCAAAAAGAGGATTGGACCGTTGCCCGGATTTCCGAAGCCTCGACACTGGACGCGCTGATCGCGGCAGGCGCCGCCGGGGCCGATGCCGTGTTTGCCTCCTGCACGAACTTGCGCAGCTTCAACGTTCTGAAAAAAGCCGAGGGCCTGATCGGGTGTCCCGTCGTGACATCCAACCAGGCCCTTTTGTGGCATATGCTCAAGCTGGCGAAGGTCGAGGCGCGCGGCTGGGGGCCTGGGCGCCTGTTCGACCTGTAGGCGGCGTCAGATGCCGATAAAGGGCTGCGCGATGCGTGGCAGCAATCTCTGAAATTTCAGGCGCGCGTCGGTGGCGACAAGGCAAATACAGTCCTCGCCATCATCGTCGGCAATCGGCGTATGGTGCGTGTCGTTGTCGGCAACCTCCAGATCGCCGCGCACGAAATGCCCGTCATCCGCGCTATACCCGCCCTGAAGGACAAGCGTCAGCTCCATGCCGCCGTGGCTATGCTCGGGCATGGCCTGTCCGGCGGGAATGTAGAGAAGGCGCGCGGTGCCTTCCTTGTCGGCATGCAAGACCGCCTGCTTGGCCCCCAAGCCAACGCTGCGCCATTTCACGCTGTCGGTGTCGCCGCCGAGCAGCGCGCGCAACGGTCCGGGAAACACACCAGCCTTGGGCTGTGCGGTGACCGTGCGATCGGTGTCCTCGCCGATCCGCGCCAAGGTTTGTTCAAGGCTGTCGGGGGCGATCTCTGCTTCTTCGAGGTCTTCGAGAACGGCGCCGCCCAGGGCTTCGAATCCGGCCAGACGGGACCGCACGTCATCGCTCATCGAGACATGGGTCGCGATGACCAGGTCGAACGCCTGCGGCAATGCACCCGTGGCATAGCCCATCAGCAGGTCATCCGGAATTTGATGCTGTACGTCGGTCATCGGTCTTCAACTCATCGAATGGCGTAGCCTTTCGAGAGCCAACCTAATCCGGGACTTGATCGTGCCAAGGGGCAGTCCCGTTTCGGCGGCGATCTCGGAATGGGTGAGATCGCCGAAATAGGCTCGTTCGATCAGGCGGCGCTGTTTCTCGGGCAGCTGGCGGATTGCATCCGTCAGCCTTGCGCTATCCTGTTGAAGTGCGAGCACGTCTGCCTGGTCGGGCTGTTCCTCGGGGCCCCAGGGAAGGTCCTCGGGCTCGGGGCGGGCATTCTTCCTAATCAGGTCGATCTTGCGGTTCCGCGCGATCGTGAAAATCCACGTCGCCACGGAGGCGCGTGCCGCGTCATACATGTGCGCTTTTTGCCAGAGCGTGGCCATCACGTCCTGCATGCATTCCTCGGCGAGGCTTTCATCCGCCCCGGACTTGATCAGGAACGCCTTTACCCGGGGTGCAAAATGCCGGAACACCTCGGCAAAGGCCGATTTGTCCTCGTCTTTTGCAATCGCCGTGATGCGGGCGACCCAATGTGCTTCGGTCACTTCGTTTGCCGCCACCGTCTGGTCACATCTTTCCCGGCAGCGCCGCACCACAGCATCCGCATCGCGGACGGCTGAAGCTTGGCTGCCTGTCTGATCGACATGGTCATTCGGCACCAACATACGACTTATACGGCGCTTTTCCTAATCTGGATCACACAAACTTTTCATGCGAAACAGATTTTTTCGTAGCGTCCATCCATTTGGCAATCTTGGATTTTTCTTTGATCCATCTGGCGCGCGGGGCCGTAAAGCTGTCAACATCTGAAAAAATCTTCAAGGATCGGGGAAAGTCAGTGCCATTCGAAACATCGAACGCAGCACCCAAGCGCATTGCGGTCATCGGGGCGGGTATTTCGGGCATGGGGGCCGCCTATCATCTGGCCACCGACCATGCCGTCACCCTGTTCGAGGCCGAGCCACGCCTTGGCGGCCATGCCCGGACCATCGTGGCGGGCAAGAATGGCGATCAACCGGTCGATACCGGGTTCATCGTGTTCAACTACGTGAACTACCCGCACCTGACCAAGCTGTTCGCCGAACTGGACGTGCCCGTTGCGAAATCGGACATGAGTTTCGCGGCGTCCATCGGCGGCGGGAAGGTCGAGTATGGCCTGCGCAACCTCTCCGCCCTGTTCGCGCAGAAGTCGAACCTGGCGCGGCCCGGGTTCCTGCGCATGATCCGTGACCTGATGCGCTTCAACGCCGAGGCAGAGCGCGTGGCGACGGACTCCTCGATCACCTTGGGCGAGTTGATGGACCAGATGGGCATGGGCCAGTGGTTCCGCGACTACTACCTGACGCCGATCTCCGGCGCGATCTGGTCGACCCCGAAAGAAGAGATCATGGATTTCCCGGCGCAGGCGCTGGTGCGGTTCTTCCGCAACCACAACCTCTTGCAGGCGTCCGGTCAGCACCAGTGGTGGACGGTGCAGGGCGGCTCCATCGAATACGTGACGCGGCTTGAGCAGGCGATGCGCCGTCGCGGGGTCGACATTCGGGTTGCAGCGCCGGTCGATGCCGTGCGCCGCCTGCCCGGCGGGATCGAGGTGATCCGGGATGGTCACCCCGAGGCCTTTGACGAGGTGGTCTTCGCGACCCATTCGGACGACACCCTGCGCCTGCTGGCCGATCCGATGGCGGCGGAGACGGCGGCCCTCGGCGCGGTGCGCTATCAGCTGAACGAGGCCGTCCTGCACGCCGATGCCCGCGCCATGCCCAACCGTCGCGCCACCTGGTCCAGCTGGAACTACACCGAGCGCCCGGGCCACGAGGGCGGCCCGATCGACCTGACCTACTGGATGAACTGCTTGCAGCCGATCCCGGAAGCCGACTCGCTCTTCGTGACGCTGAACAGCCGCGCGCCGATCCGCGACGAGTTGATCTACGACACCACGACCTTCCGTCACCCTGTTTACGACTTGGCCGCACTTGCCGCGCAGGGCACTATCCGCGAGATGAACGGGGCGAACAACACGTGGTTCTGCGGGGCTTGGATGAAGAACGGTTTTCATGAGGACGGCTATACCAGCGCCATCGACGTGGTCGAGGCAATGACCAGCCGTGACGAACGGGTCATGGCCGCATGAGCGCGGTCGATCATATCGCCGGGGAAACCTTTCACGGGCGGCGCGGGTCGGTCGAGAACGCGTTCAAATACGGCATCGACTACGTGTTGTTGGACGCGGAGGAGGCCAAGCCGTGCGCACCATGGCTTTTCGGGCGCAACCGCGCCGGGTTTCTGTCGCTTCAGGACAAGGACCATGGCGGGCCGGTGAAGCATGGGCGCGGCGCCGCATGGGCACGCGAGGTTCTGGCGGCAAACGGTCTGACGGATGTGACCGACGGGAAACTGATGCTTCTGGCACAGCCGCGGACGCTCGGGCACGTGTTCAACCCGGTCAGTTTCTGGCTGGCGCATGACCGGCCGGGGCGCCTGCGTGCCGTGATTGCCGAGGTCACCAACACGTTCGGCGATCGCCATTCCTATCTTTGCGTCCATGACGACCGGCGCCCGATCACGCGCGAGGACACCCTGACCGCGCAGAAGATCTTTCACGTCTCGCCCTTCCAGCCGATCGAGGGGGGCTACACTTTCCGCTTCGACATTCGGAATGACCGGGTTGGCGTCTGGATCGACTTCTCGACCGGAAATGAGGGGCTCTACGCCACGCTGACCGGAAAGCGACAGACCCTGACCACAGGTGCGATCCTGCGCTCGGCGCTCAGGCGGCCCCTCGGGGCGCGTCGCGTATTCGCCTTGATCCACTGGCAGGCCCTTGTGCTGTGGTGGAAGGGTGCCTCCTATCGCGACCGGCCCGAGCCGCCGGGCCACGAGGTGTCGTGACACCTCGACCCAAGCCGAACCTCGCGGGATTCGGGACCTTCGCGGCGATGCTGTCGGCAGCGGGCCTGCCGATTTATATCCACGCGCCGAAATTCTACGTCGATGAATATGGCGTCGGTCTGACCGCGCTGGCCGGAGTGCTTTTTGCCCTGCGGCTTATCGATGTGGTTCAGGATCCGGCCCTTGGCTGGTTGGCCAGTTGGGTGCGGCAATCGCGGGCGCAGGCGGTGGCCTTGGGTGTGGCGGTTCTGGCCGGGTCGATGGTGGGCCTGTTCGCGGTTGCTCCGCCGGTTGCACCGCTTTTGTGGTTCGGCCTGATGATGACGGGGCTGTTCTCGGCCTTCTCGTTCCTGACGATCTGCATGTACGCGGAAGGGGTGCAAACCGCCGCGCGCCTTGGGGAAACCGGCCACCTGCGGCTTGCGGCATGGCGCGAAACCGGGGCGCTTTTGGGGGTTTGTGCCGCCGCGGTCCTGCCCGCGGTTTTGTCCGGCTCTCCCGCGCCCTTTACCGGATTTGCCCTTGGGTTCGTTGCCCTTTGCGCGGCGGCGTTGTGGCTGATGCGCGGGGAGTGGGGGCAGGCCGCGCAGGTTGGCCGGACCGGTTTCGCCGAGGTTCTGTCCGACCCGCTGCTGCGGCGGCTTTTGTTGATCGCGCTTCTGAACGCGGCGCCGGTTGCCGTCTCTTCCACCCTGTTCCTGTTCTATGTGGAAAGCGTGCTGGGCGCACCGGGGTGGGAGGGGCCGCTTCTGGTGCTGTTCTTCCTGACGGCCGCCGCAACGACGCCGATCTGGACGCGCCTTGCCCGACGGTTTGGGGCGCGCGCCATGCTGCTTGCCGGCATGGTCCTGGCCATCGCCAGTTTCTCGACCGTCCTGACGCTCGACGCCGGCGATACCGTGGCCTTTGCCTTGGTTTGCCTGGCCTCGGGCGCGGCCATCGGGGCCGATTTCGCGCTGCTTCCCGCGCTTTTCGCCACGCGGATGGAGCAGGTCGCGCCAGAGGCTTCGGCCGGGTTCGGCCTGTGGTCTTTCGTGCAGAAAGCGACCCTCGCCTTGGCCGCGATCCTGCTCTTGCCCGCGCTTGACCAGGCCGGGTTCCGCTCGGGGCAGGAGAACACGCCCGAGGCCTTGCAAATGCTGACATGGCTCTATGCTTTGGTGCCATGCGTGTTGAAACTCGGGGCGCTTGTCCTTTTGTCGATAACAACGCTGCCCACGCAAGTGGCGCGCAACGTGTGATGTGAAAGGAACGGCGGTATGCGGGATTGGAGCGGCAAGAGATACTGGTTGATCGGGGCGTCCGAAGGCCTCGGGCGGTCGCTGGCCCACCAGATGAGCCGGACCGGCGTTGACCTCGTGCTGTCGGCTCGCTCCGAGGACCGGTTGCAGGAACTTGTCGCGGAGTTGCCCGGAAAGGCCTCCTACGTGCCGATCGACATCGCCGACCGCGGCAGCGTCGAGGCCGCCGCGAAGGAGGTCGGCGAGATCGACGGCGTCGTGTTCCTGGCCGGGGTCTATTGGCCCATTGCCGCCACCGAGTGGGACGCCGAGAAGGTCGAGGCGATGTTCGATATCAACCTGACCGGCGCGGTGCGCGTGCTGGGGCAGGTGGTGCCGCGTTTCTTCGAGAAGGGCGAGGGCCATATCGTTCTGACCGGCAGCCTGTCCGCCTACCGCGGGCTGCCTGGGGCCATCGGGTATTCGGCCTCGAAGGCGGGGTTGTTCAGCCTGGCCGAGTCGCTGCACGGCGATCTGCGGGGCACCGATATCGACGTACAGATCATCAATCCCGGGTTCATCCGTACGCGCCTGACCGACAAGAACGATTTCAAGATGCCCGCGATTCTGGAGCCGGACGAGGCGGGTCGCGTCTTTTTCGAGAAGATGAACGGCGGCAACTTCGCGTCGCATTTCCCCTGGGCGTTCGGGATGATTTTCAAGCTGAGCCAGTTGATGCCGGCCTGGATGTATTTCCCGCTGTTTTTCAAGAAGGGCGACTGAGGGCATTTGCGTCAGATCAAGGTGACGAAGGCCTCATCCGGCTGATATGAGGGACGGAAAAGGAGGACGCGCGATATGGAAATCTCTGTACGGAAAGTGGCCCAGATTGTCCTCATGGGGCATGAACTGGATCGGGCTGAAGGCGAGCTCAGGGCGTTCATCGAACGCCTGAACGAGGACGAGGCGGCGGAACTGGTCGCGCTGTTCTGGATCGGGCGTGGCTCGTTTGATGCGGACGACTGGGCCGAAGCGGTGGAAACCGCGCAGGCCGAAGCGACCGTGCCGACCGCCGACTACCTGCTGGGAAGCCCGCATTTCTCGGACCACCTCGAGGCGGGCTGCGAGGCCATGGGCATCGACGTGACCGACGAGGAAGACGGGCTGATGTAGGCCAGACCCCCGAGGGGTTGCGCCGCGTTCCACGCGTCGCCCGGGGGAGGCACGGCCTCACGCCCCTTTGGGGCAATCGCCCGTGCCTTCTGCCTTCGGCAGGCATATTTTAGGGATAAAGATGGGGCGGGCCATGGGGCCCGCCTTTGTCGTTCTCTTGCTGCGTCGCCGGGTCAGGCCGCGTGGTCGACGATTTGCAGATGCTGGGCGAGGGTGCCGACCGTCTGCATCCAGTCCTTGACCAAGGTGGGATCGGACGGCGCGGCGTGAACGCCGGGGGCGATCTTGCCGGCGATCGCGGCTTCGACGGCAAGCGAGACCGGGACGGAGACAAGCCGCGCCATGGCGGTGCCACGCTCGTCGCCCCAAGCATCCATGACATAGGTCTTGTGCCAGACCGTTTCGCCGTTCTTCCGGGCTTCGAGCCCGACGCAGAGGACAACCCGGTCCGGCTCGCCCTCGTCATAGGCGTTGTCGGTCCAGAACCCGTCGGACATCTCTTTCAGACGCGCATCGCCTTCGGGGCCGCTGAGCGTTTCGATCTCGGCGAAGACGTCGGCCCAGGCCTCGGACCAGCCGTCGAGGCGCAGGGTGCCGCGCACGAACTGGTCGACCGTCCAGTCGTCGCCGAGCCCGTATTCCGCCATGAAAGGCAGGGAGTCGCGGTTGGGATAGACCTCGAAGCTTTCGGGGGTGGGCAGCGGCGCGGTGTAGGTGGAGATGGCGTTCCACGGGCGGTCCACCACCCATTCGGCGCCGTCCTTGATGGAGCGCGAGGGCGAACGCAGGGCCTTGAGCACGCCCAGGGGCGACCAGCTGAACTTGTAGCGGAACGGGTTTGGCGTTTTCGGGATACCGCCGCAATAGGAGATGAAGCGGTGCGTGTTGGACGGGTCGAAGGCGTGGGAGGCGCGATACGCCGCCATCAGCGCGTGGGCCATCAGGTGGTCGATCCCGGGGTCGAGCCCGACCTCGTTCACAAGCGTCACGCCGGCCTTTTTCGCGGCCTCGTCGAGCGCGCGCATCTCGGGTGCGATGTAGCTGGAGGAGACGAAATGCGCGCCCTTGGCGATACAGGCCTCGGCAATCGCGACATGCCAGTCGCCCGGCAGCATCGAGACGGCGACGTCGCCGGGGGTCAGGGCCTCGGTCAGCGCAGCGAGGTCAAAGGCCCGGATGTCGTCGGTCAGGTCGCCCACGGCCTCGCGGGCCTTCTCGACGGTTCGGTTCCAGACCACCACGTCATGGCCCGCCTCGATCAGGCGGCGAAGTCCCGGGATGGCCGAAAGGCCGGTGCCGCACCAATGGATCGTCATCTTGCGCCTCCTGTTCAGACGGTTGCGATATGCTTGTCGAAGATGGTTTTCGCCCGGCCCCAGACGCCTTCGTCCAGCGCATCGAGTGTCTTGAGCGATGGCAGAAGCTGGCCCGCGTAATCCTGCGCGCTTTCGACCGGAAGAAGCGAGGGCAGGTTGTCGATGGCCATCACGTCGAGCGGCGGGTCGTCGTGGACCCGCAGGGCCGGGGCGGCCCAGTCGGTGACACGGTCATAAACCTTGATCGGAGAGAACTCCGAGGTCGGGTCGCAGGCGATATCGCCGATCACGCGCAGCGTGCGCGGGGCGGTCTTGGCCTCGGCTGGAACGAAGACCGGGACACCGGGCGTGGCGAGGATGCAGTTGAGGAAGATGTCGTGCTGCAGGATTTCGGGGAAGGGGCCGCCATGGGCGGTTTCGTCGATATCCCAGCGCGTGACCTCCAACCCCATCTGGTCGCAGAAATCGCCCGCGCCGGTGCCGACACGGCCCTTGGCGCCGATGATGATCGCGCTGGGGCGGTGGCTGTCGATCCGGTCGAGGGCGGCGGCGATGGTGTCACGCAGGGCCTCGGCGTTCGGGTAGGTGGCGACGGGTCCGCAGACGCCGCCCTCGGCCTCGGCGATCCAGCACATGGTCGAGATGGCGGCCCCGGCATAGCCCGCCCAGTAGCCGAAGGCGGCGACGCGGCGACCGCTTTCGTCGGTCAGGTATTCGAGGTCATAGAGCGTGCCGCCGCCCGCCTTGAACCGCTTGAGCAGTTCGCGCCCGGCTGGCTGGCCCTTGTAGGCATGGCCGAACATGATGTGGCGATGCGGCAGGGGGGTGCCATCCTCGGGCAATTCCTTGAGTCCGAAGATGATCGCGTCTTCCGGGGCCTGCCGCCAACTACCGGCCGGGGCGATGCGGGCGCCGGTGGCGCGGTAGCCATCGATCGGAATGGCGCGCACCGGGCTGTCTTCGACGGTGACAGTCATGCCCGCGGCCAGCAGGTCTGCCACGCCCTCGGGGGTGATGCCCACGCGTTCCTCGTTCGGGCGTTCCTCGGCGCGGACCCAGAGATGTGTCATCGGCTTTCCTTTTCAGAACTCGGTGCGGGCATGGATGCGGTCGGGTGTATCGAGATGGGGCGTGGCGTTGAACCCCGAGAGGATCCGCGCCTGGTCCAGCACCATCACGCGGTGGATCGAGCAGTTCCGGATCGGCACCAACAGGTGCGCCATGCGCGCGATGTCGAGGTCGAGCAGGTGTCGCACCATCATGCCGATCACGCCGCCAGACGTGACGCAGAGCACCCGGCGCCCCGGTGTCGCGGCAAGGTCCAGCACCTCGGCCACGCGCGCCTCGAAATCGGCATAGCTTTCGTCGCCACGGATCTCGGCGCGATGCCAGGCCTCCATGATGTCGCGGATGTGGTGGACGAAATCCTCGGGGCCATGCATCTCGGTCGCGCCGTTCTTTTCGGCATGCGCGCGCGACAGGTTGAAATAGTCCAGCTCGTTCAGGCGGAGATCGACCTGGGGCTGCGCCCCCATGTTGCCCATACCTTCCGCCGTTTCGCGGTGGCGGCGCAGGCCGCCCATGAACACCTCGTCGAAGGGGGCGTCATGGGTGCGCAGCCACTCGCCCAGCCAAACGGCCTGCTGGTGGCCCAGATCGCTCAGCCGGTCATAGCCCGTCTCGTCATTCGCTGCTGAATTCGCCTGCCCGTGCCGGACCAGAACCAGTTCGCCCACACCAAACCTCTCTCGCGGATCCTGTGCCCCGTGATGGGGGATCGCGCGGCGAAGCGCAAGGCGGCCTCAGCCAAGGCCGAAGGTGGTTCTGAGGATCGGCAGAAGGGTGGCCGCGGCGATGCCGACCACGGCGCCAACGGCGAGCCGCATGAAAGGCCGCCCGAGGCGGGGCGACGCAAGGCTCAGAAGCCCGCAAATCGCGGCGTAGAAGACAAGGGCCGTCACATCCATGGGGTGGACGCTACCATGATCGGATGCGAATAGCTTGGGAAACCTGCCGACAGGAGGCCACACATGACCCCGAACGCCGACCGTTTCCTTGCCGATCTCCACATGCTGCGCACATTCGGGGGCGATGATGCGCCGGGCAGCAAGGGGGTGCGGCGGCGCGCGTTCACCGATGCCGATCTCGCCGCCCGAGACTGGCTGGCAGGCCGCTTTCAGGAGGCCGGGCTGACCCCGCACATGGACCCGGCGGGAAACCTTTTCGGCCTAGCCGATGCGGATCGCAGCCTTCTGATGGGCTCGCATTCCGACACCCAGCCCGAGGGCGGCTGGCTGGACGGGGCCTATGGGGTGATCGCGGCGTTGGAGGTCGCGCGCACGGCGCAGGAGGCCGGCGGCCCGCCGATCTCGGTCGTATCCTTCCAGGACGAGGAGGGGCGTTTTGGCGCGCTCACCGGATCGTCGCTCTGGTCCGGCAAATTGAGCATGGAGGCCGCGGACAAGCTTGTCGCGACCGATGGCACGACTTGGCCAGAGGCACGGGCGCGTGTCGCGGACCGGGCAGGCGACTGGGTGGATCCCGCGCGGTTCTTCGGCTTCCTGGAGGCGCATATCGAACAGGGGCCGGTCCTCGATGCGGCCGGCGAAGCGGTGGGCGTCGTGACAGGCATTGTTGGCCTGCGACAGTTCCACGTCACCGTTCACGGCCAGCAGAACCATGCAGGCACCACGCCCATGGCCATGCGCAAGGATGCCTTCACCATCGCGGCCCGGATCGCCACGGCCTTGCCGGACCGCTTTGCCAACGTCGTCACGCCGCAGACCGTCTGGACCATCGGCCATATCCGCCTGCATCCCGGGTCGCAGTCGGTGGTGCCCGGGCGCGCCGAGTTCTCGCTGCAATGGCGCGATATCGATGCCGACCGCCTCGACCGGATGGAGCGGGTGATCAACGATCTTCTGGAAGAGATGTCGGGTGAGACCGGATGCGAGATTACGCTCGACAAGCTGCGTCACGATCTGGCGCCGATGCCGATGGATGACGCGATGCAAAAGGCCCTGTCGGATGCTGCCGAAGAGGTCGCGCCGGGGCGCTGGCGGTCCATGCCCTCGGGCGCGCTGCACGATGCGTCGAACCTTGCCGCTCTGATGCCGGTCGGAATGCTCTTCGTGCCGTCGATCAACGGCATTTCGCATGCCTTTGAGGAAGACACCAAGGAACCGGACCTGGTGACAGGGGTTGAGGTGCTAGCCCGGGCGGTGCAGCGTTTGGGCTGATCAGCCCGGAGCCGACCATGAGCGACCCACAGGACCCATCCCGCCAGATCGCCGCACTGGAGGTCTTGCTGACCCATCTGGTCGATGCACGGACCGCGACAGATGCGCTGCTGCCCCATGCCGAGGGACAATTCGAGCACCTTCTGAAAAAGTTCCGGGAGGAGCACCACCAGCATATCCAGCGCGTCGGGCGGATCCTCTTTGCCCTCGGTCAGGACCCGGACGAGGGTGGATCGCTGAAGGGGCGGGCGGCCTCGATGCTCACCGCGATCAAGGCGTCGTTCGACACCCCTGACGCAAGCGATATGTCGGCCTTGGCCGATGCGGGCGCAACTCTTCTACAAGAATTTGACGCCGCCATTCGCGCGACGCCGGCCAACCACCATCGGGATGATCTGGAAGACATGCGCGAGGAACTGGCGGGTCTGGTCGCAGAAGCGCGTGGGCGCTAGCTCCACGCCACGTCGCCCAGAAAGATATAGCCCGCGCCGTAGATCGTCTTGATCAGCCGGGGGTTCTTGGGGTCCTCACGCAGTTTCGTGCGCAGGCGCGAAATCCGGACATCCATCGCCCGGTCAAAGCTTTCTCCTGCCGCGCCGCCAAGGCTTTCCTGCATCTGCTGGCGCGAGATCAGGCGCTTCGGGGCCTCCAGGAACATGCGCAGCACCTCGCCCTCGGCATGGGAAAAGGCGGTTTCCTCCCCAGTTTCGTCTTCGAGGACATAGCGATCGAAATGCGCGGTCCAGCCGTTGAAACGCGCGGTTTGCTGCGCCCCCGATTTCGGCTTGGAGACCCGCAGGCGGGCGCGGACGCGTGCCACCACCTCGGCCGGGTCGAAAGGTTTGATGATGTAGTCATCCGCCCCAAGCTCCAGACCGGTCACGCGATCCTGCACCTGTGCGCGGCCCGAGATGATGATGATCGCGGCGCCGGATTCGAGGGCAAGGCGATGCACCAGTGCCAACCCGTCCCGATCCGGCAGGCCAAGATCGACAAGACACACATCAGGGGTGGAGCGTTGCAGCGCGGCCTCGAACTCGGTCGCGCGGGCAAACCCGGCGGTGCGGAACCCGGCCTCGGTCAGCGCATCCGACAGCATGGACCGGATCTGCGGTTCGTCATCGAGGATGGCGACGAAGGGTTGGCTCATGCGGCGACCTCGGCGTTCAGAACGGCGGCAAGACGCGTAGGCTCGATCGGCTTGCTCAAGACGGGCCAGCGCGCGGCCCCTTCTACCCGTCTGGGGTCGTTTTCCGGCAAGGAGGTCAGGAGCGCAAGGCGCAACTGCGGGTGGCGCGCCGCGAGCCTCGACAGCAACTCGACCCCGTCCATCTCCCCCAGGCGAAGGTCCGAAATCACCCAATCGAGGCCGGGAATCTCGGCAAGGGCCAAGGCCTCTTCGCCGCTGGCGGCTTCGATCACCTGGTGGCCCATATGGGTCAGCGTATCGCGGATGCCGGCGCGCAGTTCGGCGATGTCGTCGACCACCAGGATCAGAAGGGGGCGCGCCTCGGCCTCGGCGGCCTTCAGGGGGAGGCGCAGGGTGACGACACCGCCCCCGTCGGGCGCGTTCGACAGGTCCAGCTTGCCGCCGGCCAGCTTCGTCAGGTCGTAGACCATCGTCAGGCCAAGGCCCGACCCCTCGTCGCCCTTGGTCGTGAAAAACGGGTTCAGCGCATTTGCCAAGGCATGGTCGGAAAATCCCGGGCCGGTATCGCTCACGCGGATTTCCAGCCAGGTATCGCGCAGGTTGGCCAGCCGAATGTCGATGCGCCCGTCCTTTCCACCGATCGCATCCCGCGCATTGAGGACAAGGTTCAACAGGCTGTCCTGCAAACCGCCCGCATCCAGCATCAGCGCCGGGTGCTCGACGGTATTCTCGATGCTGAGCGTCACCCCCTCGGGCAGGGCCGCGCGGCCCAGTTGGGTGAACCCGTCGAGGAAATCGCGCAGGACGACCGGGGCGGTGCGCATCTCGTGCGGCCCCGAAATGCGCGCGATCTTGTCGAGCAACGTGCCGCCGCGCCGTGCCGCCATCTTCGTCGCCTCGGTCAGGTCATGCGCGCCAAGGGGTAGGGGCATCCGCTCCAACCGGCCTTGCAGCCCGAGGATGATCGTCAGGAGATTCGCGAAGTCGTGCGCCAACCCGCTGGTCAGTTGCGCCGCCAGTTCCCGCTTGTGGGTCTGCGCCAGCGCCGCGCGCGCCTGCGCCTCTTCGGTCATGTCGGTGGACAACAAGTAGACCCCGGTGATCGGGCCGTCCGGGTCCATCCGGTCCGGGGTAAAGGCGGTTCGAATGCGCCGCCCCGACCCTTCGTCGTCATATTCCAGAACGCTCGCCTCGCCGCGCAAGGCGGCGGCCACGGGCCCCTTGAGCCTCCCTGAGGTGACCGGGTCGAACACCTCGTCAAAGCGTATCCCGACCACGTCCGACCGCTTGCCCGGCATGACCGAGGACAGGCGGCGATTGGTGTAGGTATAGACCCCCTCCGAATCGAGCCGCGCGATATGGGCCGGCGTCATCTCGGTGGTGACGCGGATGCGCGCTTCCATCTCGGTCAGCTGCCGCTTCGCCTCTTCCAACTGGGCGATGGTGGCTTCCAGCCGCCGATTCGTGCGCGCCAGTTCCTCGGAATGGCTCAGCACCTGGTCGGAGAGTTCCTCGGATCGCGCCCTGAGCAACGCCTCCTGACGCTTGGTCGCGGTGATGTCGGTATAGACCGTGACCCAGCCACCCTCGGGCAGCGGCGATCCCTCCACGCTGATCGTGCGCCCGTTCGCGCGTTGCCGCTCCATGTAATGGGGCATGAAGGCCCGCGCCGCCTCCACCCTGTCCTTCACGAACGCGTCGAGGTCATCCACCTCTCCGTATTCACCATTTTTCGCCAGCCAGCGCACGGTTTCATCGAAGCGCGCGCCCGGACTGACAAGGTGTTCCGGCAAGCCGAACATGGTCTGGAACGGGCGGTTGCACACGGCAAGGCGCAGGTCCGCGTCGTAGATCGACAGGGCCTGCTGGATCAGGTTCAACCCGGCCAGCGTCAGGTGATCGGTCAGCGCCGATTTCGCCATGATATCGTCCTCCCACTCACCCATCGCTGGCCCCCTTTGCGTCACGGCGTCAAGCTTCCCCTGCGTCTTGTTACAATTCGTAAGGATTGGGAAAAAGTCAGGCAAAACTTGACCGCGAGCTATTTGCAGGCACGGTAGAGGCGATGGGAGTCGCCCGGCATGTCGAAGAGGCGGCCCCGTGAGCGCCGGTGGGGAGACCGGCGAAGGGAGGAACGACTTTGGCTCTTGCAACACCGCCTGCGGGCGCACCGCAATCCGTGCCTGCGCTACTGGCCCGTAACGTGGCACAGTTCGGGTCCAAGCCCGCGTATCGCGAAAAGGAATTCGGGATCTGGCAAAGCTGGTCCTGGTCGGAAGCGTCCGAAGAGATCGAGGCGCTGGCGATGGGGTTTCTCGCCCTCGGGCTTGAAAAGGGCGACTACCTTGCCATCATCGGGCGCAACCGCCCCGCGCTCTACTGGTCCTTCGTGGCCGCGCAAAAATGCGGCGCGATCCCGGTCGCGCTGTACCAGGACTCGCCCGCCGAAGAGATGGCCTACGTTCTGGAACACTGTGGCGCCCGCTTCGTTGTCTGCGGCGACCAGGAACAGGTCGACAAGGTCATCGAGGTGCAGGAGACGGTCCACGGCATCGACCAGATCATCTATGTCGACAAGCGCGGGATGCGCAAATACGACCACACGCACATGAACGCGATGGAGGACGTGCAGTCCGAAGGGCGTGCCGGGCATTACCGGCTCGAGCCGATCATGCGCGAACGCGAGGCGGCGCTCGGTTACGACGACACCTGCGTCATGCTCTACACCTCGGGGACCACCGGAAAGCCCAAGGGCGTGGTTCTGTCCAACCGCAACATCATCGAGACGGCCAAGAACTCGTCCGAGTTCGACCATCTCGACGTGCATGAAGAGGTGCTGGCCTACCTGCCGATGGCCTGGGTGGGCGATTTCATCTTTTCCATCGGTCAGGCGTACTGGACCGGGTTCTGCGTGAATTGCCCGGAAAGCCCGGAAACGATGCTGACCGACCTGCGCGAGATCGGGCCGACCTATTTCTTCGCTCCGCCGCGGATCTTCGAGAACATGCTGACCAGCGTGATGATCCGCATGGAGGATGCCGGGCGCTTCAAGCGTCGCATGTTCCACTACTTCATGGATCACGCGCGCGAGGTCGGGCCGAAGATGCTCGATGGTGAATCGGTCGGCGCCATGGACCGCCTGAAATACGCGCTTGGCAACCTGATGGTGTTCGGACCGTTGAAGAACACCCTCGGCCTTAGTCGTGTGCGGGTTGGCTACACGGCCGGCGAGGCCATCGGGCCCGAGATCTTCGATTTTTACCGCTCGCTGGGGATCAACCTGAAGCAGCTCTACGGTCAGACCGAAGCGTCGGTCTTCATCACTCAGCAGCCGGATAGCGAAGTGCGCCCCGACACGGTTGGCGTGCCGTCTCCGGGTGTGGAGCTTCGGATCGACGAGAATGGCGAGGTCTACTACCGCAGCCCCGGTGTTTTCGTGGAATATTACAAGAACGCAGAGTCGACCGCCTCGACCAAGGATGCCGAGGGATGGGTCGCGACGGGCGATGCAGGTTTCATCGAACCCGATACCGGCCATCTGCGGATCATCGACCGGGCCAAGGACGTGGGCAAGATGGCCGATGGCAGCCTGTTCGCGCCAAAATACGTCGAGAACAAGCTGAAGTTCTATCCAAACATCCTCGAAGCGGTGGTGTTCGGGAACGGGCGCGAGATGTGCACGGCCTTCATCAACATCGACCTGACCGCGGTGGGCAACTGGGCCGAGCGCAACAACATTGCCTATTCCTCCTACCAGGAACTGGCCGGGCATCCGCGCGTGCTGGAAACGATCCAGAGCCATGTCGAGGAAACGAACCAGAGCATCGCGCAGGACGAGATGCTATCAGGCTGCCAGATCCACCGCTTCCTGGTGCTGCACAAGGAACTGGATGCCGATGACGGCGAGTTGACCCGGACGCGCAAGGTGCGGCGCAACATCATCGCCGAGAAATACAGCGACCTGATCGATGCGCTCTATGCCGGCAAGACCGAGCAATACACCGAGACCGAGGTGACCTACGAGGACGGCCGCAAGGGCAAGATCACGGCCACGCTTGAGCTTCGCGATGCAAAGGTCGTGCCCACCGGCGCCCCGGCACAGGTGGCTGCGGAATGACGGGCGGACGCTCAGCTATCGCTGTCGCCCCACCCGCCATCCCGCGGGGGCTGCGCGCATGAGTTTCGTGGCGATTGCATTGTTCCTCTTGGGCTTTGTCGCAAGCTGGGTGGCCGGCCGCTACCTGCGCACGGGGGCAACGGCCATCCAGGGCGGCGCCATTGGGATCTGCGGCGTGGCGGCGTTGCTCTACGGCATGCCGGAGCTTTGGGAAGAAAATCTCACCTGGGCGCTGATCGCCCTGTTGGTTTACGGCCTGATCGGAGCGTTGATCTTCCGCTCCGGGCAGGCGGCGAGGGAGAACGCGGAATGAACGAGGCGATCCATCCGCCCATCGACCCCAACGAGGGATACGTCACCGAGGATGGCCGCAGGATTGGCGGCGTGGTGATGGAAATGAAGCATATCACGCTGCGCTTCGGCGGGGTGGAGGCGATCAAGGACATCTCCTTCGACATCCGCGAGGGCGAGATCCGGGCCATCATCGGGCCGAACGGCGCGGGCAAATCCTCGATGCTCAACGTGATCTCGGGCTTCTACAATCCGCAGGAGGGCGAGGTCTGGTACAAAGGCCAGATCCGCAAGCCGATGAAGCCCTTTCAGGTGGCCCGCCAGGGCATCGCGCGGACCTTCCAGAACATCGCGTTGTTCGAGGGGATGAGCGTTCTCGACAACGTCATGACGGGGCGGCTGAACCACATGAAGGCCAGCTTCCTGGACCAGGGGTTCTGGTGGGGAAAGGCCCAGCGCGAAGAGGTCGAGAACCGCGAAAAAGCTGAACAAATCATCGACTTTCTCGAAATCCAGGCGATCCGCAAGACGCCCGTGGGGCGCCTGCCCTACGGCCTGAAGAAGCGGGTCGAACTGGCCCGCGCGCTGGCGGCGGAGCCGCAGATCCTGCTGCTCGACGAGCCGATGGCGGGGATGAATGTCGAGGAGAAGGAGGACATGTCGCGCTTCATCCTCGACGTGAACGACGAGTTCGGCACCACCATCGTGCTGATCGAGCATGACATGGGCGTGGTCATGGACCTGTCCGACCGCGTTGTCGTGATGGATTACGGCAAGAAAATCGGCGACGGCACGCCCGACGAGGTGCGCAACAACCAGGAGGTCATCGACGCCTATCTGGGGGTTTCGCATGACTGACGCCGCACGTCACACCCCGTACACAGCCTGTACACACCCCGTACATACACCGAGCGAGGGAGGCCAAGATGCCTGATCAACTCATCTGGGCGATGGAGGTCACGCTGAACGGCCTCATGACCGGGGTGATGTACGCCCTTGTCGCGCTGGGCTTCGTCCTGATCTTCAAGGCCTCCGGCATCTTCAACTACGCGCAGGGGGTCATGGCCCTGTTTGCAGCGATGACGCTGGTCGGCATCCAGGAGGGGCGCATCCCCTTCGCGCACCTGATCAACGAGATCTTCGGCACCGAGATCCACCATTTCGGATGGCATGTGCCCGCGCTGCTGGCGATCCTGCTGACCGTGGTGGTGATGATCGGCTTTGCCTGGGCGGTGCAGAGGTTCATCTTCAAGCATCTCGTCGGACAGGAACCGATCATCCTGTTCATGGCGACGATCGGCCTGGCCTATTTCCTCGAAGGGGTCAGCGACCTGATGTGGGGCTCGGAAATCCGCACGCTGGACGTAGGCCTGCCGCAGGGCATCAACGGCTGGATCGACAACACCACCTTCGACGTCTTCGGCTACGGGTTCTTCATCGACAATCTCGATATCTCGGCCTCGATCGTGGCGGCGATCCTTGTCGCGGGCCTGATCCTCTATAGCCAGTACACCAAGAACGGCCGCGCCATGCGCGCGGTGGCCGACGACCACCAGGCGGCGCTGAGCGTGGGTATCTCGCTCAACTATGTGTGGGTTCTGGTCTGGTCGCTGGCGGGTATCGTGGCGCTGGTTGCAGGCATCATGTGGGGCAGCAAATCGGGCGTTCAGTTCTCGCTCAGCCTGATCGCGCTCAAGGCACTGCCGGTGCTGATGCTGGGCGGCTTCACCTCGATCCCCGGTGCTATCGTCGGCGGGTTGATCATCGGCGTGGGCGAAGCGCTGTTCGAATTCGCCATCGGCCCGATGATCGGCGGCGCGACCGAGAACTGGTTCGCCTATGTGCTGGCGCTTGTCTTCCTCGTCTTCCGGCCGCAGGGCCTGTTCGGCGAAAAGATCATCGAGAGGGTGTGACCGGATGCGGACCGCGCCCCATACCGCCCTTCACGGTGCTCGCTGGTCGCTGAAGCTGTCGCGCCGCACCGGGCAGAACAGCGTGACGCTGCGCACGCGTGTTACCACCGGGCCGCGCGAAGGTGGCCCGCGCAAGAAAATTGCTGACGTCCAGCTTCTGCCAGTGCATGATGGTGCGGCGTTGTCCGTCGAGGCAACGCTTCGGGGGACCGGGCGGGGAGGCCCGTTGACCCCCTTTGTCCTAGGGAGGATGGACGAAAATGGCATTGGACGATCTCCAGCAGCCGAATATCGGCGAGCCAGACTTTGCGAAGGGGGCATCGTCACCCGGATTGAAGATGTGTGCGATCCTGACGACGATCGGCTTCGCGATCTTCTGGGTAAGCGCGCTCTTCACCGTGGCCGGTGTGGTCGGGGGATCGGGCATGCATTGGAGCATGCCGGTTCTTTGCGTCATCGGTCTGGCGGTCGGCATCTTCGGCCGGCGCCGGGTGGAGTGCCGCTGACGCCGCCTGCCGCGGCCAATTTCAAACAATGTAACGATCGAGAGGCATCGGGGCGCGCAAGCGACCGCGGTGCCTGTTCGCATGCGCTGATCCGGGGAGGGATGCATGTTTTACCGTGAGGCCGGCGACTTCAAGACAAGCTACGCCGAGGACAACCAGACCTTCCCGATCAAGTTCGACCGGTTCCGTTACTATGCCGTGCTGCTGGTCGCCCTGGGAATCATCCCGTTCTTCATAAATGACTACTGGGCGAACGCGCTGCTGATCCCCTTCCTGATCTATGCCATTGCGGCCATCGGGCTGAACATCCTGACCGGCTATTGCGGGCAGGTGTCGCTGGGGACGGGCGGGTTCATGGCCGTGGGCGCTTATGCCTCCTACAAGCTGATGACAGCCTTTCCCTGGATGGACATGGTGAGCGTCACGCTGCTGGCGGGTCTGATCACCGCGATGGTCGGGGTCGCGTTCGGCCTGCCCTCGCTGAGGATCAAGGGATTCTACCTGGCCGTGGCGACACTGGCGGCGCAGTTCTTCCTCGTGTGGATGTTCAACAAGGTGCCGTGGTTCTACAACTACTCGGCCTCCGGACAGATCAGCGCGCCGGAACGCACGATGTTCGGCCTTGCCGTTACCGGCCCCAATGCCGATGCCTGGGTGCGCTACCTGTTCTGCCTGTTCTTCGTCTTCGTCCTGGCCTGGCTGGCACGCAACCTGACGCGCGGCTCGATCGGGCGGCAGTGGATGGCGATCCGCGACATGGATATCGCGGCAGAGATCATCGGGGTGAACCCGCTCAAGGCGAAACTGACGGCCTTCGCGGTCAGCTCGTTCTTCGTGGGCATCGCGGGAGGGCTGCTGTTCACGGTCTATCTCGGCGCGGTCGAAGTGGGCGAAGCCTTTGGCATCACCAAATCGTTCCTTGTGCTGTTCATGATCATCATCGGCGGGCTCGGCAGCCTGTTCGGCAGCTTTGCCGGAGCGGCGTTCATGGTGCTGTTGCCGGTGGTTTTGCGGAACTTCATGACCGGCACGCTGGGCTGGGAAAGCACGATCGCGACCCATTTCGAATTCGTCATCGTCGGCGGCCTGATCATGTTCTTCCTGATCGTCGAGCCGCACGGCCTGGCGCGGCTTTGGCAACTGACCAAGGAAAAGCTGAGATTGTGGCCCTTCCCGCACTGAGGAGGAGGACGGGAGGCGTCACGACGAAACGACAGACCGGGGGCAACCCGGCACTCAAGGAAACGCATCGGATAAACCAAATGGGAGGATACCCCCGATGAAGAAACTGGCAACATTCGCCGCAGCCGGCATGATGGCCGCAAGCCCGGCGCTCGCTGACCTGGTGATCCCGGATCTGCACTATCGCACCGGGCCCTACGCTGCTGGCGGCATCCCGTTCTCGGACGGCTACCAGGATTACTTCAACCTGCTGAATGCACGCGATGGCGGCATCGGCGGCGAGGAAATTCGCATCATCGGCTGCGAAACCGCCTACAACACCGAGCGTGGCGTGGAATGCTACGAGTCGACCAAGGGCGAAGGCGCGCTGGTCTATCAGCCGCTGTCGACCGGCATCACCTACCAGCTGATCCCGCGTGCGACCGCCGACGGCATCCCGCTTCACACGATGGGTTATGGCCGCACCTCGGCCGCGAATGGCGAGGTGTTCAGCCATGTCTTCAACTACCCGGCCAACTACTGGGATGGCGCGAGCGTGATCATCAACCAGTTGCTGGAAGAGAATGACGGCAACCTTGAGGGGCAGACTATCGCGCTGCTCTATCACAACTCGGCTTATGGCCGGGAGCCGATCCGCACGCTTGAGATCCTCTCGGAACAGCACGGGTTCGAACTGACCCAGCTGGCCGTGGACCACCCCGGTCAGGAGCAGGGCAACCAGTGGCTGCAAATCCGCCGCGAACGTCCCGATTACGTGATCATGTGGGGCTGGGGCGTGATGAACCAGGTCGCCGTGCAGGAAGCCGCGAACATCCGCTACCCGATGGAGAATTTCATCGGCAACTGGTGGGCCGGGGCCGAGCATGACGTGATCCCCGCCGGTGCGGCCGCGAATGGCTACCGGGCGCTGAACATGAACCGCCTGGGCGACATGCCGGTGTTCGACGAGATCCGCGAACTGGTGCACGAGGCCGGCAATGCGGCCGGTGACGGCAGCAACATCGGCACCGTGCTGTACACCCGCGGGATGTATGCCGCGATGCTGGCTGCCGAGGCGATCCGCACTGCGCAGGAGATGCACGGTGTTGCCGCCATCACGCCCGAGATGATGCGTGACGGTATGGAGGCGCTGTCGATCACCAATGCGCGCATGGAAGAGCTGGGCATGCCGGGTGTCGGGCCAGAGTTCAACGTGACCTGCGCCGATCACGGCGGCACGGGCATGGCGATCATGCAGCAGTGGAATGCAGACGCTCAGGAATGGGTGACGCTCACCGACTTCATCTCGCCCGATGACAGCGTGACCCAGCCGCTGGTTCTCGAGGACTCGGCCCAGTTCGCCGAGGAAAACGGCATCGAGCTGCGCTGCCAGGACAGCTGATCTGACAAGACCTCCGGCGGCGGCGCGGGCCGCTGCCGCCGGACCACCAATTCGACGACAGAAGACGACGACGTGGCAGCGCGCAGGGCGGCGCGGGCGACGTGACCCTTAACCGAGGATTGCCGAGATGCTGGATCAGCCGACAGAACTGCATGGCGACGGGCACGCGCCCGAACTGGCCGGGGCCGAGGACCTGCTGGAAGTCAACAATATCGAGGTGATCTACAACCACGTGATCCTCGTGCTGAAAGGCGTGAGCCTCAAGGTGCCGAAAGGGGGCATCACCGCGCTTCTGGGCGGGAACGGGGCGGGCAAGACCACCACGCTCAAGGCGATCTCGAACCTGCTGCATTCCGAACGCGGCGAGGTGACGAAGGGCAATATCAAGTATCGCGGCGAGGGCGTTGCGAACCTGTCGCCCTCGGACCTGGTGGACCGCGGCGTGATCCAGGTGATGGAAGGCCGCCATTGTTTCGAACACCTGACCATCGAGGAAAACCTGCTGACCGGCGCCTATACCCGCAAGGACGGGCGCGGTGCGGTCGCGGCCGATCTGGACATGGTCTACGAGTATTTCCCGCGGCTGAAACAGCGCCGCACCAGCCAGGCGGGCTATACCTCGGGCGGGGAGCAGCAGATGTGCGCCATCGGGCGCGCGCTGATGAGCCGGCCCGAGACGATCCTGCTGGACGAGCCGTCGATGGGCCTTGCGCCGCAGCTGGTCGAACAGATCTTCGACATCGTGAAGCGGCTGAACGAAGAGCAGGGCGTGACTTTCCTGCTGGCCGAGCAGAACACGAACGTGGCGCTGCGCTTTGCGCATTACGGCTACATCCTGGAATCGGGCCGCGTCGTCATGGACGGTCCGGCGCAGAGCCTGCGCGAGAACCCGGATGTGAAGGAATTCTACCTCGGTATGAGCGACGAGGGGCGCAAAAGCTTTCGCGACGTGCGCAGCTACCGCCGCCGCAAGCGCTGGCTGAGCTGATGGGCGCGGCGTCGCTCGACATGGCGGCGAGGCGGGGGTGGGACCTGCCCGGTCGCGGCTTCGGCCTTGATCTCGTCGAGCCGGGCGAGCGCCTCGTCCCGCGTGTTGCGGACATTGGGGCGGAAGCCCTGGCTTTCGGCACGCATGCGGATCGTTTCCTCGGTCTCCGAGCCGGTGGCGTAGCGCACGGTGCCGAGCGATCCGTCGATATTGAGCTGCTTGCCACGATGGGCGTAGCGGACCCAGGCCGCCGGGTGGATCTCGCAGCCGTTCATGTTGATCAGGAAGAACCACTTGCGCCCGGTCGCGGCGCGTTCCTCGGCGACGTAGTCGTAGAAATCGTCGACGTCGCGGCTGTGGTAGAAGACGAACCCGGAGAGGTCGACCTCCATGATCTCGGTCGCCGCGTCGAAGGACAGCCGTTTGACGAAGTCCTCCCGCGTGTAGCTGGGATCGTGGCTGATGAACTTGCGCCGCTTGCTGGGCAGGCTTTTCAGCCGGGCAAGCGCGTCTTCACGGTTGGTGAAAAGGTTGGGGTCGAAGGCCTCGGTATCGGCGGCAAAAGCGATCTGGCGGCGCGTGACCTCGGATGGATCAAACCGGGTGGAGCCCATGGAATGGGCGAGGTTGAGCGCCTTGCCGCGCCGCGAATAGGAAAACCATGCATCGTGGTCGATGCGGGTGTCGGACAGGTTGACGAGGAAGAACCACAACTCTTCGCCGCTTGCGGCGATGCGTTCCTCGACCCGGTCGTAGAAGCGGTTGGTGATGGCCGAGCCGTCGAAATTGAAGCCGGTCAGGTCAAACTCGATGATCTGCAAATCGTCGTGGAAGATGATGCGGCGGTCAATCTCGGCGTCGGTGACCTCCGTCGGCGTGGCTGTGTCGCTCAAGGGCATGCCCTTTCTTCGTCTTTTCCGGCCCGCTGCCTGCCACGGGTCAATCGTGAACCATCTTTTTTCCGGGAACCTGCGTACGGGATGGGGCGCCGCCGATCAATTCGGCAGGCTGTCGCGCGTCCCAAGGGAGTATGATTCGATGAGGGATGACGTGAGCCAGTTCTTCGACGCGTTGGAAACGCGCACCGCCGATGAGCGTGCCGCCGACATGGCGCAGCGTCTGCCCGAGCAGGTGGCGCGAGCGAAATCCCTGCCCGGCTATGGCGAGAGCCTTGCCGATGTCGATCCTGCGGCGGTGGTCGATCGTGCGGCGCTGGCGAGGTTGCCGGTGTTGCGCAAATCGGAGTTGGGCAAGGCGCAGGCAGGGCATGCCCCCTTTGGTGGGTTCACGGTGAAACCGGCCAGCGGGTTCGCCCATATCTTCCAGTCGCCCGGGCCGATCTACGAGCCCGGCGACGTCAGCCATGACTGGTGGCGTATCGGGCGGTTCCTGCATGCGGCAGGCGTGGGCGCGGGCGATATCGTGCAGAACTGTTTCGGCTATCACCTGACGCCCGCGGGGATGATCTTTGAATCCGGGGCGCGGGCCGTGGGGGCCGCGGTGGTGCCCGCAGGCGTCGGGCAGACCGAGTTGCAGGTGCGCGCGGCGGCGGATGTCGGCTCGACCGCCTATGCCGGGACGCCGGATTACCTGAAGGTGATCCTCGACAAGGCCGAGGAGATGGGTGTCGCGCTCGGGTTCACCAAGGCGACGGTCGGGGGCGGGGCGCTGTTTCCCAGCTTGCGGCAGGAATATGCGGATCGCGGAATCCGCTGCCTGCAGAATTACGCCACGGCGGATCTTGGCAATATCGCCTACGAAACCCCCGCGATGGAGGGGATGATCGTGGACGAGGGCGTGATCGTCGAGATCGTGCGCCCCGGCACGGGCGATCCGGTGGACGAGGGCGAGGTGGGCGAGGTTGTCGTGACTACGCTGAACCCCGACTACCCGCTGATCCGCTTCGCGACGGGCGACATGTCGGCCGTTCTGCCGGGCGAAAGCCCCTGTGGCCGGACCAACATGCGGATCAAGGGCTGGATGGGCCGCGCGGACCAGACCACCAAGATCAAGGGCATGTTCGTGCGCCCCGAGCAGGTGGCCGAGTTCGTGGCCCGTCATCCCGAGGTCAAGCGCGCCCGCGTGATCGCGACGCGCGAGGGCGAGATGGACGCGATGACCGTGCAGGTCGAGGCCGAGGGCGGTGATGCGGCCGCCTATGGCGACAGCGTGGCGTCCTGCCTGAAACTGAAGGGCAAGATCGAGGTCGTGGCACCCGGAAGCCTGCCCAATGATGGCAAGGTGATCGACGATCAGCGCAGCTACGACTGATCGGGCGGCGTGATATCCGCTGGCAGGGCGCTGTCATCGGTTAACATGGGCGGGTGATGCTAGCTGGGGGAGATGATTCCCCAAATGCGGAGGTGCCCGTCCATGCGCGCGCGATCCATTCTTCTTGCCCTGTCTGTTGCCCTGCCGGTTCCGGCCTTTGCCGATACGGCCCTGATCCTTGCCAATGCGCGCTACGCGGAGGCTCAGAACCTCCGGACCACGCGCGATTTCCTGCGGTTGGAAGACGACTTGCAAGCCGCAGGCTTCGACGTGATCGTCGTGGAAAACGGCGATGCGGGCGAGTTGCGGCAGGGGTTGTCCGAATTGCTGAACGCGGACGAGGACGAACGCGTTCTGATCGCTGCCGTGGGGCATTTCGTGCGCAGCAGCATTGGAGGAGACAGCTGGCTGGCGGGGACGGATGCGAACCGGCCCGATCTGGCCGAGATCTCCGGCGACGGCCTTCCGGTCTCGGTCATGGCCGAGGTTGCGGCCAGCGCGCCGGGGCGCGCGATGGTCCTGCTGGGCCTCGAGAACCGGCAATTCATCCTTGGGCGCGGATTGGAACAGGGGCTGGGACCGGTGGAGCCGCCGCAGGGTGTGACCGTGATCTCCGGGCCGACGCGCGACCTGTCGGCCCTGGTGCGCGGCCCGCTTCTGATGCCGGGCACCGACCTTTCGGCGGTTTTGGAGCGCACATCGTCCCTGACGGTCAGCGGGTTCGTCTCGCCGGCCCTTCCCTTCACCGCCGAGGCCACGGCCCCGCAACCGGCCCCGCTGCCCCCGTCGTCCGGGCCGAGTGCCGAGGAACTGGCCCTGTGGGAGGCTGCAGAGGAGTTGAACACCCCCGCGGCTTACAACGCCTATTTGCAACGCTACCCGCAAGGCGCCTTTGCCGCGATCGCACGGGAACGGGCCGCTGCGCCGCAGTCCACGCCGGAAGAGGTGGCGCAGGCGAATGAAGACGCCCTGAACCTCGATCGCAACGCGCGGCGGCAGGTGCAGCGCTACCTGACGATCCTTGGCTATGACACGCGCGGGATCGACGGGATTTTCGGCAACGGCACGCGCACGGCGATCCGGTCGTGGCAGGCCGCGCAAGGCGTGGCCGTCACGGGCTACCTGAACGCCCCGCAACTGGCCGCGCTGAGCGAACAGGGGCGCGTGCGTCAGGCCGAGATCGAGGAAGAAGAGCGCCTGCGCCGCGAGGCCGAGGCGCGTGCCGACCGCGCCTATTGGCAGGCGACGGGGCAGGGCCAGACCGAGCAGGGGCTGCGCGACTACCTCGACCGCTATCCCGACGGGTTGTTTGCGGATGTCGCCGAAGCGCGCCTGGCCGATATCCTGGCCGCGCGCGAAGGGGCGGCATGGCAGGCCGCGCGGCAGACCAACACGGTTGCCTCGTACCGCGCCTATCTCGACGATTACCCGAACGGGACCCATGCCGATGACGCGCGGGCGCGGATCGAGGCGCTGCAATCGGGCCTGACCCCCGAGGAGCGCGCGCGGCTGGAAGCGCAGGAAGCGGCGCTGAACCTGCAACCGATCACGCGGTCGTTGATCGAACAGCGGCTGGACCGGCTTGGCTTCAACCCCGGCCGGGTGGATGGCCGGTTCGATGCCGATACGCGGCGGGCGATCCGCCGCTACCAGCAGGCGCGGGGCTTTCCGGTGACGGGCTATCTGGACCAGGTGTTGGTGGTGCGCCTTCTGGCGGAGTCCATCGGTGGCATCCTGCGCTAAGGTGCGCGTCCCCCTCCGAAACGAGAAAGGCCGCCCAACCGGGCGGCCCTTTTCTTAAGTCGCTTGCGCGATCTCAGCCCTGGCGGGCCTTGAAGCGGCGCTGGGTCTTGTTGATCACGTAGACCCGGCCCTTGCGGCGCACGACGCGGCAATCGCGATGGCGCTGCTTGAGCGAGCGGAGCGAGTTCTTGACCTTCATCGGTCTTCTCCTTCGTCGCGGCGCGGCGATGCGCCTTGAAATCCTTGGCCCCTTGGAGGGACCGGCGAACCCGCGACCTTTCGGAGCGCGGGGGTGGTGGGCGGTACTGGGATCGAACCAGTGACCCCTACGATGTCAACGTAGTGCTCTACCGCTGAGCTAACCGCCCGTAACCCTTGGCGTCTGGACCGGGGCAAGGCGAAAACGCCTGCGCCCCATGCCGCGTCGCGCCGCGTGGGTGAGCGGTCTATAAAAGGAGTCGAAACGGGGTTCAAGGGCTTTTGGCATCCTAAAAATCCCCGCTATATGTTACGGGAGAAAAGCCCCCGAGGAGACCGGATGCACCCGCCCTTCCGCCTGATCCAGCCTGACGAGGCGGTGACCCCGGTCATCGTGGCCTCGCCGCATTCGGGCCGGCATTATCCCAAGGCATTCGTGCAGGCCAGCATGCTGGATCAGCGCACGATCCGGTCCTCGGAAGATGCGTTCATGGACGATCTCGTCTGCGAGGCACCGCGGCTGGGGGCGCCTTTGCTGCTGGCGGAATACCCGCGCGCCTACCTGGACCTCAACCGCAGCCGGGACGAGCTGGACCCCGCGGTGATCGACGGTGTGACGCGCGTCGTGACAACGCCGCGGATCAATTCCGGCCTGGGCGTGATCCCGCGAGTCGTCGCCAACGGTCGGGCGATCTATCGCGGCAAACTGCGGCTGGCCGAGGCCGAGATGCGGCTGAACACGATCTGGCAGCCCTATCACGATTGCCTCGACGGCTTGATGCGCACGACCCATGCGCAGTTTGGCGAGGCCGTGGTGCTCGATTTCCACTCGATGCCGCATGAGGCGCTGGACAGCCTTGCGCGGCCCGGCCATCGGCGGCCCGAGGTCGTGCTGGGGGATCGGTTCGGCGCCTCGGCGCGGGCCGATATCGTCGATGCGCTGGAAGCGGGCTTTTTCGACGCGGGGCTGGTTGTCAGCCGCAATGCGCCTTTTGCCGGGGCCTATGTCGCGCAGCGCTATGGCCGCCCGTCGCGCAACTGGCATGCGGTTCAGATCGAGATCGACCGGTCGCTCTACATGAACGAGCAGATGATCCGCCCGAACGGAAATTTCGATGCGGTGAAGCAGATCGTCACCGAGGTGCTGTCGCGCGTGATCGGCAACGAGGGCGTCAGCCTGCCGCTTGCCGCGGAATGATCTTGCCCTGACCTAGCGCAGCGCGCGGCCCTTCAGAATCGCCTCGGCCCCGAACTTGGCGCGGATCTTGTCGGTGGCCTGTTCGGCGGCGATCCGCGCGGCCTCTTGCGGGTCGAGCAGGTCGCCTTCGCGGTCGGCCTCGGCGGCTGGCAACAGGTCCGAGATGCCGACGCCGATCAGGCGGTAAGGCTTGGGATGGTCCATGCGGTCGAACAGGCCGCGCGCGGTGCGATAGATCCGATCGGCGATCTGGGTGCCGTCGGGCAGGGTCACGCGGCGGGTCAGGAGGCGGAAATCGTTGCGCTTGAGCTTGAGCGTGACGGTGCGCCCCGCCAGCCCCTTGGCCTTGGCGCGGTCCGACAGCTTTTCCGACAGGCGCCAGATATGGCCATCCAGCAGGCTGACATCGGCGATGTCATCGGAAAAGGTCGTCTCGTTCGAGATGCTTTTTACGGCGCGGTCGCGGGCCACGCGCCGGTGGTCGATGCCGCGGGCAAGATCGTAGAGGCGCAGCCCCTGAGAACCGAAGCGGTCTGCCAGCGCGTCACGCTCCCAGCGGCGCAGGTCGGCGATGGTGCGGATGCCCGCATCGGCCAGCGCGCGCTGACCCGCATCGCCGAGGCCCCAGATTACGCCGACGGGTCGCGCTTCGAGGAAGTCGAGGGTTTCGGCCTTGCCGATCACGGAAAACCCGCGCGGCTTGTCGAGGTCCGAGGCCATCTTGGCGAGAAACTTGTTGTGGCTGAGCCCGATGGACCCGGTGATGCCAAGCTCGGCCTGGATGCGTTTGACGAGGCGGGCCAGCATGATGGCGGGCGGCTGGCCGTGCAGCCGCTGGGTGCCGGTCAGGTCGAGAAACGCCTCGTCCAGCGACAGGGGTTCGATGGCGGGGGTCATGTCCTCCATCATCTGGCGGATCTGGCGGCTGACCTCGGAATAGACCTCCATCCGGCCCTTCACGACAACCGCTTCGGGGCAGAGTTTCAGCGCCTTGAACATCGGCATGGCCGAGCGCACGCCCTTGATCCGCGCGATGTAGCACGCGGTGGAGACGACGCCGCGCTTGCCGCCACCGATGATGACGGGCTTGTCGCGCAGCTCGGGATTGTCGCGTTTCTCGACCGAGGCATAGAACGCGTCGCAATCCATATGGGCGATGGACAGGTCGAACAGTTCCGGGTGGGCCGTGACACGCGGGCTGCGGCAGGCCGGACACCGGGTGCCGGTTTCGAAACTGGTCAGACAATCGCGGCATAGGGCGGGCATGGCTTAAAAGATAGGCGTTGGATCGCCGGTCCGAAAGCGCGCAGATGCGGAGGGCTGCGAATATCGGCTATGATGGGCTGACCGATGACACCGGGGGCCATGATGCCGGACCGAGACATGATCGCCTGCCGAACACCCGTCGAGGGCAAGGAGGGTGTCACCAACATCCCCGCCTGGAAATACAAGGCCGTGCGCCGCGCCATCCTGCACGCGGTCGAAGGGGCGGGGGGCGATGGCCTGCCCTTCGCGGAACTGACGGTCGCGGTGCGATCCCGCCTGTCCGGGGATGAACTGGCCCGGCTGGGCGCGTTGGGATGGCATTGCACGACGGTGAAGCTGAACATGGAAGTCGAGGGAGAGATCGCCCGCCTGCCCGGATCTGGTCCGCAACGCCTTGTGCGCTGCACGCGCTGAACGCGCGAGGGTGGGGAAATCCCGCCCCCGTTTCCCGTGTGAAAGCGCTTTGCCCGGCGGTATCTTCGGGGCATTCTCCGCCGCATGAAGCCGGAAGATACCGATATGGATATTGATATGATTACCGATCTCGTAGGCGGGAACCTCGTGGTTCTCCTGCTGGCCCTTTTCATCATTCTTTGCGTGTTCCTTGCGATCCGGATCGTGCCGCAATCCGAGCAGCACGTGGTGGAACGCTTTGGCCGGCTGAAATCCGTGCTGGGGCCGGGGATCAACTTCATCGTGCCGTTCCTGGACAAGGTGGCGCACAAGGTCTCGATCCTGGAACGCCAGTTGCCCAATGCCAGCCAGGACGCGATCACGGCAGACAACGTGTTGGTGCAGGTGGAAACCAGCGTGTTCTACCGCATTCTCGAACCTGAAAAGACGGTCTATCGCATCCGTGACGTGGACGGGGCGATTGCCACCACGGTGGCCGGTATCGTGCGGGCCGAGATCGGCAAGATGGAACTGGACGAGGTGCAGTCGAACCGCTCCACGCTGATCGCGACGATCAAGACCAGCGTCGAAGATGCCGTCGACAACTGGGGGATCGAGGTGACGCGGGCCGAGATCCTCGATGTGAACCTCGACCAGGCGACGCGCGACGCGATGCTGCAACAGCTGAACGCCGAACGGGAACGCCGGGCCGCCGTGACGCGGGCCGAGGGGCAGAAGCGCGCGGTCGAGCTTCAGGCCGATGGTGACCTCTACGCCGCCCGCCAGGAGGCCGAAGCCCGCCGCGTGCAGGCCGATGCCGAGGCCTATGCCACGGGCGTCGTGGCCGAGGCCATCGCCAAGGGCGGGTTGGAAGCCGTGCAATACAACATCGCGCTGGAGCAGGTGAAAGGCATTACCCGTATGGCCGAAGGGCAGGGCACGCAGACCATCGTTGTGCCCGCCGACGCCGCAGATGCCTTTGGCAAGGCGTTCCAGATGCTGAAAGGGCGCAGCACATGACCCTTTGGAGTGAATGGTGGGTCTGGGGCGTCGCCGCGATCGCGCTGGCGGTGGGCGAGGTGATCCTGCCGACCTTCGTGCTGTTGGGGTTTGCCATCGGCGCGGCGGTTGTCGCCCTGTTGTTGCTGGTGGGCGGTCCGCTTGCGGTCTGGCTGGGCGGGTCGGTCCCGGCGCTGCTGCTGGTCTTTGCCGTGATCTCGCTGATTTCGTGGCTGGGGCTGCGGCAGTGGCTGGGCGTTTATCGCGGGCAGGTGAAGACCTTCGATCACGATATCAATGACGACTGACCTGTCGGCCTACGCCGATCTGTCCGAGCGGCTTGCGACTGTCCCGGCAGACGGGGAGATGCGCCTGACGCCCGAGCGGTTCCCGTCGGGTTTGGCCGAGCAATCGCCCTTTGACGGGCTGGTCCTTCACCGCCCGACCCGGCGGCTGGTCAGCTGGGCCGGTGAGCCGGATATGCCGTTCGAGATCATCGACCAGTCCCTTGGCCATGACTGGTTCGCACTGCCCGAAGGCTATCGGCGCGTCGCGCTCTGGATGCTGCACCTGCTGTTTTCCGGCCGCGATTGGGCGGGGCTGCGCCTGACGCATGGCAACGCGCAGATCGACATGCTGTGGGTCCTGATCGAGCGCCCCGTGCCGAGAAAGCCGTTTCTCGACCTCGCGGCGCCCGCCGCCTACGCGGCCTGCACCTACATCCCGCAAGAGGTGGCGCGGCACCCTTTCGCCGACGGGGCCATGTCCGGGGGCGAGCGCGTGGCGCCCGAGGATCGGCCGATGTTCCGTTTCGGTTGGTCCGACGAGGCCGCGCGGGGGCGGGCCGATCTGTCCGAGGCGGACCAGGTCATCTTGAGCCTCTCGCCCGAGGGGCTGGTCGCGCTGGCGGAATTGCTGCTCGATTTTGCGCGGGCCGACAACAGGCAGGATGAGATCACCCTCGAACCGCCCAATCTCGGGTTTGCCGGGACGCGGCCGCTGAGCCTTGAGGCGCGGTTCTGGTTGCCGGGCAGCTTTGCCTTTCAGGCCGAGGCGTTGGACGGGCTGACGCCGGCCTAGGGCAGTTCGGCGAGAACGGCACGGGCGGCGGCGGCGGGGTCGTCCGCCTGCCAGATCGGCCGCCCGATCACGATATGATCCGCCCCTTCCGCGATGGCGGCAGCCGGCGTCGCGATGCGCTTCTGGTCGTCCTGCGAGGACCCGGCGGGGCGCACGCCGGGGGTCACGATCAGCCGCCCCTCTGCTTCGGGCAGGGCGCGGATCGCCGCCGCCTCGTTCGGGGAGGCGATCACACCGTCCGCCCCCGCGGCAAAGGCGCGCGCGGCCCGCTCGATCACCATGTCGCGGATATCGCCCGCCTGCATCATTCCGTCATCCAGGTCGCTACGGTCGAGCGAGGTCAGGATCGTCACGCCAAGAATCTTGAGGTTCTTTCCGGCGGCCCCTTCCTTGGCGGCGCGCACCACATGCGGATCGCCATGCACGGTCAGGAAATCGAGGTCGTATTGCGCCAGGCCGCGCACCGCCGCTTCGACCGTGGCCCCGATGTCAAAGAGCTTCATGTCGAGGAAAATGCGTTTGCCGTGTTCCTGCTTGAGTTCATTGGCCAGGGCGAGGCCGCCGCCCGTCAGCATCCCGAGCCCGATCTTGTAAAAGCCGACGGCGTCGCCGATGCGGTTGGCCAGCTCCAACCCTTCGAGTGCATTCGGCACGTCGAGGGCCACGATCAGTCGGTCATCGGACATCGGAAACTCCCTGCTTGGTTCGGGTGTCTGTCGCGTCTGACACCCCGTGCTGTCAAGCAGTGTTGCATCGCAGAAAATTCATGTAAGGTCCGGCGCAACGACCGGGAAACGCGCTTTGATGCAACTTGGTGCTTAACGGAGGTAGCCGAGATGTCTGAGGGTAAACCCGACAGTGGGTTTTCGACACCGGTCAAGGGCGGGATTGCCGCTCTGGTCGCGCTGGCGTTCATTATACTGGGGATCGATTTGGCCAATGGCCCACGTGAAAACGACGTGGACGCCGAGGAAATCGCCATGCTGGAAGACGCCGTTGTCGAGGGCGAAGAGGCCGCGATGACGGACGACGCTGCCACGGCAGCGGAAGAAACTGAAATGGCGGCCGATGAGGCCACCGAGGATACGGCGGGCCCGGAGGGTGAGTCGCCCGAAGCCGCCGAGGCCGAGGACGGCGCAGACGCCGCCGCCGAGGCCGAGACGGTCGAAGAGGGTGAGGAGGCTGCCTCCGAGATGGCCGAAGAGGCATCTGACGAAGGCACCGAAGCCGAAGCTGCCGTGACCGAGGATGCTGCTGCTGCCGAAGACGGCACCGAGGCAGAGGCCACCGAAGAAGCTGCCGTTGACGAAGAAGCCGAAGCCGCTGCCGAGGGCGAAAGCACCGATGCCGCGGCACCGGGAGCCGTCGAAGCCGAAGCTGCGGCCGACACCACCGAGGCCGCTGCGGCGGATGAGGCGGTTGAAGCCGAAGGGACCGAAGCCGCCACTGATGAGGCGATGACGGAAGAGGCACCGGAAACAGAACCGGCTGCCGCAGAAGATGAAGCGACGGAGCCGGAAGCGCCTGAGGCCGAAGCCGCCGAAGACGCCGCTCCGGCAGAGGACGGTGCTGAGGCCGCAGAAGGCGACGCGGCTGCGACCGAGGAGGGCGAAGAAGCCACCGAAGAGGCTGCGACCGACACGGAAGGCACCGAGCCCGAGGCGACTGAAGGTGAAGCTGCTGAAGCCGCCGCTCCGGAAGCGGAAGGCACCGAGGCCGCTGCCGCTGAAGAAGGCGACGTTGCTGTAGCCGAAGAAGGCGAAGCCGCCGCTGTCGAAGGCGAAGAGGCTGCGGAGCCCGAAGCCGCCGAAGGGACGGCTGAGGAAGAAGCAGTCGAAGACGGCACCCAACCGGTTGCCGAGGACGAGGGCGCCACGCCCGCGACCGAGTCGACGCAGACCGATGCCGCCCCGGCGATCCCGGCCTCCGAGCAGGATGAGACGCCTGCCGCCGCAGCCGGCGCAGAGGATGGTGCCGCGACCGAGCCTGCCGAGGGCGAGGCGGAAGCTGCCCCTGAGGCGACCGAGCCCGCAGCCGAAGAGGCAACAGCCGAAGCCGCCCCGGCCTATGAGCCGTCGGCAGAGGAACTGGCGATCCTTCGCCAGATCTCGGAAGCCAGCCGGATAGCTGTCGAGCAGACCGAGATTGCCCGCGCCGCCAGCGCAGCCGCTGCCGCCGCACAGGCCGATTTCGAGCGCCTTCTGCAAGAGCTTGAGGCCATGCGCGCAGCCGAATAAGCGCGCATTGCCGAAAATTACCGAAAGGGCGCCTTCGCGGGCGCCCTTTCATATGTCTGAACGGTCCTGTCCGGGCCGTGCCCGGCGATAGTTGGCGATTGAAAACATCGGCCCATCGCTTGCAGCGCGCTGGCCCGCTTCCCATATCCTTGGACGAGGCCCCACCAAGGCCATGCCGCAAAGCGGGTGGTTATCTCAGGGGCGCTTGGAAAAGGAGAGACGTGATGAACTTGGAGAAGTTCACGGATCGTGCCCGCGGTTTCCTTCAGGCCGCGCAGACGATTGCACAGCGCGAGGACCATCAGAAACTGGTCCCCGAGCACTTGCTGAAGGCCCTTCTGGATGACGAACAAGGCATGGCTGCCAACCTGATCCAACGGTCGGGGGGCGCTCCGGCGCGCGTGCGCGAGGCGCTGGATGCAGCGATGGCGAAATTGCCCAAGGTCACGGGCGATGGCGCGCAGGTCTATCTGGACAAGCAGACCGCCAAGGTTCTGGACGAGGCCGAGAAGCTGGCCGAGAAGGCCGGTGACAGTTTCGTTGCGGTGGAGCGTGTGCTGACCGCACTGGCCATGGTGAAATCCGGCGCCAAGGACGCGCTGGATGCGGGCGCGGTGAACGCGCAGGCGCTCAATGCCGCGATCAACGATCTGCGCAAGGGGCGCACGGCCGACAGCGCCGGGGCCGAGGACAATTACGATGCCCTCAAGAAATACGCCCGCGACCTGACCGAAGCCGCGCGCGAGGGCAAGATCGACCCGATTATCGGCCGCGACGAGGAAATCCGCCGCGCCATGCAGGTGCTCAGCCGCCGGACCAAGAACAACCCCGTTCTGATCGGGGAACCCGGCGTCGGCAAGACCGCGATCGCCGAGGGCCTCGCCTTGCGGATCGTGAATGGCGACGTACCCGAAAGCCTGCGCAACAAGACGCTGATGGCGCTGGACATGGGCGCGCTGATCGCCGGTGCGAAATATCGCGGCGAGTTCGAAGAGCGGCTCAAGGCGATCCTGTCGGAAATCACGGCAGCCGCCGGTGAGATCATCCTGTTCATCGACGAGATGCACACGCTGGTTGGTGCGGGCAAGACGGATGGCGCGATGGATGCCGCCAACCTGATCAAGCCGGCGCTGGCGCGAGGCGAGTTGCACTGCGTGGGTGCGACGACGCTGGATGAATACCGCAAATACGTCGAGAAGGACGCGGCGCTTGCGCGGCGGTTCCAGCCCCTCGTGGTCGAGGAGCCGACGGTCGAGGACACGGTCAGCATCCTGCGGGGCATCAAGGAGAAATACGAACTGCACCATGGTGTGCGGATCTCGGACGCTGCCCTGGTGGCTGCCGCGACGCTGAGCCATCGCTACATCACCGACCGCTTCCTGCCCGACAAGGCCATCGACCTGATGGACGAGGCCGCCAGCCGCTTGCGGATGGAGGTGGACAGCAAGCCCGAAGAGCTTGATGCGCTGGATCGCCAGATCCTGCAGATGCAGATCGAGGCCGAGGCGCTGAAGAAGGAAGACGACCAGGCATCCAAGGACCGGCTGGAAAAGCTGGAAAAGGAACTGTCCGACCTGCAACAGCAATCCGCCGAGATGACGGCCAAGTGGCAATCCGAACGCGACAAGCTGGAAAGTGCGCGGGGCCTCAAGGAAAAGCTGGACCACGCCCGTGCCGAGCTGGAGCAGGCGAAGCGCAATGGCGATCTGGCCAAGGCCGGAGAGCTGTCCTACGGCGTGATCCCGCAGCTTGAAAAGCAGCTGGCCGAGGCCGAGGCGCAGGACGACGAGGTGATGGTCGAAGAGGCCGTCCGCCCCGAACAGATCGCCGCCGTAGTCGAGCGTTGGACGGGCATCCCGATGTCCAAGATGCTGGAAGGCGAGCGCGAGAAATTGCTGCGCATGGAAGAAGAGCTTGGCCGCCGCGTGATCGGTCAGACCGCCGCCGTGACCGCCGTGTCGAACGCGGTGCGCCGCGCGCGCGCAGGCTTGCAGGACGAGAACCGCCCGCTGGGGTCGTTCCTGTTCCTCGGGCCCACTGGTGTCGGCAAGACCGAGTTGACCAAGGCGCTGGCCGAGTACCTCTTCGATGACGATCAGGCGATGGTCCGCATCGACATGTCCGAGTTCATGGAGAAGCACTCGGTCGCCCGCCTCATCGGCGCGCCTCCGGGCTATGTCGGCTATGACGAGGGTGGCGTGTTGACCGAGGCCGTGCGTCGGCGCCCCTACCAGGTGATCCTGTTCGACGAGGTCGAAAAGGCCCACCCCGAGGTGTTCAACGTCCTGTTGCAGGTGCTGGATGACGGTATCCTGACGGACGGGCAGGGCCGCACGGTCGACTTCAAGCAGACGCTGATCGTGCTGACCTCGAACCTCGGGTCGCAGGCGCTGAGCCAGTTGCCCGACGGGTCCGACCCGAGCCAGGCCAAGCGCGATGTGATGGACGCCGTGCGCGCCCATTTCCGGCCCGAGTTCCTGAACCGTCTGGACGACATGATCGTCTTCGACCGCCTGACGCGCGAGGATATGGACGGGATCGTCCGCATCCAGCTGAGGCGTCTGGAACGGCGTCTGGCGCAGCGCAAGATCACGCTGGACATGGACGAGGCCGCGATGAAGTGGCTGGCCGACGAGGGCTATGACCCGGTCTTCGGGGCGCGTCCGCTGAAGCGCGTGATCCAGACCGCGTTGCAGAACCCGCTGGCCGAGATGATCCTGGCGGGTGACGTCAAGGACGGTGACACACTGCATGTCGGCGCTGGAACCGACGGCCTGATCGTCGGGGATCGCGTCACGGCCTCGAACCGGCCCAAGCCGGATGATGCCGTGGTGCACTGAGCGCCGATACAGAATTGGGAAAGGCCCCGTGCATCGCGCGGGGCCTTTCTTGTTTTCGGAAGGATGGTTGCCGGATCAGTGCGGCAGGAGAACGCCGTCGATGATGTGCACAACGCCGTTCGAGGCGAAGACATCCGCGGTGGTCACGGCGATATTGCCGTTCAGATGCACGCCGCCCCCGCGGCCATTCATACGGATATGGTCGCCTTGGACCGTGGGCAGCACGCCGCTTTGTCCGATCAGCGCCTCGGCCGGGTAATAGTCGGCGCTGACGTGGTAGGTCAGCACGTCGGTCAGCGCGGCGGTATCGGCCAGCAGGCTGTCGAGCACGCCATGGGGCAGGTGCTCGAAGGCGCGGTTAGTCGGCGCGAAGACGGTGAAGTTGCCATCCGCCGAAAGTGTATCGACCAGACCAGCGGCCTGAACGGCGGTGACCAGCGTGGAGAGATCGGGCGTGGCGGCGGCAAGCTCGACGATGGTCTGCGAGCCGGTCACGGCGCGGGCCGGGACGGACAGGGCCAGCGGTGCGGCAAGCGTTGCGGCGGTTGCGGTGATGAATTGACGACGATCCATTTTGGTCCCCTTCTTGAATTCTGATTTGGATGCAAAAAGGCCGGGCGCGTGGGCCCGGCCTTGTCGATCAGCGCCTTACATCGGCGGCATGATCACGCTGTCGATGACGTGGATCACGCCGTTCGAAGCTTCGATGTCGGCGGCGGTCACGGTTGCATCGTTGACCATCACGGTGTCCCCGAGGGTGATGGTGATGTCCGAGCCTTCGACCGTTGCGGCGGTCATGCCGTCCGACAGGTCACCCGACATGACGGCGCCCGGAACCACGTGGTAGGTCAGGATGGACACCAGCTGATCACGGTTCTCTTCCATCAGAAGCGACTCGACGGTGCCTTCGGGCAGCGCGGCGAAAGCTTCGTCGGTCGGCGCGAAGACGGTGAACGGACCTTCGCCCGAAAGCGTCTCGACCAGGCCGGCGGCTTCAACGGCGGCGACGAGGGTGGTGAAATTGCCGGCCTCGACGGCGGTTTCAACGACGGTCATGCCGCCATGAGCTTCGGCAAAGGCGGGGCCTGCAAGAGCAGTGGTGGCGGCGAGTGCGATAAGAGTGTTGCGCATTGGTCGTCTCCTGTTTTCCAGTTAGAAAGCGGGCACCGATACCGGCCCCGTCGCAGCGGGAGATGCGCGCGCCCCTTGCGGTTTCAACATAGGCGATTGCCTGCCTATGGCCTTGACGGGTGGTCCTTTTCGCCTAAGCCACGCCGTTTTTCGGTTTCCATTCAAACCCGCGTGATATGAGTTGAGACGACGTGACCCAACCTGTCACAAATCGCGGGCCACCATGTGGGGGAGGATAGCCTTGGCCTGGTATCTTGAAGCACTGGCACTGGCCTTCTGGCTGGTGATCGGGTTCGCGGCGCTGCTGGCGGTGATCGTCTTTCTGATTGACCGGATGCAGACGGGCGACGCGATCCGGCGCAACTACCCCGTCATCGGGCGGTTCCGTGGCCTCTTCACCACGCTGGGCGAGTTCTTTCGCCAATACTTCTTTGCCATGGATCGGGAGGAGTTGCCGTTCAACCGCGCGCAGCGCGACTGGGTTGCGCATGCCGGGGCCGGTGGATCGAATACGCGGCCCTTCGGATCGACCCGGAATATCGAGGTCGTCGGCACGCCGCTGTTCACGCCCGATCCGTTCCCGCCGCTGGACGATCAGTTCGCCAGTTCCGAGCCGATGCAGATCGGCCCCCATGCGACGATCCCCTACGAGGCGAAAAGCTTTTTCAACATCTCGGGGATGAGCTATGGCGCGATCTCGGCCCCGGCGGTGCGCGCGCTCAGCCGGGGCGCCCGGACGGCCGGGATGTGGATGAACACCGGGGAAGGGGGGCTGTCGCCCTATCACCTGGAGGGGGAGGCCGACCTCGTCTACCAGATCGGAACGGCGAAATACGGGGTGCGCGATGCCGAGGGCAACCTCGATGACGCCAAGCTGCGGGCGATTGCCGAACACACGCAGGTCAAGATGTTCGAGCTGAAGCTGGCGCAGGGGGCCAAGCCCGGCAAGGGCGGCATCCTGCCCGCCGCCAAGATCACGGACGAGATCGCCGAGATCCGCGGCTTGCCGAAAGGGCAGGACGGGATCAGCCCCAATCGTCACCGCGAGGCGGGCAATATCGGCGAGCTTCTGGACCTGATCGGCCATATCCGCGACGTCACCGGCAAACCCACGGGGATCAAGACCGTGATGGGCGACCCCGAGGATTTCCGGTTGCTCTTCGACGAGATCACCCGGCGGGGCGCGGAATGCGCGCCGGATTTCATCACGCTCGACGGCGGAGAGGGCGGCACCGGGGCCGCGCCGATGCCCCTGATGGACCTTGTCGGCCTGTCGATCCGTGAAGCCCTGCCGCGCCTGACGGATATGCGGAACCGCGCGGGCCTGCGTGACCGGATACGGCTGATCGCCAGCGGCAAACTGGTGAACCCGGGCGACGTGGCCTGGGCCCTGGCGGCGGGGGCGGATTTCGTGGTCTCCGCGCGCGGGTTCATGTTCGCGCTGGGCTGTATCCAGGCGCTCAAGTGCCACAAGAACACCTGCCCGACCGGCATCACCACCCATGAAGAACGCCTGCAGGCGGGGCTGGTCGTGCGGCAAAAGGACAAGCGCGTGGCGAATTATGCCAAGGGCATCGTGAAAGAGGTCGAGGTGATCGCCCACTCTGTCGGCGTGTCCGAGCCGCGCAAGCTGCGCCGCCGCCATGTTCGGCTGGTGCAGCCGAACGGGTCGTCAATGCCGATGGACCAGCTGTATCCCGCCTGAGACGCCCCCGCGCGTGCGCGGTTCCCAAAGGCACACGCCAAAACACGCGACTTGAACAGTTTCGTGAGATTGCGTGTCAGGTGTTGGGTCAAGCCCATCTATCGGGGCAGAACATACGCAAGCCGATAGAAAGGGAGGTTCCGCATGGCCCGCCGCTACACATCCGACCTGACCTGGGATGACGTCACGCCCAAGGCGCTGTTCCTGAACCGCCGCCAGATCATGGCCGGGGGCGGTGCCCTGGCCGCGTCGGGCATGCTGGGCCGTGCGGCCCATGCGCAGGAGAATGACCTTCAGCTGAACAGTTGGGAAGAGATCACCACCTACAACAACTACTACGAGTTCGGCACGCGCAAGAACGACCCGGTCGAGAACGCCCATATGCTGACGACGCAGCCCTGGTCGATCGAGATCGACGGCATGGTCGACAATCCGGGCACCTATAGCCTCGAAGACATCCTGTCCGAGGTCGAGATCGAGGAACGCATCTACCGCCTTCGCTGCGTCGAGGCGTGGTCGATGGTCGTGCCGTGGAACGGGTTCGAACTGGCCGATCTGCTCACCCGCGTCGGCGTGCAGGACGGCGCGCGCTACGTCGCCTTCCAGACGGCGAACCGCCCCGAAGAGATGCCGGGCCTGCGGGTGCCGGTTCTGGACTGGCCCTATCGCGAGGGGCTGCGCCTCGACGAGGCGATGCATCCGCTGACCATCATGGCGACCGGCATCTACGGCGAACCGATCCCGAACCAGAACGGCGCGCCGATCCGGCTGGTGGTGCCATGGAAATACGGGTTCAAGTCGATCAAGTCGATCGTGCGGATCACCCTGACCGATGAACAGCCCTATGCCAGCTGGAATGCATCGCAGCCGCGGGAATACGGGTTCTATTCCAACGTGAACCCGAACGTGGATCATCCCCGCTGGAGCCAGGCGACCGAACGCAGGGTAGGGGGCGGCCTGTTCGCGCGCCGCATCCCGACCTTGATGTTCAACGGCTACGAGGAGGAGGTCGCCTCGCTCTACGAGGGGATGGACCTGGCAGAGTATTTCTGAACCGATGGCAAGTCTTGGCCAGATGGCGGCGCAAAGCGACATGGTGCAGGGGCTGAACGCCGGACTGCGCCGGGTGCCCCCATGGGTGCTGTATCTGGCTGGGGCCGGATGGGCGGGTTGGTTGTTCTACCTTGCCGCGACCGGTGGCCTGGGCGTCGAGCCGATCGAGGCGCTGGAACATCGTTACGGCGAGTTGGCCCTGCAACTGATCGTTGTCGGATTGGCCGTGACACCCCTGCGCCGGCATCTCGGCGTGAACCTGATGCCGTTTCGGCGGGCCATCGGCGTGCTGACCTTCTTCTTCGTACTGGCCCATTTCCTGGTCTGGGCCATCCTCGATGTGCAGACTCTCTCGGCGGTCTGGGCCGATATCCTCGACCGGCCCTACGTGACGATCGGCATGGGGGGCTTTCTTCTGTTGCTTCCGCTGGCGGTCACCTCGAACAACTGGTCGGTGCGGAAACTGGGCGGGGCCGCGTGGCGCCGCGTGCACAAGCTGGTTTACCCGGCGGCTGTGCTCGGGGCGGTTCACTATGTGTGGTTGGCAAAGGGCTTCCAGATCGAGCCACTGGTCTACCTGGGGCTGATCCTGGTGCTGCTGGCGCTGCGGATTCGTCCCAAGGCGACTCGCCCGATCCGATGAATCGCCGGCGACTCGGCGGAGTCGCGGCCCTTGAGGGGCATATTTGGGGAGAAGCTTGTGAGTAACCGCAAGCGACCCAAGGTAAGCTTCCGTCCCGAGCCAAATGAGTCGACTTGTCGGTTATCAAATCCGGCCGATCTACAGGCTAAATAGGTCATGGATAATTCAATAAACTATTGAAAATGCGTAATTATTCAGCCCAAGGCAAAAAAATGGCATGTTTCTGCAAAAAACCTCTTGCGGGTTTTGGGTGCTATCCGTAAACACCCCTTCACCGGCGGCGCTGAGGCGCTGACGGGACGCCAAGCGGGTCTGACGCGGACGAAGCGGATGGGAAGCGCGGCAC
>NZ_JAHVKE010000006.1 GCF_019800885.1 Maritalea mobilis
CCTGATGGACAGCCGTAGACCGGATCGTAGACCATTTCGCGCCTCTTGACCGGTCGACACTCTCGCGGCTACCCCTTGATTTGCTGAAGGGAACCTTGTCGAGGGTGCCTGTAACGGGAATGGAACTACAGCCCCCGGGCACCATTCCCATCAGGTAAGCCTCTGTTTCCCCTCAGCTTTCGCTACTGAGAGCTGGAGGCGTAGACCATGCTCTGGAGCTACACCGCCGCGTTCACCCATTTGGCCAATACCTCGAGCGGGTAACCCCGCCCGTAGCTGTGCCCTACCCCCTCGGTCTGCCATCCGCCGATCTGGTCAACGATGTCTGAGGGACACTCAACGGCTCGCAACCTGTCACGCATCGAATGGCGAAAGCTGTGCATGGTGCATCCTTCCGGGACGTGCTGCTTCATCCATTTGTTCAGCGCAGCACTCGCCGAGTTGGCGTTCGTCCTGTCGGTTCGGTTGAAACGGGGAAAGGCGAACTCGCTGTTGCCGACTTCAGCAAGGACGCGTTCAGCTGCCCAGAGCGAGGACCCTGTGAGCGGTACTGTTCGTGCGCTCCCGGCGGTCTTCAGACGACGCCAAGGATGCTCTCGCACCACGACATGGGGTATCGGGTCTGCCAGACGGATGTCGTCGAGAAGCAGGCCAGCCGCCTCCGCAAGCCGCATCCCTGTGTCGGACACCATCGCTACGAGCCAACGCAGGTCGTCATCCTCAGCCTTACAGAGCTGCTGGAGCGATGTGATCGCCTCGATGGGCAAAGGCTGGCGGTCCTCAACCCCGGCTTTTCTGTCGTAGTAGACCCCAGCGAACGGGTTTGTTGCCGTGATGCCGATCTCAGCAGCCGCGAAGTTGAAGACAGAACGCACGGTGCCGAAGACACGAGTAATGCTGCTCCCGGCCAACCCTTTCTCGAGAAGTGCATCCCTGAAGCTGTTCGCGTCAGCTCGGGTGTAGGCCGCGAGGTCCTTGTCGCCACAGGCATCGATGACGTACCCACAGCTTCTCTCAGCGGCTCGATGGAAGGTGATGGGTCGATCCTTGCCTTTCAGGCGGATGTAGATCGATACAGCTTCGCTCAGCGTCACCGTGACATCTTTGGCATCACCACCGGGAACAGGCTGGGCTGCAGCTGATTGCCCCGACATGCGGAGAAGGTGCTTCCCCGGAAGATCAACGTCACGGATACGCAGGTGATACCAGTATTCGTCGAGTTGCTGTGCCGCTCGTTGCGCTCTCGACGTGGCCACAGCAGCGGACCTCGTGCGGAGCGAATACATGATCCGGCTTGCGTTGTAGTGGTGGGACAGGTCGCTCGGGACCCGACGCGAGAAGTAGAAGATGCCCTGCTTCACAAATGTGAAAGGGGCGGATTTGGTCTCCAGCATGGTCTACGCCTCCAGCTCTCAGTAGCGAAAGCTGAGGGGAAACAGAGGCTTACCTGATGGGAATGGTGCCCGGGGGCGGAATCGAACCACCGACACGAGGATTTTCAATCCACTGCTCTACCCCTGAGCTACCCGGGCACGGGTTCGGCGACACTCAAGCTCGCCGTGGGTGAGCGGCGTTCTAGGGGGTTCCTCGCGGGGTGTCCAGACCCTCCGGTGCGAAAAATCACAGCCGGAGCATTCGGCATTCCTAGTGCGGTTTCGACTGGGCCGTCCGGACTTCTTCCTCGGCGCGTTCCATGTCCTCAGGGTCTTGCGAAGGCACCGCATAGGAGCCGTTCAGCCACCGTGCCAAATCGACATCGGCACATCGCCGCGAACAGAACGGGCGGTAGGGTTGCACGGTGTCCTTGCCGCAGATGGGGCAGCTCATGAATCCCTCCTCGGGCCTGGTCGTCGGCAGATCGGCGGCACTATGCCGAACGGGTCGCCCGGTCGCAACCGAAGGCTTGGCAATGCTTTACGCAAGGCGTTGGGGCCGGTTACGAAGGTTGGGGGTTAAGTAGGGAGAGGCACGGATGCACATCTCGCGGCGAAGCGTACTTGCGGCAGGTGGCGCAGCAGGTTTGGTCACAGCCGGCTGCATGCCCTCCCTCGGGCCAACAAGCGGCGTCGGCGCGTCGGGGCCAAGTGACGATCCCGCGTTCCGGCCGCAACCAAATGCCGATTACGATGCGTGGGTCGCGGCCTTTCGCCCCCGCGCCTTGTCGCAAGGGATCACGGGTGAGGCTTTCGACCGGGCGTTTCGCGGGCAGGGTTATCTTCCCGGCGTGATCGAGCGCGATCGCAACCAGACCGAATTCCGCCGCACGACCGAGGATTACCTCGCGCTGGTGGCCTCAGACGAGGATGTGAGCCTCGGGCGCTCCCGCATCCGGCCACAGCGCGCCACTCTGGACGCCATCGAATCGGCAACCGGCGTCACGGCCGAGGTTGTTGCCGCAATTTGGGGCGTCGAGACGGCCTATGGCACCCGGCTGGGTGATATTCCCGTGATCTCGGCCACCTCGACGCTGGCCTGGGAAGGGCGGAGAGAACGGTTTTTCACCGCGCAGCTTCTCGACGCGATCCGGATCGTGCAATCGGGCGACACCACGCCGGACCGGATGCTGGGATCCTGGGCCGGCGCGATGGGCCACACGCAGGTGATGCCGTCGGTCTACCAGGAATATGCGGTCGATTTCGATGGCGACGGACGGCGCGAGATCTGGTCTGCGGACCCGACCGACAGCTTGGCGACGGCGGCCACCTATTTGCAGCGTCACGGCTGGCGACGGGGGCAGCCTTGGGGGATGGAAGTGCGCCTGCCTCCTGGGTTCGACACGTCACTTTCGGGGCGAAACAACCGACGCGCCACCAGCGATTGGCAGGCAATGGGCGTGCGCACGGCCAGTGGTAGCGCCCTGCCCGACCATGGCAGCGCCGCGATCCACGCGCCGGGTGGCGCGGCTGGTCCGGCTTGGATCCTGTGGCGCAACTTCGACGTGATCCTGCGGTACAACCCTTCGACCAATTACGGGATCGGCGTCGGGTACATGTCTGACCGGCTTGCCGGTGGCGGGCCGCTGTCACGCAGTTTCGGGCCGGATGCCACCGGATTGACCCAAGCCGAGCGACGAGAGTTGCAGCGCTTGTTGAACCGCGCCGGGTTCGACGCGGGAACGCCCGACGGGGTCATCGGCAGAGGCACCGAGGCCGCCATCCGTGCCTTCCAGGAGGCACGCGGCCTGCCTGTGACCGGCGAGGCCTCACCCAGCCTGCTGGCTGCCCTGCGCCGCGCCTGAGCCTTAGCTGTGCGCCCCGGGCCAGACCTCGGCCAGGGGAAACCGATCGCGCTTTTTCTGCACCTCGAAGTTGCCGAGCGGCGTCCACCCGGCCAGAACAACCTCGGCGCCGTCTTGGCGGAACGCGCGGCGCAAGGCGTCTTCAAAGGCGCGACGCTCCTTCTTGGGCATGGGTGCGAGGTCCAGAACAACCTGACCGCCCAGGCCCTTGAGCCTTAGCGCGCCGGGCAAGGACCGGGCCAGCGCCAGGTTTGCCTTGAGGCCAGCCGAAAGGGAGGTGTCGCCGCCCGTGTTCACGTCGATGGCCACCAAGGCGCGCGTCGGCTCCACATAGGCGAACGCCTCGCCGGTCAATCGCAGACGGGGCGACAAGGCCGCCTCGATCGCGTCAAGCGCGCCCGACGCCTCGAAACAGCCGGGGCTGTCCTCCACCTCGTCCGGCGTCGGCTCGGCCCAATCGCGCCAGGCCAGCAGATGCGCATCGGGGGCGTCCAGCAGCAGTTCCGCCGGGCCGTCGGCATCCGCGCTGACCGCAGCCGCCAGATCACGCATCGCGCGGATATCCTCTGCCAGCACGTCGTCGGCCACCTCTTCGGCGGCGCTGCGCAGGATCAGCCCATGGCCTTCAGGCGCACCCTCCATCGCCGCATGGGCGATTTCGAGCAGGCGGTCCCGCTCCGCTTCATCCTTGATCCGGCGCGAGATGTTCAGGCCCGGCGCCCCGGGGGTGACAATCGCGTAGCGGCTCTTGAACAACAGCTTCGGGGTCACGGGCGCGGCCTTGCCCGGTTCGGCCACGCCGGAGACTTGAACCAGCAGCGACGTGCCCGGTGCGATCCCCTTGGCGGCCCTGAGATAACCCTTGCCGCCATCACCAAGCGTCAAGGTCAGGCCGCCCTGCCCTTTCAGCGGACGGTCCGCCACGGCGCGGTAGATTGCGCCTGGTTGGGGGCCCGCCGTTTCAGGCGCATCGATCAGAAGATCCGCCAATTGGCCATCAACCATCAGCGCCGCAGCCTTGCGGCCCGAGACTTGATCGAGAAGAACAACGCGTCCCTTCATCCTGGCCCCCAGACGTTCAGTCCCGCCGCCTGCAACAGCTGTGCCGTTTCGGCCAGCGGAAGGCCGACGATTGCCGTGTAACTGCCTGAAATCCATGGGATGAAGGCCCCCGCCGGCCCCTGGATGGAATACCCGCCCGCCTTGCCCTGCCAATCCCCGGTCGCGAGGTAGCCTTCGCGTTCCGCCTCGGAGAGGGGTTTCATCCGCACGCGTGCCTCGACCAGGCGTTCGCGGATTTGGCCACCCGCTTTCACAGCAACCCCGGTGTAAACGCGGTGCCGTCGTCCGGACAGAAGGTCAAGAAAGCTGCGGGCCTCGTCTATATCCGCGGGTTTCCCGAGGATACGCCGACCCAGCGCCACAGTGGTGTCGGCGCACAGCACGACATCCTCCGGCCCGGCCTCGACGGCGGCCACCTTTTCCCGCGCGATGCGCGCGCAATAGGGCCGCGGCAACTCGCCTTTGTGGGGATCTTCGTCGATATCGGGGGGCGTGATGGCATCGGGCGTCAGGCCGAGCACGCCCAGCAACTCCCGCCGGCGCGGGCTGCCTGACCCAAGGATCAGGCGCACCGTTACTTGAAGCGGTAGTTGATACGACCCTTCGTCAGGTCGTAAGGCGTCATTTCCACCTGGACCTTGTCGCCTGCCAGAACGCGGATGCGGTTCTTGCGCATCTTGCCTGCCGTGTGCGCGATGATCTCATGGCCGTTTTCAAGCTCGACCCGGAACGTCGCGTTCGGCAGGAGTTCCTTCACGACACCAGGGAATTCGAGCATTTCTTCCTTGGCCATGATCACTCCTTTGTTTGCGCACCTCGCGGTGCAGATGCGCGGTAAATGCGCCTGATGCGCCCGTTTTTCAAGGCTTATCTGCATCGCAGGGCGAAACCTGCGCGCGTACGGCGCTTTCCGGCCAATGGGCGTGATTGAACACGGCCCCTTCGGTTCGCACGCGGGCGATTGCCGTGCGCTCCACATCGGCCATCACCCAACCCGGCTGGTTCAGCGCGCCTTCGGCGATGACGCCCGTGGCGGGAAAGCCGAGGTCGGGCGGGCCGTAGATCGCGGCGGCGCCCACGTTTTCATCGACCGCCGGCGACCATGGGGCGTCGCCAACGGTCGGCGCATGCACCACGACACACTGGTTTTCCAAGGCCCGCGCCATCGCCCCGACCCGCACACGGGAATAGCCAGCCAAAGCATCGGTGCAGGAGGGCGCAAGAATGATCTCTGCCCCGGCTTCGGCCAAGGCCCTGCTCAGCAACGGAAATTCTGCATCGTAGCAGATCAGGATGCCGATCCGCCCCAGCTTCGTCTCGAACACACGCAAGGGGTCGCCCGGCACCACGTCCCAGGTCTCGCGTTCAAACCGTGTCATGACCTGCTTGTCCTGATGGCCGAGACGTCCCTCTGGACCGAAGAACGCCGCGCGGTTTACCGGTCGCGCGCCGCCGTCGAAAACGGGCCCCGACGGGGCAAGGATGTGAACGCCGAACTCGACCGCCAGGGCCTCGGTCAAGGCATCGGCCTTTTCGCTCCAACGCGAGGCCGCCCCAAGGCTCCCCTCCAGATCACCCGCGATCGCCGCGCCCTCCAGCGCGGCAAGTTCCATCCGCCCGTATTCCGGAAAGACAAGCAAGTCGGCCCCGGCGACGGCAGCCTCTTCGACCCAGCGACGCATCTTGGCCTCATAGGCCGACCAGTCCGACACGGCGTCCAGCGGGTAAGCAGCGGCGGCAATTTTCATAGGCGCTTCATCCAGAATTGCAGTGGCTTTTCAGTTTGCGAGTCGTCCCCGATATCGCGCCAGTCAAACCGGGCGATCACGCCCTCGAGCGGTGCATATCCGCGTTTGCGCCAGAAGGGATCGAGCGGCTGATAGTGATCCAGTCGCTTGGGATGGTCGAGGGGGCGCACCACGGAACAAAATGTGGAAAAAGTGAAACCCAAGCGTTTTGCATGCGCCTCGCGGCGATCGAAAAATGCATGTCCCGCCCCCTGCCCCCGAAACTCGGAAAGCAGAACAGATTCCGCGCAGTAGAAGACATCCTTGAAGTCGATGTTCTGGCTGGAAAACGCATCTGCGAAATCGTCGGCATGATCTGATAACGGCATGCCGGTGGAGGCGCCGACCATCCTCTCGCCGTCGAAAGCAGCGACCAGAATGCTGTCTCCACGCGCGTAGCGGCCCAGATAGCCGCGCTCATAGTCGAGATCCCCGTCATAGAGATATGGCCAGTCGCGAAACACCGCGATCCTGAGCCGGGCGAGGTCTTCCACGACCTCCGCGATGGCCTCGCCGGTATAGTCGCGGAAGCTGAGGCTCATGCCGAGACCTGCCGCACCCAATCGGCAAGGTTGTAATAGGTCACGACCCGCGTGATGAGCCCGCCCTCAATGGAAAAGAAGCCGCCCGCTGGGAGGACATAGACCTGCCCCTTCGCCTCGGGCAGCCCGTCATCCGTCACGAGGTAGCGGCCGTTCACGGTGAACTCGGCTGCCGCGCGCGCCCCGTCCGGGTGCGCCATCACGACGATATCCGTCAATTCCTCGGCATAGCAGCGGTTCATATGGGCGCAGAAGTCGCGAAACTTCTCATGCCCGACGCGCACCCCACCCTCGTTCACGTGATGTGCCACCTCGGGTGACAGGCAGGCAACCATGCCCTCGACATCGCCCGTGTTGAATGCCGCGTAATAGCGGGTCACCAGGGCACGGGCGGCCTCCATCGCTTCGCTCATTTCTCGCTCTCCTGCTCTTCTGTCGGCGGTCCGAACCGTTCGATCATCTTCTTCACGATCATGTCGCGCGTCTGGCGATAGGCGGCCAGTTTCTCCTCGCGGGATTGGCCAAGGCCGGATGGATCAAGAACCGGCCAATACTCGATCTCGAGGTGATAGCTGCTGGTGAGTTCCAGCGCCCGGCGCTGGCTGGCGGGTGACAGCGACACGATCAGGTCGAAGCCCGAGATATCATCCCCCCATTCCTGCATATCATCGAAGCTGCGGACCCGGTGGCGCTGCAACTCGACCCCGATCTCGGCACAGACGGCAACGGCGAAGCCATCGATCTCCAACTCGTTCATCACGCCGGCAGATTGCACATAGGCGCGGTGGCCGTAGAACTTCTTCATGATCCCTTCAGCCATCGGGGACCGAATGGAATTGTGGTCGCAGCAGAACAGTACCGACTGGGGGAAGCCCTGCGCCACGATCCGTCAGCCCCCGAAATGCAGGACGCAAATCAGAGTGAAAAGCCGGCGCGACGTGTCGACATCGACCTCGGCCTTGTTCTCCAACCGCTCTTGCAGGATGCGCGCGCCCTCGTTGTGGATGCCGCGCCGGGCCATGTCGATGGCCTCGATCTGGCCGGGCGGCAGCTTTTTCACCGCGTCATAGTAGCTTTCGCAGATCTGCCAGTAATCCTTGACCACCTGCCGGAAGGGCGACAGCGACAGGTGAAATTCGGCTGCATCCTGCCCATCCTCGGTATCGACGTCGAAGACCAGGCGCTTTTCGCGGATTGAAAGGGTCAAACGATAAGGGCCTTCCGGCACCGCCCGTTCGTCGCGCGCGGGAAGTCCGAAGGTGTTTTCTTCCAGAAGGTCGAAAATCGCGACCTTGCGCTCCTGCTCGATCTCGGGCGTGGGCGCGGGCATTCCCGCGGTATCAATCTCGATATGGCAGATGCTCATCTTCGACCTCCCCGCCCCTGTCTGCGCCGCATCGTCATTCCTGGTTCAACCGATCGAGCCGTGCGCGCACCGATAGGCCATGTGCCTCCAGGCTTTCGGAGATTGCCAGTGTTTCGGCGGCAGGTCCAATCGCGCGCAAGCCCGCTGGCGTCATCCTGGCCAAGGTCGATCGCTTCATGAAATCCAGCACCGACAGCCCGGACGAGAACCGGGCCGAGCGTGCGGTGGGCAGAACGTGGTTGGGGCCGCCGATGTAGTCGCCGATGGCCTCCGGCGTCCATTGCCCAAGGAAGATCGCGCCGGCATGGGTGATCTTGTCGAGCAAACCCTCGGTATCGGCGACGCACAGTTCCAGGTGCTCGGGAGCGACGCGGTTCGACAGTTCCGCCGCTTCGGTCAGATCACGCGTGGTGATGACCGCGCCGTAATCCCGCCAGCTGGGCCCGGCGATGTGGCGGCGTTCCAAGGTCTCAAGCCGCTTTTCGACAGCTTCGGCAACCGCCTGCCCGAAGGCCGCGTCGTCCGTCACCAGGATGGATTGCGCGACCTCGTCATGTTCGGCCTGGCTGAGCAGGTCCAAGGCAACCCAATCCGGATCATTGTCCCGATCCGCGATCACGAGGATCTCGGACGGCCCGGCGATCATGTCGATCCCGACCTTGCCGAAAACGCGCCGCTTGGCCGCCGCGACGAAGGCGTTGCCGGGGCCGGTGATCTTGTCCACCGGAGTGATTGTTTCGGTCCCGTAAGCCATGGCGGCCACGGCCTGCGCCCCCCCGATCCGATAGATCGTATCGACGCCCGAGAGTTTCGCGGCCAGCAGAACCAGCGGGTTGGCCTTTCCGTCCGGCGTCGGTGCGCAGATCACCAGTCTTTTCACGCCTGCCACCTGCGCCGGGATCGCGTTCATCAGGACCGAGGACGGGTAACTCGCCAGCCCGCCGGGCACGTAAAGTCCCGCTGCCTCGACCGCCGACCAGCGCCAGCCAAGCTCGGCGCCATCGGGATCTGTCCAGCGCGCATCATCTGGCCGTTGGCGGGCATGGTAGGCGCGGATGCGCTCGGCGGCGAGTTCAAGCGCCTTGCGCTCTTCTTCGGGAACGACGGCAATCGCGGCCTCGATCTCCTCGGCCGAAAACGCGAGGGTGGAGGGCGTCAGCTGCAAACGGTCGAATTTCTCGGTCAACTCGATCACAGCCTTATCGCCGCGCGTGCGGACGTCGGCAATGATACCCGCCACGATATCATCCACCTCGGGGGCATCTTCGCGCTTCATGTTCAAGAGCGCCGAGAATCGCGCCTCGAAATCGGCGTCGCTGGTGTCGAGGAACTGGGGCATCGCAAACTCCTTCGTGACCGCGCCTTCGTCTATCGGTTTCGCACGCCGGGGTGAAGCGCAGATCGCGCCGCCATCCAGCCGCGTTGACTCATGTCAAATGCAACGGCTTCAAATCGAAGTAAAATTACGTCGGGTCAGCAAAGAGGGCTGATCCTTGAGAATGGCCGCAAGGCGCTCATTGGAATAGGAGGAAACAATGAGAAACGCACTGATCAGCGGTATGCTGGCAACGGGTTTGGCCCTCATCGGGGGGGCCGTTATGGCACAATCTGAAGCGGGGATGTTGGAATACCAGCGCGCCTGTGCAAGTTGCCACGGCATCGCGGCGCAAGGGAACGGGCCTTTGGCCGAGTTCATGACCGTGCCCGTGCCGGACCTGACGCAGATTTCGCTGAATAACGACGGCGAGTTCCCGATGCTGCAGGTGATCCAGATCATCGACGGGCGCACGGGTGTCCGTGGGCATGGCTACCCGATGCCGGTTTGGGGGGATCGTTTCTCGACGGAACTCGCGCCGGAGATCGGCGAGTACGGGGCCGAGTTGATCGTTCGCGGTCGCATCCTCGCCCTCGCAACGCATCTGGAGTCCATCCAGGAAGAATGACCAGGCGGGCGGCCCTGAAAGGGGCCGTCCCTCGTTCCGAATGCGCCAAGCCGAGTGGCGCCCCGCCTGCCCTTCAAGCCAGCCGTTTGATGAAGATCAGGCTGTCGGACATCTTCCCGTCATGGTTCATCGCATCGGGGACGCGTCCAACCTCGCTGTATCCCAAGGCGGCGTAGGCCCCCGCAGCGTCATTCCCATCGGCGACATCCAGTTCCATCTGGCGGATGCCATGCGTCCTCGCGTCTGCTTCGACCGCCGCCATGACAGCGCGAAACATACCGGCACCGCGCGCCTCGGGCCGGGTATAGGCCGAGATGACATGCCCGCGGTGCTGCTGCACGACACCGGGTTGTGCATGCCACGCCGCGACCGACAGACAGCGCGCACCATCCATGACCGCGAAGGCGCGCAGCTCCGTCAGCCACCGGCGGATTTGCGCTTCGGCTTTCGCCGCCCAATCCTCCAACCGTGACCCGAAAACCGTCGGGCTTTCCGCGAGCATCTCCAGCCTGATATCGCGAAACGCGGCCCAATCCCCTGGTTCAAGTTTGGGGACCGCTCCATCCGCCTGCGGACGCGCGTTTTGCAGTTTCGGTGCGAGGTCGAGCACCATGTGCAGGTCCGTTTCCCACCCGCTTTCCCCCCGAACAGCCGCCGGAATCCGCCCCACGGTGCGGAACCCGTGGGAGCGGTAGAACTGTACGGCGCGCGCGTTGTCTTCCCAGACGTTCAACTCCAACAGCGAGGTCCCTTGACCACGCGCCGTTTCAACCACCGACCGCATCAAGAGCCCCGCTGCGCCCGTGCCATGATGGTCCGGTGCGACATAGAACGGACCGATTTCGGCACGATGGCGGATGCGATCGAGCGTGGGGCTGTTCAGGCCCGCCATGCCGATCAGGGATTCGCCGTCGAAAAGGCCGATCAAGCTGCCCGTCGCAGCCTGACGGCGCAACTGATCCACCCCGGCGTGCCGGGCTTCGTCCATGGTCAGCAGAAAGGCGAAGGGGAATTCTGAAATGCCCTTCAATCGCAGGGCATGGGCGGCCTCAACCTCGGTGGTCCTGAGCGGCCGGGCGACGATCATTCCGGGTGCGCCGGCGCTTTTCGCGATGGTGCAACGTAAGGCTTGGTGACGTCCTTGAGGGTCACTTCCAGCGCCTCGACATCGAGGGCAATCGCCCCGTCCCCGGCCAGCACCAGCGTCAGACGCCCGGTGCCGTCCTCACCCGGCTCCCATTCGATTGTCAGAAGCGACAGGACAAGATCGGGGTCAGCGCGGTCCACGCCTTGCGTGGCCACGCGCAGCACATCTTCCACGGCCAACACCGATTGCACGCGTTCGGGCGGTGTACGGCGACCGGCGACTTCCCAGCGGAACCGGTTGAGCAGAATGGCAAACCTGCGCCGGCGGCTGTCGTAACCCATCTCGGTGGTGGGAAAGACGGCATCCTGCGCCAGGCTGGCGATCACCTTCAGGTCATCGGCATCAAGCGCGCGGAGCGAAACCGGGCGCTCACCTGCATCCTCGAACCGTGCGTCTTCAGTCATCGCCTTGAACCCGCCTGATTTTCGCGCCCACGCCCGAGAGCTTTTCCTCGACCCGCTCATAGCCACGATCGAGGTGATAGACGCGGCTCACCACCGTTTCACCTTCGGCCGCAAGGCCCGCAAGAATCAAGCTGACCGAGGCGCGCAGGTCCGTCGCCATGACCGGGGCCCCCTTCAGCTTGTCGACACCGGTGACGGTCGCAGTGCCGCCCTGCACATCGATCCTGGCGCCCATTCGGATCAATTCGGGCGCATGCATGAAGCGGTTTTCGAAGATCGTCTCCTCCAGAACGGACGTGCCGTCGGCAAGGCAGAGCAGCGCCATCATCTGGGCCTGAAGGTCGGTGGGGAAGCCCGGGAACGGCTCCGTCACAACATCGACGGCCCGGATACGATCGGCCTTGCGCGACACCTTGAGCCCGGTTGCAGTTTCCTCCACCTCGACCCCTGCCTCGCGCAGCTTTGCGACGAACGCCTCGACCAACGAAATCCGCCCCCCGAGGATCTCGACCTCTCCCCCGGCAATGGCCGGCACCAGCATGTAGGTGCCAAGCTCGATCCGGTCGGTGACAACAGGATGCGTCGCGCCATGAAGCCGGTCGACGCCCTCGATCGTGATCTCCGAGGTGCCTTCCCCCTCGATCCGCGCGCCCATCTTGCGCAGGCATTGCGCGAGATCGACGATCTCCGGCTCGCGCGCGGCGTTCTTCAGGACCGTCGTGCCTTTCGCCAATGTCGCGGCCATCAAGGCGTTCTCGGTCGCCCCGACCGAGACCAGCGGGAATTCGAACGTCGCCCCCTTGAGCCCCCCCTTTGCCTCGGCATGGACATACCCGTCGCGCAGGTCCAGATCCGCGCCCATCGCCTCCAGCGCCTTGAGATGCAGGTCCACCGGCCGCGCGCCGATGGCGCAGCCCCCCGGCAAGCTGACCACGGCCCGTCCGTCGCGCGCCAGCATTGGGCCGAGCACAAGGATCGAGGCCCGCATCTTGCGCACGATGTCATAATCGGCGGTATGGTTGTTCAGCCCATGCGACGACAGCGCAAGAACCTGCCCGCCATTCAGCGCCTGAACCTCGGCCCCCAACGATTGCAGAAGCGTCGACATGGTGCGGATATCCGACAGGCGCGGCGCATTGGTCAGCGTCAGGGGCTCGTCGCTCAACAGCGTCGCCGGCATGAGGGTCAAGCAGGCATTCTTGGCGCCCGCGATCGGGATTTGCCCATGCAGAGGGCCCGCCCCTTCGACGATGATTCTGTCCACGCTGCGTCCCTTTCCTCAATCCTTTTGCGGATCGGGGGTGTCTTGCCCCGTTGACCCGTCGGCGCGTTTGCGCGCCTGTGCCTTGCGCCGTGCCAAATTCGCCTTCAGCGCCGCCTTTAGCCGCGCCTCGCGCGGGTTCGTGGCGTCGCCCGCGTCCGGTTTGCCGGGTTTTCCTGTCGACGATCTTGCTGTCATGGGCAGGGGTTTACAGCGCGGGACAAGGGGCGTCCAGTTTGCGCTTGCAAGGCCTGCGCGAAGCGTCTAATTGACCGCCCACGTGAACGGCGCCGCAGTAGCTCAGTGGTAGAGCGCACCCTTGGTAAGGGTGAGGTCGGGAGTTCAATCCTCCCCTGCGGCACCATTTCACGCACCTCTCCAAAAGATCGCGCGCTGACGACGTGCCTACTGGTCGCTGTTCGCGGGGCGAGGGTCCCTCGTACAAACGAACTGCCGCCAATGGCGAAAACACGTCCCACCTCGCGCAGCCAAACACCGCTTCTGCGCGACAACTCTGGCTGCTAGCCTGCGCGCATGCTGGACGATCGCACCCTGATTTCCGGGCTTTTTGTCGGGTTCTTCCTCCTCCTGATCTGGGGACGGATCCGCTATGATCTCGTGGCCTTTGCCACGTTGGTCCTTGCTGCAGTTCTGGGGCTTGTGCCCTATGATGGCCTGTTTGCAGGGTTCGGGCATCCGGCGGTCGCAATCATAGCGCTGGTCCTCATCATCAGCCGCGGGCTGTCCTCGTCTGGGGCTGTGGACCTGGTTGCGAGGCACCTGATCGACCCGACGCGGCCCGTGCCGCTGCATATTTCGGTCATTTCCGGCATCGGAGCGATCCTGTCGGCTGTCATCAACAACGTCGCGGCCCTCGCCGTGTTGATGCCGCTGGATATGGACGCGGCCAGAACAGCCAAGCGCGCGGCCGGCAAAACGCTGATGCCGCTGTCTTTCGCCACGATCCTCGGGGGCATGATCACGCTGATCGGAACGCCGCCCAACATCGTGATCTCGGAATATCGAACAGACGCTTTGGGCGAACCTTTCTCGATGTTCGACTTCACGCCCGTGGGCCTGACGGTGGCTTGTGTCGGGATTGCGTTTCTGTCCGTGGTGGGCTGGCGCCTGCTGCCGACCCGACTGCAGGATCAGGAGACCGAAGAGGACGTGTCGCGCGGACGCTACATCGCCGAATTGCGCGTCGGCGATCAGGACCCCGATCAACCCATCCTTGTACGCGATCTCGACCAACAGGCGAACGCCGCCGACGTCCACATCATCGGCCTGATCCGCAACGGGGCGCGGCGGCCCGGCCTTGCGCGGCGCGAAGCAATCCAGGGCGGCGATTTCCTGGTGGTCGAGGGCGACCCCAAAGCCATCGAAACCTTCATGGGAAAGGCAGCATTGGAATTTGCTGGCGCCGAAAAGCACGAGGGTGGGCTGACCAGCAAGGGTCTTATGCTGAGCGAAGCCATCGTGCCGGACGGTGCGCGCATTCAGGGCCGGACGGCCCGCCAACTTCACCTGCTGAATCGCCACTCGGTCACGTTGCTGGGCGTCGCGCGAGAAGGTCGCAGGTTTCGTGATCGGGTCCGCCTGCTCAACATACGGGCGGGCGACGTGCTGCTGTTGCTGGGCACACCGGAACGGGTCGATGAAGCCATCGAATGGATGGGTGTCCTGCCCATCGAGGGCCGACGAACGGATGTTGTCCAACGCCACAAGGCCGCAGCCACCATTGCGATCTTCATCGGCGCGGTACTGATGGCCGTGCTTGGCGTGCTGCCGTTGCTTGTATCTCTGGCGCTTGCGGTCATCTGTTTCATCAGCCTCGGCCTTGTCAGCGGGCGCGAGGTCTATGCCTCGGTCGAATGGAAGGTCATTGTCCTGCTTGCCAGCCTGATCCCGTTGACCGCAGCCTTTGAACGAACCGGAGGAGCCGAGTTTCTTGCCAGTCAAATCATCGCCGCGATGCAGGGCTACCCTGAATGGGCTATGCTGACGGTCTTGATGATCGTCACCATGACCATGTCCGATTTCCTCAACAATGTCGCGACCACCCTGATTGCGGCTCCGGTTGGTCTGTCCATCGCGACCGAAACGGGCACAAACCCCGACACCTATCTAATGGCCGTGGCGGTGGCCGCCTCTTGCGCCTTCCTCACCCCGATCGGGCATCAGAACAACACGATCATCCTTGGGCCGGGCGGATACCGGTTTTCCGATTACTGGCGCATTGGCCTTCCGCTCGAGATCATCGTGGTTGCGGTCTCCATCCCGATGCTGCTGATGGTTTGGCCCCTGTAGCAGCGGCCAGATGGCCCGAAGGCGGGCCGCACCATCTTGCGATCAAGCGACAGGCCCCTGGGTGGACAATTTCATCAGGGCCATGCCCAACACGATCAGGACGGCGGCCGCAACGCGCATCGGGTTCAGCGCCTCGCCATAGAGGATGATGCCCGCGATGAACGCCCCCACCGCCCCGATCCCGACCCACACCATATAGGCGGTCCCCAGCGGCAGGCTGCGCATCGCAATCGACAACAGCCCAAAGGACCCCAGCATGGTCACGATGGTGATCACGCTGGGCCAAAGGCGGGTGAAGCCGTCGGATTGTTTCATCGATGTGGCCCAGACAATTTCCAGCAGGCCCGCGACCGTTACCAAGATCCACGCCATGATACGCTCAATCCTCGGGAAAGATGCCGGGCGACGTGGGTTCACCATCATCATATTGCGACAGGTAGTTCACGATCACCTCGCGGTTGACGGCGAAGCCCTTGTAATCGGCCAGGTCGGGGTCGATGTCGCGCAGCACGCGGTGCAGGCGACGGCCCCATTTCGGCTGCGTCACCAGATCATCGAGACTGGCAAGGTAGCAGCGGATCGGAAAGGCCAGCGCGTTGGAGCGCGGCAGGCGGAAGAAGGTCTGCAACTCGACCCGCAGGAATTGCTTGTGACCCACGTTCTCGGGCGTGATCGTGCGCTTTTCCGGGCCCCACTTGTGGTAGTTTTCGGGCGAGGTATCGAGGCGCGGATTGACCGTCATGGTCCAGTTCAGGCGGCGGTAATGCTGCCCCTGCCCGACGGCCAACAGGAATTTCAAGGCCTTGTCGAACACGCCCATCTGACGCGCCTTGGGCACCGGGGCGTGCCACTCGAAAAAGTTCATCCCGACATCGAAATCCAGCGACCAATCGGCCTGCGAGGTGACCATGCCCGCATCCATCCAGAGGTTGCCGTCACGTTCATGCAGCAGCGCGAAATCGCCCTGTGTCTGGCGAGTGATGTATTCCATTGGCCCATAAGGCAGCGTCGCGGCATCGAGAAAGGTAAAGCGCTTGTCGATGCCCATAGGCTTGTTGACCCAATGCCAGTCATTGCCATCACGGGTCAGCGAGAACAGATCGGGATAATCCCGCGCCTTGCTGACCATGATCAGTTCCAGCAGATCCCAGCCCGCCAGTTCCATATGCGGCAGCGACTGGCAGCGCAGCGGGTCTTCGGCCAGCGTGATCTCGCGGTCGCGCATCTCGGCGACGTAATGCTCGTCCACGTCGAACATATGTTCGAACGGGCTGCCCTGCGGCCCGCCGGGGTGCTGCTCGATATTGACCGAGTACATGTAACTGTCTTGGTCGAAGGGAAAGGGAAAGCGCCGGATTGCCTCGGGCGAATTGCGATAGGTGTAATCGCCGCGAAAGGTCTCGTCGTTGAATTGCATCGTCATGGTCGGGGTCCTCTTTACAGGTCGAGTTCCAGCCGCGTGCCTTTGAACCGCGACATGCAGGGCATGATTTTCTTTTGCGCCGCGCGTTCATCCGCGCTGAGCCAATGATCGTTGTGTTCGATCTGTCCGTCGCAGGCGGTCACTGCCGTCTCGCAGCGCCCGCAGGCGCCGCCGCGGCAGGAGTAATCGATTTCCACGCCGGCCGCTTCCAGCGCCTCCAACAGGCTTTGATCTGCCTTGACCGGAACGATCTGCCCGGACGAGGCGATGGTGACCTCGAAGGGCGCACCGGGCGGGGGGGCGGTGAAGGCCTCGGAATGAACGGCGCTTTTCGGCCAACCAAGGCGCGCGGCCTGATCGGCTACGGCGGCGATCAGGCCCTCTGGGCCGCAGGTATAGACATGCGTGCCAAGCGGTTGCCCGTCGAGGATGGCACCCAGGTCCATCCGATTGCCCTCATCGGATATGTGAACATGGATATGCGCGGCTTCCGGCAAGAGCGCGATTCCGGCCGCTTCGGCGCGGGATCGTGCGGCATAGTGCAACTCGTAGGGTTTCTGTTCGCGGTCCAGTTGGCGCAGTTGCGAGAGGAACGGCGTGATGCCGATGCCGCCGCCTATCAACACATGCTTGCGCGCGCGCAGATCGAGCTGGAACAGGTTTGCGGGCACGGAGACAGTGATCGTGTCGCCCTCGGCCACGGCGCTGTGCATGTGGCTCGAGCCACCGCGCCCGGTATCTTCGCGCCGCACGGCGATCTCGTAGCCGGACGGATCATAAGGGTCGGAGATCAACGAATAGGAATTGCGGCGGATCGTGTCGCCATTGGGCATCTCGACGGTGATATGTGCGCCGCCGGAAAACACCGGCAATGGCGCGCCGGTCGGATCCTCGAAGCGGAAGCGTTTGACCAGCGGGGTCAGTTGCTCGACCGCGGCGACTTTCAGGGCCAGTTTGGTCATGGGCGGATCTCCTCGGTAGCGGGAATGTCGCCGGGCGTTTCGGCATCGACGCAGACGCCCTGAAACGCGCCAAGGCGACGCGAGAAGTGATCGCGGACGAATAGCGTCAGACCGCAATGCGAACAGGTGAAGGGATCGGTCGTGACCCCGTCGGTGATGCCCTTGCAATGCACACATTGCATGCGCCGCGCGATCGAGCCGCGATGCTCCATCTGGATGTCTTCGAGGGCCATGCCCGATGCCAGTGCAATAGCCGAGATATGGCCCATCAACCCCTCGGACCCGGCCAGAAACAGCTGCGTCCCCATCCGCGCCTGCGACAGCAACTGTTCGACGATGGGGGTCGCCGTGTCGAGATCGGGCACGGTCTGCACAGCGGCGGGAGACAGGGCGGCCAGCGCATCGCTGGTCTCGGCCGGAGCTCCGACAAGGACCACATGCGCTTTGGCCATCGCCGTGGCATCGACCGTTGCAAGATGGGTCACCGCGGCGGCCCCGGCCTCGTCCGCGACCATGATCGCGGGGGCACCGGGACGCGGGGCAAGCCCGGCATAGGTCGGGCGACTTTCGATCGAAGGGGAAAAGACGGTGTTGGGCATGATCGGAGCCTCGGTCTTGCGGATTTCTGAAGTGGCGGGGAGAGGATCGGCCTCTCCCCGGCAGTGTCGCGTCAGGGGCTCAGCCCTTGGCCGTGCGGCGCTTTTTCTCGACATCGTAGAACGGCATCGAATGCGCGATGGCGGGCACTTCGGTCTCGCCGATCTTGACGGTCAGGGGTGTGCCCTCGACCGCGCAATCGACGGGCATGCGGGCGATGCCCACGTTGTGCTCGTTCAGGGGCGAATACATGCCGATCGTCACCACGCCGACCTCGACCCCGTCTTTCAGCAGGGGCGCGCCTTCGGGGGCGGGGTCCGTGCCCTCAAGCTTCACACCGAAGATCTTGAAGCGTTTCTTGCCCTTGAGGCGGTAATGTTCCTCAGCCCCGCGGAAGCCGGTTTTGCCCGGCGAGACGGTGAAATCGAGGCCCAATTCCCACAGCGTGTCGCCGGGGCCTTCATCCGCGAACGGGTACATCTCGGAATTGTCGTAGGGAAAGAACAGCAGGTAGCTTTCGGCGCGCAGCCAGTCGAGCGTGGTAAAGCGCGTGGGGATGATGCCCATCGCGGCCCCCTCAGCCACGATCGTATCCCAGATCTCGGGCGCGTCCTGTCGGCGGCAAAAGATCTCATAGCCGCGCTCGCCCGTGTAGCCGGTGCGCGAGATCATGACGGGCTTACCGAAAAGCGTGGTCTGGATGTGGCTGAAATAGACCACGTCGCGGATGCCGGGCACGTGCTGTTCGAGGAAGTCGACAGCCAGCGGCCCCTGCAGCGAGATGTCGTGCAGATCGTCGTCGAAGGTCAGGGCGACATTGCGGCCAGCGGCATACATCGACAGTTGCTCGTGGCCCGCGCCGGAGCCGTGAACCACCATGAAGCTGTGCGGCCCCATGCGGTAGATCACGCAGTCATCCACGAATTTGCCCTGGTCGTTCAGCATCGTGGCATAGGTCGAGCGCCCGGGCTTCAGTTTCTCGATATTGCGGGTAGTGGCCTTGTCGATGACGTATTGGGCGTGCGGCCCGTTCAGGTGAACCTTTTTCAGGCCCGAGACGTCCATCACACCGGCCTTGGTGCGGATCGCCAGGTATTCCTCGGTCTGGTCCTTGTCATAGCTCCAGGCGGTGCCCATTCCGCTCCAGTCTTCCAGCTCGGAGCCGAGGGCGCGGTGGCGGTCGGCCAGCGCCGAAAATCTCCAGGATGCGATCATGTCTATTTGTCCTCAGGGTCTTTGTGCGTTTGGGCTTTGGGGTGGGTGGCCCCCGGCGGCGGGATGCGCCGCCGGGGGCCATGATCTCGGGGTCAGTTCTTGGGTTCGGTCGCCTTGTAGGCGTGTTCTTCGTGACGCCAGCCGAAGATGATGGCGACGACGACCATGGCGAGGATGGCAATCAGCCAGAGGCCTTCGACCGATCCGTAGCCTGCGTAGATGGCACCGGTGATGCCGTCCCAGCTGGTGGCTTCAAAGGGGGCTTCCATGATGGTTTCCTTTCCGTTTCAGGGGGTTCATTCAGCCGGGCTGACCGAGGGATGAAGGGCCTCGGGGTAGGCCGAGGCCGGCACCTTGACCTTGTCGAGGCCCATGACCTCGGCGCTTTCGGGGACACGCAGCTGGCCGGTCACCTTCAGGATGAAGGAGATGACGTAGCCCGGAACAAACCCCAGCAGACCCATCACGATGGCGCCGACAAGCTGGCCGACAAAGGTGATGGTGATGACATCTTCACCGAAGAGCGCCGGGTAGCCCTGTGCCGCGATGCCCACCGCGATCAGGCCCCACATCCCGAGGAAGCCATGCACTGCGAAGGCGCCCACGGCATCGTCGATGCCCATCTTCTCGATGAACGAGGCGACGAAGGGCATCGCGCTGGCACCGATGAAACCGATGGCAAAGGCCATGGGCGGATACCACAGGTCGAGACCCGCCGCGCAAGAGATGATGCCGCCAAGCGCGCCGGACATCATCCAGAACGGGTCACGCGTGACCATCCAGGCCCCGATGATGCCGCCGGCAAAGCCCATCAGCGTGTTGAAGGTCATGCCCGAGATCGTCATCGGCGTGCCGTAGATCGTCGTCTCGATCGACGCGCTCCAGGACCAGGCCTCGCCCGGCACGATCACGCAGCCCATGAGAAAGCCCCAGAAGCCCGCGATGATCAGCATCAGGCCGATCAACGTCATCGGCATCGAGTGGCCGGCGATGTGGTTGGCGCTGCCATCGGCGTTGAACTTGCCCACCCGCGGCCCGAGGTTGATCAGGACACCGAGGGCAAAGAAACCGGCGATCATGTGAACAACACCGGCTGCGCCGAAGTCATGGTAGCCGAACTGCGTGACCAGCCAGCCGTCCGCGTGCCAGCCCCATGCGGCGGCAAGGATCCAGACAAAGGCCCCCAGCGCGATGGACAGCACCACAAAGCCAGTCAGCTTGATGCGTTCGATCACGCTGCCTGACAGGATCGAGGCCGTCGTCGCCGCAAATAGCACGAAGGCGCCCCAGAACACGCCCGAGGCGCGATCATCGAGGTTGGGGCCCATGAATTCGCTCCAGGGCAAGGCCACGGCATTGGCATAGGCTGCGCCCGAAATGCCCATCGCGCCCTCGGACAGGGTGAAGCCCGTCGGGAAGGCCCAGTAGATCCACCAACCAATGAAGTAGAAGAAGGGAACGATCATCGCGATGGCGAGAATGTTCTTGATACCCGAGGACAGCGCGTTCTTGGAGCGCGAGGCGCCCATTTCGTAGGCGAGGAACCCGGCATGGATCAGCACCATGAGCGGGATCGTCAGATAATAGAAAGTCTCGGAGAACGTGCCGTTCGTCGCGGCGATGCTCCCCTGCAGTTCGGCCACGGCGGCAGCCAAGGTTTCGAGTTCCTGTTCCACGTCCGTCTCCTTGTTTTGCGAGCCTGTGGCGGGTCACGCACCCAGATTTGGTCAGTACCAATTCTTTGAACTGGCTCAATTGGCACTGAAAGAAGGCGCAGGAGATCACCCATGATCAAAGTTTTTTCCTGTAGGGAATTTCCTTGAAGCGATAATTCGACCCATTTTGGCGCAATGAACAGCGCCGCGAGCACTCTGAGATCAATTTCTGAGCAGAGCTGGAATCATTCAAAACTTGCCGATACGCCGAGCGTATGCTGGTTGCGGCATGATCTGCCGCAGCCTGCCCGCCGGAATACCCCCTGAAGGGAGCGATTCGCGGCTTTTTCGATATGGAGATGTCCGGCCCTAGCTTTGACCAATTGGTCAGATTGGTTGAACCAACCGCGTGTCAATCTTCCTGCAACAGCAGACGCTGATCTTCGATCAAGGCAAGCTTCATGAACTCGCTGGCCTCTTCGATATCGCGGGCGGCAATCGCGTTGAACAAGCCATTATACCCACGTTGATAGATCGCGATCCGCGCCGGCGTCAGATGGCGGCGATACATCGCCGTGCGAAACGACTGACGACGCGCATCCAGCACAAGGTTGTAGCATGCCAACAGCAGGGGATTGCCCGTTCCCTCGGCCAATAGACGGTGAAATTCTTCTTCTAGCCGGACAAAGGCGGTTGCGTCGGTCTGAACCGACTCCATTTTGGACAGAACGACGGACAACGCCTCGATCTGGCGCGGCGTCATGTTCACGATGGCAAGGCGCACCATCTCTGGCTCGAGGATCCCACGCACCACCTGCAACTGCAGCGGCCCAGTGTCGAGCGCAACCGGCGCCAGCGCTGCATTCTGTTCGTCCGGGTCGTAGGTAACGAAAGATCCCGATCCCGCCCGCCGCCGGATCAAGCCACGGCTTTCCAATTGGTCCAGTGCCTCGCGCACCGTGTTGCGTGCCACGCCCAAATCCTGCGCCAGTTGACGCTCCGACGGCAAACGCTCCTCGGCGGCATATTCCTGCGTCACGATGCGCGTACTGAGTGTTTCGTACACGTATTTGACTGTGGCACCAGGGAACGGGGCGGCGCCACGCGCCGGGTTGATTTTGGGCAAGGTGAATTTCCCTTTGGGACTTTCCCCTCGTTTAGACCAATTTTTGAGCACTGGTCCAGCGCACGCCACAAGAAACGGCAAAGGGGCGCGGATCTTCCGCGCCCCTGAACAGTCTGAATGATCGCCATATGCTCGCGTGGCGTGGCCGTCTTATCCCATGCGTTCGCTGGAATAGCCGCCAGGCGAGGCCGGGAATACCACGGTTTTGTTGCCATTGAGGAACACGCGGTGGTGCGCGTGAGCATGAATGGCGCGAGCCAGTACGGCGCTTTCCACGTCGCGCCCAAGCGAGACGAAATCCTCGGCGCTTTGCGCGTGGGTGATGCGTACCACGTCCTGTTCGATGATGGGGCCCTCATCCAGATCAGCCGTCACGTAATGCGAGGTTGCCCCGATCAACTTCACACCGCGAGCATAGGCCTGTTTGTACGGGTTGGCCCCCTTGAAGGATGGCAGGAACGAATGGTGGATGTTGATGATCCGGCCAGACATCTTGGTGCACATCTCGTCCGACAGGATCTGCATGTAGCGCGCCAGAACGATCAACTCGGCCTCGGTGTCCTCGACGACCCGCATGATCGCGGCCTCTGCCTCGGGCTTGTTGTCCTTGGTCACGCGGATGCAATGAAAGGGGATGTCGTTGTTCACGACGACCTTCTGGTAGTCCATGTGGTTCGAGATGACGGCCACGATCTCGACCGGCAGGGCACCGATCCGAACCCGATACAGAAGGTCGTTCAGGCAATGACCGAAGCGCGAGACCATGATGACGACCTTCATCTTCCGCGTCTCGTCATGGAAGGCAAAGGTCATGTCGAAGGCCTCGGCGATGCTGGCAAAGGCGGCCTCGAGCGCGGCGTGATCGGCGCCTTTCTGCGAGTCGAAACTGACCCGCATGAAAAACTGGCCCGTTTCCATGTCGTCATATTGCGAGCTGTCGGTGATGTTGCAGCCTTGATCGGCAAGAAAGGTCGCGATCGCCGCGACGATCCCGCGTTGCGTCTGGCACGTCACGGTCAGGCAAAATTTCGTCATGGTGCTCTCCATCTATGGGGTGGCGCAGGCCGCACCCCCCTTGATCCTTGGGTTGGTCGATTTCGGTGTGGTAAAAGCTCAGGCGGTCAGGCCGTCAGCCCCTCGGGTTCAGGCAATCCATTGGCGCGGCAGGCGGCGGTCACGGTATTGGCCAGCAGGCACGCGATGGTCATCGGGCCCACGCCCCCCGGTACCGGGGTAATGGCGCCTGCGACCTCGGACGCACTGGCAAACGCCACATCGCCCACCAGCCGCGTCTTGCCCTCGCCCTTTTCCGGCGCAGGCACGCGGTTGATGCCCACGTCGATCACTGTCGCGCCCGGCTTGATCCAGTCGCCCGTCACCATTTCGGGCCGGCCCACGGCGGCGACAAGGATATCAGCGCGGCGGCAGACCTCTTCGATGTCCTTGGTGCGCGAATGGGCGATGGTCACGGTGCAGCTATCGCCCAGCAGCAGTTGCGCCATCGGCTTGCCGACGATGTTCGAGCGCCCGATCACCACCGCGTTCAGACCGGACAGGCTGCCGTGATGGTCGCGCAGCATCATCAGGCATCCCAGCGGCGTGCAGGGCACCATCGACTTTTGCCCCGTCCCCAGCAGGCCCACGTTCGAGATATGAAATCCGTCCACGTCCTTGGACGGATCGATGGAATTGATGACCAGATCACTGTCCAGATGCCCCGGCAGCGGCAGTTGCACGAGGATGCCATGCACCGCCGGATCGGCATTGAGCTGATCGATCAGCGCCAGCAGATCGGCTTCCGAGGTTTCGGCGGGCAGCTTGTGCTCGAAGGACGTCATGCCGACCTCGACCGTCTGCTTGCCCTTGTTTCGCACGTAAACCTGGCTGGCCGGATCCTCGCCCACCAGCACCACGGCAAGGCCGGGGGTGATGCCGTGATCGTCTTTCAGGCGCGTCACATGGGCGGCCACTTTCTCGCGCACGGTGGCGGCAAAGGCTTTTCCGTCAATGATCTGGGCGGTCATTTTGCAAGTTCTCCGTCTGTCTGGGCGCCGATCCGGCGCGCGGCGGTGCTCAGCGCGTGCCACAGCGCCCCCGCGTAGGTCCGCATGCCGATCACCGCAAGCCTGTCTTCGGCCCTGCGAACCAGAAAGACACTGATATGTTCAAGGGTCGTTCGTGTCGCTGCCCCCGGCTCGAATGCTTGCGGGTCGAGATTGACCAGCTTGCGCATAACCGCCTCGAGCGGGCCTGCACCGCCAGCCGATGAGATCTCGAAAGTGGCAAACCCGTCGGTCTGTTCGGTAACCGACGCCTCGGGCACCTCGGCCTTGAGCATCGCGGCAATATCCTGCGTGCCCTGCGCCTCGATCATCCATTGGTCACGGCCGATCCAGAAGGCGCCGTATTCACCTGCCTGCGACGATTGTCCAACGCCGGGCAGCGTCAAGCCAAAGGGGGATGGCACCCCCTGCCCCTTGCGCAAGCTGAGCGAGGCAAGGGAAAGGTCGGGCTGTTCGGTCAGGCGCAGCACACCGAAATCTTCCGATCGTGCAACCGTTCCGCCAAGCGCGGTGATGGGGGTCAGGTCAGTCACGCAGGCGTCCTCCTTCGGGATCGACGAAATGGGCCGAGACGACTTCGACGGTCACCTCCTGCCCCTCCAGCGGGTTGGCGGCGGTGATGACCTCACCCATGCGGGTGTCGCCATCTTCGAGGAAGCCAAGCGCGATATGGCTGTCCAGATGCGGCGAATAGCAGGCCGAGGTCACCCAGCCCTGATCGTTCGCCATGTCGCGCGACGCGTCCTTGGCGAACAGATGCGCCCCGGCGGCCACAGGCTTTTGTGCGTTCACGGGTTTCAGCCCGACAAGGCGGCGCTTGTCCCCGGCCAGCCCCTCGCGCCGGGACATGATTGCGCCGACACTATCCTTCTTGACCGAGACCATGCGGCCCAGCCCCAGCATCTGCGCCGTGGTCTGGCCGTTCAACTCGGCCCCGGCAGCGTGGCCCTTCTCGATGCGAAGAACGCCCAGCGCCTCGGTCCCGTAGGGGGTGACGCCCAGGTCCGCGCCCTTCTCCATCAGCCGCTGCATCAACGCATGACCGTAGCGGGCAGGCACGGCGACCTCGTAGGCCAGCTCGCCCGAGAACGAGATGCGGAAAAGACGTGCGCGCAATCCGCCGCAAATCGTCAATTCACGGCAGGCCATGAAGGGGAAGGCCTCGTTCGAGATGTCGGCGTCATCCACGATGCGCTGCAGCAACGTGCGAGACTGCGGCCCTGCCACGGCGATCTGCGCCCAGGCATCGGTGGTCGAGATCAGCTGCACGTCCAGATCGGGCCAGACGCATTGGCGGAAGAACTCCATCTGGCGATAGACCAGCCCCGCATTGGCGGTGGTGGTGGTGACGACGTAGTGATCCTCGGCGAGGCGGGCGCAGGTGCCGTCGTCGTAGCAATGGCCATCCTCGCGCAGCATCAGGCCATAGCGGACCATGCCGACCTTCAGCGTGCCCATCATGTTTGCATAGACGCGGTTGAGGAATTCGCCCGCATCAGCCCCCTGCACGTCGATCTTGCCCAAGGTCGTCACGTCGCAAAGCCCAACGCCGGACCGGACGGCCAGAACCTCGCGATCGACGCTTTCGCGCCAATGGGTTTCACCGGGTTGCGGGAAATACTGCGCGCGCATCCATGGGCCGACCTCGACGAATTCGGCACCTTGGGCTTCGGCCCAGTGATGGGTGGGCGTCAGGCGCTTGGGCCGGAAATGCGGCCCCGTATCGCCGCCGCCCAGAACCGAGAGCGAGACGCCGGTATAAGGCGGGCGGAAGATGGTCGTGCCGGTCTGCGGAATTGTCTTTCCCGTCAGTTCGGCCATCACCGCCAAGGCCGAGATGTTCGAGGTTTTACCCTGATCGGTTGCCATACCCAGCGTCGTCCAGCGCTTCAGATGCTCGACCGGGCGCATGTTTTCCTTGTGGGCCAAGACGATATCCTTGACCGTCACGTCATTCTGGAAATCGACCCAGGCGCGGCGTTTGCCGGGAACATGCCAGAAGGCCTCCTGCGCGGCGGGGGCGTTTTCGGCCTGCGGCAGGGGAATGGGCTTGGCGGCGATGTCGATCTCCAACAGGGCCGTGATCGCCGCCTGCATGCCATCAGCCAGCGCATCTGCCACGCCACCCTTGCCCGCCGCAGCGCCTGCCGGGATCAGGCCCTGCGGACCATTCGGCCCCGGCACGAAGGCCAGCAGCGCGTCATCCCAAACTGGCCGCCCGCGATGGTGCGAGGCCAGATGCACGTTCGGGTTCCAGCCGCCCGAAACCCCCAAGGCCCCGACCGAGTGCCATTCGGATTGGCCGTTTCGCGTGATCTCGATCGCGTAGAGGCTTTGGCGGCCCTTGGTGCCGGTCACGGTGGCCCCGGGAAAAACCTCATACTGGCCAAAGCAAGGCGCATCTGCGCGGCTGTCGATCACGCCAAGGACGCGCGCGCCATGGGCGATAAGGTCCATCGCCGTGCGGTGCCCGTCATCGCCATTGGTGAAGATGGCAATCGGGTCGTTCGCGTGTTTCAGCGGCGTCACGGCCCAACGGTTGGCATAAGCGCGCATGGCACCGGCCAGCATGATGCCGGGGCGGTCATTGTCGGCAAAGGGGATATGCCGCTCGGTTGCACCGGCGGCGAGGACGGCACGCTTCGCCGTGATCCGCCAGAGCGTCTGACGCACCTTGTCGCCGGGGGTGGGGAGGTGATCGGCCACGCGTTCCACCGCGCCGTAGATGCCATGGTCATAGACGCCGAAGACGGTGGTGCGCGGCATCACGCGGACATTGGGCAGGCTATCCAACTCGGCCCGGGTGATGGCGACCCAATCGCGCGCCTCGGCCCCGTCCAGCCGGTCGCGTTCGGCCAGCAGACGCCCGCCAAGGGCAAAATCCTCATCCGCCAGAATGACCTGTGCCCCGGCACGTCCAGCGGTCAGCGCCGCCGACAGCCCCGCCGCCCCGCCGCCGATGACCAACAGATCGCAATGCAGGAAGCCTTTGTCGTATTCATCCGGGTCGGCCTGCATCGACAAGGCCCCCAGCCCCGCCGCGCGGCGGATCGCGGGTTCATAAAGCTTTTCCCAGAACGCCTTGGGCCACATGAAGGTCTTGTAATAGAACCCCGCCGCAAGGAATGGCGACAGCAGGTCGTTGACCGCCAGCAGGTCCCGCTCGAGAGAGCCGATATGGTTCTGCGACCGTGCGCTGAGACCATCGTAAAGCTCCGTCATCGTGGCGCGGGTGTTCGGCTCGGCCCGCGCGCCATCTCGCAGCGTGACCATGGCGTTGGGCTCTTCCGAGCCGGCGGCGAACACCCCGCGCGGGCGGTGGTATTTGAAGCTGCGGCCCATCAGTTGCACGCCATTGGCCAGCAGCGCCGAGGCCAGCGTATCGCCCTGGTAGCCGCTATACTCGGTGCCGTTGAAGCTGAAGCGCAGGCGCGCGTCGCGGTCGATCAGACCACCTTTCGACAGACGGGTCATTGCACGCCCCCCAGTTTCACGTCGCTGGCCAGTTCCGCGCCGAGGATCTCATGCGTGGTGGTGTCGCGCGTCACGACCAGCCAGGATCGGTCGCCTGCCTCGTGAAACCACAGCTCGCGATGCACGCCCGCCGGGTTGTCGCGCAGGAAGACGTAGTCGGCAAAGGCCGCCACGGCGTCCTCGCGCGCCGGGTCGGGGCGATGCATCAGCGACGCATCGCCGAGATAGGTGAATTCCTGCGCGTCACGCAGGCCAAGCAGGGGATGGGGGATCAGCATCCGGGCGACCTCAATGCAGGTTGGGTTGGGCGCCAACGCCCTTTTCGTCGATGACATAGCCGCGCGCGAAGCGGTCGAACCGGTAGGCGGTGGCGGTCTCGTGTGGGCGGTCGGTGGCCAGAAGATGCGCGAAAGCATAACCGGAGGCCGGCGTCGCCTTGAACCCGCCGTAACACCAGCCGCCATTGAAATATAGGCCGTCTATACCAGTTCGGTCGATGATGGGTGAGCCATCCATCGACATGTCCATCACCCCGCCCCAGGCGCGCAGCAGGCGGGCGCGCCCGATCATCGGCATCAGGGCCATGCCGCCCTCGATCACATCCTCGACCACGGGCAGGTTGCCGCGCTGCGCATAGGAATTGTAGCCGTCGATATCGCCGCCAAAGACCAGCCCGCCCTTGTCGGACTGGCTGACATAGAAATGGCCCGCGCCAAAGGTGATGACACCGGGAATGGTGGGCTTCAGCCCCTCCGACACGAAAGCTTGCAACGCGTGGCTTTCGATCGGCAGGCGCATGCCCGCCATGGCCATCACGCGGCTGGAATTGCCAGCCACCGCGACGCCGACCTTCTTGGCGCCGATATAGCCGCGCGAGGTTTCGACCCCCTGCACCGCGCCACCCTCGATCCGAAAGCCGGTGACTTCGCAATTCTGAATGATGTCGACGCCGCGCTGATCGGCCCCGCGTGCATAGCCCCAGACCACGCCATCATGGCGCGCGGTGCCTGCGCGTGCCTGCATCAGCCCGCCCTTGATGGGAAAGCGCGGGTTGTCAAAGTTCAGGAACGGCACCATCTGGCGCAGTTCATCGCGGCCCAGCAGGCGCGCATCGGCGCCCGCCAGCAACATCGCGTTGCCGCGCCTGCGATAGGCGTCGCGCTGGCCATCGGTATGGATCAGGTTGATGATGCCGCGCTGGCTGACCATCGAGTTGAAGTTCGTTGCCTGTTCCAGGTTTTCCCAGAGCTTCATGGAAAACTCGTAGAAGGGCTCGTTGCCCGGCAGCAGGTAATTGGAGCGGATGATCGTGGTGTTTCGCCCGATATTGCCCGAGCCAAGCCAGCCCTTCTCCAGCACCGCGACCTTCAATTCGCCAAAGGTCTGCGCGAGGTAGAAGGCCGTCGCCAACCCATGCCCACCGCCGCCGACGATGACGATATCATAGGCCGGTTTCGGGTCCGGGTCGCGCCACAGCGGTCGCCAGCCCTTATGGCCGGTCAGCGCCTCTTTCACGACCTTGAAGCCAGAGAATGTCATACGGTGTGCTCCATGTTCTTGCGATATTTCTAGCTGGGGAATTCTTTTGCCTCTTCCTGTTTTGGGTCGTTTGCATTCATTATTAGGCCACGATCGACAAAACACGGATCCGCCTGCCCGATGAAGAGAATCGCCTTTCTGCTACTGGACGGCTTCGCGCTGATGTCGACGGCCTCGGCGCTTGAACCTTTGCGTGCGGCGAATCTGTTTTCGCCGACACTCCGCTACGACATCACGCTCTTGTCGGATACGGGACGGCAGGCCACCTCGTCCGTCGGGGGTATGTTCGAAACACGGCGCTATCGCGATGCGGTCCCCTTGTACGACCTGTTGTTTGTGGTGGCCGGCGGCGACCCGGCGCGGGTCCATGACCCAACCCTGTTCGCATGGCTCAGACAGGCGGATCGCAACGGCGTGGCGCTTGGGGGCATCTCGGGCGGCGCGGTGGTACTGGCCAAGGCCGGGCTGCTCGAAAACCGGCGCTTCACGGTTCATTGGCATCATTACGAGGATTTTGACACCCTGCCCGGCGACTGGCTGTTGGAGCGACGTCTGTTCGTGATCGACCGCGACCGCTACACCTGCGCGGGCGGCTCGGCACCCTTGGACATGATGCACGCGATCATCGCCCGCGACCATGGCACGGGGTTCGCGCAGCGGATTTCCGATTGGTTCATCCAGACCGAGGTGCGCGGCGCAGATGCCCCGCAACGCCGCGCGACCGCGCGGGCTTACGGCGCGGTGCCGCCCCCGGTCGAGGCCGCGCTGGACCTGATGGAAAGCCATGTCGCCGACCCGCTGTCGCAAGATCAGATCGCGACCCTTTCGGGCCTGTCAATCCGACAATTGCAGCGTCAGTTTCGCGCCGCGACGGGGCGGTCTGTCATGCAGGAATACCGGCGCATCCGGCTTGAAACCGGGCGTGAATTGGTTGTCGAGACGCGCCTGCCGCTGGCCGAGATCGCGCATATGACCGGGTTTTCCTCGCAGGCGCATTTCTCGGATGCGTTCTCGGGCCTGTTCGGCACGCCACCCTCGGCCTTGCGCAATGAAAAAGGCCCGGACTGAGCCGGGCCTTCCGATGCAAGATCATCGCACTCAGATATCGAGCGTGTTCTCTTTCTCCCAGCGCGAGAAATGCGACACGAATGAGTTCCATTCCTGGTGCTTCATCTTGATGAAGGACGCCGAGAAATCGGCGCCCAGCATCGCCGTCAACTCGTCATCGGCCTCGAGCGCGCGAATAGCGTCCAGCATGTTGAGCGGCAGTTTCGGCGCGCCCTCGATCTTGTGGCCCTCGGCATACATGTCGATGTCGTAGCGCGGGCCCGGATCGGCCTTGGTGCGGATACCCGACAGACCCGCGGCGATGATGACCGCTTGCAACAGATAGGGGTTCACGGCCCCATCGGGCAGGCGCAATTCGAACCGGCCCGGCCCCGGCACGCGCACCATGTGGGTGCGGTTGTTGCCCGTCCAGGTCACGGTGTTGGGCGCCCAGGTTGCACCTGACATCGTGCGCGGCGCATTGATCCGCTTGTAGGAATTGACCGTCGGGTTGGTGATCGCGGCCAGCGCCTCGGCGTGTTTCATGATCCCGCCGAGGAAATAGCCGCCCTGCTGAGACAGGCCCACCTCGCCGATCTGGCCGCCGGCATCGCCCGCAAAGGCGTTGGTCTTGCCCTCCAGATCCCAGACCGAGATATGCGCATGGCAGCCATTGCCGGTCAGGCCGGCGATGGGCTTGGGCATGAAGGTCGCGCGCAGCCCGTGCTTTTCCGCGACCGATTTCACCATGAACTTGAAAAAGCTGTGGCGGTCGGCGGTGACCAGCGCATCGGCATATTCCCAGTTCATCTCGAACTGGCCGTTCGCATCCTCGTGGTCGTTCTGATACGGACCCCAGCCCAGATCGAGCATGTAGTCGCAAACCTCGGCGATCACGTCATAGCGGCGCATCACGGCCTGTTGGTCGTAGCAGGGCTTTTCCGCCGTATCGAACGGGTCAGAGATCTTGTCGCCCTCGGGCGTCAGCAGAAAGAACTCGGCCTCGATCCCGGTTTTCACACGCAGCCCCTCGGCCTCGGCCTCGGCGATCAGCTTTTTCAGCACGTTGCGCGGGGCCTGTTCGACCGGTTCGCCCTCCATCACGCAATCGGCGGGGACCCAGGCGACCTCGGGCTTCCACGGCAGCTGGATCACCGCATCAGGGTCGGGCACGGCCAGCATATCGGGATGCGCCGGCGTCAGGTCGAGCCATGTGGCAAACCCGGCAAAGCCCGCACCGTCCTCTTCCATATCGGCGACGGCCTGCGCGGGCACCAGTTTGGCGCGCTGCCCCCCGAACAGATCCGTGTAGGAGATCATGAAATACTTGACGCCGGTCTTCGCGGCGAAATCTGCCAGTTTGCTCATCGTCGTCATCCTTTATCCTGTTGATGAAAGAGGGGCGCAAAGGCCCCTCTCGATCTTGTCCGATTGCGTCAGAAGCCCGGCTTGCCCGGGTACCAGTTGGTCCCGGCCAGCGGCACCTGCGCCATGGCGGCGGCCTCCATCGTCAAGGCGCAGAGATCCTCGGGCTCAAGGTTGTGGACGTGGTTGTGTCCACAGGCCCGCGCGATGGTCTGACACTCCAGCGTCATCACGTTGAGGTAGTTGCGCAGCTTGCGCCCGGCCGCCATCGGGTCGAGGCGCTTCATCAACTCGGGGTCCTGCGTGGTGATGCCCGCCGGATCGCGCCCCTCGTGCCAGTCGTCATAGGCCCCCGCGGTGGACCCAAGCGCCTGGTACTCGGCCTCCCATTTGGGGTCATTGTCGCCGATGGCGATCAGCGCCGCCGACCCGATCGAGACCGCATCGGCCCCCAGCGCCAGCGCCTTGGCCACGTCGGCCCCGCTGCGGATACCGCCCGAGACGACAAGCTGAACCTCGCGGTGCATGCCCAGATCCTGCAAGGCCTGAACGGCGGGGCGGATGCAGGCCAGCGTGGGCTGGCCGACATGTTCGATGAACACGTCCTGCGTGGCGGCCGTGCCGCCCTGCATCCCGTCCAGCACGACCACGTCGGCCCCCGCCTTGACCGCCAGCGCGGTGTCGTAATAGGGGCGCGCGCCGCCCACCTTGATGTAGATCGGCTTTTCCCAGTTGGTGATCTCGCGCAATTCGAGGATCTTGATCTCCAGATCATCGGGGCCGGTCCAATCCGGGTGGCGACAGGCCGAGCGCTGGTCGATCCCCACCGGCAGATCGCGCATACCTGCGACCCGTTCGGTGATCTTCTGGCCCAGAAGCATACCGCCGCCGCCGGGTTTTGCGCCCTGCCCCACCACGACCTCGATCGCGTCAGCGCGGCGCAGGTCGTCGGGGTTCATCCCATATCGCGACGGCAGATACTGGTAGACCAGCTTCTCCGAATGGCCGCGCTCTTCCTCGGTCATGCCGCCATCGCCCGTGGTGGTCGAGGTGCCCGCCATCGTCGCGCCACGGCCCAGCGCCTCCTTGGCATTGGCCGAAAGCGAGCCAAAGGACATGCCCGCAATCGTGATCGGGATCTTCAACTCGATGGGCTTTTTCGCGAAGCGCGTGCCCAGCGTGACCGCCGTCTCGCATTTCTCGCGGTAACCTTCCAACGGGTAGCGCGACATCGACGCGCCGAGGAACAGCAGGTCGTCGAAATGCGGCACGCGGCGTTTCGCGCCCCCGCCGCGGATGTCGTAGATGCCCGTATCGGCCGCGCGACGGATCTCCGAGTTGATCGAGTTGGAGAACGTCCAGCTTTGGCGCGGTTCGGTCTGCGGTGTCTTGTCCATGTCGCGCTCCTCAGTATTCGTCGGCGTGGTCGATGTTGAAATTGTAAAGCTTGCGGGCCGAGCCATAGCGCTTGAACTCTTCAGGCTTGGCATCGGCGCCGGCCTGCTCCAGCAGCTTGGCCAGGATTTCGAGGTGCTCGGGCCGCATCTCTTTCTCGATGCAATCGGCCCCCAGCGACTTGACGCTGCCGCGCACGAAGAGCCGCGCCTCGTAGAGCGAGTCGCCCAGCGCATCGCCCGCATCGCCCAGCACGACAAGGTTGCCCTTCTGCGCCATGAAGGCCGACATATGGCCGATATTGCCATGCACCACGATGTCGATCCCCTTCATCGAGATGCCGCAGCGCGACGACGCGTTGCCCTTGATGTTCAGCAATCCGCCATGCCCCGTGGCCCCGGCATACTGGCTGGCGTCGCCTTCGATCGTGACGATCCCGGACATCATGTTTTCAGCCACGCCGGGCCCGGCGGACCCTTCGACGGTGACGGTGGCTTCCTTGTTCATCCCGGCACAGTAATAGCCGGTCGAGCCCTTAATGGTGACGGTCAGCGGCCCGTCGAGGCCGCAGGCCATGGCATGGGCCCCGCGCGGATTGATGATCTCGTAATCCTCGTTGGCCTGTGCGCGGGCCGCGGCCTGAAGCGTGGTGTTGACCGCGCGCAGGTCGGTCGCGGTCATGTCGAGCGTGGTGGTCATTGGATCAGCGCTCCCAGAAATAGACGGTGGCAGGTTCGGGTTCCCAGACGCGGGCGGCCTCGATCCCCGGCAGGTCGGCAAAGGCCCGATATTCCGAGGCGAAGGCGACGTAGTCCTCGGTCTCGGCCATGACGGCGGGCTTGCAGGCGATGGGGTCGCGCACCACGCCGAACCCGTTCCTGGTGCCGGTCACGAAGGTGAAGAACCCGTCGAGATCCTTGATCGTCCCCTCCAGCGCCTCACCCAGCGTGGCGCCCTCGGCGATGCGCGACGAGATATAGGCCGCGCCAACCTCGGTGTCGTTTTCCGAGCGGGTGAACACGCCCTTGCGCGCCAGCGTGCGGCGCATCTGGTTGTGGTTCGACAGTGACCCGTTGTGAACAAGACATTGGTCATCGGCGGTCGAGAACGGATGCGCGCCCATCGTCGTCACGGCAGACTCAGTGGCCATACGGGTATGGCCGATGCCGTGCGAGCCGCCCATCTCGCGCAGGCCAAAGCGCGCGGCGACATCCTTGGGCAGGCCGACTTCCTTGTAGATCTCCATCGAGGCGCCCGAGCCCATGATGCGCAGGCCGGTTTCCTCAAGCCATGCGATAGCTGCGGCCTCGGACGCTTCAGGCACGGTCAGAACGGCATGGGTGTCGATTACCTTGATCGTCACCGGCGCGTCGATTGCCGCGCATAGCGCCGCGTCGAGATGGGCAAATGCCGTCTCGGGGCTGTCCGATTGCACCGTAATCTTCACCATGCCCTCGGTCTCAGGGCCGTAGATCGCGATACCCGCACTGTCGGGTCCGCGATCGGTCATGGTGATGAGCATATCGGTCAGCATGTCGCCCAGCTGCGGGCGCAAGTCATCCTTTTTCAGGAAGAGGCCAACAATGCCACACATAGGTTCCTCCGTAATGGGTGTGATCCCGGCGAGGTTCGCGCCGTCACGGCATCACTAAAGAGAAACCTATTTTCCTTTCAAGAAAGTATTTCACGCCGCGGGAAAAACCCCGAAACATAGCTGCATGTGCATCATTTTCAGGCAGAAACAGCCACGCACCGGCGGGCACGCCCATTTTCCGGGCGCTTCGTGACTGCCTAGCGGGCCTGAGGATAGGTGATGATCGAAAGATACCGCGCGGGGATCTCGACCAATTGCTCCGGACCATGGGGAGAATCGGCATCGAAAAGCAGCGAGTCGCCCGGTTCCAGATCGTACATCTTGTCACCGTGGCGATAGCTGACACGCCCCTCCAGCATATAGAGGAACTCGATCCCTTCGTGCTGAAAGGCCGGGAAGCGATCCGAACTGCTGTCGAGCGTGATCAGATAGGGTTCGACCACCACACCGGAATTGTTCGACCCGATATGACCCAACAGGTTGTATTGATGCCCGGCACGCGTTCCGGCGCGCTCGATCTCGGCGCCCTGCCCCGCCTTGACATGCATGCAGCCGCGTTCTTCTTCATAGCCCGCAAACAACTGGACCAGCGGCACGCGCAACCCATGCGCCAACGCCGAAATCGTGTTGAGCGAGGCCGAGATCACCCCGTTCTCGATTTTCGACAGCATGCCGACCGAGATGCCCGTTTGCGCCGCGAGATCGGCCCCCGTCATACGCTGACGTTTGCGCAACTCCCGTACCTGTCGACCAATGGCGACCTCGAGGTTCTTTTCGCGGGGCTCCTTCACCGCGTGCGGGTTTTGTTCCAGCTTGTTGCGATCGGACATGTCCGTGCTCTCCTCATATGGTGCGGGGCGCACCGAAGTCTCAGTCATCGGCCAAGGCCTGGGCCAGGTCAGGCTTGGCACGCTGGTGCCACAACTGGTTCAACGCACCCAATTCCGCCGCCAGAAGGGGGCCGTTCACCTTCAACCAATCCAGCACCGAGCCGAACTCCTGTATACGTGCCTTGCCCTCGCGGATCGTTACAACCGGCCAGTCCCCAACCAGGGCGTTGTCGATTCCGAACACCTCGGTTCCCCACCACGTCGCAAGACCAAAAGCATGCGGCATGCGCCGTCCCCGCTTCAGCGCGGTCAGAACGGTTGACGGCGTCAGACTGTCGGCGGTTTCGACCGCTTCGTGCCATAAATCCAGAATGAAGGCGTATTCCCAACTGACCGCGGACCACAGGCCCGGAAATCTTTCGTTGTAGCTGTCGAAAAATGCCTTGGGCCTGTGAAAGAAGAACGCCGAGTCCCCCAGCTTGGGGTCGTCGAAATCCGGAAACTGAAAGATGACCCGCTCCATGAACTCGGGCGAGGTGCGCGCAATCAACCGTTGATAATTGTCACAGGTGCAGGACAGAATCTGCCCCGTGAAACCGGCTTCGAAGGCCGCTACCGTCAACGCCTCGACCATCGGCGGCGCGGAGGAGCACCAACACAAGACATCCGGATCACTGGCCATCAAGCGAGCGACGATCTGTACCGCATCTGCGGTGTCGGGGTCGTAGGACACTTCGGCCACGATTTCGCGCGCGGCCACCTTGAAGGCGGCACGATAGGTTGCAAGCGATGGCAACCCCATCAGATCGGTCTGAGAGCACATGGCCATGCGCCGCGCCTCGGGGTAATGGCGGGCAAGCCAATCCACCCCGGTGACATTAAAGAAGGGATGCACCTCGGCCGGGGCAATCAGATAAGGGTGATCCGGCGACAGGTCGGTAGGCAGGAGCGTTGCAGTCAGAACACGCCGCTGCATCAGATAGGCCAAGGCAAGGCCCAACTCGCCGCCCCCCAGCGTCATGACAAGGCGCACGCGCTGCATCTCGACCATGCGGCGCGCGGCTTCCAGCGCACCCTCGGGCCCGGCGGCGCTGTCTTCGACGATCAACTCGACCAAATGCCGACGCCCGGCCACCATCATGCCCCCATGGGCGTTGATCCAATCCACCCACAGGCGGCAGCCCTTGACGCCGGGGCGACCCCAGCGCTCTTCGCTGCCCGATAGCGGCACCAAGACACCAACCCGGATCGGAGCGCGATCCTGCACGGTCAGCCTCGGAAGGGAACCGGCTACGGCAAGCCTCTGCGCCAGCGATGAGCTGCTCACTTTTTGAACTCCAGCTTATTTTTTCGCCAAACGGGTCACTCAAATCAGTGGATTCATATTCCTCCAAAGAAAATTCATTGACCATAGGAAAAATATTGGCCCACACCAGAGTCACATGATCGGACCAGTTTTCAATATTGGTTCATACCAAAGCATCAAGCCAGTGGAGCTATGACCATGACAAAACGAGTCGCCGTAATCGGTGCCGGTCCCTCGGGCCTTGCGCAACTGCGGGCGTTCCAGTCCGCCGCCCAGAAAGGCGCGGACATCCCCGAGATCGTCTGCTTCGAAAAACAGTCGAATTGGGGCGGCCTGTGGAACTACACGTGGCGCACCGGCGTCGACGAGAACGGTGAGCCGGTCCATGGTTCGATGTATCGCTACCTGTGGTCGAACGGCCCCAAGGAAGGTCTGGAATTCGCCGACTATTCTTTTGAGGAGCATTTCGGCAAACAGATCGCCTCTTACCCGCCACGCGCCGTGTTGTTCGATTATATCGAGGGCCGTGTGCTCAAGGCCAATGTGCGCGACTGGATCCGTTTTTCCTCGGTCATCCGCTGGGTCGAGTATGACGAAGCGGCGGGCGATTTCGAAGTGACGGTTCACGACATGGTCGCCGACCGGGTTTACAAGGAGCGCTTTGACCACGTGATCGTGGCGTCGGGCCATTTCTCGTCACCCAACGTGCCGGAATACCCCGGTTTCGACCAGTTCAACGGGCGCATCGTGCATGCCCATGACTTCCGCGACGCGCGCGAGTTCGAGGGCAAGGATGTGCTGGTCGTCGGCTCGTCCTATTCGGCCGAAGATATCGGCTCGCAATGCTGGAAATACGGCGCCAAGTCGATCACCAGCTGCTACCGCTCGGCGCCCATGGGGTTTGCCTGGCCTGATAACTGGGAAGAAAAGCCCGCGATGGAAAAAGTCGAGGGCAAGACCGTATTCTTCAAGGACGGCAGCACCAAGGATGTCGACGCCATCATCCTTTGCACAGGCTACAAGCACTATTTCCCGTTCCTGCCCGACGATCTGCGCCTGAAAACGGCCAACCGCCTCGCCACGGCCGACCTCTACAAGGGGGTGGCCTACGTCCATAATACCAAGCTGTTTTACCTCGGCATGCAGGACCAGTGGTTCACCTTCAATATGTTCGATGCCCAGGCCTGGTATGTGCGCGACATCATTCTGGACCGGATCGAGGTGCCCGCTGACAAGCAGGTGCTGATGGCAGATGTGGCCGAGCGCGAGGTGCGCGAAGAGGCCTCGGATGATGTGAAATACGCCATCACCTATCAGGCCGATTACATCAAGGAACTGATCGCGGATACCGACTACCCGTCCTTCGACGTGGACGGCGCGACCGAGGCCTTCATGCAGTGGAAGAAACACAAGGCGCAGGACATCATGGCGTTCCGCAACAACTGCTACAAATCGGTCATCACGGGCACGATGGCCCCCATTCACCACACCCCCTGGAAGGATGCGCTCGACGACAGCATGGAAGCCTACCTGCAGAATTGAGCGCGTCCTCGCCACTCCGTGGGGCGCGGCTGCGCGCCCCACGGGCCTTTCCTGTCTGACCGTTGGAGTCCCCCGTGATCCTCGATCCTTCCGGCCTGCCATTTCGTCCCGGTGCCCCAAGGGGCTCGCATCCGCGTCGCGCGGCGGCCTATCGGCTTGCCCCGACCGAGGAACGCCACAGCGTGCCGGGCGGCGGCGCCGCCCTGTGGGAGGTCAAGCCCGGCGACCGCATCACCATCACCAATGCCGAGGGTGGACAGATCTGCGAAATGCTGGTTGCTGACGCAGCCGGACGCATCGCGCCGGGCCTGTTGGGCGTATCGGCGGATGCCGCGGGCGACGGGTTGCGCGCCACGCTGGCCAGTGACCGCCCGGGCATGGCGCGTCTACGGGCGGGGTTGGTCCGGCGGCAGGTCGAGATCGAAACCGCACCCGCCATCGGGCTGTTCAACTATGACACCCCGGCGGGCGACGCGGTCAGCTTTACCGCGCAATCCAATGGCTGGGTGCTGCTGGCAGCCCCTGCACCCGCCCCGGATTTCGAGGCGCAGACAACGGCCACGCCGCTGTCGGTCACGATCACCCGCGCGCAGCCCCGCCATGCCGGCAGCTATGCCTTGCCCGACCCGCTGGCTGACCCGCTGCAAGATATCCGCGTTTCTTCGGCCACCGCCCGCGCCTATCGCGTGAAAAAGGGCGAGTTCATCCAGATCATGGATGTCGATGGTCGCCAATGCACCGATTTCCAATGCTTCGACGCGCGCAAGGTCGACAAGGGCATCTTTCACCCGCTCGACGTGACCACCACCCGCACGATCCACGGGCACGCCTACCCGATGCCGGGGTTGCATGCGAAGTATTTCGACCACGACCTGACCCCGCTGGTCGAGGTGGTGCAGGATACCTGCGGGCGGCACGATGCCTTCGCACTGGCCTGCAACGCCAAGTATTACGACGATATCGGCTATCCGGGCCACGCCAACTGTTCCGACAACTTCAACGCGGAACTGGCGGGCTACGGCATCCCGGCCCGGCCTGGCTGGATGGCGGCGAATTTCTTTTTCAACACCGCCATCGACCATGACGGCGTGATGTATGCCGACGAGCCATGGTCGCGCCCCGGCGACTACGTGTTGCTCCGCGCGCTGACCGACCTGATCTGTGTGTCATCGGCCTGCCCCGATGACACCAGCGCCGCCAATGGCTGGCACCTGACCGACATTCACCTGCGCACCTATGGCGCGGATGAGCGTTTTTCCCGCGCCACGGCCTGGCGCCCGACCCCTGACGAGGACCCGATCATGACGCGAGAAAGCGCCTTTCACGACAGCTTTGCCGCGATGACGCGCGATTTCGCGGACTATAACGGCTTTTGGCTGCCCAACAGCTTCCCGCAATGCGATGCGGTCGAAAGCTATTGGGCCTGCCGCGAGGGTGTCGTGGCGATGGACCTGTCGGCTTTGCGCAAATTCGAGGTGACCGGCCCAGATGCCGAGGCACTGCTGAACTGGGTGCTGACGCGAAACGTGGAAAAACTGGCCATCGGACAGGTCGTCTATTCGGCCATGTGCTACCCCCATGGCGGAATGATCGATGACGGCACGCTGTTTAGGTTGGGCGAGCATAATTTCCGCTGGATCGGCGGTTCGGACGAGGGCGGCGCGTGGATGCGCGAAGAGGCGCAGCGCCTTGGCATGAACGTGATGATCCGATCCTCGACCGACCAGATGCACAACCTTGCGGTCCAGGGGCCGAAATCGCGCGATCTGATCACCTCGATCTTCTGGACCGCGCCGCATCACGCCGACCTGTCCGAGATGGGGTGGTTCCGCTTTACCCCGGCTCGCCTCGGCGGCCCCGAGGGGGTGCCGGTGGTGATCTCGCGCACCGGCTATACGGGCGAATTGGGCTACGAGGTCTTTTGCCACCCCAAAGACGGCACGGCGATCTTCGACGCCGTTTGGCAGGCAGGGCAACCGATGGGGATGCGACCGATGGGGCTGGCCGGTTTGGACATGGTTCGGATCGAGGCGGGACTCGTATTTGCGGGCTACGATTTCTCGGACCAGACCGACCCGTTCGAGGCCGGGATCGGCTTTACGGTGCCGCTGAAATCCAAGACCGCCGATTTCGTCGGGCGCGAGGCCTTGTTGCGCCGCAAAGAGCACCCGTCGCGCAAATTCGTGGGGCTTGAGATCGAGGGGCAGAACGCCGTGGCCCATGGCGACTGCATCCGCATCGGGCGTGCGCAGGTGGGCGAGGTCTGTTCCGCCATGCGTTCGCCCCGGACGGGTCAATGGATCGCGCTGGCGCGGCTGGATGTGGCGCATGCTGCCGAGGGCACCGAGGTGGAGGTCGGGCAACTGGACGGGCACCTGAAACGATACGCCGCCCGCGTCGTGCCCTTTCCGCATTACGACCCGCAAAAGACGCGTCCACGATCCTGACCGCGCCAACGGTCGCATCCCCCGACGCGTTCACCCAGCTTTGCAACGGTGTCCTCAGGCTTATGCCTCTTCTGGGGCATGCCTCTGTCTTCCATGATGGTTGGGTCTCAGAGGTTCATCTGGTCTGGTCCCCACAATCCGAGCTCTATCGCGCGTAACCCCGGATGCTCAGCGGATTACATCCGCAGATCGACGACACGCCCATGCAAGACCGCATTCAAGCCCAGCGGTGGGAGGGCCCTCCCGAACCTCAAGGCCCAGTGAGCAGCGCCCCGTCGCGGGCCAGCAGCTGGTTCAGCGCCACGCCACTCTGGCCGGAGCGCTGCATGGCTACGATCAATCGCGTCGCCTGATCGGCGGCGGCCTCGACACTCGTTCCTGCCTCGCGAATGTTGGAGATGCAGTTGCGCGCGCTGTCCGGGATTTCGGCCATGGGGGCATGGGTCAGGTAGACACCAAGGCTGTCGGCGGCGGACAACCCGGGACGTTCACCAAGCGCCATGACAACCGTTTTCGCGCCCAAGGCCAGCGCGACCTTGTCGCCCAGGGCCACGCGCGCCTGATGCGCAAGGATGATCGGAGATACCGTCATGCCCGCGTCCGAAAGGCGTTTGGATAGCTCCGACATGAAGGCCGGACCATTGAGGTGAACCGCCGTGGCCGACAAGCCGTCCCCGAGGACAAGGGCCACGTCCGGCGCAGCCTCTTCTGCCAGGGCTGCCGCGTGGCGGTCCGGCAAGGCCCGGCCAAGATCGGGGCGGCGGATGAAATCATCGCGAGAGGGCGCAGCGCTTGCTACGACGCGATGCGTCAGCCCCACGCGTTCCAATGTTTCCGCCAATTGCGCGGTATCGAGTTCGGCCAGAACGGCAGCACGCGCCTGCGCGTGGTCCAGCGCGAAGCCAAGCGCCTGACCGGTCGTCAGGGCCCTGCCCCGACCACCGAAACTGAGCCGGGCCTGTGTCAGTGCACCGATCTCGGCGCGGGATATGGGTTTCGGGTCGCTCATCCGGCCGGAAGCCTCAGACGCGACAGCGCCGTTTCGAGGGTGGGCAGTGTTATCTCGGGCGTTCCGATCCCGTTGGTCTGCATCCACGCGGCGAATTCGGGCGCCGGTGGCCGGCCCAGTGTCTCACGAATGAATTGCGCGTCATGGAAGGCAAGGGATTGATAGTTCAGCATGATATCATCCGCGCCCGGCACCGTGATGACGAAACTTACCCCGGCGGCGGCCAGCGTGGTCAGCAGGATATCCATGTCCTCCTGATCGGCATATGAGTGATTGGTGTAGCAGACATCCACCCCCATCGGCAGGCCGAGCAGCTTGCCACAGAAATGATCCTCGAGCCCCGCGCGGATGATCTGTTTGCCGTCGGCGAGGTATTCGGGCCCGATGAATCCAACCACCGTGTTCACCAGCAATGGACGGTAACGCCGAGCAACCGCATAGGCGCGGGCCTCCATCGTCTGTTGATCCATGCCGTGATGCGCCTCTGCCGAGAGGGCGGCCCCCTGCCCCGTCTCGAAATACATGAGGTTCGCGCCCTCCGGCGCGCGGGCCAGCTGCGTCACCGCATCATGGGCCTCGTCCAGCATGGCGAGGGTAACACCGAACCCGTCATTGGCCTTTTGCGATCCGGCCACCGATTGGAACACGAGATCGATCGGCGCGCCGGCCTCGATCGCCGCGATCGCCGTGCTGACATGACCGAGGCAGCAATGTTGCGTCGGGATATCGAGCTGCGTTCGGATCGCCTCCAGCACCTCGCAGATGCGGATGTAGTCGGGCAGCGTGTCCGTCGCGGGGTTCACCCCAATCACGGCGTCACCTGCGCCCATCATCAGCCCGTCCAGCGCTGAGAGCGCGATGCCGCGACTGTCGTCGGTTGGGTGATTGGGCTGGTTGCGGGTCGAAAGCCGGCCTTTCAAGCCGATGGTCGATCTGAAGCGAGTGACCACCTCGATCTTGGCGGCGACGGCGATCAGGTCCTGGGCCCGCATGATCTTGCTGACCGCGGCCGCCATCTCGGGGGTCAGCCCCGGGGACACGCCCGCAATCCGCACGCCCGTCGTACCCGGATCGAGAAGCCAGTCGCGGAACTCGCCCACCGTCAAGGACGCCACAGGCGAGAAAGCGTCGGCATCATGCTGCGCGGCGATCAGATCGGTCACCGCATCGCCGTCCACCTCAAGCACATCGTCCAGAAAAGCGGCAAGCGGCACATCGGCGAGACAATGCTGCGCGGCGATCCGCTCGACCGGGCCATCGGCCGACACGCCGGCGAGGTGATCTCCGCTTCGCTCGGGGCTGGCCTTGGCCAGCAAGACCTTGAGCGACGGAAAGCTGTAGCGCGTTGCATTGATGTCGGCGTGAAATCCCATGCGATGAAGAGACCACCGAGGGCCTGCCGCGGCAAGCCCTCTCGTGCGCATCTTAGCCCATGCGTTCGCTGGAATAGCCGCCGGGCGAGGCCGAGAAGACCGCGATCGTTGCCGTTCAGGAACACGCGGTTATGCGCATGGGCACGGATCGCCCGCGACGAACCCGGGCTTCCGGCATCGTGATCAAGCGAGACAAAAGCTTTGCGCTCTGCCGCGATTTCCTTGGTTCGCGACTGCGCGATGCTCACCGTACGGCTTCCCCAGAGAAAAAGCTGCGCCATCGGCCTGCCCAAGATGTCGGACCCGGCAAGCACCGCCGCCAGACCCGGGGGCGATCCCCTCGCCGCCCTTCCATGCTGCCACATGTGGGCGCACGGAGGCCGCGAAAAGTTGGCTCAGGGGGACGCGCGGTCTATGCACCCACGCCGGAATCGTTCTGATTGAGGCCGAGATCACACCGTTTTCGAGCTTGGACATCATAGCGGCTTACAACCCCGCATGCGCAGTGAGATCAGCCGGGTCATGCGTTGCCCCTCACGCAACTCTCGCACCTGCCGTCTGGTGGCGACCCCGACTTGTTTTCTCGCGGCTCCTCCACCGCAGGAGGGTTCTTCACTAGTCCGCTTCGGTCGGCGATCGCTTGTTTTCCTGCTGCGCGTTTCACCGTTTACGCGAAAAAACTGGACAGGATGTCGCGATGCAGCCTCATTCATGGCCGGTTGCAATGGATTTGGGAGCCGTGTGGATCGTGCCATCGCTGCTGCCCGATATCTCAAATAAAATTAAAGAAAATTATCGACAGGCAAACAGCATCGGCGCTTCGCCCGCGTGCAATGCCAGCATTACCTAAAGTAAAAAAGGCATTTAGCTGAAAGTGGAATCGCACGACATCAATTTAGGTATTGCATTGCGGCCACAGTCGACAAGCGGTCGAAATATGGTCCAACTTGCGCTTGATGATCTTTTGACCAAATGAAACGCACTCTCCTTCTCTGCTTGTTCTCGGCGCATAAGATGCGTCGCCTGTTTCTGCTTTCACAGTTCTGCAATGGTCCGCATACCAAAACTACTGATGCAACGCCGGTCTAAAGGGTCGGACGAAGAAAGGTTGGCCTCGGACCCGCTCGAGGCCTACCGTCAAGACATAGAAAAAGAACGACTATTCGACCCCGCCTTCTACGCCAGCCACAGCCCTGACGTCGTGAACGCGGGGATAGATCTGCTTGAACACTTCTTTCGTTACGGACATGCCGAGGGCAGATGGCCGACAGCGGACTTCGACCCGAATTTCTACCGCGCCGAGCATCTCGGGGGAGATTTGCGGATCAACCCCGTCGTGCACTACCTTCTCGAGGGAAAGGACGCCGGCCTTCCCACGACGACGCCTATTTCCCAAGTGCAGGACGGCACGGCGATCCCCTTCTCGATTGGCCAAGAGGCGGAAAGTGCCGATGACTTTGCCGCATTTTGTAAGGCAACCGGCGTTTTCGATGGCGATTTCTACCTTTCGGAAAATCGCGATCTGGCATGCTGCACCACGGACCCGTTGCAACACTTCATGGAATACGGCTGGAAAGAAGGACGGGACCCGTCGCGTATCTTCTCACTCGAATGGTATCGCAATGCCCATCTTGGCGGCGACAGAGGGGTGAATCCACTCTGGCACTATTACACCCAAGGCATTTACTCGGGGTATGCCCCGATGCACGGGGCACGCAACCCGTCCGATATCCGTTGTCTGCGCAAGTTGGCGCAGACAGCGCGTTTCGTCTACCCCGACAGCCCAGAAGTAACCATCGCGGTCATCAACCTGAACGGAGAATTTCATCTTCAGGACCTGATGGCATCATTGGCCGAGCTCGACTATCCGTCCTACCGTGTCATGGTGATCGACAACGGGTCGACAGATGGGTCAGTCAAGTGGATGCACGAGAACGCCCCGTTCGCCGAAATTGTCGAACTAGACGAGAATATCGGCTTTGCGGATGCCGCCAACCTCGCGCTGGACCTTGCACCAACGCAACTAGTCGCAGTTCTAAACAACGACATGTCGGTGGACAAAGCCTGGCTTCGGGAACTGGTCGACGCGATGAAATCCTCACCCGAGCGGGCAGCCGTGACATCGAAAATTCTGTTCTTCAAGCCATTCCTGACGCTGTCGGTGCAGGGGGACCGTCCCTTTGGGTTGAGCGTGCCGCATGTGTTGAAGAACCACGATTACAAGAAGTTCTTCGTCGATCATGGCCGGGTTATGGGCGACCGCATCACGAGCGCGGAAGATCATACCATCACCATTAAAATTCCCTGCGAACTGGGCAAGACCATCGAAATCGCGCCGGAGATCGACGGGCCGGACAAGCCGAGACTTTTGATCCGCGCCAACGGGGTCGCTATGCATACCGCGGAGGGCGCAACCTCCATCCTGTTGGATCCCGCGATGTTCGAACACGCCGGGCGATGGGTCGTCAATAATGCCGGGTCTCATGAAAAATCCGAAGATGTGATAGCGGACCGCGGTTTCGGCGAATACGATGTCGGGCAGTACGATACGGATGAAGACGTGCGTTACCTCTGCGGAGGCAGCTTCTTGATCAATCGCACGGCATTGAAGGGGCTGCCGCTCTTCATAGGGGATCTTTTTGCGTATTATGAGGATACCGAGCTATCGGTTAGGCTGCGTCGCGACGGATACAACATCGGCTATGCCCCCAAGAGCGTAGTGTACCACAAGCACGCATCGACCAGCGAAGAGAAATCGGTGTTCTTCCAGCGCCGGGTCGAACGGAATTATTCGGCCTACTTCGCTCGCAGGCGCGGCCTCGCCACTACGAGCAAGCAGATCGCGCGAAAGAAGTCGCAATTGAATCATCTGGCCAATTACTTCGCCAGTTCGCCGGATAGCACGGACCGAGAGCGCGCACTGTCAGAGGCTTACCCGGAGGTGATGGCCCAACTCGACGACATGATGGAAGCCTTCACCTCCGGGCGCGAGTTCCACGGCAGCCACCGAACGCTCCGCATGGGCATTTACAATTCCTACTGGGCGACTGCGGGCGGCGGCGAACTTCACGCGCTCAACGTTGCGTTCTACTTGTCCCGCTTCGGTGTGGTTGACCTCATCTCGGACGCAGATTTCGACCTCGATCAATTGGTCGCCCGGTTCCGGCTGCCCAGGGAACGGTTCCGAAAGATCCTACTCTACCCGCTCTCTCCAGAGGATACGGCAGCCTACGATGTGTTCGTGAACTCCACCTACGCGTCGAACTTGGCATCCAAAGCCAAACACTCGTTTTTCATCGTGAGCTTTCCGCACCAGGGCGCTCCCGAAGCGATGTTGGACAGCTACACATTCTTGCCGAACTCCCAATTTACGCACCACTGGTGTATTGAGATGTGGGGATCGCGTGAATCGAAGTTGCTCTACCCGATGGTGCGGCGGGTCATCGATGAACCAACCCTGGCCGACAAGAAGAAGGTCGTGCTTAACGTGGGCAGATTCTTCCCCGACGGCCACAGCAAGATGCAGCACGAGATCGTTGCGACATTCAGGGAACTGACGTCGCGGCAACCGGATCTCGCCGATTGGAAGCTGATCTGTGTGGGTGGCGTGGATCGATCTCGCAAAGATTGCCTTGAATACTTCGACTTGGTCGCGGAACTCGCCGAAGGCGCAAATGTGGAATTGTGGCCGAATGCAAGTTTCGACGACCTGACAGACGCCTATCGCGACGCGGCCCTTTATTGGCACGCCACGGGGTTCGGCAAGGACGCTACCAGAAACCCAGACGAACTCGAGCATTTCGGCATTTCGACGGTGGAAGCCATGTCTGCCGGCTGCATCCCGGTGGTTCTGGATGCTGCGGGGCAAACCGAGATCGTGCACGACCAACGCTTTGGGTCCCGGTTCCGGAATCGTACGGAATGGATCGACGAGTCGATGCGCTGGATGAACCTGTTCGAACGCGATCCCGAACAGTTCGCGATGGCCATGAACTTCGCGTCGAAGGCGGCGGAACGTTACCAAGCAGAAAGCACCGAACACCGTATGGGAGTGATCTTCTCCGAGGTGGCAAAAGCCGACGCGGAGCTGAAACGCCACCGAGGCAGCACAGAGTTTACGACCCAAGGGTTCTGGCGCTCCCGTATACTTTATCGGTAACTGCGCGTAGGTGTCTCAATCAACGACCTAGCGCGAACTTAAACGGACAGGAATGCACAGGACCGATCTACACCTCTTTCTGCACATCGGAATGCACAAGACGGGTACGTCGGCCATACAGGCCCATCTGCGTGCGAACGCCCCCGAGTTGTTGCGGCAGGGAGTCCTCTACCCAACCACGGGCCAGGCTCATGATGGCGCCCATCACGGCTTGTGGCAGGCCCTGCACGATCATGACGAGACCGCGCAATTCATCGCGGCGCTGGAGGAGGAAATCTCGGCCCAAGGGGATAGCGTGACATCGATCCTCCTGTCCTCGGAGCTTCTGGAAAAACTGGCACAGGATCCGCGCCGTGCGGCGAACTTGGCCACCTTTCTTGAGCTGTTCGGACGCATCGACGTGCTTTATTTCGTGCGCAATCAGGCGAAGGTCATCCAGTCGATCTACAAGCAATGGGTCAAGGATGACGCCGTGCGCCTGTCGGCGGGGCCGAACGAGTTCCTCCAGCAGCATGGCGGCCAGCTGTTCTATTCGAAATACGCGGACTGGTGGGACGCGTTCGACGACAGGATTGCGCTCAAGGTCGGTCTTTACGACGGCAATTGGGATACCCTGTGGGACCAATTCCGTAACTTTTCGGGGGTCGTCCTCGACGGGTGCGGCAACTCACGTCTCTACAATCCCAGCCTCGACGGCGAATGTTTGAAAATAAAGCACTGGTTGAATGCCAATGTGCCGATCGAGGCGATCGACTTCCCCGTGAACCGCTGGCTGTTGCAGAACTTCTCGAGCAAGCCGAAGACGACCCTTTTCGAAGATGAGATCGCACTGAACGCATTTCAGGCACATTACCAAGCCGAGAATGAATCCTTTCAATCGAGGTGGCAAATAGACGGCTTGGACAAGGCCGGTAACAAAGGGCCGTATTTCCGCACAGCGAGCCCGGCGCTGATCTCCCGGTTCCGACAAGCGGTCTTGCAAGACCCCACCACGAAAGACAGCCGTGTGATCAATCATCTTGACTGAACCGCGCCCGCTCCATTTTACCGCCTGATACTGTGGGCGCCGTCTAATGCGAGCTTTCCAGTTTATCGATTTTTTTCAGAACCCCTGACGCGCGGTAAGATTGCGTTGCCGTATCGCGGGCGTCTTCCTTAGCTAAGAGAGCGACACAAATCCGCGATCTCAGGTGAAACGTATCCGCGAAGTCCGGATACCGGGCCACAAGGGCTTTCACACCCTCCTGCGGCTCCGTCAACCGCTTTGCCCTGACTAGAGCGTCGGCTAACGATCCATTCCGCCTTTGCGCCCGCAGCCATGCACCGGCCTCGCTCATGAGTTCGGTGGCCTTCGCTCCTCGTAAATCTCGGGTCTTTTGCGGTTCCCGCGCTCGAGCACGCCAGTCGGACCTTCTCACAAAGCGCGCTCCCATTGACGCATCGTCGTCGCCATTCGAAACATTACCTGGAGCAATAACCTGACGGTGAAAGATTCATCCCGACTAGCCCACCGCCTCGGCTGAGGTTTTCTTACCCTGCTCACCTCCAGCACGACATCTGCCTAGAACCCCATCGCCTTATGCTTGCGTTTCAACATCTACGATCTGCTGGGGTTGAAGATCAGCAGATAATACATCGTTGTCTGCGTCAGTGTCGGAACTCTGGAGAATATCACAGTTCAATCTTCCCGAATTATAGGTAGAGTGGCGATATCGTTTCCATGTCTTGGCTATGTGCCATCTTGTGCACATCGAGATGGAATTCTGCTGCGGCCATGACAAATCGGACGCTTCGAGCGGCAATTTCATGGACAAAAGAAGCCAGAACGGCAGGTCTGTACGAAATAACCATTCATGTTTGCCCTGCGTTCATGGGATTCGATAATACGGCACCAACAAACTTCCTAGGTGACACTAGAAACGGCTCGAACTGCGCTAAACGATGAAGAGGAAGCCGACCGTCAAAGTATTCCTCGGCAGCCGTCCAGGATGAGAAATATGGCATTGACGCCGTTGCATATTCAAAAAACTGCTGCAACGCTCGCTCGCCATCGCTGGCACTCAAATACTCACCAATAGCGTTATATTTTTCGGAGCTTACGGCCGACTGCTGATACGTCTTGATGCGCAACTTCAGTTGAGCTTCCGTCCGCAGCGGGAAATGATAGACGCCTAGATTATACTGCCGAACGAAAAGTTCTGCTTTTTCAATGGATTCATATATCTCGCGGCTTACATCGTCCAACACCCAATGGAATCCCATATGCACCCAAACATTGTGGCGCTTAAGAAAGATGACTTTATCTCCTTTCCCGCGATCCTCCTCGATTTCATAGAACTCCCGGGAAAGAGCATCTGACGATACCTTGTGGCTCGCGCCGAAATTATTGTCGACACAATTGCAGATCAGGTGCTTCCATGGGAGGGTCGCGAGACTTGGTGGGCAGGCAGGATCGGTAACAGATAGACCGATGAACTCTTGATATGCTTCAACAAGATCTGTGATGCTATGAAACACTCCTGTCGCAAGAAACTCGTCTGCGTCAAAACAGTATATAACGTTCTCCTCTCCCCCCCTCAAAAAAGCTGAAAGCGTATGATTAATAAAATTTCCCTTCCTTGCAGAGAACTCTAACGCCGGAATTTCAACAAGAAAGAACTCAGTATCTCGGAACTGGGCGCGCAGGACATCAACGCATTGGCGAAGAAAGCTGAACTCCACGTGACTCAGAACAATAATCCTGTCAAATCCGAGCCGTGCATGATATTTCAACGACGAGAAAGCGATATCTTCCTCACCCCGGATCATTGTGATCGCGGTAAAGGTTATTTGCTTCATATTTGCGCCTGCTAACGATGAGTTCCGTGACTAATTTTGATTGGTTAGCAATCTCATGACGTCAAGTAGGCGAGTTGATGGAAACGGCATCGATTCGACCCAGAATCTGGCCATCCTTCCAATTTTCTCAGGCTCCCCAAGGAACTCCTCGACGATGCGATATTGCGGACGGTCGAAATAATCGTCAAAGTAGAGATCGACCGGAGTATTGGTATGAAAGGCCGTGGCCAAGGCGCAACCGACGCGAAAACGCCCATCCACCAGAACAACACAAGGTGACTCAAAATCCGGCAGCGTCCAGACGCCCAAGGGGTATTCTGCAAACTTCTGCCAGTGCGTGTCGTCAACCGGGTGCCCCCATTGCTTCGTGGGGCCGATATCGGCATGGTGCACCACTATATCGGTCCCCGTCGCAGGCGGGTTTGTCCGAAGGTAGGCGCGGAGATTATCGGCCCAGCTGCGGTCGGATTCAACTGACCAGACCTTTTTCCCTTGCATCTCTGACGCCATGACGGTCGATCCGCCGGATCCGTATTCCAATATTGTTTGCGCACTCTCGTATGCAGCCCGCAAGGCAGTGGCCTCTTCCGGAGGGAGCGTGAGCACAGGGCGGGCCATGATTGGTTTCTTCTGCTCATGCCTCGGATGCTGCCCATTAGCAGGTACCATACTGATGTCCTCTTTAACTGAAGGTGTATAGGCTACCTATAACGGTTTTCATGTACAACTCATTGGCAACGTTCCGTTGGCCCTTGGCTTCGGGATCAATAGCCAAATAGATGACCGCTACCCCAAGGCCCTCCTCTGGGACATCGACTTCGTGGTAACTGTCATCCATTGGCCATTAGCCCCAAAGCCAAATTCCTAGAGACTTTTCACACTTTCCTTGAATCGAAGAGGCGACCATCCGCGCAGGATGTCAAAACTCTGAAAAGCGATGCAAAAACCTGTACACAGGTGTTGCGCGACCGCCTATTTGGAAGGCCGCATTGCTTGCCGAACCTTGCACTGCAATCATCGCAGCATAACTGATGGCGGCTGTTGACCGCGCGCAAATTGACCAGTGAAGGATCGACCTCTCCGATGCCGATTTATCCCGTTCTTCTCGCCGGTGGATCCGGCACCCGGCTTTGGCCCCTGTCGCGAAAGTCTTATCCGAAGCAGTTCTCGAAGTTCATGGGCGAGTACAGCCTGTTCCAGAGCTCGGCACAACGGCTGTCGGGGGATCTTTTCACGGCACCGGTCGTGGTGACTGGTGATCCGTTCCGCTTCATTGTAACCGAACAGTTGGCGGCGATCCGGCAAGCGCCGCAAGCCGTGTTGATCGAACCATCGGCACGCAATACCGCACCCGCGATCGCCGCGGCGGCACTGCTGCTTGAGGCCCAGGACCCGGATGCCGTGATGCTGATCGCACCGTCAGATCACGTGATCCCCGACACCGAGTCGTTCCGCGCAGCCGTCGAGGCCGCACTTCCTGCCGCGGCTGAGGGGAACATCGTCACATTTGGCATCGCTCCGACCCGCGCCGAAACGGGCTACGGCTACCTGGAACTGGCGGAGAGCGCGAAAGCCTCGGCAGCAACTCCACAACGTCTTGCGCGCTTCGTCGAGAAACCGAACGTCGAACAAGCCGCCTCGATGCTGGCCGATGGTGGTTTTCTCTGGAACGCTGGAATCTTCCTGGCTTCTGCCGCTACGTTGCGGGACGCTTACGACGCACACGCCCCCAAGGTCCTGTCAGACACCAAAGCGGCGCTGGACGCGGCCACGACCGACCTGGGGTTCACCCGCCTCGACCCGGCCGCATGGGATGCACTGGACGACGTGTCCATCGACTACGCCATAATGGAGAAGGCCGCGAACCTCGCTGTCATGCCCTATACCGGGAAATGGTCCGACCTCGGCAGTTGGGATGCCGTTTGGCAGGAAAGCGCCAGGGACACGAGCGGAACGGCCGTCAGCGAAGGGTCGATCGCCATCGACTGCAAAGACACTCTTCTGCGGGCCGAAGCGGACGGCCAGTGCATTATCGGCGTTGGCCTTGATGACATCGTCGCCATCGCCATGCCTGACGCCGTGCTGATCACTCGCAAGTCGGAAGCGCAGCGCACTAAGGATGCCGTTGCCGCCTTGCGCGAGGCAAAGGTACATCAGGCCGACAGCTTTCCGGTTGATCATCGGCCTTGGGGAAGCTTCGAAAGTCTCGTCCAGGGTGCTCGATTCCAAGTGAAAAGGATCGTTGTGAAACCCGGCGCCGCCCTGTCGCTGCAATCACACCACCATCGTGCCGAGCATTGGATTATCGTGGAGGGAACCGCACGCGTGACGGTAGACGACAACATCACGATGGTCAGCGAGAACCAGTCTGTCTATGTCCCACTTGGGGCGGTCCACCGGCTGGAGAACCCCGGCAAACTCGATCTCGTCCTGATCGAAGTACAAACGGGCAGTTACCTCGGCGAGGATGACATCATCCGGTACGAGGATTTTTACGCCCGCTGTTAGGGTCAGCGATCACATCGGCGCGCGAGCGCTGCTGAGCAGCTTGCCAGAGGTCGACTGGCTGCTCGGGGTTCTTGGATATGACGCCGCCTGGTTCAGAGAAGCGTTGCAGGACAAAGGGATACGTCCCTGCATCCCAGGCGGTAAGCAACGCAAGACGACTGTGAGATACGATAAGCGTCGATACAAACGGCGCAGTCGCATCAAGATCATGTTCGGCAGGCTCAAGGACTGGCGCAGTGTGGCAACCCGGTACGATCGTTGCCCCAAGGTCTTCCTGTCAGCAATCGCACTTGCTGCCCTGGTCATCTACTGGGCTTGAAGCTCAACGGGTCCAGACCCTATAACGCCGCGCCATTCCAGGAGATGAGACAGCCGAGCATCGCAACGAAATGTCATGTCATCAGATTCTGTTTTGGTCGTTGAGTTGGACCAGCGCCGGGCGCGCAGACTGGGTTCTTGCCCGCGCAGTTCCCAATGCGCCTCGCGTCATATGCGCCTCTGCCAGCCTGCTCAGTACTGCCATGTCAATCCTGCCGGATCCCCCGTTGCGACGATATGGTAGAGCGCGGCCTCACCGGTCATGGCTGGATAGGCGGTGTGATCGAGGTCTTCGGGCACACTCATCGTGTCTCCGGGGGCCAATGTGGCCTCGCCAGCCGGATAGAGATCGGTCCCGTCCCAAACCACGCGCCAATGGCCCTTGACCGGCATCAGGACCGAGGGGCGGTCATGGCGATGCATGGTTTTGGTCGAGGACGCCCGTGTCAGCAGGCCGACCTCAAAGCCGGGCTTGTCCCGAAGGATGCCGTTTTCGCCGATGACCAGAACCGGCTTGCGGTCGGCCATTGCCACCAGATCAAGGTAGCGTGCCACGTAGCCGGGGATGACCTCCCGCGTCGTCGGCTCGGGGAAGGCCTTGAGGTCTTCGTCCGAGAGGACCGGCATCAGTCCGACTCCATCAGGCAGGCTCTGTCCCTTCTTCGTATCGTAGAGCTTGCCCTCCTCCGACAGGACGAGGCCATGATCGCGCGCGTCCTCGATCACCTGCGGGGCCCAGATCACGCCACCCCCGGCATCGTCGCCGCCAAGGATCGCCATGATCATCCCGTAGTCTTCACCGATATTCTCGAAGCCGCGGAAAATACCGGTTGGAATGTTGAAGATGTCGCCCGGTTCCAGCACGACCTCGCCCGCGTCGCCCCAACGCCCCCAGAAGAACCGCCAACGGCCCGACAGGACGAAGAACACCTCGGCCGTGCGATGCGAATGCAGGCTGTTGCGGCATTTTGGGGGCTGGCCCGCCGCCCCGATGTTGAAGCCATGCGGGATGGTGATGTGAACATGCTGGTCCGCCGCCTCGGAGACGCCTCCGCCGATGATGGTGAAGTTCTCCTTCTGGTCGCTGCCGGGCGTATGCGCATCGATGAAGGCGGTGCGGCACGGCCGCAGATCGCCGTAACGGACGATGCGGGCTTCCATTTCGGGCGGGGTCATCATCGGGTCTTCCTGATTGGGCGATGGGGCGCGCTCGTCACTCGTCGGCGCCAGCGTAAAGGAGGATCTGCTTCCAGATCGCGGTTTCATCGTAAAGCGTGTAGTCGCGGCGCAGCGTCGGCTCGGTGGTGCCAAGCGTGCCGAATTCCGCATGGGTGATGCCCAGCACGTAGACGGGCGCGCCGGTCGGGGCGCCGAACGCGCCCCAGCCTTCGTGTTTGCCCCAGAGGCTCCAGCGGACGGCGGCGCGGGGGGGCATGGTCGGGTCTTCGCGGCCGATCTGGTGCTCGATCGTGAACGCCGCGTTGGGAAAGGCCGCGCGCAGGCCCATCCAGAACCAGTCGGCCGCCTCGATGCCATGCGCGGTCAGGCCGCCGGGGTATTCGAGATGGCAGGCGCGGTCATAGACCTGCGGGATCGCGCGCAGATCGGCGGACATGATACGGGTCAGCAGATCCGACAGGCGCTGGCCCCACTCGTTGTCGTTGCCCTTGCCGACATACGGCCCGGGCCGGTCCGTTTCCGGCGTCAGCGGCTTCGTGCAACTCAGCGGCCCGCCTTCCTTCGCGATCAGGTCACGGGCATAGTCCCGCGGCTCCCACCCCAGTTGGCGGACGATGGCGCCCTGGTCGCGGATCAGCCATTCGTCGTCGATCATGTTGTCGCGCGCATGACAGTCCGCGAGGATGCGATAGCCCAGCTGCGCGCCCGTCGCCGTGCCGTAGACACCATCCCCCGAATGGGTCGCCTGGCTGAAGATCCGGTGCGAGGACAGCATCCCGTCCTCAGGGTCGCCGGACCAGATCACGTCCTCGCCCAGAAGGGTGCGGTCCGGAAACTCGGCCAAGGTCGCCATCGTGGCGGCAATCACGCCCTGGTTGCCGGTGACGACCGAGGACGGGGACCGGACCACGATATCCGGCGCATAGTAGTCATGCAGGGTCGAGATCCCGCGATCCTCCCAGATCTCCTTGGTGATCCCGATGATGTAATGGGGAAAGTCGCGGAACTTGGGGTCAAAGCCCTTCATCTTGTCCATCCTTCCGGTATGCGCGCCGAGCCGCGCACGATCAGCGGCCCCGCGATCTCGATTTTCTCGGGCAGCCGGTCGGGGTCCTCGATCTGTCCCAGAACCGTGTCCACCGTCGCCTCGACCATGCGGTTGATCGGCTGGCGCAAGGTCGTCAGATCATAGGCCGGCCAAGCGGCCATCGGCACGTCATCGTAACCCACGACCGAAACATCACCCGGCACCGACAGGCCCAGTTCGCCGCGCAGCACGTCCATCACCGCGAAAGCCATGTGGTCGTTGCCGACGAAAATGGCATCGGGCCGCGCGTCTTGCGCCATGATCGTGCGCGCGGCCTCGGCGGCGGCGTCTCGCGCATACATCCCGTCGATGGTGGCCACCGGCGTCACACCCGCCTCGGCCAGGCGCGCGACGAACCCCTCGGTCCGGTCGCGCCCGGTCGACGAGCCTTGCCAACCCGCGATATGGGCGATCCTCTGGTGCGCACCGGCAAGCAGGAACTCCGCCACCTTGGCCCCGCCCTCGCGATTGGCCGAGGTGATCGCGCTGAAGCCCGAACCATCCTGCCCCCGGTTGAACATCACGACCGGAATACCGAGCGCCGCACAGCGTTCGGTCAGGTCGGAGGTCATCGCGACCGAGGCCGTGATGATCCCGTCGACCTGGTAGGCCATCAGGTCCTGGATCACCTGTTCGACACCCTCGGCCGAATTCTCGGCCATCATCAGCAGGATGTGGTAGCCCCGCTCTTGCAGCGCCGCCCCCAATCGCTCGATCGCAGCCGGGTAGAACTGGTTGTCGAGATAGGCCACGACCAGGCCGATGATCCGGCTTTTGCCGGTGATCATGGCGCGGGCCAGCGAATTGGGACGGTAGCCAAGCTGCGCCGCCGCCGCGCGCACCTTGGCAATCGTCGACTTCGACGCCGACGCGCCCGAAAAAACCCGGCTGACCGCCGACTGGCTGACGCCAGCCAGCCGCGCCACGTCGATTGATGTCACCTTCGCGTCGGTCATCCGGCCCCCTCGGCCATTGGGTCGGGTATGGTGACGGGGCCGATATTGCGGGCCTTGTTGAATTCGGCCAGCCGCCCCAGAACGTCGACCCCGACCTGCCGATAAAGATCGAGCAGATCGACGAGCACCCAGTTCTCGCGGATCAGCCCCCCCTCCAGCCGCCAGAAATCGAGGCTGCGCAGCAAAACCTCCCCGTGGCTGGGAGGCAATCCCATCCAGCCGCCGCCGGTCAGGGTGAGGCGCATGTTGGGCCACCCGGTTTCGGCCACCACATCGCCCTCGGCGATCCAGTGCGACATCAGATCCCCCATCGCGTCGAGCTTGCGGTCGGGCATGGCGCGCAGGAACGGGATCTGGTGCCAATGCCGGAACCCGGCAATCCCGCGCCCGGTGCCGATCCCGGCGGGGCCGTACCAGTTGAACCGAGGGTGCCAGTAGCGATCGAGGTTCATAACCTCGGGGCTGCCTTCCGAGGGGTAGCGACACAAATCGGTCAGCATGGCGATGACATGGTCCAAGGCCGCCTGCCCTTCGCCCGACAGGTGCAGGCCGTCCCCGCTCATCGGGGCGGGGGTACACAGGAACGCCCCCAGTTGCGGCGCCATCGGCCAGGCGCGCGCCTGCATCATCAGTTCGGGAATATCCCAGATCGCCTGCATCTCGGTGACCCGGCCATCCTCGATCCGGAAGAACTCGTGATAGCGCATGTGAGCAAGGTGCCCGGTCGGCGGAATGTCAAGGAACGGGGCAAGGAACGTGCCCATGTAGGTGCCCATGCACCCGACCCAGCCTTGCCCCTCTGGCGTCGTGCCCGCGACAACGATCATGTCGCGCCGTTCGAGGTCGGGCATGGCCTGCAACAAGGGCGCATAGGCCGTGTCGAAAAGAGCCTCTGGCCCGATAAGGTCGCCGAACGGATGACACAGATGCAACGTGGCATCGGGCGCAACCACTTCACCAAGGGCCGCACGCATCCCGTCGGGTGTCGCGGTTTCAGCCGCCTTGCGAAACGGCGCGAGCGTGTCTTTCAGGCGATGCGCCTCCATCGGATCAGACCCTTTCGCCCGTGTCGCCATCGAAGACATGGCAGATCGAGGCCGGGATATGCGCGCGGAACATGTCCCCGATCTCGGCCCGGAAATCCTTGGGGGCCTTGACCGAGACCAGCGCGCCGCCGATGCGCACGGTGACCATGGTGCTGTCGCCCAGCAGTTCGAGCGTGTAGATCGGCGCGTGGAGTTCCTCGCCCCCTTCGAGCGTCGCATCCTCGGCGCGGAACCCCAGCGTCACCTTGCCATCCGGCAGCGAAAAGCCGGGGATGTCCAGCCCCGCGCCGGTGAACACACCGCCCCGCATCTGCCCCTCGACCAGGTTCATGGCCGGGTTGCCGATGAAGCCTGCGACGAAGGTGTTCGCAGGCCGGTCGTAAATCTCGGTCGGGCTGCCCACCTGCTGAACCACGCCCTTGTTCATCACCACCACGCGGTCGGCCAGCGTCATCGCCTCGATCTGGTCATGGGTCACGTAAATCGTCGTGACCTGCAACTCGTGGCTGAGGTTCTTGATCTGCGCCCGGGTCGAGACGCGCAGTTTCGCGTCGAGGTTCGACAGAGGTTCGTCCATCAGGAACACGTTGGGCTGGCGCACGATGGCACGGGCCAAGGCAACCCGCTGCCGCTGACCGCCGGACAGTTCCGCCGGGCGGCGATGCAGGAAATCGGTCAGTTCCACCATCTCGGCCGCGCGCATCACGCGATCCTTGTGCGTCGCAGGGTCAATCTTGCGCACCTTCAGGGGGAAGCGGATGTTCTCGTAAACGTCGAGATTGGGGTAGAGCGCGTAGCTCTGGAACACCATCGCCACGTCGCGATCCTTGGGGTCGAGGTCGTTGACGCGCCGCCCGTCGATCAGGATGTCACCCTCGGTGATCTCTTCAAGTCCGGCGATCATCCGCATCGTTGTCGTCTTGCCGCATCCCGACGGGCCCAGCAGCACAAGGAATTCCCGATCGGGGATGGTGAGATCGAAGCGGTCGACGCCAACGAAATTGCCCCACCGCTTGGACAGATTGCGCAACTCGATCTCGGCCATGGCAGCCCCCTCGCCCAAGGCGTAGTGCATACGAATGCACTCACGCTATCGCCGATTCTGGAAAGCACGCAAGCCATATTTGAAAGACGTTTACGAAAGAGCGCTTCCGAGAAAAAAGCTTGCCCGACCCGTGAACCATGCCCCAATGTTGCACACGTATGCAAGTCACAACTCGATTCGCGATTGCGGCTCGTGACACTTTAAACACGACAAGGCCGGTTGCGCCCCGCAAACCGCGCCGACCATTCCAGGGAGCCTTGTGCCATGATCTTCACCAGACTGACGGCCATCACCCTCGCCGCGACCGCGATCGGCGGCGGCGCCGCGTTGGCCGATTGCGGCATCGACAGCGGTCGCGTCGCGATCCTGTCCAATGACTTTCCCGCCTTGCAGGCCATGGCCGCCGGCGCCGCCGAATGTGCCAGCGACACGGTCGAGGTCTCGGCGAACCAGACGACCGAACATCGCGACATCCAGGTTGCCGCCCTGACCGCCGATCCGGCGCAGTACACCAGCGCGGTCGTCGCAAACTCCTCCATCGTGCCGCTGCTGAACGACGGTCTGATCCGCCCGCTCGACGACCTGATCGCCGAACACGCGCCTGACCTGCCCGGCCTCAACCGCATCACCATCGACGGCGAGGTGATGGCCATCGCCTTCATGGCCAATGCCCAGCACCTTTACGTGCGGACCGACATCCTCGAACAGGTCGGCGCCGAGGTGCCCACCACCTACGAAGAGGTGCTCGAGGTGCTGGCCGCTGTGCGCGAGGCCGGGATCATGGACCACCCCTGGGCGATGAACACCGCTTCGGGCTGGAACCTCGGCGAGGAATTCGTGAACATGATGATCGGCATGGGCGGCAGCCTGTTCGAGCCCGGCAGCGCCGAGCCGGCGGTCAATTCCGAGGAAGGCATCGCCGCGCTGGAGATGCTGGCGGCGCTGAACGACTATGCCAACCCCGATTTCCTGACCTTCGACAGCAACGCCACGCAGGCCCTGTGGGAGTCGGGCGAGCTGGCGATCGCCTACATGTGGGGCTCGCGCGGGGGTGGCATCCTCGATGACGAGGGCGCTGCCGAGGGCGTGGTTGAAAACACGCTTCTGGTTGCGGCCCCGACCGTTGGCGGTGGTGACACGCCCGCCTCGACCCTCTGGTGGGACGGGTTCACCATTGCCGCCAACATCTCGGACGAAGATGCCGAGGCCACCTTCATCGCGCTGATGAACGGACTGCGCCCCGAGATCGTCGAAGCCAATAACGATGCTGCGGTCTGGCTGCTGGAGGGCTACACGCCCGGCGCACCTGCCGCTGGCGTTTCGGCCACGGCCGAGGCCGGGGCCACCCCCTACCCGATGCTGCCCTATGCCGGCCTGATGCATACCGCGCTTGGCAACGAGCTTGCGCAATTCCTGCAAGGCGAAGAAAGCGCCGAGCAGGCGCTGGCCGATGTCGAGGCCGCCTATATCGCCGCCGCGCGCGAACAGGGTTTCCTCGACTGACACAAAGTCAAACGGCGGGGCGGTCCGAACGCCGCCCCGCAATCCCCCTCGCCCCGTCCCCATCCGCGCCGACGCGAGGCCGCACATGCCCCACCGCACCTTCTTCTGGTTCATCCTTCCGTCGCTGACCGCGATGATCCTTTTCATCGCGCTGCCCATCGTGTCGGTCGTGATCCAGTCGTTGCATGTCGAACACGAGCAGGTTCTGGAGGTTGTCGAAACCTGCGGCCCCTTCGGCTGCACCGAGGAAACCCGCGTCGACACCGAGGCTACCCGCGCCCTGCGCGAGGCCGAACCCCTTGGGCGGTTCAATGGCCTGGGCACCTATGTCAACCGGGCGCATCTGGCGACCGAGGAACTGGCCACCGCCTGGGCCGAAAGCGACACGTGGGGCGCGTTCGGTGGCCGCGTGATGAACCTGCCCTTCTACAAGGCGCTGGCCTTCACGCTGGCCTACACCTTCCTGGTCACACCACTGGTGCTGGTCCTCGGGCTGGCCATCGCGCTTGGGGTCAACGGGTTGCCGCAACGCCTGCGCGGGGTGACGATCTTCTTCTCGCTCCTGCCGATGATCGTGACGCCCTTGATCGGGTCGCTGGTGCTGTTCTGGATGATCGACGCCGACGGGATCATCGGCGCGACCCTGCAACTGCTCTTCGACGATCCGGACCTGTCGCTCAAGGCCTCTCCGACCCTGACCTGGCTGACGCTGTTCGTATACGGTGTCTGGCACTCCGCCCCCTTCGCCTTCATCGTCTTCTACGCCGGTCTGCAAACCGTGCCCGAGGAAACGCTGGAAGCGGCCATGATCGACGGCGCCAGCCGGTGGGAGCGTGTGCGCTACGTCGTCATCCCGCACCTGATGCCGCTGGTCGTCTTCATCACACTGATCCAGCTGATGGACAATTTCCGCGTTTTCGAGCCCATCGTCGGCTTCCAGGCGCAGGCCAGCGCCACGTCGCTCAGCTACATCATCTATTCCGACCTGCGGGGCGACACGCAGCAATTCGGCTCGGCCGCCGCTACCTCGGTTCTGACGATCCTTGGCGTGGCGATCCTGCTGACGCCGGTGCTGATCCGCACCTGGCGCGACTTCAACCGCAAGAGGGTCTGAGACCATGGCAGCCGCCGCGCATCGCAAATCCACGGGTCTGATCGTGCTCTCCACGGGTTTCGTGATCCTGTGGCTGATCCTGGCCGCCTTTCCCTTCCTCTGGACGCTCTGGGGCTCGTTCAAGGTGCAGGGCGACTTCTTTTCCCGCGCGGACTGGATGAACGCCATTCGCGGCCCCCTGACGCTGGAGGAAACCGGGGCGCGCTTCACCGGGCAGGGCTACTGGGGCGCGTGGATCGAGTCCGGCTTCTGGCGCAACGTGCTCAATACCGGCATTGTCGTCATGGCGACGGTCGTGATCTCGCTGACACTGGGAACGCTCGGGGGCTACGCGCTGGCGCGGTCGGGTTACCGCTATGCCTTCTGGCTGTTGATGATCGCGCTGGTCTTCCGCGCCATGCCGCATATCACGCTGGTCTCGGGCTACCTGCTGCCGTTTTTCGAATGGAACCTCTGGGGGCACCTGCCGACCACGATCATCGTGCTGGTCGCGATCAACCAGCCCTTCACGCTGTGGATGCTGCATTCTTTCTTCCTGAACATCCCCAAGGACCTGGACGAAAGCGCGATGGTCGATGGCTGCACCCGGTTCCAGTCCTTCCGACTGGTCATCATGCCGGTGATGTGGCCCGGCGTCATCACGACGGGCCTGTTCAGCTTCCTGCTCGCCTATAACGATTTCGCCGTCACCGCGATGCTGCTCAGCCAGGAGAACCAGACCATGGTGCCGCGCATCGCATCCTTCCTCGGCTCCACCCAACAAGAGGGCAATGTCATGTTCGCCGTCGCCGCTGTGGTCTCGGCCACCGCGCCCCTGTTCGTGCTGATCCTGTTCTTCCAGCGCCAGATCGTCAGCGGCCTGACCGCCGGGGCGGTGAAGGGATGAGGGACGACGTGACCATCGGGCTCCAGGCCGAAAAGCAACTGGTCCGCGACCACTACGCGGCGCTGTCGCAAGCCACGCCCGACACCGTGGCAGAGGTACTGGCGGAACGCACCGCTCCGGACTGGCACTGGCGCGGCATGCACCCGTTCCACGACCAGACCGGTGCCGAGGCGGTGGCACGCTTCTTCTGGAGGCCGCTTTTGTCCTCCATCAACCGCATTCAACGGCGCGAGGATATCTTCTTCGCGGGCCTGAACGAGATGGATGGATTCCAAGGCCGCTGGGTCGTGTCGATGGGCCACATGATGGGCCTTTTCGATGCGCCGTGGCTTGGCATCCGCCCCACCCGCAAGATCGTCATGCTGCGCTATTGCGAGTTCAACCGGATCGAACAGGGCAAGATCGCCGAAACCGCCTGTTTCTGCGACATCCCCCATCTGATGGCGCAAGCGGTACAAGACCCGTTCGGCCCCGCCACCGCCGCCCACCTCGTCCAACCGGGGCCGATGGGCCATGGCGGCCTGCTCTACGAGGGGCAACCGCCCGAGCAGGGGGCCGCGACGCTGGCCGCGATCAACGCGATGATCGGCGATCTGGGCACCTGGGGCCTTGGCCTGCCGCTGGAAGAGGAACTGGCACGCACATGGGCCGATGACATGATCTGGTGGGGACCGCATGGCGTGGGCGCGACCTTCACGATCGAACGCTATGCCAAGCAGCATTCCGGCCCGTTCCGCGCGGGGTTCACCGACCGGGCCAAAACGAAACACCTCGCGCGATTGGCCGAGGGTCATTTCGGCGGCTTCTTCGGCTGGCCGAATTTCACGGCGCGGCCCACCGGCGGGTTCATGGGGCTTCCAGCCACGGACCGGCTGGCCGAGTTTCGGGTGATCGACATCTACCGCCGCGACGGGGACAAGCTGGCCGAGAACTGGGTGTTCATCGACATGCTGCACATGATGAAGACGCAAGGCGTCGATGTGCTGGACCGTATGGCGAGGATCTCGGGCACCTGAGCTAGCGGGCGCAGGCCAGCTCCTCGGGCGAGATCACGCGCGCCTCGCCCAGAACGGCGCGCGCATGCGCGATGCTGGCGCCGCCCGTGGAGATCGTCGCGGCCGGCGCGACGACCACGCCCTGGCTGACATAACGCTCCCCGCGCGTCACGAGGGCCCGCGGCGGATGGGCCACGACGCGCCCCCGCCCGTCCCGCGCAAGGTCGAAGTAAAGGATCGCCCCCGTCCTTCGCGGCAAGGCCCATTGCGACGACAGGAAATTGCCCAGCGAATAGGCGACGAAGCCGCGCCGCCCGTCGCTGGCCACGATCTCTTCGATGGGTTGCAGCACATGGGGATGCGCACCGATGACGGCCGCCGCCCCCGCCTCGATCGCGGCGCGCGCCAGGCGCCTTTGCTGTCCATCCGGGCGGGCGCTGTATTCCTGCCCCCAATGCGGGGTGAGGAGGACCGCGTCGATGGCAGGGTCGGCGGCCAGCCCCCGGATCAGGGACGGCACCGAAGGCGAGGACCCGTAACACATCAGCGCCTGGCCATTCGGGTTCGGCAGCCCGTTGACGCTGTAGGTACAGGCCAGGATGGCGACAGTGGCGCTGCCACCGGACATCGGCAGGCGAACGGTCGTATGCCACGGCCCGCCCGTTCCGCGCGCGCGGGTTCCCGTGCTGCGCAACCCGGCCCGCGCAAGGGCCTCAAGCGTGCGGTCCACCCCGAGCGGACCACGATCGAGCGCGTGGTTGTTCGCGGTCTGCACCACGTCGACCCCGACGCGGTCGAGGACACCGGCAATCGAAGGGTGATAATTGAACTGCGGATAGCCCGTGTAGACCCGGTTGTCGAAGACGCTCCGCGGCGCCACGGGGGCTGCGCGACCGCCGGGCAGCACGCCCTCGGCAGCAGGTCCCTCCAGGTTCACGACGGTCAGATCGGCGCGCGAAAGATACGGGGCGACATGCGCAAAGGCTGGCGCAAACCCGTCTGGCCGCGCGGCGGCGTCTTCCTGGATCAGGCGGTGCAGAAGCACATCACCGGTGGCCGCAACGGTCGCCGCCCCCGGTCGAAAGACGCCCAGATCGGCGGGACAGGACCCGCCGCTGCGCGCCACCACATCCGGTCCGCTCCCGCTTGGCACGCAGGCCGCGAGCGTCAGCGAACAAATGGGGATAAGTTTTCGGATCAGGTGAACCGCGCCCGACAACCCATTGCCTTTCAATAATTCAAACTGCGTATATCTGTGGATAACCTTTTCGCCGAGACGCGATCTGTCAACGCGGTCAAGCGGTCGGGCGCAGCCAATCCGTTGCAAATGTGACATCCCCGCACCCCGCGAAGCGCGCGATGCGATGCAGCTCGGCCACTAGGGCCTGCTTCCGCGCCTTGCCCATTTTCACCCCCTGTTCAGGCCAGAAAGCCCGCACATGGAGGCACGCGCGCCCCTGCTCCGCCGCCACGTCGATCCGACCGACCAAGCTGTCGCCCTCCATGACCGGAAAGACGTAGTAACCGTATTGGCGGCGCTCCGCGGGCACGAAAATCTCGATGCGGTACCTAAAGCCGAACAGCCGTTCGGCCCGCGCCCGGTCGCGCAGGGCCGGATCGAACGGGCTGAGTATCCGCAGGCGTTTGGGCGGTTCCGGCAGCGCGTGGATCTCATCCAACGTGGATGGCGTCATCACCGAGCGACGCGTGTGTCCGTCGCGCATTTCCACATCGACCTCGACAAGGGCACCCCGCGCCACCCCGTCGCTGGCCCATGCGCGCGCCTCCTGCGGTGTGACCAAGGTCCAGAAGGCCGCAAGCTCACCCGGCGTGGCAAATCCCAAGCGGTCGAGGGCTGCGGCACAGGCCCAGTGCGTCGTTTCCTCCACGGACGGACGCACATGCCGGGCATCCGCCGGAATAACGCGCTCGGTCAGATCATAGTGTTTGCGAAACCCCTCGCGGCGCGTGACCGACAGGTCGCCCGACCGCCAGAGGAATTCGAGCGCCGTCTTGGAGGGGTGCCAATCCCACCAGCCGGTCGATTTCTCGGCCCGTTCGCCCGAGAAATCCGCCGAACAGACCGGGCCGTGATCCGCCACATGCGCCAGCACGCGATCAAGCTCGGCGTGAAAGGCCGAACCGTGCCAGTCCTTCCAACGCCCATGCAGTCGCGCGCGGTCCCGCTGGAACCGCAAGCGCCAATAGGGAAAGAACTCGACCGGGATGACCGAGGCATCATGGGTCCAGTGTTCGAAAGTCCCCCGCGCACGGTCGTTCAACCAACGCAGGCTCGCCGGTTTATAGGCGTTGCGCCGCGACCAGAGGATCAGGTCATGCGCACGGGCCAGCGTATTGACGCTGTCCACCTGCACGAAACCCAGCCGGTGGATCAGATCGGCAAGCGCCTGCCCCTTGGCGGGACCGGTCGGCGCCTCACCCAGCGCGTGCCGGGCAAGAAATAGGTGTCGGGCCGTGCGGTTGGGGATCAAGGGGCGCTGCATGGGGCCCGAGCCTAGCGAGGCCAAGGCCCAAGCGCACCCCCTGCCCTGTCAGTCCGCATCCGGGTCGTATTCGCTTTTCCAGCGCCACGGACGGGTGAACTCGCCCAGGACATGACCCAGCTTTTCTTCGTCGACCTGGCCCGACTTTTCGAGATAGGCGACGAGGCCGAGTTTCTTGTCCTCTTTCACCATCGCGACATGGGCGTCGATCCCGTTCTCGGCCAAGGCCTTGTCGTAGACCCGGGTGATGGCCAGCTTGCGCAGATCCGGCTTGAAGATCTTGCCCACCGCCGTCTTCGGCAACTCGGGAAGGATTTCCAGGTGCTTGGGGATGGCCGCGCGTTCATGGATATGCTGCCTGCACCATTCCATGAGCTCGTCTTCCCTGGTTTCCGAGCCGTCGATCAATTCCACATAGACGCAAGGCAACTCGCCCGCGAAGCTGTCCGGCTGGCCGATCGCACCGGCAAAGGCCACGTCCTTGTGCCCCGCCAACGCTTCCTCGATCTCGGCGGGGTCGATGTTGTGGCCGCCGCGAATGATCAGGTCCTTGGCGCGCCCCGTGATCCACAGATACCCATCCGGGTCGATCCGCCCGAGATCACCGGTGCGCAGGTAGTTCCCGTAGTGGTAGAGGTTGCGGTTCTTGTCGGTTTCCGTATAGGTCGCCCCTTCGCGAACGCCGGGATTGTCGACGCAGATCTCGCCAACCTCGTCGATATCGCATTCGATAACCCCTTCAGGGGTTTGCTTGAGGATCTTCACGTTGCAATGCGGGAAGGGAATCCCGACCGATCCGATCTTTTTCTCGCCATGCACCGGGTTGCAGGACACAAGGCAGGTCGCCTCGGTCAACCCGTAGCCCTCGACCAGGGTGACGCCCGTCGCCTTCTCGAAACGGTGGAACAGCTCGACCGGCAGCGGGGCCGACCCCGAGAACGCGGTCTTGACCGAGGACACGTCCGCATTGACCGGGCGCTGCATCTTGGCCGCGATGGCGGTCGGGACGGTGATGATGAACGTCACCTTCCAGCGCTCGACCAGCTTCCAGAAATTGTCAAACACACCATCGCCGCGGTAGCCTTGCGGCGTGGGGAAGATGACATGCCCGCCAGAGGCCACCATCGCCATCAGGATGACATGCACCGCGAAGACGTGAAACAGCGGCAGAGGACAGATGACGTTGTCTTCCTCGGTGAACAGCAGCGTGTGCCCGATCCACCCGTTGTAGATCATCCCGGCATAGCTGTGTTGCGCGACCTTGGGCATGCCGGTGGTGCCGCCGGTATGGAAATAGGCCGCAATCCGGTCGCCCTTGCTGTCTTCGAAGGTCAGGCGGTCGCGCGGATGCTTCGACACCTCGGCGTCCCAATCCACCACGCGGGCATGGTGACCGACCGGGTTCTTGGGGCGAATGAAGGGAATGATGAATTTCTTCAGTCCCGTCATGTACCGCAGCAGATCGACCTCAAGCACCGTGTGGACATGGGGCGCGTGGCGCACCGCCTCGGCCATCTTCTGGGCCACATCGGTCTTGGGAAACTCCTTGAGCGTCACCACCACCTTGGCGTTGGTTTCGCGCAGGATGGCGCTGATCTGCTCGGGTTCGAGCAGCGGGTTGATCGGGTTGACCACCCCGGCAATCGCCCCGCCCAGCAGGGTGACGACCGTCTCGGTGCTGTTGGGCAGGACGTAGGCGATCGTATCGCCTTCCTTGACGCCAAGCGACCGAAAGAGGTTCGCTGCCTGCGTCACGCGGGCATGCAGTTCATTCCAACTCAGCGTCTCGGCCGGGTCTTTCGGCCCGGAAAACATCTGGAACGTCACCGCGTTCAGCGGTCCGTGCTTGTCTTTCGTCCGGCTGAGCATCTCGTAGAGCGTCCCGGCCGGCTGACTGCCCGGCCAGGGCAACTCTGCCTCGATGTCGCGAATATCTTGGGCGTTGGCGAATCTCACCATCGTCTTCGGTCCTCCCCTCTCGTCGGTCCGCTTTCTCTCCCCGGGACCGGCGCCGTCGATCAAATGTGGTGAGATTGTCGCAGACGCGCAAGCCTGACGCCGCGAAACATGGCCCTATTCCGCTGCGACACCTTCGGTGAATTGCAGCCGGGCGAGACGCGCATAAAGGCCGCCCTGCGCGACCAGGGTGTCATGCGTCCCTTCGGCCACGATCTGCCCCTCGTCGAACACGAGGATCCGGTCCGCCTGTTTCACGGTGGCCAGGCGATGGGCGACAATCAAGGTCGTGCGTTCTTCGGACAGGCGCGTGACCGCCTCCTGAACCAGCCGTTCGCTTTCGGCATCAAGCGCGCTGGTCGCCTCATCCAGCAACAGGATGGGGGCATCACGCAGGATGGCCCGCGCAATCGCGATGCGCTGTTTCTGACCACCCGACAGCATCAGGCCGCGTTCGCCCACATAGGTGTCGTAGCCTTGCGGCAGGCGCTCGAGGAATTCATGCGCGGCCGCGGCCCGCGCCGCCGCCTCGACCTCGGCATCGGAGGCATCGGGCCGCCCGAACCGGATATTCTCGCGCGCGGAGGCCGCAAAAATTACCGGGTCTTGCGGCACCAGCGCCATGGCATGGCGGAAGGTTTCGCGCCGCATCTCGGGCAAGGCGACGCCATCCACCGAGATCACCCCCGACGAGGGATCGTAGAAGCGCAGAAGCAGCTGGAAGATGGTCGATTTCCCGGCGCCGGACGGGCCGACAAGCGCGACCGTCTCCCCCGGCTGGATGGTAAAGCTGATGCCATCGAGCGCATGGGTGTCCTGGCGCGTGGGATAGGCGAAGCGCACGTCGTCAAAGGCGATTGCCCCCCGCCCCTGCTGTGGCAACTCGCGGCCATTCTCGGGGTCCTCGACCGTATCTGTGGTGTGCAACAGCTCGACCAACCGCTCGGTCGCGCCGGCGGCACGCTGCAACTCCCCCCAAATCTCGGACAGCGCGCCAACCGCGCCGGCCACCATGATCGCGTAGATCAGGAACTGGATCAGCTCGCCGATCGACATGGCCTCGGCCCGCACATCCCGTGCGCCGACCCACAAGACCCCCACGATCCCGGCAAAGACCAGCGAGATCACGATCACGGTCATCACCGCACGCGTGCCGATCCGTTTCTTCGCGCTGATGAAACTTTTCTCCGTGACAGCGTCGAAGGTCTGGGCAGACGCCCTTTCATGGGTGAAGGCCTGCACCGTCTGCACCGACAGCAGCGCCTCGGATGCGTTGCCCGAGCTTTCGGCGATCCAGTCCTGGTTCTGGCGGCTCAGCACCCGCAGGCGTCGGCCCAGAATGATGATCGGAACGATAACGACCGGGACGATCAGCAGAACCGCTCCGGTCAGCTTGGCCGAGGTGATCAGCATCAGGATCAGACCGCCGATCAGCAACAGTGTGTTGCGCAGCGCAATCGACATCGAGGACGAGATCACGCTGAGCAGAAGCGTCGTGTCGGTCGTGATCCGGCTGAGAACCTCGCCGGTCATGATCCGCTCGTAAAAGGACGGGCTCATTCCGATCATGCGGTCGAACACGGCCTTGCGGATATCGGCGACCACGCGTTCCCCCAACCGCGTCACGAGGTAGTAGCGCAGCCCCGTGCCCAGCGCGAGCAGGATGGCGATGGCCAAGGCCGCAAGGAAATACTTGTCGAGAAGCGCCTCGCTTTCTGTTTCGAACCCGTCGACCACGCGCCGCACCGCAAGGGGCAGCGTCAGGGACACGATCGCGGTCAGGACCAGCGCCGCCAGCGCGGCGGCCAGCATGCGTTTGTAAGGAACCAGGAATGGCCAAAGGGCGCGAAGGCTGCCGATCCGGCGCGATTTCGCACGTTCCTCGGTCGCAGATTGCGGGGTTGCGACCTCTGCCACCTTCGTGGCCTCGGGCTGTGGCGCGGATGCGTCCATGTCTCTGACTGTCTCTCTGGTCCCGTTCGTCATTCGGGATAGCGTCCGGGCTTGCTTGGCACAAGCCCACCACGGACCGGCCCACGGGACCGAAGGACGCAGGAATATCGATCCGGAAAAGGGCTCGCCTTAACCGGAAATTCACTTTTTTCTGCATATCATCGGCCAACGAGGGACTTTCACGGGCAGGACACTTGGTTCATAGTGATGCCCGATTTGGCTGTTCATTGATCACAAAGATTCTGAAATAGGGTAATTCGGTGTCTGGAAGCATGAAGTCGTTTTCCAACGAAGAATGGTTGATCCCGCTTTTGGCGGATGACGTGACGCAAACCCGGCGCGACACGGTCATAGCGCCCCTGCATAGTGCAGATCAGTCTGGCGAAGGGACGTCTCCTGCCGACCATGAAATCGCTCCGCAAGGCAACGGCGCAGCCGCGACGTCGGTCGACGCCCTGATCGCCCGGTTGGACGAGATGCGTTTTCCGTGGGACCGGATCGGTTCGGTAATGGTTGAATTCGGTCGCGACGGCGATTTTGGTTCGGACGGAAGCGAGGCGACTTCGCTGCAACAGACGCGAACTGCAGAGCCTTTCGTGAAGGAAAATCATTCCCCGACCGGCAGCGACGCAGGCACGGATGAGGCCGATGCCTGCGAACTCGACGCCGAGCCCGAATTCTCACATCCGCGCAGCGACTTTGGGCCGCCGCCTTTTTTCAGAGCCATTTTCGAGGGCTGGGAGCTTGCCCTTGAAGAACTACTTGGTGGAAGCGACGATCCGAGCGACGACGAGGATGATGGAACGGGCGACGGCGGCGCTAGCGACGAGGAACCCGGCGACGATGAAGAGCTCGGCGATGGCGAGGAACCCGGCGACGGCGAAGAACCCGGCGACGGCGAAGAACCCGGCGACGGCGAGGAGCCCGGCGACGGCGAGGAGCCCGGCGACGGCGAGGAGCCCGGCGACGGCGAGGAGCCCGGCGACGGCGAGGAACCCGGCGACGGCGAGGAACCCGGCGACGGTGAAGAGCCCGGCGACGGCGAGGAACCCACACCGACTGAGCCGGTGACTGAAGTGCTCGGAACGGACCAGGGTGAGGTTCTCGACGGCGGTGACGGCGTCGACCTGATCCTCGCCGGGGATGGGGCCGACACCATCAACGCGGGCGGCGGCAACGACATCGTGCGCGGTGACGGCGGAGACGACATCATTGCCGGTGAGGCGGGGGACGACACGCTTTGGGGCCAGCTTGGCTCGGACACGTTCGTTTTTGCCGGCGGACACGGCATGGACACGATCGCAGATTTCGACGCGACCGACGCGCTTGAGAAGATCGATCTTTCGGCGCTGACCCTCTTCACGAGCTTCGCGGATCTCGAAGCCGACGGCGTCATGGAACAAGTCGGCGCCGATGTGATGATCGACACCGGAGACGGCAACGCGATCTGGCTCACCGATGTCACCTTGGCGGATCTCGATGCGGACGACTTCCTGTTCTGATCGGCCGGGATCTGCCGCCCCCAGGATCAGATAACGCGTCAATGAGATGCGGCTTCCCTCACGAAGTATCCGTGACTGCCTCGCGACCGGAGCGAAGCCAAATCTAACGTGCGGGAACCTGTGCTTGCGCCGCTCTGGCTCGGGCAGAACCAACGTGCTTCCGTTGCAAAGCCAAAGAGAAATCCGCGCGCGCCGTCGCTACTCTGCACCAACCAGGTAAGCGGCCTTCCGCACTTCATCGAGCAACCTGCTCTGCGCACTGGTCGGCATCCAATCCCGGCGATAGGTCAACCCGATCTTGCGACCGGGCCAGTCGATGCGCGTGTGCAGGCGCACCAGCAAGCCGTTGCGCAACTCGGCCTTGGCCTGCTGCCCCGAGATGCAGCCAAGCAGATCGCTTTTCAGCAGCAATTCCCGCATCAGCAGGATCGAGCCGCATTCCACTATGCTTTCGGGCAGCGCCATCCCCATCGCCTCGAACATGGCGTCGAACTGCTCGCGCGACGGGGTGCCCGGCCTTGGCACGGCCCAGGGGTGCTGCACCAACTCGGCCAAGGGCACATCACGCTGTTTGGCGAGTTCATGATCGGGGCGCGCCAGCACGCATAAGTGGTCCACGAACAACGGCTCCTGCACCACGTCCTCGATCGGCAGCGGGTCACGCATAGCCCCGATCACGAAGTCGATCTCACCACGCCGAAGGCTGCTCAGCATCTCGTTGTAGGGGCCGTCGAGGATCGTCACCTTGCTCTTGGGACGTGCGGCGCGAAAGCTTGCGACGGCCTCGGGCAGCACGACGGAGCGCGACAGCGGCAAGGCCCCGACCACGATGCGCCCCACTTCGCGCCCGTCGAAATCGGCGAGGTCCGCCTCGACCTGGTCGAACTCGGAAAAGGCCAGCCGCGCGGCCTGCGCGAGGTCGCGGCACACCCGCGTGGCCACCATGCCGAAAGAAGTGCGTTCAAAAAGCGAGCGGCCCGCTTCCTGCTCGAACTGCGTGATCGCCCGGTGCACCGTGGGCTGGGCGAGCCCAAGGGCACGGGCCGCAAGCGTGACATTCTGCGTCTCGACCACGGCAATCAGCGCCTGCAATTGGGCCGTGGTGGCGGTGCGGATCAGGCGCGGCGCAACCTCGGCCAGCCCCAGGTCGAGCCGATCCATCGCCCGTTTCAGGCGTGCATGGAGCACATCGCCCCGCTCGGTCGGGAAGAACCCCTGGCGCGTCCGGTCGAACAGGCTGCCGCCCGCCTCGCGCTCCAGCTTTGACAAGGCCTGCGTGACGGCAGGCTGCGACACGAGGCACCGATCGGCTGCGGCCGTCGGTGTGCGAAGCTCGGCAACGGCGAGGAAAACCCGAAAATGCCGAAGGTTCCGTGAGATCATCCTGTGATCCCCCTCCAAATCTCAAGGACAGGGATCACGCCGTTGCTGCGACCAGAACAGCCGCTCGACTGGAAAGGGCCTGTGCCGCAGATGGCAAAGCACGGCGAAAAGAGAATGACCTCACCCGCCGCATGCTGCGCGGCACGAGGTTTGGTCCCGGACGTGTTCAGCACTGGCATGGCGGGGTCCTCCACTTGATCCGCACATAACCCGACACACTGGCGGAACACAGGCACGACAAGAACCGATCATAGCAAAAACTTATTCCAATGCACGAGCTTCCGAATTGTCCGTTGCCGCGAAGACATGAGACAAAAGGTCAAACACGACCGCCCGGAGGCCACAGACATGACCACACCCAAAACCGCCCTCATTATCTCGGCCCATGCCGCCGACTTCGTCTGGCGCTGCGGTGGCGCGATCGCCCTGCATGCCGAGTTGGGCTACGAGGTGACGGTGGCCTGCCTGTCCTTCGGCGAACGCGGCGAGAGCGCGCGCTTGTGGAAAGAGGGCAAGTCCCTGCAAGAGGTGAAGGACATCCGACGCGCCGAGGCCGAGGCCGCCGCCGACGCCCTCGGGGTGCATCGGTTGGAGTGCTTCGATCTCGGGGATTACCCGCTGCATCTCGAAAAAGAGGACAAGTACAAGCTGGTCGACCTGATCCGCGCCGTGCAGCCGTCCTTCATGATGAGCCACTCGAAATACGACCCGTACAACACCGACCACATGTACGTGACAGAGGTCGCGCTCGAGGCCCGGATGATCGCGCAGGCCTGGGGTCACAACCCCGGCGAAAAGGTCCTTGGCGCACCGCAGCTCTACCTGTTCGAGCCGCACCAGACCGAGCAGATGGGGTGGAAACCCGATGTCTTCCTCGACATCACCCCCGTCTGGGACAAGAAGCGCGCCGCGATGGAATGCATGAACGGGCAAGTCCACCTATGGGACTACTACACGCGCGTCGCCCAACAGCGCGCCAACCATTTCAAGCGCAATTCCGGCGGGCAGTCGGGCGGACGAGACTGCAAGTTTGCTGAAGGGTTCCAGTCGATCTTTCCGCGGACGGTCGACGAATTGTAAGCGCCACAAACAGGAAGGACGCAGTCCCATGCCCATCGTCAGACAATCCATCGAGCGCGCCGAGCCTGCGGTGATCGAGGCGCTTGGCCGCGCGGGTGTTGCCACGGTGCACGAGGCGCAGGGGCGGACCGGCCTGATGGCCGCGAACATGCGCCCGATCCAGCAGGATGCCGGGGTCGCGGGCAGCGCCGTGACGATCTCGGCTGCGCCGGGCGACAATTGGATGATCCACGTCGCCATCGAGCAGTTGCAGGAGGGCGACATCATGGTGCTGGCCCCCACCGCCCCCTGCGACATGGGCTATTTCGGCGACCTTCTGGCGACCTCGGCCATGGCGCGCGGCTGCCGAGCGCTGGTGATCGACGCGGGCGTGCGCGACACGCGCGATCTGCGGCAGATGGGGTTTCTCGTCTGGTCCACCGCGATCAGCGCGCAGGGCACGGTCAAGGAAACGCTCGGCTCGGTCAACGTGCCCGTGGTCTGCGCCGGCCAGTCGGTGGAGCCCGGCGATGTCGTCGTGGCCGATGATGACGGGGTCTGCATCGTGAAACGCGCCGAGGCGGCGGCGGTGCTGGAAAAGGCCGAGGCGCGCCTTGCCGCCGAAGAGGCCAAGCGTGAACGGCTGGCCGCGGGCGAGTTGGGCCTCGACATCTACGACATGCGCCCGCGGCTGCAGGCCAAGGGGCTGAAATATGTCTGATCCCGCGCTGGATGGCATCCCCTGCATCTGGATGCGGGGTGGCAGTTCGAAGGGCGCGTATTTCCTCGCCTCCGACCTGCCGGAGGACCGGGCCGGGATCGATGACGTGCTGCTCCGGGTGATGGGCTCGCCCGACCCGCGCCAGATCGACGGGATCGGGGGGGCAGACCCGCTGACCTCGAAGGTGGCGATCCTGTCGCCCTCCACTCGGCCAGATGCGGATGTCGATTACCTGTTCCTGCAGGTCTTCGTCGACAAACCGCTGGTCTCGGACGCGCAGGGCTGCGGCAATATACTGGCCGGGGTCGGCCCCGCCGCCATCGAGCGTGGGCTGGTGACGGCGGCAGATGACGAAACAGCGGTGCGCATCCACATGGTCAACACGGGCGAGGTCGCGGTTGCCCGCGTCTCCACCCCCGGCAGGCGGGTCAGCTACGCAGGCGAGGCCGCGATCGATGGCGTGCCCGGCCAACACGCCGCCGTGCCGCTTCTGTTCAAGGGGCTGGCCGGGTCGATGACCGGGGGGGCGATGCTGCCAACCGGGAACGCCGTGGACGTCATCGAAGGGGTGGACTGCACCCTGATCGATATGGGGATGCCCATCGTCGTGATGCGCGCGAGCGATTTCGGGATCACCGGGCAGGAAAGCCGCGAGGCGCTGGACGCCGATACCGCGCTGAAAGAGCGGGTGGAGGCGATCCGCCTGAAGGCCGGGCCAATGATGCAACTGGGCGACGTGGCCGAGAAATCGGTGCCGAAGATGACGCTGGTGTCAGAGCCCGTGCTGGGCGGCGTGATCTCCACGCGCAGCTTCATCCCGCATCGCTGCCATGCCTCCATCGGGGTCTTCGCGGCAGTCAGCGCCGCGGTCGCCTGCACCTTGCCCGACGGGCCTGCATCAACGCTTGCACAGTTGCCCAAGGACGGGCGGTTCCGGGTCGAACATCCAAGCGGTGCGGCCGAAGTGCTTCTGGAACTGGACGAGCGCGGGGCCGTGACGGCGGCCGGCACGGTCCGGACAGCGCGCAAACTGATGGAGGGGCGTGTTTTCCCCGCGCCCAGGCGGTCCTGATCCCTTGGCCGCTGCGCCCGGCAGAACCCACTTCCACCCTTGCGCATGCTTGACGTCGGTTTCTGCCTGACTTACATGAGCAACCGCTGAGCGGGCGTCGTATACTGGCTATTACCTCAGCCTTCCAAGCTGATGAAGCGGGTTCGATTCCCGCCGCCCGCTCCAAGCACTTTCCCAACAGATTGCCATCGGGCCTGTAGCCGAGTTTTGGTGATTTCCCCAGAATTGTTCGAAGATCGTCCAATTTCGGACATATCAGACAAGGATTGTCGGAGCTGTGGAAACGGTGGTCTCCTCCCTCCGACCGGTTCCCTCTCTCCCTGCAAGGCACTGGCCGCATCTTCGGGTGCGGCCTTCTTTTGTCCTGGGTCCGATCAGGCGGCCAAGGGCTCGATCAATTGGGACCCGGTGGCACGGTTGGAATTGACGGCAGGATCGACGCGCCAGCGGACATAGCGGCCCTCGGGGGCCGGGATCATCAGGCGTGCGGCGCCCTTGCCCTCTTCGCCCAACCACTTGACCCAATCCTTGGGCGCAAGGCTGACCGGCTCGCGGTGGTGGGTTTCGGACATCCAGTCCCCGGCGGCGCAGGTGACGATGGCACAGGTCGTCAGCGGCATCTCGCCCTTGTCCCACACCTGCCAGATGCCGGCAAAGACCAGGGGCGCGCCATCGGGCGTGGTGAAATACCACGGCAAACGGTTCCCCTCTTCGTCCTTGGTCCATTCGTAAAAGCCGGTGGCCGGCACGAGGCAGCGCCGTTCCCGGCAGGCCGCGCGAAAGGCGGGCTTCTCGGCGATCGTTTCGGCGCGTGCGTTGATCAGCAAGGGGCCATCGGTCGGCGACTTGTACCAATACGGCAGAAACCCCCAACGCATCGGGCGGTAGCGTCGCCCCTCCCCTTCCGAGGTGACCACGCCCACGGGTTGCGTGGGGCAGATGTTGTATCGCGGAGGGTCCGGCAGGTCGTTTGACGGCGTCGCCTCGAATAGCTGCGCCATCGCATCGCTGGGATGGGTCATGGTCATGCGCCCGCACATGGGGCCAAGACTAGGCGCATGAAAAAGGCCCGGCAAGCGCGATGGGCTTGCCGGGCCTGATCTCAAAATCCGTTCGACCGGGTCAGCGGCCGTAAACGGCGTTGCGCGCGATGCGGCGGGCGTCGCCGGGGAAGATGCCCAGATCCTCGATGCCACGCTGGCTGTCGATGCGCGACAGTTCGGAAACGGTGCGGTGATAGGCGGCGCGCTTCGCGGCAGCGGAGCGCAAGCGAGTGAAGAACGATGTCATATCGATAGCTCCTGTATTGGGGGTTTGCCTCTCTCGCCGCCCAATATGATAGCGCTAACCACCAATACAATCTTCGTTGCGCGATAGCCGTCATGCAATTTCTGCAACGCAGCAAAAGGGCCGGCACGCGTCTGCGCACCGGCCCGATTTTTCACCGTCTGGCCCGACTTATTCGGCGGTCTGGATCCGACCGTCGGTGTAGGGCGCGTAGGGCGTATTGTCGGCGAGATAGTCGGCAACAACCTGTTCAAGGCCCGGACCGTAGTCATAGGCATTCTCGCCGTAGTTGGCGAAGACGCCATAGCCGTCACCGCCCGAGCGCATGTAGTTGTTGGACACGACACCGTAGACGGCCTCGGGGTCGAGCGCGGTGAAGCTGCCATCCTCGCCCTCGACCTCGACGGCCACGATGCGGCTGCCCGGCTCACCTGCGGGGTTCCACGTGTAGCGCATGCCCGAGACCTGCGGGAAACGACCGGCCCCATCCTCGACTTGGCTGACGCCGTTTTCCAGCGCCTCGACGATCTGCGCCCCGGTCAGCTGGAAGGTCGCCAGCGTGTTCTGGAAGGGCAGAACGGTCAGCACTTCACCCATGGTGACTTCGCCGCCGTCGATGGAGGCGCGCAGGCCGCCCCCGTTCTGGATCGCGACATGGATGCCCTGGTCACGCACGCGCTCCAGCATGGCGTCTGCCACGAGGTTGCCCATCGGGCATTCCTCGGCGCGACAAACCTCGCGCGAGCCTTCGATGAATTCCGAGGTTTCGCCGATGACTTCGGCCATGGCCTCTTCGATCGGACCGGCCAGTTCTTCGACCCGCGCCGCGATCTCGGGGTCCGGCGTGACCGAGGCGTCCAGCAGCATGGTGTTGCCGCCCGCATAGATCACGTTGCCCTCGTCGTCGAAGGTCACTTCGAGGTGGCCGAGGTATTTCGAATAGGCATAGGCCTGCACGATCGGGACCATCACACCGTCGGGGTTGTTGACCCAGGTCGGATAGGCGCCGGCGCGGTCCGGGTCATCGGCCGACAGGTAGGTGTGCGAATGGCCGCCCACGATCACGTCGAGGCCCGTCACCGCCTCGGCGATGCGCATGTCGACCGGCAGGCCCACATGGGTCAGAGCGATGATGATGTCGACGCCCTGTTCGGTCAGCGCGTCCACGTCATTCTGGATCGCGTCGATCTCGTTCTGGAAGATGACCGTCGGCCCGGGGCTGGCGGTTTCGGCGGTGTCGGTCGCCAGCGCAGACACGATACCGACCTGGATGCCGTTCACCTCAAGAACCAGGGTATCCTCAAGCTCGCCGTCCAGATCGGGGTTCTGGCTGAGGTCGAGGTTGCCGGACAGGACCGGGAAGCTGACGGTTTCGAGGAAGCGAATGAAGTTCTCGGGGCCGTCATCGAATTCGTGGTTGCCCACCGCCATGGCGTCGAAGCCGATGGCTTCCATGAACTCGGCTTCGACATCACCCTTGTAGGTGGTGTACATCAGCGAGCCCTGGAACTGGTCGCCCGCGTCGAGGACGATCACGTTCTCGCCTGCCGCTTCCAACTCGCCACGCAGCGTGTTGATGGCGGTGGCGACGCGCGCCACACCTCCGAAACACTCGCCGGCCGCGTCGTCTTCGGCCGGGCAGGTCGAATCGTAGCGGTTGATCGGCTGGATACGGCTGTGCAGGTCGTTGATATGAAGGATGTGCAGCGTGGTGTCGGCGGCGACCGGCGCAGCCAGGCCGAGGCCCGCCATCATCGCCGTCGTGCCCATGATCCGAGCAAGCATAGGAAACTCCCGTTTTTCGTTGGACGCCCACCAGATTGGCGAGGTGCAGGGGTCAAGTAAAGCGGCAAGTTGACGGACGCGTGACACTTGACGCGCAGGCAGGAACGCGCCACTCCCCGCGCCATGCATATCTACAAGATCCTGCGGCCTGCCGAATGGGCCGACCTCGAAGAACAGGGTGAGACCCGGGGCGCACCGATCGACGCGGCCGATGGGTTCATCCATTTTTCCACCGCCGAACAGGCGCCCGAGACCGCCGCCAAGCATTTCGCCGGTGAAGAGGGGCTCGTGATCGCCGCCTTCGAGGCCGAGGCGATGGGCGATGCGCTGAAATGGGAAGTGTCGCGCGGCGGGGCCCTGTTCCCGCATCTCTACGGGCCGTTGCGCCACTCTGACGTGATCTGGCACGGACCGCTGCCGCTGGTCGACGGCGTCCATGCCTTTCCGAGGAACATGTAGCCCATGTGGGAACGCTTCGGCCTGTCGGTGATGCAGCGCATGGACCCCGAGCGCGCCCATGCCCTGGCGATCACCGCGCTGAAAACCGGGCTGTTGCCCTTGGGCGGTCCGGTCACCTCGCCCCGTCTGGCGACAACGCTGGCGGGGCTGGCCTTGCCCAACCCGGTGGGACTGGCCGCGGGCTTCGACAAGAACGCCGAGGCCGTTCCCGCCCTGTCGCGCGCCGGGTTCGGCTTCCTGGAGGTCGGGGCCGCGACCCCGGTTGCGCAACCGGGCAATGCCAAACCACGCCTGTTCCGGCTGACCGAGGATGCCGCCGCCATCAACCGCTTCGGCTTCAACAACGAGGGGATGGAGGCGATCTGCGGGCGACTGGCCGAGGCCCCTCGGCAGGTGCCCGTTGGCCTGAACCTTGGCGCGAACAAGGATAGCGCAGACCGCGCCGGCGACTTTGCCCGCGTTCTCGCCCATTGCGGCCCGCACCTCGATTTCGCGACGGTCAACGTGTCCTCGCCCAACACAGAACGGTTGCGCGACCTTCAGGGCCGCGCCGCGCTGGACCGGCTGCTTGCCGGCGTGATGGAGGCCAATGCCGAGCTGGCCCGCCCCCTGCCCGTCTTCCTCAAGATCGCGCCGGATCTGTCGGATGATGAACTGGCCGAGATCGCCGAGGTCGCGCTGGCTCAGCACCTTGCCGGGATCATCGCGACGAACACGACCCTGTCGCGCGACGGGCTGCACGGCCCCCACAAGGGCGAAACCGGTGGGCTGTCGGGACAGCCGCTGTTCGAGAAAAGCACGCGGGTTCTGGCCAAGCTCTACAAGCTGACCGACGGAGGTCTGCCGCTGATCGGTGTCGGTGGAGTGGGCAGCGTCGAGCAGGCTTGGGAAAAGCTGCGCGCCGGGGCCAGCGCGGTGCAACTTTATACGGCCCTTGTCTATGCCGGCCTCTCGCTCGCGGGGCGCATCGCGCAAGGTCTTGACGAGAAACTGGAGGGGGCCGGGGCGGCCTCGGTCGCCGAGATCACCGGAACGGGAGTGGACGCATGGCTTTGACCCTTTGGCACAACCCGCGCTGCTCGAAATCGCGCGCGGCGATGAAGCTGCTGGATGACCGGGGCGCGGCCTATTCCACCCGCCTCTACCTGAAAGAACCGCCCAGCGCCGAAGAGGTGATGGGGTTGGCCAATCGCATCGGGCGGCCGGTGTCCGAAATCGTCCGGACCAAGGAAAAGGCCTATGGTGAACTGGGGTTGGCCGCGGCCGATGACGCGGCGCTGGCCCTGGCGATTGCCGAGAACCCGATCCTGCTGGAACGCCCCATCCTCGACGACGGGGTGCGCGCCGTGATCGGGCGCCCGCCCGAGAACATCATCGCGCTTCTCTGACCTGTCTTCAGGCCCCGCCGGCCGCGCGTTCCAATGCCGGGTAGCGCAATGCCAGCGTCACCCCGCGCAGAACGAACATTCCCAGCATCGCGGCCCATAGCCCGTGATTGCCCATGATCGGCATCAGCGCAGCGGCCAGCGCGACATAGCCCAGGAAACTGACCACCATCATGTTGCGCATGTCGCGCGTGCGGGTGGCGCCAATGAAAATCCCGTCCAGCATCCAGGCGCCGACACCCAGGATCGGCGCGGCCACCATCCAGGGCAGGAAGCGGCGCGCCTCTTCCCGGACCTCGGGTGCGGTTGTCATGGTGTCGATCACCCATGGCCCGCCAAGCCAGAAGGCGGCGGCCATCGCGATGCAGATGGCCAGCCCCCAACCACTGGTCAGGATCGATGCGCGCCTGAGCCGCATCGCGGCCCTTGCCCCCATCGCCTGCCCCACAAGGCTTTCGGCGGCGAAGGCGAACCCGTCCAGCGCGTGGGCGGTTACATGCAGGAACTGGATCAGGATCTGGTTGGCGGCCAGCGTCACGTCTCCGAAATCTGAGCCCAGAAACATGAAGCTTGTAAAAGCGGCCAACAGCAGGACCGAGCGGATCAGGATATCGGTGTTCACCAAGGCCATGTGCTTGAGCTTCACCGCATCCAGCACGCGCGCCCAATCGCGCCAGGCGGGCACGCGAAACGCTGCGCGGCACAGCCAAAGGCCCAATGCAAGCCCGCTCCATTCGGCGATGAAGGTCGCCAGCGCGACGCCCTCGATCCCCATGCCGAGACCAAGGACGAAAGCCACCGACATCACGATATTGAACCCGTTCATCCAAAGCTGGATGGCCAGGACGCTGCCGGTCCGCTCCTGCGCGATCAGCCACCCGAGGATGCCGTAGATCGCGATGGCCGCCGGGGCCGAGAAGATGCGGATCGACATGTAGACCCGGGCCAAGCCCTCCACCTCTTCGCTGGCGGGCGATAATTGGAAGGCCGCCCAGAAAATCGGGACCTGAAAAAGGATCAGGATCACCCCTGCCCCGCCCCCGATCATCAGAACGCGCGTCAGCAGCGCAGCGACCTCGGCCCGGTCCCGCGCGCCGATGGCCTGCGCGGCAAGCCCGACGGTGCCCATGCGCAAAAAGCCGAAGATCCAGTAGATCGACGTCAGGATGACCGCGCCGATGCCGACCGCGCCGATCGGGGCAGGGTCGCCCAACTGCCCCACCACGCCCGTATCCACGACGCCCAGCAACGGCACGGTCGCATTCGACAAGACCACGGGAACCGCGATCTTCAACACGCGTGCATGCGACAGCTGCGGCGGGTCCGCCGTGGCCTCGGCCACCCGCCTAGCCTTCGCGTTGCGGCATCAGGAAATGTCCCGTCGCCTGCGCGAAAAGCTTGTCGCGATTGTCTTGCCACGCCTCCACATGGACCGAGGCATAACGCCGTCCCGACCGGTTGACCCTTGCCCGCGCGTAGGCGTCGCGCGGCAGGCCGGAGCGCAGGTAATCCACCGTGAAGTCAATGGTCTTGGGCAAGCGAGGCAGTGCGTCGGGGGTCAGGGTTTCAACATCCAGACGCCCGGTTTCGATATCGTCCCACAACATCTGGAAGGACAGTTCGACGATGGCGGCCACTTCGAGAAACGAGGCCGTGGCCCCCCCGTGCAATGCCGGGATCAGCGGGTTGCCAATCAGCTTGTCGTCGTAGTTCATGACAGCGGTCAACTCGTCGCCGCGCCGGTCAAAGCCGATCCCCATGAAGCGGATGTAGGGCACGCCATCGACCAGCGCCGACAGCGCCTTGTCGCGGCGGTGCTTGACCAGGTGGACCGGCTCGGGCGGTTTGCGCGACGTGCTCATGGCTTGACCTCCGCAGCTTTGCCTTGTGCAATGGTGAAGGCCCCGCTGGCCGAGGCAAGAGGTTGGTCCTCGTCCAGATCCCAGGCCTTGGCCCGCACGAAGGCGACAGACCGGGTCACGTGGTAACATTCGGCCCGCGCGGTGATGCGTTGGCCCGGCTCGGCGGCGCGCATGTAGTCGATCCTCAGGTCGATCGTAGCCGTTCCGGCGGGGGCGTCCGGGTAGCTCATCACCGCCGCGCCGCCGCAGGTGTCCATCAGCGCCGACACCGCGCCGCCATGGATCACACCCGTGCGCGGGTCGCCCACGAGGGCCTCGGAATAGGGCATGGAGATCTGCGCGACACCGTCCCCGATCACCTCGAACTGCATGTTCAGGGCCTTAGAAAACGGGATGGCTTCGATGAATTGCCGTGCGATCTGGGCTTTTTGTTCCGCATTGATGTGGCGCGTTTCGGCCATGTCTGCCCCAATGTGCTGAGCGGTTTCGATGTTTTCCAACGTTTCACCGGGCAACCGGTCGGGCGCAAGGGGTCAATGGCCGTGCCGTGGCGGGACGGTTTGCATTCCGTGGCGGCGGTGCTACCTAATTGCCCGAACGTCACCCAGCGGGACACAAGAGGGCGATGTCTGTCACGAAAATGGACCTCAAGGAGATGTGCGCGTATTTCGACGTCACCCCGCGCACGCTTCGGCATTACGAATATATCGAGCTGCTGATGCCCGAACGGGATGGGCGCAAGCGGCTCTATGGCCCGCGCGAGGTCGCCCGCATGACGCTGATCCTGCGGGGACGACGCTTCGGCTTCTCGCTGGAAGAGATCCGGCAATGGCTGGAGCTTTACGACCAGGATCCCGAGGGACAACTGCAGCGCGCCACGTGGCTCGACATGGCGGACAAGCAACTGGCCGAGCTGGACAACCGCCGACGGGAGCTTGAAGAGGTGATCGCGGAACTGCGCGAGTTGAGGGATCAGACGGCGCGTCAGGATGATGCTTTGTGATGTGACGGGGCCGAAGTCGCGCGGTCCTCGCCCGTTTCCCCGGAACACGCAGAACCGGTCGGCGCCATGCGCAAAAAACATCGCGATAGGCCGTTAGACGGATCGGAAGACGTGTTTTCCCATTCGAAAGGCCGAAGCGATGTATCCCAGGACCCAGATGCAGGATCCCGACGCCAAGACCGGCCAGTCGGGCACCGCTGCCACCGGTAAGGGGCGCGTCCTCCACTTGGCGCTGGCGCCCTCAACACTCGACCCAGGCGGGACCAGGTCGGTATAGGCCGCCTCTTTCTGCGCGTGAAGACGTGCTCAAACCGTTCGCGGAACGCATGTCGGCAAGGCGCGTGGTTTGGAACAGCCTCGCGCACCGATTCCCGCCAAGCCGCATGGCGACGTATCACAGCCGCGAAATCCCATCGCCGAGCAGGACCGTCCCTGCACGCAGGCCAGGATCGAACTGACCAAAAGGTCAAAAAATTGCGCCCACCCCTACGTCATCTTTCCTTACGTTTCGTCAGCGAAAAAGTGACGTGACGTCCTATTTACGTAAACGTCATCCAGTCTTGTAGGTTTCCCCCGTGACTCGCAAATCATGGGCCAGAACAGGCATGTTTGACATATCGAAAGACCTCATGACCCAGGAAACCATGACCATCCGTGAGATGTGCGATGCGTTCGACGTGACGCCCCGCACGCTTCGCTTCTACGAGTCCAAAGAGCTTCTCTTTCCGATCCGCGAAGGTCAGAAGCGCCTCTTCACCCGCCGCGATCGTGCGCGGCTCAAGCTGATCCTGCGCGGCAAGCGCTTCGGCTTCAGCCTCGAGGAAATCCGCCAGTTGCTCGACCTCTACTATGTCGGCGACCAGCAGACGACGCAGCTGTCGCGCACCCTCGATATCGCGCAGGACCGGCTGTCGGACATGGAGCGCCAGCGCGCCGAACTGGACGACGCCATCGACGAGTTGAAATCGCAGATGGGCCTTGTCAGCGACATGCTGGCTGCGCGCTCGACACGGGACGCGGCCGAATAATCGGCCGCCTTCCCTGCGAACAGGACCACAGCCCAAGACATCCCCGGGAGGATTTTGAGGATGCCGAGCTATACCGCCCCCACCAAGGACGCACAGTTCATCCTGCATGACGTGCTGAACATCTCCGGGAAAGAGATCCCCGGCTTTGCCGATCTCGACCGCGATTTCACGGCCGCGATCCTCGAAGAGGCCGGCAAGATCGCCTCGGAAGTGCTGGCGCCGCTGAACATGGTCGGCGACACCGAGGGCTGCCGCCTCGAGAACGGTGTTGTGTACACCCCCACCGGCTTCAAGGCGGCCTTCGACCAGATGAAGGAAGGCGGCTGGCCCGGCATCGACATGCCCGAGGAATACGGCGGGCAGAATATGCCCTACGTGATTGGCACCGCCGTCGGCGAATTCTTTTCCGCCGCCAACCAGGCCTTCACGATGTACCAGGGCCTGACCCATGGCGCGGCATCGGCCATCCTTGCGCATGGCACGGATGCGCAGAAGGACAAGTGGCTACCCAAGATGGTCAGCTGCGACTGGACCGGCACCATGAACCTGACCGAGCCGCATTGCGGCACCGATCTGGGCCTGATGCGGACCAAGGCCGAACCGCAAGACGATGGCAGCTACAAGATCACCGGCCAGAAGATCTTCATCTCGGCGGGCGATCACGACATGGCCGAGAACGTCATTCACCTCGTGCTGGCCAAGATCCCCGGCGGCCCCGAGGGCATCAAGGGCGTCTCCCTGTTCATCGTGCCCAAGTTCCTCGTGGATGACGAGGGCAACCTTGGCGCACGCAACGGCGTGTCCGTCGGCAAGCTCGAAGAAAAGATGGGCATCCACGGCAACGCCACCTGCGTCATGAATTACGACGAGGCCACGGGCTATCTACTGGGCGACATGCACAAGGGCATGCGCGCGATGTTCACGATGATGAACGAAGCCCGCCTTGGCGTCGGCATGCAGGGCTTGGCTCAGGCCGAGGTCGCGTTCCAGAACGCCCTCGAGTATGCCAAGGACCGCCTGCAGGGTCGCGACGTGACCGGCCCCAAGAACCCCGACGGCCCGGCCGACCCGCTGATCGTGCACCCCGACATCCGCCGCAACCTGATGGAACAAAAGAGCTTTGCCGAGGGCGCGCGCGCCTTCATGCTCTGGGGGGCCACGCTGATCGACCAGGCGCACCGCGCCAAGGACAAGGATGCCGATGGCCTGATCTCGCTGATGACACCGGTAATCAAGGGCTTCTTGACCGACAAGGGCTTCGACATGACCGTGCAGGCCCAGCAGGTCTATGGCGGGCATGGCTACATCGAGGAATGGGGCATGTCGCAATTCGCCCGCGATGCCCGGATCGCCATGATCTATGAAGGCGCCAATGGCGTTCAGGCCCTGGACCTCGTCGGCCGCAAGCTGGCACAGGATGGCGGCAAGCACGTCATGGCCTTCTTCGACCTCGTGAAGACCTTCTGCAAGGACGAGGCCGAAACCGAGGGCATGGCGGAATTCACCGGCCCGGTGAAGGCGGCGTCCAAGGATCTTCAGGCGGCGGCGATGTATTTCATGCAGGAAGGCATGAAGAACCCCAACAACGCCTTGGCCGGGTCCTATGATTTCATGCACCTGTTCGGGCATGTCTGCCTCGGCCTGATGTGGGCCAAGATGGCGAAAGCGTCGCTCAAGGCGCTGGCCGAGGGCACGTCCGATCCGGTGTTCCACCAGACCAAGCTGGCCACGGCGCGCTTCTACATGGCCCGTCAATTGCCGATGACGGCGACGCATCTGGCGCGCATTCAATCGGGTGCCGATCCGGTGATGGCACTGGAAGCCGCCAACTTCTAAGCTTCGGTCCGGGGCCATGCGGGGAGAGGCATGGCCCCGGATCACATCGAGGGAGGAGAGGATGCCAAAGCGTCTGCGGCTGACACGCCGACCGAATATCGCCATGAGCGAGGATGCCTATCGCCGCCTGCGCAGCCTGTCGTCAGAGGCCGGGCTGGACGAGGGCGAGTTCCTGTCCTTCCTGTTCGAAAACTGGTCAAGCTGCATCAACGAAGAGAAATTCGTCGCACGGCTGCGCCTGTTCAATTCCGAGCTGGACGACCGCAAGCGATGACCTTGACCCGTTTTTCGTCCTTGCTCTCTCGTCAGCAGATCACCGGACCGAAGGAGCGCATCGCATGACCAACACGCTTTATTGCTTTGGCGAAAGCGGCAACGCCTACAAGGCCGCGCTGGCCCTGGAACTGGCCGGGATCCCGTGGGAGGCCCGCTTCGTCGATTTCTTCAACGGAGAAGCCCGCAGCCCGGAGTTTCGCGCGATCAACCCGATGGGCGAGGTCCCTGTCCTCGACGCGGACGGCACGATCCTGACCCAGTCGGGCGTGATCCAGGATTGGGTCATGGATGAAAGCGGCAAGCTGTGCGGAGACGGCGCCAGGGCCACGCGCCGCGAGATCCTGCGCTGGACGATCTTCGACAACCAGAAGGTCTCGGGCCAGGCCGGGCCTCTGCGGTTCCTGATGAACTTCCTGCCCGAGGACAAGCGCCCGCACGAGGTCATAGGGTTCATGGCCGGTCGCCTCAAGGCGGCCTTGCAGGTTCTGGAGGCAGAACTCGGCACCCGCGATTGGCTGGTGGGCGACAGCCTGACCTGCGCTGACCTGAGTTGCTGCGGATACCTCTATTACGATGAGCCCTTCACCTTCGACCGATCCGACTACCCCGCCATTTCCGTATGGCTCGACCGGATCGCCGCGACGCCGGGATGGAAGCATCCTTACGATCTGATGCAGCGGGCTTTCCCGTCTGCCTGACACACCAGTGCCCCGTCGCCGGGGCGACCAAGTGACCAACGGAGCGCACATAATGACCGAAGCCTATATCTACGACGCGATCCGCACACCGCGCGGCAAGGGACGCAAGGACGGCGCCCTGCACGAGGTGACATCGGCCCGCCTGTCGGCCTTCACGCTCAACAGCCTGAAAGAGCGCAACAACCTCGACGGCCACGCGGTCGAAGACGTGATCTGGGGCAATGCCACGCAGGTGATGGAACAAGGCGGCTGCCTTGCACGCACCGCCGTTCTGGCCTCGGATCTGGACGAGCGCATTCCCGGCCTGTCGATCAACCGCTTCTGCGCTTCGGGGCTGGAGGCCGTGAACCTTGCTGCCAACCAGGTCAAGGGCGGTGCAGGCGACGGCTATATCGCCGGCGGGGTCGAGATGATGGGGCGCGTCGCCATGGGCTCGGACGGAGCGGCCATCGCCGTCGATCCCTCGATCGCGATGAACACCTATTTCGTGCCGCAAGGCATCAGCGCCGATATCATCGCCACCGAATACGGGATTTCCCGCGATGATGCCGACGCGCTGGCCGTCGAGAGCCAGAACCGCGCCGCCGCGGCCTGGGCCGACAACCGGTTCGAAAAGTCGGTCGTTCCCGTCAAGGACATCAACGGCCTGACCATCCTCGACCGCGACGAATACATGCGTCCGGGCACCGACATGCAGGCGCTTGGCGCGCTGAAACCGTCCTTCAAGGACATGGGCGAGCAGATGCCCGGCTTCGACGCGATTGCCCTGATGAAGTACCCCCATCTCGAGGCGATCAACCACATCCACCATGCCGGGAACTCCTCGGGGATCGTGGATGGCGCGGCCGCCATCCTCATCGGCAACAAGGAATTTGGCGAGAAATGGGGCCTCAAGCCGCGTGCCCGGATCAAGGCCACGACCAAGATTGGCACCGACCCGACCATCATGCTGACCGGCCCCGTGCCGGCGACCGAGAAGATCCTCGCCGATAGCGGCATGTCGATCTCGGATATCGACCTGTTCGAGGTGAACGAGGCGTTCTCCTCGGTCGTGATCCGCTTCATGCAGGCCTTCGACGTGGACCATTCCAAGGTCAACGTGAACGGGGGCGCCATCGCCATGGGCCACCCGCTGGGCGCAACCGGCGCGATCATCCTCGGCACGCTGCTCGATGAATTGGAGCGCAGCGGCAAGGGCACCGGCCTTGCCACGCTTTGCGTCGCCTCCGGCATGGGGGCCGCAACGATCATCGAGCGCGTTTAACCCGAGCAAACCCTGGCCCGAACAGAGAGCGTCGCATGTCCGCAGATCCCGCGAAAATCTACCAGGATTTCCTCGACAGGACGGGCGACGCTCTGCTGGCCAACGATGCTGCCGCCTTCCTGGATCATATCGTTCTACCGCACCGCATCATGACCGAAACCGAGACCATCCTGATCGAGGACGCCGCAACCGCGCGCCGCCATTTCGATGGCTTTGCCGCGGCGCTTCGGTCGCAGGGGGTCGATGTCTATGTGCGCACGGTGAAACGGGCCGAGCGCGTGGCACCCGATCGCATCATCGGCTGGCATGAGGCCTTCATCACCTCGTCGGGAAAACTGGTCGCGCCGCGGTTCGAAAACCAGGTCGAGCTGATCCATCGCGACGGGCGTTGGGGGTCCATCTGGACCCGCCATTTCACCCGGTTCGTTGCGTGGCCGGATATCCTGCCGCGGGAGGGGCGCTGATGCTCACACACGCGAAAGAGAGCTACTGGGCTTGGCTCGACCGCGTCTGGGCCGATCTCTGGCATTGCCGGGTCGAAGGAGCGCACCGCACCTACATCCTGCGAGGCGGCACCTACGCCCTCGATCCGTTTCAAAACGACATGGCGCTGGTCCTTCGGGCCGGCGCCTGGCTGGGCGCTGGCCTGCGCTCGGCCTTTGATACCTGCACCTGCACAATCCTGTCGCCCGCTCACCTGATGGAGTCCAGACGGACCCGGCCGGGCCAATGTAAAGAAGGATGATGACCATGACCGATTTCACCATGAAGATCGACGAGGACGGCGTTGCCATCGTCACCTGGGACGTGCCCGGCAAGTCGATGAACGTGCTGTCGCGGGAGGCATTTGCGACGGTCGAAACGCTGATCGACGAGGCGCTGGCCGATGACGCGGTCAAGGGCATCGTCATCACCTCGGGCAAGGACAGCTTTGCCGGAGGCATGGACCTGAACACGCTGGCCACGATCCGCGAAGAATCGGGCGACGACCCCGCCAAGGGCCTGTTCGATTTCACCATGAACGGCCACCGCATTCTAAGAAAGCTGGAGCGCGCGGGCCTCGACCCCAAGACGAACAAGGGCGGCAAGCCCATCGCCTGCGCCATCCCCGGCACCTGCGCGGGCATCGGCACCGAAATCGCGCTGGCCTGTCATCGCCGCTTCATGGCCGACAATCCGAAGGCCAAGATCGGCCTGCCCGAGATCCTGGTCGGCATCTTCCCCGGCGGTGGCGGCACAACGCGCTATTCCCGCATGGTCGGCGCGATGGCCGCGGCCCCGGTCCTGCTGGAAGGCAAGATGCTGGAGCCGAAAAAGGCCAAGTCGGCGCAATTGATCGACGAGGTCGTTCCGGCGGATGAGTTGTTGTCTGCCGCCAAGGCGTGGGTGCTGTCGGCAAAGGACGCCGATATCGTCAAACCTTGGGACCAGAAGGGCTGGAAAATGCCCGGTGGCACGCCCTATCACCCGGCGGGCTTCATGACCTTCGTCGGGGCCTCCGCCATGATCAACGGCAAGACCAAGGGCGTCTACCCGGCGGCCAAGGCGCTGCTCTCCTCGGTCTACGAAGGCGCGCTGGTCGATTTCGATACGGCCCTCAAGATCGAGGCGCGCTGGTTCACCTCCGTTCTGATGAACCCGTCCTCCAGCGCAATGATCCGGTCACTCTTCCTCAACAAGGAAGCGCTGGAAAAGGGCGCGAACCGGCCTGCGGTCGAAGATCAGCGCGTGCAAAAGGTCGGCGTTCTGGGCGCGGGCATGATGGGCGCGGGCATCGCCTATGTCAGCGCGAATGCGGGCATCGAGGTCGTCCTGATCGACGCAACGCAAGATGCGGCAGATCGCGGCAAGGCGCATGCCGAGGGCATCCTCGACAAGGGGATGAAGCGCGGCAAGGTCACGGCCGAGAAGAAGGAACAGGTGCTGGGTCGGATCACCGCCACCACCGATTACACCGCGCTTGAGGGCTGCGACCTGATCGTCGAGGCCGTGTTCGAAGACCCCGGCGTCAAGGCCGAGGTGACGAAAAAGGCCGAGGCCGCGATGCTGGACACCGGCGTTTTCGCCACCAACACCTCGACCCTGCCAATCACAGAACTGGCCAAGGCCAGCGCGCGGCCCGAGCAATTCATCGGCATCCACTTCTTCAGCCCTGTCGACAAAATGATGCTGGTCGAGATCATCAAGGGCGAACAGACGGGCGATATCGCCGTGGCCAAGGCGCTGGATTTCGTGCGCCAGATCCGCAAGACGCCCATCGTGGTGAACGACGCGCGCTTCTTCTACGCCAACCGCTGCATCATCCCCTACATCAACGAAGGCATCCGCATGGTGGCCGAAGGGGTGGAACCCGCCCTGATCGAGAACGCCGCCAAGCTGGTCGGCATGCCGCTGGGTCCGCTGCAACTGGTGGACGAGACCTCGATCGACCTTGGCGTCAAGATCGCCAAGGCGACCAAGGCCGCGATGGGCGACGCCTACCCCGACGAGGCCGTCGAAGAGGTGCTGTTCTGGATGGCCGACGAGGGCCGACTTGGCCGCAAGTCGAACGCGGGCTTCTACGCCTATGACGAGGCGGGCAAACGCGGAATGATCTGGCCCGGTCTGCGCGACAAGTACGAGGTCGCCGCCACCCAGCCAGACCTGACCGAGGTGCAACATCGCCTGCTCTTTGCGCAGGTGCTGGAGGCCGTGCGTGCGCTCGAGGCCGGTGTCCTGACCGACATCCGCGAGGGCGACGTGGGCGCGATCCTCGGCTGGGGCTTCGCGCCATGGTCGGGCGGCCCGTTCAGCTGGCTCGACATCCTCGGCACGCCCTATGCCGCCGAGCGCTGCGAGCAGTTGCAAGCCGCCTATGGCGACCGGTTCGCTTGCCCTGCCCTCCTGCGCGAGATGGCGGAGAAGAACCAGACGTTCTACGGGCGGTTCGGGGCGCAGGCCGCCGCGGCCTGACGCGACCTTCATCCGACTGGAATTTGGGGCGACGGTCATCCGTCGCCCCTTTTTCTTTCAAGGGCCTTGGGCTTCGCGACCGGGCTCAGAAACATTCCCCATGTCGGTTGCTCCCTCACCGGTCATGCCAGATGATCGGCGGGCACGCGCGGCGCAGAAACGGGAGGGCCTCAAATGACAGCCAAACAGGAGTGGCATGGCGTGGAGGCCAGCTTGCGTGGCCCGTTTCGGGTGGCGGCTCATGTGCATCGCGCCGGGGCAGCGCCGGGTGATCCGGCGCCTTATACGGGGGCGGACAGCTTTACCTTCGTGCGGGTGCGCGTCACCGATGCCGATGGTGTCACCGGCGATGGGTTCACGGGTCGGTTCCTCGCGGCTGAAGTGGCGCATCTGCTCAACGGGGCGATTTCGGATGCCCTCGCGGATCGGTCGGGAGACGTCCTGCTTTCAGAGCTCATGGCGGACCTCGCCCGGGTGCTGAACCCACGCGGGATGACGGGTGTCGTCGTCTCCGCCCTGTCGGCGCTGGAGGTCGCCCTGTCCGACATGGCCGGCAAGCAGGCCGGACACAGCGTGTCGGCATTGCTGGGCGGCCAGAGAGGCGCGGCACCGGTGCACGTGACCTGCGGCTTTCCGGCCCTCGATACCGACGACTTGGTATCCGTTTGCGCCGAAGAGATCGCGATGGGCGCGCGGGGCGTGAAGGTCCTGATTGCCGCCAAGGGGCGCGGCCCGGAGGAGGATGCCGCGCGCCTGCGTGCCGTGCGCGAGGCGATCGGTCCCAAGGCCGAGCTGATCGCCGACGCGAATTGCGGCATGGACCTCGAGACTGCACTGACCTTCTGCGGCCTTGTCGAAGACCTGAACCTCACCTGGCTGGAAGAACCCGTGCATCGCAACGACCGCCACGCCCTGCGGCGGCTGTCCGAGAGGCAGGGCATTCCACTGGGGGCTGGCCAGATGGAGCAGAGCGGCGAGCGGTTCGAACTGCTCATCGAGGCGGGCGTCGATGTCATCCAACCCAACGCGGTTTTCGCGGGCGGCCTTGCCGCGGCGGTGTCGGCAGCGCAGGCGGCCGTCACCCACGGACGGGCCGTGTCCCCGGCGGGCGGCTGGGACCTTGTGAACCTGCACTGGATGTGCGGCGCGATGCAGACGGGCGCCATCGAATTGCACCGGGCGCAGGCGCGGATCGTGCGGTTGCTGATGCCAGACATGGCGCAGGCGCAAGACGGGTTTCAGCCTGTGCCCGATGCACCCGGGTTCGGGTGGACACCTGACGAGGATGCCTTGGCGCGGTGCCGTCTGTCCTGAGACACTCGGCGCGAAAAAAGTTCGACGGAAACCCGCCCGCGATCCGTATCACCCATATCCCTTCGGTCGGGTCGTTCTCCCGGCCCGATCTGCCCGCCCGCGCACGGTCCCCAAGTCGCGTGGGCGGGCTTTTTTCCGTCCTTGGCACTCCATACTCCGGCAAGTCCGGCTGCGCAGGCCAATCCCCCTTTCCTTTTCTTGCGCGGCTTGCCATGTCTTTCCTCAGATTCTTGCGCAAGAGGGAGGTTGGCCATGGGCTGGATGAAGGACGAAACCGGGCTTGAGAGACGCGCGGCGAATTTCGTGCCGCTGACGCCGCTGTCCCACCTGAAACGCGCGGCGCAGATCTTCGCCAACCGCACGGCTGTCGTCGACCGGTCCTTTCGCACCACCTATGCAGAGCACATGTCGCGGGTGACGCGACTTGCCTCCGCCCTGGCGCGGCGCGGCGTGCATCCGGGCGATGTGGTGGCCACGGTGCTTCCCAACACCTATCCGCATGTCGAGGCGCATTTCGGCGTGCCCGCCTGTGGCGCGATCCTCAACTCGATCAATATCCGTCTCGATATCGGCACGATCAGCTACATCCTCGACCATGGCGAGGCGAAGGTGATCCTGTGCGACACCCAATTCCTCGGCACGGTCGAAGCGGCGATGAAGGAGATGGAGGCCGAAGACCTGCCCCTGATCGTCGAGGTGCCGGACGAGGCGGCGGGCTATCACGCCAGCGGCCGGCACGTGACCTACGAGCAATTGCTGGCCGAGGGCGACCCCGAGTTCGAATGGATCATGCCGCAGGACGAATGGGAATCCATCGCGCTGAACTATACCTCGGGCACCACGGGGCGGCCCAAGGGGGTCGTTTATCACCATCGCGGGGCGTATCTCATCTCGATGGGGACGCCGATTTCGTGGCGCATGACGCTCTACCCGACATACCTGACCATCGTGCCGCTTTTCCACTGCAACAACTGGTGCCATGTCTGGACCATGCCCGTGGTGGGCGGCACCACCGTCTGCTGCCGCGAGATCACGGCCAGGAACATCTACGACGCCATCGCGGATGAGGGCGTGACCCATTTCGGCGGTGCGCCGATCGTGCTGAACATGATCGTCAACGCCAAGGACGAAGAGCGCCGGGACTTCGACCACACGGTCGAGGTCTTTACCGCCGGCGCCCCGCCCGCCGCGGCGACCCTCGCGGCCATCGAGACGATGGGCTTCAACATCACGCAGGTCTACGGCCTGACCGAGACCTATGGCCCGGCCACCGAATGCACCTTCAAGGATGGGGTCTGGGATGTTCTGGAGGGGGCCGACCGTGCCATGGTCAAGGCGCGCCAAGGCGTGCCCATGCCGCAGATGGACCACATCACGGTGATGGAGCCCAAGCACATGGAGCAGATCCCGATGGACGGCGCGGCGCTTGGCGAAATCATGATGCGCGGCAACGCGGTGATGAAGGGCTATTACAAGAACCCCCGCGCCACCCGCGAGGCGTTCCGCGGCGGCTATTTCCACACCGGCGATATCGCCATGCAGCACCCCGACACCTACGTGCAGATCGCCGACCGCGCCAAGGACATCATCATCTCGGGCGGCGAGAATGTCAGCTCGGTCGAGGTGGAAGGCGCATTGATGCATCACCCTGCGGTCCTGCTGTCGGCCGTCGTGGCCAAGCCCGATGACAAATGGGGCGAGGTCCCTTGCGCCTTTGTTGAGCTGAAAGACGGTGCCGAGGCGACCGAGCAGGAGTTGATCGATTTCGTCCGCCAGCGCCTTGCCGGGTTCAAGACGCCCAAGCACGTGGTGTTCCAGGAACTGCCCAAGACCTCGACCGGGAAAGTCCAGAAATTCGAACTGCGCAAAGCGGCCGCCGCGTTGTAGGGGCGTGTCCGATCACGCGTTGAGCAAAACCGGGTAAGCGGTTATCCTGTTTGACAAAGAACGATGAGCAGGATGACAGGCGTCCATGACCGCGCTGGAGCAATATCGGCGGCTCGAGGCCCTTGGCCTGTGGCGTGAAAGCCCCGCCGACCAGCGCCGCGAGGTCGTGGTCTCGCTCGGCGATGCGACGCTTGTGATCTCGACCCCGTCCGAAACAGCGCTGACGCATTGGTCGCTTCCAGCGATCGAGCGCAAGAACCCGGGTCGGGTGCCCGCGCTTTACGCACCCGGCGCGGACAGCACCGAGCAGTTGGAACTCGAAGACCCCGACATGATCGAGGCCCTCGAAAAGGTCCTGACCGCGATCCGCCGGTCCGGTCCACATCCAGGGCGGCTCAGGTGGCTGCTCAGCGCGACGATCGGGGTCGGGGCGATGGCCTTGGCGCTTTTCTGGCTGCCCGAGGCGTTGACCCGGCAGACGGTCTCGCTTCTGCCGCAAGCCAAGCGCGCCGAAATCGGGGAAGCCCTCCTCGATGAGATCACCCGGCTGGCCGGTCGCCCCTGCACTGCGGCCCGCGGGCGCGCCGCGCTGCAAGACCTGACCAACCGGGTTTTCCAGGGCACGCGCGTTCCGGGCGTGATCCTCCTTCCGGCCACGATCCCCGACACCATCGCCTTGCCGGGCAACCTGATCGTCGCCTCCGCCGCGCTGGTCGAGGATTTTGAAACACCCGAGGTGCTCGCCGGGTTTCTTTTGGCAGAGGACGTGCGTCGACAAGCAAGCGACCCGATCCAGACGCTGCTTGAGGATGTGGGCTTGGTCGTAACCTTCCGCCTTCTCACGACGGGGGAGATCGCCGATGACGCCCTCGCCGCCCATGCAGTCACGTTGCTCAGCCGGCCCCAACCACCGGTCGACGAGGCGACACTCGTCGCGCGCTTTGCCGCTGCCAATCTCTCGACACAGCCTTACGCCTTCGCGCGGGACGTGTCGGGCGAGACAGTCCTCGGCCTGATCGAGGCAGACCCGATGCGGACCTCAGGCGCCACCCCGCTCCTGCCCGATGACCGGTGGGTCAGCTTGCAGGAGATCTGCTCAGGAGGCTGATCGCGGCACTGCCCGTAGGCACGGCACAAGGGATCAGGGGCTAACTCCCGTGCCGCGCCTATTCGGCGGCGACCAGACGCCGAGGCACCGTGTCGGTCCAGACCATGGCCATCTCGGCCTCACCGGAGACGTGGCGAATACCGCGCAGCGGGTTGATCCGGCCATCATCCCAGACCTGCACGTAGCCCTCGGGGATAACCCTTTCCGGTGCTGGCGGCGGAACGATGCGCGCGGGCAGGTGGCCGGTCGAACTGAGGGTCTGGCCGTTATACGAGGCAGGGTTCAGGGCCGCGCCCGCGCGGTCGATGCCGCGCGCCGCATCGCCTGGATGAACGGCTTGCGGGCCGCAGCGTACGCCGGGGCCGGACAGGTACTGCGCGGTCAGGCCGGTCAAACCCGGGCATGTGGTGCGCACCTCGGTGGGCGGCGGCGTTGGCGTTGCCGGGCGGGCGGCTGCCGGGGCCGTGGCGGTGGGAGCTGGCAGAACACGGATACCGGGCGTCGACACCGCTGCGGGAGTTTGCCGGATCACCGTGCGGGGCTGTGCGGCCGTTGGCACGGTTGCGGGCGGTGTGGCAGGCGACACAGCGGCAACAGCCGTCGCGGGACCGCCGATCACGGTGACACCCGGGCCGGGATTGGCCGGATCGACGCTGCCCGGAGCAGGGCCCGCACCGGCCACGCGCGTCGGCTGGTAACCGCACAGCTGGCGTCGGTCGCGCCCGACGCGCGGCACCCATTCGGTGGCGCTGCCATAGCCGACGCGCACGAAGACGCAGCCTTGGCTGTCCACGTATTGCTCACCGCTGTAGCTGCTCGGCGGGGTTTCCGCTGGCACGGTCTGTTGTGCAAAAGATGCGCCTGTTGCCGCCACAGCTGCTGCACAGCCGAAGACGGTGGCGCGGACGATCTGGTTAATCCGCATGCAAGACCCCCAGGTTTGCTGGCCCGAGAGTGGCGCAACACTTACCTCAAGTAAAGGCGCAACAACGATTATTTGGTTCCATACATCCTGTCGCCTGCATCGCCGAGGCCAGGCACGATATAGCCATGGTCGTTCAGGTGGTCGTCCAGCGACGCCGTCACGATGGGCACATCTGGGTGCGCTTCCTTCATCCGGGCCACCCCTTCGGGCGCGGCCAGCAGGCAGAGGAAGCGGATGTTCTTGGCTCCGGCCTCTTTCAGCATGTCGATTGCGGCTGCGGAGGAATTGCCGGTGGCCAGCATCGGATCGACGACAATGGTGATCCGTTCTTCCAGCGCGTCAGGCACCTTGAAGTAGTACTTCACCGGTTGCAGCGTCTCGGGGTCGCGATAGAGGCCGACGAAGCCCACACGGGCCGCCGGCACAAGGTCGAGGATCCCGTCGAGCAGCCCGTTGCCTGCCCGCAGGATCGAGATCAGGGCGAGTTTCTTGCCCTCGATCATCGGCGCGTCCATCGGGCAAAGCGGCGTGTCGATCGTCTTGGTCGTCATCGGCAACTCGCGCGTCACCTCGTAGGCCAGAAGATGCGCAATCTCGCGCAGAAGCTGGCGGAAGGTCTTGGTCGAGGTGTCCTTCTCGCGCATCAAGGTCAGCTTGTGCTGCACGAGCGGATGCTCGACCACGGTGAGATGTTCGGTCATGTCCTGTCCCCCAGTTTCTTGCGGATCTTGTCTTTCGTGGCCTCGTCGCAAAAGGCCGCGTCGATGGCATTTGCGTTGATCTCGGCGAAATCCTCTTCGCCCCAACCAAAGGTGGCGGCAAGGTTTTCGTATTCCGCCGTCATGGTGGTATGGAAAAACGGCGGGTCGTCGGTGGAAACCGTGACCTTCACGCCGCGGTCACGCAAGCGCTGGATCGGGTGGGCGGACCAGCCCGGATAGACCCCGAGCGCCACGTTCGACCCCGGGCAGCATTCCAGAACGATCCCCTGCTCGGCCAGGTCATCGACCAGCGCGAGGTCGTCGATCGACTGCACCCCGTGGCCGATCCGCTCGGGCCGGAGCGCCACCAGCGCATCGCGGACCGATTTCGCCCCGCCCCATTCCCCGGCATGCACGGTCAGCCGCAGCCCGGCCTCGCGGGCACAGTCGAAAGCCCAGGTGAAATCGGCGGGTTTCCCCTTCATCTCGTCGCCCGCCATCCCAAAGCCCGTCAGCCAGTCGCCCACCGTTTCGGCGGCGCAGAGCGCGATGGGCTTCGCTGCCTCGGGGCCAAAATGACGGATGCAGGTGACGATACCGCGCAGCGTGATGCCGAAGTCGCGCTCGGCCTCCTCGGCGGCCTCGCGGATCGCGGCGAGGTAGTCGCGCCACGCATCGACATCCCCACCGCCGCAGAAATCGGGGCTGAGGAAGGTTTCGGAATAGACGACACCGTTGGCGGCGCTTTCCTCCAGCACGGCGCGGGTCAGGCGGGCGTAATCCTCGGGGCTGGTCAGAACGCTGGTCGCGGCCTCGTAGACGCTCAGGAAATGCACGAAATCGCGGAAAGCATAGCTGCCGTCCTCGCGGAAAATGCCGGACAGGTCGACGCCCTTTTCCTTGGCCAGGCCACGGATGAAGGCAGGCGGTGCGGCGCCCTCGTGATGGAGGTGAAGCTCGACCTTCGGGATCTCTCTCATGCGCCGATCACCCATCCGATGAACGCGATGATGAACCCGAACAGGATCGCGCCGCGCCACGGCGTGCGCGGGCGTCCGATCAGCGGGCCTATGTAGCGCACGGCCAGCGTGACCACCACGAAGGTCATCACGAAATAAATTTGTTCAGAGGTCATGAGCCCTCACAGAAAACTGGTGCCGGGTCCCTCGGCCGGGATGCCCATATGCGCCGCGACCGAGGCCGCGACATCGGCAAAGGCGCGGATGCCGATCTGCCCCGAATAGGGCCCCTTGGCAAGCACGGGCACCCTTTCGCGGGTGTGGTCGGTGCCGCTCCATGTCGGGTCATTGCCATGATCTGCGGTCAGGATCATCAGGTCATCGGGCCGCATCGCCGCCAGAACAGGGCCGATGGCGGCGTCGAACCATTCGAGATGGCGCGCATAGCCCGACACGTCGCGGCGATGGCCATACAGGCTGTCGAACTCGACGAAATTGGCGAAGGTCAGGCTGCCATCCGGGGCTGAGTCGACGCTGGTGGCGAGGTGGTCCATCAAGGTCCGGTCATCGCCTTTCAGCACTTCGTCGACCCCCTGCCCGGCAAAGATGTCGCGGATCTTGCCGATGGCGATGGTCTTGCGCCCAGCACTTTGCGCCCAGTCCAGCAGGGTCGGTGCAGGCGGCGTCATCGCGTAATCGTGGCGGTTGCCGGTCCGGGCATAGCTGCCCGGTTCGCCGACGAAAGGTCGGGCGATCACGCGGCCCACGCGGCGGTCATGCAGCATCGGCGCAAGGCCCTCGCACAGCGTCAGCAGGCGGTCCAAGCCGAAGCTTTCTTCATGCGCGGCGATCTGGAAAACGCTATCGGCCGAGGTATAGCAGATCGGCCAACCGGTGCGTTGATGCTCCGCGCCAAGGCGCGCGATGATCTCGGTGCCGCTGGCATGGCAATTGCCGAGGATCCCGTCGGTGCCAGCCAGACGCTTCGTTTCTTCGACGATATCCTCGGGGAAGGCCGGCGTCGTGTCGGGGAAATAGCTCCACTCCCACGGCACGGGCAGACCGGCCAGTTCCCAGTGGCCCGAGGGCGTGTCCTTGCCTGCGCTGATCTCTTGCGCCGCGCCCCACAGGCCGACCGGGTCGGCGTCGAGCCCCTCGCCCCGTGCGCCAGAGGCCAGCCTGAGCGCCGCACCCAGCCCCAGCGCGTCGAGATGCGGCAGGTGCAAAAGCCCGCTGCGCCCCTCTTCGGCCTGCCCCTCGGCGCAGGCCGCTGCGATATGCCCGACTGTGTTCGCACCGGTATCGGGCCGGTCACCGTTGAAGAAGTCGTCTGCATCGGGCGCGCCGCCGATCCCGACGCTGTCCATCACAACGAGAAACGCACGGGGCATCACCCGATCCTTTCGTGGATCAGCGGCGGAAGATCCGGCGCGCTGTCGGACAATTCGAAAGCCCCGCGCAGGCTGGCCGCGACGGCGCGGCCCGCCTCTTCGCTGGCCGCATGGATGCGCAACAGCGGCGTCTGCGCATCGACCTCGTCGCCGAGCCGCGCAATGGCAGAGAGGCCCACCGCGGGGTCCACCCGGTCGGTCTGCTTCAGACGCCCGCCGCCCAGATGCACGACCGCCTCGCCCAAGGCGCGCGTATCGATTGCTGCGACCACCCCGCTTTCCCCCGGATGCACGTCCAGCATCACCGGCGCCGCCGGCAGCCTGTCACTCCAACGTTCCGTGAAATCCGCCGGACCGCCCAGGATGGCGACCATTTCCCCGAAGATTTCCGCGGCCTGTCCATCGGCCAGAACGGAGGCGATCCGCCCTTCCCCGTCGGCGGCATCGGCGGCCAACCCGCCAAGCGCCAGCACCTCGCCGCCAAGCGCGATGGTGATGCGGGCAAGGTCGGATTCGGTGTCGCCCCCGGTCAGGGCCTCCATCACCTCGATCACCTCAAGCGCATTGCCGGCGGTGCGCGCCAGCGGCTGGTTCATGTCCGTAACCAGCGCCGAGGTCATGCAGCCCGCGCCTTGCGCCGTGCTGACAAGGGATTGGGCCAAGGCCAGCGCATCGGCCGGGTCGGCCATGAAGGCACCCGAGCCGACCTTCACGTCGAGGACAAGGGATTCCAGCCCCGCCGCCAGTTTCTTGGAGAGGATCGAGGCGGTGATCAGGTCGATCGACTCCACCGTGCCGGTCACGTCGCGGATGGCATAGAGGCGCTTGTCGGCGGGCGCGATATCGGCGCTTGCGCCCACGATGGCGCAGCCGATATCGGCCACGATCTCTTGCAGGTCCTCGATGGAGACCTGCGTCTGGTAGCCCGGGATCGCTTCGAGCTTGTCGAGCGTGCCCCCGGTATGACCAAGCCCGCGCCCCGAGATCATCGGCACGAAGGCGCCGCAGGCCGCGAGCGCCGGGGCCAGCAGCAACGAGACCGCATCGCCCACGCCACCGGTGGAGTGCTTGTCGACCACCGGGCCGTCGAGATCCCATTTCAGGACATCGCCCGTTTCCCGCATCGCTGTGGTCAGCTGCACGCGGCCCGCCTTGCCCAGCCCCTTGGTGCAGACCGCCATGGCAAAGGCGCCGGCTTGCGCGTCCGTCACCTCGCCGGAGGCAAGCCCATTGGCGAACCAGAACAACTCCGCCTCGGTCGGATGGATCCCGTCGCGCAGCTTGGCGAGAATGGCGCGGGCGTCGGTCACGTGCGGGCCTCGGACGCATCCATATGGCCTGCATCGAACCGGCCCGGAAGCAGCTCGGCCACGGTCATGGACAAGGTCTCGCCTGACGTCGTCGCCATGGTCACGACCACGTCGCCCGAGGCAAATTCCGCGATCTTCTGGCGACACCCGCCGCAGGGCGGCACGGGCGCGGAGGCTTGGGCGATCACGGCAATCTCGGCGATCCTCGTGTCGCCCGAAGCGATCATCGCGGCGATGGCCCCGGCCTCGGCGCAGGTGCCCTCGGGATAGGCGACATTCTCCACGTTGCAGCCCAGGTGAACATTCCCCTCGACCGAGCGGATGGCGGCCCCGACCTGGAAATTCGAGTAGGGCGCATAGGCCTTTGCGCGCACGATATCCGCTGCCTCGACCAAGATTTCTGACATGGGGCGCCTCCGTTCACGCAACCGCTGAGCCACAGTGTGGAGCGGTGTATCCTCAAGCGCAAGACGAAGACCACCCTCCCCCGGCGGCAGCAAAAAGCCGGCCCGAGGGCCGACTTTCGAGTTTGGCTGCGATGGCTGCGCCCGGGGCGGACGACTGCCGCAACTTCAGGTCACTTGCCGTAACCCAGCGGCTTCACGGCCTCGGCGATCTCGTCGAGGATGGCGGGATCGTCGATCGTCGCGGGCATCTTGAAGTCCTCGCCATCGGCGATCTTGACCATCGTGCCACGCAGGATCTTGCCCGAGCGGGTCTTGGGCAGACGATCAACCACGACCGCCAGCTTGAAGGCGGCGACCGGGCCGATCTGGTCGCGCACCATCTTCACGCAATCCTTGACCACCTGCTCCGGGGTCGTTTCAGCGCCCTTGTTCAGGCAGAGGAAGCCCATCGGAAGCTGCCCTTTCAGCGTATCGGTCACGCCGATCACGGCGCATTCGGCCACATCCGCATGGGCCGCCAGAACCTCTTCCATCGCGCCGGTCGACAGGCGGTGGCCCGCGACATTGATGACGTCATCGGTGCGCGCCATGATGTAGAGGTATCCGTCCTCGTCGATCATGCCGGCATCGCCGGTCTCGTAATAGCCCGGGAAATGGGTGAGGTACGCCTTGCGGAACCGCTCTTCCGCCTCCCACAGGGTGGGCAGCGTGCCAGGTGGCAGCGGCAGCTTGACCGCGATGGCGCCCAACTCGCCGGGTTTCATCGGGTGGCCACCTTCGTCGAGGATGCACACGTCATATCCCGGCATCGCCACCGAGGGGGAGCCGATCTTGACCGGCAGCTTCTCGATCCCGAGTGGGTTGCCCGCGATGGCCCAGCCGGTTTCCGTCTGCCACCAGTGGTCGATCACCGGCACGCCCAGCTTGTCCTGCGCCCACTCGATCGTGTCCGGGTCGGCCCGTTCGCCAGCGAGGAACAGGGACCGCAGGCTGGAGAGGTCGTAGTCGCCCACGAGGCTGCCGGTCGGATCGTCACGCTTGATCGCGCGGAACGCCGTCGGCGCGGTAAAGAGGCAGCGCACCTTGTGATCCTGGATCACACGCCAGAAGGTCCCGGCATCGGGGGTGCCCACGGGCTTGCCCTCGAACACGACAGTCGCGCATCCAAAGGTCAGCGGGCCGTAACAGATATAGCTGTGGCCCACGACCCATCCGACATCGGAGGCGGCCCAGAAAACCTCGCCGGGGTTCATGTCGTAGAGGTTGCGCATCGTCCAGTTCAGCGCGACGGAATGGCCGCCCGTGTGGCGCACGACCCCCTTGGGCTGCCCTGTCGTTCCGGAGGTATAGAGGATGTAGAGCGGGTGGTTGCCCTCGACCGGAACGCAATCCGCCGGTTCGACGCCGTACTGGAAGCCGTGCCAATTGACGTCCCGCCCCTCTTCGAGATGGGCAACCTCCTGTTCACGCTGGTAGACGACGCAGAAATCCGGCTGGTGAGTCGATTGTTCGAGCGCACCGTCGAGAAGCGGCTTGTAGTGGACGACCCGGCCAGGCTCGATCCCGCAGGATGCGGCGATGATGCATTTCGGTTTGCAGTCGTCGATGCGCACCGCGAGCTCATGCGAGGCGAACCCGCCGAAAACGACCGAGTGAATGGCACCGAGACGGGCGCAGGCCAGCATCGCCTCGAGCGCCTCCGGGATCATCGGCATGTAGATGATGACCCGGTCCCCCTTTTCGACACCCTTCGCGCGAAGGGCCCCGGCCAGCGTCGCGACGCGGTTGCGCAATTCGACGAAGGTCATCTCGCGTTTCGTATGGGTGACGGGGCTGTCGTAGATGATCGCGGTGCGATCGCCATGCCCGGCCTCGACGTGGCGGTCCACGGCGTTCCAGCAGGCGTTCAGCTTGCCATCGGCATACCACTCGTAAAGCGGTGCGTTCTCGTCGAAGAGGGCTTTGGACGGCTGGACGTCCCAATCGATGCCCTTTGCCGCCTCCATCCAGAATGCTTCGGGGTCGCGCTTGGCGGCCTCGTAAATGTCACCGTAGGCCATGATGCTGTCCCTCCTCCTCCGGGTCGGTAATTTCCTATCGTTTAATTGGCGCCTCGCGCAATTACGAGACCCCCAAACGACATGAGAGCGCTAACGTATACATTGGAACACCGTCTAATCGTCGCAGTGCGACACCCCGCCCCTCGCATCACATTCAATACTTCGTATATGTGGCGGCAGCGAACAGGAGATTATCAATGACAACCATGCCCGACGCCCCGCAGCAGCGGTGGATCACCCGCCATGTCACCTATCGTCTGCCGGTCATCGGCCGCATGGCGCGCGAGGTCGTCGACGGCCCCGTCGACAACGCCTTCGCCGCCATCTTCGGGATCGTGGCGGCCATCGCCTCGGCGGTTCTGATGTTCGGCTACCCCGCCCTGATCTTCGTCGGGCTGGCCGCGACCGCGCTGATGTTCATCACGCTGGTGCGCATCACCCTCGGGTAATCCCGTTGCGTCCATTCAGGCTCCTCTCTGGATGGACGCTGTAACGGCTGAGGACTCTCCTCCCCCTCAGCCGTAATGGGCCACGGGCGTCCCGGCGAGCGCCGAGATGTTCAGAAGACCGCGCGCGGTGATCGATGGTGTCACGATATGCGCGCGGTTGCCCATCCCCATGAGAATGGGACCAACTTCCAGACCACCTGCCTTGGCTTTCAACGTGTTTCGCGTGGCACCTGCCGCATCGGTCGACGCGAAGATCAGCGCATTCGCGGGGCCATTCAGCCGCGAATTGGGGAAGATCCGTTCGCGCAACTCGGGGTCCAGCGCACTATCGACGTGCATTTCGCCTTCGTAAGTGAACGAGCGTGGCTGTGAATCGAGAATGTCGAGCGCGGCGCGCATCCGGCGTCCACTGTCGCTTTCGAGATTGCCGAACTGGCTGCCCGAACACAGCGCGATCTGCGGCTCGACCCCGAAGCGCTTGATGTGACGCGCCGTGGCACAGACCGTTTCGGCGATCTGCTCGGGGCTGGGCACGGGGTGCACCTGCGTGTCGCCCACGAACAGCGGACCATCTTCAAGGATCATCAGGCTGAGCGCGCCGACGGGCGTCAGGTCGGGCGTTTCAAGAAGCTGCGACACGTAATTCAGGTGCCAGAGATACTGGCCGAAGGTGCCGCAGATCAGCGAATCCGCCTCGTCGCGATGAACCATGACAGCGCCGATGGCGGTGGTGTTGGTGCGCATGATGGCGCGGGCGAGGTCAGGGGTGACACCGCGGCGCTGCATCACCTCGTGATAGGTGCCCCAATAATCGCGGTAGCGGGGGTCGTTTTCCGGGTTCACCAGTTCGAAATCGATGCCCGGCCGCACCGTCAGGCCCGCCCGTTCGATCCGCAGGTCGATGGCTTCGGGGCGGCCGATCAGGATCGGCTTGTCCGTCGTCTCCTCCAGCATGGCCTGCGCGGCCCGGAGCACGCGTTCGTCTTCGCCCTCGCAGAACACGATCCGGCGCGAGGTGCCGGACGCCGCCTCGAACACCGGGCGCATGATCAGCGCAGAGCGGAAGACAGACTGGTTCAACCGGTCGCGATAGGCCCCGAGGTCGTCCAGCGGTCGCGTGGCGACCCCCGATTTCATCGCGGCCTCGGCCACGGCCCCGGCGACGACGGCGATCAGGCGCGGGTCGAAGGGTTTGGGAATCAGGTATTCCGGCCCGAAGGTCAGTTGTTCACCGGCATAGGCTGCCGCCGCCTCGGCACTGGTCGTGGCCCGGGCCAGCGCCGCGATGCCCTCGATGCAGGCGATCTGCATGGCGTCGTTGATCTCGGTCGCACCGACATCCAGCGCGCCGCGAAAGATGAAGGGGAAACACAGGACGTTGTTGACCTGGTTCGGAAAATCGCTGCGCCCCGTGGCGATAACGGCATCTGGCGCAACCGTGCGAACCTCGTCGGGCAGGATTTCCGGCGTGGGGTTTGCCAAGGCGAAGACGACAGGGCGGTCCGTCATCTTGCTCACCATCTCGGGCGTCAGCACGCCGGGGCCCGACAGGCCAAGGAACATGTCCGCGCCTTCGATCACCTCGTCGAGGCTCTTGGGTTCGGCCCCTTGCGCATACTCGGCCTTCTGCGGGGTCATGCCGACCTCGCGCCCGTGATAGACCAGCCCGTCGATATCGCAGAGCCAGACATTCTCGCGCTTGAGGCCGAGCTTGAGCAGCATGTTCAGGCACGCGATCCCTGCCGCGCCGCCGCCCGTCGAGACAAGCTTGATATCCTCGAATTTCTTGCCGACGACCCGAAGCGCGTTGGTGGCCGCGGCGCCGACGACGATGGCTGTGCCGTGCTGGTCGTCATGGAACACCGGGATGTTCATCCGCTCGCGGCACAGCCGTTCAACGATGAAACAATCCGGCGCCTTGATGTCTTCGAGATTGATGGCCCCGAAGGTCGGCTCCAGCGCGCAGACGATGTCGGCCAGCTTCTCGGGGTCCGGTTCGTTGATCTCCAGGTCGAAGCAATCGATATTCGCGAATTTCTTGAAGAGGACGGCCTTGCCCTCCATCACCGGCTTGGACGCCAGCGCACCGATATTGCCAAGCCCGAGAACCGCCGTGCCGTTCGAGACGACGGCAACGAGATTCCCGCGCGAGGTGTAGCGGGCGGCGTTGACCGGATCGGCCTTGATTTCAAGGCTGGCCTCGGCCACGCCGGGGCTGTAGGCGCGCGACAGGTCGCGCCCGTTGGCCAGCGGCTTGGTGGCGCGGATCTCCAGTTTCCCGGGGCGAGGATGCTCGTGATAAAACAGCGCGGCGGCGCGCAGGGCCTCGTGTTTTTCTTCGCTCATGATGTCCCTCCGGTCTGGATAGTTTAGCCTTAAACCATCTCTGCGCGGCGGACCAGAGACGCCGAGCCTCAGACGAACTGCTCGCGGATCAGGCGTTCCTCCAGCCCGTGACCCGGATCGAACAGGATCCGATGCGCGACGTCCGGCTCGGACCTGACCTCGACCGAGGCGACGTCGCTGACCGCGCGGCTGTCGGCATCGGCCATCACGGGCCGCTTGTCGGGGTCGATCACCTCGATCCGCACAACTGCTCTTTTAGGCAGCAGCGCGCCGCGCCAGCGCCGGGGGCGAAAGGCGGCGACGGCGGTGATGGCCAGCACGTCGGACCCGATGGGCAAGATGGGCCCGTGGGCCGAGTAGTTGTAAGCGGTGGACCCGGCGGGCGTGCAGACAAGCGCGCCATCGCAGACCAGTTCCTCCATCCGCAGGCGCCCGTCGACATAGATCTTGAGCTTTGCGGCCTGCGGGCCGGCGCGCAGCAGGCTGACCTCGTTGATGGCCAGCGCCTCGTGGGCGGTGCCATCCACGGCGATCGCACGCATGTGCAGCGGGTTGATGACCTCTTCCTCGGCGGCCTCCAGCCGGTCAATCAGCCCGTCTTCGCGGTATTCGTTCATCAGGAAGCCAACGGTGCCGCGGTTCATGCCGTAAACCGGGGCCTCGATCTGCTGCGTGGCGTGCAGGGTCGCCAGCATGAACCCGTCGCCCCCAAGCGCCACGATGACATCGGCCTCTTCCGGGGCGAAATCGCCGTAACGCGCGGTCAGGCGCGCCTTGGCGTCCTGCGCGAGGGGCGTGTCCGAGGCCAGAAAGGCGATATTGCGGGCCGCGGGCATCCGGCACCTCCGGGTTTTCTGCCCTGCCGGGCCGTGTGACGGTCGGACCATCGCGCGGGCAGGCCCGAAACTCAATCCCGGATGATGGACAGCGGCACAGGATCGTCGCCGTCATCGTGACGCTCCCGCGTCATTTATCACCGCTTTCCGCCCTTCCCCGCACCGACCCCATGCCCTAAACCAAGCGGCAATTGGCCCCGCCCTGCGGCGCGGCCCCGCTGCCACCCCTCGAAAGGAGGATGACCATGAACGCCTCTCACCGTGACGAAGGTTTCTTCACCGAAAGCCTTGAGACCCGCGACGCCGAGATCTTCGACGCGATCCAGAAGGAGCTGGGCCGCCAGCGCGACGAGATCGAACTGATCGCCAGCGAGAACATCACCTCCGCCGCCGTGATGGAGGCGCAGGGTTCGGTGATGACGAACAAGTATGCCGAAGGATATCCAGGCCGCCGCTACTACGGCGGGTGCCAGTTCGTCGATATCGCAGAGAACCTCGCCATCGACCGCGCCAAGCAGTTGTTCAACTGCGGCTTCGCCAATGTGCAGCCCAACTCGGGCAGCCAGGCCAACCAGGGCGTGTTCACGGCACTTCTGACGCCGGGCGACACGATCTTGGGCATGAGCCTCGATGCCGGTGGTCACCTGACCCATGGCGCCAAGCCGAACCAGTCGGGCAAGTGGTTTAACGCCGTGCAATACGGCGTGCGCGAAAGCGACCTGGAAATCGACTACGACCAGATCGCAGCCCTTGCAGCCGAGCATCAGCCGAAAATGATCATAGCCGGCGGCTCGGCCATTCCGCGCATCATAGATTTCGCCCGCATGCGCGAGATTGCCGATACGGTCGGCGCCTACCTGCTGGTGGACATGGCGCATTTCGCAGGGCTCGTGGCCTCGGGGCACTACCCCTCGCCCTTCCCCCATGCGCATGTGGCGACGACCACCACGCACAAGACCCTGCGCGGTCCGCGCGGCGGCATGATCCTGACCAATGACGAGGACATCGCAAAAAAGGTCAACTCGGCCATCTTCCCCGGCATCCAGGGCGGACCTCTGATGCACGTGATCGCGGGCAAGGCCGTGGCCTTCGGCGAGGCGCTGCGCCCCGAGTTCAAGGACTACCAGACCCAGGTCATCAAGAACGCGCAGGCGCTGGCCGATCAGCTGATGCAGGGCGGCCTTGATATCGTGACCGGCGGCACCGATACGCACCTGATGCTGGTGGACCTGCGTCCCAAGGGCGTGAAGGGCAACGCGACCGAGAAAGCCCTCGGCCGCGCGCATATCACCTGCAACAAGAACGGCATTCCCTTCGACACGGAAAAGCCGATGATCACCAGCGGTATCCGCCTCGGCAGCCCCGCAGGCACGACGCGCGGTTTCTCGGAAGAAGAGTTCCGCCAGATCGGGCGCTGGATCACCGAGGTGGTCGATGGGCTTGCCGCCAATGGCGAGGACGGCAACGGCGCCGTCGAGGACAAGGTGAAATCGGAAGTGCTGGAACTCTGCGGGCGTTTCCCGATCTATCCCCATCTCTGACGCACACGGCGCACCCGCGCCAGTCGTGACAGGCCATTCGCCGCCCACGCCTTTGCGTTGGGCGGCGTTTTCTTGCAGGGCTTTCAAATGCATGTCACCTTGCAGGGGCAAGGTGCGCGTCTAGGTGGACGGTAGCTGGGAGACGTATGCGCGCGCCCAGCGATGATCTGTCCTTGGACCGAGACCGATGCCATGACTGCCGATTCGCCCAACCGACCCCAGATTACCCTCGAATACAGGCAAGAAGCCGAGCGCGAGATCCGGGCCTTTGTCCGCGACTGGACCGCGCGCGACGACCGGCTGGCTAGCCTGAGTTATCTCGCGACCTTTGCCGTTTATTTCCTGACTCTTTGGGCCGCCGTGGCCTTGTGGCCGACATGGTGGCTGATCGCCCCGCTGGTCTTGATCAACGCCATGGCTGGCGTGCGGCTCTACGTGCTCCAGCATGATTGCGGGCATGGATCGCTGTTCACATCCAAGCATGCGAACGACCTTGCGGGGCATGCGCTTTCGGTTTTCACGCTGACGCCCTACCGGGTGATGAAGCACAATCACAATCAGCACCACTCGCATCTGGGAAACCTGGATGAGCGTGACACGACCGAGATCCTGACGCTGACGGTTCGGGAATGGAATGAGGCCGGACCGTGGCGGCGCCTCTACTACCGGATCTACCGAAACCCGTTGATCATGATCCCGATCGGGGGGCTGTTTACCTACGTGCTCGCTTATCGCTGGCCGAAGAACGCGGGAACGGTCGATGCGCGCGGAGTTCTGCTGCACAACGCGGGTCTGGTCGCATGGGTCGCCCTGCTGTGGCTTCTGGGGGGCTGGCCAGCGATGGCGATCTACGCGGCCACCGTTTTCATTGCCGGCTGCATCGGCGTGTTCCTCGTCTACCTTCAGCACAATTTCGAGGACACGTGGTGGGACCGTAAACCCGATTTGAACCCGGCCCGGGCCGCGCTACAGGGGTCGTCTGCGCTCGATCTGGGATGGTGGTTCGACCTTGCCGTGGCGAACATCACCTATCACGACATCCACCATTTCAACGCCAATATCCCCAGCTATCGCCTGCGGGCCTGCCACCGCGCCCTGCGCGAGAAATACGAGGTGCAGACCATCGGCTGGGCCGAGGCGCTGCGGTCCTTCACGCTGAAGCTCTGGGACGAGGAGCAGGAAAGACTGGTCCCCTTCCCGCGCGAGGCTCGACACCGGCCGGTGGTCAGCGGCGCATGATCTCCCGGCAATACCATGGATTTTGCCTCGGCTGCCCGGTCGTCAGCGCCGTCGCTTTCCTGCCAAAGTCTCTTCACGGGACGGGTCGAGATTGAGCCAGAGGCGGCCCTCCGAAAATCCACCGCGCACCAGGAACCCCGGCTGCCGGATTGACGGAAACTGGTCGGCCCAATCCCGGTAACGATCATTCGTGACGACGCGGGCGTTCATGTCCTGCGCAGCCTGCAGAATCGTCGGGTCCGCCGGTTCGCCCTTGTTCACGACCATCACGCGATCACGCTTCAGCCCGAGGAGTTTCTCGAATTCCTGGTCATGCTGATAGCGCCCGGACAGCAGGTAGCCCGCATTCGCGTCGAAGATGACGCCCGGTGTGAAGCCAAGGCGCTTGAGATGTCGCACGACGTCCTGCACCGGTTCGATGCTTGGTTCTCCATTGGCCCAATGCATGACGTTGGAGCCGTCGATCACGATATACTTCGTCGCCCCCCCGGCATCGGGGCGTCCACGCCATGCCTTGAGGAGGAGGAAAAGGCTTGCGACAGCAGACGGAGCAGCGATCAGCAGTAGGTCAGAGAACTCGGGCACGAGGACCGCGGCCGCGACACCGGCCAGCGACAGGATCAGGAGGAAGAGCGGCACGATCATGTGGAAGGCGTAGCGCAGGGCACGACCAGCGCCAAGCCGCTATCCGCCTCAAGCCGCCACGGCCTTGCGGACCATGTCCCAATAGATGCCCTCGACCGCGGCGCGGTTCAGCCGTCCGCCTTCGCGATACCACGTGGTGACGCCGGTCAGCATGGCGATCAGCGCCATCGTGGCGAGCTTGGTATCGGGCACCGCGAACACGCCGCTTTGTTGTCCCGCGCGCAGGATCGCCTCGAGCCGGTCCTCGTAGTCCCGACGCAGGCCCTCGATCACGGCGAAATTCTCGGGCGTGAGATTGCGCAATTCCATATAGGCGATGAAAACGAGTTCCGGCCGGTCGAGATGGAACCGGATGTGGTGGCGCACGAAATCCTCCAACTGATCCGTCGGCGGCGCATCGGGCGCCTGCCAGTCGGCCAGAAGCTCTTCCATGTGGTCGCGCATCAATTCGAACAGCAGCGCCTGCTTGTCGGGCGTGTAGAGATAAAGCGCGCCGGCCTGCACCCCGACCTCGGCCGCGATCTGGCGCATCGAGACGGCGGCAAACCCGTGCCGCGCGAACAGGCGCAGCGCCGCGTCGCGCACCTTGGGGCCGGTGATATCGGCGTGAGAGCCCTGTTTTCGTGCCATGTCCACCAGATTATCTGAACATACGTTCAATTCAACTGTCGAAGGCGACCGGAAAGCGCCGCCGCATCGCCTTGCGTGCTGGACTTGCGCGGGCACATGGGGTTACCTCTGGCGCATGCGACGCCGCTTGCCCCTTGCCCTCTCGACCGCCGCCGCGCTTGCGCTTGCGGCCTGTTCCAGTGGCATGCCCGATCTCGACTCGCGGCTGACGGAGGCATCGCGCAACGCGCCCTACCCCGAATTGGTGCCGCTTGGCCCGCTTCTGGCCCAGGTCGACGCCCTTTTGCCGCGCAGCGCGGCCGCCGAGGGGCAAAGCCTCGAGTCGCGCGCAGCAGACCTGCGCCGCCGGGCCGCGCAACTCCGCCGCATGTCGATCTCCTGATCCGAGACAGCCTCGCGTTGAACCCGCCGCGCGAAGCGGCTAACAGATGCGGGATCGTGCCTGTCTGATATTCCGGAGACCCCACATGACCGACCCTATCCGCCTTGGCATCGCGGGGCTTGGCACCGTGGGCGCGGGCGTCGTGAAAATCGTGCAGCGACAAGCCGACCTGCTGGCCGCGCGCTGCGGACGCCCGATCGAGGTCAGCGCGGTATCCGCGCGGTCGCGCGACAAGGATCGCGGCGTCTCGCTCAAGGCCTACGCGTGGGAGGATGACCCGGTCGCCCTCGCCCGCCGTGACGATGTCGATGTCTTCGTCGAATTGATGGGCGGCTCGGATGGCCCTGCCAAGGCCGCAACCGAGGCCGCGCTAGCCGCTGGCAAGCATGTGGTCACGGCAAACAAGGCGCTTCTGGCGCATCACGGGCAGGCCATGGCCGAAGCGGCCGAAGCCGCGGGCGTCGCCCTGCGCTACGAGGCGGCGGTGGCTGGCGGCATTCCCGTCATCAAGGCCCTGCACGAGGGGCTGGCCGGCAACGCCATCACCCGCGTGATGGGCGTGATGAACGGCACCTGCAACTACATCCTGACCCGGATGGAACTGGCCGGCCTCACCTACGAGGAGGCTTTTGCCGAGGCCGACGGGCTTGGCTACCTCGAGGCGGACCCGGAACTGGACGTGGGCGGCATCGACGCGGGACACAAGTTGTCGATCCTCGCCTCCATCGCGTTCGGCACGCAGGTCGCCTTCGACGACATGACGCTGGAAGGCATCGGTCGCATTTCCATCGACGATATCCGGCAGGCGGGCGATCTCGGCTACAAGATCAAGCTCTTGGGCGTGGCGCAGATGACCGGCCGAGGGCTGGAACAGCGCATGACCCCCTGCCTCGTGCCCGCGACGTCGCCCATCGGGCAATTGGTCGGCGGCACGAACATGGTCGTGATCGAAGGCGACGCGGTCGAGCAGATCGTGCTGCGCGGCCCTGGCGCGGGCGAAGGCCCGACCGCCAGCGCCGTGATGGGCGATGTCTGCGATATCGCGCGCGGGATCGTCCTGCCGGTCTTCGGCCAGCCGGCGACAAGCCTGAAACACGCGCCCGCCGCAACCGCCGAGGCACCGGAGAGCTATTACCTGCGGATGGAGCTTCTGGACAAACCCGGGGCGCTGGCCAAGGTGGCGACCGTTCTGGGCAATAACGGCATCTCGATCGACCGCATGCGCCAATACGATCATTCCGGCGAGAACGCGCCGGTTCTGATCGTCACGCACAAGACCGCGCGGGGCGATCTGGACGCGGCCCTGTCCGCCTTGCCCGGCACCGGCGTGATGGTCGGCGAGCCTGTGGCGTTGCGCATCGTCGACCTCTGAGGCGATGGATTGGCTGGCCCCTGTCGACATCTACTGTGAACGGGTCGGCGCGGAGTTCTGGGCCGAGCCTTGGAATGCATGGTCGAACCTTGCCTTCATCGCGGCGGCGATCTGGGGCGGGGTGACGGCGGCACGGCTTGGCATCCGCCACTGGGTGGCATGGCTGCTGATCGTACTGGCCGGGCTGATCGGGGTTGGATCCTTCCTGTTTCACACCTTTGCCAACACCTGGTCCGCGCTGGCCGATGTTGTCCCGATCTGGGCATTCGTCGCGACCTTCGTCCTGGCCGGGATGCGCTATATCGGCGGTATGCCGCCAGCGCGGGTGGCCGGTGTCTCGCTGGCCGTCGTGACGGTGGCCGTGCTGATCGCGCGTCTGGCAATGGGCGAGGGCAGCACCGAGCCTGCCGGGCCGGACCCTTTGAACGGCTCGGCGCAATACGCCCCCGCGCTCTTGGCGCTAGCGACCTTTACCCTCCTCACTTGGCGGTGGAGCCATCCCGCCGCGCCCTGGCTTTTGGCTGCGACGGGCGTGTTCGTTCTGTCGCTGATCCTGCGCACCGTTGACCGCGATTTATGCGAAGCACTGCCGCTTGGCACGCATTTCCTGTGGCATGTGCTGAACGGGGTGATGATCGGCCTGCTTCTCCAGATGCTGCTGCGCACCGGGGGACTGGCGCGGCTACGTTAGCGCACCCATCCTTGCCCCTTTGCGCCCCGGCGGGTAAGTCCGAGGCCAAGCCCGTTTCATGCAAGGATATCCCATGTCGCACCCCGTAGATTTCAACGACCGCATGTTGTCGCTGGGCCTTGCCCGCGTGTCGGAGGCCGCCGCCATCGCCTCGGCCGACTGGGTCGGGCGCGGCGATGAGAAGGCCGCGGACCAGGCTGCCGTGAACGCCATGCGGGAACAGTTGAACAAGCTGGAGATCGAGGGCGTCGTCGTCATCGGCGAAGGCGAACGCGACGAGGCGCCGATGCTTTATATCGGGGAAGAAGTCGGCGCCGGGGACGGCCCGGCGGTGGATATCGCGCTGGACCCGCTGGAAGGCACCACACTCACGGCCAAGGACATGCCGAACGCGCTGACCGTCATCGCCATGGGCCCGCGCGGCACGATGCTGCATGCGCCCGACGTCTACATGGACAAGCTGGCCATCGGCCCGGGATATCCCGAGGGTGTGGTCAGCCTCGACATGTCGCCCGCCGACCGGGTCCGCGCATTGGCCGAGGCACGCGGCTGCGCCGCCGCCGACATCACCGTTTGCGTGCTGGAGCGTCCGCGCCACGCCGACATGATCGCCGAGATCCGCGAAACCGGCGCCGCGATCCGCATGATCACCGATGGTGACGTGGCGGGCGTGATCCATTGCGCCGAGGCCGAGATCACCGGCATCGACATGTACATGGGCCAAGGCGGCGCGCCCGAGGGCGTTCTGGCCGCCGCCGCGCTGAAATGCATGGGCGGGCAGATGTGGGGCCGACTGTTGTTCCGCAACGATGACGAACGTGGCCGCGCCGCCAAGGCGGGCATCACCGACCTCGACAAGGTCTACACGCGCGACGAGATGGTGACCGATAACGTGATCTTCGCTGCGACCGGCGTGACGGATGGCTCAATCCTGCCGGGGATCAAGCGCGAACCCACGCACCTGACGACCGAAACCATCCTCATGCGGTCCAAGACCGGGTCCGTCCGGCGCATGGTCTATCGCAACCCCAAGCGCTGAGGCATGGCGGCGACGCTGATCCTGATCGACATCCAGAGCGGGTTCGATGCGCCCGGCTGGGGCGCGCGCAACAATCCCGAAGCCGAGGCGCGCGCCGGCGCCCTCCTGGCCCATTGGCGAAAGGCGGGCGCGCCGCTGGTGCATGTCGCCCATCGCTCGGTCGAACCCGGCAGCCCTCTGTCGGGCGACGGGGTGGCCTTCAAGCCGGAGGTCAAACCGCTGCCCGGCGAAGTCGTCTTTGAAAAGCGGGTGAACAGCGCCTTCATCGGCACACCACTCGACGGGCACCTGCGGGGGCTTGGCGCGCGCGATCTGGTGATCTGCGGACTGACCACGCCTCACTGCGTCTCGACCACCTGCCGGATGGCGGCCAACCTCGGCTTCTCCGTGCGGTTGGTGCATGACGCCTGCGCGGCCTTTAGCGGGAATGCGGATACAGGCTGGTCCGACCTGCCGCCATTGAGTGCCGAGGAGATCCACGTCAGCGCGATCTCCCACCTGCATGGCGAGTTCGTCGACGCCGTATCGACGGAGCGCCTGCTGGAGCACGCGCCATGACCGCATTCCTTGGCGTGACGGAGTCCCTCACCGGTCGGCGCTGGATTGGCCCCGGCGTCGAGACCGAACGCCTCGCCGCCGCGCTGACCCAGGGCGCAGGATTGGAGCCGCCCGTCGCCGCCGTATTGGCGCAACGCGGCGTGACGCCCGAGGAGGCCGCGGGTTTCCTCGCCCCCGCGTTACGCGATCTGCTTCCCGACCCCATGGTGCTGAAAGACATGGACCCGGCGGCAAAGCGGCTTTTGGCCGCCCTGCGCCGGCGCGAACGCATCGCGATCTTCGCGGATTACGACGTCGATGGCGGCTCCTCCGCCGCGCTCCTGATCTGCTGGCTGCGCGAGATGGGGATTGAGGCGACCCTCTACGTGCCCGACCGCATCGACGAAGGCTACGGCCCGAACGACGCGGCGATGGAGGCGCTGGCCCGCGACCACGACCTCGTCGTCTGCGTCGATTGCGGAACGCTGTCACACGGGCCCATCGCGGCGGCCAAGGGGGCGGATGTGATCGTGCTGGACCATCATCTTGCCGCCGCCGACCTGCCCGAGTGCGTTGCTGTCGTGAACCCGAACCGGCAGGACGAAACGGGGGAGTTGGCCCATCTCTGCGCGGCGGCTGTCGTCTTCCTCGTGCTGGTCGAGTTGAACCGCCGCCTGCGCGAGGCTGGCGTGAAAGGCCCCGACCTGATGGCGATGCTGGACCTCGTGGCGCTGGCCACCGTGGCTGATGTCGCCCCACTGACCGGGGTGAACCGGGCCTTCGTGCGGCAGGGCCTCGTGGTCATGGGCCGACGGCAGCGGCCCGGGTTGGTGGCCCTGTCGGACGTGGCGCGGCTGGACCGCCCGCCGGCCAGCTATCACCTGGGCTTCGTCCTGGGGCCGCGGGTGAATGCAGGGGGGCGGATCGGGCAGGCCGATCTGGGCGCGCGGCTTCTCTCGACGGCGGATGCGGGCGAGGCCGCGGCGCTGGCCAAACGACTGGATGACCTCAACACCGACCGGCGCGAGATCGAGGCGCGGGTGCGCGAGGCCGCGCTGGCGCAAGCGGCGGAACGCGGCCTCGACGCACCACTGGTCTGGGCGGCGGAAGACGGCTGGCACCCCGGCGTGGTGGGGATCGTCGCAAGCCGCCTGAAAGAGCACACGCACCGCCCCGCCATCGTGATCGGCTTCGACGGGGACGAGGGCAAGGGATCTGGCCGCTCGGTCTCGGGGGTGGACCTCGGCGCATCGATCCAACGCCTTGCGGCCGAGGGGCTGATCGAGAAGGGCGGCGGACACAAGATGGCGGCGGGCCTGTCGCTGACCCGGGCACAGCTGGAACCGGCGATGGCGCGCTTGAGCGAGTTGCTGGCCAAGCAGGGGGCGGGCACGGGCGGCGCGGGGGACCTGCGACTCGACGGCGTGATGATGCCCGGAGCCGCCAGCCCCGAGTTGATCGAGAAGATCGAGGCCGCAGGCCCCTACGGCGCGGCGGCCCCTGCCCCGCGCTTCGTCTTCCCCTCCATGCGCATCCGCATGACGCGCCCCGTGGGCGACGGTCACCTCAAGCTGGCCTTCACCGATGGCGGCACCGGCAGCATCGATGCGATCTGCTTCGACGCGCAGCGCCTCGGCCTCGACGCGCTGCAAGCCCACCAGGGCCGCCCGGTCCACCTGGCGGGCCGGGTCGAGCTCAATCACTGGAACGGTCGCGCCCGGGTTCAGCTGCGGCTGGAAGACGCCGCATGGGCCGAATGAAAAATACGTCGCCAGGACGAAAGAATCCTCTTGAACCCCCCGCGCGGTTTTTCTAAACACCGCGCACGCCAAGCGTGGCCCGTTCGTCTATCGGTTAGGACGCCAGGTTTTCAACCTGGAAAGAGGGGTTCGATTCCCCTACGGGCTGCCACCAAAATCCTGTAAGATTCTGGTTTAACTGATATTTTCCGTATTATTCGGAACGCCATCCCCCACAAGATCCCCCACCCTGACGGAGACTGCCCCGGAATTCGCCGGAAAGCCGGAACGTGCCGTCAGCCGTTCCACCGCCGAGCGACACGCGCTGCACGCCGATCCCGAGCAGCCTTCTTCCGACACGACTCCCGGCAATAGAGCGCGTCAGCCCGCAGATGGTCAGGAAGGTCATCGCCACACCAGCGGCAACGCCACGTCCCCGAGCGCAGGCGGCGCAGGATGGCCAAGGCCCGCTTGCGACGGTTCCCGCCGTTCCCGGTCCAGTCGTATGCCTGCCAGCAAACGCGTGCTGAGCCGGGGCGGTCATCATCTATCCAAAGGCAGTTCGGGTCAGGTCCAGGCATGGTGCAGATTCAGGTTTTGTCAGGTTCTAAGCTGTATGGATTTAAACACCCATAGGCGGGTCAAGTGCTTGTTCTGTCGCCAAATCTCGATTTTGTGGACGGGCACAAAAGGTTGCGCGCGCCGGTACTTTGGCACCGGGCCTCTAACTTCCGCCTACCCCTAGGCATTCTACGGAAACACGCAAAGTCTAAGGCCAGCAGGATTTTCTAGACACTCAAACGCCAGCCCTTCCATACTACGGTTCACCCGTTGTGCTGGGTCGCCCGAAAGAATTGCCGCTGCAGTTTCCTCGTATCGCTCGCCTTGTACGAAAGCTTCGTAGGTACCAAGGTTTGGAAGGGTAATGGAGTGGTTCATCCAGCCTTCCCCGTCGAATTCAGAAAACGTAACGGCTTGATGACAAGGGCCCCAATACCGCTCTGTCACTCCTTCATACAGCGAACAGAGTGTCCATTGGGTCGCTTCAAAATCGAAAGCCATTTGTGTGCCTAGGGCTGAAATCTCCGTCGAAGGATGGAGCGTGGCCCATGTCGGGAAGCTCTCTGACCATAAACCGTTTTCGGACGAGCAGTTGCCAATGCGGAGACCAGTTCTGCCATCCCAAACGCAGACCTGAGCAGAGTCGGTCCCCAGCATTACTCCACACTCAGCGCCATAGAGACCGTTCCTCGACGTATCAATTCGGTAGCTACCAGATGGAAATCGTTCACCGTTGGCTGCATGAACAGCCCTAGCTATCGAATGTGAATAGGGAGCGCTGAATGAAAAAACCTGGCGCGAGTAAAGACCACTCTCGTAACGGCTTCCTCCACGTTGTTCCCAAGCAGCTATAGCGTTTTCGCAAAGCATGTCGCCGTGCGAAGGGCGCAATTGACCCTCAGTAGGGACTGCGACTCCTGATAACTGAATGTCATAAGCTAGCGCTTCCCGAATTGTAGAGATGTACAGCATTTGGTCTGGAGGTGTTTCCAGCATGCGGGCCATCAATTCCGCCGGTATCATCTCAGTACTTCTGCGCGGGTGCGGTAATGTGGCAAGCTCCATCAACCGAAATGACGCGTCGATGCCATAGTCGTAGGCCGTTGACATGTCGTCAGCCGTGTAAGTCATCGCTTCGTCTAGGGTCATGCGAGGCCGGTGGAAACCTAGTCGTGCTCCAACTTCCAGCGTCCTACTGACCCTATTGTGCTCATCGCCTCTAACTCGGCCCATCATGAACATTACAGCGCAAATTGATAAGCACTCGGAATCAGCTTCAATGTAAGTTTGCACACCAGTTTCGTAGAACAACTGGGACAGTCTAAGACCCTCAAAAACGCTGCCACCGGGGCTATCCAGGCAAACAACCGTGTGAGAGACCCAAGGAAGAGGAGCATCTTCCTCAACCTGCTGCCGTAGCCTGTCAAAGACTTCAAAGTCTCCGGCGACTATTGGGCCTGAGATACTTAAGTTACAGGAGGCTTGATCTACTCTTTGTATGCTGGCTGCGAAGCCATCTTCTGTTGCAAACCCCGTGATTGCGGTCGCGATAACCAGCGCCCTCACAAATGAACCTGCGCAAAAACTGTGATTTACCATGCTGTATAGCATGTTGAGCTCGGTAGATTCTTTCAAGGCTCTTGGTGAGACGCGCATCGTTTTTGCCGCCAATCGGCCCACCTCTTGCGCTGGGCTTCAGAGATGCGCGCCCGTCCGTCTGCCGTTCTAGGCCCCGTGCTGGCCCCGCCATGGAATTTACACCGCGTCTTGCCGGGTAGTGCCTTTGCCCTGCATGGGGTGCCCTTGCGGGTTCGAGCGCCGCAGGTTCTCTGCCCACCGCGCGTATTGCGCGGTAAGACCCCACCCCGTGCGCCCGTATTGGTGTCAAATAATTCCCTTTGGGCGTCCTGAAACCGTGCCGATGGATACACGCCGCGTTGTGAGATGTGCCCCAAGCCCAGCGCCTTTAGCATCCGTTCAACGGCATATCCGCGAAGGTCGATTTCCGCCTTCCGTTCGCAATATCGGATGGTGTCAGGATGCAGCCCTGCCGCCTGTGCCAGCGCCCTGCGAGACAAACCCGCGTGCAATCGCGCCGCCCGCAGATCATCCCCCCTCATGCCGTGCCCTTTCCGTCATTCTGGAAAAGCCCTGCCTATGGCTAGAATGTAGATATGTCCTGTTTCTTGTGACGCCCGGTGCCGGATTTCAGCGCCGCGCGTCACTGTTTTTGTGCCAGTTCTGCCTATTGCTTCATCACGTTCGCGCTGGGCGTCACTGTTTTTGTGACGTGGTGTCACTGTTTTTGTGCGGGGCTTCTACGTTTCGCGCCACCTGACAAACCGCTTCAAGGCGGGCTTGCTGCCGGAGAACGCCAGATCCCGTGGCGGAAATCAGAGGTTCTTTCCCCGCAACCCGCTTTCAAGGTAGGGGGCCACAATCGCTTGCATGCAGCGCTTTGGTATCCACCCGATGCTCAAGCGCGTTGCGCTGTGCGACACTATATGTTCCGTTAAGTAGGTGATTTCCAAACTGTGACGCAGTCATGACAGAGACAACAAGAGCATTCTGTGTGTTTGAGGGTGGGGGTGCAAAAGGTGTAGCTCATTTGGGTGCGCTTAAAGCAATCCAACAGGACCAAGCATTGAACATCTGTGGATATGCCGGCACATCAGCTGGTGCAGTCGTTGCCGCACTGGCGGCTGCGGGGTGGAAGCCGGATGAACTTCTTTCCGTTGATTCTGACGGAAATGGTCGAAGCGTAGCTTTAGAAGAGGTCGATGTTCCCGATGTGAAAACCCTCGCTGATTTTTTTGGGGAAGACTGGCCAAATCTGAGAAAAATACGAAAGATCTATCGTGGAGTGTATCGTAGGCGTAGTTGGTATCGGTCTGTTCTGCAACGCGCTTCGCTGGTGATCTTTATTGTGGTTTTCTTTCCGCTAATTTATTTAATTTATCGCGGTGCTGCACAATCCTTGGTCGGGTCCGGATTTTCAGAGGTTGTAAGGTTTGCCGCAGACTTTTTCTTGGTTCCATTGGCGTGGCTTGGATACGGCGCGGCCCTTCTCGCGTTCGCATATTATGGATATATTTTCTTATTTCGATTTAGGGGTGGCGCAAGCCTTCTGCATGCAAGAACATATTGGATAAAGCGCTCGTAGCGCGAGTAACTCCAAAAGATGGCAAGCGCGTTACTTTCAGGGACATCTGGGATGAGAGGGCCGTCGACCTAAAGGTAGTGGCGACTGAACTACGTACGGGACGTATGGTTCTATTTGATGCGTACGATACTCCTGATACCTGTGTATCTGATGCGGTGATGGCATCAGCGGCAATTCCTATTTTATTTAAGCCAGTTCTGATTGATGGAAAAGAGTACTGTGATGGTGGTTTAGTCTCAAATCTTCCGGCATGGACGTTTGATCGAAATAGGTTACTTGATGAAAGTTGTCTAACAATCTCGTCGATCCTATCGGATGCACCTCCGATGGATGATGAGGCGCTTCGCTCTATAGCGCCTTTGCGTGGGGCTAGTTTGTATGAAAGAGTTGCTAGCTCAGCTTTGTCAGGCGCTTCAGACTTAAACACCCGTGGGCTTCTGAACCACCTTAGACTTCCCTTGGAGCCAGGTTTTGGTCTTCTTGATTTTGAAAGAACTTCAAAGCACCTACAAGCTGTGCAAGACGCCACTGATGTTTCGGCTAGTCGCTTGGAACTTTTGAGATATGAAATGGATAGTTTGGACGAGATCCATGGCCAAATTTCAGAGTATCTCAAACAGATTGGCGTGGATCCGGAGAGTCTGAGGACCGCCTTGGTGCGTGACGTTCGTCTTTCCGGGAGGAAACCTGCGGCATATAGACCATGGCGCTGTAGGGGTTACGAGAACTACCAAGATGACTTGCTTTTGCTTCCAGCCAAGGACTCGCTGGTGTCTACCGCTGTGGAGACTAAGAGGCTGATTTACAAAGATATCACCACTGACGCCGGCGCTGCCGATTACTATAATCTGGGCACAGAAACTCGCTACGCTAAGTTGTTGCCTCGAGACCGTTGTTGGATTGTTGTTATCCCGGTCAATCATGATGGAACAAGCGGTTGTCGTAGCGAAAGTGGAATCGAGTTAACAAGAGCGATTACCATTGACGGTTCACATGCCCTGCCGAACAACTTGGTGCAGCACGCATCAAAAATGCGTGATCTTGTTGATGAATTCAGTGTATATACACCTTATGTAAACGATTGATCGGTAGAAACCACGTAGTAACGTACAGGAAGGTCACCGTGGAAAAAGCCAAGACACTTAAAGAGCGCCTTCACGATTCGCGAATGCAACACGCTGAAATGGTTAGGAGAATCGCTGAGCGTGACAAGGTGATGGCGGCTTCTGCACGACAGATTCTCGGCTTGAATGAGCGCGACTTCGACCCACACGTTGAAGACTGTGACGAAGCCGAAGAGACAGCTCTCGCGTCATAGTTTTGCGCTGAAGTGTTCGCAGTCACAGGCTTCTGACGAGAAGTACCATATTTTTCCGAGACGCTATCGTTGGTCGCGTGCTAGCCATTTTTGCGTGGCCGACTTTTGTGGCCGGATGCGCATCCGTCGGCATACGCTGCAGCATCGTCCTCTCAGCAAGAATCTAGTATTTCCGCCACTGCACAAACCGCTTCAACGCGGGCTTGCCATCGGTGTCGGTCTTGTATTCATCCAAAGCCCATCGCGCGGTTTTCCCGATGCCACTGGGTCCGAGGTGGTGGCCTTCCATCATGCGGATAAAGCCCTTGTCTTCGAGTTCTCGATAGTATCGGCCCACGCTGTTGCGATGCAGGTTCAACAGCTCCGCTGCGTCCCGGTGACTGAGCCGTATCGAGCCGTTGTTGCTGCCCTTATAGCGGCGTTTCAGTTCGATATAGAGCGCCCGTGCATTGCCGCTCAGACTGCACCATGCCGGGGTGACAAGCACCCATTCGGGCAACTGGACGAAATGCGCGCCGCCGTGACCCTTGCCGCGCTTTCCTCGGGCTTTCGTCATGGCACGCCCCCCAAGCCAATGAGCGCCCACAGGACGCCGCAAGCGAGCTTTGGCGACCCGACATAACCCAACACCAGGCGGGCCGGTTCTCCGGCCCGCTCAGTGTCCCGCAGCATGGAAATGCGCCAAGCATCCCCCAGCTTTTCGAGACAGTATGTTGTCATCCGCCAGCCCCCCAGATCAGGGCGGCCAGAGCGTGCGCCTGTGCCTCGGTCAGCCCGTGCAGGCGGCGAAGGTAGAGGATCTGCAAACGGGTCATGCCGTGCCCCCCTCTGCCCATCGCGTCACGGTCGAGCGCAGCACATAGCGTCCGTGGTATCCCGGAAAGTCGCCTTCGTGCGGTTCGTGGATGGTCTCAATCTCCACGCCCAAGGCGCGCAGATCATGCACATAGGCGGCCAGCCTTGGCGCGGGGTGCGTGATCGAGGTGCATCCCCTTTCGCCTGCCTCGCGCAGTCGGTCCAGTGCCCATTGCACACGGCCAGAGACGACAATGCGGAAACGGTCGCCCATGCTGGACGTGACGCGATACGCGGTGCCGGGTCGCTGACGCGTGCGGCGGCTTGCTACGTTTACGTGCTATTTGGGTGCAGCTAGTCGCGTTTGCATGACGGCTACCCCGGCCCGGTTCCTGTTGCAGCAGGTTCCGGGCCTTTTCATTGTGGCGTCCCATGTCAGGCTGCCCGCGCTTCGCGGCTTTCAAGCCAAGCTTCGATATCGGACCGTCGCCACCCGACAGCACGGCTTCCAAGTTTTACAGGTGCGGGAAACTCCCGGCGCGCGATTGCTTCATAAGTCCAAGAACGCCCCATGCCGGTTGCTTTCAGCACACGGGGTAAACGCCATATTTCGACAGACATCTTTGTTCCTTTCCGGTTGCAAATGGTTGCAAGCGGAATTTAGTAGATGTCTCAGTTTTTTGCCAAAGGAGTTAATTCCACTGGGCGGGGAACTTTTCCTCCTTAACGTCCTTCACGGCTTGGCGCGCCCAAGTCTCAACGCTACCATTGACGTCAAATGTATCAAATGCGACAGCAACAAAATCTAAAAACGGACCGCTTGCCTCGTATGTTATTGGGTCAGTCGTCACGGATGGTGCACGCCCTGCAAGGTCTCTGAACGCTGCACCACATGACCAAGCAATTGTCCTAGCTTCATTGTTTGTTGGGCGACCCCTTTTTTTACCTATGTCGAATTGTTGTTGGATATTCGAATTGGCTTGTTCCAATGCGGATTTGTACTCCGCCAGTGTCGTGGCAAAGGCTTGAAGGGTTTCGGCGCTTGGTATGTTTGTGTTGACTTCGTCAGTCGCACTTTGATCGATCAATTCTTGTGCAATGAAATGTGTCGTCGGATGGTCAATATGCTTGAGGTCATCAATGGCAGAATGCAAAAAACGGTTATCCTGTTCAGCGCTTTCACCTGCATTTCAATCTTTTTGTACCATTGTGGGCCGATCCTCCCAATCTTACAGAGCCGCACCGACATGGCAATTTGTGAGGCATGGCGTCCGATTCTATCCTTGGGTGCATTGGGAAACTGCGATGTGATAATCTCAAGTGCTGTTTCCTGAAGAAAATCGACGTCTGTTTTCATTTTACTACCTTGAACCGGGTCGTCTTGCTGCCCTCGATGTTTCCGCACCGAACAAACTTAGCCCAATCGGCCATCATCGCCCGTCGCCTTTCCAGCATGTCGGAGCGTTGATAGGCCCGCTCCACCTCGGACCCGATGAAATGGGCCAAGGCGATTTCCGCCATGTCACGGGCGTAGCCCTTTTCGGCGGCCCACTGGCGAAAGGTCGAGCGCAGGCCATGCGGCACGGCAGGGCGTTTCGTGCGTGGGTCGAGATAGCCCTTGCGGCCCGCCTTCACCTCGGCTTCCTGCATCCGGCGCATGACAGCGGAAATGGACATGTCCGACAGCATCCCGCCGCGCGGGGCGAAGAACACATACGGGCTGCCTTCCATCCGTGGCAGGCTTTCGAGAAGGGCGACAGCCCCGGCGGTCAGGGGCACGCGATGGTCGCGGCCTGCCTTCATCCGAGACGCGGGAACGGTCCAAACCGGGTTGGTCCCGCCGCCTAGGTCGAGTTCATCCCACGTCATGCCCCGCACCTCACCCGAGCGTGCGGCGGTCAGTGTCAAGAATTACAGCGCCTTCGCGGCCATCCCGTCGCGCTGGGCCAGATCCGCCCACCATTGCGCCACGTCGCCCAGCGCCAAGGCAGGATGGTGCTGGCCCTTCGCCACCTTGCTAGGGGCAGGCAACAGTTCCTTGAGGTTGCCGCGCCACGCCGCCGGATTGTCACCTTCCCGGTGCCCAGACACGGTTGCCCATGTCAGAACGGCCTCCACTTGGCCGCGAAGTTTCTTGGCTGTTACGGTGCGTTCCCGCCAATGCGGTCCGAGCATCCGCAGAACGTCCTTGGTCCCTATGTCCTGCACATGCATCGGCCCCAGCACGGGCAACGCCAGCCGGTCGAGCGCGGAAAGCCATTGGCGGCGGTGCTTCTCGCTACGGAATTCCGACAGCTTAGCCTCAGCATAGGCGGCGACACATTCCGCGAAAGTGAGCGGTTTGGCTTTTGCCGCCCGCTTCTCGCCCAGCGGGTCGCCCCCCAGCATCGCCTTGCCGCGATTTTCCAGCGCCACCCTTCGTGCCTCGGACAATGGGACGGCGGGCGGGCTGCCTAGCCCGAGTTCACACCGCTTGCCGCGAATGGTGATGCGCTGCACCCATTGTCGCGAACCATTCTTAGCCACTCGCAGGAACAGGCCCTGGCCATCGAAGTATTTACCCGGTTCGGTGACGGTTTCCACGAACCGCGCCGATAGTGCCTTTTCCGGTTTCCTGACATTTTCACGCGGCATCTCATCCCCCGCTTCATCCCCCACAAAACCGTGGATTGCATAGGACTATGCCGGAACACATCGCACAGTGAAAGGCGGTAAGAGCCTTGTTTTGCGAAATTTTTTTGGGGTTTCCCGGAACATGCCGGAACGCGCAATGGCGGCCCTACGGGCTGCCACTTTCTCCTGCAGAATACTTTGCTTGTTGACGCTTGTTAGCCCGATTGTGGACCACATGTCGGGGCGTGGCCCACATTATCGAATTTTCCAATAGCCAGCTTCGGGCTGAAGGCTTCGCATATACAACCGTCACATTCTGCTCGGCAGTGTTCGCAGCCAACCTCGGCATAGCAGGCGGAGAGCTGATCTCTTGCGGTGCGAACTCTGTGGAGCCACTGACCCGCCACCTCATCCTTACTTTGGAGCGTGTTGTCCGCTCGCTCGACCCGGAAGCACACGGCGCAGCTGATCCGCATGCCACTCCTGGCGCCGATCACTCAGGGCGGATAAATTAAACGCGGCTCCGCCGCCAGATGCCTGAGCGCCATTATCGGACGGTCGCCTGACCTGAACGCAAATCGGATACAGCGACCAGAGATCGCACAAAAAAGGGCGGGCTCTTTCGAACCCGCCCTGTCCTTGCTCCGGCCGGACGTTGATCGGCATTGCGGGGCGCCTCCTGCGAGCACCCGTCGAGCACGCCATAGAGCAGCTGTGCGGCAGTTTTCTGGATCGTGTTCAGCTTGTCCGTTTCCTTGCACCGACCGATTTCGACCACGGCAACCTTGGCGAGTTTTTCCGCTCGTCGGGGTCGGCTGGCAGCGGGTTGCTAGCCATTGTGGATGACTTCAGCCGGGAATGGATGGCGCTGGTCGCGGATACTTCGCTCTCGGGGCTACGTGTCACACGCGAACTGACAGCAGTCATGGCGCGGAGAAGACGGCCCAGAACGATTTTCAGCGACAACAGCACGGAACTAACCAGTATGCCTTGCTCCAATGGTGTCCGAAGACCCGCATCGACTGGCACTACATCGCGCCCGCGAAACCGATGCAGAGCGGTTTCGTTGAGTGCTTCAAGGCAGCTTCCGCGATGACGTTCTCAACGAACCGCTGCTCTCTTCGCTGGCTGAAACCCGAAAGGAGATCATAGCCTGGAAGCAGGACTACAACCGCCAAAGGCCTCACCCATCCCCCGGCAACCTTTCATCCGAGGTATTTGCAATGAAATCGCGACGAAAAGCCCAGGCCGCATGAGGCCAGGGATCAACCGACCGATTCTCCTAAAGGCTGGAGGTAAATCGGGCCGCACGTCACTCTAAACCGATGAAATGAGCCTGCGTGACATCATCTCTCTCCCGGATTTGGCCGCACTTGAGGGCCCGCTGACGAAGGCCGAGCGGAAGACGTGCGGTCCGGCAGGGCGGCCTGCCCAAGCCTACACGAAGGTGAAATCCGATCCGTCGAAGCCGCCGGTATATCCGATGACGATGATGGCGTCGCCGCCTGCGAACTCGATCCGGCTGTTGACGCCGTTGTCGGTGATCGTCAGGTCCGCCAGCCCGTTCA
>NZ_JAHVKE010000007.1 GCF_019800885.1 Maritalea mobilis
GCGTCCCCTCGTCATCTTGCGGCACATGTTCAGGACTTGCGCCCACTTCATAAGTAGCTGACCCGGCCTTTCGCCGGGATCGGCCTTTGCGTGCTTTCCTGATCTTTCCCCACATCGCGGCCGATCCCTGTCTCCCTCCATCCGTGGAGTCAGCGCATGTCGACCAAAGACCTCTATCCCTTCCTGCTCACCGAGCAGGCCACCGAGCCGAAATACGATGAGAAAGAGCTCATCGCGTGGTTCACCCGCCACCTTCAGAAGCTACGCTTTAAGCCTCCAAGCCAAGAGGATCTCCAAAAGGTTCTCGACGCCAGGACGGCTCTCAAGGAAGAATGTGGCGTGTCGGACGAGCAAGCCGCTGTCGGCCAGCCTTTCCCCCCGCTTCAGGCCAGCGAGATCTTGCTACGGATGCGCGACCGGGAGCGGATCGCGCGCCGGGCGAAACGCCTCGCCCATGGCAAGACCGTTCCGGTCAATCCGTTTGCTGATCTGCGCAAGGAAGAGGCCGAAAAGCTCAAACCGATCCAGAACGGGCTGCCGGCCGTCATGCCCGGAGATGAACACTGGGCCGACGAGATCGCCGCAGCACTTCACGATGAGATGCCCTGGATGGGCCCCGCCACTGAACATGCGTGGCACGCCCTGCGCCGGGTGGCGCGCCTTGGCGAGCCGATCACCTTGCGGCCTGTTATCTTGAACGGCCCGTGGGGCATCGGCAAATCCGTCTGGGCCCGCCGCCTGGCCGAGCGGCTGTCCATGCCCTCGATCGAGATCGACGCCTCGAAGAGCGCCGCAGGCTTCGCGCTGACCGGCCTCGAGAGGGGCTGGGGGAGCGCACAGGCTGGGCGACCCCTCGAGGTCATCCTGCAACGCCGGCTGATCAACCCGCTCTGTGTCGTGGACGAGCTCTGCAAGGCCGGGTCAGCGACATCGGGCAAGGGCACCCGCTTCTCGTTCTCCGATGCGCTGCTGTCCCTGCTCGAGCCGGCCACGGCGAAGCATTGGGAATGCCCGATGTATCGGCTGCCCTTCGACATGTCGCGGATCTCCTGGGTGCTGACGTCGAACCAGACCGCGACGATCGCCCCGGCTGTTCTGAACCGCTGCCAGGTGATCGAGTTGCCCGACGTGACGGCGGACGACCTTGTTCGATTTGCGCGGCGGCAGGGCGTGGCGACGGGTTTAGGCGAAGCTGCAATCGACGCCGTGGTGGAAGCCATTCTCAGGGGTCCCAAGATCACGCATCGCCGTTTCAGCTTGCGCGACGTCAATCGGCTGCTCGCGCGCGCCGAAACGCTTCAACACAAGCCGGTGCTGCACTGAAGGAGATCGCCATGGAGCGGAAAGACTATTCCATCACGCCCGCGGCGATGGACATTCTCCGGCGCCATCCAAGCCTCTTTGGCCATGGTCCCTGGGCGGTCGAGAACATCTGCGACAGCTGCGCTGAAAAGGGGAGGCTCAAATGATCTTCCGAAAGGACATGGTCGAGGCGGCCGCCGCTGTGCTGACGGGCCCCACACAAGAGGATCTCGCCGCGGCGCCGACGCTTCATGACTGGGCTTTCGCCATCAGCGGGATCGGCAATCTCTGCCTTGATGCCACTGGGGTCACGGGCCACCCGCATCTGCCTGAAGACGAGGCGGTCTTCACCAGCGCCCTGGTTTTTCTTGATCCGGCGCGGGGCCTCGCGCGGACATCGTCGCGCTGGTATCGGCTGGGCAAGCACAGGGAAAACGAGGGTAGGTTTCGTCCCGAGATGGCGGATGTTCAGGCCTTCCTGAACGCGCAGCTGGTCTTGCTTGATGCCGCGCGTCCAGCCTTCGAGGGCCGGTGATGGCAAACCTGTATACAGCCGACCTGCATATCGGCCACGCCCGGATCATCGAATTCTGCAAGCGTCCCTTCGCCTCTACAAAGGAGATGGACAGCGCTGTTTTGCGCGCCATGCAAGAGGGAATGACACCCGGTGAGGATCTCTGGATCATCGGGGATTTTGCCTTCGTCAGATCGGATGAGGCGGGCCGCGTCGAGACCATGCTAGCCTCTATCCCCGGCCGCAAGCATCTCGTCCGCGGCAACCACGACAAGCCCTGGATGGCGAAGCTCCCGGGGTGGGCAAGTGTGCATGATCTCGTCGAGATCCGGGATGGGGGCTCCCGGTTGACGCTGTGCCACTACCCCATGATCACCTTCCCCGGAGCGCTGCACGGCGCTCTGCAGCTCTTCGGACACGTCCATGAAAACTGGCGTGGATCCCGAAATGCCGTGAACGTCGGTGTCGACGTCTGGAACTTCCGGCCTGTCGGCTTGGCAGAGATCAAGCACCGCGCGGCGACCCTGCCGATCAATCCCCTGTGGAGCGCCGTAGAGCCAAGGAGCGAATTAGAATGACCGATCTCATGCCCCGTATCCTCGTGCTTGGCGACCTTCATGCCGACAGCTGGTGGCGTGTCGGCGCGCGCGTGCTCGACGACATGGGCCTCGGGAGGTGGATCCGCGACAGCGCGCCTGATCTCCTGATCGTCGCGGGTGACATCGTGAACAACCCCCGACAAAACTGGACCGGGGCCCTGCGCGAGATCGCGGAATACATCCTGCCTCGGGATGTCGTCATCATCCCCGGCAACCACGACTATTACCGCTTCCACCTCAATGGGGATGACGAGCTGCGCCGTCTGACGGGATCGGTCGGCATGCGCTTTGCGCAGAAGAACGAGATCCGCATCGGTACGGTCCGGATCTTTTGCTGCACGTTATGGACAGATTTCGCGTTCAATGACGACGCCGAAGGGGGCGCGGCCGCCGCGCGGCTCGGGCTGAACGATTATGTCCAGATCACCACGGGGCAGTCGCTTGATGTCGCCTCGGGTTACCGCCGGCAGATCCTGCCCGAAGATGTGCTGCGCGTGAATGAAGATCACCTCGCATGGCTGACTGAGCGCCTGCACAGCCCGCATTTCGCGGGGCCCGACGGCACGACCCTCGTCGTCACGCATCACGGGCCAAGCCCGGCAACGGCGGTGGGTGAGATCGATCATCTTACCCCCGCCTTCCACTCCAACCTTGATCCGCTGATCCTCGAAACGGCGCCCGACGCCTGGCTCTTCGGGCATTCCCACAGGCGCTGCCAGGCAATGGTCGGCAAGACCGACGTCCGCTGCGTCTCCATCGGCTATCCGTTCGAATGGAACCCTCGGTCACGCGAAGAGATCAAGGCGCTGGCCCGGCTGCTGCGATGACGGAGAGACGTTTTAACACAAGCACGTTTTGCATTGAGAAGGCCACATGCCGATCCGGAGGCATCGACCTGTCCGGCAAATGGAAAACGTCCCATCGGCCGTATGAGGGACCACATCGATGACCAAGACCTATGACGACATCCTCGCAAAACACCCCGCGCTCCTTGGATCGGAGCCGACGGACCTGAAGGCCTACGGTTTTTGCTGCGGTCCGGGATGGTTGCCCATCCTCGAGAGCCTTTTCGATGATCTCGAGAAAATCCGGCAAGAAGACGGCCTGACCATCACCGTGTTCCAGGTGAAGGAGAAATTCGGCGAGTTGCGGGTCTATGTCCGGGGCGGCAACGACCGTGTGCAGCGTCGTCTTCGCGACGCCGAATGGGACGCCATGTTCACGTGCGAAGACTGCGGCGGGCGAAGCCCTGGTGTCCAATCCCTTGGCGGCGGCCTGAACAACCTCTGCGGAGCATGCCGCAAGAAGCTGAGGCAGTCATGGAAGGATAGGTAGCCGATCAGATCTTGAGGTCGTCCTCGGTTATGCCTTTCCGGAGCGCTGGAGGTGCGCTTCCAGTTCCTTGGCGACGGCCTGAAAAAGTGCAGCATGCGTTGGCCAAACACTCAAGGGCGGAAAGCAGACGTTCGCTGCAACGCCGCGATCATCTGCTAAAATCCCTCAAACCGGACGTTTGGCGTGCACTCGACATAGAGAATGCGGTTGCAACTGCAGCGAAGGTCAGCACTGAGCCCGACCTATGAATTCAATTTCGCGCTGCAAGCGCAAGCAGAAGAGATTTTCTGCGGGCGCATCATCTTTAGTACTGCAGTGCGGCGTAAAGTGCGGCCATTCCTGCTGAGCGCAGCAAAGTTTCGTCAGGCAATGAGCGAGACGTGTGCGAACTGACTGGCAGTTAGTGAACCGCGGTCCAGCGCACTCGGTTACAAGAAATAGGCGCAAGTGTTGAGCCATTTCGCGTCTAACCGACCCTATCGAATGATCTGTGTGGCCACCCAGATGAAAGATATCAAAACGGGTTGGTGGGTCAAATAGACCACGATCGTGTGCCGTCCGAAGAAGCCGAATACACGCATCGTGCGCGACGTCTTGGTGGTGGAGAGTTTCTCCCAATAGCCTAAGTACGATGCCAATTTCGCCGCCGCGAGGCCTGCCAAGAAGGCCGCAAACCAGGGGAAAATCGGCTCATAATCCACGGTGCTCAGTGGGATCGTCTGCAAGCCCGTCCACCAAAGCCACGGTGCGTTGAAAGCCGGGGATGCCGCGAAGTCCGGTGCGAAGAATACCGCGACAGCGAGGAGTACGATGATGACAATCGGAAGGCGCAGAGCGGCCAATCCCAAGACGCTGCACAAGGCAATCGAGTGCAGGATGCCGAAGAACACAAAGGCGTCAGGAAACGCAATGTAGGTCGCGACGGAAACCAGCGCTGCCGCCGCCAAAATGATGGCCAAACGCCTGCTAAAGGCGGCCCATCTGATGGCATTTGAATGGGACAGCCATAGGCCAACGCCAGCCAAAAACACGAAGGAACCAGCAGAGGCTATGGCAAGGCCACGCCAAAAGCCGGCGCTGGTCGTGCCGGGATCGACATAGCCAAAGATCTCCAAATCGAACACAAAGTGAAACACCGCCATCGCCAAAAGAGCCGCGACCCGTGCGATGTCGAGAACGAAAATGCGGGGACGCGGTGCGGAAACGTCGCCAGTTGTCGTGGTCATGGGCATTCGCCTCTGGGTGGGTTCTTCGTTGGTGCCCGAGAGACAATCATTACGACGTAGACCGACGCTTGAACGCAACCGCAATTCACTACGAGTTCAGCGGGGTTATGCATTGTCAGCCTGTCCGTGACTATGGGCATCATCGCCACTGGCATCGTCGTGACCGAACAGTGGCGCCGCAGCGTCACAGGCGCCATTCCGCTCGAACTCCAGAGTTGAGTGATTGATCCCGAACTCTGCGCCAATGCGGGCCTTCAGCTCTGCCTTGATCTGTTCCAATCGGTCCCATGCTGTGTCTTCAATGACGGCATGCGCGTCTAGGGCTGGCGCATTTTCTTCCATTTGCCACAGGTGCACGTGGTGGACGTCACGTACTCCGTCTGTTTGGCGCAGGAGGGCCACCACATCCCGTCCATCGATGTCTGGCGGGCTTCCAAGCATGAGCGTTCGGATCGGACCACCGATCTCAGCAAATGCCAGGTACAGAATGTAAAGCGCGATCCCGATTGTGATCGCCGGATCCACCCAACGCATGTCATAAAGGATGATCAGCGTGCCGCCGATGATCACCGCTACGGAGGCCAGAGCATCAGAAAGGTTGTGCAGGAATAGCGCGCGGATGTTCTGGCTGCCCTTCTGCATCGAATAGGTCAGTGCCGCCGTCAGGGCGTCGACTACCAGTGCCAGTCCCGCAATGATGACGACGGTCCACCCTTGAACCTCTGGCGGTTCAAACAGGCGCATGGCACCTTCATAGATCAGATAAAGACCGATCACGATCAGCGTCGTGTAGTTGATCAAGGCTGCCACGGTCTCGATCCGACCATAGCCGAAGGTCATGCGTTCATCTGCGGGCCGTCGCGCGATCTTGCGAGCAGCAAAGGCAATGACGAGCGCGGCCATGTCCGAGAAGTTATGCAGCGCATCCGCGATCAGGGCGAGTGACCCTGCGAAGATGCCGCCGAGGATCTGGGCGACGGTCAGGAGGCCGTTGGCCCAAATCGCAATCGCCACGCGGCGGTCTCCGCTGGATGGGTCCAGATGGACATGGCTGTGGCCGTGGTGATCATGCGGCACGGGTCTCTCCCTCATGCTGGTGCGCAATTGAGGCGTCGGGTTTCAGACGGCCCGCGCGGAAGGCCCGCACCCGCGCGTTCATCCAGTGCCGGATGATGTTGCGATAGAGCCATCCACGGAAACGACCGAACGTCTGTTCATGCTCTGCATAAAAGGCGTCAGGCGTGTCGAACGTTCCGAAATCCTGCACGATCCCGGTGTCCTGGATGTAGGTATCCTGGCCGATCCATTCGACAGGCGGCGCGCCGAGGCAATCCGTCCCGGCACCGTAACCGCACAGACTCTCGCGGTCGGCAAACGAAGATTGCAGAACCTTCAGAAACGCATTGTCGAGGATGAAGCCTTCGAGATTGATCCACTTGCCGTCCAGTGCGACCTCGATCCACGAATGCAGGATCTCTTCCGGCGCAATCGGGTAGACCAGTTCCGGGACAACGCCGCGCTGAAGGCTCTTGTGGATCGTGAACCCGTGGATCCTGCATTTGATGCCGACACCCCGAAGGAGTGCCATGAGAAGCGTGCCCTTGGTATTGCACTGGCCATAGCCATCTGACAGCACCTCGGAAGCCGAAATATCATCGGCGCGGTTGTAACCGAACGCGATTTCATTGTGCACGAAATCATACACAGCTCCGATCTTGTCGGTGTCAGACAAATCATGCCAACCTCTTCCATCGATGAGGCGCGCGATGGAAGCCGCCCCAAAATCCAGGATCGGAGTTGTCGTCAGCAATGGGTCTTTATGTGCCACAAATGATCTCCTCGAATCTTTCGAGGATATAGATAATTGCTACAGTCACTGCAGCTTCAAGTGGAAACTTGGAAGCTTTTTTTGCGCTTACTCAAGTGCCAATTTGATCATGCTCGGTCAGACACTCCGAATGGTCTCTGAGCACCTCCAAAACACGGCATTGCGATGCTTTGCCGCCGCTGCATTCCTTGACCATGCGCTTCAATTCCGCGCGCAACGCTTTCAAGCGTCTCATCCTTTGCTCGACAAGTTTCAATTGGCGGCGTGCAATCTCATCGGCTTCGTGACAGGGCCGGTCCGGCGCGTCGGACAAATCAAGCAACTCCCGGATCGCGTCGAGCGGAAATCCCAACTGTCTGCTGTGCCGAATGAATGCGAGACGATCAAGCTCGGCGTTACCATAGCGACGTTGCCCGCCTTCGGTCCGACCAGGTTCGGGCATCAGGCCGATTTGCTCATAGTACCGGATCGTCTGCACCTTGGTGCCGGTTCTCTTCGCCAAGGTTCCAATCGTGAGCATGCTCAATCCCCCAACATACGTAAAGTCTGTGTAGATTTCGGCATTACAGGTGGCAAGGGCTGGGGTCACGTCCTCGTGATGTTGCGTCGCGCAGCGAATTTCCGTCTTGAACCTAAAGTTGCTAGAGGATGTAGCGCACGGATCCAACAGAAACCAAACGAAGGCAAACCTAGTTGTCCCGCCATTTCGTCCGAAGAATTCTATGGCTGTTGGTGGCTGTCGCGGCGCTTGCTGCGTCATGGCTATTGCTCTGGCCAAATCTTAGTGATGATCGCGCACAGACTAGGTCTGGTCCTGCTTTCTACGCAGATTTTGAGCTTACCGATCACCGCGGAATGGTGCAACAAGATGAGTACTTCGATGGGCGCTGGATGCTGCTCTTCTTTGGCTTCATCAACTGTCCAGATATTTGTCCTACCACGCTGTCCGAAGTCGCCTACGTGATGGACGGCCTGGGTGAAGACGCCGCGGAAGTGCAGCCTCTGTTCATCACGATCGATCCTGCACGGGATACGACGACCGCACTCGCCGAATACGTCCCGCTGTTCGACGCGAACATTATCGGCCTTACCGGAACGCCGGAACAGATCGCACGCACATCTGAGACCTTCCCGATCTTCTTTGAGCGGATCGAAGAAGCGGCCGCACCTGTCGGCTACACCATGGGACACACATCGCATCTGTTCCTGTTCGACCCCGAGGCTGGCTTTGCGACCTCCTGGCCCTACGGCACACCCGCGGAAGAAATCCTCACCGATTTGCAGAACATGATGGAGGCCAGATGAACCGTTTGACCGGAGAAACCGCCCTTGGGCTGGCTTGGATCATCGCAGTCGTAGCCTCACTTGCCGTGCTTTTCATCGGTGAAGTCTTGGGACAGACACCCTGCGTCCTGTGCTGGTTCCAGCGCGCTTTCATGTTCCCGCTGGCCATCATCCTTGGTCTTGGTCTCTGGTGGCAGGACACGCGGGTCGGCCGATACGGCATCGCACTGGCCCTCGGCGGCGGTGCAATCGCACTTTGGCATATGGGGCTCTATGCGGGCCTGATCCCCGAGCGCATCCAACCCTGCACAGCCACTGGCCCCTCTTGCACTGACGACAACCAATTGGTTTTCGGCATTCCCATCCCGCTGATGGCCCTCGCGGCCTTCGCCCTGGTCGGAATGCTGTCAGCCCATTCACTGAAGGACACACGAACATGAACCGACGTAGCCTAATCCTGTCCGTTCTCGCCTTGGGCGTTGCCGGTTTCGGCGGTGCGACCTGGTTGGCAACAAGGCCAGGTCCGATTGTCGAGGCGGAGCCTTTGGCACCGGAACTGGCACAGGCCATGATCCGCCCCTACTCACCCGTCCTTGGGCCCGAAGAGGCGCCTGTCACGATCGTGGAATTCTTCGATCCTGCCTGCGAGGCATGCCGCGCCTTTCATCCAATCGTGAAAGACATCATGGCCGAACATGGTGACGCCGTCCGTGTCGTAATTCGGTACACACCGTTCCATGGAGAAGCGTCCGAGGAAGCGATCCGCGTGCTGGAAGCGGCCCGTATGCAGGGTGTCTTTGAACCAGTTCTCGAAGCTGTCTTGCGCGAACAACCAAATTGGGCGTCCCACGGAGCGCCTGCACCTGGCCGTCTTCTGCAAATCGCCGCGACAGCAGGTCTCGATGTCGACGCTGCGCGCACGCAAATTCTGTCGCCCGGTGTCGTGGCAATCCTGAACCAAGATCGTGCCGACGTTGAAACCGTCGGTATTCGTCAGACGCCGACCTTCTTCGTGAACGGCATTTCGCCTGATCCATTCGGTGAGGCGGAATTGCGACGGTTGGTTGCTGCGCAAGTCGCTGCAGCGCAGAGCTGAACTAATTGACTGGGAATTAGACACATGAAAAAGATCGTATCCACGGGCGCGCTGTTGGTGCTGTTCTCTTTCGCGGGTGCTTCCATGCCTGCGCTAGCCGACGCGGACGATATCGTCATCGACGGCGCTTGGGCACGAGCGTCCATTGGAATGAACCGTCCCGGTGCCGCCTTTATGACGATCCGCAACACCAGCACAGAGCCTGTGACACTGATTGGACTCTCGACCCCACTGGCCATGATGCCCGCCATACATGAAACAAGAACCAGCGCCGACGGCGTCAGTAGCATGACGCCCACCGACGAAATTGCCATCGCACCGGGAGAGAGCGTGGCTCTGGAACCCGGTGGCTTGCACGCCATGTTGATGCAACTACAAGAGCCAATGACCGAAGGGGAGACGTTTCCATTAACACTGGTCTTCGAAGATGGTGGTGAAGCGACGGTCGAAGTGCCGATCCTTGGCTTCGCGGCGCGTGGGCCCGAAGACTGATGAAGCGAATGCGTGTTTGGGGCATTGGCGCAACCGCCGTCGCGGCCATTGGCATGATGCTTTTCGTGGGGTGGTGGCAAGTCGACGGCCCCGGCTCACCGGAGCCGATGGGGCAACGCCCCATGCCTTTGACCGAGATGGCGTTCAGCTTGACCGATCATGAAGGCAACGCTGTCGGGCCGGAGGCCCTTCTCGGCAATCCCACAATGGCCTTTTTCGGCTTCACCTATTGCCCAGATGTCTGCCCGACCACGCTTTCCGATATCTCGAGTTGGCTTGACGCGTTGGGCGATGAGGCAGCGCTACTGAACGTGATCTTCATTACGGTCGACCCCGAGCGGGATACCGTCGCCGCGATGGCGGAGTACGTCAGCTATTTCCACCCGGCAATCCGCGGCTGGACAGGTCCGGAAGAGCAGATCGCTCGCGCGGCGGAGGGCTTTCGTGACGTCTTTGAAAGAGTGCCGACCGACGGCGGAGACTACACGATGAACCATACCGCCAGCGTCTTTCTATTCGACGCCGAGGGGCAATTCGTCACCACGATCGATTACCATGAGGCAAGAGACTTCGCGCTGCCAAAAATCCGCCGCGCACTGCAACAAGAAATGGAAGAAACGACATGATGCTGAGGACGACAGCAACGGGTTGGGCAATTGTGGCTGGTGTCTCAGGGGCAGCGATTTTCGCTGCTGGGACCTGGTTGAGAGACCCGGTACCGAGCGGATTGGACGAGGCATCCCTGTGGCTGCCCGAGCCACCGACGCTTCCCGACACCATTGAGCACGCAGCAGTTCGTTTCGCAACGATGCAATCCGAGAGTGCGCGCGATCAACGCCCCCTGCCCCCTTTTCTGCCCCCTGCCATCGACGCACAGCCGCCAGCGATCCAACCTCCTCTGTCGACTTGGTCCCGTGATATCGCACCCGGCGAAACGCTTGATGAAGTACTGGCCGACGCCGGGATGGCGGCGTCCGACCGGGCATCAGTCGCCTTGGCAATCGGCGCTGAATACGATCTGCGACGGCTTCGGCCGGGCCATTCGCTCACGGTCGTCTCAACCATGGACGGCGGCCCGCAGACGGTAACCCTGGCCATTGAGGACGGTGTGAGGATCGAAGCAGTTTTTGGAACTGAGATGATCACGCAAGTTATGGCCCCGGAGACGGAAGTTGTGACGGTAGCCGGTGAAGCGATCATTTCGACCTCAGTGTTCGCCGCGCTCGATGAAGCCGGGATTCCTGCCCGTTTTGCCGTCGACCTCGCTCAGATGCTGGGCGGCACCGTGGATTTCCGCCGAGAGATGGCCGGTGGAGAAAGGCTCCGCCTGCTGTGGCGCGAGGCGCGTCTTGGCGAAGATCGGATCGGCCAGCCGGATCTTACCTTCGCTGCGTTGGAGATCGCGGGGAGCCTCTATGAGGTTGTATGGCCAGATGATGCCAGCGGACAGGCGACGATCTATGTAGATGGCGATGTGCTGCGCGTTTTCGCGCAACCCGTGGTGGGCGCACGCATGAGCTCTGTCTTCGGGCGTCGCACGCATCCGGTCTTTGGTAACGTAAGAATGCATACGGGCGTGGACTTTGCCGCGGCGCATGGAACGCCTGTGCAATCGACAGCGCCGGGCCGCGTGAGCTTCATCGGATGGCGAAACGGCTATGGCCGTGTTGTCGAAATAGCCCACGGTCCCGATATCATGACGCGCTATGCGCATCTTAGTACTGTGCCTGAAAGTCTCGCCGAAGGTCAGCGCGTCAACGCCGGAGATATGATCGGGCGCGTCGGAGAAACCGGCACTACCACGGCCCCGAACCTTCATTACGAAGTGCTCGTGAACGGCCGTCCAACAGACCCTCTCGCCGACGACCGTCTGGCTAACGCGGTTGATCCCGAAGCGGATGATGCAGCCGCGCTGTCGCGCCTCACTGAGGCCCGCGCACGTATGGAACAAATTTTGGCTCCCAATAGTGCCACTTCGGCTTCTGAGAGGCTTTGATGTGTTCCGCGAATACAATCATGTCACCCGTTCCGACCGTCACCAGTCCTGACTACGAAACGCAAAGCCAAAGAGGCCTTCCCATATTGATCCGGAAGGCATACTGAGAACGAGTCGCATTATCGCTGACATACGGGTTGGACTGCCATGGAAACTCTCTCCCCCGTAGTGCTTGGCTCCCTTGGAAGCCTCGCTGCTGGATCACTCACCTCGGTTGGCGCCCTGCCTGTGTTGTTTGGCCGTGTCCCATCGCGTGCTACCCGTGATCTTTCGCTCGGATTCGCGGCAGGCGTGATGCTTGCGGCATCGTTCTTCTCACTCATTATTCCAGCATTGGACGCAGCTGATATTCGGTTTGAGAATGAGGCAGCGCCTGCGGCCATCGTTTGCCTCGCAATCCTGCTCGGGATGGGTGCAGTTGCGCTGATGAACGAAAAGCTCCCGCACGAGCATTTCAACACTGGGCGCGAAGGACCCGAGGGGGCTTCGCTTCGGCGGGTTTGGCTTTTCATCATCGCGATCACGATCCACAACTTCCCCGAGGGCCTTGCTGTTGGTGTTGGCTTCGGTTCCGGCGGCATGGAAGGCGGTATGCCCCTTGCCATTGGGATCGGCCTGCAGAACGCACCCGAAGGTCTTGCCGTCGCTGTGGCTTTGCTTGGAGAGGGTTATTCCAAATGGCGGGCGTGGGGCATCGCGGCGCTCACAGGCATGGTCGAACCCATCGGCGGATTGCTTGGGGCGGGAATCATCACGCTGTCAGAGCCGCTGTTGCCATGGAGCCTGGCCTTTGCCGCGGGCGCGATGCTCTATGTCATCAGCCACGAGATCATCCCCGAAACCCACCGTAGCGGCCATCAGAACAGGGCAACTCTCGGCCTAGCGATCGGCCTCGTGATTATGCTTTTCCTGGATGTCTACCTGGGGTGATGGCGCGGGACGCTGCCCACACAAAGGTGGTGCGTCCGTCAGGGATAAATATCAATCGGCGTGCCAAGCTGCACCATCGAATAAATGATCTCAATATGGCGATCTGAAACAGAAGGACAGCCTGCCGTCCAATCCCGTACATTCATTGGGTCAATTCCGCGCCGCGGACCACCATGGATGAAGATATCTCCACCGGGCGAACGACCGTGCGACTCCGCAAACGCGATGTCGGCCTCATTCGGGTAGGAGATACCGATGGACAGATGGAATTCGCTGTTCGGATTGCGGCGGTCGATAATGTACGCCCCTTCGGGCGTGCGGCCATCGCCTTCGAACTGTTTGTGACCCACGGGCGCGAAGCCAAGTCCGATCGGGAACCTCCGCAATTCACCCTCAGCGCCATCAAGGATTAGCAAACGCTCATCCTTGTACATCCTGAGCCGCGTGACCTGCGGTCCATCGTAGTCCCGGAACCTGCTGGCGCAGCCAGACAGAAGTGCGGTGGTCGTACCCAAAAGAAAGATGCGGCGTTTCATGGAGAAAGCTCGGTTTTATGACTATGCCTCGTGAAGATAGTTAGCATTCCAAATCTAGTTGATCAAAGCCGAGTTTGATCGCGAAAGAACAAGTTGAGGCAGCCATGTGATCAATTCAGGTCGCCATGCCAGCAAAGCAATCAGTGCGACTTCGATGACTACGAGCGGTCCCGCACCACGATAGATATCAGCCAGATCGACGCTTGGTGGTGCCGCCATCTTGGCGAAGAACAGCGCATATCCGAACGGCGGCGTGAGAAATGAGGTCTGAAGCGCCAATGCGATCAAACCGGCCAACCAGACCTGCGAGAAATAGACCGACCCGACATGATCGGAGAAATCCAGCTGAGCGAACACAGGAAGGAAGATCGGTAGGAACACGAGCAGAATCTCGATCCAGTCGAATACGAACCCGAGCACAAGAATAACGCCCAACAACATGCCAAGGGTCGCCCAACGCCCAAGGGCAAATCCATCAATCCATGCAAGTAGCAGCTGGCCACCCTCTAGCAGATTGAAGCTGAGCGAGAAGATCGATGCACCCAAGACGATGAAGAACACCATCGATGTCATGGACGCCGTCTGCACAATCGTCTCGTTTAGCCGCTCAAATGTCATGCGACCGCGAACCGACATAACAAATAGCGCGCCAAGGACCCCGACGCCCGCAGCTTCCGACAGGGTCGCGACCCCGCCCATGATACTGAGGGGAATGGCGGCGATCACCGCGATCGCTAGGATCGAGGACACCAAATCCCGCAGGGTCGGCCTTGCGTCGTACGAAAGTGAGATATCGATACGCCCTCTCAGCGTTACGGCAAAATAGACGGAAAAGAAGAAAACCAGAATGAGCACTGGAACGACCAAGGCCGAATACATCAGGGAAATACGAAGCTGAAAGACATTGGCCACGAAGAACAGAAGGACCGCCGGGGGGAAGACGACGCCCAGCGCGCCGGATGCCGCCACGGCCGATCCCGCCCCTGACGCGGAATACCCTGAGCGCAACATCGGGGCGTAGGCCACCAGTGCCACGGTCACGACGGAAGCTCCAATCACTCCAGCGGCAGGGGCCAGGATCAGGCCAATCAGCAACGTGGCAACGGCATATTGGCCGGGGAGCCACCTGAGTGCCTGCCCCAGTGTTCGAAACAGGGTTGATGAAATGCCGCTGGCGTTCAGCACCAGCCCCAGAAAGATCAGAAGAGGCACGGTGGTGAACTGCACCCCTTCGTTCGTCAGGATGCCACGTACGCGAAGATAGATCAGACCCAAGTGGCCGAAATCCGTGACCTCAAACCAGACCGCGCCCACAAAGGCAAGAAATCCAGTCGCCGTCAGAACCAAAGCCACGGGAAAGCCGCTGAACACGCCTAGCGCCAGAATACCTAGCATGGCGATGGCCAGGAATTCAGTCTCCACGGGGAAGGTCTTCCTCAGAGAGTGGGGAGAGGTTGTTACGATTGCCGCGCAGGAACACGACGTTCCGCGCGATGACGATAAGCCCGGCCAATCCCAGAACCACCGGGCCGATCACAGCGGCAATGCGCCGTGCCCAAATGTCGGTGTCCGCGAATTGCGTCGTCCGCATCAGCCCATCCCAGCCGTAGTAGGTGAGGATGGTCGCGAGGGGCAGAACGACGAGGAGGCAACCACCAAGCTCGATCCAAGCCAGGCGGCGTGGCGGCCAATTCCTTCGAAATAAGTCCACGCGCACATGACCGTCTCGCAGATAGGTGAACCCAAACGTCACGTATATCAGTATGAACAGCAAGGACGTCGAAAAATCCGGAAGATACGACGACACCCCAAGGTGTAGTTTGCGATCAAGCATTTGTAGGCCGGTAAGAATCGCGATGGGGACCACTGTCAGCCAAGCGGTCCCCACACTTAGCGCGCCAATGATCTTTTCCAACCCGTCAAATATGCGCATTGCGTCACCCTGCCCCTTGGCTCTCCCGTGCCGCCTTATTGTCCTGGCACTAAAGCCCCGTTGGCCATCTGTTCGCCGACCCGCTTTCCACCGGCAGGTGGTAGCTTAGACTCTTCAGCTTTCAGAAGCCGCAGGGCGTTGGCAACGACGACCAGCGACACGCCGACATCTGCAGCGATAGCGCCCCACATGGACGCCATCCCGAAGGCCGTCAGGCCTACAAACAGCGCTTTGGTCGCGAGCGAAATCGCAATGTTCTGGCGGATGATCGACATGGCCCGGCGCGAATGGCCGATAAGCCAAGGCACCTTGCCGATATCGTCGGTCATGAGTGCGATATCCGCCGTCTCAATCGCTGCATCCGAGCCGACGGCACCCATGGCAATCGCGTAATGCGCCCGCGCCATGGCGGGTGCGTCGTTCACGCCGTCGCCGATCATGGCCACCATGTCGTGGGTGTCGACGAGCTCTTCGATGGCTTTCACTTTGTCTTCGGGCAGAAGCTCAGCGCGGACTTCGTTAATGCCCACAGCGGCGGCAACGGCGCGCGCGGTGCGCTCGTTGTCGCCCGTCAGCATGACGATGGTCTTCACGCCCTGCGCGTGAAGCTGTGCCACGATGCCTTTAGCGTCTGGACGGATCCTGTCACGCAACTCCAGAAGTCCCATGACGCCAGTGTCGTCGCCCACGGCGACAAGCGTGCTTCCAGCACCTTCAATCCGGTCGCGGATGTCTTTCGGAATGGCGCTGCCAAATCCCTTCTCTTCCGCGAAACGGTCAGAGCCAAGCCAGATTGAACGGCCAGCAGCGCGCCCTTCAAGCCCGCGACCCGGCACAGTGCGAGTATCTTCAGCGGCAGACACCGTGACGCCGTCGACCTCAGCCCGCGCAATAATAGCACGCGCCAATGGGTGCGAGGATCGCGCCTCAAGACCGGCAGCCATCTCGATTAGGTCCTCGGCCGTCGCGGTTCCCAACGGATGCACGGACGCCACCTCAGGCTCGCCCATGGTGATCGTTCCGGTCTTGTCCATCGCCAGCGCCGTCGTGCGACCGGGCGCTTCGACATAGGCCCCACCCTTGATCAGCACCCCAGCCCGAGCCGATGCTGCAAGTGCCGCAACGATGGACACAGGCGTCGAGATGACCAGTGCGCAAGGGCAGGCAATGACCAGAAGGACAAGCGCGTTGTAGAACCAGTAGTCCCACGCTCCGCCTGCGCTGAGCGGCGGCAGAACTGCAATCGCGATCGCTAACACCATCACGATGGGCGTGTAGATACGTGCGAATTTCGTGACCCATTGTTCTACCGGCGCGCGGCGTGCATGGGCGTCGCCAACCATGCGCGTGATCTTAGCCAGCACCGTGTCCGAGGCCAACTTGGTAGCGCGCACCGTCAGTGTGCCTTCACCATTGATTGTGCCCGCGTAGACGTCGTCCCCGATTTCTTTAGGCACCAGCGCGCTTTCACCGGTGATCGGCGCCTGATCGACGGCTCCCATCCCGGATGTGACCTCTCCATCAAGCGGAATACGGTCGCCGCCGCGCACTATGAAGCGGTCGCCTACGACCACTTCTGCGGCAGGCACGTCCATTTCAGTGCCGTTATCGCGGATCACCCGCGCCGTTGGCGGTGCGAGATCGAGAAGTGCTGAGACCGCATTCCTTGCACGTCCGATGCTCCAACTTTCCAGGAAGAGAGACAGCGAGAAGAAGAACGCAACCGTTGCCGCCTCAAAGAACTCGCCCAGGCCGATCGCACCGGCAACCGCCACAACCATCAGCAGGTTCATGTCGGGCGAAAGCCGCCACGCGGAAGACCATGCTTTTGGCGCTACGAGCCAGACGCCGCACAAAACGGCGATTGCAAAAAATGCAAGCTCGATCAACGGCATCGGCGCTTCCCCGTGGCCGGAAAAGAGCCCGACCGCCCCGCCCAAGCCGGTCTCAACCACGTGCCAGACGAAACCTGCGGCCCAAAAGCCCCCACTGAGGAACGTGAACACCCTTTGGCGGGCAAGGTGTGCAGCCTGATCGACTGATGCGCTTTCGGCATCCCACGGCTTGGCTGTCATGCCGGTGCTTGCGACCAACTCTGCAACATGTGCGTCCGAAATCGCTTTGGCGCTATCCAGAACGATCATTCGCCCATTGATCACATCGAAGGCCAAATGCTCAGCCCCGCCCACTTTAGGACCAACCACCCTGTTGAGGATCGAGACTTCCTCAGCGCAGTCTAGGCCAGACACCTGAAAGCTGCGCCCCGATGATGGGGCAACTGCGGAAGGCGCAATATCCCCACAAGAATTGGCGCTGCCGCAGCAGGCATCGCCATCCGTCTGCGTTTTCTCGGAATGATCGTGACGGTGTGTGTCGGACGGCATGGAGACACCTCGGGATTCGGTATTATGCAACCGAGATAGCACCTATAGCCACTATAGCTTCAAGAGGTTAGATTTCGCCAACCCGCAGGTTGTTGAGAGGCGTTCTCGGCGCAGATTGGGCAGTCGCAAAGAAGAAACCACGCCCGGCAGTCGGGCATAGTTCCATCTTAACAAGTCTGGCGGTTGGCGAGAGCAAAGGCACGTTTGTGAGAACCCGGATTATTGGCCTCGAGTTTTCTAGGCCGGATAAAGGCGTGCCATGGATCCGATTTCGACATTGGGGAAGAGAGCGTTGATATGTGGCATTACCATCCGCACACATCCGGAACTCGCGCGACTTCCGATTGACCAAGGCTGTGGTGTGCCATGGATCCTAAGGTAAGTATCTCGCTGGCCGACATACAAGTACAGCGCACGTGAGCCGAGCGCATTGTTGGGCCCAGGTTCCTGCCCGTTGGCATACTGCGAATATACCTCCGGCTCCCGCGCGATCATGTTTGCAGTGGGGGTCCAGTGTGGCCATTCGACCTTTCGCCGGATGGTGTAAGTCCCCGGTTGGTACAACCCGTCACGGCCAATGGCGACGCCATATCGCATCGCGGTTCCGCCAGATTCAATGTGGTACAAGTAGCGCGCGGTCGCATCGACGTGAATGTCACCTGGAACAAGCCCATCGTTCGCTGCCACCCTTTGAGGCAGCAGACGGGGGTGTAGGCCCCACGGATTGGTGGTGGCCAGATCAAAACCGGGCGGCGTAACCTGCGCATCCCAAGCCGCCATTTCCGACTCTGTTGGCCAAGTATTTGCCAACGACGATTCAGCCAATGCAGCCGAAAACAACGCCGTGGTCGTTTGGATGAAATGTCGTCTCGTCAGCACCTGTTTTCCCCGCATCAAAATTTGTTTTTCAGTGGCATGATCTAAGGTCGCCTGTGATATGGTTATACCTCCAGTAGCTAGAGGTTCAAGAAAAAAGTTGGACGCGGAATACTGTGTTTGCGACTTAGCGGGAAAGTGGACGCACAGGTCGTCTTTAGGAAGGTAAATAATGCCAAAAATCCAACTTCCCGCACTTACCCCAAAACGCAGAGCCTGGAACATGGGGCGGGTCATCGGTCAGAAACGATCTTTGCTGCAACAACAGGTCTGTGCGATCCGGGCGCGGCTCGAGCTTGCGGGTTACCTAAGCGATCTGGCTCTATTCAACGTCGCCATCGGCAGCAAGCTACGTGGTTGTGAGCTGGTCAAACTGACTGTGTCCGACCTCGTCAAACATGACCGCGTCCGAGAAGGCGTTTCGATCATCCAGAGCAAGACCAAGCCACCGGTCCAGTTTGAACTATCGGAAAACACGCGTGAATCTGTCTTCGTCTGGGTCAAGTCACCTGAGATGTTTGCATGTCGGTTTTTGTTTCCCAGCCGCGTCCATGATCGCCCACACGTCTCGACCCGCCAGTAAGGACGGCTTGTTCGTGATCGGGTCGCGGCGTTGGTCGTTGCTGATCCCATAATTACAGGCATGCTGTTCCGCAGCTAATGCCTGCTTTGGTTGGGCAGTATGGAGAACGGCGGCCCCATCTTCGGGGCCGCCCGAACCTTGTTTGCTAAGCTGGGTTGAACAGCCGCTGTGCGAACAAACCGTTTTGTTTGCTTTCGCGGAGCAGCTTTGCACCCGCCAGAACCGCCGGATCAGCAATAGGCTCGACCAGCACCACAAGCAGATAAGCTGCGCCGAAGCTAGCTACGGCTGACATATTCTCGGCTCCAAAGCCCTGACCATAGAATGCCCAGAAGGCGACCCAAGCGATCACGCCGCCTTGGTAATCGAAAGACAGCTTCAGGACTTCACTGTAGTTACAGTCAACGAAAGCCTTCTGTTCGGGAATGATGCGCTTGGCCAAAGCGTCGATGGCAAAGAGCGCCCGCATCTTCCGGGGCAGCGTGTGATGCAGCTGTGAACGCCCAGATCTTCCGGCGTTTCGGGCGCTCCGTGTTCCGCGACGCAGCCGGGCTCGCGACCACCAGTGAGCTGAATTCACCGAGCTCAAGCGCCTTGAACAACAGCATCTCGGACACGCCGATACGAATGGCCAATTCGATGCCATCGACCTCGGATCGGTGTCCATGCGGTCCTTCGTGTGTCACCCGCGCAAACTCGTTAGTTTTTGCTGCGAATCCTCGAGTGCTGAGTTCATGACGACCACCTGAATCAATGTAAGAATCCCACATCGCAATACAGAGTGGATATGGCGGCTCCATTATCGTTACCTTGAAGCGAGCGACTTGGCTCAAGTGGTGGACGTCCGCTTTGGGGAAGCTGAGTCGCAGCATATGGCTTCAACTTCAATGGCAGGTTTGGGCCGATTCTGTGGAAAACAACGCGTTGCTGGCGCAAAAAATGGTGATCTGCACAGCGAGCGAGCGCCTTTCTGGTCAGGCTTTTCGCATTTTCTGCGGTGCAGGAAAGATTTTGGCCAGTTTTCGGAGGTTTTGGGCGGTGGCGGCGAGCAGGAATTCGTCATTCGCACCGCATGGACCACGTAATCGGAGCCGCCCCAGTCCAAGGATGCGCTTGAGGTGCGCGAAGAGCATCTCGACCTTTTTTCGGAGCTTCATCGAGATTTCGTATTGCTTGGTGTTGGCGATATCGCGGGCGACCTGGCGGGCGTCTTCGCGCTCTTCAAGGGTGATCTAGCGCGCGTCGGCGTTTGGGCAGCACTTTAATTTGGAGGGGCAGGCCTGACAGACTACCTTCAAGGCGCGATACCGCGCCGTGCCTTTGCCCGATGGTCCCCGGTTCGGGTCTGAGTAGTTGCGCCGGAACTGCTTCAGTTCGTGGCCTTCGGGGCAGATGTATTGATCGTTCTCGGCATCCCACTCGAAGTCGGCACGGGTCCAGGTTCCATCGTTCCTTCCGGATTTATCGAAGACCGGGATGTGTGGTGCGATCTTTTGGCCGACAAGCCAGCCCAACATCGGGCCAGTGCCGTAGGCCGTGTCTGCGATCAGACGCTCGGGATGCAGATCGAAATTTGCCTTCACGCGGTTCAGCATTGTCTTGGTCGACCCAACCTCGGCCTGCCGGATCGACCTCGTTGCTTCGACATCAACGATGACGCCGTGGTCCATATCGATCAGGTAGTTGTCGGAATAACTAGAGAATGCAGGCCCTTTGCGTGCTGCTGTCCATTGGCTTGCAGGGTCGGAATGCGAGGTGAACTTGGGCTGAACCTCGCTGGCCCCGCCAAGTGCGGCCTCATCCAGCGTGTCGAGATACTCGCGGACCGCGCGTGGCGCATCTGCCGGATCTATCCGCGCTGTATCCCAGCCATCCTTCGATGTGGAGTGCTGTTTGTTCGCATCCGCCTCGCCTCTCGGGACATTGCTGTGCAATGCCCTGTTGGCCAGTGGATCAGGCTCGCGTTGATGGCCATGCGCTGGCCGCTCACCAGACCTTCCTCGATGCAACGCGCCACCGTCGTCTCGAACAGATGGCGTAGCAGTTCACTCTCGCGGAAACGACCATGACGGTTCTTGGAAAAGGTCGAATGGTTAGGAACACGGTCGTTCAAATCCAGACGACAAAACCAGCGATATGCCAGGTTCAGATGCACCTCCTCGCAAAGCCGCCGCTCCGACCGAATGCCGAAGCAATAGCCGACCAGAAGCATCCTGATCAGCAGCTCTGGATCGACCGAGGGGCGGCCCGTGTGGCTGTAGAAATCCGAAAGATGGGCGCGAATACTGCTCAGATCGACGAACCGAAAAATCGACCGTAGCAGGTGATCCTGGGGAACGTGATCCTCCAGCGAGAACTCATAAAACAGCGCTGCTTGTGCTTCCTGCCTCGGTCCCATCATCGCCAATCCCTCCCTTCAGGAAGAATTGAATCAGCGAGTTACACGGCAATCAAGGAAGAGTTTTTCAACGAAATAGACCGTTCGTTAAACTCTATAAGGTCGGGTGAAGGTCGGCGCATAGATCTCCTGTCCAAAACAACGTCGACAAATGCCGATCCCGACAGCTGCGATCGCGCTCAAAGCGATTTTTATTCTGGTCGTCGAGCGCAAACAGCAATGATGGTCCCAGTTGTGGTGTGGTATGTTTCTGCGTGAACCCAGCTGCGCGTTGCTTGCTTAACCATCGTCGGCGCTTCGATCACTGTAAGACGGCATTGGCGTGTAGCGGTCTGCCGGCTTAACTGGGCTCGTGTTTGATCTAAGCAACTTGACGTGTCGGCTCAACATACTTTCGGGAGCCTAGCATATTGCTTTTGCGTGACCTATTGAAATCGCGAGCTGTAGCTTCTCGGCTCCGTCTTGGCGCTGTGCGCCAAGGTATCGACAGCACAAAGAGATTTTAAAGACATAACCGAAGGGGTCAGATGTAACGCCTACGATCGAGCTGCTGAAGGGCGCGATTTTCGTGGACAAGTTTCCGGAGAATGCGTTTTGCGAGAAAAGAAGGTAACGCGTGAAGCGAACTGCTACGTCTGTCGCCGGAAAACTTCTGTTGATCCATGACCCATCACGAAAAGTGTATAGAACACATCACGCTGATTGCCCATCTCCATGACGGGTGAGCCGATCGGCATGCCAAGGACCGACAAGCCCATGGCTTCCAGTCGTTCGGCGAGCAAACGCGCGACATCCTCGGCCGACCATGGCGCTCATCAAAGTAGCCGTCGACGAGCGCCGTGTGGCATGAGGCTAATTCGGACCTGCTATCTGACCGTTCCTTGAACGCATAGAGCACGTCCTGATTGATATCGTGTGTTTCCCCGACGAAACCCACGCGCTCCAAGTGCTCGCCCCACGCCGAGCAGTATCCGCAGGTCGGTGATTTCTACACCTCGACGCGCGGCGACGGCGACTGCGCGTGGACCATACCAGACAGCCCGGCGGCATTGACGCCTGCAACAATTAATTCTCGTCTGTTCATGCGTATTTCCAGTTCCAATCCTGTTCGGTTTAGGCGGCCATTCACTCGAGATGTCATATAAAGTTCATCAAGCCGGAGTGACCGGGTAGCCGGCTCCCTCCAAGGCGGCCTGAAGCGCAGCGGCATCCTTGCCGGAAGAAATCATGACGGTCTTCGATGTCAGGTCTGTATCGACCTTGGCTGCTGGATCGATCGCCTTGAGCGCCTTGTCGATGGCGGCCGTGCAGTGGGCGCAGCTCATATCCGGGACGTGAAACTTCATTTCGAGTTCTCCTTGTCATGTTGAGTCTCAGAGGCTGGGTTTCGGGAGGCAAGCGGAGGACCGGATTGCCTCCCTGAACAGAACGTGCGTCGGCCCCGGTCTTTGGCTCCGATCATTTGCACGCGAGGTCGGGCGAGCATGTCGTGTCTGTCAGAGTTCAAGGCGCCGCAGCCGCAGCGCGTTCGAGATGACCGAGACGGACGACAGGCTCATCGCCGCGGCCGCGATCATCGGCGACAGCAGCAGGCCGACGAACGGATAGAGGATTCCGGCCGCGATCGGCACACCTGCTGCGTTGTAGGCGAAGGCGAAGAACAGGTTCTGCTTGATGTTGCGCAGGGTGTCTGTCGCGAGTTTGCGCGCGCGCACGAGCCCCACGAGATCGCCGCGCATCAGGGTGATCCCGGCGCTTTCAACGGCGACATCCGCGCCCGTGCTCATGGCGATGCCGACATCAGCCGCCGCAAGCGCTGGGGCGTCGTTCACCCCGTCACCCGCCATGGCGATCCGGGCGCCCTTGGCGCGAAGCTCCTCCACGAGCGTCTTCTTGTCTTCGGGGAGAACCCCGGCGCGCACCTCGTCAATCCCGAGCTTGCGTGCCACCGCCTCGGCCGTGCGTTGGTTGTCCCCGGTGGCCATGATTACGGTCAGCCCCAGCGCGTGCAACTCGCGGATCGCGCTTTCCGTGGTCTCCTTGATCGGGTCGGCCACGGCGACGATCCCCGCCAGTTCGCCACCGACCGCAACGAACATCGCTGTCTTGCCTTCGGTCCGCAGTCCATCGGCGGCCTCTTCTGCGACTTCCGTCGCGATGTCCAACTCGGCCATCATGGCAGCGTTGCCAAGCGCCACCTGTCGCCCGCCGACTTTGCCGCGTACGCCTTTGCCTGTCACCGCGTCGAAGTCGTCTGAACGACCGATCTCCGCACCACGGTCCCGAGCGCCCTCGACGATAGCTTCGGCGAGCGGATGCTCGGACCCACGCTCGAGCGCCGCGGCGAGCGACAGCACCTCGGTCTCGTCGTGCCCCTCGAGGGCCACGACATCCGTGAGCTTCGGTTTGCCTTCGGTCAGCGTACCGGTCTTGTCCACGATCACCGTGTCCACACGCGCCATCCGTTCAAGCGCCTCCGCGTCCTTGATCAGCACGCCCGCCTGTGCTCCGCGCCCCGCAGCTGTCGTGATGGAGATCGGTGTTGCGAGCCCGAGGGCGCAAGGACAGGCGATGATCAGGACGGAGACGGCAGAGGCGATGGCGAAGGCCAGCGCAGGCTCTGGGCCGAAGGTGAGCCACGCGAAGAACGCCGCGATGGCTATCGCCACGACCGTTGGCACGAAAATCGACGAGACCCGGTCCGCCAGCCCCTGGATCGGGGCGCGGGAGCGCCGGGCACCGGCAACCATCTCGACGATCTGGGCAAGCACGGTGTCGGCGCCGACCTGCGTTGCCCGGATCGCGAGCGTTCCGTTCTTGTTGATAGTCCCGCCGGTCACCCGGTCGCCTTCCGTCTTCTCGACAGGAACCGGCTCGCCCGTGATCATGCTTTCGTCGATCGAGGATCGGCCCTCGACCACTTCGCCGTCCACTGGGACGCTGTCGCCCGGCCGTACGCGCAGGAGGTCGTCCTCGACGATGTTCTCGAGTGGCGCGTCGTACTCCGTCCCGTCCTCGAGGATACGCCGGGCGGTCTTGGGTGCGAGGTCCAGAAGCGCACGGATCGCGTCACCGGTGCGTTCCCGGGCTCGAAGCTCCAGAACCTGACCCACGAAGACGAGTGCGACGATGACGACGGCCGCCTCGTAGTACGTACCGACGCCGTGCCCCATCCGGTATTCCTCGGGAAAGATACCGGGTGTGAAGGTGGCGGCGAGCGAATAGGCGTAGGCTGCGCCGACACCGAGCGAGATCAGGGTCCACATGTTTGGCGAAAGGTTCCGGAATGAGTCGAGACCCCGCTGGAAGAAGGGCAGTGCCGCCCACAATATGACTGGGGTCGCAAGCACGAACTCGGCGTAGATGGACAACTGGTGGCCCATCCAGCCCCGCACGTCGAGGCCTACAAGCTCGCCCATGGTGATCACGACCAGCGGCACCGCTGCAGCAGCACTGATCCACATACGTCGGGTGAAGTCGGTGAGTTCTTCGCTGGGTTCGTCCGAGGGCACCATCGGTTCGAGTGCCATGCCGCAGATCGGGCAACTCCCCGGTTCGTCGCGGACGATCTCGGGATGCATCGGGCAGGTCCATTGAGTGCCTGGCGTGGCTTTCTGCTCGGTTTTCTGCGCATTCCCTGATGCATAGAAATAGGGATCGGCATCAAATTTCGTCTGGCAGCCTTCGGAACAGAACCAGAAGGTCTCGCCGCTATACTCGCGCGATCGCGCGTCCTCGCGCATTTCGACCTGCATGCCGCAGACGGGATCCGTCGCGGTCTTCGCGCCAGACGGTGGAGCGTCGTGATGATGATGGGCGTGTTCAGACATTGGGATTCCCCTTTCGGGACTCAATGTGGGGCTTCCAACGGTTGGAAGGTCAAGGGGATGATTTCTCTGTTTCAATAGTGCCTGCCGGCCCGTGGTCATGATCGTCGTCCGTGGGCGGGTTGAGCTTCAGGAAGACATGCTCGAACGCGAAGACGGCTGCCATGGCGGCCAACGCGATCAGAACGATCGTCGGGTCGCTTTGCCATTTCATCACGGTGAAGGCTCCAAGCACGACGGCGTCGAGACCGATTGCGGTGAGGAGGATCCACCCTCGCGCGCCGATCTCTTCCCTAAGGTGACGCCAGACGCCCCAATGGATCAGAATGTCCATCACGAGGTAGAAGAAAGCTCCGAGCGACGCGATGCGACTGAGGTCGAAGAAGATGGTGAGAACGCCTGCGATCACGACTGTGTAGACAAGTGTGTGATCCCGGATCGTGCCCGGCATCCCGAAATGGCTGTGCGGGATCATCTTCATGTCGGTCAGCATGGCGAGCATGCGGGACACCGCGAAAATGCTTGCGATCACGCCCGAGGCCGTCGCGACAAGCGCCAGCGCCACCGTCAGGTAGAAACCGATCCGGCCGAGCGCGGGTTCGGCCGCTTCGGCGAGCGCGTAGTCTTTCGCGGCGATGATCCGGTCGAGCGGCAGGCTCGAGCCCACGGCGAAGGCCACCAGCAGGTAGACCACCACGCAGATCGCGATCGAGATGACGATGGCGCGGCCGACATTGCGGTGCGGGTCCGTGATCTCGGCGCCGGAATTCGTGATCGTCGTGAAGCCCTTGAACGCGAGGATCGCGAGGGCGAGCGATGCGACGAAACCGGCGGCGCCCGTTTCCCCGTCGCCCGTCGCCTCGAAGGAGATGCCACCCGCCCACAGCGCCGCGATGCCGAAGAGCGCGATCCCTCCAACCTTGAGGACCGCCATGACCTGCGACAGGAGCCCCACCGATCTGTTGCCGGAGGCATTCACGAGGTAGGCGAAGACGATGAGGCCGACACCGATCGCCGGGACGAGCCAGCCGCCCGGCTCCATCCCCAGACCGCGCAACAGGTAGGTGGCGAAGGTCCGTGCAACCAGGCTTTCGTTGATGACCATCGAAAGGGCCATCAGGAGTGCCGCGCCAGCGGCGACCGTTGTCGGTCCGTAGGCCTTCTTCAGGATCATGCCGATGCCGCCCGCGGACGGCCAGGTATTCGACATCTTGATGTAGGTGTAGGCGCTGAATGCCGTCACGACGGCGCCCGCGACGAACGCCAATGGGAACAACGGGCCTGCCAGTTCGGCAATCTGCCCGGTCAGGGCAAGGATGCCGGCGCCGATCATCACGCCCGTTCCCATCGCCACGGCGTCAGGCAGGCTGAGGCTGTTCTGCTGGTAGTCGGAACTCATGATCGACCGGCCTCCGTAATGTCCTTCTCGTTTCGGTCCTTTCTCGAAGCGGCACCACGCCGAAGCGCAACCAGCAGGAGGGGAAGGCCCGTCATGAGGCCCAGTCCAAGGGCGATCCATTCAGCGCTGCCGAAGGTGCCCTCCATCGCAGCGCTGCCGAAATGCGCGAGCACGAAGCTCGCCGGCAGGATGCCGGCCATCGTGGCAAGGGCGAAGCGCCAGAAGTGCAACCGACTGAGCCCCGCAGCATAACTCATCGCGTCGAAAGAGACAAAGGGCAGTAGTCGGCTCACGAAAACCGTGAGCGTCAACGCGTTCTGCGACCCCAGCAGACCGTAGTCGGCCCTTTCGCCTAGAAGACGCTCGACCGGGCCACGCCCCAAACCTCGAGCGATGAGGAAAGCCACAAGCGCACCGATCTCGGATCCAAGGGCGACATATAGAGTACCGGCGTAGTGGCCATAAGCGGCCCCCGAGGCCAGCGCGACCGGCGCGCTTGGAATGGGGCTGGCAACGATCGCGACCGTCATGAGGAAGACTACTGCGAGCGGCCCCAAGGGCCCGGCGCGCGCGACCCACGTCTCGACTTTCACCCGGTCCAGGTCGAACGACCACCATCCTGCAGCCCAGCCAACGAGGCCCAGCCCTAGGACGGCGCCGACGACAAGGGCGGCACCCTTGCCGAGGGACAGATAATTTTTTCTCTTGGAGGCGCTCTCTTCGGGCACGTCAGGCAAGTTCCTCCGGCATCGAGGCAACCGCTGCGTCCAGCGGAACCACGGGCAGACCGGCAGCAAGCCAGCCGGGACCCCAGCGAGACCCCAGCATTCCCTCGGAGATGTCCACGTAGCCATCGTAGCGAGCCTGCCGGAGCGCACGGAGCAGGGACGCCGAACGCCCCCCGGTCGCGCAGATCAGGCCGACGTCTCGGGATCCGGCCAGCGCCTTCGCCGCAAAGAGGCGATCCGGAAAACGGTCCTCGTGCATGCTGATCGGCCAGACCCCGGCCCCGACGCCGGTTTCCAGCCATTCTTCGCGCGACCTCACATCGATCACGCGCGCGCTGTCCGCCAAAAGGGCGTCGTAGGCCTCGGCCGCCGACCAGATTGTCCGGGCCTGCGCGGTCAGGGGAGACGTGATGAGGGTAACAGGCGCCGCCGCCAGCCCAAGAACAAAGACGCGCCGCGCGTGTGCCATTGTCATCGGTTGTCTCCTTCAGGCCGCATCCACAGCGCGCACGAGCATGTCGCGGACCTGACCGGCCACCGCGTGCAGGTCGGGGTTTTTCACGGCCGACATGGAGGCGACGGGGTCGATAGCGCTCACCTCGGTCCCGCCATCGACGCTGCGAAGGATGACGTTGCACGGCAACATCGCGCCGATCCGCGGCTCGAGACCGATGGTCTCCCAGGCCATTTTCGGGTTGCAGGCGCCGAGGATCAGGTACCCATCCATGTCGGCATCGATCTTCTTCTTCATAGTGGCCTTCACGTCGATCTCGGTCAGGACGCCGAAGCCTTCGGCCGTCAGCGCCTCGCGCACGCGCCGGTCCGCTTCCTCGATGCTGGTGTCGGCGAGCAGGCGATCATGTGTGTAGGGCATCTCGGAATACCTCCTTCTTCTTCAATGGGTATGGGCCGGAGGTTCGCTCCGGCCCTCATTCTCGACAACGCGTGAAGAGACCGTCAGTTGCCCTGCATGCGCAGGCCGCCTTCGTCCATCATGCGTCCCTGTCCGGGCATCATCTGGCCCGGAGCATATCCACCTTCGTTCATCATCCGCTCACGCAGGCCGTGCATGCGTTGCATCTGCGCGGCAGGTGCCTGCATCTCTTCCGCGGCGATCCGGCCGTTGCCGTCCGCGTCGAGATGCTGGAACCGGTCGACCATCGTCTCGCGGATGAGCGCGCTGTGCAGCGTCTCGAACTCTGCGATGGAGAGTGTGCCATCGCCGTCTGCATCGTACTCCGACAGAAGACTGCCGAGCCCGGACTGCGCCTCTTCGGGCGCCACCAAACCGTCGCCATCCGCATCGAGATCCACCATCATGCCCATGCCGCCAGGCATGCCCATCTGACCACCCATCATTCCCATGCCCGGAATCGCGTCATCAGCGCCCATCATGCCGTGCATGCGTATCATCATCTCCATCATGCCGTGCTCGACGCCCATGCCTGCGCCGCGAGCATCCCCATGATGCGGCCCGCTGTCCGCCATTGCCGCTCCTGCCGCCAACAGGACTGCCACCACGGAAGCTGCCATCTTTCCACGCAACGTCATTCGAATATCCTCCGTTTTGCCTTGCACGCCTCATGTCGGTAGTCACTGTGCAAATCGGAACGGGCGTCATTCAGGGATTTGTATCCGCGTGTCGCAGGCAGCCGATTTGATACACATGGAGACAAAACAGCCTCTGACCGTAGAAAGCCAGTTCTGTAAAACAAGAAAAAATGACCACCAGCCCTCATATCCTCGTCGTGGATGACCACAGGCAGATCCGGGAGTCAGTCACCCGGTTCCTGGAAAAGAACGGCATGCGCGCAACCGCGGCCAAGGACGCGGTCGAAATGGACGCCCAGTTGGCCTCTGGCCATTACGATCTGCTGGTGCTGGATGTGATGATGCCAGGGGAAGACGGTCTTTCCGTCTGCCGAAGGCTTGCGAGGCAATCGAGCCTCCCAATCATAATGTTGACCGCGCTCGGCAAGGAGACGGACCGGATTGTAGGCCTGGAACTCGGTGCGGACGACTACCTACCGAAGCCCTTCAACCCCCGTGAGCTGCTGGCGCGCATCAAGGCCGTGTTGCGCAGGAGTTCATCCGCCGAGAACCACGCCGGGGAACTCGCAGGAAAACGCGTTCGCTTCGCCGGTATGACGCTCGACACGGATGGACAGGCGATCGAGACGCCCAGCGGGGAACGTCTGCTGCTGACGACCGCGGACTTTCGCCTGCTGACGGTCCTCCTTGAGCGCCCCCGGAAGGTCCTGAGCCGGGATCAACTGCTCGACCTGACCTCGGGCCGGGCTGCGGGCCCCATGGACCGGACCATCGACAACCAGATCAGCAGGCTCAGGCGCAAGATTGAGCCCGATCCCCTGCGGCCGAGGATCATCACGACGGTTCGAAACGGGGGCTACTGCCTCGCAACGGATGTCGAGGTCGTCGAATGAGACAGCCGTTTCGAAGCCTGCGCGCACAACTCGTCACTCTGATCGTCGCTGCACTCGTCGTCGCGCAGGCCATCAGCCTGTGGCTCTTCGTTGACGAGCGCAGCCTGGCCATCCGCGCGGCGCTTGGCTTCGAGGCCGCTGGCCGTGCCGCCAACGTCGCCCGACTCTTGGAAGAAGCGCCGCCCGACCTTCAGGCATCGATCCTACGAGCCGCGAACTCGCCGCTCGTCCGTTTCGAATTATCCGACGCACCGAGCGTGGCCGAGCCGGACCACCACCATGCGGCACCCGTGGAAGCCCGCGTGCGAGCACTTCTTGGCGACAGCTACAGCCGCGACATCCGTGTCCAACTCGATGACATCGAGACGCCGGTCCTGCCGCTGCCGAACCTCTCGCCGGAGATGGCGGAAATGCACCGCTCGATGATGCGGGGCGAGATCGCAGCGGTTGAAATGAATCTGTCCATCGCGCTCCTCGGAGGGCAATGGATGAACGTCGGGACTCGGTTCGAGCGGCCACCGCTGCAATGGCCCCTGTTTTCCACCTTCACCTTCGCGACGACGGCGGCACTCATCCTCGTTACGGTGTGCTGGTTTCTGGTCACGCGCCTGACCGGGCCATTGCGCAAGCTGGCAGGCGCGGCTGAGCGCCTCGGGCGAGGTGAAGACGCGGTGCCATTGCTCCTCGCAGGTCCCGCAGAGGTCGAGGACCTGACGCGGGCGTTCAATCTGATGCAGGAACGCCTGACCAGATACGTCGCCGACAGAACGCGTGTTCTTGCCGCCGTGGGTCATGATCTGCGATCGCCGCTCACAGCGCTTAGGGTGCGTGTCGAGATGGTGGACGACAATGAGACCCGAGAAAGCCTGATCGAGTCGATTGAGGAAATGCAGACCATGGCGGAGGCGACGTTGAGCTTCGCCGAGGACCTGACCGGCACCGAAGAGCCGCGAGAGTTCGACATCGGTACGTTTTTTCACGATCTGGCATCCGACATGCCGGACCCGCCCAAGATCCTCGGTGGTCCTGGCGTTCATGCGCGCCTGCGACCGGTCTCGTTTCGCCGTGCCGTGCGAAACGTCGTGGAGAATGCCCTTCGCTACGGAGGAAACGCCGAAATCGCCTGGCGGGCCGAAGGCGATACTCTCGTCGTCGAGATAAGCGACGAGGGCCCTGGCATCCCGTCCGACAAGCTCGAGCAGGTGTTCGACCCGTTTTACCGGCTCGAAGGCTCGCGCTCACTCGAGACCGGCGGGCATGGTCTGGGACTTTCAATTGCCCGATCCATCGTCCGTGCGCATGGAGGCGAGATCCACCTGGCGAACCGGAGGGACGGCGGACTCGTGGCGACCATGGCCGTCCCGCTTGCGGACAGGCGATCTCGCAAGACGCCATCGGCGAAAGAGGAGTGGGAGAATGCTGAGACCGAAAGCTATAATGGCGACCTTCGCCATGCTTCCGACGGCGGTGGCCGCCGATACTCCGGCGGATTGGCAGAGGAGGTATGATCACATGATGTGGGGCAGCGGCTACGGAATTGTGGGTGGCTTGATGATGCTTCTTTTCTGGGGCGTCGTCATCGTCGCGGTCGTCCTGGCCGTGAAATGGTTCACCGATAAACAGGTCGGCGGTAATCGGAAAAGGCGCGACGCGATCGAAATCCTGCGCGAGCGCTTTGCCGACGCCGAGATAGACGAAGAGGAATTTGAACGCCGAAAGAAGGCGCTGGAACGGTGAGGCGTCACCCCGTCGGACCGGTCACTCGGTCCGGCCGAATTCGCGGGTGCCGGCCCGATCGAAGGCGTCCATGACTGCGTCGGCCGTCAGCAGTCCCGGCCGAGCGATACATTCCGATACAAAAATCTCCGCCTTGTCAGATTGATGGAGCGCACGAAGCAGATAGAAACTTCGACCAGCAAACTGAGGGTGTGACGAGGCGTGAGAGCAAAATGAATACCAAGTCTGTCGCTATTGCGATCGCATTCGTTGTTGGTGCCATCGGAGTCGGCTGGTGGTTGTTCGCGCCAGTCGGAAGCGAGCAGAGTCCAGCGGCCGCCTCGGACGCCGTGGCGGTCGCACAAGGCTCGCCCATGGTCGAGGTGCAGGTGCCTGAAACACTCTCGGGGCAGGCGCAGATCGGGCAACGCGGGTTCGAGGGTCTGTGCGCCCAGTGTCATGGCGAGAACGCGGCCGGACGTCAGGGGATCGGGCCGCCGCTCGTTCACCGTATCTATGAACCCAGCCACCACGCAGATGCTGCGTTTCTTCTGGCTGCCCAGAACGGCGTGAGAGCGCATCATTGGGATTTCGGGAACATGCCGCCGGTTGAAGGCGTCACGCGCGCCGATGTCATGGCCATCACGGCGTATGTCCGTGAACTGCAGCGTGCGAACGGGATCAATTGATGCGAACCGGGCATCGCACCTTGGCCAGAGCCATTCTCGTCGTCTGCGTCATGCTGTCGATGGCCCTCTCGTCTTTGCCCGATACCGCTGCCGCAATGGGCGGAGTGTTCGAGCAAGTACACTTGCACGACCATGCGGACGCTCATCGAGGCCATGCCGAGGATGAAAACGCAGCGGTGGACCGGCATTGTCATCCGGGGCTCGATTGCAAAACCGTATCCGTGTTTCTGAATAGTCCCCGGTTCGAAATCCAAGTTGCGGAATTCGTCCATCGCTTTGCTTCGACTAGAAGCGATGGCCAAAGCTTGACGATACCTTTTGATCTACCGCCTCCCCGAAATGGGTCGTGAGTCTTTCAAGAATTTCGCCCCCCGAGACGAGGAGAAACCCCATGAACATCAGACTGACGAGCATTGCTCTTGCCAGTGTCATCGCCGGTGCGGCGGCGCTGGCGCACACGGGCGCCACCGGCGTCGTCCTGGAGCGCATGGAAGGCATGAAGGCTATGGGCGATGCGGTGCAGGCCGTCGCCCCCATGATGCGCGGCGAACGCGAATACGATGCAGACGCCTTGAGGCGCGCGGCGGAAACCATCGAGGCGCATTCCGGCAGCGCAATGACGGACCTGTTCCCCGAAGGCAGCAACGGCGATCCCTCCGAGGCCCGCGATCTGATCTGGGAGGAGTGGGACAGGTTCGCCGCCCTCGCTGAGCAGATGCAGGTGGCCGCACGCGGTCTCGCCCTAGCCGCAGACAACGGCCTCGCTCATGAGCAAGGTGGGATGTCTACCGGCACCATGATGGGCGGCGGCAGCATGATGGGTGACAACGGCAGCGCCATGATGGGCGGTGCCAGCGGCATGATGGGTGGCGGCATGATGAGTGGCATGACGGCTGAGGACATCGGCGTCATGCCCGCCGATGCAGCCTTCGCGATGGCAAGCCAGGTCTGCTCGGCCTGCCACACCCGGTTCCGCGCCGAGGACGAGTGACGATGCCACCCGTCCTGAGATTCGGCGCAGCGGCAGCGGTGCTTGGTGCAGCCATCGTTGCCGCGCTTGCCGCATGGCCGGTTGGCGTGGAGCCGGAACCGATCGAACTGGTCGGAGATATCGAGCGCGGGGCCTATCTGGCTCGCGCCAGCGGCTGTATTGCCTGTCACACCAACTTCGAGGACGGAGGCGCGCCGCTTGCCGGCGGCGCGCCGCTTCCAACTGATTTCGGCACGTTCTATCCGCCGAATATTACCACTGACCCCGACTTTGGCATCGGAGCGTGGACTGTCGAGGACTTTGCGCGCGCGGTGCGGCAAGGCATCGGGCCGGATGACGCGCCCTACTATCCGACATTCACCTATCCGTTCTACGCTGACTTTTCCGACCAGGACATTGCCGACCTCTGGGCCGCATTCCAGACTGTTCCTCCGGTGGCCGAAAATGCGCCCTCACATGACGTGGTGTTCCCTTTCGATCAGCGCTGGGGTCTGAAGCTCTGGCGGGCGGCCTATCTCGATGATCCTGAGACGGAGCCGGTCGATGGGCAGAGTGAGATGTGGAACCGCGGGCGGGAACTGGTTCGGGGCGCGACGCATTGCGGCGCCTGCCATACGGAGCGGAACCTTGCGGGTGGGCGCGTGCTCGACGCCGTGTTCGCCGGCAACGATGCGCTTCCCGGCGGCAACGACGCTCCGTCGATCAGATCCCCCGACCTGATTGCGGGCGGCTGGACCGTCTCCAACCTCGCCTACGCTCTCAGAACGGGCATCACGCCCTCCGGCGACGCTTTCGGAGGCTCGATGGGAGAGGTCGTCATGTACGGGACGAGCTTCCTGACACCCGCGGATCTCGAAGCGATGGCTACATACCTGCTCGACAGCGATGTCGCCGAGATCGAGATGGCAGGTGTGAATACGACGGAAGGCGAGGCCGACTGAGATGGCGCGATCCGATCCTGGCGTGCGCCCCCGAGGAAGATGACATGATCTACTCAAGACGCGATATCCTGAAGATCGGTGCGGCCGCGGGGTTCGCCTCGACCTCACCGTCCAATCTGTTCGCGCAGAGCAACTCGGCCGTGCCGCTGACGGCCCGCGAAGCCAGCCTGCAACTGGCGCCGCCGGACTATCCGCAGACCGCCATCTGGGGCTTTGACGGCTCCATGCCGGGACCGGTGATCCGGGTTCGGCAGGGCGGTCGTGTCACGCGCCGGCTGGTCAATGAACTGCCTCAGGCCACGTCGCTCCACTGGCACGGCGTCCGGATCGACAATGCGATGGACGGTGTCGCGGGCCTGACGCAGGAGGCCGTCGCCCCAGGCGCGTCCTTCGACATCGATTTCGTCGCGCCCGATGCCGGCACCTACTGGTACCACGCCCACAATCGCTCCGTTGAACAGGTCGCGCGCGGTCTTTACGGAGCGCTCGTGGTCGAAGAGCCGGAGGGGCCCGACGTGTATCGCGACGAGGTCCTGATCCTCGACGACTGGCTCCTGAACCCTGACACTGCCCAGATCGATCCCGACTTCACCTCGCGCCATGATCGCAGTCACGCGGGCCGGGTCGGGAACTTCATCGCGACGAACGGACAATACGGGCACAGCCTCGATGTGCGCCGCCATGAGCGGCTGCGGCTTCGCCTCGTGAACGCGGCAAATGCCAGGATCTTCGAACTGGCGCTGGCCGGCCTCGAAGGCTGGGTGATGGCGCTCGACGGCATGCCGCTGGAGGCGCCGCAGCCCGTGTCCGATACGGTTTTGCTCGGGCCGGGGCAGCGGGCCGACCTCCTTGTGGACGTCGTGGCGGAGCAAGGTGAGACGGCCTATCTGGTTCGTGTCGACAACGGTGAGGGGTTCGTTCAGTCGGCCTTCCCGGTGATCGCGGCATCGTCCGGCGCGCGCAGGGATGCCCCGCAGGCCTTGCCCCCGAACGCCAACATGGTTCCTCCGGATCTCTCACAAGCCCGGCATGTGCGCCTTCACATGGGTGGAGGCGCGATGGGCCGCCTGCAGTCGGCCCAATTCAACGGTGAGCGGAGAACCTTTCGCCAACTGGTCGATGCCAACCAGTTCTGGGCCTTCAATGACGTCATCGGCATGACAGATGACCCACTGGCCGTTCTGGCACGTGATGAGCCGGTCCGTCTTGAAATAGTCAATGACACCTCCTTTCCGCATGCCATGCACCTTCACGGAATGCACTTCCGCGAGATCGCGGCAGACGGCACGCTGGGACCGCTCCGGGATACCGTCCTGACATTCGGGGGCGAGGCGCGCGAGATCGCGTTTTCGGCGCATAATCCCGGCGACTGGCTGTTTCACTGCCACATGCTTTCCCATGCCGCGTCAGGGATGACGACTTGGGTCAGGGTGACCTGATGCGGAGGAGTGTCGTCGCGGTAGCTGCTGCCGCCATCGTCTCCGTCGCGCTGGTTGCTTTCTGGTGGACGGGCGGGGGCTCGGAGTCTGAGGCTGCAATGGTCATTCCAGAAGGTCTCGACCTGGCACAAGGTGAGGTGCTCTACGGCGAGTACTGCGCGTCCTGTCATGGCGCAAACCTGGAAGGGCAGCCTGACTGGCAAAGCCCGGGGCCCGACGGCCGGTTGCCGGCGCCCCCTCACGACGAGACCGGGCATACATGGCACCACCCCGACAGTGTCCTGTTCCAATACACGAAGCTTGGCGGCCGTGAGACGCTGGCCATGCAGGGCATCGAGTTCGACAGCGGCATGCCCGGCTTCTCCGGGCAGCTGAGCGATCAGGAAATCTGGACCATTCTCGCCTACATCCGATCGACGTGGCCGGAGCGCGCGCGTGCCGCGCAGGCCGCCCGTACGGAGGTGAGCCTCGCCAACGAAGGGAGTTGACCCAATGAAGAAATCCATTTTCTCCGCCGCGGTTTTGGCTGTCTTTCTGCCAGTCGCAGCGTTCGCTGACGACCTTTCGGAGGATCGGGTACGTGAACTGGTCCTCGAGACCATTCGCGAGAACCCGGAAATCGTGATGGAGGCCGTCGCCATCCTGGAACGCAGGAACGCGGATGCGCAGGCCCAGGCGCAAGCGCAGGTCCTGGAAGAGCAACGCGACCTGCTTGAGCAGGATCCGAACGCGCCCGTACTCGGAAATCCGGATGGCGACGTCACCATCGTCGAGTTCTTCGACTATAACTGCCCCTACTGCAGGCGGGTGAAACCCGAGATCGAGGCTTTGCTGGCCGCTGATCCAAACGTTCGACTCGTCTACCGCGAGTGGCCCATCCTGGGCGAGGGGTCCGTTTTCGCCGCGCGGGCGGCACTCGCCGCACGCGAGCAGGACCTCTACGAGGAGTTCCACTGGGCTCTGATGGGGATGAACGGCCGGGCAGAGGAAGCATCCGTCATGCGGGTGGCCGAAGAAGTCGGGCTCGATCTCGCGCAACTCCGTCGGGACATGGCAGCGCCCGAAATCGAAGAGCATATCGAAACTTCGATGCGTCTTAGCGAGGCTCTGGGGTTCAACGGTACTCCGTCCTTCATTGTCGGGGAGGCGCTCATCCCGGGCCTCGTTGAACAGGAGCATTTGCAGGCCCTAGTCGCGCAGGTGCGTGATGGGTCTGAATGATCGCAAGCTTGCGATCGACTGACCGGAGTTGCGCGCGATGCTGACCCGCCGCCATTTCATCGCTTCTACAGCCGCCCTTTTCTCGCCGCCGATCACCGGTTCGCTGTTTGCCAGCACCTTGCCGAGTGAGACACAGAACGCGGAATGGGAATAATGTCCCTGCCTCGAACTTCGAAGTCCGTGCCGTACACCCGAACCAGCCAGACAACACCGTGCGCGCCATCGGCGTCGTTCTCTAGATAGACGTCATAGCCCCGATACTCCCGGTGTAGCCTATTGTGCTTCCTCAATCGCTGCGCTGGTGGATGAAAGTGCGGCCTCCGAGCCAACGTCAGCTGTGGCGGGATGAACCGCAAATTCCGGTAGCCACAAGAATGGCATGTCATGGCTCGGCAAGACTCGAGCGATGGTCAAAGCGTGTGGTCCTCCGACCCATACCCTCAAGGCGAAGCAGCCTTCTTCACTCCTGCAAACTTTCGAAATGTTCCCGCAAATACACGGGCCCATAGTCCTGACCATCCGGGGCAAAGGGCTTGATTCCTTCGGATTTGAACAGTCCCTTCAGCGTATTTCGGTGTTTCCCGGTTTCCGCCGACAAGGTCGTCAGGGTCACAAAGCGACGGTGGAACGCTTCAATGTGCTCCGGGTTCATCCTGTATTGTGGCCGCCCGGTACGTGGGTGTTCGATCGCCTGCGCCGGTACGTGACCGGCCTCGATAAGGGCCAAAAACGCACCGCCATCCCGCAAGCCGACTGACCTGCCAAATTCGGCGGCAGACACAGTTCCTGGTGCCTCGTCCAGAACGACATCGAGTGTCGTTTTTTGGGGAGGGACCACACGGTCGACCTCGACCTTCGCGACGACAATACCGTGAAACCCTTCGACCCCAACTCTTTGCCCGACCTGCAACCGTTTTTCCCGAACCGCGCCAATCAACTCGATAAGTGAGACATTGCGCCTGTTCCGGGCGAGAAGCAGAGTTTCCCAGTCCTTGTCCGTCTCGCCTACCGGGACGGCATTGGCAGACAGGTCCTCAACCAGGGCAACTCCATCCGAGATGCGCCAAGGGTTCTTCACCTTTTTGACGCGCGTTCGAGGAACCAAGAGGCCATCCTCAGCGAGCGCCGACAGCTCCTGACGCGTCGCTCCCATCGCATTCCGCATGGCGATTGGCCCAACCAAGGTCGGTATCTCCGACAAAAGGGCCGCATAGGCCTGCGCATCGAATAGCCTGCGGTTTGCAGGTTTGGGGTCGTTGGGTATGAGAGCGCCCGCTTCGGTCAGGAAGTGTTCTAGCACTAGGACCCCCATACCGGTCTCAGCGGCTGCCGTCGTGAGCGAATGTAGACGGCGCTCCTCCAAGCACTCTCCCAAAACCACCTCGCCGGGCCCGATTGGCCAATGTGCAAGAATACAATCCCGCAGGATTTGGCGGAACGGCGCGAAAGCCTCTTCATCCAGATAATCCCGAGCAAGATTTGAGTAGAGGCGCCTAAAAACACCTGACGGTTCATCCAAATAGCCGGTCGTTGTAGCTGCGATCTGATCAAGTACCCGTCGAGCCGCCTCTGGGCCGTAGACCGCCGCATCGAAGCCCAGAGCGTGAGGATTGTCGGGTGACGAATGCTGGCCTGCTGTCCCCCGTCGGGCCATCGCTTCGCCAAGCCCCTTCAGGAATGTCGTCACAGCGAATACTGAGTGTTCCCGGAACCACGTACCGTCCGTGCCTTTTTCCAGACGTTGGTCAAGCCAGAGGTCATAGGCCGATGGCGTGACGCAGGCCTGATCCAGTGCGCCCGACATGATGTCGTGCTCCAACTCGCGAAGCCGGGCCCCGATGTCGAAACGATCTTTCACTGCCGTCGCGGTCCACAACGGGACAAGGGGGTGGCCATGTTCGATGCAAAGCGTCACTTCACGGAATAGCCAATCGCCGCGCATGACCATCGCCGTGGTTCCACTACCGTTGGCACGAAGCGCGTCCTCACGCAGACAAATCGGGCACCCCCGCATCACCGGATTTCTCAGCGCACGAGAAACGAAAACCTCCCCCCGAAATTCCATGCGAACTTCGCCAGTCCGGACCCCGGTCCATGACAGAAGCTCTTCCAGAAGGTCCGGTTCGAGCTGAGCCCAATCGGCCAAGATTTCGAGGGCGTCCTCATCCTGATCCAACAGCCGTTTGAAGGAGGCTCCCATATCATATGCCAAATCGGGAGCTTCCGTCTGCCAAGTCGCGGCAAGGCGTGCGAGGTAGGAGAATAAAGTTTCACGAGGCGCGGGTCTCGGGCTGGAGATGGGCAGGAAGGACATACTGGCTACCGGCAAAGCAAAATGCGACGTGTGAGCGAGTTGAGGACAGTTTGGTAGGAGACGGTTGCGGCAACTAGTTATGAAATGGCAGCTTACTCATAATTATTTTTCATCTTCGCTTTTCGGCCGGCTCCAGACTGCACCCCATACGCGATCCAGTCCGTCATTCATGCGCGCTTCGATTTCTCTTATCTTGGCGCGATTTTGCCGCAAGCGCTGATACTCCGACAGAAAAAGATTGGAAGCGCTTTCCGCTTCCGGAGAATGGGATGGTTTCTTGGCATTTTTTCGAAGGACCAAGCTCTCTGGCACTCCAAAGCGTTCGACTTCACCGATTGGGATTGCCGGGCTTCGCCTGTCTGTGGCCTTTCCTTGCCATGACTCCTGCACCTTGGCGGTCAGTAGGTACATGAACAAGGCTCTCGGGTCGCAGGACGGCATATCTGACGATTGGACGTACTTCCTCCGCGGCCGAATGATCAGCAGCGTCTGACCCGCCCATAGGCTCATGTTGTCAAGGTCTTCCTCTGAAACATATGCGACGCACCCTACTGGCCCGCGGTGGGCAAACAGGATGTCACGAGGCCTTATGCGTTGCTCATCCAGTCGGCGTTCTACCGTTGCGCGTAAATTGACGCTGCGAAAAGGCCCCGACAATTCACCATAGGTCGCAAGGTTCCCCGCGCTGACCTCATGAATGGTCAGCGTTCCGACAGGATCATTCTTCGTTGTCTTCGGCCTGATGATATCGAACAAGTCCGAGAGCGGGTATTGCGTGGCGGTCATCAAATTTCGGAAATGCGCCGCTATGCTTGGACCGCCCACGGGGCCCGTCGTGAGGTATCGGGTTGGTGACAGAAAGTCACCTGAGGTTCGCACCTCTTGCGTGGGTACCGTCCGTGACTTTCCACGGATATCCCGACTGTACGGATCCGAGCCGACGAAGCGCTGAACCGTGTTGGTGGATACCATCTGGATGGTTTCGCTAGGGCCCTCACCCCAGGCAAGCTCCACCAAGTGCCGCTTGTCTTGCGGCTCCGAGAAGGCCGCTACCCGCCTGACCCGCCCCATATCCATGAGGTGCTGGCGTGCCATGAGGCGCGACTGTTTCGTTGAGGTCAGAAAGCGCTCAGACACGAAAACCAAAGCCTGTGAAGTCGTGCCGCAAAGGTACTCCAGCATAACGCTTTCAAGATCGTACTTTCCCCGGTCAACGGCGCGGGGCAGCCGATACTTTCGCACGCTGGTTTCAAGATCAGGTGCGTCATTCATGCTGAACTCGCTTGGCGGGAACGAAATCTCGAGTCCCGGGGACTCTGTGATTGGTTCCCCATCATCGAAGAGCTGGTCTGGCTCCCAAGGTGGATTTGACTCTGTGTAGACAGGCAGATCGAGAAACAGAGATGCAAATGCCATGAGCTGCCGGTCTGGTCCGATACCAGCGTACCTGATGTCATAGCCCGGATAGCGATTTCTGCGAGCCGGCCGGGTCAATCGCGCGCGGTGAAGACAAAGCAGAAGGCTGGTTTCAAATGAAAACCGGACAGTCTCCTCGGAGCAGCTGGCTTTCAGCAGTGCTTCAAAAAGCTCATCATTCAGGCTTGCATCGTCAGGAAGCGCTCGAGCAATCAACTTGCAGACTTCAATGAAGCGTTCGTCTTCGCCAAAGCCGTCGAGATGCCGAGCGAAGTCCTCCAAGGCGCCGCGGAACTGCGGCTCATACGTCGATAGGTCGAAACGGCCCTCGAGACGTTTGAGTTCGCTTAGGTCCGCGTCACGACCCCGCAATTGGATGGCAAAACGCAAGAGCCGCGTCAGGCCTTCGATCGTGTCAGTTTCCAACTCCGACGGCCCGTCCATCTACTCGTTACTCCTGACTAAACACACTCACGACCGAACGATGGATCAAACTGCTACGCCAGGAAAGCACACGCCCCCAGAAGCGGGCGAGAAACATCTATCAGCATCCGATAGGTGCCGGCATGAACGCGCTCTTTTCCTCGCCGCCCCTCCCGTCATTCGCTACCGTTTGGGCATGAGCGTCGCAGCTGAACAAGATGAAGACAGCGAAACGCGAAGGTTCATGACTACGAAGATTCCGGTCCGAGGCTTCCGACTCCCCCATGAGCAGCCAAGGACCGGGCGTCAGAAGGAAAGGAAGGCTGCACAAGAGGGTAGGACAGCGATCAAAACGGGTGAGAATCACGCGCCGAATCTTCGTGATGAAGGCGGCTACAACGGCAGGTTTTCAACGGACGCGCGAGGCGCTCTCGGTAGAAAACCGTGTTCGCTGATCGTTTTCACAAAGACGAAAGCAAAGTTCGGAATGACACCGGCACGAAATCTAGTGCCAAGGCGGGACAGAGAACCAAGCCCTCGCCCGCATGCATCGCGAAAAAGCCCCATCGGTTTCATTTTCGCAAGACCCTGAAAATATTGTATTTTATTTCCCACAGCCGGGGCTGGTGATATAGAACTGCCCGTCATGAAGAACACGGTATCAACAACGAAAAGGAGCGCCACAATGTAGTTTGATCAAACGAAAACGACTGATCCGTTGGCGCGGATCAGTCGTTTCAGGACGGCGTAAACCACCCTTGTTTCCACCTTCGTCGGTATCACATCGACGCTCCTGCCTCAAGGTTTCCCGTCTAATCCTGCTGACCCTGCACCCCGCGCTTCGCGGGAACGGTGACGGCTTGCGTGAAGCTCCGTTGCCGCACCTTCGATGCAGGTGAAGCGTCAAACGATGACGCGGACCGACTTTTCGGTCGCGGTGGTATTTCACGAGACCAAGCTAAAACCATGCCCAAGACCCAAAAGAACTACGTCGAATACTTCGATTTCGTCAAAGACAATGATACGTGGTGGTACGCACCCCAGAAACTGCCGCGAAAGAGCCCCATCGAGTTGGATGAAATCCACGGCGTTCTGGGTTTTGACGGCGTGCGCAATCCAAGCTCGCGCAGCAACACCAGCCACAAGGTGTTCATTCCATACCGCACGCCGGCCAATGATTGGGTGCCCAAGGTCGGCATTGCGGAAAGCGCTGCTGAGGCTGCTGTGTCGGTGCAGGTGCTCCTATCACGAGACACCTTCGATCTGCACTTCCAGCCGCTCACCGTCGAATTCCAAGATGAAGACGGTCGCACTCGCGCCTACACCCATGACCTCCTCATCACGTTATGCTCGGGGCACCGTCGCCTCGTCTTCGTCCGCAATGAAAGCAGCCTGGAAAAGCCGAGAACCATGCGGGACATCGCGGCCATCAGTGCCGCGACACCCAAGAGCGCGGCGGATGATTTGATCGTTGTGAATGCAAACGACTACACGCGGCAGCGCCGCGAAAACCTTTTCAGGATGTATGCGATGATGGCTGATCCTGATCCGGAAGCGGATGAGATCGTCTGGCAGACTGCGCGAAATCTGCGGACGCTTTATCACATGAAGGATCTGTTCCCGCATGTGCCCATTTCTCAGCGTCGCGCCTTTCGAGCTTGCTACCGTTTGGTCGCGCAGGGCGCTCTTTCCGCGAACCTCGATCATGTTCTCTGGGAGCACTCGCGCCTGGAGGTCGCCGCATGAGCATCACCCCGCGTTACAATCTTCTTCCGGGAACCGAGATCACTCTGCTCAACCGGCCAATGGCAGTCACTGGAAGCAATGACGTTGGATACACGGCAGTCGGCCTCGAGGACGGTGTCGCGACTGTCGTTCCCTATGAAAAGTTCGTCGAGTACCTCAAGCTTCCCGGGGCAAGGATCAACAGCGCGCAACCCGCGAACGGTGATCACATCCGGAAGCGGCTTGGTGGCCACGAGTCGATCATGTCCCTGAAAAACAAAGATCAGCAGGCTCTGGGACGATTTCACGTGGCCATGTGTCAGGTCGTGGATATTTATGTTGCTTTGCGACAAGAAGACGATCCGCGTTTTCGCCCGACCGTCCGGAACCTGAGCACATTGAGCGCCCGCCGGTTTATCGCTGAACAAACGACACTGCTGTTGGAAGAGCCTGTTCGAATCGCGCCGCGTCGTGGAGGAGAGAAAACCAAAGCGCGCATTCTCTACAAAGGCCGCACAATCCTGAAATACTACAATAGGTATAAGAAGCTCGGCAATGGTGAGGGCGTGGCCGAGGCCCTCGTTCCATTGACGCACCTACGTGGTAACAGGTCGCCGCGTATTTCCGTACCACTCCGCGATTTGATGACCAAAGCCTGGGGCGAATTTGGCTTCGACCTAAGAGGATATTCGATCGCGAATGTTCACCAATACCTTGAGACGCTCGTTCATGAGGAGAACAAGCGCCGCATCTTGAACGAGTTGCCAGAACTCGCTGTGCCATCAAAGAAGACGCTTCGAGAGCACCGTGACCGCCTCGTCACACCAACTGAGTATGCGATTGTAGTAGACGGGCTTCGAGAAACCCGCCGAAAGCATGGGCGGGGCAGCACTGACTTCCGGGCGCTCATGCCTGGTGAGCTCTGCGGCATGGACGAGCAGAAAATGTCGCTCGTGACGTCTGCAAAAGAGAAAGGCTTCTGGCACACCCTCTCGGACGAAACGAAACGGGCCTATGAAAAGGCGGATGAGTATATTCGAAAACGGCTTCACATCATCGTCCTTTTTGATGTTGCCAGCCGCATGCCTTTGGCATGGATCATTACTGAACACCCGAATGCAGAGGCTACTCTTGCCCTTCTGCGCATGGCGACCCGTGACAAGACCCGCGAAAAGATCCGCTACGGGTGCAAAAATGATCCCGCCGGGGAGTGCGGTATTCACCTTTTGCGAAACGATAATGGGTCAGGGCTACGAAATTCACCTGTCATCGCATCATCGATGGGAATTGGAACGATCAACGAAATCACCCGAACGTACTCTCCTACGGACCGTGCTCATGATGAACGTTTTTTTGGAACAGTGGAGTCGTGTTTTTTCAAGGTGATGCCGGGATACACGGGGCGCCGGCCGGGGGACATCCCCGGTTACGACGCAATCAAGAATGGGGTTGTCGATGTGGAACTCTTGTATGCCATGCTGACCCGCTACCTCGTGGACGAATACCCTTTTCAAAAGCACTATGGCGTTGGCATTTTCGGCCGCCGTCCTTGGGATGTCTATAATGAGCTCAACGACACCCGCGGGAAGGCTGGTGTGATCGATCCCCACACCCGCCGCATTCATCTCGGCTGGCAGGTCTGCACCACCCCTTCCGATGAAGGCGTGCGCGTCTTCGAGGGTATTTGGTTCAACTCGGGCGAACTGCAGCTGGCCCGCGAAGAGCAGTTCTTCAAAGGGAAAGTCGAGGTCTTTGTCGACCCCGACAATTTGAACATTGCCACGGTCCTCATGCCGGGCGTGCCGGATCCGATCGAAGTCACCCTTCAGACGACCGCATTCGCAGACATGACCCTGGGCGAAGTCCTGCAGTTGGTCGCCGAGTATCGTCGCGAGGATCCGCACGTCACTGAACTCTATCATGACCGCCTGATGGAAGCGCGGACACGCCGTTACGCGGACATCTCGTCCATCGGTGTCGAACACGACCTGCCCCGCAGCTATTCGACCATCGAGGAGTGCAAGGCACTTGCGAAGGCGGTCTTCGCAGGCGCCCGTGTTCCACGCACAAGGCAGCTAGACGGCACAACCTCTCCAGACGATGTCACCAACTTGGCGCAAAGCGACGGGGTTTTCGCCATCGGTGAAGAACCCTCCGTCATTGATGGGACGGCTGAAGAAGTGCCCGCTACCTCCGAGCCGTCGTCGGACGACCAGTCCACTGACCATCGGACACAGGAGCAACAATCGCCGGGCGCTTCGGCGAGCAACCCATCTCCCCCCAAGGGAAAGGCGCCTCGCACACGCAAGTCGCAGTCCATGAAATCCGCGCGTCCTTCCAACCTCAAGGAGTTGAAGTAATGTCATTCGTCAAAAAGTCGGTGGTCGACGTTCGAAAGCCCCTGATGAAGGCCCGCTTTCCGTTCAACCGAGCGCAGGGCCTCGCCGAGGCCATGACCATGTGCGCCACGGATTACTATATCAAAGCCTCTATCGGCGGCCGTTTTGAGGCTTCCGGGATTTTGGTGATCGGTGACTCCCGGCAAGGGAAGTCGACCGAAATCGATGTCATGTTGGAGCGCCTCAACGATGGATCAACCATCATGCCCGATGGGCGTCCAGCTCGGATTATTTCATGTCTTCTGTCCGGCAGGGTCACCTGGAAAGATCTCGGCGTCGAAATTCTGGACGTCCTCGAGTACCCGCTTCGAGGGAGGCACTCGCAAAGCGAGATTTGGTCCAAGGTCAGAAAGTATGCGGAGCTTCAGGGTGTGGTTGGCATTCACTTTGATGAGTGCCAGCACGTGTTCACGGAAAACGACAGCCTGACCAACCAGAAACTTCTGGATAGCTTCAAATCCCTTCTGAAGGATCATAAGTGGCCGCTGATGCTGATCTTCTCCGGGGTGCCCAGCCTCGCCGCCCAAATTCAGAAGGAAGAGCAGCTCTACAGGCTCCTGCGCACCGTGAGCTTTTCCGGCATCGATCTCGCGAACAAAACCGACAAGGACGAGCTCCTTCATCTTATCTTTAGCTACTGTGACAAGGCGCAGCTTGAGTTCGATGACTTCGAGCTGGATGACTTCATGGAACGCTTGGTTTTCGCGACATGCCAACGATGGGGGCTGGTGATCGAGCTCTTGATCGAAACTCTGACGGTCACGCTTCGTGCAAATGAAAAAGTCTGCACTATTGACCATTTCTCCGAAGGGTTTTCGCGTCGGACTGGTTTGCCTTTGGGTTATTCGCCCTTCACGATGCCCAACTATCAAAACAGCTTTGACCAAGACAAATTGTTCGACGCCTACGAGGAAATGCGCAAGAAAAAGTGATGCCTGCGCTACTTCGAAAATCGACGGCCCGCCTCGCGCGGGCCTTTTTTTGTCTTCAGCAATGTGAGGTGTGCATGGTTATGGTTCGAGCGTGCATCCTTATGCCATCGGATTTCGATGACGTGCAATTTTATTGTTTAATATCAATATATTGAGGGGGTGAGTTTTGATTGCGAATCACCTGAGCGTGCATACATATGCCCCATCCACAGTAGATGGGGCATATGTATGCACAAAACGGCTGTTTTTGATGCAAACCCTGTCAAGGATTTTTCGCCCCTCCTGGCCAGAAGTCAATTAAGGCTTTGCTAACATGGGGAAAATAATGGG
>NZ_JAHVKE010000008.1 GCF_019800885.1 Maritalea mobilis
CCTGATGGACAGCCGTAGACCGGATCGTAGACCATTTCGCGCCTCTTGACCGGTCGACACTCTCGCGGCTACCCCTTGATTTGCTGAAGGGAACCTTGTCGAGGGTGCCTGTAACGGGAGCTGAACGGGGAGACCCAAGCAGCCCCCGGGCACCACTTCCCATGACAAATGCAAAGATATGCTCTTGCTTCTCGAGCAAACTACGCGGGCGCCTGATCTTTCGGGCCCCTTTCGCGCTCATCAAGAACGGCATCGACTATCTCAAGCAGAGCGTGTCCCAAGGCCTTCGGAGGCACTGATCGAATAGCACGCTCTCGTACGATTTCAGGATCCGGCCATCCGCAAGTCGCTTGTTCCCATTTTCGCCGACAATGGGGGCGTGCGTTTAGCCATTCAGGCTGAAAGCGGCTTCGACTTCGGCCTTGTCGGTGTCCTCTTTGCGCTTGGAGAACACCACTGAACCGCGGCTGAGCACGTAGAACCGGTCGGCCAGGCCGTAGGCAAAATCGAAATACTGCTCGACAAGGATCAGGGCCATCTCGCCGTCGTCTCGCAGCGTTTCGATGACGCGCCCGATGAGTTGGATGATGTTGGGTTGGATGCCCTCGGTCGGCTCGTCCATCAGCAGGATCTTGGGGCGCGTCACCAGCGCGCGCCCGATGGCCAGTTGCTGCTGCTGCCCGCCCGAGAGATCGCCGCCGCGTCGTTTCTCCATCTCTTTCAGAACGGGGAACAACTCGAAGATTCGGTCTGGCACGACCCGCTCGGATTTCGGGAGGCAGGCAAGTCCGGTTTCGAGGTTTTCCCTTACCGTGAGCAGCGGAAAGATCATGCGGCCCTGCGGCACGTAGCCGATCCCCATTTGCGCCAGGCGGTGAGAGGGAAGCACGGGGAGGGTCTGCCCCCCCACCAGCACCTCTCCGCCGGACCGCGCGTGGGTGCCCGAGATCGCCTTCATCAACGAGGTCTTGCCGACCCCGTTCGTGCCCATGATGCAGGTCACTTCACCCTTCGCGGCTTGCATGGAAATGCCGTTCAGGATCTGGCTGCCGCCGTATTGCAGGGTGAGGTCTTTGGTTTCCAGCATCTCAGCGCCCCAGGTAGACTTCGATCACGCGCTCGTCGGCCATGACATGGTCGAGCGTGCCTTCGGCCAGAACCGATCCCTCGTGCAGGACCGTGACCTTGCAATCGAGGCGGCGGACAAACTCCATGTCATGCTCCACGACAACGACAGCATGGTTGCGGGCCAGTCGCTTGAGCAGGTCGGTGGTGTGGTTGCGCTCCTCGGTGGTCATGCCGGCGGCAGGTTCGTCGACCAGCAGAAGGCGCGGGTCCTGCGCCAGCAGCATCCCGATTTCCAGCCACTGTTTCTGACCATGGCTCAGCACGCCCGCCTGCCGCTGAAGGTGGTGGGCGAGCCCGATCTCGGTCGCGATCTCGTCGATCCGGGTACGGTCCTCTGCGCTGACGCGGTCGAGCAGGCTGGAGAACGGCCCGCGCGGTTTCTTGAGCGCGATGCGCAGGTTGTCCCAGACAGTTTGATCTTCGAACACCGTGGGTCGTTGGAACTTGCGGCCGACGCCCGCCTGGGCGATCTGCGCCTCGGACATGGAGAGCAGGGAATGACCCATTTCGCCCCAGCGCACGCTGCCTTCGTCGGGGCGGGTCTTGCCGGTGACGATATCCATGAAGGTTGTCTTGCCCGCCCCGTTCGGTCCGATCACGGCCCGCATCTCGGGTTGGCCAATCGTGAAGCTGAGGTTGTTGATCGCGCGGAACCCGTCGAAGGTGACCGAGATCCCCTGTACTTCGAGAAGGGTGCTCATGCCTTGTCCTTCCGCACGATCAGGTCGACGAGGCCGCCAAGCCCCTTGGGCGCGAAGAGCGTCACCAGCACGAAGCCGAGGCCGAGGAGGACGGGCCACCAGTCGACCCATTCGATCGTATAAATGCCCAGGTCGATATCGGGCGCCCGCCCGCCGGTGAAATAGGTGGACAGCAGCGACACCACGGCGGCCCCGATCACCGCGCCGTAAAGCCGCCCGCGCCCGCCGATGGCGACCCAGACGGCGAGGTAGATCGACGCGATGGGCGCGATCTCGTCGGGGTTGATGATGCCCGCCTGCGGGTAATAGAGCGCGCCGGCGATGCCGCAGATGACGGCCGTGAGGGTGAAGACGAACAGCTTGTAGCCCTCGACCCGGTAGCCGAGGAACCGCACGCGCTGCTCGTCGTCACGAATTGCGCGCACGATATTGCCGAACTTGCCCGACACGACCCATGCCGCCCCGATATAGGCGATGCCGAGGGCCAGGGCCGACGCCCAGAAGAACCAGATCGAGATACGATCCTGCCCGATCCCCTCGGCACCGGGGATGTTCTGCAGGCCTGACAGGCCGTTATTGCCGCGCAGGCCCGTGTCGTTCTGGAACAGGTAAAGCGACAGCGCCAGCGTCATCGCCTGCGTCAGGATCGACAGGTAGACGCCCGTGACCCGGCTGCGAAAGGCCAGCCAACCAAAGACCAAGGCAAGCAGGCCGGGGATCAGGACCACCAGCAGCAGGCTGAGAACAAGGCTGTCCGAGACGGCCCACATCCACGGCCAATCCTCGGCCCCCACGACCGAAAAGATCTGGAGCGCCGTGGCCGTGCTGACCTCGGCCTCGGTCGGGGGAATGACGTTGCCCGCAAGGTTGGCGCGGACTACGGCCTCGGTCCGGGCGGTCATCAGCCACATTCCGATCATGTAGCCGCCCAGCCCGAAGAAGGCGAAATGCCCGAGGCTGAGGATGCCGCAATAGCCCCAGACAAGGTCCATCGCCAGCGCGGCAAGGCACAGGCACAGCGTCATGCCCAGCACCTTGGTGAACGACACTGACAGCGCGCCCGTGCCATAGCCCTCGGAGAGGATGGTCACGCCAAGGGTGAAGAGAGCCAGGAGACCGATGAAGATCGGAACCGAGCGATTGCGGGTGAAGATCGACTTGCCCTCCATCGTCTCAATCCCCCGCCGCGCGGCCCTTGAGCGCGATGATCCCGCGCGGCCGGAACTGGATGAAGAGGATCACGAACAGGATCATGTAGGTCTGCGCCGCCAGCGTGTTCGAGGGGTTCAGCCACTCGATCACCTTTTGCAGCGACCCGATCATCAGGGCGCCGAACAATGTGCCGAAGATGTTGCCGACGCCGCCCACGACCACGGTCATGAAGCTTTGGACGATGTAGTTCGAGCCGAGGTCCGGCACGACCTGCGCGAAAAGCCCGATGGCCACGCCCGCAATCCCCGCGATGCCTGAACCAAGCCCGAAGGTCAGCATGTTGATGCGGTCCGGATTGATCCCCATCGAGGAGGCCATGGCGGGATTCTGGGTGACGGCCCGCACCTCAAGGCCCAGCCGCGTGCGGTTCAGGATCAGCCAAAGCGCCACGAAGAAGATTGCGCCAAGCAGGAAGATCGCGATCCGGATCGAGCTGATCGAGACCACGTCGTTGATCGCGACCGACCCGGCCAGCCAGTCGGGTGGCGTCAGGGGACGGGCCTGGGTGCCGAAGATCTGGCGCACGATCTGTTGCAGCGCGATCGAGATGCCAAAGGTCGCCAGCAAGGTTTCCAATGGTCGGTGATAGAGCCAGCGGATCACCAGCCGCTCCATCGCGACGCCCGCGCCGAAGGTCACGGCAAAGGCCAGTGGGATCGCCAGCATGATGGACAGTGTGTAATCGGGCACGATGGTCTGCACCACGTAGCCGGTATAGGCGCCGATCATGATGAACTCGCCATGGGCCATATTAATGACGCCCATCACGCCGAAGGTGATGGCAAGACCGATGGCCGCAAGGAAATAGATCGAGGCGAGCGACAAGCCGTCGAGCGATAGGTCGAGCAACCGGAACAGGCCCACCCGCGTTTCGATCCCGTCGAGGGTCGCCCGCGCCGCATCCGTCACGGCGGAGGAGGGTTCGCGGTAGGCGTCGAAGAACACGTGGGCGTCCAGCGCGGCTTCGATCTCGGCCTCGGTTGGGGCCGGTTGGGCAAGGCCTGCATCCACCAGTGCCCCGTAGGCGCGGTCGCGGGCCTCATAGTCACCAAGTTCGGCCACGGGCACGCCGCCGACGCGGCCATCGACCACGTTTTCCGCAAGGATTGCGCGTTGATCGGCGCGAGAGACGATGGCCGGTGCCAGCCCGTCATCGACCAGCATCTGGTAGGCCTCGTCCACGGACAACTCGGCGCTGCCGGGGTCGAGCACCTGCATGATGTTGAGCTCCTGGGGCAGGGCGTCGGCCACCTCGCGGCGCGTCGTGAGCAAGGGGTTCAACGTCGCGCGCGCATCGAGGCTGACATTCCCGGCGAGGCTTTCGATGGCGGCGACCCGGTCGGCGTCGCTGTCCGCGAAGGCGATGATCAGCCCCGGAAGGAGCGTTTCGATGGCGCTGCGCACCGCTGGGTCGCTTTCCTCCTCCAGCATCTCGCGGAGCAGGGGCAGGTGGCTTTCGTCAGGGTCGTCTTCGATCGCGGCCAGGGCCTGAAGGCGCTCGGCAGGGTCTTCGGAGGAGAGTTGGAACTGGACCAGCGCCCCGGCGATCACGCCTTGCACGCCTCGGTTCGGGCGAAGCTGGGATACCTCGCGGCTGCCCGCCGTGCCGATGACCTCTCCGGTCGAGATGTCGAGAAGGGTCAAGGGATCGGCGTCGGGGTCTTCGACATAGACAAACAGCCCATCGCTGTCCCGTTGATAGAGCTCGCGCGCCTGCCACGTGGCGAGGAATTGGGGTACTTCGGCAAGGCCGCTTTCGACCAGCAACTCCAGAACTTCGCCGACCGTGCGGCGAGACGCATCGGCCACGAGGTCGGCCCGCGATTGCAGCAAGGCCTGGAGATCGGCGCCTTCCTCCTCCTGCGCGAAAGCTGCCGGCATTACGGACAGGGAGAGGATTAGCCCGGCAAGGCAGGCGCGAAGAATTCGGATCATGTTTGGTCTGCTCGGAGGGTCGGCAAGGCGGGCCGCAACGTCGCGGCCCGCCTCGGTGTGAGAGGATGCGTTCAGTAGTTCGACTCGATCTGGACGCAGGTCTCGGTTTCCGTGTTGTACATACCGCAGTCCAGACCCGGCCAATCCGAGGTGAGAACGGCCGATTCAGGCAGGTAGTCGGTCCATGCATCGCCCGGCACCGGATCGGTCTGGGTGATGATGTCGAACTGCCCGTCCGGGCGGATTTCACCGATCAGAACGGGCTTGGTCAGGTGATGGTTCGGCAACATGGTCGCCGTGCCGCCGGTCAGGTTCGGCACTTCGATGCCGTACATGGCGTCCCGCACGGCATCCACATCGGTCGTGCCCGCGGCCTCGACGGCCTGAACCCACATGTTGAAGCCGATGTAATGGGCCTCCATCGGATCATTGGTCGGGCGGCTTTCATCGCCGATGAACTCGTGCCACGCGGTGATGAAGGCCTCGTTCTCGGGCGTGTCGGCGGATTGGAAGTAGTTCCAGGCGGCCAGGTGCCCTTCCAGCGGCCCGGTGTCGAGACCGGCCAGTTCTTCTTCGCCGACCGAGAAGGCCACGACGGGAATGTCGTCCGCCGTGACGCCCTGCGCGGCAAGTTCGGAGTAGAAGCCCACGTTCGCGTCGCCGTTGATGGTCGAGATCACCCCGACCTGCTGGCCGCTTTCGCCAAGGGCCACGACATCGGCCACGATCGACGACCAGTCGGAATGACCGAAGGGCGTGTAGTTGACGAAGATGTTTTCCTGCGGGATGCCGCTATCCAGAAGGTATTGTTCGAGGATGCGGTTGGTCGTGCGCGGATAGACATAGTCGGTTCCGAGCAGGGCGAAGGTCTCGACGCCCAGTTCCTCCAGGAAATAGTCCACGGCGGGGATCGCCTGCTGGTTCGGCGCAGCGCCGGTGTAGAACACGTTGCGCGAGCTCTCCTCACCCTCGTACTGGACCGGGTAGAACATCAGCCCGTTCAGTTCTTCGATCACGGGAAGCACGGATTTGCGGCTGACCGAGGTCCAGCAGCCGAAGATCACGTCCACCTCATGCACGGTCAGCAACTCGCGCGCACGCTCTGCAAAGAGCGGCCAGTCCGACGCCGGATCGACCACGACCGGGACGATTTCTTCGCCCAGCAAACCGCCTGCCGCGTTCTGCTGTTCGATGAGCATCAGCATCACGTCGCGCAGCGTTGTTTCTGAAATGGCCATGGTTCCCGTCAGGGAGTGCAGGATGCCGACTCGGATTTCTGCGCTCGCGGCATGGGCGGAAATCACCGACAACGCACTGGCAAGAAGAAGTTTTTTCATGAATTCTGTCCCTTTCGCGTGAGCAGACACTTTGCAGTCGCAGCCCAAGAGTGAGCATTGCGGTGATGTTGTCTGCCGCTAAATTTGCGGTAGGGTGGTGCAGTTTTTGCACAACAGGGCGAGAGTCCCCTTGCGGCATCTCAAGATCTACAGGGCCATACGCCTGATCCAACGCGAGGGCTCCATCCGCAAGGCCGCGGAAAAGCTGGCGGTGTCCCCATCGGCGCTGAACCGCTCGGTGCAGGCCTTCGAAGAGGAAATGAACCTCGCCGTGTTCGAGCGCCTCCCTCATGGTGTGCGATTGACCACCGCAGGCGAGTTGCTGCTCAACCTGGTCGACCGTCATCTGACCGAGTTCGACGATCTGCAGGCCCAGCTGACCAGCATGCGCGATGGAATGTCGGGAACGTTCCGCCTGTCCATCGGGACCGATCTGGATGCAGGTCTCATCCTCGACCTGGTGGCCGAGTTCCAGACTTCCTTCGGTGGGGTCTCGGTCGAGATCGTCAACGCCGATGACGCCGCGCCGCTGCAACGGCGCGATGTCGATCTGGCGCTCCTGACCAATCCGGTGACCGATGACACTCTGGAGGTCATCTACGCACACGAGATGCCCATCGTTGCCTGGTCTTGTGATCCGAACCCGCCGTCCACAACGCGGTTCGACCTGGCCGACCTCGAGGGGGTACGCCTCGTCGTTCCGCCCGAAGGCACGGGCACACGCATCGCCATCAGCCACTTCCTGCGCCGCAAGCGATTGTCCGCCCCGGTCACGACGGCAGTATCGGCGGCGCATCTGTCCCCGCGCGTCGGTCGTGCGCCGACGATCTGTGTATTCCCCGAAACCGTCGCAGAGGGGCTGCTTGGCTTCTCTGACCAAAGGCGTTTGGACCTCGACCTCGGGACTGTTCAGATCGCAGCCGTTCGGGTGCAGCAGGTTCCGATCACGCGCCCTGTGCAAGGCTTTCTGGCCATCCTGCAACGCGGCTTGGAAACCGATCGCTCAAGACCGATGGGGCAGGGGCCTTGGCGATAAGGCGAACGCCACTCTGCTTGTCGTTTCAACTCCTTGGTCACACCAGCGCGTAGCGCGCCACGACGAGGGCGCACCCCAAAAGGAACAAGGACTGCACCGCGATCAGGGCGATGCCGCGTTTTCCGGTTTGAAAGAGGCTGCCGAGCGAGGTTTTCATGCCGAGGGCGGCAATGGCCGTGAGGAACAGGAACCGCGTGGCCTCGCCGATCCAGACCAGCAGCGTCTCGGGCAGCGGCACGAGATTGCCAAGCAGCATCAGCAGGATAAAGGCCACCACGAACCACGGCAGGCGCAGCGTGCCCCCGGCCTCCTGCCGGAAGCTCAGCGCGATCGCCAAAAGCGCGATGGGCAAGAGCGCAACGCGCAAGAGCTTGGTGAAGGTCGCGATATCGCCCGCGTCCTCGCTAATGGAATAGCCCGCACCCACGACCTGCGCGACGTCATGGATCGTCGCCCCCACAAGGTAGCCGCTCTGGATCTCGGAAAAGCCGAGGCTGGCGAAGATCACCGGGTAGAGGATCATGGCGATGGTGGAAAAGGCGGTCACGCCGACCACCGTCACCAACACGTCCTTTTCGGCGGCGTGGCGGGGAACCAGGATGGCCGAGATCGCCAGCGCGGCGGAGGCGCCGCAGATTGCGACCGAGCCGCCGGTCAGAAGGCCCAAGGCCACCGGCGCACCCGCCAGCCTGGCAGAGAGCGCGCCGAAGGCCAGCGTCGTGGCCAGAAGGGCGGCCACCCCGATCATGGCAAGGGCGCCAAGCTGCGAGATATCCGCGAAGGTCAGTTGCAGCCCCAACAGGGCCACGCCGATGCGCAGCAGGCTGCGCGCGGCAAAGGCGATGCCCGGCGCCGTCTTTTCCTCGGCATCGAGAAAGGTGAAGGCCATGCCGATCAGCAGCGCGAACAGCATCGCCGGTGCGCCATAGGTGTTTGCGATGAACTGGGCGGCCAGCGCGATGATCGCGGCGATCAGGACGCCGCGCCAGTGCGTCGAGGCCCAGGCCGTTGCGCCGTTGATCGTGATCGCGCAGGACAGCACGGGATCAATCCGCGCTACGCGAAAGCGCGACGATGGCGGCGACCAGCCGGTCGAGCGTATCGAAACCCGTGACCCCATCGGCCACGGCATCGGCGATCAGCGAGAACTCCGTGCAGGCGATCATCTGGACGGCGGCCCCCTGGTCCAGCAAGGCTGTCGAGGCGGCGCGCAGGGCGGTGCGGGCCTCGGCGGTCGGCCCATCGCGCTTGATCGCACGGATCGCGGCGAGGGTCGCGTCCTCGTCCGTTGCGTAGAGCGGCGTCAGCCCAGCCTTTGCAAACGGGGCGTCGAACAGGCCCACCCGCCGCACGGCAGGGGAGGCGAGAATGCCGACGGAGGCTCCGGGCCCCGCCAACTCCCCGGCATGGGCGACGGACAGCGCCACCATGTCGAGAAAGGGCACTGTCGCCGCGCTGCGGATCGCGTCCGCATAGTGATGCGCCGTGTTGCAGGGCATGGCCAAGGCCTCGGCCCCCGCCTGTTCAAGGCGCCGGGCCATCGCGGCCAGCACCGGGGCAGGGTCCTCGCCCGTCTCCTCGATCAGCCGCGCGATGCGCGAGGGCACCTGCGGGTTCTGATCGATCAGAAGTGGGATATGGTCGGCATCGTCTTTGGCAGGAACGGCGGCGATCACCTTCTGCATCAGAAGGACCGTCGCCTCGGGTCCCATCCCTCCGAGGATGCCGATCCGGCGCAAGGGCGAGGTCATCAGCCCGCCGTCGCCCCGTCCGCGAAAACCGCGTCATAGCCGAAGAGGCCCGCCGCGCCCCCGGTATGCAGGAAGACGACGCGCTCGCCCTTCTTGAACTTGCCCTTGCGGCAATAGTCGATCAGCCCCGCCGCGCCCTTGCCGGAATAGACGGGGTCGAGCAGAATCCCCTCCAGTTCGGCGAACATGCGGATCGCCTCGATCGTGTCCGCGCGCGGAATGCCGTAGCCCGGCCCGACATAACCGGTGTCGGCCACGACGTCCTCGCGCGCGACAATGCCGGGGCAGCCCAGTTTCTCGGCGGTCGCGCAGGCGAGGGTGTAGACGTTCCCCTCCTGCTTGTCCTTGGGCGCGCGCACGCCGAAGCCCAGAAGCGGGATCTGCGCGTTGATCGCCTTCAGCCCCGTGATCAGGCCCGCCTGCGTGCCCGCGCTGCCGGTCGCGTGAACGAGATGGTCGATCACCAGCCCGCGGTCATTGGCCTGACCGACCAACTCGAAGGCGCAGTTGACGTAGCCCAAAGCGCCCGTCGGGTTCGAGCCGCCGCCGGGGATGGTGTAGACGGTCTTGCCCTCGGCGCGCATCGCCTCGGCCACCTTCTCCATCTCGGCGTTCATGTCCAGCCCGCCGGGCCGTTTCTCGGTGGTGGCGCCGTGCAGGTGGTCCAGCAACACGTTGCCGTTGTGGTTGTAGTTCGGATCGTTCGACCCGGTCCGATCCTCCAGCAGGATGTGGCATCCCATGCCCAGCTTGGCGGCGAAGGCGGCGGTCTGGCGCGCATGGTTCGACTGGGTCGCGCCCTGCGTCATCACCATGTCCGCGCCCATCGCCTGCGCCTCGGCCATCAGAAATTCCAGCTTGCGGGTCTTGTTGCCGCCGGTCGACAGCCCCGTGCAATCGTCGCGCTTGATCCAGATCTCGGGCCCGCCAAGCTCGGCGCTCAGCCGGTCGAGCCGTTCCAACGGCGTGGGCAGATGGGCGAGAAAGACGCGCGGAAAACGGGCGAGATGCATGGGCGAACTCCTGCGATGTTGCACGATCGGCACCATGGGCGGCATTGGCCGGGAATTCAAATTGGAATACCGGCCTCCATCCTGCCGAGCGCACAGATCATCGGTTGGTCCTGCAATCCCGGCCCGTCCGTCTCAGGGGCAGATCGGCAATTCCAGCGGCGCTGGCTCGGGCAGGGAGGCGCGCCACTGGTCGATGATCGGGCGCAGGGTTTCCCGCGTCCAGAACCGAGGGCTTCCGATCGCGCCAAGGCAGGTGGCGTTCCAGTAGAGGCCTTCTTCGGCTAGTGGCCTCTGACCGGCCACGGCGTCTGCAACCGCGGTGATGTCGCCGGACTCGGGATAGATGTAGAGGGTTGTCGGATCTCCCTCGACCAGGGACATGATGTCTTCGGCGACCTCCTCGGACCATGTTGTGCATCCGTTGCTTCGCCCGCCGGTGTAATTCACGAGGTTGCCATAGGGGACGTAGCCCTCTGCATCTGCGTCGGGACTGTCCGGGGCGCTGAAGCGGCACTGCCATCGCAGGAACATCGCGACATGGCCGCCGATTTCGCGTTCGCGGGCGTTGTCGGTTTCGCCCATGCCATCGAACAGCAGAAAGGTGCGGTGGAAGGGCACCCGTTCGCCATCCTCGGTGAAGTAGCCCTTGAAGGAGGTCCGCGTCTCGGCCGTGAGGTAAGCGCCACCCATCGTCAGGTTCGAGCCCTCGGCATTGCTGAAATTCTGCGCGCATTCCCGTTCGTTGGAAAAGTCCGCCGCGGGTAGCGACCGGCCGCTGCCATATCCGGAATAGACCGCGCGGAAGGATTCTTCGGCCTCGCAGATCACGTAGAACCGCTGACCCGGACCGCCGGTGGAGGACGAGCTTGGACGTGTCGCGTCCATGGCCAGATAGCACGGGTTCTGGATGCCGCCCTCGCGCACCTGATCCATGTAAAGGGCGCGTGCCCGTTCGAGCACGACGGGGGCGATCTGGCCTTCGCCCGTCCCGACATGCTGTTGCAGCCATGTCGGGATTTCAGCGGATAACGGGGTCGCTTCGGCCGGCATCGGCGTGGCAGCGGCCAAGGCAACCACGGCCGCGATGGTCAGGCGCTTTGTCCAGCGTATCATTGGGCGTCTCCTGCGCGATGGTCCTCCGCTCCGGGCAACAGGATAACAGGAATGGACCGAAACTTGGCAAGTTTCCTCGCAGTCGTTTCATCGAATTTGGACCAGGCTAGTCAATCGTGGCTGCAGTCGAAGCCCTCCAGCACGAGCGCGCTGCGAGCCGAACCAGCCCTTTCGGATCAGTTCGAGTGACCCGCTGACGTAGCCCGCACAACGCGGAACAGGCTGGTCGCAACGAAACACAGCGCCGCGGTGCAAACGATCGACGGTCCGGCCGGCGTGTCGAAGATGTAGGCCGCGCGCAGGCCGACCACTGCCGAGGCCGCGCCGATCACCGCGGCGATCAGCACCATGCCTTCGGGCGTCCGCGCGAGCGGGCGCGCCGCGGCAGCCGGGATGATGAGCATCGCCGCGATCAGAAGGACGCCCACGACCTTGATTGCGACCGCGACCGTGATGGCAAGCGCCAGGGTGAGCACCAGTTGTTCGCGCTTGGGGTCGATCCCGCTCGCATAGGCGAGTTCTTCGTTCAACGTAGCGGTCAAGAGCGCCGACCATCGCCAGCCGATCAGTGCCACGACAACCGCGGCGCCGCCCCAGATAACGGCGAGGTCAAGGCGCGATACGGCGAGGATGTCGCCGAAGAGATACGCCATGAGGTCAATGCGAATGCCCGAGAGAAAGGACACGGCGACCAAGCCGAACGCGAGCGCGGAATGGGCCAGAACACCCAGAAGCGTGTCCATCGCATAGCCGCGACCGCTGAGTGCGGAAACCGTCAGGGCCATGGTCAGGGCCAGCGCCATGGCGCCCGCGAAAATGGAGATCTGCAAGGCAAGCGACAGGGCGACGCCAAGAATGGCGGCGTGGGCCGTCGCGTCTCCGAAATAGGCCATGCGGCGCCAGACGACGAACCCGCCGAGCGGGGCAGCTGCAAAGGCCACGCCGATCCCGGCCAGCGTCGCGCGGGTCATGAAATCGTCCAGCATCACTCGGCCGCCTCGTGACTGTCATGGGTGTGCGTGTGCCCGTGATCGTGGTCGTGCCCATGATCGTGGGTGTGGTCATGCCCATGCTGGTGGTCATGTTCATGACGGTAGAGCGCGAGCGCCCCGTGGGTTCCGGTGCCGAAGAGCGCGCGATATTCCGGCGCCGAGGACACATGCTCGGGCGTTCCGTGACAACAGACATGCCCATTGAGGCAGATGACCCGATCGGATGAGGCCATGACGACATGTAACTCGTGGCTGATCATCAGAACGGCGCAGCCGAATTCGCGCCGCACGTCGTCGATCAGCTGGTAGAAGTCCGCCGAGCCGGGTTGATCGAGGCCCGCCGTCGGCTCGTCCAGAAGCAGCAGGTTGGGTTTCGTCACCAGCGCACGGGCCAGCAATACGCGTTGCAGCTGTCCGCCCGAAAGCTCCGACATCTGCCGATGCGTGAGCTGCGCGACACCGGCGCGGCTCAACGCGGCCTCGATATCGGACCGGGTCGCCCCGCCCGGCAGGCGCAGGAACCGCTCGACCGTGATGGGAAGGGTCGGGTCGATATGAAGCTTTTGCGGCACGTAGCCCAGGACGAGGTTCGGCGCGGTGGTAATGCGCCCACCGCTAATGCGCGCGGCACCAACGATGGCCCGCAACAAGGTTGTCTTGCCGGACCCGTTCGGCCCCACGATGGTCACGATCTCGCCCGGCGCGACATGCATGGAGATATCGCGCAAGACTTGCGTTGCGCCGTAGCGGACGCTCAATTTCTCGACATCGACAAGGTTCATGCGAGGGGCTTCTCGGGCTCGGCCTCGGCGGCCTTGGCGGCGCATGCCGGACATACCCCGACCGCTTCGACGACGGTCCGCTCGATCTGGAACCCGGTCGCGCGAGCGGCGTCGCCAAGGGTGCCGCGGGCGGGGGCGGATTGCGCCTCGGCCACCGCGTCGCAGATCCGGCAGATCAGAAAGGCAGGCGAGTGGCTTGCGCCGGGATGGGCGCAGGCGATGAAGGCGTTGAGCCGCTCGATCTTGTGCACGAAGCCGTTGGCGACCAGGAAATCCAAGGCGCGGTAGGCGACGGGCGGTTGCGATCCGAAGCCTGCCGCGTGTAGCCGGTCGAGAAGCTCGTAGGCGCCCATCGCCCGATGTTCGCTCAACAGGGTTTCAAGTGCCGCGCGCCGGACGGGCGTAAATCGCAGGCCTTCAGCCGCGCAGCGTGCCTCGGCAGCGGCAAGTCCGGCCTGAACGCATTGGCGGTGGTCGTGTGCCTCGAACCCCACCGGATCATGGCTCGGCGCATCGGTGATCTCTGCCACGGCTCTTGTCATGTTATTTCATTTCCTGTATCGGCATCGAGACGTTATAAGATCACAGGAAAGACCGAATGTCCAGAAACCTGTTTCCCCTGTCGCTGGCTGCAAGCTTGATGGCTGGCACCGCTATGGCCGATGTCCCGCGCGTCGCCGTCGACATCGCCCCGGTGCATTCGCTTGTCGCGCGCGTCATGCAAGGCGTTGGAGAGCCGAACCTGATCGTTCAGCCCGGGGCCTCGCCGCATGAGTACAGCCTGCGCCCATCCGAGGCGGCGGCGCTGCAAGAGGCCGACCTTGTCTTCTGGATCGGGGAGGACCTTGCGCCCTGGATGGAAGGCGCGGTCGAAACGCTCGCCGGCGATGCCGATGTCACGACATTGCTCGAAGCCGATGGGATGACCCTGCTCGATTTCCGCGAAAACGCGCTTTTCGAGGCACATTCTCATGGCGACGACGATGATCATGGGCATGAGGACCATGCCGAGGATGCCGATCATGACCATGAAGAGCACGCCGAAGACGATCATGATCACGACGGTGAGCATGATGAACATGCTGACGACCATGACCATGATCACGAAGATCATGCCGACGATGACCATGATCATGCCCATGGCGACCATGACCCTCATGTATGGCTTTCGCCCCGCAACGCGGCGGTCTGGCTCAATGTGATCGCGGCCGAACTCTCCGCGGCCGATCCCGAGAATGCCGGCACTTACTACGCCAATGCGGCCGAGGCGCGCGAAGAACTCGATGCCCTCGTGGCAGAGGTGAACGAAACGCTCGACCCGCTGCGCGGCATGCGGTTCGTGGTGTTCCATGACGCCTTTCAGTATTTCGAGGCGGATTTCGATTTCGCCGCATCCGGGGCGATCTCGGTCGCCGATGCAGCGGATCCAAGCCCGGCCCGCATTGCCGAGATCCAGGGGCGCATTGCCGAGGAGGGCATCCAGTGCGTGCTGTCCGAACCGCAGTTCGACCGTGGCCTTGTTGCGACGGTCATGGACGGCACCGAGGCCAACACGGCGGTGCTCGATCCGCTGGGCTCCGATCTCGAACCGGGGCCTGACCTTTATCCGCAGCTCATCCGCAACCTTGCGAACTCGCTGTCCGAGTGTCTCTGAAGAACGCCTGATTGCATGGGGCGCGCGGAACCGCATTTGCGGTAAGCGCGCCCCGTTTTCTGGCAGCTGGAACGCAACACAAAACCAGCCTGAAAAAGTTATGTGATAACTTGCTGAGCTTGTGCCGTTGCCTTGGGAAAACTGACGGGCCTGAACCGTTCCTTCATGGCTGCCTGTCGCAAGCACAGTCGCGTCTCCACGACTTTGAAGGTCGTCACCAGATCGCAGAACCGCCAGCAAGCACGACCGTATCCACCGCCCGAGGTTTTCATCCCATGACAGACAAACGCCTTCCCGTCACAGTCCTCTCCGGCTTTCTCGGTGCGGGCAAGACGACGCTTTTGAACCGTGTTCTGAACAACCGGGACGGCCGCCGCGTGGCGGTGATCGTCAACGACATGTCCGAGGTAAATATCGACGCCGATCTGGTGCGCGAGGGCACAGAACTGTCCCGCTCCGAGGAAAAGCTGGTCGAAATGTCGAACGGCTGCATCTGCTGCACGCTGCGCGACGACCTCTTGAAAGAGGTGCGGCACCTCTCGGAGGAGGGGCGCTTCGACTACCTGCTGATCGAGTCGACCGGCATTTCCGAGCCGCTGCCGGTGGCGGCCACATTTGATTTCCGCGACGAGAAGGGCCAAAGCCTGTCTGACGTTGCACGGCTCGATACGATGGTGACGGTGGTGGACGCCGTGAACCTGCTCAAGGACTATTCCAGCCACGATTTCCTGACAGATCGCGGCGAAAGTTTGGGCGAGGGGGATGACCGCAGCCTCGTCAGCCTGCTGACCGAGCAGATCGAGTTCGCCGATGTGGTGATCCTCAACAAGATCTCCGATGCCGGGCCAGAGCGCACGGATGCCGCGCGCAAGATCATCCGCGCGCTTAATGGCGATGCGAAGATCATCGAAACCGATCATTCCGACGTTCCCGCCGAGTCGATCTTGGACACAGGCCTGTTCGATTTCGAAACGGCGCACGAATACCCGATGTGGGCCAAGGAACTGTATGGGTTTGCCAATCATGTGCCCGAGGACCAGGAATATGGCATCACCTCTTTCGTCTATAACGCCCGCGCGCCGTTTCATCCCCAACGGCTCTACGATGTGCTGAACGGGGATTTACCGGGAACGATCCGGGCCAAAGGCCATTTCTGGATCGCCACGCGGCCCGAATGGGCGGTGGAGTTCAGCCTGGCGGGCGCGATCTCCTCGGTCACACCTCTGGGGCGCTGGTGGGCCTCGGTCCCCGAGGAGCGGCTGCCGACCCACCCCGAGGCGCAGGCCGAGATCGCCCGCAACTGGGCCGAACCCTGGGGCGATCGACGTCAGGAGATCGTCTTCATCGGGGTCGGGCTGAACCGCGAAGCGATCTGCGCCAAACTGAACGACGCGCTGCTTGATGTGCAGGATTTCACGCCCGGCGCATGGCAAGGGCTGCCCGATCCCTTCCCCGTCTGGCGCACCCAGGCGGCGGCCTGAGGCCAGCACCGTGAAGCCTCTCTTCAAGAAAGGGCCAATGCTCTTGTCGTCTTTGGGCGAGGGCGGCTAGTGGCCGGGAATCGTGGAAAAACCAGCCTTAGGCCGAAAAGGCGCAACGAGGACCCGATGCGAGACTATGATCGCCTCCCACCCGACTTGCGCGCCTGGCTTGCCGGTGCGGTGCTTCCCTGGCGGCCTCGGTCGGTAAGGCGGGCTTTCGACCGAGCGTTGCAGGCCACAGGCGACAAGAGCAGCGCATTGCGGGAACTCGATCGTCTGCAAGCGCGGCTCGTGGCGAAAGATGCCGAGAAGATCTGGGGCAAGCAGCATCCGCATGCCGGCGCGGCGTCGGGGGGATGAACTCAGGCGTCCCCACAGCCAAGGCCATGGCGGGGCACTGTGACGGTGGTTTGACCGAGAATCAGGTAATCTTGGCGCCGTGGCTTCAAGCAACGGGCCCGCTCCTTCGAAAGGGCGAGAGAGCCGTCGCACTGCCGTCAAATTATCCGGGACCGGTCTCAGGGTCGGGGCAGATCCCGGATATGGCCGATTAGGGCCTTGAACTCGTCGAAGACGAAGGTGTTTGGCAAATCCTCGACCGGGGTCTTGCGGTATCCCTTTGAGAACAGGCCAAAGGCGATCTTCGCGCGATGTGCCGTTTCGGCATCGACCTCGCTATCCCCGACATAAAGGAAGGGCGCGGCATTCAGCGCCTCGAAGGTCGCGACAAGGGGGGCGGGATCGGGCTTTTTGACCTGAAGGCTGTCGCCACCGATCACCACGTCGAAAAAGCGGGTAAGATCCAGCGCATCGAGGATCTGGATCGAGGGCGCGCGGAACTTGTTGGTGCAGACGCCAAGCGGGTGGCCCGCCGCCTTCAAAGCCGTCAGGACGTCTACCACACCCGCGTAAGGTCGGGTCAGGTCCGCCGGATGCGCGGTGTAATGGGCCAGCATCAGTTCCCTCATCCGCTCTTCCTCGGCGGATGGTATCCCGCGCTCCTCCATTACCAGGCGCACGAGGTTCGGGATACCGTTGCCAATGAAGCTGGTGATCTTTTCCAGGGTCAGGGGCGGCTTGTCGCAATCGGCCAGCATCCGGTTGGCGGCTGCATGCAGATCGGGCGCGCTGTCGATCAACGTGCCGTCGAGGTCAAAGACAATCGCGCCGCTCATGCTGCTTTCCACTTGATCGAACACCCCATGGACGGGATCTGGTCGCGCGGGCCCTGGCCCGTGTCCGCCACCTGTTTCATGGCCTCGAACAGGTCGCGCGGCGCATCTGCCGGGGCCGGGTTTCTCCCCGAGGCATCGAGGCGTCCACGGTATTGCAGACCACCCTCGGCGTTGAGCCCGAAGAAATCCGGTGTGCAGGCGGCGTTCCACGCGCGGGCGACCTCTTGCGTTTCGTCATGCAGGTAAGGGAAGGAAAACCCGCGCTCCTGCGCCAGTTCCGCCATCTTCTCGAAGCTGTCGGCGGGGTAGGCGTCGGCATCGTTAGAACAGATCGCCGCAACGCCGATGCCAATCTCTTGCAGGTCCGAGGCGTCCCGCTGAATGCGATCCAGAACGGCAAGCACATAGGGGCAGTGGTTGCAGATGAACATGATCAGGGTGCCCCTGGGACCGGCGATATCGGCGAGCGTGTAGGTTTTCCCATCGGTGGCTGGCAGGGCGAAATCGGGGGCGTGCCAGCCGAACTCGCAAACGGGGGGAGAGACGGCCATGATCGGTCCTTTCTTACGCGGTCAGAAGGCGGGTGAGGCCCTCATCGCGGCTCCAACGCCAATCGAGGTAATGATCCGCGAAGGTCGCGTTGAAGGCGCGGCGGTGCCAGTCCTTGGGCTCAGCGAGCGTGCCGTTCACGTCTTGGACGAGCGCCTCAAACACCATTCGCCGCCGCCCGGATCGCCGCGATGTTCTGGCCGTAGACCTCCGGGTTGTTGACCGAGCCGCCCTTGAACACCGCCGATCCGGCCACGAGCACATCCGCCCCGGCCTCGACCACGAGCGGGGCGGTTTCCGGCGTGATGCCGCCATCGATCTGGATGTGGATGGGCCGGTCGCCGATCATCTGGCGAATCTTGCGGGTCTTCTCGACGCCGGAATGGATGAACTTCTGGCCGCCGAAGCCGGGATTCACAGTCATGATCAGCACCACGTCGCACAGGTCCAGCACGTCGGCCACGGCCTCGGCCGGGGTGCCGGGGTTCAGGACCACGCCCGATTTCACGCCCTGCGCACGGATCGCCTGAAGCGTGCGGTGGATATGCGGGCCGGCTTCCACATGGGCGGTGATCATGTCCGCGCCCGCCTCGGCATAGGCCTCGATATAGGGATCGACCGGCGCGATCATCAGATGCACATCCATGAAGGTCTTCACATGCGGACGGAACGCCTTCACCGCCGGCGGGCCGAACGTGAGGTTTGGCACGAAATGCCCGTCCATCACGTCCACATGAACCCAGTCGGCCCCCTGGTCCTCGATGGCGCGGATCTCGGCGCCGAAATTGGCGAAATCGGCGGAAAGGATCGACGGGGCGATCTTGACGGTGCGATCGAAGGACATGGGGTATCTCCATAGAAAGGGCCGGGACACGGCTCGGCGTGCCCCGGTTGTTTCGCGGATTTCAGACGGCGAGGGAACCGCCTTCGTAGCGTTTCGCCATATCGTCGTTGTCGATGTGAGCCAGCGGTGCTTGGCGGCGATTCTGGTTCTTGGTGTTCAAGGGGAGGCGGGAGAGCACACCGTGAGTCGCCGACTCGTACAATCGAGTCGGTGTCAGCCCGTGTCGGCGTGAATGCCCCTGCGTCACCCACGGCGCGGTCTGAGGCTTGGCCGTGAAGAGACAAGAGAGGGCAGCTTGCGGGGCAGGGGGCGTTTTGTTCGCGGTTTGCCCAAGTTTTATTGCTCCTTACGGCGTTTCTCGGCTTGCCATCTGCCTGCTCAGAACGGGGTCTTGCGCATGTTTTTTGGGCAGAATGCCGTTTTTCTGCAAAAATCCGAAAAAACCTCTTGCGGGTTTTGGGTGCTATCCGTAAACACCCCTTCACCGGCGGCGCTGAGGCGCTGACGGGACGCCAAGCGGGTCTGACGCGGACGAAGCGGATGGGAAGCGCGGCAC
>NZ_JAHVKE010000009.1 GCF_019800885.1 Maritalea mobilis
GGCTGTAAGGGGCGGCCTATCTGGAGAGTTGGGCGAGCCGTGACACTCGGGGCTGTTGCCGTGCCGGCACTGGCAATGGAGGTGGAGCCGAATTATCGGGGCGGGCGTTGCGCACTGGTACGCAAGCGTTGCGGAAAATCGCCACATTGCTGTCGAGAGTACCGGCATATGGTAATGGAGCCAAAAGCCCCAAATTTTTACGGGTAAGGGACGCAATGGAGCATCTTCTGGAGTTCAACAAAGATCTGCTTGATGAGATCAAACAGGACGTCGAGGAGACCGGGCTGACCTTGGAGGATATTGCCTTCGATCGGCTCTGCTCGACTCTTGAGGCCGAAGCCGAGTTGGAGACCTCCGAACGTTGTTCGTGGACTGGGGCCGCACCGGGGAAGACACTCAGAATCGACGGTCACGGCGGCGATCCGCGGGAAGCCGAAGGGGTGTTAAGCGTTATCGTAAGTGAGATCTTCGACCGTAACCAACCACCCAGCCTGAATGCGGCTGATGCGAAGAAACTGTTCGGCCACTTGGTCAACTTCGTTGCCGCCTCCCGCAGGCAAGAGTTCCGTGACAGCCTGCATGTCGACACACCGGTTTTCGGGACCGCCGCTATGATCGCTGCGGCATGGCCATCGGTCGCCAAGGTGAAACTGATCCTTGTTACCAATGGGATCTACAACGGCCGTACCGATGCTGTTCTGGCCGGCAAGATCGGCGAAATCCCTGTCACATATAACATCTGGGACCTTTCCCGTTTCCATCGAGTCGAAACAACCGGCTCTAAAGAGAAGATCGTCGTGAAATTCGCAGAGGAATTTGGCGGCGCCTTGCCCGCCTTGCCCGCATCCGGGCCAGAGACGCGGTTCCCTTCATACTTGGCGGTCATCCGGGGCTCTCAACTGGCAAATATCTTCGACAAGTGGGGTGCGCGTTTGCTGGAGTCGAACATACGCAGTTTCATCCAAGCACGGCGGAAATCGGTCAACGACGGCATTCGGGACACGATCAAGAACGAACCCGAGATGTTCTTCAGCTACAACAATGGTCTGTCTGCGACGGCGGATGCGGTTGAGACCGAGGCGGACGGCACTGGGGTGCGCATCCTAACAGCCAGAAATCTGCAGATCGTGAACGGCGGCCAAACCACAGCTTCGCTGCACGCCGCCCTCAAGCACAGCCCAGAAAACCTTTCTAACGTGCATGTCCAAATAAAGCTGACTGTGGTGCCACCTGACAATTCAGAAGAGGTCGTACCCTTCATCTCGAAATACGCCAACAGCCAGAACAGGGTTAATGCGGCGGATTTCTTCTCTAATCATCCTTTCCATATGCGGATGGAGGGGTATTCCCGTCGCGTGTACGCCCCGCCAGCCCAAGGCGGCAGTCGCCAGACCCGTTGGTTTTATGAGCGCGCGCGAGGGCAGTACCAAGTTGAACGCTCGAAGCTTGGAGCAACCGACCGTCGCCGGTTCGACGCAGAGCATCCGAAACCTCAACTCTTCACTAAGACCGACCTTGCCAAGGTTGAACTGACTTTTCGCAAGATGCCTGACACGGTCAGCAAGGGGGCCCAAAAAAACTTCGCTGCCTTTGCCGCCGACATCGGTCAGGCTTGGGCGGCAAGTGACAAGAAATATGATGAGAGTTGGTTCAAACGGCTTGTGGCAAAGCTCATCATCTTCCGTGCCTTGGAAAAGGCGATCCCGCGGCAAGACTGGTATCCCGGTGGATACCGGGCGAACATCATCACCCATGGCATCGCAAAACTAGTGAATGATGTAGATGAGAGGGACAAGGTGCTGGACCTTGACCGGATCTGGAATGAACAAATCGTCCCCGCCGGATTACTGGCCTGCTTGCTGACCGCTTGTGAGGCGGCGGCTGATGTGATCACCGACCCTGACAGCGGCATCCGTAACATCACCGAATGGTCCAAGAAGCAGGCATGCTGGGCGAGGGTATCCCGGCTGGAGGTGGATTACGGCGATGACCTTGATGAATATCTGATTGCCCCGGAAGAGGCCAAGGCGGCCGCCCGTGAGGGGCGGCGTGAAGAGGCAATGATTTCGGGTATCGAGGCGCAGGCCAAGGTAATTGAACTGGGAGGGGCCTTTTGGGGGAGGTTGCGAGATTGGGCGGCACCAAATCGGTCATTTTCCCTCAAGGATGACGGCATCCTGAGGGCCTGCAGCCAGCAGGATCGGCGGCTGCCGTCAGAGAAGCAGTGCATTCTTGCCGTGGACATTCTTGGACGCGCCCGAGATGAAGGGTATGTGGACGAGCAGGAGACCCCGAGGATTAGGATTTCCGGGGGTGGCAGGGTGCACTGACGGGGCAGGTTTTCTGTGTTCAAAATCAATGCCTTAGTTAATGACAGGCCGATGGCTCCGCCAGAGGCTGGTGTATTGAACCGTCTAATGAACCCTCCGCCACCCCGTGGTCAGCCTAATCCTGACCGGGCCGTCTTCATGCTCCATGGGCTCATTCCGCGAGGCCGGGATGACCCTGATCCGGTAGTGTTCCTGCCCCTCGGCACGTGAAATCTCGAAGGTATCCCCCTCCCTCGCGCCGGTATTCCGCAGAAACTTGGTCAACCAAGTGATGCGGTACTCATTTCGGGTCCCGCGCGGTGTGTGGAATTTGTTGTTGTAATAGATGAATCGCAATCGCAGGATCGATCCGTCAGGGGTTTCGCAATCTATCCACGCTGAGGGGTTCAGTACTCCGGGGTCCAGTCGGGGCAGGAAGGCCAGAAGCTCTCCGTCCCCCTTGGGCACAAGGATGCCGCCCATGTGGCCGCCCGTGGTCCCGACATCATTGGCGCTCAGCGTTTTTATGAAGGTCTTGGTCTTCATGATTTCACGGGGCTAATTTCAAGGGCACGTTTCAAATCAGCTGCATCCCGGCTCGAAACTGGCACGGTTTCATTCGCGAGATCGGATTTCCATGCCGACCGCTCCAGCATGACCTCTTCAACCGTGTCTTTGTAGAATAGCCGGTAGATCGTGACCGGTTCGGTCTGCCCCCTGCGATGCGCGCGGGCACTGGCCTGTGCTTCTGTCGCTGGGTTCCAGACCGGGGTGAAATGGATGACCACGGTTGCCGCTGTGATATTCAGGCCTGCACCTGCCGCTTTGGGGTTCAGGATCAGGCACGCAGGACCACTATGTGCCGAGAACTCATCCACGATGGCTTGTCGGTCCTCTTGCGGAGTGGAACCGTTGATAGCTCCCCAATAGGTAGCCGGAAGATCACCGCATGCGGATTTGACTAGGTCGCCCAAGCGATTGAACAGGGCGAAGATGATCACCTTGCGGCCATTGGAGAAAGCCTCCCGCAACAGTTCAACCGTGCGTTCCAGTTTGGGAGTCAGTAGAGGCAGTTCGTCTTGCATGACGATCTGCGCGTCGTCGACATCAACCGCCGTCGCGTCGGGCGTCCGCAACCATGGATGCGCACAGACAAGTTGAAGCTGAAGAGTGGCGACGAGCGCGCCTGCGACAGGGTACTTCTCCAAGGTGACCTCGCGCACCCGATCATAGTGACGTGCAAGCCGGTCATCCAGCTCAAGCGGCAGGTCTATGTCGATCCGGTCCGGCAAATCCGCCGCCACGTCACCGACGCGGCGCTTCAGGATGATCGGATCGGTCATTTGACCAAGGGCCCGCCCCGCTTCGACAGTGTCTGGAAACTCGACCTCGAAAACGGTCCTTTCCCCGAGCATTCCTGGAATCGCGAAGTCCGCAAGCGACCAAAGATCCATCAGGGTGTTCTCAACCGGAGTGCCAGTCATCGGGATGGATCTGCGGCGTGGAATCGTCACAATCGCTTTTCTACGATTGGAATCAGGGTTCTTGATCGCCTGCGCCTCATCACAGATGACCCAAGACCATTCGAACGATGAAAATATGGAGATATCATTTACCATTGTCTCATAGGTGGTGATAACGACCGAGGCCACTTGTAGATCCCTAAAGATCCCGGCCCTGTGTGCGCCACGATGCACCAACAGGCTGATCGACGGTGCAAACTTCCCAAATTCCCGCACCCAGTTTGCTATCAGGCTGGTTGGGCAAACGATCAGCGCGGGTGAGGAACTGGCCGGCGGATCTTTCAGCAAAAGCGCGATGACCTGAAGGGTTTTTCCAAGCCCCATCTCATCGGCGAGGATCACGCCGCCCGTTCTACTGACGGTTTCCCACATCCATTGGACGCCACGAGCTTGGTAGGGAAACAGATCTGCAACCAAGCCGGGTATGTCGACATGCGACGGGAGCGCATCTGCAGCGATTTTTCCCGAATGCAGGACATCTGGAGCCAAACGCACCGCAAGCCCCTCGGGTGGCGCACGGTAGAGTTTAATCGCCGTCGCGTAAGAGATATCTGATGGATCTTCCCCTTCTAGCAAATCGGACAACATGGTTGGCACATCTGTCGGAAGCGGGCGAAGAGTTGCTTCATCAATTACCCAAGCATGGTTAATCGAGGGTGCCTCCAGAAGTCTTTCTTTGCCCCGAAACACTTTGGTTCCGCCCAGCTTGACGACGAGCTTACCCGCGGACCTATCGATCATGAGGATTGGCTCTACCACCCTCTCGGACGTGGCATACCCTGCGGGTGGCGACTTCAGAACCGCGTCGAAATCATGGGGAAGCAAAACAAGATCGGTCACATCGCACCGTGTTGCCAGCCAAAAGCCTGCATCTGCTTTTGAACGTCCTCAAGAGGAAGAGGGACGGGACGACGGGTGTGGACCGCGCGATGGCAATTCGGGCAAAGGGGCACAAGATCTGTAGCGGGGTCATACGGTCTAGGGGCATCGAGTAAAGACAGTGCCTCGAGGTGGTGGACTTCGATAATGTTCCCCGCTTCGCCGTAGAATGCTCTGGGTTCAAACCCGCAGCAAAAGCATCTTTCGCCGTGAAGTCGAATGCACAGAAGACGATTGCGCGGGTTTCTTTCGCGTTGACGAACAGTGTGAAGAAGAACCGCGCCTTCAAAGGCGCCTTCATCACTGTCTTCCTCCACAATGACATCGTAACCAATCAATTCAGCCATGGCGGCCATAAGAGGCACGATGACGTCACGGCTGACAAGAGTGACAGCCTCATCTGGATCGGCCGCCAGTCCACGCGCCGTCGCCGTGATCTTAAATGTGCCGGACTCAATCGTCCAATCGGTGCGCGGTTGCCCAGACAAGTCGAGCTCCACTGTCTCGTTGATCGAGCTGACGAGAGCTCTTGCCAAGCGGACATCTTCCGGCCCTGCATTCTGGATTTGCCTGATGACTTCTCCGGCGAATTTGCCGAACCCCAAGGTCACGCGGTAACCTCGCATGCCAAAGGGCTTCATGTCCACGACAGGACCATGACGCTCGTCAAGGTCATCGAACCACAAGCGAAGACCTGTCCTCAGACCAGTTTGGTCGACGGCCATGCCTATGGAGGCACCTGTACCGGCCTCAAGCTCAGCCCTTATCATATCCTGCCGTCCAGCAATCATCTCAGTCGTCGTCCCCGTCGATCAGGTCCGACGCTTCCACCTCCGGTACATTTCTAAGAAGCTTTCTCAGATTGGACGAAATTTCCTCGCGAATGTCTTCAAATATGGGTTCCAACTCTGGATCAGTATTGTTCTGTTCTGCCATGCCGAAGGCGTAAAGCAGCAGATCCATGCCCTCGACGGCAAAGCCGTTGGCAACGGCCCGCTGATAGATTTTCTGGTAGAAATCGTGATGCTTGTTCAGCAACACGCCAGGTACGTAGTTATCGGTACCCACGCTGCGATAGGCTGGCTCCCAAAGGTGACCATTTGTGATGGTGGTAACAGCTTCAATATGGATCGTGTCTGGGCTCACGTTGTTCTGGACGGGAGCCTTGATCTTGATCCGTTGACCGCGGTTGTTGTTGATCTCGGCTGTCTGGGTTGCCGCATTCGCTCCCGCAACTTGAGGTTTGGAAGTATTGGCGGTTCCGGCGATATTCTTGTTGGCACTTCCGTGGTCGACGGCATTGCTGCTGCTCGCCTTGTCCCGGTTTATGCGGCGATATCTCGCGTCTGCCTCTCGGTAGATCGGTTGCAGGATTTTCCGCAGACCGAGCTCAAGATCAGGATGGAAAAGTATACGTGATTTCTTGACATCAATCCGAAAAGCTTCATCCAATTCGAAACCAAAGTCGAATTCGATCCGTAACAAGGATGTGTGTGGTTCATTTGCGCCGAAGACATCCATCCAGCCACCATCTTGGATCAGTCGCCCTTCACGGTACACGTAGAAGCCCTGCGCTCTGTTTGAGATACGGGCGAACTTCGCTTCCTCGTCTTTCTCCATGTCACTGCGATGGGGGAGGATCCACGCCTTCATGTATGCCATTTCGATGGAACCATCGAAGAGCTCGACTTCCAGCTTCTGCTTGTTCGGTGCGAGAACTTGGTCAGAGCGCTGCGGATAGAACGGGTTCCATGGCTCAACTGGAGTGCCGTTGATCAGGATTTCGACATTCCGTTCCCGTTCATCTGCCAAATCAATAAAGCGATGGAAAACTAGCGATACGTGTTTTGCCAAGGCATCAGCTAGCCGTTTGACGGCCGCCTGCTCCTTGGCTCCGGGAGTGTACTCCTTCGACAGCAACCGGTCGCAGTTTTCCCAGATGACCAAGGTTCCGGTATCACCGCACAGTTCTTCGAACATGTCTTCTTGATCAGCCGTCACCGGTTCAGCGAGCATTTCCCATGCGTTTTGGGCTTCCACATGCTCTAGATCCCAGGTTAGTTTTGCCAGCGGCTGGTCTGGCGATTTTCGAGAAATCAGCGTGTATCGTTTACAGACTGAGCTCGAAGCAGTTTTGAGACCAAGGCCAAATTTGCCAAGGCTCTTTGCATCTGGTCGCCGATCCGCTCCGTATCGCATAGCATTTTGGACCTCATTGTGGTCCATGCCGCAGCCATTATCGCCAAAATGCACCAACTTTCGGCCATCGTGCATGAGATCTATTTGAACGTTGACTCTGTCAGCGCCTGCCGCAATCGAATTGTCTATGATATCCGCTGCTGCGGTCTTTACGTTATAACCGGTATCGCGGAGCCCATAGATCAACCGCGATGCATTTGGGTCATTGATCAGATTGGTCATGCTCAGAATACCTACTTTCCCGCGATATAGTTGAAGATCGTATTGTGCTGCAGGTGCCACCCGCACCTAATTCTAAGTATCTTGCTGTTCCTTGCAGCCATGCGACAACAGTTTGGATGAGGCGATCTAGAGAAATGGTCCGTGTCGCACATTCCCAAACGACAAGCACACGCCAACCGGAATCGAGAAGCGAAGCCATGGCGCGAGAATCCCGGTCGCGGTTGGCAGCAATCTTGGTCGTCCAGAATTCCGTTCTTGTTTTTGGAATTCGATAGTTTTTGCAACCAGAATGCCCATGCCAGAAACATCCATGCACGAAGATTACGCTTCGAAATCTGGGCAGTACGATATCAGGTTTTCCCGGGAGGCCTGACACATGCAGGCGAAATCTGTAACCGGCAGCATGAAGCCCCTTTCGCAGTAGCATTTCAGGCTTCGTATCCTTGGATCGGATGCGAGACATCATCTCGGATCGTGTGAGAGGCGTCCTTGTTTCAGCCAAGACTTTCCCTTCGGGATCGAAGTGCGACCATGTTGGTAAGCCAGGGAGACATTGCCTCTGCGATGGCGACCGCAACCGGCGCCGCAACGGCATTGCCAAACTGTCGATAAGCTTGCGTGTCACTCACTGGAATTTTCCACGGATCATTGGTTCCGGGGCGGTCGAAGCCCATGAGCCTTGCACATTCCCTCGGTGTCAGCCTTCGGGGGTTTTTGCCTCGCTGGGCCACAAGGATTTCAGATCCGTCTTTGTGATAGCGAGCGCTGAGAGTCCGAGCGACTTTGTCTGGAGTTACCAAACCGAAACCGAAACCGTTTCCGGCAGCTTTGTGTTTCGCCGCATATCCTTGGAGGTAGGACCAAAGACCATCGGTCAAGGTATACCTTTCATGAACTACTGCCTGTTTGCCAAATGTGTACCGTTCATCGGCTGCCTCGGAACCATCCTCGGGATGGAGAATGCTTCCCAAAGTCGGATTTGGCCCCTTGGGGATTTGAACATCGTTGAAAGAAAAGGTTGTTTTGTGTTCCCGACGGAAGCCTGCGATAAATATCCGCTCACGATGCTGCGGAACCCAGCTTCGAGCGTCGATAACCCTGTAGTCCACTTCGTAGCCAAGTTCATCCAAGGCGTGAAGGATAACCCGCATAGTATTGCCCCTGTCATGGCTCAACAGGTTCTTCACGTTTTCAAGTAGGAATGCCCGCGGCTGGTGGTGGCGCAGCATGCGGACGACATCAAAAAATAATGTTCCTTGTGTCTCATCCGCGAAGCCGTGGGCACGGCCAAGCGAGTTCTTCTTACTGACGCCCGCCAACGAAAACGGCTGGCATGGAAATCCGGCCAGCAGGAGGTCGTGGGGCGGCACGTCTGCCGCTTCCACCAAGGTGATGTCCCCTGCGATCTCGTGGTCGGCTCCAAAATTCGCTCGATACGTTTGCTGGGAGAACTTGTTCATCTCGCATGTGAACACGCACTCCCCGCCAATTGCGTCGAACCCTCGGCGCAGGCCGCCGATTCCTGCAAACAGATCGATGAATTTGAAGCTGCTGTCTTGATCTTGCATGTCTACATCCTGTCCTTGGGTCCAAACGTAACGCAACCTGTTGCGAGGTGCTACCCTTGGGGGTTAGTCGGAAAGCAGTTGGCCAAGAATTAGTTTTGATCCTCTTCCGTGGTGGTGGAGTTCATCGAACAGCTTTCGAGCGCGACAAGCCGGAGCGCAAGCATCTGGGCTGTGCTGGGAAGCCTTCCTGCAATCCATAGAGGCCACTTGCGACAGCGGTCCTGCCGACGCCCACCACGAAGCGACCTTCTATCGAAAATGCGCGGCCTCTACCGTCATGTGTTCGATGCCTACCAAAGCGGACCGGAGGACATCTACGCTGCAGCCTGAGGAATAGGGGACACCATTACAAGCTCCCCAACTCCACAGGCTCCCCATGACAATCGAAGACACGCTCGCTTTCGGCTGTGCCGATGGCGAAGAAATCCATGGCGAACGACAGCTCGACCCATGGCGTCAACCGAAGACCCCACCCGCCAAACATTTTGTCCAGTTCATCATCCAGATGCTCGAAGACCACGAAATGCGCTACGAGCTCAGAAAACGCAAACGGAAGGCGGAAGACCTCGAGACCTTTCATCGCGTTGTGTCGGCCTTGATCTCTGACCTTGCAGTCTCTGCACTGGCTGAAGAGTGTCGCGGGTTTCGTCTCTACAGGTCGAACGGAAAGCTGAAATACAGCTCCCGCTATCGCTCGCCAGTCACAACCAAGGTGCTACCTGCCATTCTCGACCTTCTGTGCCACCCGGCATTGATGCTCGTGGAGCAGGACCTTGGAGAAGGTGCCCCAAACGCAAGAGGCATACAAACGGTTATTCGGCCAACGCAGGCGTTTTCTCAGATGCTTTCGCGCCATGGTCTTTCTACCGGTGATTTTTCCGAGATCGAGGCAGGCGAGCCGGTTGAACTCAAGGGCGATAAGGAGTTCCGTGACAGGTCAGCGCCACGAGTGGAGTACGAGGACACTGAGAAAACCCTTCGTTACCGCAAGGAACTGCGGAACATCAATCGGCGTTTGGCAGAGGCTGACCTCGCATACATCGGCCCCAACCACATCGACACCAATCGGCGACAGCTTCGACGTGTCTTCACTCGCTTCAGCTTCCAAAGCGGCGGGCGGCTCTATGGTGGTTTCTGGCAGCCCATGAAGAAGGGAGACCGTCTTCACCACCTCCGGATCAATAGCGAGCCGATTGTCGAACTGGACTATGGGCAGATCATGCCTCGGCTGGTCTACTCAATCGCCAAAGCTGTTCCCACCATGGATGACCTGTACGCCATACCGGGTTTCGAGGCCTACCGTTCTGGTATCAAACGCGTGATGTCCTCGATGCTGTTCGTTGAGAAACGAATGACCAAG
>NZ_JAHVKE010000010.1 GCF_019800885.1 Maritalea mobilis
TGAACGGGCTGGCGGACCTGACGATCACCGACAACGGCGTCAACAGCCGGATCGAGTTCGCAGGCGGCGACGCCATCATCGTCATCGGATATACCGGCGGCTTCGACGGATCGGATTTCTTCTTTAGTTAACGGGAAGTTGCGTCAGGTATTTGCAGTCATGGCTTCAAGCGCAATACTGCTACATGTTGAAACCCGCTTAGAACTGCAGGTTCGATTGCCAAGACCTCGAAAAACTCGGAAAATTTTTGGTGCCACCAAGAATCCGAGGAGAAAACCTGGCGATAGTAGTCTTCATCCGAAATGAACCCTTGAAGTTCATGATTCCTGTCGGCGTCGAACAATTTCCCGCCCATAAGGGCACGCAATTCGTCTGGGCGACGTGAGAGATAGGATACTGCGTTTGATGTGCCATGAAATGACAACAACGCCAAACCATCGGGTCGCAAGAGTCGAGAGACCTCGGACAGCCATTGGTCTATGGATTCCTCTTTCAGATGCGACAACACCGAACAGGCATAAACGAGATCGAACATGCCATTCGGCAAGGGTGTGGGCGGGGCAGTTTCCACATGCAGATATACGCCCGTTAAATTCTCAGAACACCACCCGACATTGTCCTTGTCGATATCGATACCAGTCATTTGAACGGCACTGTCCGTTTCAAAATGACGCGCAACACGGCCGCACCCCACACCCCAGTCCAAAACCTTTATTTCAGGTTTTGAGGCCACACTGCCATAGCGGTGAGACAGCGTTTTTATGACCTCATATGCTGCTTTGCCACCGTTGAGAAAAGATGCGCGGTTGGCTTGTGCACTTGCGACACGCTGAATTCGGGTGTCATCGGGCAATTCAGCAAGCATATCGCGGTTCGTGAAATTCCACTGGTCGCGATAATGCGCAGCATCTGAGCTTTTGCCATTCAGGGCTCGAAGATGGAACTGAGCCCAACCCTCCACTTGCGAGAATGGAAAGCGATATTTGTGACGCACCACGTTTTCCGGCGGCATGAACCAATGGGTCCGACCGAAATGCGTATCGTATTTTGATTCAAGCAACACCCCGGACATCCCATTGCACAAGAGATCTACAGTTGCGGGCGTCCTGATCGACAGCGGGAAAACGAATCCGACATCGGCATAAATAGAACCGTCCTTGATACCGATCTCGTAGATCCGCCACTTTCCGCCACCCAAAGCGGTTTGCATCGCTGTAAGGAGACCCCCAGTCCGATAAGCCTTTTCAAAATCACGCGTATCGATGTGAAAGACTGTTTCACCCCCATCTGATTTTGCCTCGAGCTTATGATCGGCCAAATGATCGAAATGCACGGTTAATCGGGAAAGAGGTACATTGCGCTCGCCAGCCGGAAGCTTGCCGAGACAGGCCGCGCCGATGTACAGATCGACATCACGATCAAACGGCTGATCGAGTTGAAACCGGGCATCTGGGTCGAGGCGCATCTTCAGGTCCTTTGCCGGAGATTACGGAGAAGATATTAGTCAGTACCGTCGGTCAGCAGGGCATTCGGCATTTCGAACAGGAAGTTTGAATCGAAATTGTGCCTGAGAAACGGTTCGTAGATTGAATACCTGGCGCGCAATCGTTCAATGAGGGTTTGACATTCGTCTTTCGATAGCGGGTAGCGCGCTGGAGGGTCGGGATCGAAACTTGCGGTCTTCAGGAAACTGATCAGATCCGAGCGGTCCGGCTCGACAAGCCCGGCCCGGTTGGCTTGGCGGACGATCTCGACAACCGAAAACGGCAAGCTGACGTTCTCGCGAAACGGCAAGGTTTCAAGGTCGAGATTGTCGATGCCGGCGGTTGCCAGGAAATCCGCTTCGAGGGTACCTCCAATCCATTGGGGTGGATCGTAAGGGCACAAGATCAGATTTGGTGCCTGTAACCAATCGCGGAGAAGGGCATGATAGGACACATCGTAGGGAGATGGATCGCTCCCTATCGGATGCGTCCATTTTACCTTGGGATCGCGAACCACTTCGTTGAATACACTGACCAGTTGCGCGCAGGGGTTGCGAAGGTATGCCACGACGGTCACGTCATGCGGCGCCAGCACCTCGAGGAACCCGGGAACATCAAACGCCTGTTCCGCAAACATTTCCGAGCTGAAGATGATTGTATCATGGGCCGGAGAGGACAGACAGTCGCCAAGAAAGCGAGCGACTTTGTCACTTCTTTGTCCCTTACGCCAGCCGACCGCCACCGGATGATGATTGGGCCACTCTTGATCTAAACACCGGTAGAGAACGCCGTGAGATCCCAGCTTTTCGCGGTTCTGGTACAGGAAACTTTGCAGCGATGTCGTTCCGGTCTTGTGTAGACCGATATGAACGAAAACCCTTTTCATGAAGTTGTCCTGGTAACTGTCGTCCAACCTGTCTGGGGTTCAGTCATTGGGCACCCAGGTAATCACGGCAGTTTTCAAAGTGGCGGTGCTGTTGCCGTATGACTTTGGCCTCGAGACTAATAAGGTTCCTAACCGTCGATTGCACGCGCATGATCTCGTCCAGGTGCCGCTTGACGTCGGTTGACCGAGTAACGCTGTCCTCGTGGTATCTATGCGCATTCAAGCTTTGGGGCACGTAACAAACCTTTCCAGAACCCTTAAGACACATTTCCACGTAAAGCCGCCAATCACCAGCGATGCGGTATGAGTACAGTTCATCGCCGAGCGTCTCGAACGCGTCGAGCAATGTATCCCTATGGAACACGACCGCCGAGGCGTTCAGCATTACGTTCTTGATCGCAAGGCAGCTGCGCAGAAAGCTTTCTGCGTCCATGTCGAAGGCGCTCGAAAAATCGACGCCTTCGATATCATCGAGGTGCGTCATGTAGCTGTCCGATATCACCTGGCCCCGGGTATTCACGCGTGTGCTGTCGCAAAATCCCATGATCGCACAAGACCTGGTCATTTCGGGTAGCAGAGTTGCAAGCAGCTCCGGGTCAGCAATATCATCCGCTTCCGCTAACCAGATGTATTCTGCTTTTGCCATTTCCGCAGCGCGCCGCCATTGCCGGAAGACAGAGCCGGTGTTCTTCTCGTTGACCACAACATTCATTTTCCGCTGGGCGGTGGCGGCCACATCGCACGCTATCGTGACGCTGTCATCGCTGGACGCGTCATCAAGGAGCAAGACCTCTCTGAGCGGATGGGTTTGTGCAAGCACGCTCGTCACACGCTGCGGCATGTAACGTTCGTAGTTGTAACTAAGGATGGCGGCAGACACGGATGGCAAATCCGGGACGAGGCGCTGCAGTAGATCGAAAACGTAGGTGACGAAATCAAAGCTGGTCTCGGCCTCTTGCATGCGGGCCATTGACTGCTCGTCGCGCATTTTGGGCGTCACGTCCAAGGCGTCAATGATCGCAGCGGTCGCGGCCTCGGAAATAGCTCCGTCGACAAGGACCCCGTGTCGTTCGATCAATGAATCGCAACCACCACAACCGCGATGACCCACGACAGGAAGTCCCCAGGCAAGCGCCTCAAGGACGACGGAAGGGAACGGGTCTTCTCGCGATGCAAGGTAGAAAAGGTCTGCCGCAGCGTAGAAGCGCCCGACATCCTCCTGATGCCCAAGAATGCGGATCCGGTCGGCCATACCGGACGCGGCGATTTCCGGTTCGATCCAGATCTTCATCTCTGGCGCCACCGACCCCACCCATACGAAAATCAGACTGGGATCAGCACGGCATGAGGCGAGCGCTACAGCAACGAACCGGTCGAGACCCTTCCGCAAGTCGCCATAGCCCACGCCAAGAACCACACGATGTGCTGCGTCAGCCCCCAACTCGGCGCGCGTTGCGCCACGCGCCAGATCGTCCGTTTCAGATTTCGTGGAATAAATCCCTTGTGGCGAGATCGCAGCCGAATTCGATATCGGTCCGGCGACCTCTTCGAAACGCTCTTTTACGATACATGCCGGAAACACGACTTGATCGGCATGTTCTGCCACGAGCCGTGCCGCGTCCCCCAAATCCTTCTCAAGGATGATGCCTGGCAACTCGTGGATCAGTGAAACAACACGCATACCGGCGCTTTTAAGTTGCGGGCTAAGCAGCCCAGCGACAACCGTGTTGGTTAGCGCACAATTGACGCCGCCCAAATGCAGGCGCGCAAGATGCAACCTAAGCTCTTCCTCGGACGTCAAAGGATCGGCCAAAAACACTTCGCCGATTGCCTCGTACTCTGACCGGAGTGGCCCGTCGCGCAAAAGCAGGAAATTGACCTGAAGCCCCATCTCGGCGGTAAGGACCCGCGCGATGTTCAAAAGCAGTTTCTGAGCACCGTTACGCTCTGCGTCATGGCCGACCAACAACACCCGGACCTTTGGTCCCCGCACCGCTCCGCTCCTGCCAAAGGCAGCGCGCGCCAACGCATTGAGATAAGCGCCCCCATGGTGGACGTCCGGCTCGAGGGTCGCGCCCTCGGCCCATTCGTTCCAAGCGTTCACACAGACGATGGGATGGTCGAACACAGGATGCCGTCGCGCATGATCGACCAACTGGCGCATCCAGGCTTCGAATTTTGCCGGACTCGCGCCATGGAGGACCATGCCACGCCCAGGACGGCGCGCCTCGTTATCCCAAGAGGGGACGGCTGTCTTGATCAGTGGGTAATCCGGTGCCGGTTCGACGACAGACCGTTCCACGACCGCCTCATAATCGTAAACATGGCCCCGATAACGATCATCGATCCACGCTAGGCTATCGTTGATCGGATCCAGACCGTTCAGCAGTTTGTGCGGTGGAAACTCGATTGCACCATCTAATCCGTATTCCCTCGGATCTGTATCGCCAAACCCTTGGGCCATGAAGATCAGAGGGTCGAGTTCATGGTTCTCCCCAAAGATCTCGCGCCAACGGGCGATGGTGTCTTTTGCGTTCGGAACATGGCCGGGTCGGTACAAGAATAGTAGCGGGCGCCCGCCCAGCCGAATGTAACGAGGATCGGCCATATGTCGGGCAAAATCCGCCACGAGGGCCTCATCGTGATCGGGATGGTAACTTTGCGCAAGGAGCACATCGGTTTCCGCGCCGTCCCACGTCCTTGTCCAATTCTCGTTTGCCCACATAAGGCAGAACGGAAATTCCAGGCTCGGGTCGTCCAGAAACCCCTCTACCGGCTCGTCAAGCACCCGCGCTCCGTCAAACCAGTAATGGTAGAAACAGAACCCGTGAATCCCGGCGTCCTGAGCCAACTTGATTTGTCGTTTGAGGGGGGCTTTGTGCGAAAGATCGTAAAACCCCAGATCGCGCGGCAAACGCGGCTGCAGATGACCCTCGAAACGTGGCAGCGCCCGCGGAAGGTTACGCCATTCCGTAAAGCCGTTCCCCCAATGCCGATCATTCACAGGGTGACGATGAAATTGCGGCAGGTAGTAGCTCAGAACCATCGCCGCAGGCTCACCACCGACGCCGATTGCAGGGTCGATCTCCTCGAAAAAAGGGCCTCGCGACAGTGCGCTTTCATGCGCCGCGTAGAGGCCTTGAGCGGGATGACCAAGAGGTGTCAGGCGACGGCGCTCAAAGCGACCTGTAGAGCAATAATGAACGAACGGGTTAACATCGGCCTCTGCCACATCCTCGTTCGTTGCAAGGTAATGACGCGTGGAAAACCAGGGCGCTGGATCTCGACCTTCCCGCCATCCCTCCGACAGATAGTGTTCGATCAGGTCGTCAGGCACTTCCCCTCGTCGAAAACCTGCACGATAGAAGGTTTGATCGAACCACGGCGCGACAGCATCGGAGGCGGAAGACTTGTTTGGTGCAGTCCAATTTAGCCGGTATGTCGCATCTTTCTCGGGCGGTACGCTCGCACGGCCTTCGGCGCGCCCATAAAGTGCGTAATGCAGAAAGGGGTTCATTCCACTTTCCGCTACATCCGGGTTCGCCGAGAGGTAGCCGTTGGTCGAAAACCAACGCGCTGGATCAAGCCCATTTTTCCACCCAACGTCCAGATAGTGGCGAACAAGGTCATCGTCGCTTCCGATAGGCTCGGACGTGCTCTCACGATAGAAGGAAGCGTCGAACATCTCACGGATAGCATCGATCGGATCGTTGCGCCTTGATCCGATTGCTAGGACGGACAGATATTTCGATAGCATCTCAACGCCCTGAGGTTTTCGCGAAAATCCTGAGATATTCTGGAAGCCGGTAAACCAACGCAAAGGTCATCGCAAGCAAGCCAATCGGACTGGCCTGCCCAACAGAGCGCTGAAGTCCGGCTTGACGTGCTGGCTCAAAGCGTTCCTTCCACCGCCTGCCCTACACGAAGGTGAAATCCGATCCGTCGAAGCCGCCGGTATATCCGATGACGATGATGGCGTCGCCGCCTGCGAACTCGATCCGGCTGTTGACGCCGTTGTCGGTGATCGTCAGGTCCGCCAGCCCGTTCA
>NZ_JAHVKE010000011.1:0-2500 GCF_019800885.1 Maritalea mobilis
TGGTTGCGGGGGTAGGATTTGAACCTACGACCTTCAGGTTATGAGCCTGACGAGCTACCGGGCTGCTCCACCCCGCGCCAAGTCCTCGGAGGGACCTATTTTTGGTGATCCGAGGTATGTTTTCATCGTTTGAGAGATGCGTTTTTGTGTGTGTTTCTTTCTAGGTTTGGCGGTGACCTACTCTCCCACGTCTTAAGACGCAGTACCATCGGCGCTGTAGCACTTAACGGCCGGGTTCGGAATGGAGCCGGGTGTTTTGCTTACGCTATGACCACCAAACCGAGGAAGAAACACGTGTTTTGTGTGCTACCGCGCATTCGCGCTACTTGAGCACGAAGGCGTGAGAGGCACACAAACATCCAAGTCATGTACACTGTTGGTGATGCTTAAGGATCGTTCGAAGCCTGGCTTCTACTGGATCAAATCAAGCCTATTGGACAATTAGTACCGGTCAACTGAACGCATTACTGCGCTTACATCTCCGGCCTATCGACGAGGTGGTCTACCTCGGTCCTCAGGGATACCTTGTTTTGAGGGGGGCTTCCCGCTTAGATGCCTTCAGCGGTTATCCTTTCCGATCATAGCTACCCAGCACTGCCATTGGCATGACAACTGGTCCACCAGTGGATCGTTCACCCCGGTCCTCTCGTACTAGGGGCAACTCCTCTCAAGTATCCTACACCCACGGCAGATAGGGACCGAACTGTCTCACGACGTTCTAAACCCAGCTCACGTACCTCTTTAAACGGCGAACAGCCGTACCCTTGGGACCTGCTCCAGCCCCAGGATGAGATGAGCCGACATCGAGGTGCCAAACGGTGCCGTCGATATGGACTCTTGGGCACCATCAGCCTGTTATCCCCGGCGTACCTTTTATCCGTTGAGCGATGGCCCTTCCACTCGGGACCACCGGATCACTATGGCCGTCTTTCGACTCTGCTCGACTTGTCAGTCTCGCAGTCAGGCTGGCTTCTGCCATTGCACTCAACGAGCGATTTCCGACCGCTCTGAGCCAACCTTCGCGCGCCTCCGTTACGCTTTAGGAGGCGACCGCCCCAGTCAAACTACCCGCCACACAGGGTCCCGGATCCGGATGACGGACCGCGGTTAGACATCAAGCAGAACAAGGGTGGTATCTCAAGGGAGGCTCCACAGAGACTGGCGTCCCTGCTTCGAAGCCTACCACCTATCCTGCACATGTTGTGCCTGATGCCAGTGTGAAGCTGTAGTAAAGGTGCACGGGGTCTTTCCGTCTAACCGCGGGAAGCCTGCATCTTGACAGGCAATTCAATTTCGCTGAGTCGATGTTGGAGACAGCGGGGAAGTCGTTACGCCATTCGTGCAGGTCGGAACTTACCCGACAAGGAATTTCGCTACCTTAGGACCGTTATAGTTACGGCCGCCGTTTACCGGGGCTTCAATTCGGAGCTTGCACTCCTCCTTTTAACCTTCCGGCACCGGGCAGGCGTCAGACCCTATACGTCGTCTTGCGACTTCGCAGAGCCCTGTGTTTTTAGTAAACAGTCGCCACCCCCTGGTTTGTGCCCCCAGTCAATACTTGCGTAGAAACTGGGCCTCCTTCTCGCGAACTTACGGAGGTATTTTGCCGAGTTCCTTCAACATCGTTCTCTCAAGCGCCTTGGTATTCTCTACCAGTCCACCTGTGTCGGTTTAGGGTACGATCTTATAGTGGGGCTATTTCCAGGAACCGCTCAGCTGCCCGACCAATCCGATAAGGTCGAACAACACCTGCGATCCGTCACCACCACATGGCCCAGGAATATTAACCTGGTTCCCATCGACTACGCCTTTCGGCCTCGCCTTAGGGGTCGGCTTACCCTGCTCAGATTAGCTTTAAGCAGGAACCCTTGGACTTTCGGCGACAGGGTCTCTCACCCTGTTTGTCGCTACTCATGTCATCATTCTCGCTAGTGATCACTCCACCGGATGGCTCACGCCCCGGCTTCACAGTAAAACCCGCGTCTCCAATCCCGGCGAACCGGGTAAGGAGACATGGGTTTATTCACACTACGCTCCGCTACCACTGCATACGCAGTCCTCAGCTTCGGCTCATGGCTTGAGCCCCGTTACATCTTCGCCGCAGGACAACTTGTTTAGACCAGTGAGCTGTTACGCTATCTTTAAAGGATGGCTGCTTCTAAGCCAACCTCCTGGTTGTTTTGGTCGTCCCACCTGCTTTCCCACTTAGCCATGAATTAGGGGCCTTAGCTGGAGGTCAGGGTTGTTTCCCTCTCCACTACGGGCGTTAGCACCCGCAGTGTGTCTGCCATCTAGTACTCCCGGGTATTCGGAGTTTGGTTAGGATCAGTAAGCCTGTGGGGCCCCATTACCCATCCAGTGCTCTACCCCCCGGGGTATTCGGATGACGCTCTACCTAAATAGATTTCGCGGAGAACCAGCTATCTCCGAGTTTGATTGGCCTTTCACCCCTAGGCACAATTCATCCCGACCTTTTTCAACAGGTGTGGGTTCGGACCTC
>NZ_JAHVKE010000012.1 GCF_019800885.1 Maritalea mobilis
TCCCGTTACAGGCACCCTCGACAAGGTTCCCTTCAGCAAATCAAGGGGTAGCCGCGAGAGTGTCGACCGGTCAAGAGGCGCGAAATGGTCTACGATCCGGTCTACGGCTGTCCATCAGGGTCAGCTGGGTGGTGGACGGGTTCATGAACGCCGCCCACCGAAGCTATTTAGTGCAGAACTTGCTCAGTGTTTGTTTGATAGCGATCTTCCGTAATGAGCCGTCCCAGGTTCTTCAGCAATGGCGATAGCAACTCAGGGTGTATGCAGTGTTCTTCACTCTCGTTCTTCGTGTAGTCACTCATTTCCACAGTCACGACATCGCGGTGCAGCCAGATTTCGATGCTGACTGAGAGTTCTGTCAATTCGTCATCATCGGTTGTGAAGGTGTCGTTTTCGGTCAGGTGGTTGCTCATGATGGATCCTTTCTGAGCTGGAATGGTGCGATATGCCATGGTGGTCCCTAATTGCCGGCAGCTGCTCCTGAGACCCAAAGAACTGACCAAGACACTGGAAGACGGAACCACACCATCGATCCAATGCGGTTCCCGGGGGCGTACTCACATCGATCTGTCCAAGTGCCTGTATCGGATGAGCTGACAGCGGCTGAGAGCGCCACCCCTCCCTATGGGGGAGGATGACAAAACGCATGGGATAGGTGAGCCGTTCAGACATGCGCCCCCTGAAACATCTTGGGGCTATTGATGGAGGTCGGGAAAGGAGGAGGTCCCACCAGGTATCGCTTACGGGTCCCCTGTTCAGCAGGTGGCCCTTACGGGTCCCCCTATGGGGAGTTGCCTGTTGTGATAGTGATGTGTCCCTCCCCCTCCTCCTCCCTATAGGTATCCCTCCCTGTATCCCTCCAGTGGCAGCTGATGGGGATCATGCAGCGGTGGGGAGTGGGTCCTCCAGATCGTGAGACGTGAGGACATCCACCACAGCCTCCAGCCCTGTCCTCCGCCGGAAGGTGTAGGTCATGACGTTGGTGGCGATGCGTTGAGCCGAGGTGGGGACGAGGACGGCATCGTGGATGGGAAGCGCTACGCCCCCAATGCTCTTCATCCCGAGAATGATCGTCAGGATCTCAACCATGATCTGGCTTTCGTGGAACTGGCAGCGATGGCCGATGCCCTTGAAGAAGTACGGTGCGATGGCGGGGTGAGCGGTCATGACCGCATCCACGACATCTGACACGCGCACGTCGGCTGGGAAGAGATCCCGTGTGCCGCGAGGGAA
>NZ_JAHVKE010000013.1 GCF_019800885.1 Maritalea mobilis
GACCGACACGCTGGAGGGTGGCACCGGCTCTGACACGTTGAATGCGACGGGTGGCAATGGCAACCTGCTGCGTGGCGGGGCGGGCGACGATGTGCTGATCGGCGGCTGGGGGTCTGACATCCTGCAGGGCAATGACGGCGCGGACAGTTTCTCGGGCGGGACCGGGGCGGACGATCTCTACATCGACGGGCAGGACACGTTCTTCGACGGCGGCGGCGGCTATGACCGGCTGATCGCGGTGGACCCGGGCGGCGTGAACGTGGCGCTTGCGGGCACCAATATCGAGCGGGTCATCGGCGGCAGCGGCGATGACGCCTTCGACGGCACGGGCGTGGCCCTGGGCCTCGTGATCTCGGGCGAAGGCGGCAATGACACGCTGACCGGCGGCTCGGCCACGGACCAGCTGTCGGGCGGCGCGGGCGACGACGTGCTGATCGGCGGCGACGGGGACGATTTCCTGTTCGGCGACGGCGGCTCGGATTCCTTCGAGGGCGGGGCGGGCGACGACCGGTTCTTCGCCGAGAGCACCGACCAGTCCTTCGACGGCGGGGCCGGGTATGACCGCCTGTTCCTGCTGGACAACGGCGATTTCAGCTTCTCCCTGGCGGGCACCGGGATCGAGCGGGTGAATTCCGGCGACGGCAACGACGTACTGGACGCCACCGGGGTGACGGACGCGGTGGTTCTGTCGGGGGCCGGGGGCAACGACGTGCTGACCGGCGGGTCGAACAACGACGTGCTGGCAGGGGGCGACGGGCAGGACACGCTGGAGGGCGGCGCCGGGTTCGACTCGTTCTTCGGCGGGGGCGGGGCGGACAGCTTCGTGTTCGAGGACGGCAGCGGCGTCGACTTCATCGTGGGCTGGGAGGACGGGCTCGACCTGCTGGACTTCAGCGGCCACTCGCAGGTGAACGGGCTGGCGGACCTGACGATCACCGACAACGGCGTCAACAGCCGGATCGAGTTCGCAGGCGGCGACGCCATCATCGTCATCGGATATACCGGCGGCTTCGACGGATCGGATTTC
>NZ_JAHVKE010000014.1 GCF_019800885.1 Maritalea mobilis
GTAGATGGGGCATATGTATGCACAAAACGGCTGTTTTTGATGCAAACCCTGTCAAGGATTTTTCGCCCCTCCTGGCCAGAAGTCAATTAAGGCTTTGCTAACATGGGGAAAATAATGGGCGGCCAGAAAAAATCCTGCTGCCCTGAGATTTCCCGCTCTGCGAAATTGGCAATTGAGGGGGCATGAGCTGCCCTACTGCCGCACCGGCAAGGGAGGGCGAAGGTCGCCCAGCATGACGCTTATGGTGGTTGGCCGAAGGTGCTTTCAGGGGGCAGGAAACGCTCGTAGCCGAGCCGGAGACACCGCCGCATTGATCAATCTACGATTCTAAATGAGCGTCTAGGAACCAACTTTGCCGCCTCATCGAAGGCTTTGACTGAGCAGCCTGAGAACGACGATGAAGGTGTCCACATGCGTCTTGCGGGGCCGTCGTCCTGCTTCACAACGCGAGCACGCCTCGATCATCCTCTCGACTTGACCCCAGCGCGTCCCCTCGTCATCTTGCGGCACATGTTCAGGACTTGCGCCCACTTCATAAGTAGCTGACCCGGCCTTTCGCCGGGATCGGCCTTTGCGTGCTTTCCTGATCTTTCCCCACATCGCG